>JAKRSD010000020.1:0-128658 GCA_022402535.1 Flavobacteriales bacterium | reverse complement strand
TGTGTGTGGTAATCTGTGATAATTTCGGAGCCTGCGACACGGGTATAGTGATTATCAATGTCCTGCCTGTAAACGATCCTCCTATTGCTGTAGATGATAATGCAACTACCGATAATTTAACTCCTGTAATAATAAATGTGCCTTCTAATGATTTTGATATTGATGGTATAATTGATTTAACAACTGTAACTATAGTTACACCTCCAAGTCAAGGAAGTGTGTCTGTGGATCCTATTACTGGTGAAATAACTTACACCCCTAATGGCTCAGCCTGTACATCGGATTCTTTTGTGTACAGCATTTGTGATGATGGCTCGCCTGTTTTGTGTGATCAGGCTACAGTTACAATATCCATTTTGGATGTACAAGGTCCAACCGTTACTAATTGTCCTTCAAATATTACGGTTAATAATACTCCTGGTATTTGTGGAGCTTCTGTAACTTGGGTAGCTCCAACAGTTACCGATAATTGCGGAGGACCTGTGTTTACCACCACAACACACAATCCTGGAACAATATTCCCCGTTGGTACAACAACAGTTACCTATTCTTTCATGGATTTGAATGGTAATATGTCAGTGTGTACATTCAATGTTACTGTTTTAGATGTTCAGCCTCCAATTATTGTAGGTTGTCCTCTCAATATCGTTTTAAATAATTTTGAAAGTTCTTGTGACAACAGGGCAACCTGGGTTGTTCCTACGGCTTTAGATAACTGTCCTGGTGTTGTGATGACAGCAACCCATTTCTCGGGTCAAAACTTCCCGGTGGGAACGACAACAGTTACTTACACGGCAACAGATGCAGCCGGTAATGTAACTACTTGTTCGTTTGATGTTACCATACTTGATGCTGAGAATCCAATAATCAATGGATGTCCTACTGATATTACAGTTTCTGCCGATTCGGGTGACTGCGAAGCGACAGTTAGTTGGATAGAACCGACTGCGACTGACAATTGTGGAATTTTAAGCTTTACGCAATCACATGTTTCTGGAAGCACTTTCCCTGTTGGAGTAACTACGGTAACTTACATTGCCGTTGATTCTGTAGGAAACCAAACTGAATGTACATTTGACGTTATTGTAACAGATAATGAAAGTCCAGTAATTTCTAACTGTCCTACGAATATTACAACAACCAGTAATCCCGGAATTTGCGGTGCATCTGTAAGTTGGGCATTGCCATCTGTTTCTGATAATTGCGCTGGTGTTATTTCTCTAACCAGTAACTTCAGTCCTGGTGATATATTCCCTGTTGGAACAACAACAGTTACTTACACGGCAACAGATGCAGCCGGAAATGTTATAACCTGTTCATTTACAGTAACGGTTACAGACACTGAATCTCCTTCTATTGTCAATTGCCCTGGAGATATCATTGTTGGCAACTTATTTAATACATGTTACCAACAGGTGTACTGGCCTACTATTGTTGCTTCAGACAACTGTGGCAGCACAGGATTAACAATTACATCTTCTCATACTCCAGGATTTATATTCCCAGTCGGAACAACGTTGGTAACTTATATCGTTACTGATTTAGCAGGTAATGCGGATACGTGTACATTTAATGTAATTGTTGAAGATGTTCAACCTCCAACCATACAGACATGCCCATCGGATGTTGTTATTAATAACACTCCTGGTTTATGTGGAGCAAATTACACTTGGGCCACGCCTTCAATATTCGATAATTGTCCAGGTGTAACTATTACGGAGTCTCATGTAAGCGGAAGCTTTTTCCCGCTGGGTACCACTTCTGTTTCTTATATTGTGACTGATGCAGCAGGTTTTTCAAATGCATGCTCGTTTACGGTAACTGTAGTAGATACTGAAGCGCCTGTATTTGTTAGTTGCCCGTCTAATATCGTTGCATCAGTTGACTCAGCTTCTTGTGATGCCGTTGTAAACTGGCCTTTACCTAACGTTACTGATAATTGTGGAGTAGCTTCTTTAGTATCCTCCCATAATCCGGGTGATGTATTCCCAACAGGAATTACAACCGTAACTTACACTGCAGTTGACACTGCCGGTAACGTTTCTACATGTTCATTTACAATTACTGTGATTGAAAATGAAGCACCTGTTTTGTCGGGTTGCCCTACAGATATAGTTGTTTCTAATGACTCTTCCGCTTGTGGTGCTATTGTATCATGGACACCACCAACAGCTTCAGACAATTGTAATCTAGGATTTACTTTTGTTTCGTCTCACAACCCTGGTGACTTTTTCCCTGTAGGAACTACTTTAGTTACTTATACGGCTACGGATGCAGCTGGAAATGTGTCAATATGTTCATTTAATGTTACAGTTAATGATACTGAGACACCTATAACCGTTACTTGCCCAACTGATATAACTGTTAATAGTACCTTTAATATTTGTGGTGCTGCAGTATCATGGCCTGCTCCTGTGTTTGCTGATAATTGTTCAGGATTTTTAGTTGTATCACAAACTCATTTCCCAGGTACGGTATTCCCGATTGGTACTACAACGGTAACTTATACTGCTACAGACCCGTCAGGAAATACAGCTGTATGTTCATTTACTGTTACGGTTAATGATACTCAGTTACCTCAAATCATTGGTTGTCCACAGAATTTAAGTGTGAATAATTCGAATGGCCTCTGTGGTGCAAATGTTTCATGGACTATTCCTTCTGCAATTGATAATTGCCCAGGCGTTCTGTTGACATCTACCCATAATAGTGGTGATTTCTTCCCTATTGGAAGTACAACAGTAACCTATACTGCTACAGATGCATCTAACAATATCGTAACATGCAGCTTTACTGTAACTGTAACGGATAGTCAAGCACCAATAATTTTTGGCTGTCCTTCGAATATTGTTGTTGCAAACGACTTAGATTCGTGTAATGCTATTGTAAATTGGATTGCGCCTACAGCTTCTGATAACTGTGGATTAGCTTCATT
The DNA here is from genome assembly GCA_022402535.1 of Flavobacteriales bacterium. Classification (GTDB taxonomy): domain Bacteria; phylum Bacteroidota; class Bacteroidia; order CAIKAF01; family CAIKAF01; genus JAKRSD01. The sequence goes on along the minus strand of JAKRSD010000020.1, from coordinate 125,723 downwards.
TACATCAACTCACAATTCGGGAGATGTATTCCCTGTTGGGGTTACTACTGTTGTCTATACAGCTGTTGATTCAGCAGGAAATGTAACAAACTGTTCCTTTACGGTTACAGTAACGGAAAATCAGCTTCCAGTTATCTTGGATTGTCCTACTGATATTGTAGTTCCCAATGATTCTTCATTGTGTGGAGCTTCCGTAACATGGACACCACCAACAGCAACAGACAATTGTAGCATAGTTACTTTAACATCAAACTTCAATCCTGGAGACTTCTTCCCAGTTGGAACTTCTACAGTTACCTACACGGCTACAGATGCTGCTGGCAATATTGCTCAGTGTAGCTTTACGGTTACGGTTAATGATGTGGAGTTTCCAGCCGTAACAGGATGTCCGACAGATACGATTTCTGTATCTGCAACTTTCTTCACCTGCGGAGCTACAGTTTCTTGGGTTCCTCCTGTGTTTACAGACAATTGTCCCGGCTTAACTGTCACATCAACACACATACCAGGAATGGGCTTCCCTGTTGGGTTTACCACAGTAACATATACTGGAACTGATGTACAGGGGAATGCCACTACGTGCTCATTTGTTATTGAAATTGTTGATACGATTCCTCCTGTAATTACAGTGTGTCCGCCTAATGTAACAGTTTCAACTTCTCCTGTGTTGTGCGGTGCCAATGTATTCTGGCCAGTGCCTACTGTTTCAGATAACTGTTCAGGAGCTATATTGAGCGCAACTCACAATAGTGGAGACTTCTTCCCGGTAGGAACAACAACTGTAACATACACTGCTACGGATTTATATGGCAATGTTTCAACTTGTTCTTTCAACGTAACTGTTGTTGAAAATGTACCTCCTGTGATTTCGGGTTGTCCTTCTGATATTAGCGTTTCAAATGATCCAGATCAGTGTAATGCTATAGTAACTTGGGTTGCACCAACGGCTTTCGATAACTGTGGTTTAGCATCGTTTACATCCACTCACAACCCTGGTGATGTATTTCCTATTGGAGTTACCACGGTTGTTTATACGGCTGTTGATTCCGCAGGTAATTCGGTTACATGTTCATTTACTGTAACAGTAAATGACACTCAACTTCCTGTAATTGTTGATTGTCCGACAAATATTGTCACTTCTAATGATTTAGGAGAATGTGGTGCTGAGGTTTCATGGATTCCTCCAACCGCTTCTGATAATTGCAATACCGGATTTACATTTGTTTCAACCCACAATCCCGGCGATTTCTTCCCTGTAGGGGTAACTGTGGTTACTTATACAGCCACTGATGCTTCAGGAAATTCAGCTGCATGTTCGTTTACAGTAACTGTAAATGATTCTGAACTTCCAACCACGGTTTCATGTCCGTCAGACATTATAGTAAGCAATAACTTTAATACATGTGGCGCCTCAGTTTCATGGCCTGCTCCTGTATTTGCTGATAATTGTCAGGGTTTCTTGATAGTTACCGCAAGCCACTTGCCTGGAACAACATTCCCAATAGGAACAACTACCGTAACCTATACAGCAGTTGATCCAGCAGGGAATACGGCAATTTGTACATTTAACGTAACAGTTAATGATACACAGACACCACAAATTGTCTCTTGTCCACAGAACATTAATATCAATACAAGCAATGGTGTTTGTGGAGCTAACGTTACTTGGACTTTACCTTCTGCGCTGGATAATTGTCCTGGTGTATCTTTAACTTCAACCCACAATAGTGGGGACTTCTTCCCTGTGGGTACCACAACGGTAACATATACAGCAACAGATGCTTCAAATAATACTGTAACCTGTAGCTTTACCGTGACAGTAACGGATACACAGGCTCCTGTAATTTCTGGATGTCCTACAAATATTGTTGTATCCAATGACCCGGGTGTTTGTGAAGCCCTTGTTAGTTGGACAGTTCCTTCAGCTTCTGATAATTGTGGTCTTGCATCATTTACATCAACTCACACACCGGGTACTATCTTCCCGGTTGGAACAACTACGGTTACTTACACAGCCACTGATATCTATGGAAATGTAAGTACATGTACATTTAACGTAACGGTTAATGATACCGAAGTGCCCGTATTGGTAGGTTGTCCATCAGACATTACGTTGAACAACACACCAGGACTTTGTGGCAACAACGTTACCTGGACTCCTCCTGTATTTACAGATAATTGTCAGGGTCAGTCCGGCTTAACAGTTGTTTCAAGCCATAACCCAGGTGATTTCTTTACAGCAGGTACAACTGTTGTTACATACACTGCTACAGATGCCGCCGGAAATGTGACGATTTGTTCATTCAATATTACGGTAATTGATACTGAGATTCCTACAATTACAAACTGTCCTTCAGATATTACGGTGAATGCAGCATTTAATACCTGCGGCGCTCCAGTATTGTGGGCTAATCCTACTATCACAGACAATTGTCAGGATTTGCTGAATATCCAGATCAGTCATCTTCCAGGTACTACCTTCCCGGTTGGAACAACAACAGTAACATATACTGTAACCGATCCTTCAGGAAACGTTGCTGCTTGTTCATTTAATATAACGGTTATAGATACTCAGATACCTACTATTTCATCTTGTCCAATCAATGTTACATTGAATAGTTCTCCTGGACTGTGTGGAACATCATACAACTGGGTATTACCTACGGCATTTGATAATTGTCCAGGTACAACGCTTACCTCTAACATTGCGCCCGGTAGCTTCTTCCCTGTGGGTTCAACAGATGTAATATACACTGCTACAGACTTAGCAGGAAACACTACCAACTGTACATTTACGGTTATCGTAAATGATGTAGAAGCTCCTGTAATTGTGAATGGTCCAGCCAATATTATTCAGAGCAATAACATTGGAAACTGCTCTGCCGTTGTAAACTGGGTTGCTCCTCAGGCAACAGATAACTGTTCTATTGTAAGCTTTACATCTGACTTTGCTTCGGGAAGTACATTCCCTGTTGGAACAACTACAGTAACTTACACGGCTGTTGATCAGGCTGGCTTAATAACAACTTATAGCTTTACAGTAACGGTTGTAGACGATGAGGCACCTGCAGTAACGGATTGTCCTTCTGATATTACAGAAGTTTCATTACCAGGAATTTGTTCTGCTCCTGTAACTTGGACTCCACCTACCTTTACTGATAATTGTGGTCAAGGTTTAGTAATTACTTCAACCCACACATCCGGTGAAGAATTTACAGTAGGAACAACAACCGTAACCTACACAGCAACAGATGCTGCTGGAAACTTTGCAACATGCTCGTTTGTGATTACTGTAAACGATACTGAAGCTCCTGTGATTACTGGTTGTCCATCAGATATCAACAGTTGTTCGTCTAACGTTAGTTGGACAGAGCCAGTGCCTTCTGATAACTGTGGTATTGTTACATTCATTGCCAGTCATACACCGGGCAGTAGCTTCCCAACCGGAACCACAACGGTTACCTACACAGCAACCGACGCTGCAGGTAATGTTACCGTATGTAGTTTCAATGTAACGGTTTCCACACCTGTACTTACCCCAGTATTTAGTAATGTAAGCTGTAACGGTGCAAGTGACGGAACCGCAACGGTGATAGTGAATGATGCGGTTGGTCCGTTCAGCTTCGACTGGGGTACGTTTGGTACCGATTCATTACTGACAGGTCTTGCACCCGGTACTTATCCGGTAACCGTAACCGATGCATTAGGTTGTACAGCTTCAGCTACTATAACCATTACCGAGCCTGAAATTCTTGCCATTACGGTAGATTTAGTTAACAATGGCACCTGCGGATATGATAATGGTTTTGCACAGATTTTTGTTACCGGAGGCACCGAACCATATAACTTCAATTGGTCAAATGGTCAAACCTCAGCAAATCTGAATGCCGTAGGAGATGGAACGTACACACTTACCGTTACTGACGCTAATGGTTGTATAGATACCGTGTCGGTTATCATAGACTGTGTATTTGGAGATGTGCCGAATCTGGTTACGCCGAACGGTGACGGATTCAATGACAAATGGGTTGTACCGGGTCTTGATAAATATCCTAACCACAAAGTGGAGATATTTAACCGCTGGGGTAATCTGGTATTTAAAGCTTCACCATATCAGGATAACTGGGAAGGTTACTCAGAAGGTATGGCGACAATAGGCAATGGTCGCCTACCCGCAGGTACCTACTTCTATGTCATTGAACTCGAAAAGAATAAAGTAGTTTCAGGATACTTAGAATTACAATACTAACCTTAGAAAAGAATAAAACGAAACAGGAACCGGGAGGCTAGTCCTCCCGGACCTTAAAAACAAAAAAATATGAGAAATCGTTTTTTCACCGCACTTATGACCCTCCTCATTTCGGGTCTCTGTTTTATACCTCGGGCAGTTAAGGCCCAGACGGAAGAGCAGTCATCGCTTTATATGTTTAATCCTTTGCTTTTTAACCCGGCTTATGCAGGGAGCAGAGGAAGCATTCACGGAGTCGCTATTGCCCGTTTTCAATGGGTGGGAATAGATGGCGCACCGATGAGCCAGTTTTTGTCTTTTGATGCTCCTTTGTTAAATCAAAGTCTGGGACTTGGTTTCCACATCAGTAATGATGCCATTGGTGCCAGAAACCGCACAAGTGCCTTTGCAGATATTTCTTACGGATTAAAACTGAACCGTAAGGGTGATCGACTGGCCTTTGGTATGAGTGCCGGGGCCGATTGGCAGGTGTATGATTTTAACAAAACAAATCCTTTAGATCCCGGTGACCCTGTATATAATTATTATGCCAGCAAGGTTCGTCCGAATTTCGGAGCAGGGTTGTACTATTACGGAGAACGTTTTTATGCCGGTGTTTCGGTACCCCGTCTTCTCAGAAACAGATTGGGCGATGGCGTGAATATCGGAGAAGCCCTTCAGCGCCGTCACTTTTATGTAACGGGAGGTTATGTGTTTAAGCTTAACAGTATCGTTGATTTTAAACCTAGTGCTTTGGTTAAGATTTCAGAGAATGCACCACTTACTTTTGACATCAATGCGAACTTTTTAATTCTAAATACACTCTGGATCGGACCATCATATCGCTTTCATGAAAGTGCCGGGGTAAACGTAGCCGTTCAGATTAAAGAGACGGTTACATTTGGATATGCTTTTGATTTCCCAGTAAATGGTTTAAATGCTTTCCGTACAAATCAGCGTGGAACACACGAAGTTATGCTGAGTTTTGACCTTAAAACGAAAAAGAAACCCTTTTTATCACCCCGTTATTTTTAAGAAAACATGAAAAGACTTAAACATATAACCGCTGAAGCAACTCGAACTATTGTTATCTTTTTGCTTGCAGCCTTTACATTCCCAAGTCTGTTTGGACAGTCTTCTGCCAAAAAAGATTTAGCCGACCAAAATTACGGATATTTGAATTTCTCAGTTGCGGCACCAATGTATGGCGAACTGGCAAAGAAGAATGAGCGTCGTAATAAAAAAGGAAAAGCGACTGACTGGGAAGTGATACGCCGTGCAGGTGAATCTTATTTCTATACCAGAAATTATAAAGAATCTGCACGTTGGTATGGATTTTTGGCTGAAAAAGGAGCAGCATCCAAAGAAGACTTATTCATGTATTTTGAGTCATTAAGGTATTTAGGGCGTTATGAAGAATCTGCAAAATACTTAGATATGCTCAAAGGCCTGAATGTAGAAGACAAGGTTATTCAATCTTATGTTGTGCAGAGTAATTACTACAGAAAGCTTAAAGCAGATAGTTCTAATTATAAATTGAAAAAGTTGTCACTAAATAAAAACTTGGGCGATTTTGGACCTGCATTTTATCAGGAAGGGATTGCTTATGCATCTTCACGAAAAGGCTCAACACTTGGTGGTAAATATGGCTGGGATAACACTGGTTTTTTAAATGTTTATTATTCACAAAAAGAAGGGGATGATTTCTCTAAGCGAGGTAAACTTCAAAAGAGAGGATTCAAAACAAAACCCCATGATGGACCAGTATTTTTTTCAAAAGATTTTAAAACTGCTTATATAACCCGTAACAGAACTGAAAAAGATAGAACAGCTGGAAAAGATGATAAGGTGATGTTAAATTTGTATATCGCTGAAAAGGGGCAAGACAATAAATGGGGTGTTCCCCAGCCTTTCCAGTATAACAGTAACACCTATTCTATTGGTCATGCCGCTTTATCTTCAGATGAAAAAACGCTCTATTTTGCTTCGGATATGCCAGGTGGCGAAGGGGGTGTGGATATCTGGAAAAGCGAAAAAGTAGCCGGAGGATGGGGTGTCCCCGTAAATTTAGGCAAAGTAGTTAATACCCCATCTGATGAAATGTTTCCATTTGTGGATAAAGACAATACATTATACTTCGCATCTAAAGGTCATGTGGGGCTCGGTGGTTTAGACATTTTTGAAAGCCGCAATGCCGGCGGAAATTTCATAACCCCTTTCAACTTGGGTTATCCGGTAAATACGCAGTTCGATGATTTTGCCTTAATTACACAAGACGGCAAACTTGCTTACATGTCTTCAGATAGAAGTGATTATGTAGATAGAATTTATTCGGTTAACATGAACAGAATTATTTTGAACCTTGAAGGTACGGTTAAAAATAATGGAGACAAAACTACTATTGAAAATGCCGATGTAGTTGTAAAGAATCTTACGATTGGGGATTCTATGATGGTAAAAACGGACTCATCCGGTAAATTTTATGTACCGCTTAACACGGAATGTGATTATGTGATTACAGCCGGAGCTGAGAATTATAAACTTGAAAAACCTGAAGATGTAACAACAAAGGGCGTAAAAGAATCTAAAACACTAACAGCAGAATTATTTTTAAATCCGGGAGGAGAAAAACGCAAAAAAGGCGATGGACTTTTTGTACTTCGTGTATTAGATTGCTATGATAAAAAGCCTCTTGCCAATATGACTTTTACGCTAAAAGGACTTGAAGATGACTTTGAAAAAACGGTTACAACTAATGCTAACGGTGAAATTGAAATATTCCAACCCGGAAACGAAATCCCTACTGCAAAAGGATTTGCTTTAATTCACTCTGATTTGGAAAACGCTATGGTAGGGCAAAGTTATTTGCCTTCTGTAAAACGTGTTTATTACGTTATTAAAGGTTCTGAACCAGATTTAAAAATAACTAAGGAAGTATGTCTTGAGAAAATGGAAGAGGGAAGTTCTTTTGTGTTGGAAGATATTTATTATGACTTTGATAAAGCTACTTTACGTCCGAAGAGTATTGTGGATTTAGATAAAGCTTATCGTTTTCTCATGATGAATCCCACAGTTCGTATTGAGCTGAGTTCACACACTGATAGCCGTGGAACTGATAGTTATAACATGGCCCTCTCACAAAGAAGAGCTCAAAGTTGTGTAGATTATCTTGTTAAAGTGAAAGGTATTCCTTCGTCCCGTCTCGTTGCAAAAGGTTACGGTGAAACCAAACATGTAAATAATTGTTCAAATGGTGTTCCTTGTTCTGAAGAAGAACATCAGCAGAATCGACGAACAGAAGTTAGAATTCTGAAATCAAATTAAGTACAACGTAAATTCTATAACTTAAAAGGGAAGCATATGCTTCCCTTTTTTTATGCTTAATAAGATTGAAAATACTCCAATTTTCAATTAAACACAAATACGTATAATTCTATACAAAAAAAAACCTGTACTTAAAAAGCACAGGTTATAAAATTAAAACGTATTGTCTATTTAGGCTGTTCGGCCAGAATATTTGCTTTATTATCGCTCATTTCAACCACTCCGCTTACAATTTCAATCAGGCTTGTTTCGCCGCTGTTGTTAACCACTTTGATTTTTCCTTTTCCTAAAGTGGCAATAATGGGTGCGTGCTGATTTAAAATTTCGAATGAACCGTCAGTACCCGGTAATTGAACCAGTTTGGCTTCTCCACTGAAAAGTACTGTATCGGGTGTGATTATTTCTACCTGCATTTCTTTCAAATTAACGATTAGGCTTCTGCCAACATTTTTTCTCCGGCCTCAATAACATCTTCGATGGTACCTTTCAGGTTGAAAGCTGCCTCAGGATATTTATCTACTTCCCCATCAATAATCATGTTAAAGCCTTTGATGGTGTCTTCGATGCTTACAAATACCCCTTTCAGACCGGTAAACTGCTCGGCCACGTGGAATGGTTGAGAAAGGAAACGCTGAACGCGACGGGCACGGTGTACGGTAAGTTTATCTTCTTCACTCAATTCGTCCATACCTAAGATGGCGATGATATCCTGAAGCTCTTTATAGCGCTGAAGAATTTCTTTAACGCGCTGAGCGGTTCTGTAATGGTTGTCACCTACTACATCTGGTGAAAGAATACGAGATGTAGAATCAAGTGGGTCCACCGCAGGGTAAATACCTAACTCGGCAATTTTACGGCTTAATACGGTTGTCGCATCTAAGTGAGAGAATGTAGTAGCCGGAGCCGGGTCAGTTAAGTCATCCGCAGGTACATAAACCGCCTGAACGGATGTAATAGATCCACGCTTGGTAGACGTAATACGCTCCTGCATCAGACCCATCTCTGTGGCCAATGTAGGTTGGTAACCCACCGCCGAAGGCATACGGCCTAAGAGGGCCGATACCTCAGAACCTGCCTGAGTGAAACGGAAGATATTGTCAATAAAGAAAAGGATATCGCGTCCACCTGCATCCGAACTGTTGGCATCTCCATCGCGGAAATACTCAGCCAGGGTAAGACCGGCTAAGGCCACACGGGCACGGGCGCCGGGAGGCTCGTTCATCTGTCCGAAAACGAAAGTGGCTTTAGATTCTTCCAGTTCGGCACCGCCAACCTGAGAAAGATCCCATCCGCCTTCTTCCATGGAATGTTTGAAGTTTTCGCCATAACGTACAATACCGGCTTCAATCATCTCACGCATCAGGTCATTTCCTTCGCGGGTACGCTCACCCACACCGGCAAATACGGATAAACCTCCGTGTCCTTTGGCGATGTTGTTGATCAACTCCTGAATAAGTACGGTTTTACCTACACCTGCACCACCGAAAAGACCAATTTTACCCCCTTTTGCGTAAGGCTCAATCAGGTCAATAACTTTGATACCGGTATAAAGAACCTCGGTAGAGGTAGTAAGTTCTTCAAATTTTGGGGGTTCGCGGTGAATAGGATATCCGCCTTTTTTATCCAGATTAGGCATCCCGTCAATGGCATCACCCACCACGTTGAACAGACGTCCTTTGATTTGGTTACCTATGGGCATGGTAATGGGTGCACCTGTGTGGTGAACAACCAACCCGCGGCTTAACCCGTCGGTAGAGTCCATGGCTACTGTGCGCACGGTGTCTTCTCCGATGTGTTGTTGTACTTCCAATACTACCACGGCTCCGTTTTCTTTGCGGATTTCCAAGGCGTCATAAATCTGTGGAAGGTTTTCAGCATTCTCAAACTTCACGTCGATTACCGGACCGATGATTTGAGATATCTTACCTGTTGACATTGACATATTTATACCGGTTTGAATGTGTAAAATCGGCTGCAAAAGTAGTATTATTCCATGAATACATCACCATATTTTTAAATAAAAATCAATTGCTGTATTTTTTTTGAAATCAGGGAGACTTGCGGGATGCAATCAGTTTGTCAGAAACCAAATTCCCGCAATCCATTTTTGTGTTGGCTTATGTTTCCTACCTTTGCACCCGTAATGAAAATTTACAGAAGTATTGCTGATATACCCCACATTCCGGGTGCTGTGGTTACCACAGGCACTTTTGACGGGGTACATCCGGGGCACAAAATTATTTTGGAACGGTTGAATAAATCGGCCCAGGAAATTGAAGGACAGTCTGTGCTCATTACGTTTTATCCCCATCCCCGAACGGTTATCCACCCCGATTCTGCCGACTTGAAACTGCTGAATTCTCAGGAAGAAAAAGAAGAGCTTTTGGCACAAACCGGGCTCAAACATCTTGTCGTCATTCCTTTTACTCTGGCATTTTCTCAAATAACGGCCGAAGAATACATCCGTGAAATTTTGGTTGAAAAAATCGGAGTTAAAAAGTTGGTTATCGGCTACGATCACCGATTCGGAAAGGGCAGAGGCGGAAGCTTTAAAGAGTTGAAAGAAATGGCTCCCGGTTTTGGTTTTGAAGTAGAAGAAATTCCCGCCCTGGAAATTGAAGGAGTGGCCGTAAGTTCATCTAAAATCCGTCAGGCGCTGCTCAGCGGTAATGTGGAATATGCCAAGGACATTTTGGGATATACGTACTCGTTACAAGGAACCGTAATAGAAGGTGACAAACTCGGCAGAACATTGGGTTTTCCTACGGCCAATATTTTCCCCGATGATCCGTTAAAGCTGGTGCCTGCCGATGGCATTTATGCTGTGCGGGTGATAATCAACGGAGAAACCAAAAATGGAATGCTGCACACAGGTCCCAGAAGGACGTTGGATAAAATGGACCGGCGCATAGAGGTAAATATTTTTGACTGGGACCAAAATCTCTATGGACAGAAAATTTCGCTTCAGTTTATTAAAAAACTGAGAGACGAAAGTCGTTTTGAGAGTTTGCAGGAATTGACAGAACAGATGAAATTAGATAAATTGCATTCAGAAAAAATATTTGAAGAACTTGATCAATAAATTACTCCCCCTGTTTTTTATGTTCCTCCTCTCTACTTCTGTATTGGGACAGAAAGAGGATATGTTTCAGGATGTGCCTGTATATACCGATTTAAAAGAAGCCCTGAAAACGCCAAAAGCAATCAAGCGGTTGTGGTTATCTAAAAGTAAACTCAAAGAAATCCCTCCGGAGGTTTTTGAACTGGTGAATCTGGAAGAACTTGATTTAAGTAAAAACCAACTTAAACGGATTCCTCCTGAGATTAAAACATTGAAAAAATTACGGGTACTGAATGTTTCTAAAAATAAATTGACCGAATTACCTTCGGAAATCGGGGAGTTGAAAAATCTTGAAATGTTAGATGCCAGCCGCAACGATTTGTATCAGTTGCCCGAAAGCATCGGAGAGTGTGAAAGTCTGGAAGTACTTAGTCTTTGGGAAAATAATCTTTCAGGACTTCCGTCTTCCCTGAAAAAAGTACCCAACCTGAAAGAAATTGATCTGAGAGTAATTATGTTCACGGATGCCACAAAATGGATATTGAAAGAAATGCTTCCAGGCGTTACCATTCATTTTTCGCACGATTGTAACTGCGGACCTAATTAACGTATTCTAAACTTTTTTTGGATTAGCCTGTTTTTGTTTTCCTAAGGGAATTTGCACCCGGGAATAACGAAAAGCTAAACCCGGGTGCGTCCCTCATCCCCCTTGTACATCATCAAATGCTATATCAGAACGAAATCTGTATTCCTGTGGACCAGTGAAATCTGGCCTGAGGAAAGTAAAAGTTTTCAGTTATCGGTTCACCTTCATATATATAACTGAAGGTATATCCATTGGGTGCATATTTTGCGTTGGCAATGTTATGCAGGTTTACGAAGATTCCCAAATTTTTTAACGGTTTTAACGCAATTTCGTATCGGATTTTGACATCCGTAACGCTGAAAGGGTTGAGGCTGCGTGCTTTGTTTTGGGTATTATCCATGTACTGCCGCCCCACAAATTTTGTAATCAGATCCATGTGTAACCCCTGAACAGGATTTACGGATAAAGTGGCTCCCGCAATCAAATTCGGCGAGAAGGCAATGTCCGTGTTTTTATGCTCAATGCTTTCTTGTTCGAAAGTATCATAGTTATCTATAAACTCAGTAAATGACTTGATTTTGTTGGTGCTGAGGGCAATATTAGCCTGAAGGGTAACCATTTTTAAAAACTTTACCGCACCCTGCAGTTCAATTCCGGAGCGGTAACTCACGGGTACATTCGTTCTTGTATAGGCGCCCACATCATTGATTTTGCCGGTTAATATCAGCTGGTTTCTGTAGTACATAAAAAAGGCATTGGCTTCTATCGAGTAGCGCTTTGTTTTGCGTGCATAACCCGCCTCCACGTCATATAAGGTTTCATGAACGGGTGTTGCGCCTGCCACTTCAAAATCATCGCGGTTAGGCTCTTTATTAGCCACCGCCGCCGAAGCAAACACTTTGTCTTTTCCGTTTATCAGATAGGTTAAACCGGCTTTCGGATTGATGAAATGAAAAGTTTCTCGTTTGAATAATTCAGGACTGTTGCGAAAACCATTCAGTTTATAATCTACATAACGGTATTGGATATCACCGTAAAGATGCAGGTTATTAGCCACTTCCCAGTTTATTTTGGCATATAGGTTTCCGTCGTTTTTAAAAGCGCTCAGATTGTAAAAAGTATGTTCCGGAACGGGAAGTCCCACCTGTGCCCAGACAATTTTTCCGTAATGCCGGGCATCATAAGAAGTGTAAGCACCACCGAGTGTGATTTTTATTTTTTTGCCGTTATATTGAGCTGCCAGTGTGGTGCCATAAAAATAATTATCTAACCAAAGCTGTCGGACCATATCGCTTCGGGTCAGGGTGTCGTTTCCTATAATTACAGGCTCCAGTCCATATCGCGAAAGCCGGTCATCCGCACGGTAGTTTTCGTAGTAGCCTTTGCCGCGGGTAAGAAATACCGCACCGTTAACCGACCATGAATCATTAAATTCATGGGTGATAAATGCCCGGTAATAATCCTGTCGGTAGTTATCGGTTTCATTGGCATAGGGTTCACCCGGTTTTTCGGTTCCCGAAATGTTGAATGTGCGGTTTTCTTCGAGAAGGTATTCTGGCAAACCGTTCCAGCTTTGGTAGGTTTTTTCTTTTCCGGTAAAGGCATTGAACCGGATTGTGGTTTTTTTGCCCCAATATGCTCCCGAAACAAAAAAGGATTGCAGGTTGCTTTTTGCCCTGTCAATATAGCCGTCCGAAACAATCCGTGAGGCCCGGGCATCGAAAGTGAATTTTTTACCGATAAGCCCCGAACCGGCATTCAGCGTAGTTTTTAGGGTATTGAATGAGCCGTAGGAAGCGGCCATATCCACATACGGTTTCGGATTAAACCGGTTCGTACTCAGGTTTACCGAAGCCCCAAAGTTACCTGCTCCATTAGTGGAAGCTCCTGCTCCCCGTTGTATTTGAATATCCTGCACGGATGAGGCCAGGTCGGGTGTGTTTACCCAAAATACGGCCTGACTTTCCGGATCGTTTACCGGAATTCCGTCCAGCGTAACATTGATGCGGGTGATATCGGCTCCTCGAATCCGTAGTCCTGTGTATCCAACACCATTACCCGCGTCGGAAAAAGTTACGGTAGATGCCGTCTGGTCCAGTAAAATGGGCAGGTCTTTCCCGAAATTTTGTTTTCGGATATCTTCTTCAGATAAGTTGGTGGGCAAAAACGGATCGGTTTCTCCGGCCCGTAAGGCAATTACTTCCAGCGGGGCCAATTGTGATTCCACGGGTGTTAACACATAGTCGCGCTGATTTTTTCCCTTATTCAGCATCAGGGTGTCGAAAACGGGTTTAAATCCTAAAAACGTAATCCGCAGTACCGTTTTTCCTTCTTTCAGGTTTTGCAGTTCGTAGGTGCCATCCATACGTGATGCGGTACCTCGCAAGCCGTTTTGCAGTGTGATATTGGCTCCTGTGAGCGGTTCGCCCGTTTGGGCATGGGTAATTTTTCCCGATAGGGAAACTTGTGCATAAGCGGCAGCGCCCATCATCATGACCTGCAATACGGAAAAGAAAATTTTTTTTCCCATCATAACATGTGTTGTGTGTATGGTTTATAGGCCACACACGGGTTAATAAATAAAATTGGACAGGAAAATCGATTGGATTCTGCCTGCCTTCCCTACGCCGGTACTAACCGGATCAGGTTTAACGGGTGTAATCTCAGCTCCCACAAGGGGTGCACCCCGAGGCACATTCAACACGGAGGTTGAATTGCATGCGGCAAATGTAATTAAATATGATAAAAGAAAAAGGGTTGTTTAATTTGAAAATTTGATGATGTGCTGATTTATTTCGCTGCCGGTTACTACTACCTGCGCCGCTTCGCTTTGCGCTTTGCTTCGAGCGTTGCATGCTCCACTGCGCTCAGGATCATGTGCTAATTCTGATGCCCTCTGGTTTTTTGCGATGGAACGAGCAATGCAGACTCAAATGGTAATGGATTTGCTTGATAATTTATTGATTTGAAAATACATAAAAATCTAACTACTCAATACTAACTACTTAATACTATTTCTTGCATTCTCCTTTGTAAACCACCCTGATTTGTGCGCAATCTGCCGCACATTGGTTCCCGTAAGTGATACCATCGCATCCGCAAACGGGGTCGTATTGCAGGGTACACATGCAATCGGGTTTGGGGTTGGCCACGCAGGCTTCTTTTTGGGTAGATTGGGTTTTACAGGAAATAAAGCCTATACACAGGCTCAATAAAAGTATAACAAGGTTGAATTTCATGTTTTTTCGTAATAAGATTTTACATGGGAAATGGCACTCCGGCCCATAGCCATGACGGCTTCATAGGCGTTTCCGCCTATATGCGGCGTGCAGAAGGTACGTGGATGTGTAAGAAACTCGCTATCGGTGAAGGGTTCGGTTGAAAAAACATCCAGGAACACCCCGCCGATTTGGTTATTTAACACAGCATTTTTTAGGGCTTCTTCCCGGATTATTTCGCCCCGGGAAGTATTAATCAAAAAGGAATGAGGTTTACATAAACCCAGTTCTCTTTCGCCTACCATATTGCGGGTCATTTCGGTAAGCGGTACGTGGAATGTAATGATATCGGCATTTGAATAAAGATCTTCTTTCGAACAATTTATTATATTGTTTGAAAAGTAGTAATTGGAATGATCTATGATATCGTTAGCTAATATTTTACATTGAAAGGGTTTCAACATGCGGATAAGTTCTTTACCGATATGACCCACACCCACAATACCGATGGTTTTTCCGCTGAGCAGCCGGCCCCCGTTTTTAAACCAATTTCCTTTTTTGAGTTCGGTGCCCGTGTAAAACATATTATGCGCCGCACCCAGCATAAACGCTAAGGTGAGTTCGGCTACTGAGGTTTTGTTTACCCCGCCGGTCCAACCGATTTTGATGTTATATTTTTCACAGGCTTCGCGGTCAATATTATCCATTCCCACCCCATATTTTGAAATGATTTTCAGTTTGGAACATTGCCGTAAAAAAGCCTCATCGATGATTTCACGCCCAACAATCAACGCCTCTGCATCAGCACAGAAGGTGTCAAGAGCAACCGATTTGTCATAAAAAACCGCAGATGGAAAAACCCGAAGTAATTCCTCGCACAATGCATTGTTTTTAATAAACGATTCGGCTGTTACTTTAATCATCAGCGATAGAGGTGTATGATTTTTTTGGTTTCGAAAAACGGTTCTTCAAACTTTTTATTCAGTTCATACACACTGGCATGAAGCGGCACATTTATCAGTTCGTTGTCAAAATCGCCGCCTTTCCAATACCAATAGGAGGCATGTTTTTCTCTGTTGAGTAGATGATTCGTAAATCCATAAAACTCCGGAATAGATTTTACGGCACGGCCTGTTATATAATCAAACCGTTCTTTAATATCTTTTGAATTCGACCAGTGGGTTTTTACGTTTTGAAGTCCCAGTTTTTTGGCCACATCGGTGGCCACTTTTAATTTTTTGGCAATGGAATCATTGAGTACAAATTCAGTTTTGGGAAACCAAATGGAAAGCGGAATTCCTGGAAATCCACCCCCTGTTCCCACATCAATGACGCGGGCTCCTTCCGGAAACGAAAAATACGGAATGATGGCTAAGGAATATAACACATGCCTTTCCCAAAAATGTTCAAAATCATTTCGCGAAATCAGGTTAATCTGTGCATTCCAACCGGCATAGAGATTTTCCAATTGGCTGATTTTATCCATCACGGCTCCGTCGGCTTCCGGAAAATATTTTTCTATCAGTGCAATGCTCATGTGTGTTTGATATGAATGGGGCAAAGGTAGGCTTTGCAAGTTATCTCAGTATTTTTGACATGCGTATGGTTTCCACATCGGGAATCCGGTGCATTTTCACGGCCTGTTCAAACGGGGTGAAGATAATTTCTTCGCCTTTTAGTCCTGTGGCTAAATCGGTTTTTCCGGCCCGGAGCGCTTCTACGGCCGCCACGCCCATTTTTCCGCCCAATACGCGGTCGAACCAGCTCGGTGCTCCTCCGCGTTGCACATGGCCCAGTACCGATACTTTTACATCGAAATTGGGGTATTTGGTTTTAATCTGCTCCGAAAGATAAAAGGCATTTCCCTCTTTTTCTCCTTCGGAAACCACTACCAGAAAGGGTTCTTTTACACCGGCTTTTCCTCGTTTTTCCAGCACGGCATAAAGTTCGTTCCAATCGTCTGGGTCTTCGGGAATCAGAATGCCTCCCGCACCCGAAGCCATACCGGCATGCAGGGCTATAAATCCGGCATCGCGGCCCATCACTTCCACAAAAAACATGCGGTCGTGCGATTCGGCTGTATCCATAATGCGATCCATGCATTCCACGGCAGTGTTCACGGCGGTATCGTAGCCGAGTGTGTATTCAGTGCCGTACAAATCGTTATCAATCGTGCCGGGAATACCGATGGCAGGAATATTAAATTCTTCGCGGAGCACGCGTACACCCCGGTAGGTGCCGTCGCCGCCAATGGCCACCAATCCCTCAATGCCCGACTGTTTTAAAAACTGATAGGCTTTTTCACGTCCTTCCGGGGTACGGAAGGCTTCACTGCGGGCCGATTTCAGGATGGTTCCGCCCCGGCGTATGATGCCTTCGGTGTTGTTTTCATTCAGTTCAATATAATCTCCTTCAATCATGCCGTTAAATCCCCGTTGAATGCCAACAGATGTAATGCCATAGTGAGAGCATGTTTTAAATACAGCCCGGATGGCCGCATTCATGCCGGGTGAATCGCCACCCGAAGTAAAAACACCGATTTTTTTCATATCCACGAATGTAAGAAATTACCCTCTAAATCATTACTTTCGCGCAAATTTAGATACCATGATCCTCTCGGGACTTGAAATAGAAAAACGGCTGAATAAAAGCCTGTTCATTGAGCCGTATGATGCTTCGCAACTGAATCCGAACAGCTATAACCTTCGCCTGCACAATGAGCTGTTGGTGTACACCGACATGCCGTTAGATATGAAATCGCTACCAGCCACCGAAAAAATGATTATCCCCGAAGAGGGGCTGCTGTTGGAACCCGGAAAACTGTATCTGGG
Source organism: Flavobacteriales bacterium (assembly GCA_022402535.1). GTDB lineage: Bacteria > Bacteroidota > Bacteroidia > CAIKAF01 > CAIKAF01 > JAKRSD01. The sequence continues at coordinate 108,475 of JAKRSD010000020.1, read as the reverse complement.
CCGCACGTTGGAATACACTCGCTCCGAAGGTGTGGTGCCCATGCTGGAAGGGCGTTCATCCATCGGCAGGTTAGGGTTGTACATTCACGTTACTGCGGGCTTCGGCGATGTAGGTTTTGCCGGCTATTGGACTTTGGAAATGCACTGTATCCATCCCATCCGTATTTATCCGGGGGTACAGATCTGCCAGATTTTTTATCATGCCATTGAGGGCGATTATGTAAACTATAAAAGCGGAAAATATCAGCATAATGAAGGTATACAGCCCAGCTTTTTGTATAAAGATTTTATTGAGAGTAAATAATATACGTATATTTCCGAAGGATTTAAACACATGAATGAAAACGTTTACATAAGTGAAGCTCATTTAAAAGGCTATAAATCAATAGTGGACACAAAGGTTCAATTTAAGCCTGGGCTAAACATTATAATTGGACGGAATGGAAGTGGGAAAAGTAACATAGTTACTTTTTTGTCTAAGTTGTTAAGTTTTAATTTTTCGGAATTTGTGGGTATAAGTTCTGTTTTTAAGCTGATTAAAGGTGGCTTAAAAAAAGAAATTACAGTAAAAAGTATTCAAACAAATAAAGACGAAATATTTACAAATAGCCAAACAATTGCAATCAATAGTGTAGATACTTCAATGCCGTTTATTGAATTATTACATGAAAATTTTGATTTTGTTTCATCTTTAATCAAATTCAAAATTCCAATCAAAATCGGTGTAATTTCAGATTCGATAGATGTTAGGGAAAAAATTGATAATAATAATCATAGCCAAGAATTAATTAAATTAATAATATCAGAAAACGAAAATAATTTTCTAAAAGCACTATTAGTTCCATTTCAGGTTCTACCTGTCGAAAGTAAATATTCACAAATTTATGAAGACAAGAGGGCCATAATAGAGGAATTTATTAAACTATTGGAAGTAAAGGTTTGCAAGTATACGGTTGTAGAAAAAATTAGATTGAATCCTAATTTTGAGATAAGCATAAAAGACGGCTTTTTTGAAATAAAAAATTTACAGTTTGAGTATTTATTAAATGATATCTGGTATAAGTTTGACAATTTGTCAGATGGTACACAAAGAATTATTTTTATTATCTCTGAAATTATAAATTTTAGAAATTATGGTTGGGGAAAAGGTGTTGTTTATTTTACAAGAGAAAAACCTGTATCTAAAATTATATTTATTGAAGAGCCTGAGTTAGGAATTCACCCTCATCAGCTTCACTTATTGATGAATTTCCTTAAAGAAGAAGCGGATGATAAGCAGATAATAATTACAACACATTCACCACAGGTTCTTAATATACTTTCTAAAGATGAATTAGACCGTGTTTTGATTTGCGAATGGACAAAAGATAAAGGCACCCGACTTCGAAATATGACAGAGCAGGAATCTCATGATGCAAATGTTTACATGAATGAAGTTGGTTTTATGAGTGATTATTGGCTTCATTCTGACTTTAATCGAATTTAGTTGAGGAAATATGAAAATCGGATTGGTTGGCGAAGCTCCTTCTGACACAAAAGCAATGAAAAATTTGCTTAATAAAAGATTCAGTCATTTTACATTTGAAACTTTGATAGAAGATATTAGAGGAAGTGAATTGGATAATCAAAAAACAAAACATTTACTCCGAGCTAGCTACATTGTAAAACGTCCTGATTATGTGATATTCATCAGAGATTTAGACTCCTTGGAAACGGACCGGAAAAAGATACTAGAACGCAATGAATATTTTAATAATTCAAAATCAATAGTAAATAATAAGGCTCTTTTTTTACTTCATATTTTTGAAATTGAAGCTTTAATCTTGACTGATATTGAAACATTTAATAAAAAGTATTCATGTGCAATTAATGAAGTTGAAGATGTAATGAAAGTAGTTGACCCCAAAAAATTACTTAAGGAGAATAGTTCATACAAAGAAGGAGATTTACCAGATTTGTTTGATAAAATATGCTTTGATAAAACACTTAATTGTGCTTATTTTAAAACATTTGTAAATAAATTAGATAAATTGTAAAAAAATATAACATGAGTTATCGCATTGAAAAAGACACGATGGGCGAGGTGCAGGTACCTGCCGATAAATATTGGGGTGCACAGACCGAACGCAGCCGCAACAATTTTAAAATAGGTCCGGAAGCCTCCATGCCTTTAGAAATTATTTATGCCTTTGCTTATCTGAAAAAGGCTGCTGCCCATGCCAATCATGATTTGGGGGTGTTGGATGCCGCTAAACGCGATTTAATCTCCACGGTTTGTGACGAAATTTTAGAGGGTAAACTCAACGATCAGTTTCCGTTGGTGATTTGGCAGACCGGTTCGGGTACGCAGAGCAATATGAACGCCAATGAGGTGATTGCCTACAGGGCACATGTGCTTTCGGGCGGGGCATTGACCGACGAAAAGAAAATCCTGAATCCGAACGATGATGTGAATAAATCACAATCCTCCAACGATACCTATCCAACTGCCATGCATATTGCAGCCTACAAAATGGTGGTGGAAACCACGATTCCGGGAATTGAAAAATTGCGCGACAGTCTGAACCGCAAAGCGGAGCAGTTTTCATCCATCGTAAAAACGGGCCGCACCCACTTTATGGATGCTACCCCGCTTACGCTGGGTCAGGAGTTCAGCGGCTATGTACAGCAGCTCAACAGCAGTCTGCGTGCCATTAAAAATGCGTTGGAACCCATCCGCGAATTGGCCTTGGGCGGAACCGCCGTGGGCACCGGATTGAATACACCTGCCGGATATGATGTGCTCGTGGCTAAAAAAATTGCAGAGTTCACGGGGTATCCATTTGTAACGGCACCCAATAAATTTGAAGCCCTGGCCGCACACGATGCCATGGTGGAACTGAGCGGAGCACTTAAGCGTACGGCCGTTTCTATGATGAAAATTGCCAACGATATTCGTATGCTCAGTTCGGGACCCCGCTGCGGAATCGGTGAAATCATTATTCCGGATAATGAGCCGGGTTCTTCCATTATGCCGGGGAAAGTAAACCCCACACAACCCGAAGCCTTGACGATGGTATGTGCCCAGGTGATGGGCAACGATGTGGCCGTTACGGTGGCCGGTTCCAACGGACATTTTGAGCTGAACGTGTTTAAACCCGTGATTGCTTACAATGTGCTGCAAAGCGCCCGCCTGATCGGAGATGCCTGCGTTTCGTTTACCGAAAAATGTGCCGACGGTATTGAACCTAATCTGCCCGTAATCGGCAAACACTTAGAAAATTCGTTGATGCTGGTTACTTCGCTGAATCCGCATATCGGGTATTACAAGAGTGCCGAGATTGCCAAAAAAGCGCACAAAGAAGGTAAAACGCTGAAGGAAGCTGCCGTGGAAACCGGTTATCTTACTTCGGAAGAGTTTGATGCCTGGGTTCGCCCTGAAGATATGGTGGGCAGCTTGAAATAATTGTAACATGAATGGGCTGATAAATCGGCCCATTTTTACTTAGATATGTCCTTTTCCATTCATACCTCCCGACTGCTTATTCGTCCCGTGACGAAGGAAGATGCGCAGTCTATGTACCGCTATCGCTCCGATGCAGAAGTCAATCGATTTCTTCCAACGGAATATCATGCTGTGGAGGATATAACTGATTTGATCCGCCGTACGGCCTCTGAAATCAATGTGCCCGATACCTGGTTTCAGTTGGTGCTTATTTGTAAAGAAAACGGGCAGTTAATCGGTGATGTGGGGTTGCATTTTTTAGCTTCGGATGGACAACACAAACAGGTAGAAATCGGCTACACGTTAGCTAAAAACTATCATGGAAAGGGATATGCAACAGAAGCCCTTCGGGCTATTTTGGAGCATGTGTTTTCTACCTTGCAGAAACATCGGGTAATTGCGTCTATAGACCCTGAAAACGAAGCTTCCATGCGTTTGTTGGAGCGGCTCGGATTTAGAAAAGAAGCCCATTTTAAAGAAAGTTTATTTTTTCGGGGAAGATGGGCTGATGATGTCATTTATGCTTTATTAAAATCAGAATGGAGAAGTGTTGAAATTCCCCCCAAATAGAATAGGAAACAGGGTGGATTCTTCCCGATGTTAATAAGTGATGGGTTTAATCTAAATTGAGAAATTTAATTTATTTGTGATTATATTTTCAAGAGGCGGCTTATAGAGATTTTCAAATAAGAATTTGGCGATTTTTGTTTTAATTTATTTAACCACTACTCAAGATAAAACCCTTAAATGGCATTTTCAATTGAATTTTTCATAGCCCTCAAGCCGGGCGGGCTTTTACTTTCTTTGCCTTGCCCAAAGAAAGTAAACAAAGAAAGGGCACTGCTTCCGGAGGCGTTGCGGAGCACCGGAAAAAAAAGGCTAAAACAGCTCCAAGGCTTCGCCGTTTCTTAACGCCTTTTTCTTCCTACGCTGCCGAAAGCAGGGCTTTTGTCTCCAAAAATCCGCAGCCTTGATTTACTCCTTATTGTTCATTTTATTATCTGGACGTCGTGAGCATTTATAAAATATGTACTTTGTGTTACTATAGAAAAAGAGAATGTTATTAAGACAAATAATTTAATCATTTACCGAGTTTTTTCTTGGTTTTTGGCGGGGGTAAAAAGTTTTCTTTTGTTACCACTTTTTTCCCGGTTTTTTGTTCCAATGCCAATCTTGCATCTTTAGCAATTTTGCCGCCTTTCTTACCTGCAATGGCATTTTCTTGAACACCTTTTGCTTTTTCTGTTTCTGCAATTTGGCGGGTGGAAAGTTCTGCCAATGCCGTAAAAATCAATTCCGCCTCGCTCATATGGTCACGCAAATTTTGAGATTTTAAACCTTTCAAATCTTTATGTTTCTTCACTGTCAATCCTGTCCATTCTTGATGGATAATGTTGGTTAAGAATGCAAATTCATCTTTTTCTTTTACGCCGCTTTCTTTCCAATAATCGGTTAATTTATTGCGGGTTTCCTGACCTGTCATTCGTTGCTGAATCCACTTTTCGCTTCTACCCAATTTTTGCCAATTTTCCCGAGCTCTTTCTAAACTCATCTCAGGATCTTGTATCTCCTGCATCCTTTCATATCCGACTTTTGCCAGCCATTGTTTGAAAGGCTCTGCTTTAGGCGATGGGATGGATTGAATAAGACGAAGTAAATTCGGCGTGTCTAAACAATCGGTAGCATAGTTTTTTCCATCAGCAGCTGCAAATTTCAGTTGTACGATATTTTCGTACAGCTGACTTCCTTCCTTGGTGAGCTTCTTTTTTAAATCGCTCCAATAGCGTTTGGGGATTGAACTTCCCGTCAATATTTCAATCACATCAATCACTGAAAAATACCATGTTTCCTTTTTTGTATCCCAGTGGGTGCGGACTTTTTTGCTTTCAAATAATTTTAATTTATTCATATCCACAATTAATTTTTAGATGCTGTTTCAAAAATAATAAATAATCATCTATCCTGAAATCGGATGGGCATCATAAACAGGTAGAAACCAGAATGACATACACACCAATAACCTGATAAACAAAATGTGTTGCTCTTTTTATAAAAAATAGAAAATAGATTTTTATGGGATAACCCAATCCGCGGATTACCTGTAAACGCATTCTGTTTCTGCCGTTTTATTTTTGGGTTATTTATTTCACGTATTTATCTACTATTCAAAATCTTTCTGCACATTTGGGCATATACAGTTCAGCCCCATGATGTTCAGATTTTCTTTTTTATCGTCCGTTTTTTCCCTTTTGCCTGTGTGGCTATGTGCCCAGTTTATTTCCCACGGGCCTGTTTTCGGCGGATTGACCCATCAGTCGGCAAGGGTTTACATTCGCACGCAGACGCCACAAAACTTCACGCTCGAAATCAGCGAATCGCCCAATTTTACCAATGTGCAATCCGTGCCTGTTCAAACCACGGCACTCGACGATCAGTCGGTGATTGTAAACCTTTCCGGTTTGAATGCATACCAAATGTATTATGTGCGTTTCCGGTTCGGGGCCACTCTGGATAGCCGTTCCGGAAAGTTCCGTTCTTTTCCCACGCCCGGTTCGCCCGGAAATTACGTGTTTACCACCGGCTCCTGTCAGGAAACAGTGAATATGAAGGTGTTTGAAGTGATGCCCCTGCATCAGCCCAATCTGTTTATTCATACCGGCGATTATACCTATCCCAGTTATCAGTTGCCCAATACCTATCCAGGCGATTTTTCTATGGTGCAGGAAGCCTGGCGCCGCCGCTATCAGGAAGTAAACATGACCGAAATGCTGTTTGAAGTGCCCATGGATTATATGCCCGACGACGATGATGCCGCCGGACCCAACCGCGAACTTTGGTACAGTGTAGATTTCAATATCAGCAACAATCAGGTGTACAATTTCTTTAATATAGATTCCATTCCTGCGGCCCATTGGCAAAATGCCATTAAGGGTTATGTAGATTATTTTCCGGGGTATCCCTGTCCAGACACCTCCATCGGGGTATATCACAAATTTACCATGGGCAATTGCGAGTTTTTTGTAACGGATGCCCGTTCTTTTGCCGATTCTCCCACCCGCGCTTTTGTGTATGATTCGATTAATAATCATTGGACCTACAGTCCGCCGCCGGGGCATTCCATTTTGGGTACACAGCAGTTGCAATGGCTGTTGGACGGACTTCAGAATTCCACCGCCCAATGGAAATTTGTGGTTTGCGGCGTTCCCTTTAACCGGGGCATACGCCGGCTGATTGATGTGGGCATGGGTCTGCAGGGGCTGCCGTTTGAAATCGCGGGACAATACGGCACCGGATTCCGCATTGCGGGTTCTTTTGCCGGATATTGGGCCGGATACCCCGAAGACCAGGATGCCGTGTTGAATTTTGTGTCCCAAAACCAGATAAAAAATGTAATCTGGGTAACGGGCGATACCCACCATAATGTGATGGACAACGGCGTAAATGCCGGTTTCCCCGAACTGAATGCCAGCGGCATGAGCGTAACCACCACCGAATTGGCGTATCAGATTAATGCCACCTCGCTGCTCTTGGGTTATCCGTCGGTAAAAGATTCGCTTTGGAACAGGGGCGGAAACGGAATTGATAACCTGAATTTTAAAAACGGATTCGGTAAAATTGAAGTATTCGGTAACGACTCCGTGCGCCTCTGTGTGATTGACGAAGACAATATCACCCTTTCGTGTTTTACCGTGCCCGACAATTCGTATGTGGGCATTCAGGAAATGCCTGCCACCGAATCGGTAATCGGGGTGGTGTATCCCAATCCTACGGGCGACAGGGTATTTGTGGGACTTATTGACAAGGTGGGTACTTTGGGCATACAAAAGCTGTGGATTGCCGATTTATCGGGGAAATCGCTGTTTTCGGTAGATGTATCGGCGTTAGGAAACGAAACCCAAATTGAGGTAGACTTATCGCACTTGCCGGCGGGGGTATATGTACTCTCGGTGGCCTTAGAAAACCGGGTGCTATCTACCCGCGTGATTAAGAGGTGAGGGGTTGAAGAACTCATTTTATGAATGAGTTATATATTTTGTTCTAGAGTATTTCTAAAAAAACAAGATGCAACCCTTCAATTTCATAAATTTGTCGAATAGAAATGGAAGCAAAAAAACAAGTCATTTATTTAGATAATAACGCCACTACCCAAATTGATAAAAGGGTGTTGGATGCGATGATGCCATTTCTTACAAATGAGTTTGCAAATGCCAATAGCACACATCAGTTTGGAGTGTATGCTTACGAAGCTGTCAAGTCTGCCAGAGTTCAAGTGGCTGAGTTGATTGAAGCAGAAGCACACGAAATTGTCTTTACGAGTGGGTCAACCGAGGCGATAAACCTCGCCATTAAAGGTGTCGCTGAAAATTACCAGTCAAAAGGAAAACACATTGTTACGGTGTCAACTGAACATAGTGCCGTCTTAGATACTTGTCAATATTTGGAAACCAAAGGTTTTGAAGTTACTTGCCTGCCTGTCAAGCCAGATGGTTTGATTGATTTAGATGAACTCAAAACTGTCCTGCGTGATGATACCATATTGGTGTCTGTCATGCTTGCCAACAATGAAACAGGTGTCATACAACCCATAAAAGAAATTGCTGAATTGTCTCATGGTGTTGGTGCTTTGTTTATGTCGGATGCTACACAAGCTGTCGGCAAAATAGCTGTCAATGTGGATGAACTCGGCATTGATTTACTTTGTTTAAGCGGTCATAAGTTATATGCACCGAAAGGTGTCGGTGCTTTGTATGTTCGTCAAAGAATGAACCGTGTCAAAATACCTGCATTACTACATGGTGGTGGTCACGAAAAGGGGCTGAGAAGTGGAACGCTTAATGTCCCAGGGATTGTCGCCTTAGGTGAGGCCTGTGCCATTGCAAAAAGAGAGTTACCTAAAAACGCTGAAAGCATTGGTGCTTTGAGAGATTATTTAGAAACCGAATTACTCAAAATTGAGGGAACTTCTGTAAACGGAAACACTACCTCACGTTTATTCAATACTTCAAACATTCTCTTTAGAGGTGCTGACTCGGATGCTGTTATTATGGGTTTAAGTAATCCTGAAAACAATTTACCTTTAATTGCAGTGAGCAATGGAAGTGCTTGCACTTCTGCATCTATTGAGCCTTCTCACGTTTTAACGGCTATGGGCTTAGATGAAGTGGCTGCATTTAGTTCTATTCGTTTTTCTATCGGGAAATTCAATACAAAAAAGGAAATGGATATGGTTATAGATTCGGTAAAAAATGTAGTCAGTAATCTGAGGGCCATGGTAAATTAAATATGACATATTCGCCACAATTAAAACAACATGGCAAAAAAAGAAATCATAATCGTAAAAGGCTTTTCGATAGCAACGCTAAAAATCAATAATGAAGATTATATCTCACTTACGGATATAGCGCGGCAGAAAAACGCAGAAGAGCCAAAAGATGTTGTAAAAAACTGGATGCGAAACCGAACCACATTGGAGTTTTTGGGGCTTTGGGAACAATTAAATAATCCTGATTTCAAAGGGGTCGAATTCGACTCCTTTCTGTTTGAAGCCGGGAGCAATTCTTTTACCATGTCTCCTACAAAATGGATTGAAAGCACCAATGCCAAAGGCATTGTATCAAAACCGGGAAATAACGGAGGAACATTTGCACAGAAAGATATTGCTTTTGAATTCGCATCATGGGTAAGTTCGGGTTTTAAACTTTACCTCATCAAAGAATTTCAACGCCTAAAAGAAGATGAAAATAACCGCCTAAAACTAGAATGGAATTTACAACGCACCTTAGCCAAGGTTAACTATCACATACATACCGATGCCATCAAAGAAAAACTTATACCCCAAACCATCACCGGCAAACAAGCAAGCCATACATACGCTACGGAAGCTGATTTATTAAATGTGGCGTTGTTTGGTATTACTGCCGCAGCATGGAGAGATGCTAACCCAAAATTAGAAGGCAACATACGCGACCATGCCAGCATTGAGCAATTGGTAGTGTTATCAAATCTTGAAAGTATCAATGCGGTGCTAATTCATCAGGGGTTGATGCAAAAAGAAAGATTAATACAACTCAACCAAATTGCCATTACCCAAATGAAAAGTTTGGTAAACGCAAAGGGATTGAAAAAGTTAAAGTAATGGAACAAAAATGGCTTAAAAGCAAAGAGGTAATGAAAACGCTAAAAATACGAGCCTGTGATGTGATGCATCTGCGTGAAGCAGGAAAACTCGAATTCATCAAAAAAGGAAACGCTTTTTTATATGCTTCTGAAAGCGTTTTGAAGCAAATGAAATAACTACTCCAACATACCCAAATGAAGCAACAAACCTCTTGCTGGTGAATGTGCAATGGGAACGAAAGGTTTAAAATTTACCGTTGCAAAATCGTCAAGTTCTTCGTAAGCCCTGTAAACTTCTTTCAAATTCATGCTCCATTCTTCATCTGACTTAGCGTCTAAACGAAGAAAAAATAGTTCATCATTTTCAATTCGCTGAACTTCATATCGTCTACCGTTAGAACTGGTAAACGATTTTACTTTTCTAGCCTTTTCTAGAAATTCTGAAAGCGTAATAATTGGTATTACTTTTTGAAACGTTTTATTCATACTTCATCCATGCTGGTTCACCGTCCTTATCATTGAATGTATAAGCTATTGCATGATGAACAACAGGGTCCTTACTTTTCCAATACCGATAAGCACCACCAATGCCAGCGGCCAAACCTCTGTTGTTTCCGTATTCCGCCCCATTATCAGCTAAGATGGTGTTTAATGCAGTAAGGCTAATTTTAATCTTCTTAGTATATAAGCTAATTGCTAAATCGCCTATAAACTCGTATGTTTCTTCTTTTGTCATGATGTTAGATATTAAATTGTTCATTCCCTGATTCTTTCTTAATAGGTTTTAAGGCGGGAATGATATTCAATATAAGGAGAATCGCAAGGGCTGAAAGGAATATATAAATGAAAGTCATTGATTTACTTTGATTAAGTCATTTTTAAAATATGCAGACACTTTTTCTTCTTTTCCATATGGATTAAAATATAGCTCACCATCCGACTTCCTATAAAATTTTCTCGGAATGGGATCAATTTGAACATCCAACAAATCTCCTTCATTGATTTCATTATCAAACATATCAAAGCATTTCATGGGCTGAATAAGTGATATTTTCATTATTTGAAAACGTTTTTTAAATGCCATTGAAAATTCTCTATTTTAGGATAAAATTTTTTCAAATATGGCAACATAATCTCATTACCCTCAAAAGCCCTAATACTATAATTCGTTTCATGCTCTTTAAAAGACTTTGAAACAACAACTCTATAACTTTCGTCAACAGCAATCAATCCTCTGTCAAATGCTCTATGAAGGTTCGGACACAACGCAATTCCGTTCTTAATAGTATCATCATAACTTACACTGAATGGCACAATGTGGCAAGCATCAATCATAGAAACATTGATAGTTGCATCAATTTTCATCCCTGAAATGCAACAAGTGTTGTTATATATTTTGGGAATCTCTCTTTTGAATAAGCTCCCTCGCAGAAAAATTTCTTCTTCGTTTTTCTGTTCAAGAAGATACTTAATTTCTTGTTGATATTCTTCGGATGGTTCCATAAGAATTTTATTTTCTATTTCATCAAATAAATTTTGCTGACCGTCCGATGAATTATTGAAATTGCTTTCACGGTTTGGGAAATATTCATCCAATAAAAACTGGGTCAAAATTTCATTACCTTTTTTATCCATCATCAATTCAAATAGTTCTTCATCTATTATTGCACAGTTGACAGCAGCATTTAAGTTGGCGAAACTTCGCATAGATGCTGATATTTGAAGAATATTTTCAAAGCCAGAGTTTGGAATAAGTTTCCAAAATTTATCGCTTGTTAAATGATAGAAGGGTAATGCGAAACGACAATCGTGATTTGAAGTTACAAGAGAATTCCAATTTAATTTGAAGAATGCTACTAACTCTGGAGTTATGTAGATCTTTTGGTTGTTGTTTAATCCATTTTGGAATGTTTGCAATACAGAAATTAGCAAAACAGGTTTATGTGGAGCAACTCCATGAGCTCTGTCTATTCTTAGCTTTTTGAACGCTTTTAGATATTTGTGTAATAATTCCTGCACACTATTTTATGATAAAGCCATCCCCACTAAATCCAATAATCCAGGGTCTTGATGGATGTTCGTCGTAGAGGTATTGGTCTATTATTTCGTTTTCTAAATGCTGTATATTTAGTGACATAGTTAATTCTCTCTATCTTATTAGATATCGACAACATTTTGAGCAAATGTAATTTTTTTGCAAAGTAATCATTTTGGAGAAATATAAAACTAGCTTGATTTTTAATTATGGCGAATTCGCCATAATTAAAAGTGGGGTTATTCACCGATTCCCAATACCCATGAGGCAGGGTGAGGACTACAGCGGAAAGACGGAATACGGGCAGGTTTTGCACGGCGGGTTCTCCACGCCCTCAATAAATGGCTTTATGTGTTGCGTTGATGCGTAATGCTGTTTTCAGCCCGAAACCGGTTTATTCGGTTATGGAAACCCGTAAAAACTTTTTGCGCTTTACGGAAAATATTTGTTCATGAGCATGTAGTCAATGTGTTCATCCTGTAGGTGACAACTGATGCATGCAGCCCCTTGGTTGGATGCCGGTTCAGCCACTATGCCGTCGGCATTGATATACCCCCAGACCCATCCGTTGGCATCCGCATCATGGCTTGATGCGTTTTTGTAGAGTATGGCATACCGGTCCACAGCGGATGAATTATTGATTAATTCTTTCACCACTAACGATCCTTCAGGAAACAGAGATCCGGGAATCACTTTACCGTCAGCATCTAATTGGGTGGCGGCAATTGCGTTGTAACGGGTTCTTAAAAAAGGTTGGGGATGCCCGCTGCCGCTGCTCTTGTCCAATAATATATCGGAATTTTTATACCAGGTAAATCCACCCGTTTCGGTAGCCATGTCGAACAGTTCTTTATCTGTTCCCTTCGCCTTTTTGCAGGAATACACTGTTCCTAAAAAAATCATACATAAGCAAAGTAAGGCCGCTGTTTTTGTTTTGTTTTTCATGTTAATGACAGGGGCAGGTGTTACTTTACTTGTCTGCCCCGGATAAAAGTAATGAAAAATCCCAGATTTTGAATACTCTCCAAGAAGCATAAATCGGTTTTTCGCCTCAAAAATCTAAATCTCCCGTGTGTTCACCACGCCCCAAACAAATTGCTTTACTTTGCTTTATGATTTCGATATTAACCATTGTGGGTGCCCGGCCCCAGTTTATTAAGGCGGCTGCCATCAGCCGTGCCGTACGAAACCATTTCGGGGGAAGGGTGCGCGAATATATGCTGCATACGGGTCAGCACTACGACGAAAATATGTCGCAGGTGTTTTTTGAACAGATGCAGATTCCGCAGCCCGATTTTAGGCTGAATGTGGGCAGCGGCTCGCACGGACAGCAAACGGGCGACATGATGAAACAGATTGAAGAAATTCTGCTTACACAACGATTTGATGCCCTGTTGGTGTACGGTGATACGAACTCTACGCTGGCGGGTGCGCTGGCGGCGGCCAAACTGCATATTCCGGTGATTCATGTGGAGGCGGGACTGCGTTCGTTTAATAAATCCATGCCCGAAGAAATTAACCGCATCTGCACGGATCATGTGTCCACCTTTCTGTTTCCGCCCACGGAAGCGGGGGTGCAAAACCTGGAGAAGGAAGGGTTTCGGTTTGATGCGCAACGCGCGGCCTCGCCCGATAATCCGCTGGTGAAAAATGTGGGCGATGTGATGTATGACAATTCCCTGTTTTTTGCCGAACTGGCCGAAACACAAAGTACCATTACCCAAACCCTGGGTGTACACGACAAACCGTTTGTGTTATGCACGATTCACCGCGATTTTAATACGGACAATGCCCAACGGCTGAATGCCCTTTTTAAAGGACTGAATGCGATTGCCGAAACGGGTACGGAGGTGATTTTGCCCTGCCACCCGCGGACGAAGAAAAAAATAGAAAGCCTGACCGAAAAACCGCATGACCGGGTGCGCATTACGGAGCCGGTTTCGTTTTTCGACATGATTAAACTGGAAAAACATGCCCTGCAGATTATTACGGACAGCGGAGGGGTGCAGAAGGAAGCCTATTTTTTCCGCAAGCCCTGTATTGTGCTTCGTCCGGAAACGGAATGGGTGGAAATTCTGCATACCGGAAACGGAATTTTGGCGGATGCCGATCCTGAAAAAATGACGGAAGCGTTTCATCGTTTTGCCGGACGCCAGACGGCTGATTATCCGGCCCTGTATGGCGACGGACAGGCGGCACGGCATATTCTGGATGAAGTTTTAAGTGTGTTGGAAAAACCCGGAAATGCCTGATCCGCTGCATAACCTATATTACAGTTTTATGGGGAAGGCTCCTTCCCAAGAGGTTCATGCGCCCGATGAACACGCCGCGCTTCTGTTTGATACGCTGCAACGGGCCGAAGAATATAACACGGCAGTGCAGGATGATAAAGGGCGTTTCCCCGCGGAAGAATCGGTCCGCCATAAAAGCGGATTAACCGAAGTGCCCGAAGTGGATGCTTTTTTTGATGCGCAATTTCCTGGGGAATACGCCCAAAAATATGCCTACGCCTGTGTGCCCACGTTTGATATTGACAATGCGTTTGCGTTTAAAGGAAAAGGGGCTTGGAAAAATGGGGGCGGCATGCTAAAAAATATCCTCACCGACCGGAGCCGTGCCCAAAGCCGTTTGGCGGTGTGGACAAACACAAAACCCGACCCATACGATACCTACGAGTACATTCTGAGCACCTGTGCCTCGTTCGGGTTGCGTCCGTTGTTTTTTATACAGATGGGAAACTATGCCAACGGCTACGATACCAATATTCCGTTTGATAAACAGGCGGGCCGCGAACTGATTCAATTTTTGAGCGAACGGGCTGATATAGGCCTGCATCCGTCATTTGCATCGAATGCGGATAACACCTTACTGCGGAAAGAATACGATTCGCTTTCGGATCTCATCGGAAAACCTGTAACCCGAAGCCGGCAGCATTTTTTGAAACTCCGATTTCCGGATACGTACCGCAACCTGATTGCGTTAGGCATCACCGAAGATTACAGCATGGGCTGGGCTTCGCAAACGGGATTCAGGGCCGGAACCTGCCGACCGTTTTTGTGGTTTGATAAGGAAAAGGACGCGTTTACCGACCTTACGGTTTTTCCGTTTTCCTGCATGGACGGCACGCTGCATGAGTATCTGCATTTGTCGCCACAGGAGGCTGTGGACAAAGCCTCGGAGCTGATTGAAAAAACGCGTCAGCATCAGGGCGTTTTTACTCCTCTGTGGCACAATCATTCGGTAAATAATTTGTGGGAATGGAAGGGATGGCAGCCTGTTTTTGAGCAGATGCTGGCACTATCTTGTCCTTGACCCGGTTATTTCATGTCTATTCCACTTTCGTTTCTCTGCTCGCCGCAGGGCATTCTTTTTTCCTTGATGAAAAAAGAATCAAAAAAATCAAGGCTGCGGATTTTTGGCGACCCACATCCGTCTCAATTCCTAAAGGGTGGGAAGCCGGCCCCTACGGTGCCTTTTGACCCACCCTTTTGACGGAATTTTCGACGTGTGGGTACCCCGCCAATAAATCCGATGCCGTCTGGGGACAGAAGCCCTGCTTTCTTCCCGTGCTCTACAACGACTCCGGAAGCATAGCCTTTTCTTTGTTTACTTTCTTTGTGCAGTTCAACCAAGAAATGCTCACCGATTCCAAAAAAGACAATAGAAACAGCAGAGATAAAGAAAGTAAAAGCCAGCCCCGACATTCATCGTCTGGGCTTGAGGGCAACGAATCAGTGTGAGTGTGGAGAATGAGAGCGATGGATAATTTCGTTAATTCAAGCAAACAATAATGAAACGGTTGGTGTATTGTTTTTGGTCAGATGCTACCCTAGCTTATCCCTGACCCGATTTTTTTTAGCACTTTTGCCCATGTCCCGATTGTTTTGGCGGTTATTTCGATTTTTTCAGCCCAGAAAAGCCCTGCTGTTTCTGCTTACGGTGCTGTTTATCGCTTCGGGAATTTTCGCCGCTTTTCATCTTGATTACGAAGAGGACATCACCAAAGTAATGCCTACCGATGAGCGGGCCCGCGAGTTTAACCGGGTGATGGAACAGGTATCGTTTACCGATAAAATTGTGTTGTCGGTTTCTACCCAAACCCCCGAAACGGAACCCGCCGAAAAACTTATTGCCGCGGGTGAACAGGTAGCCGCCGAACTGGAAAACCTGAAACCGGGGTTTATCAAAGAAATTATTTTCCGTCCGGATGAAGCGCAGATGACCGATGCCTTCGATTTATTTTATCGCTTTTTACCCTTTTACCTGAATGAATCGGATTATGCTTCGGTGGATTCGATGCTGACCGAAGAAAAAATTGATGAAGCACTGAGCACGGGGTACCGCGCCTTGTTATCGCCGGCCGGTTCCTTTTTAAAAACCACCTTTCTGCGCGATCCGCTTTCCATGACACCGCGTGCCCTGCGCAGATTACAATCCCTTAAATCGGACGAAGGACTGCGGATAGAAAAGGAATGTATTTTTTCTGCTGACGGGCAACAGCTGATGATCTACATACAACCCGAAAATGCGTCGAAAAAAACGGGTCTAAACGGAATTCTGGCTGAAAAACTGGCTGAAATAAAACAACGGGTTGAGGCCGACCACGGTGTGGTGGTGAGTTATTTCGGTGCGCCGTTGGTAGCTGCGGGCAACGCTTCGCGCATTAAAACCGACATCAATATCATCATGTCGGCCGTGGGGATTTTTTTGTTTTTGTTTCTGCTCTATTTTTACCGCAATCCCTTCTATTATTTTATTCTTATTATCCCTGCGGCCATAGGAGCATCGGCTGGATTTTTAGCGTTATATTTTTTGAAAGGAACGGCATCGGCCATTGCAATGGGCGTGGGCGGTATGGTGCTGGGTATTACCATTGATTATTCACTGCATGTGTTCACCCATTTCCGTTCGGTGAAAAATGTAAAAACCCTCCTGCATGATGTTTCGGGGGGTATGCTGCTGAGCAGTTTTACCACCGTCTGTGCGTTTTATTGCCTGTTATTCACCAATTCCGAAGCCCTGCGCGACTTAGGGATTTTTGCGGGAACGGGCGTGTTTACGGCAGCTGTTGCTTCGTTGATTGTGCTTCCGCATCTGCTGAAAACTCCCAAAAAAGAAGTGAACGAAGTGCAGGTGAACTGGATAGAAAAACTCACGGGATATGATTACCACAAAAAAAACCTGGTGATTGCCGCCGGGGTAATTTTTACGGCCGTGTGTGTGCTGTTTTTTAATTCGCCGCAGTTTGAAGGCGACCCTGAAAACTTCAGTTATATGCCTCCCGAACTGGCTGAATCGGAAGCGATTTTGAGCCAGGGAAGTGATGTGTCTAAAAAAGCGGTATTCTTTATTGCTTCCGGAAAAAATATGGAAGAAGCGCTTTCCCGGATGGAAGGCAAGAGAAGTATTATTTCGGATTTACGCGATAAAAAGTTGATTGCGGGGATTTCGGGTCCCGGAGAACTGTTATTGAACCAAAGGGCCCAACAGGAAAAAATAAACCGTTGGAATGCCTTTTGGACACCTGAAAAGAAAGCCTTTGTAAAAAACAGCATCCGCACATCAGGTTCCCGATTGGGATTTAAAGAAACGGCTTTTGCCGGCTTTTTTGAAACGCTCGATAAATCGTTTGCACCGGTTCCGTTAGCAGAATTTGAACCCATTCAAAAAGCCTTTCTCGGTGAATTTGTGAATGCAAACGAAACGGGGGTACATATCGTGAGCGTGCTGAAAGTAAAAGAGGTTGACAAACCCGCCGTGTACGAGGCCATCGGTGAATCGGATGGGGTGTTTATGTTCGACCGTAAAAAACTCGCGTCCGATTTAATAGAAATCATTCAGGTGGATTTAGATAAACTGGTGGGCATTTCGTCTATCGTGGTGTTTGTTATATTACTTATTTCTTACGGCAGAATTGAACTGGCCACACTCACGTATATTCCGCTTATCCTGAGCTGGGTGTGGACACTCGGTTTTATGGGCATTCTGGGTTTGAAATTCAATATTGTCAATATCATTATCTGCACGTTTGTGTTCGGTTTGGGAAATGATTACTGCATTTTTATTATGAATGGATTGTTGCAGGATTACCGCTCGGGAACGCTCAATTTAAAAAGTTATAAAACCTCCGTTTTTCTGTCGGCTTTTACCACTATGTTGGGGGTGGGGGCCATGATGCTGAGCGGACATCCCGCCCTGAAATCCATTGCCGCAATGGGTGTGGCAGGAATCGGCACCGTATTGTTTTTGTCTTATGCGATTTTGCCGTGGTTGTTTCATCTGCTCATTACTTCTAAAACCCGCCGGGGCATGCAGCCGCTTACCTTTAAAAATGCCATCGCTACCCTATGGGCTTGGTTCATGGTGGTTTCGGGCTTTTTTCATCTGCTGCCTTTGGGTATTTTGGTCTCGATTTCTGTTTTTATTCCCAGAAAATACCGTACCCGTTTCATTCGTTTATGGCTGATGATTTGGGCCCGTATTTATATCGGGGTGGTTTTCATGTTCCGCAAAACAGTTATCAAACATTCAGACGAAAAATTTAAAAACCCCGGTATTCTGGTGGCCAATCATCAGTCGTTTATCGATGTGGTGTATCTGTTTTCGCTATCGCCCCGCATTGTGCTAACGGCCAATAACCGAATTTATAACAATCCCATTTTTGGTCCGGTGAGCCGCATGGCCGGATTTCTGGATGTGTCGCAGGGGGTGGAAACCATGACACCGGTGATTGAAAAATTAATTCAGGAAGGCAATATCGTGGCAATTTTTCCGGAAGGAACCCGCAGCACGGATAATAAAATTCACCGCTTTCATAAGGGCGCTTTTAAGGTGGCCCAGGAAATTGGTGCCGATATTTTGCCTTTGGTGATATTCGGCACCGGCGACTTTTTGCATAAAGGTGAATTTTGGGGCCGAAGGGCCGATTTATTCGTGAAGGTGATGCCTCGTTTGAAACCGGCCGATTTTCCTGAAAATACCGGCTATTCCGAAATCAGTAAAAAAGTATGCGCCCTCATGCGTGCCGAATATGCCGATTTGTTGGAAAACCATGCGGGAACCCGATTTCATCGCGACCGTCTCATTCAAAATTATTTATACCTAAATCCGGGTTTGGAATGGTATTGCCGCATAAAAATCAAATTTGAAAATTATTATTCCGATTTTCACAAACATTTACCCCGTAAAGGAAAAATTTACGATTTGGGCTGCGGATATGGTTTTATGGCCTACATTCTTTCCTTTATGAGTGATGAGCGCGACATTACGGGTTGCGATTACGATGAAGAAAAAATTACCACGGCTTCCCATCGTTTTTCTAAATCGGACAGGGTGAAATTTGTACATGCCGGATTAGCGGATTTTACGCCGGATTCCTGTTCCGGAATTGTGCTGTCGGATGTATTGCATTATCTGCCCGCTTTGGAGCGGAAAAATCTCTTGCAGCGTTGTGCCGCTTCTTTACTTCCTGATGGGGTCATGCTCATTAAAGATGCCGATTCGCAGGACACCAAACACGATAAAACCATTTCTACCGAAAATTGGTCTACCCGGTTTATGAAATTCAATAAAACCACCAATCCGTTATATTTTTTCGGAGCAGATGAACTGCAACAAATCGCCCAAAACCTGAATCTTGAAATTCAACTGATATCATCCAGTAACACCACCTCAAATAAAATTTGGAAATTGTCAAAAAAATAACATTATGAAACAGGCAAAAACAACCTTCTCTATCCTGCTTTTCTTCTTTCTATCCTCATTTGTTTTCGGACAAAAAGCTTACGAATGGAAAGAAGCTTCTTCGGGCGGATACACCTACAAATATGTAACCAACGACCCGCTGGAAGCCCGTTATTATGTGCTTGCAAACGGACTCACCGTGATTACTTCGGTAAATAAAAAAGAACCCCGTCTTCAAACCATTATTGCCACCAAAGCGGGCAGTAAAACCGACCCGGCCAATCATACGGGTTTGGCGCATTATCTGGAACACATGCTTTTTAAAGGCACAGACAAATACGGTTCCTTAAACTGGAGTAAAGAAAAACCGCTGTTGGATATCATCGACAAACTTTACGAACAATATAACAGCACGCGCAACGAAACAGAAAGAGCCAAAATTTATCGTCAGATTGATTCGGTTTCGGGTTTAGCGGCCAAATATGCCATAGCCAATGAATACGACAATATGATGGCCTCTCTTGGCGCTAAAGGCACCAATGCCTTTACTTCGTTTGAAGAAACGGCGTATATCAACGATATTCCTGCAAACCGAATAGATCAATGGCTTAAGATTGAAGCGGAACGTTTCAGAAATCCTATTTTCCGGATTTTTCATACGGAATTGGAAGCCGTTTATGAAGAAAAAAATATTTCGTTGGACAGCGACGGCGATCAGGTTTTTGAACAATTATTTGCCGGCCTTTTCCGCAAACATAATTACGGATTGCAAACTACTATCGGCACGGTGGAACACTTGAAAAATCCATCCCTGCTCGAAATCAGAAAATACTACGAAACCTATTATGTGCCCAATAATATGGTGGTAGTTTTATCAGGTGATTTTAATCCCGATGAACTGCTAAAAAAAGTGGATGCTTCGTTCGGTTATATGAAGGCCAAAAAAGTACCTGAATATATTTTTACTCCCGAGGATGCTTTAACCCGTCCCGTGGAAATTTCGGTGTACGGTCCCGAGTCGGAATACCTCACGTTTGGATTTGTATTTCCGGGTGCTGCCGATGCACAAACGCCCGTTTTAGAAATTCTGGCTGATTTTCTATCCAACGGAAAAGCCGGTTTGCTCGATGGACTGGTAACCCGCCGTCAGGTGCTTTCGGCCGATGCCGGCGCTTATTCACTTAAAGATTATTCCATCCTTTATTTTTCCGCAGTGCCTAAAGAAGGGCAGACCTTGGAAGAATTGAAAGATTTGATTCTGGCAGAGGTAGAAAAATTGAAAAAAGGCGATTTTGACGAAGGGCTTATTCAGGCCATTGTATTTAACAAACGCCTGCAGGATATGCGTGCGGCTGAAAGTAATTCAGGACGGGCTTTTGAACTTTTGAATGGATTTGTAACCGAGAGAGACCGCGTTTCGGTGTTAAAAGGCGAAGCATCAAAATTGAAATTATCCAAAAAAGAAATCACGGAATATGCGCGCAAACATTTATCGAATGCACCGGTGATTGTGTATAAACGTCAGGGTAAAACTCCTGAAACCGTGAAAGTAGAAAAGCCGCCCATTACTCCGGTAGAAGTAAACCGCGATAAAGAATCTCCCTTTGTGAAAGAAATTCTGGCCATGAAAGCGTCTGAGATTCAAGCGGAGTTCCCCGACTTTAAACGCGATGTGATATTGGGCGAAATGGGTTATCATCAGATCATTCAAACCAAAAACACCGTGAATGATTTATTCACGCTGCATTTTGTGGTTCCTGTAGGTTACAAGTATTCCCCCTCACTTCGTGTGCTTGAGTATTATTTCGGGTATGCCGGAGCCGGTAAAATGAGTGCGGAAGAATATGACAAAGAGTTATATAAACTGGCCGCTTCCGTATCCATGTCTGTACGCGAAGAAGAAACGTATTTTACGCTTCGCGGATTGAATCAGAACTTCTCCCAGTCGTATCGTCTTTTCAAGGATAAACTCAATTATCCCGAAATAAAAGAGGAGATTTTACAATCGGTTACGGGATTAATATTAAAAGAACGTGCCGATGCCAAAATGAACCCCGATCAGTATCTGTCTCGTTTGTATTCTTATGGCTATTACAGCGGAATGAATCCGTTTACCCATATTTTGAGTGCCGATCAACTGAAAACCCTAACCGGAAAAGAACTGAAAAGTCAAATGGACCTGATGATGAATTCGGCCTACCGGATTTTGTATTACGGTCCTTTTTCTGAAGCCGAGTTGAGTACGGAATTAAACCGGGGCGAAGAAGCTTCATTAACACCCAAAACGCCGGCTTCTCCCGTGAAATTTACGGATTATGAATTGCGTAAACCGGAGAATGCAGAAGCGATTCTGGTGAATTATGACAAGGTGCAGACAGACATTCTGTGGTTATATAACGGGGCCGATTTTAAGGCGGATATGTTGCCGGTAGTAGCGGTGTATAACGAATATTTCGGCGGCGGAATGTCATCCGTGGTGTTTCAGGAAATCCGCGAAAGCAAGGCGTTGGCATACAGTACATATAGCCGCTATAATGTTCCTTCAGATAAAAAGTATCCGTTCCGTTTTGTGGCGTATATCGGCTGTCAGGGCGATAAAATGACGGAATCGGTTGATGCCATGTATGCCTTGTTGGACAAAATGCCTAAGTCCAATCCCAAATTTTTGGCGTCTAAAGCATCGCTTAAATTCAATATCAGTACGTCGCGCATTACCGGAGAAAATGTGATATCCGAATACCTTCGCTCCGAAAAATTGGGGTTAAAAGTACCCGTAAACCAGTTTATCGCCGAGCGTATGGATGCCATTACATACACCGATATTGAAAAGTTCCAGCAATCATATATCGCAGCATCACCTAAATATCTAATCATTTTCGGCAATCTGGAAAAGATGGATAAGGCCGTTTTGAAAAAGTATTTCACCCAAATTCGCTCTGTTTCTGAAGACGAATTATTCGGATATTAAGCTGAAATGCTAAGAGTCTGTTAATGTTGAATGCATCTCTTGTGCAGGGAATCTATTTTCCGCAACTTTGTATGCATGCATAACACACCCATGAATCGTATTTTATTTTTTGCGCTGTTTATTCTTTTTTCTGCCCGTTTATTTGCAGGTGGAGAGCCTCTTTCTGTGGAACAGGTTGTATCCATGAGCAAGGAAGAAGTCGTTGCTTACTGGAAAAAAAATAAAATTCCCCGCTTCATCACGCCCGTAAATAATGGGGTGGATGTTATGGAACTGGTGTACACATCTACATTGCCAAACGGCACTCCGGTGAAGGCATCCGGCAAAATTTTTATACCCCGAGGACATAAAAAATCCGAAGTGCCCATGATGGTATATCATCACGGAACCGATATGAAAAAGGATCGTCCCGTTAACCTGAAAGGCGAACAGTCGTTGTGTATGGTGTTTGCCGCCGACGGGTATCTGGTGTTAATGCCCGATTATTTCGGACTCGGAAAAGGGGAGGGCATGCATCCCTATCAACATGCCGAAACAGAGGCCCAGAGCACGATTGATATGATTCGAGCCGTACGCAGTTTGAAAGAAAAACTCAATATCAATCCCGCTGAAAAGGTGTTTCTGACCGGATATTCCCAGGGTGGCCATGCTGCGATGTCGGCCCATAAATTTATCTCGGAACGCCATGCCGATGAAATTAAAGTGTGGGCCTCTTCGCCCATGTCCGGAGCGTATGATATGACCGGTGCACAAAGAGAAGTTATGTATCAGGAATATTCACACCCCGGTTATCTGCCCTTTCTGGTCTTTGGATATAATCCCATTTATCAATTTTTTGAGCATCCTTCCGAAATTTTCAAATCTCCTTACGATACCACCTTGGCTCCTTTGTTTGACGGAAAAAATGGCATGGATAAAGTAAACAAAGCGATGCCCAAAGTGCCTAAGGATATCTTTAAGGAGGAAGTGCTGTATGCTTACGAAAATGATCCGGAGTTTCCGTTTAAAAAGGCCTTGGAACAAAACAATGTATATAACTGGACACCCCGCGAACCGGTGATGTTGTGTTATTGCGAAGCAGATGAACAGGTGTTTTATAAAAATTCGCTGGTAGCCCACAAAGTGATGAAGGAAAACGGCGCACCCAATGTGAAACTGCGTTCTTCGGGCAAAAAATTCAACCACGGTCAGTGTGCCATTTACGCCTCGGTATATACCAAATATTGGTTCGACAGTTTCCGTAAAGGCAGCAAAAAGGGCCGCAAAGGCGACCCTATGAAATTATTGGTATTAGAAATGTTTAAAGGAAAACTGGTAAAATCCCGCTAGTTTTAAGCGAATTCGGTTTTCAGGATTTCGTAAGCTTCCGCAGCTTTGGCGCGTCTTCCGTCCCCGTTCATTCCATAGATAATTATCATGGCAATGATTATACCCAGCGGACTACATAATATGCCGAAAATCATGGTAATCATCAGGCCCATATTTTTCATGTTAGGTTCTGATTTTACTACAAAACTGGCCCCCTGATTTTTAAGCACCAGGATAATGGCCGCTTTTTCTTCGGATTTCCAAATCATCAGGCGTTTTTTGTTTAATGGCGGAACCATCATCTGATATCCCGGAAACAGGTGTGCCACCAAGGGTATCATTTCATGCATGTTTCTGATGGGTTCTTTTAATTGAATTTCCATACGAGTAGCTATTTAATTTGCGCCCTAAGATATTAATATGCTTTATCCGGCAAGTGCAATCACCGAAATTTCCACATGGGCTCCTTTGGGCAAACCCGCCACGGCCACGGTTTCGCGTGCGGGAAAATCTCCGGTAAAATAACGGGCATACACCTCGTTTACCTGAGCAAAATGTGCCATATCGCTCAAAAATATGCTGGTTTTTACCACATGCGAAAAACTAATGCCGGCATCTTCCAGCAGGTTTTTAATGTTTTCCATCACCTGCACGGTTTCGGCTTCCAGGCTGTCCTGCACCATATTCCCGTCTTCCGTAAGGGCAATGGTACCCGAAAAGAAAATCATATTTCCCGCTTTTACAGCACGACTGTATGGGCCTATGGGAGCCGCCCCTCCGTTAGATTGAATGATTTGTTTCATTTTTTAGTATCAAGTATTAAGTATCAAGTATCAGGACAAAATAGTGTGACGGGGTAAATTTTCAAATTGACTCATTTTCCGTAGCGCAGCCCCGAACCCTTTCGTGGGCATACAACGCACGAAGCAAAGCGAGTAACCGAAGCGGAATAAATTTTCAAATCAATTCCACCATCATCAAATCATCAAATCATCACATTATCCGGAGCGCAGCGGAGCATGGAGCGATAGCGGAATAAATTACCAAATCATCAAATTACCAAATCATCAAATTAACTTCTCCCACGCTTCCACTTCTCTGTCTAAGTCTGCTTTGACTTTGTTATATTCTTCAAAAAACGCGGCATCGTTCATCAGTTGTTTGTAGGTCTCCGGATTTTGCAGTTTGTCATCCATTTCGGCCAGTTTGGCTTCCAGTTTTGTTATATTTTCCTCCGCTTTGGCAATCGCATTTTTCAGTCGTTTGTTTTCTTTATCATCCTCTTTTTTCTTTTGAAAATCCACGGGCTGAGCGGTGGTTGTATTTTCGTTTTTTAGCTGATTGGCAAAAATCTCTTTCTGCTCCGCCCGTTTGGTTTTTTCGCTTTCAATGGCCCTGAAATCGGCCGCTTCTTTTCGCGCTAAAAATTCATCCACTCCGCCGATATGTTCTTTAATTCCGTCAGGCGTAAATTCAAATACTTTATTGGTGAGTCCGCGCAAAAAATCACGATCGTGCGATACAATGATCAACGTTCCTTTAAAATCATTCAGTGCCTGTTTCAACACCTCTTTGGAGCGCAAATCCAAGTGATTCGTGGGTTCGTCCATCAGCAGAAAATTCAGGGGTTCAGTAAGCAGTTTGGCCAGCGCCAGCCGCCCGCGTTCTCCGCCCGAGAGTACTTTCACTTTTTTGTACACATCATCGCCGCTGAAGAGAAATGCACCCAACAGACTGCGCACCTGCTTAAACAGCTCACTGTGCGAAGTGGCATTTTCCATTTCTTCCAGCACCGTGTTGTTGCCTTCCAGTTCTTTGGCCTGATGCTGGGCAAAATAGCCCATGAGCACATTATGTCCGAATTCTATTTTTCCGTTGTAGTCAATATCGCCGGCAATCATTTTGGCCAGGGTGGTTTTTCCCATTCCGTTCCGGCCCACGAATGCAATG
This sequence comes from Flavobacteriales bacterium, assembly GCA_022402535.1. Taxonomy (GTDB): domain Bacteria; phylum Bacteroidota; class Bacteroidia; order CAIKAF01; family CAIKAF01; genus JAKRSD01. The sequence goes on along the minus strand of JAKRSD010000020.1, from coordinate 82,930 downwards.
CGGTCGCCCCGGTCCACGGTGAACGTAAGGTCCGGAATTACCTGTTTGTCGCCATAACTTTTCGATACATGGTTTGCCGTAATCACCACTTTGCCCGAATGGGCTGCTTCGGGAAATCGGAAACGCATCGCCGCCGTGTCTTCATCGTCCACCTCAATACGCTCGATTTTATCCAGCTTTTTTATCAGCGACTGCGCCATTGACGCTTTGGATGCTTTTGCCCGGAAACGGTCAATATTCCGCTCCATCTGGGCAATCTGTTTTTCCTGGTTTTTGGCCGCAGAGGTAAGTTGCGCTCTGCGCTCGGCACGCAGTTCCAGGTATTTGGAGTAGTTCGCTTTATAATCCTGAATGGTGCCGTTGGTGATTTCTATGGTGCGGTTGGTAACCTTATCCAGAAAGGCCTTATCGTGGCTCACCAGCATCACGGCTTTGGGATATTCGGCCAGGAATTTTTCCAACCACACGATCGATTCAATATCTAAGTGGTTGGTAGGCTCATCGAGCAGCACCAGATCGGGTTCGGTAAGCAGCAGTTTGGCCAGTTCCACCCGCATTTGCCATCCTCCGCTGAATTCCGAAAGTTTACGGTTCATGTCAGCATCGGTAAAGCCCAAACCTTTCAGAATTTTGATCGTTTTTTCGTCCGATTCGTAGCCGCCCATCATGCCGAATTGGGTTTCAATATCGGCCATGCGCATGGCCAGATCCATGTAGGAGTCGGTTTCGTAGTCGGTGCGGGTATTCAGTTCTTCTTTCAGGCGTTCCGATTCTTCCATCATTTTGTTGAGCGAAGCGAAAGCCGTTTTGGCTTCTTCGAGCACGGTGAGCGCCGAGTTGGGATTCAGGTCCTGCGCCAGATAACCCACCGTAACGGCGTTGGGAATGGCGATACTGCCCAGGTCGGGTTTGCGCCGCCCGCTCATTACCTTCATCAGGGTCGATTTTCCTGCCCCGTTGCGCCCGGCAAGTCCTATTTTATCATTGGGACCCACCATAAACGTTACATCCTCAAACAGGTAATCGCCACTGAAACCGATTGCCACTCCCGATACTGAAACCATGTCTTTATTTCTGAAATTTCCGGCAAAGAACGGGAATTTTTTGCTGGGAAAAGGAAGAGTTTAGAATCAAGAGCCATGAACCAAGAGCCAAGAAAAATGTGCTGATGAATTGATGTGCTTATGTGCTGATGACACTCCTGCCTCTTTCCCGATTGCCATCGGGATAAGAACTATTGCCTTATAATGTGCTGATGATGGATTTTGCTTATTAACCTTAACAAAAGAACCAAAAGTCAGGCGGAGTGAAACGGAGCACGTCTGAAACTTTTACTTTATGCTGATAAAAAGAAAATAGATGCAATCAGAAGAAAGACATTCATTCAGATGAAAATATAAAAGGTGGTGTTACACCCTTATTAATCTTCTATTTCGTATCCCTCGTAATAGTAAGATTGTTCTATGCCTTTAAAAATAATTTCCCGGTTGTTGATGTCTTCGGTAAGGTTTGCACCGAGAAGCGTTTTCAATTCTAAGTCGTTCACAGGACTGCGTTCCATGGCTTGTAGATAAAGGGTTTTATCTACAAATTGCCAGTTTACCACTTTTTGAAGTTTAGCTTTCAACAGCAGGTCCAGCCAAATACGCATGGTTCTGCCGTTACCCTCCATTAAAGGATGGGCGATATTCATTTCCACATATTTGGCTATGATTTCTTCAAAGGTATTTTCAGGCATCTGATCTATTTTCTCCAAAATTTCTTTCAGATACAGGGCATTGGCAAAACGGAAACCTCCTTTTGAAATATTTTTTTCGCGCAGTTTGCCTGCAAAATCATACAGGCCCGAAAATAGATAGTGATGAATCTGTTGTAACCCTTTAGTGGTGCCGATTTCAACGGAGTTAATCTCACCACTTTCAAATAAGCGGAAGGCTTTATCCAGACTTTCTTTATCAATATTTTTCATGAGGATGAATTGTGGCAGCTATTCTGCAAAATACACGCTAAGATACGAAAGAGAATGTAACCCTTTGTTATGCTCCGGATGCCGCATGGAACAATTCAAACGCCTGATCATTCGCTTTGGTAAAGGCTTCTTCTATAGTTAGGTTTCCGTACCTTTCACGGATGTTTTCGAGCGGATAGTAATGAAAAGAAGACAAGTGTTTCAACTCATTGACGGCTTCCTGCGCGCGTGAGGCTCGTTGTTCTCCTTCAAACTGAAACGGCAGCGAACAGACCGTAATGGCAGGGATATTTTGCTCTTTCAGCAGTAAGGACAAGGCCACGGTCATTTTGGTGCCCGTGTACCCGCCCAGTCCGGCAAGCAGCACGTATTTTTCATGGGGATGAAACAGTTGCCGTACGGATTCAGGAATTTGTAGTTCCGCTTCCCAGTTGGAGGTTCTATACATCAGTTCTCCTTTGTGGTACACGGGTTCGCCGGGCGGCACAAATTCGATAAATCGGATATCCCGGGGCAGGTGCGGTCTTGCCGGTTCCGAAATGCAGGTGAATTTTCCTGCAATTCCTTGTTGGTGCAGTTGTTCCACCATATTGGAACCCGCCCCGCCGATGCCGATAACATGCAGGGGTAAATCTCCCTCCAAAAAGGCGAAAGCCGATTGGGGCAAAAAGGCCAAGGTGCCCAACAGGGATAAGTGTTTTAGGGTTTCACGTCTTGTTATGTTCATATTGTAGGTGTTATTTTGGGAGATGATTTAAAGAATTCAACAAGTCAGCATATTTCGCAGAAGTTCGTTTGGTTCCCTAAATTAGGGAAAAATAAGATATGCGAAACAGGTAAAAAAAGATTTTGAAGACTAAAATTCTTCGGCGGCTAGGAAATCAAAATTATGTGGCTTCCTTTTTTAAAAATATAACAGACCTTATTAAACGGATTTTGGAGCGAAATGCGCCCCTCATTTTGGGATGTTAAAAAGGGGTTTTGATCTTCAAAAGCCCTTAAAACGCTTGCACGAAGTGTGCCGATCCTTAGCGTCGGCATATAAGCCATTTTTTCTAAAAAGTCAGCTAATTTTTTCATTTTGGGAGGGTTGTGCAACAGCTACGCCTGTTGGTGGCTGGTATTCTTGTTATTTCGCCGTCAAGCTTCATTTTCTACACTTTCTAATAATGCTTCAAACTGTGGTTTATCTATTATCTCAATTTTCTTCATTACTGCTTCGGATATTTTTCTCATTGCGTCAACATCGATAGGCTCTAAACCCCTGTCAAAATGTTCTCCCAAATGCGAATATTCGTTTATAATTCTACTGACTAGGTTATAAGAAACATCATCATTAGCAAAGAATTTCTTGACTCTTTGCTCAAAAGAAAGTTTGCCTGTAGGATATTTGTAAAACAAATACGCTTCAAGAAATTTTCGCATATTATTTCCGAAGTTGTATTGATAGTTATCCTCTATTGTCTCTGCGTCTGATTTTGAGCAACTGTATATTTGATAAAACAGATAGTTAAACTCTGTAATATATTCTCTTAAATACTCAGGTGCTAATTTTAAAGTTGTTCTGTTTTTTTTATTTCTCTCGACCAAAAAGTGTTTTTTATCCTTTCCACCTGAAACTTCTTTTGTCTTGGGAAAAGTTAATTGTTTGAGATATTTCAAAAAGTCCAAGTTGTGAGTTGAAATAAACAACTGACAATATTTTTTGGGTTTGGCAATAACACTCTCTATTAGGCTGAACATAAAGAAAATGTGATTACTGTCTAAACTTGAAATAGGGTCATCAATATATATGATAAGTTTGCTGCTATTCAATTCGTCCTTTAATTCGTCTTCCATTTTAGCGATGAAATAACAAAAGGAAATTAAACTACATTCACCTTCACTCAAATTTGAAGCATATTCGTCATTTCGAACTATTTTAAATAGAATATTAGGGGCATTGCCTTCTGCTATAAGCTTAAGTTCATTGTGTCCAAAGAAATGAGTTAGATGTTGATTTACTAATTCAGCACCTTTGCTTTCATCTTTCGACTGGGCTTCTAGAGTTCTTTTTTCTTCGTCAAATTCGTTGATTTGGGTAGCCAACTTATCTAAATCTCCCTTTTTTGTCTTTTGAACGCTTTCTAATTTTTGAATAGTGTCCAAAGCGTCTTCGTAATTGATTTTGCCTATAAAACTTGCAACATCAGAAAGACGTAATTCTTGTCTTGCGGTTTTTTGGTCTATCTCTAGTGTTTCAGATTTTTTATTGTGCAGGTCAATTAGTGCATTGAACTCTTTGATTGTATCAAGGATTGTTTCTGAAACATCTGCGATTTTATCTAATTCGCGCTCTTTGAAAATATCCTTCTCTCTTTCATTTAATGCTTTTGTCAATGACTCGATGCTAGAAGAATAAGTTTTTGTGGTCGCAGACCATTTTTTAAATACAGCATCAAAGTCAGAATGAAGATTAGAGTAAAACTGCTCTTTGGTTAAATTGATAAAGTTATCAAGGTTATTTTTTGCTTGTTCTAAATTGTCAATTTTTGACTTTATTTCTCTTCTTAGTTCTTCCGATTCTTTACTAAAATGCGCATCGAGTTTTTCCCAAAGGTCTTTATTGATGAGATTACCACAAAAGCCGCAGGTTTCTCTTTTGTCTTTATGTTTATCAATACCTTGTCGCACCCACTCTTGTAAAAGACTGTCATTTACCAAATCTGTTATTGGTTGACTTGGCTTGATTTTCTTTTGGAGTAACTCTTGGGTTTTTATGTAGAAAGTTTCAAACCCCGGTTTGGCTTCTTTTAATCTTAAAATTTCAGACTTTTGGTCTTCTTTTAAAAGTTTTTGGTTGTTGATAATTTGTTCTGCCGTTAATTGTCCTTGTTTTATTGCTTTCGGAATGTCGGTTTTTATTGTATTGATTTGATAAGTAGGAAGTGAATAAAGTGCAGTATTATTCTTTATTTCTTTGGCTTTATCTCTTAGCTTATCGTCTAAATCATTAACAGATTTTTCATACGCCTTTATAGCTTCAATAAATTCTTTTTCAACGATTGAGTGATTATATAAAAGTCCTTTTTCACTTTCAATTGAACCGAGTTTTTGTTCAATTTCTTTTATTTTCTTGTCAAGTTCAACATTTTTAGCTCCAAGAATTGTAAATGGGTTTATTGTTCCGTCATCATTATGTAGCCAACTTAAATTCTCTTTTACAAAATCTGAATTGTAAACTCGGATTTTATAGTCTTGGAGTTCTGTTTCTAGATTGTTTTCATTGACGATATGGTTGTTGTCAAAAGTAATTTGAAACTTACCGTTACTGTACTTTGGGTTAATATGTTTGTCTTCAACACTTTTTAATATTCTTGACAAAGTTGTTTTACCCGAATAGTTACGTCCATAAATGATATTTACTCGTCTAAAGGTCTCGTTTTTCCCAATTTCGGTGTCCCATTTATAGTTTTTATAAAGTCCGAAGGCCTCTATGTCAATTTTTTTAATCATTCATTTATTGTCGTTGAGTTTTTGTCTTGCTGATGTGTTCGTTACACTTGCCACCAACTTGTGTCTATGCGCAACGGATTTCTATATTTCGTTGATAGATAATAAATGTATGTAAAGGTTTGTAAACGGTTCGGGGTTTTGGATGTTTTTTCACAAGAATTGAAAGTTAAGGTTGAAGTTCAAAAATACAAGTCCGTTTTTTATTTCCCAAATTTCAATTCAATTTATTTACCTTGGTCTCTCTAATCCCCTGTTTTGTATGAAAACCTTACACGCGTTTATCCTCCGCATCACTAACGTATATGTGTGGCTGTTTTTTTTCGCTGGGTACCTGGCCTTTGCTGCCTATTTTATGCCGGCGGCCGCCAGCCGCCTAGAAACCTCCTGCGGAGCGGGGGTGAAAATCCCCGATATCGAAATCGGGTACAATGCCGCCGAACTTAAATCCATGGTCGCTTTTATGAATGAATCCTGCAGGGAGCAGTATCTGTTTATTGCCACGGTTACGGATTCGTTTTATCCGTTTTTCTACGGCGGGTTTTTTCTGTTCAGTCTGGTGTTTTTGTATTACAAAGGGCGCGAACCTTTCCGCATGCCGGGGCTCTACCTGCCGGCCATTCTGGCCGTACTCTTCGATTTTGCCGAAAATGCCACCCTGGCGCATATCGTCCGCCACCCGGATACCTACTCCGGGTTTACGGCTCAAATGGCCTCCGCCTTCAGCCTGCTCAAATGGATGTTTGCCTTTGCGGGTATTCTGCTCATTTTAGTGGGAATCGGCAGGGTGGTGGTGAAGAGGGTGGGGGGTAGATGAATCAAGAGCCAAGCGAAGTGAAACGAAGCATGACCAAAGGGAGTAATCAAGAGTCAAGAGCCAGGAAACAAGATTAAGGATAAAGGAACAAGGATGAAAGACAATGATGTGCTGATTTGATGATTTGGTAATTTGATGATTTGGTAATTTATTCCGCTATCGGTTACTCGCTTTGCTTCGTGCGTTGCATGCCCACGAAAGGGTTAGGGGCTGCGCTCCGGATGATGTGCTGATTTATTCCGCTTCGGTTACTACTACGTGCGCCGCTTCGCTTTGCGCTGCGCTCATGCGTTGCATGCCCACGAAAGGGTTCGGGGCTGCGCTCCGGAAAATAGAACTATTGCCTTTTGCCCATTGCCTCTTATGCCCATTATCCGATAACTAATAAAAAAACAAAGATTTAAGATATTCAACACCCCTACTCAAACCGCTTCAAATCCGTAACCAAAAATGTCCATTCGGGTGTGATGAGTTTTACGTCTGAAGGGAGAGCATACCAAGGCGAACGGTTGGAATCAACCGGATTTTTGAGAATATGTATGCTTTGTGCCGGCATATAACTTTGTGCCAGCAAAAAAAGAATTTCACCCGTTTGTCCGTGCACGGCTTTATCCATCACTATAACCGCATGACCCGGACTCCCGCCCTGTATAAACACATCTCCGATTTGAATTTCGGAAGGTTTGAGCACCGGTTTCATTTCTTTCTCTAAGGAACGGGTACCCGCATACATAAAAATTAAATCCATATACTTTCGAAACGAAGCATAACCCGTATCGGGCGAAGCGGATTTAACCCAATACGTTTTGTTCCCTTCCACTTTCATGCGTTTGCCTTTGGACCATTCAGCATACGCCGCCCGGAAACCATTGGTGAAATGGAACGCGATGCGGTTTTTTTGTCCCGTTTTAAATAAATATTCGCCCCGCAGGCGCATTACGGCATCGGCACATTGCTGAAGATCTTTGGTGCCCACATCGATATCCAACACCGCTTCATGCACCCGGTTTGCCTTTTTTCTGCCGTCAAAATAATACACCTCTGCGCCGTGTGGCTTAAGCGGAAAATGACGAAGATAATACGCGAAACTGCCTGAATTTTCAGAGGTTCTTTTAAATCCTTCGGGAAGCGTGAAACGGGTGTTTACCGTGTTCCCGGTTTCGGAAATATAACGGTGGGAACTTTGTGCATCACAAGCCGATACAACCGGGATAAAAAATAACAGAAAAAGATTCTTCATTCCCAGAAAAACGGAGATGGGAGGTGTTTATTTCAGCAACTCTTTTATCGAAACACTTTCCTTTACACTGACGGGCAGGCTTTTTTTCCAGAACAGGAAGCGGGCCGTCAGATCACCTTTTACTTCAAATTCGGCTTTCCCGGAGGCAAGCACCGTAATGGCAGGGCCTAAAAAATCTACCCAGGAACGCAGTTCGGTACCTAAAAACACCCCGTAATATTCGTGGCTCCGGGCTTTAACCCGGATGGGTTTTCCGTTATACGCCGAGGCCAGCTTTTTGGAATTCAGAAAAACATCAAACACGGGGTCATCTACCCTAAAGCCAAGCATGTTGGGATTGTTTACCCGAATTTCGAAACGCAGGGCCTGCCTGCCGGTATTGTCTTTGGCAAGCTGAAAGGCACGCACACCCGTTACCGTGGGCGGAACCACACGACATGCCGACATACCCAGCAGCACGATGACCAAAAACAGCAGTCCTTTTTTCATGGGTCAAAAGTAAGTGATACAAGCCAAACGGGGGTATATAAGATTTCGTGTATTTTTGCGCCCATCATGAGAGCGGTTATCCAACGGGTTTCGGACGCTTCCGTAAAAATTGACGGAAAAATAAAGGGCAAAATCGGCCCGGGCATGGTTATTTTGCTGGGTATAGAAGCCGGTGATACCGTGGACTCCATTCAAAAACTCACGTATAAAATTACCCGCCTGCGGATTTTTAATGATGCCGAAGGCAAAATGAATCTTTCCCTTACCGACATCATGGGTCAGGTGATGGTCATCAGTCAGTTTACCCTGTTTGCCTCCACCAAAAAGGGCAGCCGTCCTTCGTTTATCCGGGCGGCAAAACCCGAGTTTGCACGCATGTTATACGAAATGTTTGTGCTTCAATTAGAAAAAGAACTCTCTACCCGCGTGGTTACCGGCGAATTTGGCGCCGATATGAAAGTTTCCCTCACCAACGACGGACCCGTAACTCTTTTGATTGATACCGAGTTTTGGGAGTAGATTGAAATCAAAAGAGAAAAATATCTGTCCTAATCACCCGATTTGAATATAACATCAAATCACCCGATGGTGTGGTTTCCCATGGCTAAAAACGCCTTTGCTTTGTGGAAATTAATATCTGATTTTATGAAAGCTTTATTCATTGTAGGCGGCATCTTGTGTATTATGGCGGCCGTAGGTATGTTTTACGTGGGCAGCAATTCGGGCCACCTGAGCGAACTGAAAGATTTTTTCTGGGTTCCCCTGCCTCTCGGTGTTATTCTGCTGATTCTGGGATTCAGAAAATCACCGCAGTAATCCTAAACCTACACAAAACATAACCCCGTGAAAATCACCTAAAAACGGGATGTGAAAATCCTAATAAGCGTTTATATTTGGTAAGACTAAACCTTACGCGTATGAAACTCTTATTTGTTGTCGGTGGTGTGCTGTGCCTTTTGGCAGCGGGAGCCATGTATCTGGTGGGCTGCACCGATCCGAAACTAACCGAACTTAAAGCTACCTTTTGGTTACCCATTCCCCTGGGGGTTATTCTGTTGGTATTTGGCACTCGCAAGTCCGAGTAATCGGCACGACGGTGCCGAATGTTATATTTTGATTTCTTTCCACCAGTCCAGCACGGTGCTTTTTTTATCCGCAGAAACACTCAGGTGTTCATTGTCGGGCATGACCAGAATGCCATTATCCTGTTTCAGGTATTTTTTCACACAGGTCATATTTACCATGTGCGAACGATGCACGCGGATAAACTGGGCATATTTCTCCAATTTTTCGTACTCAATTAACTTTCTGGACACCACAATACGTCTTCCGTCGGTAAAAAATATCTGCGTGTAGGAACCGTCGGCTTTCAGATACATAATTTCAGACAGAGGAGTAATCAGCAGGCCTTCGGCTACCTGCAAGGCAATTTTTACATGCTCGGGATTGCGGGTATTTTCATTTAATACTTCGAGTCCCTGTTTTTGTGAAAATCCGCTGCTTTTGATTTTATCAATGGCTTTGCGCAATTGGACAGGCTGCACGGGTTTCAGCAGATAATCTACCGCCGAAAGCTCAAATGCATGAATGGCATATTCGCTGTAAGCCGTTACGAATACAATTTTGAATGTGATATCGGCAGGGTCAAAAAAACGGAGGAGTTCCAAACCGTTATATCCGGGCATTTCGATATCCAACAATACCAAATCGGGTTGCAGCTGATTTATCTGTTTTACCGCTTCGGGTATATCGCGCGCTTCTCCCACCACGGTTACATCCTCAAATTCCGGTTCGGAAAGAATACCGTTGAGGGCCACACGGGCCTGGGGTTCATCGTCAACTATGAGCGTTTTTATATTCATCATGCAGTGAAAATTTTAGGTGAACCCGCGTACCGAAAGTAGGAAAAGCGGGAGGTATTTTATCGGTTATGTTGAGCGTAATCTGACAGATATTACTCTGCGAGAGCAAATGTATGCGCGAATAAATGGCTTTCATGGCAAACGATTCGGGTTTTGCCGTTCTGATGCGGTTCAGTTCTTCGGAGGCTTTGCGGCCTATGCCGTTGTCTTCAATCACCACTTCCAAAAACCGTCCATTCTCTGAGAGCATCACATCAACTTTCAGCTCTTTATTTCCGGGTTTGTGAAGTAAACCATGCTTTACGGCATTTTCTACAAACGGCTGTATAAGCAGCGGCGGAATAAGCGGATCGGCCATCCGGGCTTCAGGACTTACGGTGAGTGAATACGAAAAATCGTTGTCAAAACGGGCAGATTCAAGTTCCAGATACAGGTCCAGGGCATCTATTTCTTCCGAAAGGGAAACCCTTTCTTTTTCAGAAAGCACCAATATTTTTCGCATGAGCGAAGAAAATTTACTGAGATGTTCGCTGGCTTTGGCTTTCTGGTTTCCGTAAATATACCCCTGAATGGAATTCAGTACATTGTATAGAAAATGTGGATTCATTTGAGCACGAAGTGTTTTGAGCCGGGAAGTAGCCAATTCTTCTTTCACCTTTTGTTTATCGCGGATTCTCCGGTTGTTATATTTTAATAATACCCATGCCAAAAACAGCAGAAGCAATGTTGCCGGTAACCAAAAATAAACACGTTGCCAAAAGGGTTTATTTACGGTAAACTCAACCTCATCTACAATCAAATTGTACACTGCATCGGTGGAGCGCAAACGGATGGAAAACGTATAATCTCCGGCAGGCAGAACGGGAAGTATGACTTTTCGGTTGCCTACCGGCAGGGGAGTCCAGTCTTTGCTTATGGGCGCAAGCCTGTATTCTGTTATATAATCGCCGGGTGGAGAAAAATTTATGGATTCAAAGCCGATGCTGATGTTTTTGGCATGGGGCGATATATATAATTTCTCTGTTGTCTGAAATATATTATCTCCATCAGAAATATCCGTAATACGCAAAAGGGGAAGCACATTGTTTTTCTCCTGATTGTGGAACCGGGCTTTTAAAAGTCCTTTTCCCGATGCAATAAACCAATACAAATCGTTGTGAAATATATCGCGGGCTTCCAAATCGTCAGAAACAATTTTATTGATTCTATTTACCAATTTACCACTTTGTAAATCCAGAATATTTATACCCTTTCCCGTGATGATATTCAATTCTCCTTTTGAAATTTTTAATTTCCGAATTACATCCGAAAACAAACCATCGGAAGTACTGTAATGCCTGAATATTTTTTTCTGTTTAATGTGATATACACCACTCTGAATGGTGCCCACAAACAGTTCTCCATTTCCTACTCCCGCTAACGACACAGGGTAAATGGGTTTCCCTGATTGATCTTTACAGAGCGTGAGTTTATCGCCGGGTTTGCCAAAATATAATCCATCTACTGAAGCAATCCATACATTATTTTCCAAAGTGTCGAACCAAATATCTTTGCATCGGGTATTGATTAACGTGGGCTGCCCTTTAATTTTTATATCGGACGTAATGGTGTATTCTACCGCCGGGTCCGTTAAATTTTCATGTATAACAAACGCCCCATTATGAAAAGCATAAAAAAGATTTCCTTTTCCATCAAACGAAACGTTTTTGCCTGCAAGCCTGGCGTTAAACATTTTTCCTGTTTCCAGATTGTAATATCCCGGGGCAGTATAAATTCTGTTATATTTTTTCAGATAGCTGATAAATTCCACGGGAGATTTATAGTCACTTTTTAATGTCTTCAACAATTCTCCCTGCCCGTTCAGCCAATATATTCGTCCTTCTGTATCTCCCGCAAAAAAAGTGTTTTCAGGCCCCGGAGACAACACGGTTATATTGGGTGATTCTGCCCCAAACTGCACCTGCTCAATATTCCAATCGGGTATTTTCAGCAGTCCTTTTCCCAACGTACTCAGCCAAAAATTCCCTTGTCGGTCCTGTACAATATCAGATACCGGGAAAGCGGGCAACTTTGATTTAAAGGTTCCGTTATCTTCAGCCCAGATCCCCCGATTACTGCATATCCAGAGGGCATCTCCGGCCACCCGGGGAAAATAATTGTACCGATCGGAAAAACCCGGTACCGTAGTGAAAAGGTTTAACGAATTTCCACGAATGGTGAACACGTCGTTTATTCCATAATCGCCGGAAGGAACAACCACTGTTTCACCTTTGAAAAAGACCAGTTTGGGTTTAGGCAGTGTGGTTTTTACAATCACATCCGGAGTGCCTTGAATAATTATTTTTTCTGATAATCCTATCACAAGTTTTCCTTCACGGGTAAATACCACACTCTGAATGGAATTCTGTGCATAAAATGGATTTCTAAATACGGTGGATTGGGATTTTGTTGCGTGATTTACTTTGATTACTCTTTTATTCGTGATTATGTGAACATTTCCTTTGTTTTCATTTAGATTTTCTACCTGTTCATTTTCTTCCAGAATTACCCAAGATTGCACTTTGAGTATCTGATTTTCTACCGCAAAAAGTTGATTGGAGAAGTTTCTGCACCAGACCGTTCCGGCATGATCCTGATACAAATCCGTTATGGAAATGGATTTAATGTTATTGTTTTCTGCTTCAAAGGGAACAGAAGTAAAAAGCTCTCCGTCGAATTTTATCAACCCTTCGTCGGTACCTATCAACAGGTAACCTTCTGATGAAACCGCCAAATCAAATATATGGTTAGACGGCAGACCGTTCAACGAAGTGTACTGGACATAATACGGATTTTGTCCATGCGCAGACAATAAGTTGCCAAACACCAGAAAAATTAACAAAAACCAACGGAACCGAGTACACATAGTATGACGCTAATATAGTGTCTATATGCCTTGGTGAAGCTTTTAAATGTACCAACCCGAAAAGAAATTACATGAACACCTACTCCTTTTCCACAGACATAAAATTCAAAAATCAGAAAGGCAGATTTTTTCGAATGCGAAATTCCGGCGGAAGCAGATTATTTAAACGGCCTGGAACCGCTTTAACCCAGCCGATAGGAAGATTTTGAAAAGTAACTGCATAAATGCCTTTTTCGCGGTCGTGATTCCGGATACTCTCCTTTTTCAAAAACTGGAGAGCCTCTTCTTTCCCCAATCCGATATGCGGGATATTTTTATTTAGCAACAAACTCAGCGCCAGTGTATGGTCGGGCATAAATTCATTCCCTTTCATCATGCCTGCCTGCACTCCTGCATACATGATCTGTAGTCCGGATTCCAGTATTTCTAATTCTCCGGCAACCCGTTCCTGTAATACAAACAATTGCCCGTTTCGCTCATAACCATTCCGTTTTACATCAGGATTTAAAAATGGAAGTGCGGCATGGGGAATCTGAATCCTTTTTGAAAAATAGGGTTTACGGAAACGATTCTGCACATTGTTTTCATCAACCGAATCGGTTACTTTTCTGAGTAAGGCGATAAAAAATCCTTCACCCTTTACTTTGTGCGGGTAAAAAGCATAGCCCACCTCACGGTTTCCGTGTTGAACACGGGTTATTTCAGGGAATGATTTTTCGTCTTCCAAAATGGGAACATATTCAAACCCGCTATTAAGCAGGCGTTTTATCTGCAATTCATTTTCGCCCGGATTAAACGTGCACGTAGAATATACGAGATATCCACCGGTTTTCAGGGCTTTATGAACGGAATCGAGAATACGGTTCTGGCGCAGTTCACAGGTGCGCAGGTTTTCGTCATTCCAATGCGAGCGGGCTGCATGGTCTTTCCGGAACATACCCTCACCGCTGCATGGTGCATCGGTAACAATTACATCGAAATGCCCGGGGAACTGCTCAAATTCCGAAGGGTCGGAATTCGAAATGATGACATTGGGATATCCCCACCGTTGAATATTTTCTTTCAGTGCCGGAATCCGGGTTCGGATCACTTCATTTGAAGTGAGTACTGCATCTTCGGGCATCAGAGAAAGCAGGTGGGTTGATTTTCCGCCTGGCGAAGCACACAAATCCAGCACAGAAGCGTTGGTGGGCAGTTTTATTTTTTGAATGGCTTTTTCCAGAAACATGGAGGAAGATTCCTGCACATAATATGCGCCGGCATGTAACAACGGATCAAAAATGAATTCGGGTCTTTGGGTTAAAAATTTGCCCGATGCACACCAGGAAACGGCTTCGGAAGTTTCGTGTGGTAGAAGAGAAGGTTTTTGCGGATGTAAACGGAGCGAAACGGCTGGATAATTTTCTAAAGAGCATAAAAAAGCATCCGCTTCTTCCGGAGAAAAACGGCTTTTTATGCGATGTATAAATTCTGCGGGCAACATAAATTAAAAAAGGCCCTTCCGGAAAGGGAAAGGCCTTTAAAAAAGAGATTTGTGGGATTAACGTTTAAATGTAAATGAACCGTCAAAATTAATATTGGTAACCACGGTGTCTTCGCTGGTTGTATAGGAACCACTGCGCTTAAGAATCAATTCATCAGAAGCGAGACGGTCTACCGCGTAAGCCCCTGAAATGCTATAAGGTAAAAGCGTCATAGGATCTAGCGAATCAGGAATAGACGGTTCAAAATCATTGCTTAATGAAAGGCCATATTTATCTTTTCCCTGATCTAACCAAGCCCAAACTCCCGAGGATACGTAAAGAAGGGTTTTAAATCCACCGCTAATTGCCGGATCGGGAACCAACACATTCAGATTAAACAGATAGGTTCCGTTTTCATCAAAATTGATGTCAAAAACATATCGTCTGATGATTGTGGTGGCAACACCCGCATCATTGATAAGAATGCTTTCTTCGTTTCCATTGTAAACACCATCCACGGTGATAGAAGTCAATGAAGCTGTATTTGAAGTTGACGAAGTACTGATTATAGCCTGCTTACCTGAAAGTACCCATTTCCCTTTTAATCTTGCCGTGCGGCTTTTAAAACTGATTGAAGGATCGTTATCGCCTTTTTTGCAGGATTCTAACGACATTACGGCGGCGGCAAAAATGAACAGGATTGCAAATATGTTGCGCTTTGTCATGATGGTGGATTTAATAAATTTTGTCAAATCTAAAATATTTTGTTTAACCGGATATCAAAAATATCTTTGGAACGATTTAAAAACTTCTTTACCCATGAAAAAATCGTATTTATTTTCACTGCTCGTTTTGATTGTATTGTCATTTGGGAACTCCTTGGCTCAGAATGCACGTACCCTGAATATTTATTTTTATGAACAGCCGCTTCTTTTTAAGCAAGGCGAAAAACCTCAAACCTATGCAGGGGTTGAAGCGGATATCATTCAGGAGTTCATAAGCTGGTGTGCCGAGAAGAAAAAAATCAATGTAAAACCCGCCTATTTCGCTTATAATTCTTTCAAAGAATTTTATGATGCCATGAAAACCGCTCCCAAAAACACGTTGGGTGCAGGCACCGTAACCATTACCAAAGAGCGTTTGAATGAATTCGATTATTCGGCCCCTTATTTGAAAAATGTGGCAGTTTTTGTTTCCCACGGCTCATTAAACACCTTGGATACCGAACAGCCCGGAACGTTCAGAGGAATTAATGTGACAGGACTGGCAGAAAGTCAATCCATTCATGTGGAGTACATGAAAGCATTTCAAAAAAGATATGCCCCCAACATGGAAATCAAAGAAATTAAAGAAAACATAGGTGATGTGCTGGCTTCAGACCCCAAATTTGTGGCCTATATGGATATCATCAAATATCGGAATCTCACCCTTACTTCAAACACATATTTTAAAATGCACCGCAGCCTGAACAAAGACAACGAAAAGTTCGGTTTTATTTTACCCAAAGAGTCAGAATGGACCGTTTTGGTTAATGAATTTATGGAAAGCGGATTTGGCTTTACGGCCACCAAAAAATACCAGCAGATATTAGAAAAGTATCTCGGCTACGAAGTAATCCGCACGGTGGAAATCAATTAATGATTTCATGCACTTCAATTTTTTTATCGGGCAACAGCCTAAGCATCAGGTTTGATATAGGTGAGAGCAACAAAAGAAAAAGGGCACCTATGGAAACATTGAAAATGAGATGAGATAACGCCACTATTTCTACAGGTTCGTTAAAAACTCCTGATGATATTTGAGCTAATGTATTTATGAGCGGAAAAAAGAGAATTACTCCCGTGAGATTAAATACAAAATTGGTCACCGCCGTTCGGGTTGCCGTGCGCGACATCCGAATGGAAGCGATGATTGCCGTGGAAGTGGAACCTAAATTGGAACCGATTACAACCGCCACAGTGCCTTCAGTGCTGATAGAACCCTGACTCAGGAGCAATAATGCCAATCCGACCGTTACAGAACTGGATTGAATGACAGCCGTAATGATAATTCCCGCCAATACTCCTATCAAATGATTATCGGCAAAACTCAGGTAATGAATAAGCAATGCGTTGTTTTTGATTGGCTCCAGTGCATTATTGATGAGTTCGAGTGAAAATAAAATAAACCCGAATAAAAAAATGGTTTTCCCTATCAGGTGAATACTGCGGGGAAAAAAACTGAGCATCATGCCGCCCACCATGATAAAAGGGGCCACTTCAAATATTTTTAAACTCACAAGCCATGCCGTGGTAGTGGTTCCCACATTGGCTCCGAGCACCACGCCCAAACTGTGGGCAAAGGAAATGGTACCTGAATCCACAAACGTAACAATGATGCTGGTTACCGCACTGCTCGACTGGATAAAAGCCGTAGCCAGAAGCCCAGCCAGAAAACCACTGAACCGGTTGGATGTAACTCTGCCCAGCCAGTTTCTCAAACGTTCTTCGCCTATTTTTTTAATCTCCTTCCCAAAGCGTTCCAGGCTATATAAAAACAGGGATATGGTGGCTAATATTAAGGCTATGGTATTAAGTAAACTCATGACAGATTCTATTCATTTTCCACAAATTGAATGACTGCATTTTTACCGGCTATGTAACCTGTAGTCCACGCGGCCTGAAAATTATAACCACCCGTAATTCCATCCAAATCTAAAATTTCGCCGGCGAAAAAAAGTCCGGGGCATGTTTTGCTTTCCATGGTTTTGGGATTTATGGAATCCAACGAAACGCCTCCCGCAGTAACAAACTCTTCTTTAAAAGTCGTTTTTCCTTTGATGGGCAGTGTAAATCCCGATAAATTTTCGAGGAGTTTATTGTATTGTTTTGGCCCTAATTGCCCTGCCTGCAAGGTGTTCGAAATTCCCGTTTCGGAAAGGATAAATTTCCAGAGAGAGGAGGGGAGGCCGCAAAACGAAATATTATCCAACTGCTTTTTAGGATGCTCAGACATCATTTTATCCAGGCTTTTTTCCCACTCCGACCGGGAATAGCCGTTCCAGTTGATCAATACCGTAAAGTTGTACTGTATCTCTGCCAAATCTCGGGCCGCAAAGGCCGAGAGTTTTAAAACCGCAGGACCGCTCAGGCCCCAGTGGGTGATGAGCAATGGACCCGCATATTCATATTTTGTGCCCGCAATTTTCACAAGTGCCTGCGGAACACTTACTCCCATTAATTTACAGATGGAATGCCCCGGTGAATTAAACGTAAATAAAGACGGAACCGGCTCGGTAATTTCATGACCCAGATTTTTCAGCCAAATCAGCCCTTCCTTTTTGGGCGAGCCGCCCGTAGCCACAATCACTTTTGACGCACGGATTAATTCTCCGTCCCTTAATTGAATCTCAAAACCGCTTTCAGACGGGTTGATTTGTATGGCATCCGCTCCCGGAATACAATCGATATTCTGTCTGACAGCTTCACGGGTAAGACACTCAATAATGGTTTGCGAAGAATCCGTCACCGGAAAAACCCTTCCGTCTGCTTCGGTTTTCAGTCTTACACCTCTCGATTCAAACCAGTGCTTTACTTCGCGTGGACCAAACTCAAAATACAAACGGCTGAGCATCCTACCACCACGGGGATAATAACCGGCCAATGTTTTGGGGTCATCTTCACCGCAGGTTACATTGCACCTTCCCCCTCCTGATACTTTTACTTTGGCCAGAAAACGGGCACTTTTTTCAAGCAGGGTAATATGCGTCCCGGGCCTTTGGTTAGCCGCAGATACTGCTGCAAAAAAACCGGCGGCTCCGCCACCTAACACTAAAATATCTGTGTTTTTTATCTTCATGTGGTACAACAAAGGTACTTTTGTAACGCAGATGAGAAAAAACGTTCAACTTATTGATTGCGGAATCATTTCATTTTCGGATGCCTGGGATTTACAAACCCGGCTTTTGGAAGAAAAAAGTGCGCTTAAAATCCAAAACCGTAACCGGCCCGAAGATGAGGCCGTAGATATTCCAAACCATATCTTGCTCTGCGAACACAACCCTGTGTACACTTTGGGAAAAAGCGGTTCGGAAGAAAATCTGCTGATGAATATGGGCGAATTGGGCCTGAGCGGAATTGATTTTTTTAAAATTAACCGCGGAGGTGATATCACCTATCACGGGCCCGGACAACTGACAGGTTATCCAATTTTAGATTTGGAGCAGTTTTTTACCGATATCCACAAGTACATGCGTTTTTTGGAAGAAGTGATGATAAAAACCTGCGCTGAATTCGGACTTGATGCCGGGCGTGTTCATGGACTGACGGGCGTTTGGGTAGATTGGCAAACCCCCGAAAAAGCGCGAAAAATTTGTGCGCTCGGCGTGCACATGAGCCGATGGATTACCATGCACGGCTTTGGTTTAAATGTTTCAACCGATTTAACCTATTTCAACCATATTATACCCTGCGGAATTACCGATAAAGGGGTAACTTCTATTTCAGCGGAGCTGGGTAAAAAAGTGGAAATGGAAGATGCCAAACGCATTGTGCTTTCTAAGTTTGAAGAAGTGTTTGGAGTAAATGTGGTAAAAATTTAATCCGCAACTTTTTTATACATCTCCGTTTCTTTTTTGAAAAGCTACTCAAATCATTCTTTTAATTACCTTAGCAACAATTAAATAAGTTTGTTATTAAACATTTATCATGAATCGTATAACCAAGCCGCTTTTATTTACCCTACTCCTTTCCGTATATTTGATTAACAATCTGCATGCTCAAAAAAAGGCTTCTCAGCTCAATGTAAATTGGTCTTTCAAAGGCATTGAAACCGGGTATGACCATCCGTTTAAACTGCAGGTTTATGTGGATCAAAAATTAATTAAGGAAAGCGAACCCAACAAACAATCTGTTCCCGGAAGTATTCAGTTTGAAGTTCCCAAAGGCGAGCATGAAATCTATGTGATGGGAATTTCTCAGTATGAAGGAAAATGGGAAGATCACACTATTAAAAACGGGTATAGCATCGACTGTTCTTATAAGGCCACCCATTCCATTAAAAAGAAGCATAAACTCACGTTGGTTTTTGATTTAGACAATAAAACCATTGCTGAATGGAAATAAAAAGTGTCTGACTTCGCCTACTAGTTAGTACGATTTTGCTGGATAAATTCTGTTGGATCTGTGAATCCTTTTGTATCTGATGAATATCCCCCTCCAATATCCATAAACGGATTTGTACGGATTTCAAAATGAAGATGGGCATAATATCGTCCTCCCGCAGTGCCGATAGTACCGATTAAATTTCCCCGTTTTACGCCCATTCCCGGTTGTATTTCCATTTTATCTAAATGAGCATAAACCGATTCAACCACCACCAAAGGTTCAAAAGAAAGCACATGTATCACTCTGACTACATTTCCCCAGCCTCCGCCTAAATCTTCGGCTTGTATTACAAATCCATTGGCACAGGCATATACGGGGTCGCCTAAATCCGTATTTCCTCCGCCTTTTCCATTCCAGTCGTCGCCCAAATGCAAATTTTTACCAAAACCTTGAGCATTATAATATCCTTTGGCGTCGGGTTTCCCTACCGGAAAATCAAATCCGTCTGAAATATAGTGTGGATTGGAAAGAAAAAATAAACGGGTTTCAGACTTTGACAACTGTGCCTGAAGTGTCAAACTGACAAACCCGGTTATCATGCATAATAAAACACGTTTCATGAAAGAATATCTGAATAGCGGCGGGGCTCGTACTGAGAAGCCATTTGGGCAATAGCCCTTATGTGGTCGGGAGTGGTTCCGCAACATCCTCCCACAAAATTCACCCATCCTTCAGCCATAAATTCTTCGAGTTGGGCGGCCATGGCTTCAGGCGATTCATCATATTGTCCGAATTCATTGGGAAGTCCGGCATTGGGATACACACTGATATAACAATCTGCGATACGGTCTAATGCATACAGATAAGGTTTCATTTCCTTGGCACCCAAAGCGCAGTTTATTCCTATGCTGAGCGGAGCCGCATGGGCCACTGAAATATAAAAAGCTTCTACGGTCTGCCCGGAAAGGGTTCTGCCGCTGGCATCCGTAATGGTTCCTGAAATCATTACCGGCATTTCTTTTCCTTCCGTTTCCAGATAATCGCCGATGGCATATAATGCTGCTTTACAATTGAGCGTATCAAATACGGTTTCCACCAGAAATAAATCCACGCCTCCTTCTGCCAAACCCCTTACCTGGGTGGCGTAAGCTTCCACAAGATCGTCAAACGTTACCGCGCGGTAACCCGGGTCATTCACATCGGGTGATAATGAAGCCGTGCGGTTGGTGGGACCTAATGCTCCGGCAACAAAACGGGGTTTATCCGGATTCATGTCAGTAAACTTATCTGCCGCCTGACGGGCAATCCGGGCCGATTGAAAATTGAGTTCATAAACCAATTCTTCCAAATGGTAATCGGCCATTGAAATGGATGTGGAACTGAATGTATTGGTTTCGATGATATCGGCACCGGCGTCCAGATATTGTTCATGAATTGCCGAAATAATATCGGGGCGGGTAATAGATAATAAATCGTTATTCCCTTTAAGCGGATGCGTAAAGTTCGCAAAACGTTCGCCACTAAAGTCTTCTTCGTTAAGCTTGTATCGCTGAATCATAGTACCCATAGCGCCGTCTATGATTAATATTCTCTGTGATGGAAGCGATTTTAAAAGTTCTGAATTCGACATGGGCAAGTAATATGAATTGAAAAGCTAACGACTTAATTTCTATTTAATTTTCAATTGAATAAAATAAAAAAACCAACCCCAAATTTGTTCAGGGTTGGTTTTGTATATTGAATACTATTTAACGAAGCTTAAAGCTGATCGGTAGATTATATCCTACTTTGGCAGGACGTCCTCTTTGTTTACCGGGAACAAATTGTGGCAGCATTTTTACCACACGGATGGCTTCTTCGTCGCATCCGAAGCCGATTCCGCGAAGCAGTTTCACATCGGTAACTTTTCCGGTTTGATCTACCACAAAACTTACGTAAACCATTCCCTCTACGGTGGCATCTTTGGCGCGCTGAGGATATTGAATGTTTTTACTTAAAAATTTGGTGATTTCACGCTGAAAACAAGCATCGGCTTCTTCATTGCTTTTGAGGTTTTCGCACCCTTTAAAGCGGGGCATATCTTCCACCACGAGGAATACTTCGTCACTTACGTTTTCTTCCACCTGAGTAGTGGTAACTACGGGAGCTGAGATTTCATCGGGTGCCTGAACATCAACTTCAATATCTTCTACCTCCACATCATCTTCCACAATTTTGAGTTCTTCAATTACGGGAGGTGGCGGAGCCACGGGAGGAGGAGGGGTATTTTGTGGGATGATGATGGGCGCGATTTCTTCTACCACTTCATCCATCTGCACTTCAAAAAACTGGTCTAAAACCACTTCTTTAAATGATTTCCATTCAAAAGCGACCAACATAAACGAAAGGGATACGGTGATTCCCACGGCAAAATAAAAAGGCCGGCGTTTATCAATATCAACGGAAGGATTCTTTCTAGGTTCCATATTCTTTTATTGGGTGTAAATATACGTTGTTATCTGAAAATAAAAAGGGACTATTTCAAGGAAAAGTTAATTCCTATATTATAAACCACGGGGACATGCTTGAGGCCTTGTTTACCGGGCTGCCAAAGCGGCATCTGATTCACAACCCGAAGGGCTTCTTTATCGAGGCGGCTGTTTACGCCGCGTAGGATTTTGGCGTCTTTTACTTTGCCGTTTTCATCCACTACAAACTGTACGTATACAATCCCTTCGTTACCGGCTTTTCTGTCAATCTCAGGAAATTCAACGTGTTTGCGAAGATATTCGCCCATGTTTTTGGCGGTACAGGCTGCTTTTTGGTCTTCATCTTTCAATTGATGACAGCTTCCGAATGAAGGCATCACTTCGGCATAAATACGAGGCGTTTCCGGATCCGGATTTTCATTCTCGTTGAACAACCCGGTAAGTAACAGGTCAGGATTTTCTCCCTCTGTACCATCGGATTGGTGATTATCCTGTTTTACATTGTCATCTTCTACAGGCTCAGGCTCATCCGTAATCTGAATCAAATCATCGGGACGAATTTCCGTTTTAACAGCCGGCGGCTGCACTTTGGGTGGCTCTTCTATGGTAACGGCATCCATTTCAGAAGTAAAGACTGCAATGGGATTACCCGGCAGTTCGTTCATGGAAAATGAAGAAAAACGCCACTCAAAAGCAACCAATGTGCAAGAAAGGGCAAATACCAGCCCCGAAACGAAATAAAGAGGATTTCTCCGGTCTTTGTTTTTTTGTACTTGTTTCATCTGCGTTGTTTTTTAATTTGTTTAACACCATACACTAACAAAAAAAGGACTGCTCCTAAGAGACTTCCGGCAGTGTCAAACAACCAGTCTGTCCATTCTCCGTTTCGGTTTTTTACACCCCAGTGTTGTAAAAGTTCAATAGCTCCACCAAAAATTATGGAAAAAAGCAAGGAAACTTTAATGGCATTAGAACGCAGGCGAGGGAACGTATATTGTTTTATGAATGAAGGTATCAGTAAAAATGTAAGAATGGTGAACGAAAGTGAATGAAATATCTTATCGGCATATTTCACCCGGTCTTCAGGTATTTCATCGGCAGGCAGCAGACATAATCCGAGAATCATCAGCGCCCACAACCAGGCTAATATCGTTCGTTGTAAAAACATAAAGTCAAGACAATAAAAAAGCCCCTGATGGGGCTTGTAAAGAAAATTTATTTTTTGGTAATCTTATACCCTGTCCATGATCTTGAATTTACATCATAGAGCCAGACATGATTGTTGGCAAAAGAAAATCTGAACATGTCGTTAGTAACTGCATCCTTTGGCAGCTTGATTGTAATCACAGGGTTTCCGCCGTTATCCGAATAAAGATAAATCAGTTTCTTAGCATAATTAAGCACTCCGTAAGGGGCTTCGGACACGCCCGTATAAATCAGCGAAGTGTAGTTTATCTCATCAGACGGACAAGGAAATTTTATGGATAATTCTTTCAACGATTCCCCGGATTCTGAATTGATGAAATGAATCGATGAAGCGTTCCGATTTAAATAAACCAGCTGATTTTTAGCCGTGTTTAAGGTAAGCACTAATTGTTTGTCGGGAATAGGGAGTTCCATTAATTCAAAAAGAGGTTCTTCTTCAATTAACTTGCCTGCTTCAATTCCGAATGAGACCACATCGCCGTATGTGTATGTATTTCCTTCAAACACCGAATACACCGGATTGAACCACAATCCCCGCATATCTTCCCATGCATTAGTGGTTTGAAGATGAACTCCACTTTCAGAAAATAAATCAAGAGGAAAGTCACCGTTTCCTGCAATCACGGAGCAATACACTTTAGATGTTGGACTCCATGCCAAAGCGCTGCCGTTTGTACCTTCGGTGCTTTTTAGTTTTAAAACAAGATTTGCTTTCGGTTTTTTATTTAAATCCTTAAGGGAAACCTGTGTCCATGCGGAAACGGACACCAAGGTCAGTGTCAGAAAAAATAATTTAGTCTTCATGATAATTATATTAAGGGATTAAGAACCGAATGCAAAAGGATGTAGGATTTAAACCACAACCAAGTCGCGGTATCCTGCGGCATCCATAAGAGTGTCCAATTCAGCGGCATCGGTAATCTTAATTTTTACCATCCAGCCTTCTCCGTATGGATCACTGTTCACTAACTCCGGATTGTCATTCAAGTTTGAATTCACTTCCAACACGGTGCCGCCCACCGGCATAAACAAATCAGAAACTGTTTTTACAGCTTCCACACTGCCAAATACATCATGTGCATCAAGCGTATCGCCTTCGGTTTCAATTTCTACAAAAACAATATCGCCTAATTCGCCTTGCGCAAAGTCGGTAATACCTACATAAGCTGTATCACCTTCTACACGAACCCATTCATGGTCTTTAGAGTACTTTAAGTTGTCTGGAATATTCATTACAATGAGGAATTTTGAAAGCCCAAACGTACATGATTTTTAAATTAAATCATATAGCGCATATGCGGAAATTCCAAAAATATTTTAAGGTGCTAAGGTGAAGCGGAGACTGATTCCCGCATTGGTATTTCGCGTTTTAAATTGATTAGCCACAAAAGGATTATTACGCAGGTGATCAAAAAAGAGCCTCACATTTATGGTTTTGCTGAGTGCATAATCTACAAAGAACTTGATGGTTATGTTTTGCTGGCCTGCTGTAATCTGTTGCTGTTCGCCCACTAGGTTGGCATCCGGAATTTTGCGTACAATGGTTTTATTTTCCCTGATACCGATATCTAAACGGATATTCATGTCGTTTTCCAGTTTTTTACCGGCCACTATGATGGGCAGACTGAGTTTTTCGATTTTGTAACCAACCCCCACAACGTATTCCATGGTGCTGTTTTCCGTGAGCTGATTGTTTTGGAAGTTCATACCCACATTGCGGTTTTTCTTCACCTCAATTTTTGTAGTAAGGCTGTTTTTCCAGGTCATATCAAAATTAATGAGCGGGCTGAAAGCCTCAATAATACTCACATTCTGAAGTATGTACTGGGAAACAAAATTTTGATTGGTGTCAAGCACATCGGTAAAACCGGGAGCCAAGGAACCTTCCTGAAACTTCTGGTTGTTCATGAATCCCGTAATACTGTATGTAGAGCGGTATCCGTGAGAGATGACGAAATTTCGGAGCAGTTTTTTGAATATACCGATATTTCGGAGTCCGTCGTAAGTAATATTCCAGTTTACGGCCGGGATGGTAGGGAACAAATTGGTGTTTACATCCGAAGGTGAGCGCCCGGAATAGGCTGCCAGGAAGGAATACATCAACACATCCTGCTGATTTCGGTTATATCCGAACCGATATCCGGGATCATTTACCGAGTTTCCTCCGTTGCCTCCCGACTGGGAATAGGGATTAGCGGCTCCCAGACGGGCAGATAAATCTTTTCTGTAATCCAGCATCCGGGCAAATAACGGAGAGAAGGGGTCTTTCCCCGTAGGATCTGTAAATGCCGTGGCAATACTCATAAACGATATGGAGAAATTACCCGTCTGTAAGGTACTGAGTGCTCTAAAATCATTCACCACCGGGTCAAACCGGAATAAAGTCTGCTCACCCATAGTAAATTGCCTTTGGGCAGATAATTGAATACGTAAACTCTTTATCGGTTCTACCGTAGCGGATATATTCAGATTAGAATTCCGTGAGCGCATAAAGAACGTATTCAATGTGGTGTCTCGGGTCAGCCAGTCGTTTTCGGCCGCTTTTCTGGCCAATCCACTTCCGCTGAATTGTTCTCCGAACACAAATCCGAAACCGGGAGAACCCGTACTGAAATCCTGCCCCATCATATTCGAATTATTCATATACCCCGGCAAAGTGGTTCCGTTAGATTGGGTATAGGTTACCGATACGTTTTTGATTCCGGTGACGATGCGTGCAAAGAAGCGCCCGATTTCTTTTCCTACATTAATATCTTTTTTCTCAATTTTTCCTTCAATAGTAACGCGTCCTTTTTTAGCATCTCGGTTTGGTGTAAATTTCACTCTGTTTTTGTCATAGACTTCTACTTTCCCTTTTATTTCTTTCCCTTCTTCGTCGTAAGCTTTCAGGGTTACTTTTTCCGTTTTCAGTTTGTGCTTAATCATTTTGGGCTTATCCTTACGGAAAATGAAATTCTCACCCTCATAATTCACAATTTTCACTTTGGGTTCATCCGGTTTTTTGTCGGGTTTTTTATTGTCTGCAGGTTCTTCGCCGGGTTTACGCGGTTTAGCAGGCGTTGATTTTCCGGCAGGACTGTTCAGGTTTTTCAGATAAGGCACTTTATTGTAAAGTGTGGTGAAGTTCAACTGCCCCTGAATATTGATATTGTTGGAGTTTGAAATGGTATTACCCCAAGGTTTTTCCAACGCACCCGTATTTGGATTCAGCAACAACTGCCCGCTTTGATAATCAAAAGAGGCGGCATATCCGATATTGGTTGTTATCCAGTCGGTTAATGGGAACTTACTGAAAGGCACATTGTAGGTAGCATTCACATTGTGCGTATAGTGCACGGTTCTTCCCAGTCTTCCTAAGTTTTTGTTGAGAGAATCGCGTTTTTCTTTGGTGTCAATTTTACCCTCAGGTTCGTCAATACGTCCGTTTTGAACTGCATTGAACGTAATGTTGAGCGATTTAAAAGGAGAATACGCAAAATTGTATGTTCTGTTCCACGTGTAATTTTTTCTGA
The DNA here is from genome assembly GCA_022402535.1 of Flavobacteriales bacterium. Classification (GTDB taxonomy): domain Bacteria; phylum Bacteroidota; class Bacteroidia; order CAIKAF01; family CAIKAF01; genus JAKRSD01. The sequence continues at coordinate 56,423 of JAKRSD010000020.1, read as the reverse complement.
ACGAAGGCTCTATCAATAATTCGTAATCAGTGTTATTCCTGAATTTAAGGGTATTAAACTCACGGAATAGGTCTGTCCGGAAGGTGAATTGTTTAGGCAACAACGTAAAGTTGAACTCTTTTAACGCTTTAAGCCATACGGACTTCAGGTTTTTAGCCTTTCTGAAAGGCTCCCAATACTTCATGGTAGGTGCATAACTATAACCTAATGAAGCTCTGTGACTGAATGTATTATCATATTCAAACCGGTTGTCAACAATCTGCTGATCTTGCCATGCATAGGTGAAATCAAAGTTTTCTATATCCCAGGGCATGGGTTTTCGCTTACTGTTTGTGCGGTTTTTCCGCACATTGGTAAAGTTTATCGCCCTGCGTTGCATTACGGCATTAGATACACTTCTGAGGCTGTCGCGTGAGGCCTGATCGGGTAAATCGTTCAAGGCATCCCGGAATTTTACGTCAGGATCTACGGGATTAAACTGCGGACGCGCAATGCTGAAATTATAGCCTACAAAAAACGGAATGGATAAGCCCCATTTAGCCGGAGTGAATTTAGCCAGTTCTAAATTGGCCGAAAGGTCAAACGTGGTGGTGTTATTCCGTGCCCGCATCAACGGACGTTTATCAATAGAACCGAATCCGAATGTTTCGTGGCTTGCTGCAATATTAAATGTTCCTAAATCGGCAAGTTGCGTCTGCATTCGCACATTGGCCGCCCATCCGCCTTTTTCAAAAAAGTCAGAAACCCGGAGTTCATTCACCCAAACCTGAACGCAGGCGGCCTGTCCGTTGTCGTTCTCATTGAATGAATTTAAGGTTCGGAATGGATTTCTCACCCCAATCAATATTGTTTTCACGTCCCTGAGGTTAGGGTTTCCTTTGATGGTTACCTTATGACCGTTAGCGAGAATCTTGGTAAACAATTCATTAAAGGGGAGCTGCTGCTGATTACGTTCTCTTTTAATTTCGGGTAAATCCTGAAGCGGAATGTCCATCAGGTTTTCGGAAGGCCAGATATTATCAACAGCCTGTTGGTCTGCAGAACCCGACGTTTTTGAAAAAACTAATGGAAGTTCATATTCATAATAGTTATCTGTAGGATCGGTACCGATTCGGATAAACACACTCACATCTCCATCTACCAGGTTATTGTTTTTGTCTTCGGCATGAACAAACATCTGAAGGCTTTTATAGGCGCGGAGGTCGAGATTTGCAGTTTTGTATACACCTTTTGCCACACCGTCGGGCAAATTGCAGATATCTAATGCGAGCGACTGCTCATTCAACTGTTGAAGTGCCGGGTTAGCCGGATCAATTTCACGGGTAATACCGGGAGGCAGTTTGTAATTAAACGGTTGTTTTTGAGAGTTTTCTTCAATATTAACCGTGAATACGTTGAACGAAGGCTCAGGATTTACGGGAGGAAAGGGAACCGGATCATATAAGTCCGTTGGAAAACGGCGCCAGTCCGCACGCACCAGTTCAAAACGTCCGAAACGCAGATAAATATCATCAGGAAAGCCTTGTGTAACCAAACGTAAGAATCGGATGGAACGCCAATCGTTTATATTTCCAAAAGCTTCACGATCATTATCACGAACGGGAACACGGAACTGATACCAGGTAACCTGTTTAACCGAACCATTCGGAACCGTAACCGATACCCGGATGGAATCGGTGATATAGTTTTCCCCAAGTTTCATATCGTTTTTTCGGATACTCACTTTGTACTGAAAGTAATTTTCCGACTGGTTCAGCGTGTTATCGTTATTGATATCCTCGCTGTTGGGAAATTGAGAGTTGGCTCCATTTATATTCTCTTCCGGAGAGTTTCCTTCGGGCCGTTGGAATCGTTTATAGCGTTCGTGGATGTGTGAGCCGGGCTGCACAACATTTCCGGAATTTTCGTAAAAATCACCTACAAATGGAAGGAAATCATCGGCTGAAGGGTCGGCTAAAATATCGGCAACGGCCTGTGGCGTAAGCGAAGGAGGGAGATTATTCAATAAGGTTGAATAAAAGTCTACCTCTTTTTTGGCAATCGGGTCGGTTAAATTTGGATTGCTGTGCAAACCATCGTATCCGATATCCTGAAAAGCTCTTTCATTCGTGCCGTTTGAGAATGCCTGATTAATCACCTGTTCGCCGGGAACATATCCCCATACGGTTGGCGCAGCGGTAAGGTTATTGGTTGGGGTGGGCATTCCGTTTTCAAAGTAAAATTTTCCGTCTTGAAGGAGGTCTTCGGTCATGTTACCGATCTGAATCAATAAATCTCCACCTCCGCCGGGTTGGCGATTTAGGTTTTGGGCACCCGATGTTCCGGTTTCCCATTCTTTTAACTGATCCAAATCCGGGTCAAACGGGTCCATCAACCAAAACTCGATATAATCTATATTGGCTCCGTCCCAGTCAGTAGTTTCGGTGCGGCGCATGATGCTTCCGAAACTTTTACGCGGATCGGCAATCAACCCATCCTGGTCTAATGAATTAAAATCAAAATTATACGGTCCGCGAACTCTTGGGAAAAACCCTACATCAAACACATTGAGGTTAGGCTGCTGACCCGGAGGAAGCTGTAAGTTAGGGAATAACTCCACCTGACGAACCTCTCGGGTATAATGATTGGAACGGGAGGTTTTATCGGAAAAAATGGATGCCGGTGTAACGCCCGCATTCTGACGGAAGAAAATCGGATCTAAGTTGTACCAGGTCATCAGTGCCCGGCCATATCCGGATCGAAGGTCATTAAATTTTTCAGCAAAAGGGAATCGGTCGGTTTGTTTGTGCGGTACGGTTCCCAGTCTCCACATGCTGAATATCTGATAATTAATCACAGACTCGGCGCCTTCAAAGTCATCGATTTGCGAAAATCCGGGTTTACCGATTACTTTATTATAGCCTGGTATCAGGTGGGCAAATTCACCAAAAATACTTACGCGCGAAGGGGCTTTTGTGCTTATACCCGGTATACGGTCAATCAGGCGGGTAAGCCAGGGAAGTTCTTTATTATAACTTAAGTCAAAACCCCATATAGTATTGGAAATGGGCTCTTCACCGATATTTACTTTCTGGGTGAATGGTCTTTCGTTAAGGTTCATGACGGTGGCACCCACCACAAAGTTTTTGTTGATGGTATAATCCAATCTTCCGCCCGCCATCCGTTTGGTCTGTTGGTTGAAGAGCTGATTGGTTTCCATACTTACCTTGATGTCAGTACCTGAGGTTAACAGTCCCGTATTGATGATTTTCACCCTTCCGAGCGTGTAATCTACGGTATAGTCCACGTTTTCGGTCAGTAATTGCCCTCCGGCGGTAACGGTAACGGAACCGGGTTCAATATTGAGTGCATTCAACTGAATTTCGGAACTGGCGGAAGACTGATATTCTCCTCCCAAATAAAAACGGTTTCGTTCAGTGTACAGCTTTGCCAAAGGCTGAATGGTGGTGTATAGAGAATCAAATGCATATTTATTTGCATTGGGCCCTGGCCCGATTTTATCCCGAAGAAATTTACCCAAAGGTTCCCTCACGGGGAAAATAATCCGCCCGCTTTGCGACTGCATGGTTACATTTTCTATATAGTCAAAAAATCCATCGGGCTGTTGGTCGTTGTTGGGGTTCAACCTATCCAGGTTGAATACTTTGAGCAATGGAGTTTCTTTTACACCTGCGGGAAGCGATGGGTCAGGAATGAAGTTGATGAGTACACCCTTTTCCACGTCGCGATAAAGGATGTTCATGGTGAACTTTTCGCGGCTGATTCCAAACCCTCCGATGTTATAGATGTTTTTCATCATCCAGTTCCAGTTGGGTTTTTTAACATCCAGTGCCGTACTTTTCAATAGTTTCAGCATGATGGTATTGGGAGCCTGCACGTCAGTAGAAAATTCACCCACCTGATACAGATTTCCGTCTGCCCCCGTGTATTCGTAGGCCACGGCAAGTACCTCGTCATTATTCAGCGGTTGATTCAGTGAGATATATCCCAAAAGATCGTTATACGTAAACTCATTCGGATTCAATAACCGAGCATTATTGAGGTATTCAATTTCGGTTCCGCTTTCCAACGATTTAAATTTGGCGCTCGACACATTGGTCCTGTCATTTTGGGTCCAGGTGGCGGGATTATAATATGGCTGCGCGGCATTACCGGGATAGGTGGCGCCTCCATTCATGTTGATGGGCCAGTTGTTTTCACCCACGGGAAGCACCGCAACAATGTTTCGTACATTTTGTACGGCATTCACTTTATTAGTTACCCAAACTTCAATACGGGTGATGCGCACATTTGAGTTGATGAGCGGAAGATTTTTAAGCGCGTTATCGTACTGCTGTTTGAAATATTCACCCAGAAAGTAGTGTTTGTTGGCTTCGTAATCGGCACCCGAAATTTCAAACTTCTGAATTTGTGAACCTCCCGAAACATTAACTTCTTCGCGGGTTCCGCGCTGCTGCGAGAAAAGTCCGGTTACTTTCAGGCGGCCAAACTGCAACTGCATTTTTCCACCGAACAAACTTTGCATTCCCGTAATCAGAGACCCGGGAAGGGTCATCTGCACATTACCCAGTTCTATCAATTTCAGAATGTCGTTTTCCTGACCTTCATATTTTAGGTTCAACCTGTTTTTGAAGTTGAACATTTCCTGGGTATTGATATTGGTGTTGATATTGATTTTGTCTCCGATTTTTCCCACCACATTCAGCTGAATGTTCTGTTTAAAATCGAAGTTTCCTGTCCGTCTTTGCTGTATGGGAATAGATGGATTAAGATTGGTATTGAAAATACCGCCCATGATAAGTTCCACGGTTCCCTGCGGACGGATTTCCACTTTATTGCTTCCGAAAATTCCTTTGAATGCATCCCCGGCTACGTTCAGTGCCGGAATCAGGCTGTTGGATTCTTCTCCGTTTATGCGGGCCTGTTCTTTTTTGCGCCAGTATTCTTCCCGTTCCTGTCTTTCGCGGTACGCAGTGTACTCTTCAAAAGTCATGTTTTCGCGGCCAATTTCCAGCTCTCCGACTTTATAAATTACGACATACGAATTAGTGGCGGGATTATATTCTACCGTTTCGGTGTAGGAATCAGGCGGATCCATGTATACGCCTCCCGAACCGGCATTATCCGGATTCAAAGGCCAGGCTAACGTGTCGTTCTGGGAATTCGCTCTTCCTGCAAAAAGTAAAAAAACGGAAACAAATAAAAATGTATGTCTGAGCGTCTTAAAAACCACGGGAACTTATAAATATTTTAGGGATAATTTGATGAGTTTTTCAACCGATTCTGCTGCGCCCGAATCTTTCAGCGCTGTTGCTAATGCTTTATCGGCCTGGGCTTTAGAGAAACCCAATGCGGCTAATGCGGCAGCCGCTTCGGCCTGCACGGAAATCGAAGCACCCGATGCAAACACGGCTCCGTTCACCGAACCGACTTTATCTTTAAGATCTACCAGAATCCGCTGTGCCGATTTTTCGCCCACACCTTTAACGGCTTTAAACGGGCGAAAATCTCCGGATGCAATGGCAGAGCGAATTTCGTCGGGAGTCATAGAAGATAAAATCATACGGGCGGTGGCGGCTCCAACTCCCGAAACGGACAAGAGCAATACAAAAATTTCGCGTTCTTCTCTGTCGGCAAAACCATACAATAAATGCGCATCCTCCCGCACGATAGCGTGCGTATAAATATGCATTCTCGATGCATCTTTGATTTTGGAGTATGTATTTAACGAAATATTTACCCAATAACCCACACCCCCGCAGTCCACTACCACGTGGGCCGGAGTGAGTTCGGTAATTTTTCCGTCAAGGTGCGTAATCATAGGCTGCTAAAAAACAAAAGCGCAAATTTCTTAAAAAAATGAAACATTCCTAATTCTCTGTCATTTCGGGCATTTTAACATTCTTTTGCATAAAATGAAGAAACGGAACTTTAACGAAACTTTCAGACTTATATTGTATCGTATTTTTGAGCCCGATAAATTTTTCTGATGATCATTGATACACATGCCCACCTCTACGATTCGAGCTTTTCGGAAGACTTTGAAAAAATGCTGCAACGGGCTGCCGAGAAGCGGGTAAAAAAGATATTTCTCCCCAATGTAGATTGCTCCACATCGGCCGCACTGGTTCACCTCTGCAAATCGTATCCGGGTTTATTTTATGGCATGATGGGGCTTCATCCCTGTTCCGTTAACGAAAATTACCGACAGGAACTGGACACTCTTTTTGCCTTGTTTGAGACGGAAACATTTTATGCCGTTGGCGAAATCGGGTTGGATTTGTATTGGGATAAAACCACGCTGCCCATGCAGAAGGCGGCATTTGAATATCAACTGCATAAAAGTCTGGAACTGGATCTGCCTGTGGCCATTCACTGCCGCGATGCGTTTGATGAAATTTTTGAGATCATAGAAAAACCGGTGTTTCAAGGAGTAAGAGGAATATTCCACTGTTTTACGGGCAATGCCGAGCAGGCTAAAAAACTGATTGATCTGGGTTATCATTTGGGTATAGGCGGCGTATGTACCTTCAAAAACGGAGGACTGGATGTATCCTTAAAAGATATCCCGCTGGAAAAATTGGTTTTGGAAACGGATTCGCCCTATCTGGCTCCCGTTCCCTATCGCGGCAAAAGAAATGAGCCCTCTTACCTTCACGAAATTTCGCAACGCCTGGCCGATATCAAAGAAACCACCCTTGACAATGTGGTGCGGACTACCACACAAAATGCCTTAACTTTATTCGGAATATCATGACAAAACCACACATCCTTTTAATATATACCGGTGGAACTATCGGTAGTTTTCGCGATCCGGAAAGCGGCGCACTGAAACCTTTACCCTTTTCCGATATCAGACAATTCATTCCTGAAATTGAACACCTGACCCTTGATTTAGAACATATTTCATTGCCGACTCCCGTAGATTCTTCTGATATGAATCCGGATTTATGGGTAAAACTGGCCGAAATCATCGAACAGGCTTACGAAAAATACGATGGTTTTGTGGTGCTGCACGGCACCGACACTATGGCCTACACGGCATCTGCCTTAAGTTTTATGTTTCGTGGACTTAAGAAGCCTATTATATTTACCGGTTCCCAGCTTCCTGTGAATATCGTACGCACTGACGGACGGGAAAATCTGGTTACGGCATTGGAAATCGCTTCCTTGCAGGAAGAGGGCATACCCTCCGTGCAGGAAGTCTGCATTTATTTTGAATATAAATTATACCGGGGCAACCGCGCCGTAAAGGTCAGCGCCGAACATTTTAATGCTTTTGATTCTCCAAACTTTCCGCCGCTTGGAGAAGCCGGTGTTCATATAGAACTGAACCGGAAATTTCTTCGGAAAACCAACAGTAAAAAACCGGAAGTGACCAAACAACTATGCCGCGAAATCGCTGTTTTGAAAATTTTCCCCGGAATGAATACGAATATTCTTTCGTCCATTTTAAAAACAGAGGGATTAAAAGCACTTATCATTGAAACATTTGGAAGCGGAAACGCCCCGACAGACAAACCCTTTTTGGATTTAATTCAAAATGCCGTGGAAAGCGGAATTGTCGTGGTAAATGTATCGCAATGTTTATCGGGGAGTGTAGAGCAAACTTTGTATGCTACGGGCAGAGGACTTGAACATGCAGGCGTATTGGGTGCCGGCGACATGACCACGGAAGCGGTTATCACCAAACTTATGTATTTACTTGGCAACTACCCCGATATAAGCAAAGTGAAAGAACTCTTTTCTCAAAATTTAAGGGGAGAACTGAGCCTATAACCGAATTTTTGTATTTTCGCGCTCCTTTTAAAATTCAACCAAACCTGGAGAGGTGTCCGAGTGGTTGAAGGAGCACGCCTGGAAAGTGTGTATACCTCAAAAGGGTATCGCGGGTTCGAATCCCGCCCTCTCCGCCATCAGAAAATGCCCGCAGTGCGGGCATTTTCTGATTAAGCCCCCCACTAACGAGATCACAGAGTAATCCCGCCCTCTCCGCCAAACTTCAAAACCGGTCCACGGGGCCGGTTTCCCTGAAGTCTCAGTTGTTAAATTTTTGGCATGAAACCATTTAAGCTTTGTATTGCAAAAAACCTTTCATTACATTCGTAATCATTAATTGCCTGAATTTTAGGTTATGAACCGAAAAGATTTTTTTGCCGTACTGGCACATAAAGGAATCCGCAGGGAAGAGGGTTCCGTCAAACTCCTATCCGGACTCGACCCTTACACCGGAACCTGGGATACACCACAGATTGCCCACCTGCTCCGCCGCACCGGATTTGGAGCCAAAAAAGCAGATATTGAACAGCTTCGCAGTCTTACCCCCGCCCAGGCCGTGAACCTGATTTTGACCGTTCCGGGAAGCCAACCTTCGCCCCCGGTGAATAACTACAATGCCACACTAAACGACCCTAACGTGCCGGCAGGACAAACCTGGGTAAATGATTCCGTTACCAATTTCAATCCGTTGATCAACAATCTGCGGGTAGATTCATTCCGTTCCTGGTGGGTTGGGCTGATGTTGAATTCAGGCATTAATATCCGCGAAAAACTCACCCTTTTCTGGCATAATCACTTTGCCACAGAAGCCAACGTAGTCGGACTGGCGCAGGGAATTTATAAACATCATGCCATGCTGCGTGCCAACAGTATGGGTAACTTTAAAAATCTGACCAAACTGGTTACTGTGGACGCCGCCATGCTTCGTTATCTGAACGGGGAACTTAACTCGGCCCTGGCTCCGGATGAAAACTACTCCCGCGAACTGCAGGAACTTTTCACCGTAGGTAAAGGTCCTGATGCCCTGTGGACAGAAAATGACGTGAAAGAAGCTGCAAAAGTTCTTACCGGTTACCGCATTAACCTGCTCACGCTCAACTATTATTTCGACGCCGCACAACACCATACGGGTACCAAAACCTTCAGTGCATTTTATAACAATACCGTAATTCCCGGTCAGACGGGACAAAACGGGCAATTGGAATTGGACGCCCTGCTCAATATGATTTTTGACACCGATGAAGTGGCCAAGCACCTCTGCCGTCAACTTTACCGTTTCTTTGTGTATTATAAAATTGATGCCACGGTAGAAGCCAACGTAATCACACCGCTGGCCGATGTATTCCGTCAGGCTAATTATGATATTCTTCCCGTTCTGGATAAGTTATTCAAAAGCCAACATTTTTATGATACGCTTCAATTGGGCTGTGTGATTAAAAATCCGCTGGATTATGTAATCGGTGCCTGCCGTGAATTTGATGTAAGCATCCCTTCGGCGCCTCTGGCTTCGCAATACAGCCATTGGAATCTGTTGTATTCGCAGGCATCATTTATGAATATGAACATTGGCGATCCGCCCGTGGTATCAGGTTGGCCGGCCTATTATCAGCAACCCATGTATCATGAAATCTGGATTGATTCGGATACCATTTCCAAACGGGTGGGCATGGCCGATGCCATACTCAGCAATGGACTCACGGGAGGCGGAGCCACCATTCTTGCCGATCCTCTTCCCTTTGTAAGTTCTTTCCAGGATGCGGCAGATCCCAATGCATTGGTTAGCCATGCCATTGAATATATGTATGGAATTGATGCCGGACCTAATACTCGGGCTTTTCTAAAAAGTTATCTGCTCAGCGGACAAACCGATGATATTTATTGGACGGATGCTTGGATTGACTATGTACAGAATCCTAATCAAACCACGTTGAACATTGTTCAAACCCGCCTGAAAGCCATGTTTAAAGCATTGATGCAACAACCCGAATACCATTTATCTTAATCGAGAAGGAAAAACATGAAACGTCGTGATTTTATAAAAACCACAGCCCCGGCAGCCGTTATGGTGCCTTCATTGGTAAACGGTATTTCATTTGCCGCGGGAACCAATCCCTGGCTCGAAGCCCTGGCGCAATCGGCCCAGGATACCGATCGTGTGTTGGTATTGATTTTCCTGAGCGGTGGAAATGACGGGTTGAATACCGTAATTCCGAAAGACCAATACAGCCAGCTTGCAGCAGCCCGTTCCAATGTATTGATTCCTGAAAATCAGGTGTTGGCATTGAACGGATATCCCAATACCGGATTCCACCCTTCCATGACCGGAATGCGCGATCTGTTTAATCAGGGGAAATTGCAGGTGATACAGTCTGTAGGTTATCCGCAGCCTAATTTTTCGCATTTCCGCTCCACGGATATTTATACTTCCGCTTCCGACTCCGATCAGGTACTGAGTTCGGGATGGGTAGGGCGCTACCTTGAAACCGAATATCCGGGTTTTCCCACCGGTTATCCCAACGCAAATAATCCGGATCCGTTAGCCGTGCAATTAGGTGCAAACCTGCCGCTGTTGTTTCAGGGACCTGCCGCACAGATGTCTATGACCGTAAGCAGCCCTGCCATTTTTGACCAATGGGTAACCGGAACTCCTGACCCTGCACCCAATACCCCCGCCGGCGACGAGCTTACCTATATACGCAACATCAGTGCACAAACACAGCAGTATGCCCAGCGATTGATACAAGCCTATTTAAACGTTTCTTCCCAATCTCCGGGTTATCCGGCTGCGGGAACCAACTATCTGGCCGATGTGCTCAAACTCATTGCACGCCTGATTAAAGGAGGACTTCAATCCCGGATTTACCTCTGCGGATTATATGGTTTCGATACTCACGCCACACAGGTGGTCAGTGGACAAACCACCACGGGTGTTCATGCCAACCTGTTACAAATGTTATCGCAGGGAATGAAAGCCTTTCAGGATGATTTGCAGTATTTGGGCATTGAAGACCGGGTTTTGGGCATGACTTTTTCAGAATTCGGAAGAAGGGTAAAATCCAATGCGAGCACCGGAACCGATCACGGGGCTGCCGGGCCCATGTTTGTATTCGGAAAAAAAATTCACGGCGGCGTTTTAGGTACCAATCCTACCCTGCCTGCCAATGCCACTGACAACGATAATCTGCCCATGCAGTATGATTTCCGTTCGGTGTATGCGTCCGTGTTAAAAGATTGGTTCTGCGTACCGGAAAATGTGTTACAGAATATCATGCTCCAGAATTTCCAATATCTACCCATCGTCAATCCGGCTTGTATAACCAGTATTCAGGAAGTAAATACCCTTTCGGAGGCCTTGATACTCAAAGCCTATCCGAATCCGATGGTGGCCAGTTGTTATGCAGAATACGAAGTGCCTGCCGGGCACGTTCGGCTAGATTTATACGATCCGCTGGGCCGGTTAATGAAGACTTTTGTAAACCAATACCAGCAGGCCGGTACATACAAAGTATGGATTGAAAACGAAAACTACCCGATAGGCAATTATCACTTAAGGCTGCAAAGCGGACCGCTTCAAAAAACAACCATTTTGGTGGTGGCGCGATGAAAAAGTAAGTAACTCCAAGAAGTTATATACCCTTTTTATGTAGATTTCAAATCGGTTCTCAATAAAAAGAGAGCTTGAATTGGTATTGATCTGTGCATTAAAAACACAACCGTGTTTATCTGCATGCATACATTCTGATTTACAATTATTTGTAAATTTGCGATAAACTTCGATACCTTCGTATAAAATTAAACCCAATGAAAAAAATTACAATTCTTTTATCCGCTTTTATCAGTCTGAGTGTTCAGGCTCAGCTAATGGACAATGGTTTGCCGTATCCGGACACAAAACCCGGCGCCAGCAACCTTGAAAAATCTGGAGACTTCGGCTCTTTTTGTGGCTATAGCCTTACTGCCGCCCCTACAACCAATAATGGAAACGATGGGGTAATGTTCAAAATCAGAGCCAAAAAGCCCATTATCATCAATACATTCAGTTTATTGAATCCTGTGGTTTCTACTGCAGATGATTTTGAAATTTACACCAAAACGGGTGATTATGTTGGGTTTGAAACCAACCCGGCTGCCTGGAATATGGTTTTTAGTACCAGTGCGACTCCGGTAAATGATACTATCACTTTTTCGGCAAGTTTGTCTTTATTTATGAATACGAATGAAACGCGCTCATTTTACGTAAGAGGTTTAACTAACGGCGTAGACTATTTAAATGGCACAACCGAAGGCGCAATTTTTTCACAGAATGCTGAATTAGAATTTTTTGAAGGCAAAGGTATCGGCGGATTATTTGCTACTACTAATACTCCAAGAGTATTTAGTGGCATTATTCACTATTGTGAAGCTACAGAGTTTTTATGCGACACCCTGGGCACACAGTTAACTAATTCAAATTCTAATGATGGGATTTTCTTTGATATTCAAGCCAAAACCCAAAATATAGAAATTGACAACTTTTTTCTTGATTTTTTAGATGTGACCAAAAGTAAAGTAATGGTCTATACCCGTAACGGCACCAGCGTAGGAAATGAAGGCAGCCCTGTTGGCTGGACTCTGGTAAGTTCTAACAATCAAGTAAACCCCTCCGAAGGTTCGGCGGCTGTTGCACCGGTATTATCCATTGAGATTCCGGCCGGAACAACTAAAGGCATTCATATTGTATTGGACAGAGGTTTTATCGAATATACAAATGGCACAACGGTCGGAGAAATTGCAAAAGAAAATGATTTCATGATTATTCGTACAGGAACGGGGGCGGATGAACCGTTTGTAACCAATAATCTGCCACGAAAAATAGATGGCCGTGTTTCCTATTGTGTAACCAGCAACATTGGTATTGGAGATGCTGAACTAGCTGAATTAAATATGTTCCCCAATCCTACCGATGGAATGGTTTATATTCAAACAGGAAATGCCAATATTGAGAACATTGTAGTTATGGATGCAAGTGGCAAAGTGGTATATACACTTTCCTCTCCCAATTCAAACAGTGTGAATATTAATCTGGATTTTCTGAATTCAGGTGTATATTTTATTCGTACACAAACGGCAAACGCCACCCGGACGGATAAACTTCTTAAAAATTAATACTTACTTATTTTTACTACAAAAGGCAGAGTCGCAACCGTGGTTCTGCCTTTTTTATTGAAACTATATTTCTACCCAATGAAATGCGCTGAATATATTTGCGATTGTAAACCTGACTATGCATGGAAATTAATTTAACGGACCTCAAAAAGAAAGCGACCGAAAAACAAAAAGAAAATGCCGCTTATTTACAAAAAGCCGCAAAAAAAATTCCTATGCAAGGAATATTTAAAGCCCATGAAGCGGCCTTTTCAGAAATAGATTGTCTGAAATGTGCCAATTGCTGTAAATCGCTCGGCCCCCGTTTTAAAACACCCGACATAACACGCATTTCCAACAAGCTCAAAATAAAAGAAGCCGATTTTATTGAAAAGTACCTTAAAGTAGATGAAGACGGGGATTATGTGGCCCGAAGCCTTCCCTGTCCGTTTTTAGATCAGGAGAACTACTGCCTGATTTATGAAGACCGCCCGGGCGATTGCCGTAAATATCCGTATACAGACAGTGATGTGTTTTTTAAACGACCCAAAACCACGTTGGCTAATGCAGCGTATTGTCCAGCCGTTTTTACCGTGTTGGAAATGCTAAAAAAGATGGATTACAAAAAATAACTTCGGATAAAAAGCTAGGCTTTGATTACCAAATACGTGGTATAGGCTGCATATATCAAAAAGAAAATGAATCCCTGCGGGCGGGTTAACTTTCGGGGAGAACCCACAAACATGAACAAGAAAAGCAACAACGAAGAACCTATACAGAGCATTAGGCCGGAATTCAACGTTTCGTGAAAAGGAAGAGGGGCCAAGGTTGCCGAAGACCCCAGAATAAAGAAAATATTGAAAATATTTGATCCAACCACATTGCCGATGGCAATATCAGAGTTACGACGGCGGGCGGCCACCAATGAAGTGGCCAGTTCGGGAATAGACGTGCCTACCGACACCACCGTGAGGCCGATTACCGCTTCAGAAATTCCAAAAAATTCTGCCAGATCTACAGCGCCGGTCACCATAAGATGACCACCACCGACTAAGCCTAAAATACCTACTACTACTAAAAGAAAAGATACGGGTACGGTATACAACTTAGCGGGCTCCGCATCTTCCTCTTTTTGCTTTCGGGCCATCCGAAAAGAGTAAAACATGAATACCAGAAAGAAAAACAATAATAGGATGCCATCCCAAAAAGAGACGCCATTTTCGGTCCCCGAAAAAAACCAGGCATCATTAACCAAAAACAACAGCAACAAGGCTGCAAAAAGGGAAAATGGAATTTCAGCCCATACGGTACTTCGTTGCACAGAAATGGGATAAATCATAGCAGCGAGGCCTAGAATACCCAACGTGTTAAACACATTGGAACCTACTACGTTTCCGACAGCTATGTCCGTGCTACCATTCATTGCAGATAGGATACTGACCACAAACTCGGGCATAGAGGTACCCAGAGCCACAATGGTAAGCCCAATCACCAAGTTTGAAATTCGAAACATTTTAGCCAATGAAGAAGCGCCGCCAACCAACCAATTGGCCCCATACACCGTAAGCACAAAACCGATTATCAGCAGTAAAATGGCTATCCACATATTTTAAAAAACAGTATAAAAAAATGCCCCGGCAAAACCGGGGCAATATTATAGTATAATCATGAATTTATAAACCCAATAAAATTTCTTCCGGCTCTTTGCTGCCGAACAGCATACGCTGTGGATTTTCAATCATTTCTTTCACTTTCACCAGGAACCCAACACTTTCTTTTCCATCAATCACACGGTGGTCGTAGCTGAACGCCAGATACATCATGGGGCGGATTTCCACTTTGCCGTTCACGGCCATGGGACGGTCCTGAATTTTGTGCATACCCAGGATTCCGCTTTGCGGAGGGTTCAAAATCGGTGTGGACATCAACGAACCGAAAACCCCGCCGTTGGTAATGGTAAAGGTTCCGCCGGTCATTTCTTCAATGGATAATTTTCCGTCGCGGGCTTTGATAGCCAGTTCTTTAATTTTTCCTTCAATCTGATGAAGAGTCATCATTTCGGCATTACGCATTACGGGCACCATAAGCCCTTTTGGCGTACTTACGGCAATGCCCACATCCACATAATCGTGGAAAATCTGTTCTTCGCCGTCGATAATGCTGTTCACGGCAGGAAAGTGATATAATGCTTCGGTTACGGCTTTGGTAAAAAAGCTCATGAAACCCAGATTCACGCCATGTTTTTCTTTGAATTTATCGCCGTATTTTTTGCGCATTTCCATCAACGGACCCATATCCACCTCGTTGAAGGTGGTGAGCATCGCTGTTTCGTTTTTTACGCTAACTAATCGCTGGGCAATTTTGCGGCGAAGTGCCGTCATTTTTTTGCGTTCTTCTTCGCGTTCGCCTGCCCATCCGTTGATGGCGGCTACATTGTTTCCGAATCCTGCCGATACAAACTGAAGAATGTCCTGTTTAGTGATTCTTCCGCCGGGACCGGTTCCCTGCACGTTAGACGCCGCAATATTTTGTTCGGACATCATTTTGGCGGCTGCCGGCGAAGGCGTTCCTTTGGCATACGCCGAAGTGGAAGCTGCCGCAGCTACAGGCTCAGGTTTGGCCTCCGGTTTGGGGGCTTCAGCTACGGGTTTTGGTGTTTCCGCTACAGGTGCGGGACCTCCGGCGGGCGCTTCTGCCGAGGTGTCAATTTTAGCCACCACATCGCCCACATTTACTTTATTTCCGGCTTCCACCAGAATTTCCAATTTCCCCGAAGCTTCCGCACTCACGGTAAGTGTGGCCTTATCGGAATCTATTTCACAGATTTCTTCGTCTTTATACACATAATCGCCGGAGCTTTTCAGCCAGTTGGCAATTTCTACTTCGGTTACGGATTCTCCCGGACTGGGAACGGTTACTTCTAACGACATGATATTGTGTTATGAGATTTGTACTTCTTAAATTGTTTCGTTTACTATTACAGCGCCTAAGGCTCTGTCTAAAACATCCTGCTGGCGTTTTGCGGCTTTTTTATACGAACCCGTTGCCGGACTGGCACTGGCCGGTTGGGCCACCACATCCAAATCTAAATCGCGCAGGGCTTTGTGCATAAATCTTCCGCGGATATACCACCAAGGGCCCATGTTTTCAGGCTCTTCCTGAACCCAGGTCCATTTCACGGCTTTCACATACTTATCGCGGATGTCCACAATCTGCCCCATGGGGAACGGATACAACTGCTCCAGACGGACAATGGCTGTTTTTTCGTCGCCCAGTTGTTCGCGGCGCTCCAATAAATCGTAATAGACTTTCCCCGAGCAGAAAATTACTTTTTCCACCAAATCGGGGTTTGCCGTCACGTCATCATATACTTCCTGAAAACGGCCATCGGCCAGTTCTGCCAGCGAAGAGGTACAACGCGGATGGCGAAGCAGCGATTTGGGGGTCATAACCACCAACGGTTTGCGGAACGGACGTTTTAGCTGACGGCGCAGCGCATGGAACATATTGGCGGGTGTGGTGCAGTTCACCACCTGCATATTCAATTCAGCGCAAAGCTGAAGGAAACGCTCCCAACGGGCGCTGGAGTGCTCCGCTCCCTGGCCTTCGTAGCCATGGGGCAGCAACAATACCAGACCGTTCTGGTTGTTCCATTTATCTTCTGCCGCGGATAAGTATTGATCGATAATAATCTGCGCACCGTTCACAAAATCTCCAAACTGGGCTTCCCAAAGGGTCAGTCCGTCGGGCATGCCGAGTGCATATCCGTAGTCAAAACCCATTACGGCATATTCGCTCAGGAACGAGTTATACACCGAAAATTTGGCCTGACTTACGCCCAGATTATTCAACGGACAATATTCCGCTTCTGAATCTTCGGCTTTTACAATGGCGTGGCGATGCGAAAACGTACCGCGTGCACAATCCTGACCACTTAAACGAACCGGATGTCCTTCTGAAAGCAGGGACGCATAGGCAAGCAATTCACCCATGGCCCAATCCAGTCGGTCGGTTTCGTTCACCATATTGGCGCGGTCTTCAAATATTTTCTTGATTTTCCGCAGAAAATTCATTTCTCCGGGCAGCGATGAAATCGTTTTTGCCAGTTCTTTCAGGCTTTCAAATTCATAACCCGTATCGGGCGAAGTTTCAAAATCAGAAACCGTGGCTTTGCGTTTGTCTCCCCAAATTTTGGAAAGGAACAGCGGCATCTGCGCTTTATCGCGTTGTTTGGCTCTTTCCAGATTTTCATCCAACTGTGCCGTAAACGCTTCTTCATTTTGTTTGATGAATGCTTCATCCAGCACCTTTTCGCTCAACAGGCGGTTGGCGTAAATCGTAGCCGGATCGGGGTGTTTATCAATCGCTTTGTAAAGCAAAGGCTGCGTAAAACGCGGCTCATCGCCTTCGTTATGCCCGTATTTACGGTAGCACAGCAAATCGATAAACACATCTTTCTGAAAGCGGGCACGGAATTCCATAGCCACTTTCACGGCAAAAACCATGGCCTCGGGGTCATCACCATTCACATGGAAAACAGGCGAAAGTGTAGTTTTGGCCACATCCGTACAGTAAATGGATGAACGGGCCTCGGTATAATTGGTGGTAAAACCTACCTGATTATTGATTACAATATGAATGGTTCCGCCGGTTTTGTAACCGTCCAACGCCTGCATCTGAATCACTTCGTACACCACACCCTGTCCGGCTATGGCTGCATCACCATGAATAAGGATGGGACATACTTTGGTTACATCTCCGTTGAATTCGCGCTCGGCAAATGCTCTTGCCAATCCTTCGGTTACCGGGTCTACCGTTTCCAGGTGCGACGGATTGGGCAGCAGGCTCATCAGCACTTCGTTACCTGCTTGGGTGGTTACCTTGCGGTTAAACCCGAGGTGATATTTCACGTCGCCGTCTAAACTTTCGTCTTCGTACTCATATCCTTCAAACTCCACGAAAATATCTTCGGTGGGTTTTTCAAAAATATTCGCGAGTACGTTGAGCCTTCCGCGGTGGGCCATACCCACAAAAAACGACTCCACGCCCAGTTCACTGCCTTTTTCGATAATGGTGTTCAGGGCAGGAATCAACGATTCTCCTCCTTCGAGCGAAAAGCGTTTTTGGCCTACGAATTTTTTTCCGAGGTATTTTTCAAACTGAACCGCTTTGGAAAGCGTGGTGTAAATTTTCTTCTTTTCTTCGGCATTGAACCCGGTGCCGTTTTTGAGCACATCAATTCGTGATTTGATAAAATCTACCTGCTCCGGAATACGGATATAGGTAAACTCAAACCCGATGGTATTGCAGTAAATATCCTGCAGGTGTTTAACGATATCGCGCAGTTTGGCTTTTCCGATACCGATTTCTTTTCCGGCTTCAAACTCGGCATCGAGGTCGGCCTGGGTAAGACCGAAGTTTTCGATATCGAGGGTGGGACCCCAAACCCGGCGCTGACGAACGGGGTTGGTTTTGGTGAACAGGTGACCGCGGGTGCGGTAAGCCGTAATCAGATCCAGCACCTTAAATTCCTTGGGGAATTCTTCGCTGCCGCCCGAGCTCAGGAAAGACGGATTCTGGGGAAAGTGTTTCTGCGAAAATTCGATTCCTTCAAAAAACTTACGCCAGCTTTCATCCACCCCGTCGGGGTTTTGTAAATATATCTGGTACAGTGCGTCAATTGCAGACGGGTCTCCATTGCCCGTGTAGGTGAATTTATCCATTCCGTGAGGCCATATTTTTCGTGTGCAAAGGTAAAGTTAAAAATGGGATTTTGTTTTGAAAAATAGGGACAGCCGCCTGTAAATGTTTTTGGGGGTAGAATGTGTATCGGTTAAGGTTGACAAAGACCGCTGCGCTGCAAGAACCATGAACCATGACAGCTGCGCTACAAGATTAGATTTGAATTATTTGCAATAAAGCTCATCCCCGAAAACTTTCGGGTTCTTGATTCTTGATTCCTTTTATCAGCACATTAATTCCTCACCCTTCGAGTTTGATTTGCTCGTTCAGTCGCAAATCACCTCAGGGCATCAAAATTAGCACATCAGCACATGGATTCATTAGCACATTTTCCGGAGCGCAGCGGAGCATGCAACGCACGAAGCAAAGCGAGTAACCGATAGCGGAATAAATTGACTCATTTTCAAATTGTTTCATTTTCAAATTAATAAGTCTTTAATCCTTGTTCCTTTATCCTTGCTCTTTCCAATGTCTTGCATCAAATTAATAATTCAGTACAGGTCTCAGCCAGCGTTCCGCTTCTTCGGGGGTTATATTTTTTCTTCGGGCGTACTCATTCAATTGGTCTTTGCCAATTTTCCCCAGTCCGAAATATTGTGCGCTTTCATGAGCAAAATACCATCCGCTGACTGATGATGCAGGAAACATGGCCAGAGATTCTGTGAGTGTGATTCCTGTATGAGCCGGCACATTCAGCAGATTGAATAACGTTGTTTTTTCTGTATGGTCCGGACAGGCAGGATAGCCGGGTGCGGGTCTGATACCCCGGTATTTTTCAGCAATCAGCGAATCATTATCTAATTTTTCGTCGGGGGCGTATCCCCAAAACTCTTTACGTACCCGTGCATGCAGTAATTCAGCGAAAGCCTCAGCCAGTCTGTCGGCCAGGGCTTTTAGCATGATGGATGAATAATCATCATGTTCGGCATGAAAACGTTCCAGATGTTTTTCTATTCCGATTCCGGTGGTTACGGCAAATCCGCCGATATAATCTGTTTTTCCACTTGATTTGGGAGCCACAAAATCGGCCAGACACCAGTTGGGCTGACCTTCTGCTTTTTTGTTTTGCTGACGCAGATTGTGGTTTATGGCCAGTATTTTCCTGCGGGTTTCGTCAGCATAAATTTCTATATCATCGCCGTTACTGTTTGCCGGAAACAGTCCAAAAACCGCTTTCGCGGTGAGCCATTTTTCATTAATAATTTTATTGAGCATGGTTTGGGCGTCAGCAAAGAGCGAGCGGGCTTCTTCGCCCACAATTTCATCCTGTAAAATGGCGGGGTATCTGCCGGCCAGTTCCCAAGTCTGGAAAAAGGGCGTCCAGTCGATATATTCACGAATTTCACCCAAATCATAATCTTCAAAAACGTGCACCCCCGGTTGTTTGGGGGCGGCTATGGAAGTAGTATTCCAATCGGGTGCATACCGGTTACTCCGCGCTTCTTCTATTAAAAGATAGTTTTTGGTTTCGCGGCTGCGTTCGTGGCGTTCGCGCATGTCGGCATATTCCGTTTTCAGATTTTGGGTAAAGGCTTCTTTTTTCTGACCCAATAAGGATTCCACCACGGTAACTGAACGCGATGCATCCAATACATGAACCGTAACTCCTTTTTTGTACGCCGGCTCAATCTTTACGGCCGTATGAATTTTTGAGGTGGTTGCTCCGCCGATCATCAGCGGAATATCAAAACCCAGGCGTTCCATTTCGGAAGCCACATGAACCATTTCATCCAAGGATGGAGTAATGAGTCCGCTCAGCCCTATCACATCGGCACGGTGTTCTTTAGCGGCATCCAATATTTTTTCGCACGGAACCATTACGCCCAAATCCACCACCTCGTAATTATTACATCCCAACACTACCCCCACGATGTTTTTACCAATGTCGTGCACATCGCCTTTTACGGTAGCCATCAGCACCTTACCGGCAGAACGTGAAGCCCCATCTGCCTTTTCTGCTTCGATATAAGGGGTAAGGTACGCCACTGATTTTTTCATCACCCTTGCGCTTTTTACCACCTGAGGCAGGAACATTTTTCCGCTGCCGAATAAATCGCCCACCACATTCATTCCCGCCATAAGCGGCCCTTCAATCACATGCAGCGGACGTTCGGCACGTTGACGGGCTTCTTCCGTGTCCTGTTCTATATAGGCATCGATTCCCTTTACGAGGGCATGCGAAAGACGCTCTTCCACGGGCAGTTTGCGCCATTCTTCTTCCGCCACGGTTTCTTTGGTTTTGGCTTTTACGGTTTCGGCAAAGTCCAACAACCGTTCAGTGGCATCGTCTCTGCGGTTGAGCAATACATCTTCCACCCGTTCCAATAAATCGACAGGAATGTCGCTATACACGGTGAGTTGTGATGGATTAACAATACCCATGTCCATGCCCGCCTGAATGCCGTGGTATAAAAAAGCGCTGTGCATGGCTTCGCGCACGGTATCGTTTCCCCGGAAACTGAATGAAACATTACTCACTCCTCCGCTCACTTTGGCATGCGGTAAGTTTTCTTTAATCCATTTTGTGGCTCTGAAAAAATCTAAAGCATTGTTGCGGTGCTCTTCCATGCCCGTAGCTACGGGAAAAATATTGGGATCAAAAATGATATCCTGGGGCGGGAAACCCACTTTTTGGGTCAGCAGGTCGTAAGAACGTTTACAGATTTCTATACGGCGTTCATACGAATCGGCTTGTCCGAGTTCGTCAAACGCCATTACAATTACTGCAGCGCCCATGCGGCGGATGAAACGTGCCTGACTCAGAAAGTTCTCTTCGCCTTCTTTAAGACTGATGGAATTTACCACGCTTTTGCCCTGCACACACTTTAGCCCGGCGGTAATAATTTCCCATTTTGAGGAGTCAATCATAATGGGAATCCGCGCAATTTCCGGCTCTGCGGCCAACAGATTCAGGAAGCGGGTCATGCAGGCCGCCCCATCCAGCATGGCTTCATCCATGTTGATATCTAAAATCTGGGCACCACCCTGTACCTGTTCCAGGGCCACCTCCAATGCTTCTTCATATTTTTCTTCGCGGATGAGTCGAAGAAACTTTTTGGAGCCGGTCACATTGCAGCGTTCTCCCACATTAATAAAATTGCTTTCGGGAGTAACGATGAGGGGCTCAAGCCCGCTCAGTTTAAAAAGTTGCGATATACCGGCCTGTTGCATAAGTGAGCAAAAGTAATAAAGTAAATGCAGCCCACAGATAAACCAATGAAGATGTCAGGGTGCCTACTTCGCAATATTTTTGGCGTACCAGGCAATGTATTCAGCATCGGTAATACCCGGATTTTCTTTCGGATTGGGGTATTTGGTGGCTCCTTTGCAGATATGGTCGCGGTCGTAAGCCACTTCTTTAAAGAAAGGCACGGCCCATTTTCCGGCTTTTGAATACACAAAGGTGTAGTTCATCATTATGATGTAATCAGTGGGAGCCATGCTGCCTTCCGCGCGATAAGCCGAAGGCGTATCTCCGTTTACTTCCAGTTTGCCGATGGTCCACGACAAGGCCCTCACGCTGAATTTTTCGGCATTCCATTCACAGGGTACCACTTCGGCTTTTACAATCTTTATGAGCGAAACTTCCGGATTGTCGCAGCAATCGCAATAATCCAGCACAAACGGATTTTTCTTCAGAAAAGCCACCACAGCTTTGGCCTGTGATTCGGTCAGGTCGTCCCAAGGATCGGCTTTGGCTACTAAAAATGTACTTACGGCAACAAATAAAAGTATGAGCTTTTTCATGGATAAAATGATTGGGATAAAACTAATAGATTTGAATTTATTCGGCTACATATTCCTGAAATGTTCCGTCGGGAAAAGTTAGATTCGCCTGATCTTCAATCAGACCCAATCCGATGGTTTCATCACTCTCAGGGAAGCTGATTTTAGCCGTGAAACCTGAGATTTCGCCATCCACAAATTCCTGGCTGAGGATGGTGAGCGGAATGGTTTTGGAATCGCGGTCGGTCCAGTAAAATATGGATACAATTGTGTTATAGTCATCACTCATGCCCACCTGCAAAAATTCGGTTACATTATCGGGACGGAAAGCTTTAGAAGCATAGATGGTTCCGAAAGGAATCTGTTCAGATACCGGTTTTTCTTCGGTTTGATATTGTGTAGCGGAAGTGTCGGTATTCACAGAGGAAGAGGTATTTCCATTTCCGCAGGAAATGAAGGTGATGATACATAAATACACCGCGTAGGAGAGTTGTTTCATGTCTATATAATTTGGGTTACTAAAATAGGGTTCTTCGCTTTGTGTTGACCGGCCGATTCACGAAACGGGGATTTGGCTTTACCAACGGTAAGCTGCTCTATATAAATAAAAAAGCCGCAAAGAATGCGGCTTTTCCTTGAGTCGTGTATTGTTATAATTTTCCTTTTACTTCCACTTCTTCGTACGCTTCAATGATGTCAAGCTCTTTGATATCGTTGAAGTTTTTGAGACTCAGACCACACTCGTATCCGTGGTTTACCTCTTTTACGTCGTCTTTGAAGCGTTTCAGCGCATCGATTTCGCCGGTATGGATTACGATTCCATCGCGGATCAGGCGCACTTTGTTGTTCCGGAGTACTTTTCCGTCAAGCACGTAACATCCGGCCACGGTACCCACTTTGGTAATTTTGAATACGCTGCGGACTTCGATGTTGGCGGTAACTTTTTCCACAATTTCCGGAGAAAGCATGCCCTCCATGGCCGTTTTGATTTCTTCGATGGCCTTGTAAATAATGGAGTAGTGGCGGATATCGATTTCTTCTTTTTCGGCTAGCTTTTTGGCGTTGGCCATAGGCCGCACGTTGAAGCCCACCATAATGGCATCGGAAGCCGAAGCCAGAAGCACGTCGCTCTCGGAAATGGCACCCACGGCTTTGTGGATAATGTTCACCTGAATCTTCTCGGTAGAGAGTTTCAGCAAGCTGTCCGAAAGGGCTTCCACCGATCCGTCGGTATCTCCTTTGATGATGATATTGAGCTGTTGGAAATCTCCGATAGCAATACGGCGGCCGATTTCGTCGAGTGTGATATGTTTGCGGGTACGAAGCCCCTGTTCACGCAAGATTTGCTGACGTTTAGCCGCAATTTCGCGGGCATCTTTTTCATCGTCCATCACTTTAAAGGTATCTCCGGCCTGCGGTGCACCCGACAGACCCAATACTCTTACCGGAGTTGATGGTCCGGCTTTTTCCACTTTTCCGCCCCGTTCATTGTACATAGCTTTCACGCGACCGCTGAACGGACCGGCGAGCATTACATCGCCCACGCGCAGGGTACCGTTTTGCACCAACAGGGTACAAACGAATCCGCGTCCTTTATCCAGGGTGGCTTCAATCACTGTACCCGTGGCATTGCGGTTGGCATTGGCTTTTAAGTCCAGAATTTCGGCTTCCAGAACTACTTTTTCGAGTAGTTTATCCATGCCCAATCCGCTTTTGGCAGATACTTCCTGAGCCTGGTATTTACCGCCCCATTCTTCCACCAGAATATTCATGTTGGCCAGCGCTTCGCGGATTTTCTCGGCATTGGCGCCCGGCTTATCAATTTTGTTGAACGCAAATACCATAGGCACTCCGGCTGCCTGGGCGTGGTTAATGGCCTCTTTGGTCTGAGGCATCACGCTGTCGTCGGCAGCAATTACGATAATGGCCACGTCGGTTACTTTGGCACCGCGTGCACGCATCGCCGTAAAGGCTTCGTGACCGGGCGTATCGATAAAAGTAATGTGTTGCCCGTTTTCCATTTTTACGGTGTAGGCACCGATGTGCTGGGTAATTCCTCCCGCTTCTCCTGCAATTACGTTGGCTTTACGCACGTAGTCGAGGAGTGACGTTTTACCATGATCTACGTGACCCATTACGGTTACCACCGGCGGACGGGTTGTCAGATCTTCGGGGCTGTCTTCTACTTCTTCTTCTACTTCCTGGGCATCGGCTTTCACAAATTCTACCGTATAGCCAAATTCTTCGGCAATGATTACGATAGTTTCTGCATCCAGACGCTGGTTGATGGATACAAAAAGACCAAGGCTCATACAGGCCGCGATAATTTTGGTTACGGGTACGTTCATCATGGTGGCCAGTTCATTGGCCGACACGAATTCCGTAACACGCAGAATGGTACTTTCTTCCTCTGCGCGAAGTTGTTCTTCTTCCAGACGGGCGCGGTTTTCTTCGCGTTTGTCGCGGCGGAATTTCACCGATTTATTTTTCTGGCGCTCTCCCAAACGGGCAAGCGTTTCTTTAATCTGTTTCTGGATTTGCTCTTCCGTTAAATCGGCTTTGTTTGCCTTGATGGGCGGAGCAATTTTGCGACGCTGACCGGGGGCTGCCGCAGGACCGGTATGTGCGGATTTATTTTTATCGTCGGCAATTCCTTTTTTAATATCAACCTTGTCGGTTTTGATGCGTTTGCGTTTGCCTTTTTTATCTGCGGCACCTTTGGAAGCATCTCCGGGCTTACGTCCTGAATCCACAGGAAGTTCCATTTTACCCAATACTTTGAAACCTTCCAGTTTGTCAACCTTTCCGCGGATGGTTTCAATTTCTTTAGGTTCTTCCGGAACGATTTCAGGTTCCGGCTCTTTTTGAGTTTTAATTACTGGAACCGGAGCCTCTTCTGCTTTGGGTTCAGCCGCTTTTTCTTCGGCTTTTTTGGTTTTGGCTGCTGGTTTTACTACCTCTTCAGCAACCGGTTTTTCGGCCACTTTTTTGGTCTTTTTACCTTTTACCGGCAGATCTATTTTCCCGATTATTTTTATTCCGGTTTGTGACGTTTCTTCCTCGTCCACTTTCGGTTCAGGTTTGGCGGGTTCAACCGTTTTTTCAGCTTTTATGTTGATCGGCTCCGCTTCTTTAGGCTCTTCTTTTACTTTGATAACCTCAGGAGCGACCTCCGGCTCAGCCGGTTTTTCCACTTTAGGCTCGGGAGCGGGGGTGTGCGAAACCGTTTTAATGAGGATGTCCGGAATGATATCTTCTTCCGGTTCATGCTGCTCCTTGTTCATTACCTGGTCTATGGTAATGGTTTCCCGGGTTGCTTTTTCTTTACCCAGTTTTTCTGATTTTTCTTTTACCGCCTTATCGGCAGCAAATTCTTTAGACAGCAGGTCATACTGCTTTTCCTCAATCTTAGTATTCGGATTGAGGTCGATATTGTAACCTTTGTCTTTCAAAAATTCCACGATGGTAGCCAATCCAACGTTGAATTCTTTTGCCACTTTATTTAATCTCCAGGTTTTTGTCTCACTCATTAACGTGGGCCTTTTTTATTTTTTATGGTTAGAAAAATCAGCAAAACAGCCGCTATGGGCTATTTTGCATCTTCTTCAAATTCTGATTTAAGAACGTTCAATACTTCCAGTACGGTTTCTTCTTCGAGGTCGGTTCTGCGAACCAGTTCCTCGGCAGGAATATCCAGTACAGACTTGGCCGTATCGCATCCTATTGCTTTTAATTCGTCGATAACCCAGTCTTCGATTTCGTCGCGGAATTCGTCCAATGCCACGTCTTCTTCGTCCACTTCCACATCACGGTACACATCAATTTCGTACCCTGTAAGTTTACTGGCCAGTTTAATATTCATTCCGCCTTTTCCGATTGCTAATGAAACCTGATCGGCTTTCAGATATACATCTGCCCGTTTAGAATCTTCGTTCAGGCGGATTGATGTGATTTTTGCCGGGCTTAATGCACGCTGGATGAATAACTGCATGTTTGACGTGTAATTAATCACGTCTATATTTTCGTTACGTAATTCGCGAACAATGCCGTGAATCCTTGAACCTTTCATACCTACGCAGGCACCTACGGGGTCAATGCGGTCATCATAACTTTCTACGGCTACTTTGGCACGCTCACCGGGCATACGTACAATTTTTTTGATGGTAATCAACCCGTCAAAAATTTCGGGTACTTCCTGTTCAAACAGTTTTTGAAGGAATACTTCCGAAGTTCTGGAGAGAACAATTACCGGAGTGCTGTTGCGCATTTCTACTTTCAACACTACGGCACGCAGGTTATCGCCTTTTTTGTAAAAATCCGAAGGAATCATTTCGGTTTTGGGAAGGATAAGTTCATTGCCTTCGTCGTCCATGATCAGGAGTTCTTTTTTCCAAATCTGGTACACTTCGCCCGAAACAATTTCGCCCACACGGTCTTTGTATTTGCGGTATACACCGTCTTTTTCAAGCTCAGTGATACGCATTTTGAGGTTTTGACCTAATGCCTGAACGGCACGGCGGCCGAACGACTCAAGATATACGCGCTCGGTAATTTCTTCTCCGATTTCAAAGTCCGGCTCAATTTTAATGGCATCACTGTAGGCAATTTCCAGATGATCCAGATCCACATCATCATCGGCAACAATGATGCGGTTTTGCCAAACTTCCAGGTCGCCTTTGTCCACGTTGATGATGATGTCAAAGTTATCGGCTGAACCGTACTTTTTGATAATCATACCGCGAATTACATCTTCCAGGATGCTCATCATGGTTACGCGGTCTATGTTTTTCAGTTCTTTGAACTCCGAAAAGGATTCGATCAGATTTAAGTGATCCATCTCTATACAATCTTTAAATTGTGATTACTCTTTTTGTTTCTTTTATTTCTGAAAATGGTATTTCATGCATTTTTGAAGTAGCCCCTTTTTTCACGGGCATTCCTTTTTTATCAGGCTTGGGCATTTCTTCCAGTTCAATTCCGTTATCGGTAATGCGCTTCAGAAAGCCTTCGATTTTATCGCCCGTTTGGGTTAACACACTGATTTCTCTGTCCAGATTTTTGTGATACTGTTTCATGCTTTTGAACGCTCTGTCCATTCCGGCAGAAGAAACCGTTAAATCAAAATCGTCCAGATTTTCGCCAAATTCTTTTCTGAGCGAACGGTTTACTTTCACGCAGTCATCAATCGAGAATTTCTCGAAACTGTCAATATACACATAGATTTTACCCATAGGGGTAATGTCCACTTCGGTAAGAAAGTGGGGGGTGTCAACCAGTATGCCTTCTACGGCTTTTTCTATCGTTTCCGCTGTTATCATAAAGAAAATAAAAGAGGGGACTTTTGTCCCCTCAACCTTACTTCGGTGCAAATGTAATACAATTTGCCTTACCCGCAAATCTTTTGCTTCCTTGGAATGTTTTTTACTTGATGTATTCGTTTTTCTATTCGCCCAATTTTACTTCGGCAGGCTGTAGAATTTCGTAAGTTTCTCTATCATAAACCACGGCCACCACTTTCAAATGGTTGGGATTCCATTCGGTTTTCCGTCTGGTAACCCAAACCTTGCGGTAGATACTTCCTGCCTGGGGTGCAGCGGCTATATCTTCGCCCCATACCGAACTTAAATTTCCGCGCAGCATGTGGTTAAATACATATTCCGATGCATGGTTTTGAGGCAAACTCTGACCATACCATTTTTGGTCGCCCACGATGCTGTCTTCAATGATGTAAGCCGCCATTTTATAATTTCCGGGCATGGGATTAATGAAGCCAGCATTTACATAGGCTATAATGCGGTCGTTGGCTTCATCATAATATGATTTGATGGAAAGATGCACATCGGCAATGGGTTCGGCGTTTAATATGGTGTTGGTGCGGCTGTTCCAGGTATTAGGGATGGAATAGTACACATTGTTGTATTTGCGTCGGTTAATCATGCCGTTGGGCTGTCCTGCCGAAGTGATTCCAAAACGGGCATCAAAAGCTTCGCCGGCTTCGGTGCGGTAGTCGGCCGGGTAGGTGGGTGGGGCAGGAGCAGCAAAGGTTTCGCCGGCATGCACGGCTACGCCTATGATTTTATGATCCGATGCATAAATCAGGTTTTCGAGCATGGTGGCTGCCGTAGGACAGTTTCCGCAGGTATGTCCGGTGTAATCTTCCAGTAAAATTCGGCGCGGTTCCGCCGTGTTTATCTGAAAAGCGGGAGCCGGAAACTGAAGCGTATCGATGGTGCTTACGTTAACTGAACCATAGGGCGCATCAATTTTGTCGCAACCCCAAAAAGCAGCCGTGGTAAGGCATACGGCCGAAAAGTATAAAATGGTATTTCTGACTGGTTTCATATCAAATAAAAGTCAAGTTATTAAAAACTGCCCACATACGAAAATGTAACACCATTGGCTGCGGGAACTGCCCGGCAAATTCCGCCGATACAAAGCACGCCGGCTCTCTGTCTTCCGTAGGTGAGGGTGAACCGGTGATTACCCATATTGTACCCGGCACTCACCAGCGGATAATTTTGCCTTTTGGCTTTGTCGGGATGGCCGAAATTGTATTGATTCATCACACTGATAAAATAGTTTGGCGAAATGGTATATTCAATCAATCCCATGGCCCAGTCTCCCTGATCCTGTTTGGTAAACAAACCCTGCAGTTCCATACGCAGTGCATGTTTGTTATTTATCCGCCAGGCCACATCCACCACACCTATATGAGCATGCACAAATGGGTCGGTACTGAGCTGTGAGATGGTAAGAACATTCAAATCGGCATATAAGTTCATATACATCAGATTCATTTTCCATTTCTTGTTGAATTTCTTAGAAATTTCAATGTTGAAATCGCGGTAGTATTCTTTTCCCAAACGGGCCGTGGTGCGGTATCCGTAGCGGTCGCCCAGTGTGAGTGAATCGGGTCCGTCCACATAGGTAACCTGTTTGCGGGCAACGGTGTCTAATCCAAACACGATAGACGCATTGATATTGATGTCGATTCCGTATTTACCGCCCAGTTTAGAACCTCTGGGAATGGCAAACTGAATATCGGCCTGTAAGCCCTGTTCGCCCATAGGCTGCACGGCATAGGGATAAATGCTGGCGGCCAGGTTATAGGTGTGCTGCTTGTTCAGCATGGGAATCCAGTTGATGAGTTGCCGGTTGATGCTTACTTCGCGGTCAGATCGGAAATCAAAATTATCTACCCGTTTTGCGCCCACGGAAATTCCGAATTTATCCGTGAAAAAGGAGGCCGTAAGCAAGGCTGCCGTACCTGGACGGTATATGTAAAAATTAGCTGATGAAGGGTCGTTAAACTTATAAGCAAATTCTCCGTTCAGGTTGAATTTTCCGATGGTAAGATTCGCCCTTCCCGAGGCGGTGGAAACGTTTTGCGGAAGCACCAGCACTTCGGGTCCGATTACTTTTTCGGTGCCGGGTTGGTACTTACTAACAAAGTTTCCTCCCACGGCGAAATTTATATTCTTATCGGCCATTTTGGGGAAAATTTCGGCAAAATTAACTTCGGCATCAAAGCCTCTCACGGTGCCCGGACTCCAACTCCAGAAATCCCGGACCCGTCCGAAAATTCCTTTCATGTACACCCCTTTCACATCGTATTTCACCCGAAATCCGTCAATAAAATTGTCGAAACCGAGCGAACGGGCTTCGTACGAACGGAAAGCCAACCCGTTTCCGAACTGCTCATAAAAACTACCGGCAGTTACTTCCAGGGTTTTGTATTTATACGAAGCAAAACGGAAAGCCACGCCCTGTCCCGTAAAACTTTCATCAATACCCAAAAGCGGTTTGGGCAGATACATTTCGTAGCGGGCCCCGGCTGTAAAACCTCCTTTTTTGTATTGCAGGTATAGGAAAGAATTCATCCGCAGGCGGTCGGATACTTCGGGCGCCCCGATGGCGGGGTCGCGGGTGTAATACTGCATATCAATACCGGCATTTCCGGTGATACTTCCCCAGGTGTTTTCGTTTCCGATAGTTTGTGCACACAAATTCAGGGAAATCGCCACTCCCAAGGCCCCTGTCAGGATATGTTTCAATGTCATGAACTCAAAATGAAAGTTCGAAAGTATAAAAGATTGGGCGTAAATCGGATAAATAAGAAATTTTAATGCTTGTTAGTTTACGGTTAATCTTATCGGCATGAAGAGAAAATTCGATTCATTTGAAAGATAAATTCATTTCTGTATGCACTATGGAATCGCGTTTCTGCTCCTGATTTTTAGTTCCGCTTTTTCAACGGGTTTTTCTCCGGAAAGTAATACGGTGGATTATGGTACGGTGGAATATGATTCAGATCCGAAACGGGAATTGTATTTCGTAAATTCCTTAGACTCTCCTCTGATTATTTATAAGGTAACTTCTTCGTGTGGTTGTATGTTTGCCTCTTGGCCCAAGGAGCAGATTTTGCCGCGCGAAAAAAACAAAATAACCGTACACTATTTAACAAAACGAATAGGTAGGTTTTCCAAAACACTCACAGTTTATTATGGTTCTGAAAATCAATCGGAACCGTCCGTTTATATCCTGTATGTTAAGGGGGAAGTGCTCCCCGAATAACTACAATACCTGACAAAAGTCATAGGGGAGGCGTGGAAAAGGCCGTTTCTTTGTCCGGAATCAAAAAAATACGATCATGAAAAAAATTCTTGTACCTACTGATTTTTCTGAATTTGCCGGATATGCCTCCGAATTAGCTGCCGAATTAGCCAAAAAGTTTGATGCTACCATATATTTTCTGCATGTGGTGAATATTCCCACTTATGACGGATTGTTGCCTTTTTCGCAGTATCAGAATACCCCTGAAGGCGTGCTTATACTCCGTCAGGTGAAAAAACATTTCAACGAGCTTTTTGCCCAGCCCTATCTGCAGGGCGTGCGGGTGGCCGAAGCCATTCAGATGAGTGAGGTATATGAATCCATTACTGATGCCGCCGAAAAACACGAAATAGACCTGATTGTCATGGGAACACACGGTTCTTCGGGCAAAGTGAGCGATTATTTTATCGGCAGCAATACCGATAAAATTGTACGCCGTTCCAAAACGCCCATTCTTACCGTGCGCGAACGGGTTACTCCCATGGAATTTAAAAAAGTGGTGTTTGCCGGCGATTTTAACCGCGATTTTTCTGCCGCTTTTTATCCCATTAAAAATATGGTGAAACTGTTCGGAGCCCATTTGAATCTGTTGAGTGTTTCCACTCCTTCGCAATTTTCGAACAGTGCGCCCATGCTCAAAAAAATGGAAGCTTTTGCCCTGCAGGAAGGATTAGACAACTATTCATTACACCTATACAATGCCGATGATATCCAGTCGGGAATCAATGAATTTTCGGAATTAATCGGAGCTGATTTAATTGCCACGGCTACTGAAGGGCGCAAAGGGCTTACCTTTTTGCTGAACGGATCGGTAACCACCGATTTGATGAAGACCACCCACAAACCGGTACTTACGGTGAAAATATAAAATCCCCCTAAAGGGTTAAAGGATGCTTTTTCGGGTTGCTGTGTGTTATTTTACGTGTAAGCTCCCCCTGCCATTTTTCCCAATAGGTATTATCTTTGACGCAGGGTAATGCCGCACACATGAGCGAATCAGATTCGGTAAGGATAAATAAATATTTGAGTGAAGTGGGTTTCTGTTCGCGCAGGGCAGCCGATAAACTCATTGAAGAAGGCCGTGTTACCCTGAACGGGGTCGTGCCCGAAATGGGTACCCGTCTGCAACCCGGCGATGTGGTGCGGGTGGACGGGAAACTGATTTCGGGAACGGAAGAAAAACCCGTGTATATCGCCTTTAACAAACCGGTGGGTATTGTGTGCACCACCGACACCCAAAGAGAGAAAAACAATATCATTGATTTTATCAAGTTCCCCAGCCGCATTTTTCCAGTTGGGCGGTTAGACAAACCCAGCGAAGGACTGATTTTGCTTACCGGCGATGGCGATATTGTGAACAAAATCCTGAGAGCCCGCAATAATCACGAAAAAGAATACCTGGTTTGGGTTGATAAACCCATTACCCCCGAGTTTTTGAAAAAAATGGGCGGAGGTGTTCCCATACTGGGCACTGTAACCCGTCCCTGCAAGATTCAGCAGCAGGGTAAATTTTCGTTTAAAATCATTCTTACACAGGGGCTGAACCGCCAAATCCGCCGTATGTGCGAGTATCTGGGCTACGAAGTAACCCGCCTGAAACGGATTCGGATCATGAATATTCATCTGGATATTCCGGTGGGTACCTGGCGCCATCTGACTGAGGCCGAACTGGATGAAATAAACAGGCTCATTGCCGATTCTGCCAAAACCCACGAAGGGGAACTTTAAGAAAAGTTTTGGGGCTGTTATTCGGAATAGTTTACCTTTGAACGTATGGAGAATAAAAATCTGAATGTTTCCTATACCGTATATGCCCACCGCAGCGAACTGCCCGAGTTTTGGCAAAAGCTTCTTCAACAGGCCGAAAATACCCTTCCTCAGGCGTATGCGCCCTATTCGGATTTTAAGGTGGGAGCCGCGCTGCTTTTAGACAACGGCGAAGTGGTAACGGGCACCAATCAGGAAAATTCGGCTTTCCCCAGCGGATTATGTGCCGAGCGTACGGCGTTGTATTATGCCCTTTCTAAATATCCCGATGCACATATTCAGGGTTTAGCCATCACCACGTCCTCTTCGCATACGTTGTGTGCT
This sequence comes from Flavobacteriales bacterium, assembly GCA_022402535.1. GTDB lineage: Bacteria > Bacteroidota > Bacteroidia > CAIKAF01 > CAIKAF01 > JAKRSD01. The sequence goes on along the minus strand of JAKRSD010000020.1, from coordinate 23,348 downwards.
CCCTGCGGTGCCTGTCGTCAGGTTCTTGCCGATGCAGAACTTAAACGGACGGGACCTTTCCCGATTCTATTTCCTGGCGGAGAAGGCTCCTGGCTTCTGTTTGAAAAAATAGCCGATATACTTCCGTTCGGGTTTTCGTTTTAGCAGACAAAATCCTTAAAAACAGGGAGGTTCAGAACTTTCTGCCGGTTTGTAATGTTGTATTATCTTTGCCCCTAAATTTTCAAGGCATGGCCAAAACAAAATTTTCTAAAGAAACCTACCTTAAGTGGTACGAACTGATGTTATTATGCCGTCGTTTTGAAGAAAAATGCGGACAATTATATACCATGCAAAAATTTGGCGGATTCTGCCACCTCTACATCGGTCAGGAAGCCCTGATTGCCGGTTCGGAGAGTGTGTTGCGCCCCGATGACCGGGTAATTACCGCCTACAGAAATCACGTACATCCCATTGGCCGAGGCATGCATCCCAAATATGTGATGGCGGAATTGTACGGCAAACAAACCGGCTGTTCTAAAGGAAAAGGCGGATCCATGCACATGTTCAGCAAAGAGCTCAGTTTCTTTGGGGGACATGGTATCGTAGGCGGGCAGATTCCGCTCGGTGCAGGTATCGCTTTCGCTGATAAGTATCGCGGCGGAGATCAAATCACCCTGTGTTACATGGGCGACGGAGCTACCCGTCAGGGGGCTTTTCATGAAACCATGAACCTGGCCATGTTGTGGAAAATTCCCGTAATTTTCATCATTGAAAATAACAAATATGCCATGGGTACTTCCGTGGAAAGAACCAGCAACGTACACGAGTTATGGAAACTGGGCCTTTCTTACGAAATGCCTTCGGAGGCGGTAGATGGAATGAGCTGCGAGGCCGTTCATGAAGCCATTGAGAAAGCCGCGGCAAGAGCCCGTAAAGGTGATGGTCCTACTTTGTTGGAAATCAATACATACCGATACAAAGGACACTCTATGAGTGATCCGCAAAAATATCGTACCAAAGAAGAAGTGGAAAGCTACAAAGCGCTTGACCCCATTGAGGTAACGCTGGCTACCATTTACAAAAAGAAATATGCCACCGAAGCCGAGATTGAAGAAATCAATCAACGGGTGAAAGATTTGGTTGATGAAAGTGTCCGTTTTGCCGAAGAATCGCCGCTTCCCGAACCCGATCAGCTTTACGTAGGGGTATATTCCGAAGAAAACTATCCGTTCATTACAGAATAAAAACCGGTAAAAAAATTACACATGGCAGAAGTTGTAACCATGCCCAAACTAAGCGACACCATGACCGAAGGGGTGGTGGCGAAATGGCATAAGAAAGTGGGAGATAAAGTAAAATCGGGCGATCTGCTGGCAGATATTGAAACCGATAAAGCCACGATGGAATTTGAATCCTTCAGCGAAGGTATTTTATTGCATATCGGGGTTCCCGAGGGCGGCACTGCCCCGGTGGACAGCCTGTTGGCGGTATTGGGTAAAGAAGGAGAAAACATTGCCGATATACTGAAACAACACGCCGGCGGACCGGCTGCCTCTGCGGCTCCTGCTCCTCAGAAAGAAAGTCAGGAAACGGCTTCCGCTCCGGTTGCTGCTGCTCCGGCAGAATCTAAACCCACAACCTCTTCTGAAACTTCGGGAAGAGTATTTGCCTCGCCATTAGCCAAATCCATTGCCAAAGAAAAAGGGATTGACCTTACTGTGGTGAAAGGAAGCGGTGAAGGAGGCAGAATTGTAAAACGTGATGTGGAAGAATTTTCGCCGTCGGCCAAGGCCTCTAAAGCAGCGGTTTCTGTGGGAACAGAATCGTACGAAGACGTTCCGCTTTCGCAGATGCGTAAAACGATTGCCCGCCGTTTGGCAGAAAGTAAATTTTCGGCGCCACATTTTTACCTTACCATGGATATTGACATGGATAATGCCATGGCTGCACGTAAAGCCATCAATGAGATGGGAGCGGGAAAAATCTCGTTTAATGATTTAGTGATTAAGGCCGTTGCCCTTGCCCTTAAAAAACATCCGAAAGTGAATGCTTCATGGTTGGGAGATAAAATCCGTTACAATCATCATGTTCATATTGGAGTGGCCGTAGCCGTGGAAGATGGACTGGTGGTTCCCGTGATTAAATTTGCCGATACCAAATCGCTACAAACGTTGAACGAGGAAGTGAAAACGTTTGCATCTAAAGCCCGTGAGAAAAAAATTCAACCTGCCGATATGGAAGGAAATACGTTTACCATATCCAACTTAGGCATGTATGGAATCGATCAGTTCACGGCCATCATCAATCCACCCGATTCGTGTATCATGGCTGTGGGTGCTATCCGTCAGGAGCCTGTGGTGAAAAATGGTCAGGTAGTGCCCGGAAACCGCATGAAAGTTACGCTCAGCTGCGATCACCGTTCGGTGGATGGAGCCACGGGTTCAGAGTTTCTGCTTACGTTCCGTCAACTGTTAGAGAATCCTTATCTGATGATATAGTGGTAAGAAAATTGTATTCTTTAAAATGCAACTCATACGGGTTGCATTTTTTTTTCGTTTAAATAGTTCATACCTTAACGGAATAATTACCCTTTGTTATGGACGCAAGAAAATACAATTTCGACCACATTTTATGTCCCACCGATTTTTCTGAAACCGCGGGAATTGCTTTAGAGCATGCGGCATATCTGAGTGCCAAGTTTGGCGCCAAACTTACCATCATCAATATACGTGATTCCTTTTCGGAGTATCGTATTTTGCAGGAATATGGAATTCCGGGGCGGGAGGATAAAGATTATTTTAACCACGTAGGGCAAAAACTGGAAGATCTGGCCGCAGATATACGCAGCCGGTATAATATAGTGGTAAACACGGCTTGTAAAGCAGGAAAAATCAATGTGGAAATTTCCAAGTTTGTGAAAGAAAATCAAGTGAGTGATGTGGTCATCGGGATGCATGGAATCAAAGGACGCGACCCGTATTTCATGGGCGGAAATGCCTACAAAATTGTAACCACCACGCAGGTTCCCGTTTTACAGGTAGATAAACACGCCACCACACCCAATTACAAAACGATTGTACTGCCCATAGACAGTTCATTCCATACCCGCGAAAAAGTTCCGTATGCCACGGCATTGGCCCAAAAGTATGGAGCCGAAATCAAAATCATTGTGCTACAGACCTCCCGCGATGAAGAGATTCGTGAACATGTGCAAAAAGTGCAGTATCAGGTAGAAAAATTTATTCAGGATCACGGTGTGGCTTTCAGCACCACGGTGCGCAGTTCAGATAACCTTGCTGATGACACCCTCGAATTTGCCGATGAAGTAAATGCCGACCTGGTCATCATCATGAGCGAACAGGAAAAAACATTCAAAGGCTTATTTTTAGGTCCTTATGCCCAGCAATTAGTAAATATTTCTACCCGTCCCGTACTCACGGTTCCTCCAAAAGTACACATGGTGATGAAAGGAGTATCGGTGTAAAATACAACAAAAGCAGGCTTAACTCAAGCCGCTTATTTTGCCATCTGCGTCAATTTGCATGTGTTCCGAAGCCGGCACGGATGGAAGTCCGGGCATACGCATCATATCGCCCAGTATGGGAATGATAAATCCGGCTCCGGCCGCAAATTCAAATTCACGAACCGTTACGCTGAATCCTGTCGGACGTCCATATAGAACTTCGTTATCCGAAAGTGATTTTTGGGTTTTGGCCATACACACGGGCAGTGTATCATATCCCAACGCTTTAATCTGTTTCAGTTGTGTGCGTGCTTTGGAAGTGTACTCCACCGAATCGGCCCCATAAATTTCCGTGGCAAGGGTGTGAATTTTTTCTTCGGTAGGCACCTGCCAGTCATACAACCGGTGAAATGTATTGGTATTACTTTCTGCCGATTCTGCCACCGCTTTGGCTAATTCGGCAGCTCCTTCGCCACCTTGGCTGAACGCTTTACTCACGATGGCTTTTACTCCCATTCGCGCACATTGTTCTTTCACTAAATTTATTTCCTCCTCGCTGTCGCCGGGAAAATAGTTAATGGCCACAATGGGTGTCAGCCCAAATTTTTTGGCGTTTTCAATATGCTTTTCCAGGTTGGCGAACCCGGCCTGAACTTTTTCTAAGTCTTTTATCGAATATTCTTCTTTTACGGCTCCACCGTGGTGGCGCAAAGCACGAATGGTAGCCACGATAACCAGGGCATCAGGCGCTAAATTACCGTATCCGCATTTGATGTTCATGAATTTTTCGGCTCCTAAATCGGCCCCGAAACCGGCCTCCGTAACCACAAAATCACCAAGCGAAAGACCCATTTTGGTAGCAATAAGCGTATTGGTTCCCTGAGCAATATTGGCAAAAGGTCCTCCGTGTAAAATGGCGGGATTGCCTTCAAGCGTCTGCACCAGATTGGGTTTTATGGCATCTTTTAATAAAATGGCCATCGCCTGTTCGGCTTTTAAATCCCGTGCATACACCGGTTTTTTATCAAAAGTGAAACCCACCAGAATATTTCCCAACCGGGTTTTTAAATCGTCTAAATCGCGGCTCATGCAAAGTATGGCCATCACTTCGGAAGCAGGTGTTATATTAAAACCGTCTTCGCGCGGAATGCCGTTAGCTGTGCCGCCCAGTCCTATGGTAATTTTCCGGAGTGAACGGTCATTCATGTCCATTACGCGTTTCCAGGTAATGGTGCGCGGGTCAATGTTTAAATTCCCCTGTTTGTTTTGCAGGTTGTTATCCAACAGAGCCGCCAGCAGGTTATTGGCTTTTTCTACCGCAGAAAAATCGCCCGTAAAATGCAGGTTGATATCTTCCATAGGAATTACCTGCGAATATCCTCCGCCGGCTGCCCCGCCTTTGATTCCGAACACCGGCCCCAATGAAGGTTCACGAAGTACGGCAATTGCTTTTTTTCCGATTACATTTAAGCCATCGGTTAATCCCACCGAAACGGTGGTTTTGCCCTCACCCGCCGGGGTGGGATTGATTGCCGTTACCAAAATCAATTTCGACTTTTTTACCTTTTCTTCATTGATTAAATGCAGCGGCAGTTTGGCAATATGTTTCCCGTAATAATGTAAATCTTCTTCGGCTACATTGATTTTTTCGGCAATGTGTTTTATATGCTGAATGGCCGCGTTTTGGGCGATTTCTATATCTGACGGAAATAAACTCATTTAGTTATTTTTTTTGGTTTACAAACGTACGGTATTTACCTGTTTTTTTATTGATTATTTGATTTTTGAATTATTCAGCCATTGTGTATAGTCAATCAGTTCCTGCCCGCCTTCGCCCTGCGTGTTTTGTAGTTCATCAGCAAGGGATTTGAATAGATTTTCTTTTTTGAAATCCGTTTTTTTGCAACATCCCAAAATAATTTCCCACACGATAAATTCTCTTCGGTTGCTTTCGTTTTTAGGTCCGAATTCTTTCATCATGCGCGGAATTTTAATTTCGGCGAATTCTTCATCACCCCGTTCAAAACGCATAATCAGTTCTGCCGTTTCTATTTTGAGTTTCAGGTTTTGATCCAATCCTTTGTAAAAACCCGATGTATAAAGTCGTGACAGCGTTTTGGCGGCTTTGGTGTATTCCTTCAAATCGAAATGACAAACCGCCGTGTTCACCCATAAAAATACTTCGTACATGGGGTTGAGTGACGCCACTTCACGCGCCTGCATATCCTCCAGAATATCCAATGCTTTACGGGGTTCTTTAAGTTCGCTGTAGGCATTCACCAGAGCCTGATAATAAAAGTACACGAACTTTTTATATAACACTTCGCCCGAGTCTTCAAGGGCATTTTTTAGCAATTCGGCCTGTTGCACGGCATCCTGATATTGTTTGTCGGCATTCAGTGAATTGGTGAGGTAAATCAGCAGTTCGATACGCAGTTCGTTCATGCGCATATTTTTGCTTTCGGCTTTTGAAATAAACCGCGCATGTTGTTGTAGAAACTGGGCTACATCGGTATAATTTCCTTTTAAAATCCAAGGCTGGCAACGTGCTTTTAATATCTGAAACGAAAGGGTCTGATACCCTTTTTCAAACCAGGTACTCATACCTTCTTCAGCCAGGTCGGATAAATTTTGGAGTTCTTTAATTTCGCCGGGGGCATAGTTTTGTGAAGATCTTAACCGATGGCTCACGATGGCCGAGAGCTCTTCCAGCCGGTTTTTAAATTGAAGCAGTTCGGTGTTTTCTTTCATCTTTTTGAGCACTTCTTCGGGTTGAATATCCGGCAGCTCGCGCACCAGCTTCAGGTATCCCGAAAAAATTTCATCCAGCAGCCGCAGGTCTTCTTGGGCAGCGGCTTTCTTTTCTGCTTTCTGAAGATAACGGCTGGCCAATTCAAAACGGTTTCGGTTGTAATAATTCAAATAGAGGGCAAACAATAAATAGGGCTGGGTTTCGCGTTCGTCGTACAAATGCAGGAGCTCTGATTTGTGAATATCGGTCAGCACGCGGTTTTTCAGCCGGTGATACGCATTGGCTCCTTCTTTGCCATACAGTTTTTCTGAAAGCGCATCATCATCAATACGGCCTTTTCGATAGGTTTCAAACAGTTTCAGATCTAAGCGGGAAGCATCGGAACCGCTTCGTTTTACGTAAGATTTATACAAACGAATATCATCGTTATTCATTTGTTCTACAACCATTTGTAATATATTCATGAAAATATATGAAAGTTAAAGTGCGTAAGTAAAGGTAAAAAAAAGTACTTGAAATCTTTTGAACTGATTAACTTTGACCTGAAAGCAATATGACCATGAAACTCCGCAGATCCCTTTTCGCACTTTTTATCACCCTGTTTATCGGTTTTTCTTCGCTGCGTGCACAAACAAACTTTGTGGTGCAATTTATTTCTAACGATACAACGGCCTATTACTTCAATGATACCATCCGTTCTCTTGTAACACTTTCCATGAACGGCCCAGGGCTTTATCAGGGGCAATTAAAATTTGGATATAGAGTCCCAACGGGCAATAATATTCCTGATACTTTAGAATTACAGAATCAAAATTCGAATCTGGTGCTTCAGGGTGGGCAGACTCTCACTTATGAACTGGATATCCCGGTCAGTACGGCATCATTTGGTTCCGGGGGCGGACATACCGTTATCGTTTGGCCTATCTTAACGCCCCTTCCGGCCAATTCCACGGTAGATTCGCTGTATTTCAGTACCGAAGTATTGGGCTGGCTTTCCTTGTCTGATGTTGGTCAGTTATCATCGCTCCAAGTATTTCCTGTTCCCGCCGAACACACGTTGATGCTCCAAAATCCGGAGGCTGTTTCGCTCCATATTTCCCTGATGGATTTGAGTGGTAAAGTGCTCTCAGAAATCAAGACGGCTCAAGAAATAACATTGATTCCTGTACAAACCCTTTCCCCGGGAATGTATCTGCTGCGTTGTGTGCAATCCGACGGAAAATCACGGGTTTTCAGCTGGATAAAAAAGTAATTCTATCTGATTGATAAGCACTTTCAGAGGCCAATCAAGAGTTTTTTGGGGGTGTAAAAACATGCCGATTTTGAATTACCTTTGCACCCATGCAACACATTCGCAATTTCTGCATCATCGCGCATATTGACCACGGCAAAAGCACATTGGCCGACCGCCTTTTACAATTCACCAAAACCATCACCGAACGGGAATCTAAAGACCAGGTGCTGGATGATATGGATTTGGAGCGTGAACGCGGAATTACCATTAAAAGTAAGGCCATTCAGATGGAGCATATCCACGAAGGCCAAAAATATGTACTCAACCTGATTGACACACCGGGACACGTGGATTTTTCTTACGAAGTTTCCCGTTCCATTGCCGCTTGCGAAGGCGCTCTGCTTATTGTGGATGCAGCCCAGGGCATTCAGGCACAAACCATCAGCAACCTGTATCTGGCTATTGAGCACGACCTGACCATTATTCCCGTACTCAATAAAATGGATCTTCCGGGTGCTATGCCCGAAGAAGTGATGGATCAGATTATTGACCTGATCGGCTGTGATATTGAAGACATTATTCCTGCATCCGGTAAAACGGGTATGGGGGTGGAAAATATTTTGAAGGCCATTATTGAGCGGGTGCCGGCTCCCAAAGGAGACCCCGAAGCGCCGCTTCAGGCCTTGGTGTTCGACAGTGTATTTAATTCATTCCGGGGTATTATTGCCTATTTCCGTGTGATGAATGGCTCCATCAAAAAAGGAGATAAAGTAAAATTCATGGCCACCGAAAAGGTGTACAATGCCGATGAAATCGGAACGCTCAAACTTTCGCTCGATCCCAAACCCGAAATCCGTGCGGGCGATGTGGGGTATATTGTTTCCGGCATCAAAGAAGCCCGCGAAGTAAAAGTGGGAGATACACTTACCCATGCCGATCGTCCCTGTTCAGAAGCGATACAAGGTTTTGAAAACGTTAAACCGATGGTTTTTGCGGGAATTTATCCCGTAGATACCGAAGATTTTGAAGAATTGCGCGCCTCACTGGAAAAACTGCAATTGAACGATGCTTCCCTCACGTTTGAGCCGGAATCCTCGGCGGCGTTGGGTTTTGGTTTCCGATGCGGATTTTTGGGTATGTTGCACATGGAAATCATTCAGGAGCGACTGGAGCGTGAGTTCAACATGAATGTGATTACCACCGTACCCAACGTATCCTATTGGGCGCATACCACCAAAGGCGATAAGTTCTTGATGCGTACCCCCAGCGATATGCCCGACCATAATACCCTCGATTTTATTGAAGAACCCTACATACGTGCACAAATCATTACCAAACCCGATTTTATCGGGCCCATTATGAGTTTGTGTATGGATAAGCGCGGAATCATCGTAAGTCAGAATTACCTGATGTCCGAACGGGTGGAGTTGATATTTGAAATGCCGCTGGCGGAAATTGTATTTGATTTTTACGACAAACTCAAAACCATTTCTAAAGGATACGCATCCTTCGATTATCATATTACCGAGTTCCGTCAGTCCGACTTGGTGAAGATGGACATTCTGCTCAACGGAGAGCAGGTGGATGCGCTCTCTTCATTGATACACCGCAGCAAAGCCCATGATTTTGGCAAACGCCTCTGCGAAAAATTGAAAGAACTCGTTCCGCGTCAGCAGTTCCAGATTGCCATACAGGCGGCCATCGGGGCTAAAATCGTGGCCCGTGAAAACATTTCGGCCATGCGTAAGGATGTTACCGCCAAGTGTTATGGAGGCGATATTTCGCGTAAGCGTAAACTCTTAGAAAAGCAGAAAGAGGGTAAAAAACGCATGCGTCAGATCGGCTCCGTAGAAGTGCCTCAGACCGCCTTTTTAGCGGTGTTGAAGTTGGATAAGTAGGTTTAATATTATTTAAACATCTATCCGCATATTTTCAAAAATATTGATTCATATAATATGGATATTACCTACATATTTTTGGCTTTATTTATTATTCTGGCTTTCTTAATGGCACATCAGGAAAGTAAAAAGAGAAAAATCAGTTTTTGGAAAGCTATATTGTTTTGCGTTTTATTATCTCCCATAATTGGTTTTTTTATTATATCAAATTATCCGCTCAGAAACGCACCAGGCTGCCAATGGTGTGGTAATTCTGAAAATGAAGCGGAGTATTGTGGTATTTGCGGGAAAAATGAAGAGGGAAATCTGAGAGGTTAATAAAATATCTAACCTCCGCCTATTACTCCAAATACTTACCCACTATCGGCAAACGCCTGCCATGCCCAAACGCCTTGGGCGAAACCCGTAAAATGGGCGCTGCCTGTTTGCGTTTAAATTCGGCCCGGTTTACCATACGCAGTACGCGCAACACCAAAGACCCATCAAAGCCCATATCGGTAATTTCCTGCGGGCCTTTCCGTTCCTCAATATATTGGTATAATATGGCATCCAGAGCATCATATTCGGGCAGACTGTCGCTGTCTTTTTGGTCGGGGCGCAGTTCGGCACTGGGTGGTTTGGTTATGCTGTTTTTGGGAATACGTTCTCCGTTTCGGTTTATAAATTCAGATAGGGCATACACTTCGGTTTTATACACATCGCCCAGCACACCCAATCCGCCGCACATATCGCCGTAGAGCGTGCCGTACCCCACGGCATTTTCGCTTTTGTTCGAGGTATTCAGCAGGATATGTGAAAATTTATTGCTGTAAGCCATGAGCAGTGTTCCGCGTATGCGGGCCTGAATGTTTTCTTCGGTTAAATCGGGTTGTTTGCCGGCAAACAATGGCGAAAGCTGATGTTCAAAGGCTCCGTACACCGTTTTTATGGGCACGATATCGTAAGACATGCCCAGGTTGCGGGCCAATTGTTCGGCATCGGCTACCGAATGGTCTGAAGAATATTGCGAAGGCATCAGCAGCCCGTGTACGTTTTCAGCACCCAGGGCATCGCAGGCCAGCACGGCAGTCAGGGCACTGTCTATTCCGCCGGATAAACCCAGCACTGCCTTTTGAAAACGAAGTTTCGAAAAGTAATCGCGCACACCGCATACCAATGCTTCATAGATTTTTTCGGTTTTATTATCCGCTTTTTCTGCAAAGTTTTCCGAATGGAGATTTTGCGTATCCACAAGTTGCAGGTCTTCCCGAAAATAAGTCAGTTCGGCCACCAATTTTCCTTCAATATCCGAAACCAGAGAACCTCCGTCGAAGATTAATTCGGTCTGTGCCCCGGCATGGTTTACATACACATGCGGAATGCCCAGTTTTTTAGCCCAATGGGTTACTACTTTTTTCCTCGCGGAAGCCTGTGCATACGAAAACGGCGAAGCCGAAATATTAATAGCGATTTCGGGTTTTTGGCGGGCCAGTTCATCTAGCGGAGAAACCGTGTATAACAAATCTTCTTCAATATCCCAGATGTCTTCACAAACCGTAAGGGCAATGCGAACGCCTTGGTATTCCACACAGTTGAAATGACGGGCCGGTTCAAAATAGCGGTATTCGTCAAATATGTCATAGGTTGGCAGCAGGGCCTTGTGGGCTTCGCCGATGATTTTACCTTCATGCAGTAACAGGGCAGAATTGTATAGGTTTTTCCCTTCAATATTGGGGTTCAGGGTGGGTACACCCACAATGGCTGCGATACCCCGGCATAGATCCGCAATGTGTTGCACACTCTGATTGCACCGGTGCAGAAAATCAGAAAATTCTAAAAAATCCTGCGGCGGATAGCCGCAAATGGATAATTCAGGGAAAACCACCAATTCGGCACCCATGGCTTTGGCCTGGTGTATATTATTTGAAATCAGGGAAACATTTCGTTCAAAATCCCCGATGACGGGGTTAATCTGGGCCAGTGCTATCTTCATTACATCACCTTATGCTTACAGGACAAAGGTAACCAGAGTTTTTGGAAAAGCAGGGGATTCTCTGTTTCTGAGATTAGAGGTAATGTAAATTTTAATGCACACTAAAACAGGCAGATGCAACTTATAACTAAAAAAATAGTTGTACAACTAAATATTTAGTTGTAGGTTTGAAAAATGAAAGAACTTACCAAAGCCGAAGAAGAGGTAATGAACATTTTGTGGAAGCTCAACGGGGGGTTTGTGAAGGACATCGTGGAAGAGTTTCCTGAGCCCAAACCCGCGTACAATACGGTTTCTACCATTGTACGTATATTAGAAAATAAAGGCTGGGTAAAACATGAAGCGTTTGGCCGGACACATAAATATATTCCCACCGTAAGCAAAGAACAGTATCTGAAGGGAAGTTTAAACCGGATGGTAAAAAATTACTTCGGGGGTTCGTTTGAGCAATTGGTTTCGTTTTTTGCCGGCAACAATAACTTCAGTACAGAAGATATTGACGAACTGCTCAAAAACATTAAAAAAGATTTACCCAAAAACAATTGATAATGCAGACAACACTTTTCATATCCATCGGGAAACTGATTTTGGGAACCGGACTGCTGTATTTGTTATATATTCTATTGCTCAAAAAGAGACTGAACGGTAATTATGCCCGCCTATTTTTAATTCTTGGTACGGTTATATTTACCTTATCTCCATTCCTTCCCATGAGCCTTCTGAATAAGGAGGAAATCTACCTGATTACTTTACCCGAAATCAATCTGCAGAATGGTGAAGATATTACTTCGGATAACTCGGGTGAAATTTCTTTTGGCAATGATATACAACTTTACACAAATAAATTTGGAAGTTTAAATTATTGAGCATATCTTTACACCATAATTAGAAGTTATGGTATCAGAGTTCAAAAGCATATTCGATTTAGTTAAGGCATTCCCGACAGAGGAATCATGCATTAAACAACTTGAAGATATTATATGGAATGGTACACCTGTTTCACCTTTCAAGTCTGATTCAGTAGTGTACAAATTGTCCAACGGGCAATATAAATGCAAAGACACAAACAAAAAATTTAACGTTAAGGTAGGTACAATCTTTGAAAACACAAAGATTCCGTTACAAAAATGGTTTATGGCTTTATTCCTTTTCAGCAGCCATAAGAAAGGTATATCATCACATCAGTTGGCTAAAGACATTAACGTTACCCAAAAATCAGCATGGTTCATGCTTCACCGTTTACGCTATGCGTTTGACCACCCTAACTTCCGTGCTGCCATGTTGGAAGATGAAGTTGAAGTTGATGAAACATACATAGGAGGTAAAGAGAAAAACAAGCATCGTTCTAAAAAGACAGAAGGTTCTCAGGGGCGCTCTACCAAATCAAAAGCAGCCGTTTTGGGCATGAAACAGAGAAACGGTGATGTTTATGCAGAAGTTGTCACTGATACCAAGGCAAAAACCATTGTACCTATCATCCATGCTAATATAGAAAAAGGCTCTAATGTCTACACGGATGAATGGGGCGCATACAACAACCTTAACAAAGTTTATATCCATGACCGTGTTTACCACGCAGCAAACCAATATGTAAACGGACAGGTTTCAACAAACGGAATTGAAAACTTCTGGTCTCACCTTAAAAGAGGCATAGACGGTATTTACCATTGGGCTAGTACAAAACACTTACAGCAGTACGTTTCTGAGTTTACATTAAGATACAATACAAGAAAATCAAGCACTTGTGATAGATTTAATCTTGTTTTAGCTAATATTGACGGGCGTTTAACCTATAAATCTCTTATATCAAATGACTAAATTACCAAAAGCAACACACGGCTCTGAAAAAACACCTCTAACAATAGGAGACATAAAAATACCCTGCTATGTTTTAGATGATGGAACGAGGGTATTGTCAGGAAGAGGCATTCAAAAATCATTAGGTACAACAGCAACATCAGGTGCATGGCTTCAAAAATTTGTAAATAAACCTGAAATAAAAGCACATTTGCCGGCTGATATTCTGAACCGGCTAAATAATCCAATAGAATTTGAACGAAAAACTTCAGGTGGCTCACAATCAAGTACATACGGATATGAGGCAACCCTGCTTATTGACATAATTGATGCAATAATAGATGCAAGTCGAACCGGCTCTGAAATCGAAGTTTCGGTGGTTGATAGTGCGTATTTTCTGTCAAAGGCACTAAAGAAAGTCAGCATAATTGCTTTAATAGATGAAGCCACAGGATACCAATACGATAGAGAAAGATTTGAATTACAAGCGATACTAAAGGCTTATATTTCAGAAGAGTTGCTCAAATGGCAAAAAACTTTTCCGGATACATTTTATCAAGAAGTTTTTAGATTAAATGGATGGGATTACACGGTTAATGACATAAAGAAAAGACCGGGCGTAGTTGGGAAATGGACAAACAAGGTTATCTATGAGCAATTGCCAAATGGCGTATTAGATGAACTTAAAACAAAAACCCCAAAAAGCAAATCAGGTAATCCTACTGCCAGATACTTTCAAAGTCTTACGGCAGATGTGGGACACCCACACTTGTCTGCTCAATTGAATCAAGTAATTGCAATTATGAGAATTTCTGATAATTGGAAAGAGTTTATGTCAAACTTCAACAAAATGGTTGCAAGGAAAAACGGACAGCTTGAACTTAAGTATGAAGATTTAGAATACAAAGAAGATAAAGAACCTGTTAAAAATGAGTTTTTGACAACTCTCAAGGCTATTTCAAAAGTTCCTCCTCCCAAAAGATAGTAAATATACTATTATTCCCCTGTTTTGATGTGTTTAGAATCAATAAATGAAGCCCATTTTTCCTTTATAAGTGCATCCTCAATACAATAATGAAATGCCTCATTAAATGGATACCCTGATTTAGAACATATCATTAATAAATCTTCAGTTCCATAATGTTCTTTTCTTTCTACTAGAAGAGGGTGTCCATCTAATCTAATTAATGAAAAAAATACAGCATATTTCTCATCAATTGACATTATTGATGCTTGTTCATATGCTTCGCTTAAAATAAATGCTTGTTTTATTTGTTCATAAAAACCATTATTTTCTATCATCCAATTAAAAGATGTAGGACAAGCACCTAATTCTATTTCTATAAATGAAAACAGCCTTTTTGGGGATATTATTATATTATAAAATTCTTGGTTCATTGGGCAAGAGAATAGGTTAAGCTTCTACCAAGTCTTTTTTTATTTTAGTAAATTTCTCGGCAGATTCATTTACAATCAAATTTATTTGCCCATTTATTTTTTCATAAGTTTCTGTATGATTTGACCTGCAATTGCTTAAAAACTTTTCTTTTATTCCTGGGGCTACCATTAAAGACTTATAAACCAACATTGCTCCAAAAGCATCAATAAATCTTTTTACGGCATCTTCTTTGTCTTTGTGAATGATAATAGGACCAAAATCTCCTTCACTTAAAAATACTGCATAATTACCCGTAACTTTGTTTTTTATAATTGTTACAGGTTCTCTCACCTCTACCATCTCAGCATCATCTCCCAAGCTTTCCATGTAGAAATGATTTGTTCTGATTTCATTCGGTTCCATAAGATAGATTTGTTTTTTGTATCACAAAAGAACGCAAAAATCAGGCAGTATTACATATCTGAATGTTAAAATTGTTAATATAATGTTCAAAACTATCATACTTTACTAACAATCAATGATATAAAATTACATGGCTTTCTCATTTTCAATTCATTTGAATATGGTGTAAACTCGTATATCATTGCCTTTCTTTTTACACATTGTTTTATGTTATTCCTGTTGTTATAGGATTGCTGCTTTTTACCGTAAAACTTGGGAGCATATTCCGAATTATGTATCAGAGTGAGAAGAAGCAGATAGACGGTTTTACCACCTATTTCAGTGAAAAAATTAAATATCCTTTTTCATTCGGGCAATCTATTTTTGTTCCGGCTTCTCTGCATGGCGAAAAACTTCAAATCGTTTTTTTACACGAAAAGGCGCATATCCGGTTCGGACATACGATTGATGTCTTGGGTTTCGAATTATTGAAAATATTTGGATGGTTTAATCCCTTTTACTTTTTGATAGAACGTGAGTTGCGCCAGGCTCATGAGTTTAGTGCCGATGAACAGGTACTGGCAACGGGAACAAACATTTCGGCATACTGCGACACCCTTTTGTCCTGCGCATTGGCAGGGATGAATGTTCCGGTAAATTATTTCACAGGTTCACAAATCAAAACACGAATACAAATGATGCACAAATCAAAAAACAAAAAAAGTAGCCTGCTATTGATGGCATTGGCGTTTACATTTATCGGCTCGGGCGTATTTTTTAGTCCCCGGCTGATGGGGCAAAACCCCTCAATACAAATTGAAAATGAATTTGACAAGCTCCCTGAATTCCCGGGTGGACAAATGGAAATGGTTAGATTCATCGGGAATAATCTGATTTATCCCCAAACGGCTATAGAATCTAATATTGAAGGGAAGGTTATTGTTGAATTTACCGTGAGCACCGATGGGAAAATAAAAAACATTCAGGTTAAACGGGGAATTGGTTATGGCTGCGATGAAGCCGCAATGAGAGTTGTTGAAAAAATGCCGGATTGGATTCCTGCCGAAAAAGACGGGAAAAAGGTAGCAGCCTTAATGGTATTGCCCATCAAATTTGCATTGCAATAAATTTAAAATGAATTTTAGCCATGGCTCCTTCGGGAGCTTTTGGCGTAAGAGATAATCGTGGTTTGTGTGTCAAAATAGTATCATAAAAAAAGGGGTAAATAAATCACCCCTTTTTTCTTGTTTTTTATTTATCAAAAAGTACGTTTAACTACTTTTTTCTTATCGCCGGGTCGTTGTGGCGAATTAGAGGATGCAGCCGAAGCCGGTTTTCCTTTTCGGTGGCTTTTACCGGCCCCAGAACGATTTCCGGGTTTTTGTCCATGCCCCACACGGCCTCTGCCGGTTTCGCGTTGCTTTTCTTTTTCCTGCTGAGTCAGCGAAAAATCTAACGGAAAGGCATGTTTTTCCACTACGGGAATCGTTTTCCCGATGAGTTTTTGGATGTCTTTCAGGTAAGCCATTTCGTCGGGTTCGCAGAATGAAATCGCCACGCCCGAATTACCGGCCCGTCCGGTACGTCCTATGCGGTGTACATACGTTTCGGGAACATTGGGCAATTCAAAATTTACCACATGCGAAAGTTCTTCCACATCTATACCGCGTGCGGCAATATCGGTGGCTACCAATACCCGTATTTCTCCGCTTTTGAAAAGTGAAAGGGCTCTTTGCCGGTTATTTTGCGATTTGTTGCCATGAATGGCTTCGGCGCCTATACCATGTTTAACCAAATCTTTGGCCACACGGTCTGCACCATGTTTGGTGCGCGTAAACACCAATACCCGGCTGATGGATGCATCCAAAAGAAGTTCCTTCAACAGCTTGGGTTTATTGCTTTTGTTTACAAAATACACTTCCTGACGTACTTTTTCGGCGGTGGAAGAAACGGGAGTAACTTCTACTTTGCGCGGATCGGTCAGAATGTTATCGGCCAGCTTTTGAATTTCGGGCGGCATGGTAGCCGAAAAAAACAGGGTTTGACGACGTACGGGAATTTTAGCAATCACCTTACGCACATCATGAATAAAGCCCATGTCGAGCATGCGGTCTGCTTCGTCCAAAACGAAAATCTGCAATTGGCGCAGGTCTACAAATCGTCTGTCCATCAGGTCCAGCAATCTTCCGGGAGTGGCTACCAAAATATCCACTCCTCTGCGGAGGGCATCAATTTGGGAAGCTTCGCCTACGCCGCCAAAAATAACGGTATGCTGCAAAGGCAGATGTCTGCCGTAAGCGGCAATACTTTCTCCGATCTGTATGGCCAATTCCCGCGTGGGGGTTAATATCAGCGAACGGATCGGTTTTTTGCGGTTGTTTTCATCTGCGGGTCCGGCATTCAGCAATTGTAAAATCGGAATACTGAATGCAGCGGTTTTTCCGGTGCCGGTTTGTGCACAGCCGAGGATATCGCGCTTAGCTAAAACAATGGGAATGGCCTGTGCCTGAATAGGCGTGGGCGTAGTGTATCCTTCCTGCTGAACGGCACGAAGAATGGGCTCAATGAGCTGCAATGATTCAAATGTCATGAATAAAAAATAAATGTCGCTTTCGGGTGAACACCTCCCCGGGTACCTTGATATAACGGATGTTAAACCGGGTTCTGAGGATATTATCTTCTCGAGGAAGAAAGTGGATGCAGACTAAAAGCGTCTGTTAATAAAGCACAAAGGTAGCTTATTAATTTGATAATTTGATGATGTGTCAATTTGATAATGGTTTTGTGTGCTGATGGATTGGATTCAAGAACCAAGAGCTATGGCAAAGGATGAAGCAGTGGATGGAATTTGAAAATGTTTTGATTATTACTTCGTGCGCCACTTCGTTTTGCGCTTCGCTCCTACGCCGCTTCGCTCTGCCTGAAACTTGATACCTGCTACCTGATACTCGTACTACAAAAACTTACTGATAATAAATTTCCATATATCGTTGCCCAGCGCATATACCATCAACCCGATAAGCAGAATCATACCCACGGTTTGGGCTTTTTCTAAAAATTTTTCAGAAGGTTTGCGGCCGGTAATGAGTTCATAAATAATAAACACGGCATGTCCGCCATCCAAAGCCGGAATAGGAAGCACATTAATAAAAGCCAGAATGATACTCAAAAAGGCGGTCAGTTGCCAAAAGGCCTGCCAGTTCCACTCAGGCGGAAACATACTCATGATTGTTCCTAAACTGCCGATTTGTTTGGCGCCCTGTTTGGTGAAAATCACTTTGAACTGCTTGATATAGCCGCTGAGTGTAGAAAAAGTTTTGTTTAAACCCGCTGGAAGCGCCGCAAAAAACGAATATTCAATTTTGCCAAACTCATAGGCTCCGTCTTTTTCTAAATCGGCCATACTCATGTTCACGGGAGCCAGTCCCACCAGTCCTGAGTCATTTACCGTGCAGTTGAGCGTTTGCTGTTGTTCGTTGCGCAATACATTTAATGCAATGGTTTCTCCTTTTTTGTTTGCCACGTAGGTTTTAAATTCATCAAAATAACGGATGGGCGTGCCATCCACTCCGATGATTTTATCTTTTACCTGCAAGCCGCAGTCTTTTCCGTTTGTGATTTCATCGCTGAACCCGCCTACATAAAAAGGCATGCGGATACTTACCACCAAAGGGGTTCCGCTGGCTAATATGTCCTGATCAATTCCGGCCGGGCTGTTCAGGGTAATTTGTTCCCCGTTGCGTTCCACTACCACGGATTTTCCGCCGCTGTATAACAAGGCTTCATTCAGGTCGCTGAAGTTCACCATGTCCTGATTTCCGATGCGGATAATATGGTCTCCGGTCTGAATGCCGATGCGGTTTGCCACCAACTCATTCTGTACCCAGATTCCGTCTTTCATGTTGGCTACGGGCAGAAATTTTTCTCCGTACACAAACATCATCATCCAGTAAATCACAAAAGCCAGAATGATATTTACCGTTACTCCGCCCAAAATGATAATCAAACGCTGCCAGGCGGGCTTGCTGCGGTATTCCCACGGCTGGGGCTCCTGAGCCATCTGGTCTTTATCCATACTCTCGTCCACCATGCCGGCAATTTTCACATAACCGCCAAAGGGAATCCAGCCGATGCCCCAAACTGTTTCGCCGATTTTTTTCTTTACGAGCGCAAATTTGTAATCAAAAAAGAGAAAAAATTTTTCAACCCGGGTGCCGAAAAGTTTTGCCGGTAAATAGTGGCCAAACTCGTGCAGTACCACTAATATGGAGAGACTTAATATAAACTGACCTATGCGGATAACCCATTCCATGTATCTGAGAAAATTTAGGGCTCATGCGCCCGTTTGACAAAGCGCAAAGGTGCAAATTTGAAATGAATACAAGGGGGTGTTTAGAAAAACAAGCGTAAAATGAAGTCGAATCCCCTTCCTTTTTCGGATGTTTGCACAACTATGCATTCTGGTTTATACGTAGATGTGGTTTTGCCGCTGGCTTTGCGCCATGTGCTTACTTACGAGGCCGATCCGGCCCGTGCCGAACATTGCCGTACGGGCATGCGTGTGGTGGTGCCCCTGAAAGCCGGAAAACTCTACACCGGAATCGTATGGAAAGTGCATCACGAAAGGCCCCAGCATTATGAGGTGAAAGCGGTTTCTGATTATCTGGATACCGAACCGGTGATCCTTCCGCATATGCAAACCTTTTGGGAACAGATGGCGGCATATTATCTGTCCACACTGGGCGATGTGATGACGGCTGCACTTCCCGCCGGATTAAAACTGGAATCTAAAGCCCGGTTTACGTTACGAAAAGAGATTGAGCCCGATTATTCTTCCCTGACAGACAGGGAATACATGCTGGTGGAAGCCATGGAATTGCAAGGCGGAATTTCGGTGGAAGATGCCGAAAAAATTCTGGGACTGAAACAGGTGCGTAAGTATTTTAAAATGCTTATAGACCGCGGACTCGTGGTTTCGGAACATGAGGTGGAAGAAAAGTACAAACCCCGGATGGTGAAATTTTACCGTCTAACCCCGTTTTACAGGATTGAAGAAAACTTGCAGAAAGTCTTTGATCAGCTCAAAAGAGCAGCCAAACAAACCGAAACGCTCACCACCTTTTTAATTCTATCCGAACATTTTTCGGGTGAAAATAAACCGGTCCCCCGCCATAAAATAGGAGAGTTGGTAGAGGGTTCCGCGCCGGCCATTAAGGCCTTGGTGAAGAAGGAAATATTGGAAGAATTTGAAGAAGAAGAGTATCGCATTCAGCTCGGAGATGCCACTCAGGCTCCTGATATGCCCGAACTCACAGAGCTACAGCAAAAAGCCTTCGGAGAAATTCAATCGGTTTTCAAAGAGAATAAACCGGCGCTGCTTTTTGGAATCACCGGAAGCGGAAAAACGGAATTGTACATTCACCTGATTCTGGAAGCGCTGGCCAAAAACAAACAGGTTTTATATCTGCTGCCCGAAATTGCCCTCACCACGCAATTGATAGAGCGCCTGAAGCGTGTTTTTCAGGGGAAAGTAGGTGTTTATCACAGCCGTTTTAACGAAAATGAACGGGTGGAAGTATGGAACCGGGTATTGAACCGTGATGGTTTTGATGTGGTGCTTGGTGCCCGTTCGGCATTGTTTCTTCCTTTTTCGGATTTAGGGTTGGTGATTGTGGATGAAGAACACGAATCTTCCTACAAACAATACGATCCGGCGCCACGCTACCACGCCCGCGATTTTGCCCTGGTGCTGGCTAAACTGCATAAAGCCCCAGTCATTTTAGGTTCGGCCACTCCATCGTTGGAGAGTTATCACAATGCCATGAATAAAAAGTATGGTATGGTGCAGCTTCCCGAGCGCTTCGGCGATTCGGTTTTGCCCGATATCGAAACCATTCATCTGGGCGATGCCCGAAAAGCGAAAGAAATGCGTTCGCATTTTACGGCGGCATTACTTACGCAGGTGGACGAAGCCGTAAAACACGGAGAACAGGCTATTCTGTTCAGAAACCGCCGGGGATTTTCGCGCATGTTGGAATGTAAAGATTGCGGACACGTACCCCAATGCAAAAACTGCGATATTTCGCTCATTTACCACAAAGCCATTCATCAGTTGCGCTGCCGCTACTGCGGATACATGGCTCAGGTACCCACCGAATGTGCCGCTTGCGGAAGCAAAACCATCGAAATGCAGGGTTTTGGTACCGAAAAAATTGAAGAAGAACTTTCGCTCTTATATCCCAATTGGCGAATCAGCCGCTTAGATATCGATACCGCTAACCGAAAAAATGCGTATGCCCAGATTCTCGGCGATTTTGCTCACCGGCAAACCGATGTACTGGTGGGAACCCAGATGGTGAGCAAAGGACTCGATTTTGACCATGTGTCTGTGGTTGGCGTGATTCATGCCGACGAAATGTTGTCCATCCCTGATTTCAGGGCCAATGAAAAAGCGTTTCAGCTTATGACACAGGTGGCGGGCCGGGCAGGCCGGAGAAGTAAAAAAGGAAAAGTGCTGCTGCAGACTTATAAGCCCGATCATTATGTGATTCAGCGGGTGATTCAGCACGATGTGAAGGGATTTCTGAACGAAGAAGCCCATCTGCGTCATCAGTTTCATTATCCGCCGTTCACACGGTTAATCCGTATCACCGTGCGTCATGGCGACCGTGATTATGCCGAACGCGCAGCCCGTATGTTGGCCAACGAACTCAAAGCCGTTTTTGCGGAACGGGTTTTAGGTCCCGAACCTCCGGGAGTTCCCCGCATACGGAATAAATACCTGTTTGATATACTGTTGAAATTCGACGTGAAAGAAAACCTGCCCAAGGCCAAACTTTTTATCACCAAATGCACCGACTGGCTGCAAAGCCATCCCCTGCACCGAAGTGTAGAAATTCTGTTTGATGTGGATCCGTATTGAAAAAGTATCAGGTAGTTAGTATCAAGTATCAGGACAGTAAAGCCCTATTAATGTGCTGATGAAGGGATGTGCTGATGTAACAATTAATTTGAAAATTTGGTGATTTATTACGCTATGCTGCATGCTCCGCTTCGCTCCGGAAAATTTATTACGCTTCGCTCCATGCCCACGAAAGGGTTCGGGGCTTCGCTCCGGATGATGGAACTATTGCCTATTGCCTGATAACAGATAACCATTTATGCTGACGACTGGACTATTACCTGATAACGAATAAAAGATTCAAGAGCCAAGACAATCCAACAATTAAACAAAAGAACAATCCAAGAAATACTCTTGCCTTCTCCCCGAAAGCTTTTGGGGTCTTGCCTGATAATAAACAATCATACCCAAAGCGTAGCTATTTATGAGAATGCGTAATTCCTCATTCTTTTCTATTTTTTTGATATACACATCAATATGTGTATTATGTTTTTACTTTGATATACAGGTGTTTGGCATACGTTTGTTAAAAACGGCTGATTTTGTCCGGATAAAAATTAAATGCATACCATACATTAGCCAAACCAATATCACTTCAATACCCTAATGAGAGTTAACATTCAGATAGACAATATTTTAAATCCGGAATATATTGGGGCAGACTTTTGTACCCCGAAAATATTACTGCTTTTTGTAAATGTTTTTGCTCCGTTTGGGTATTATCACCCAAACGGAATGGTATATACCCTTCAAAAGAGAAGGAGGTGCAAGTCGTAACCTGACACCTCCCTCCGGCGCTTTAAATTTGCACACTCAAAGCGCCGTAAAGGTAGGAAAAGAAAAACAACATGTAGAAATGTGTGGTGGCGTTCATGTTTCAATTTCAGCTTGTTAACAACGCCCGTTTTTTTTATTCACCAATACGTTATTATGAAAAAACAAATTTTAAAAACAATTTTTGCGGGTTTTTGCATTCTATTGATGAAAGGAATTGTAACTGCCCAGATTCCTGCCGTTCCTACACTCAGCTTTACGGCACCGGACACGGTAACTGTGGGTCAGTCGTTTTTCATTTCCAATACATCTACGGCCATACCCAACGGTACAGTATTTACATGGGAAATCGAATCTCAGACGGATAGGCAGTTTCAGGCAAAAGACACTCTGATAAATATCGTTACAACTTCAGTAATACCTATAAGCTATGCTTATTTGCACGAAGGTGCATTTAAGATTACGCTTAATGCAACCGGGATTAATGAATTTCAAAAAACAATTTGGGTTAAAGGGCTAATAAACAGTAGCTGTACTCAGTATCTTCAAAATTACAACTATGTTGATTGTGAATATGTTGCTAATGGTAGCTTTGAAGACTATACCGCTTTAGCAACCGGCACATACAGCCCTTCCATTCAAAACTTCTGCCCCTGGCGCTTTAATCCCTGGATTTATACTTTGGGCAGTGCAGATCAATATCATCAGAACAACAATGCCCAGATACTATCTGTGCCCGCTAACGGCAGTTTGTCTAAAAACCTCCGTTCTGTTCCCGAAAATAGTAAAAAATCA
>JAKRSD010000019.1:188032-194185 GCA_022402535.1 Flavobacteriales bacterium | reverse complement strand
ACTCGTAGACAAACTGCTCTGGTTCAACTCGTCTTAAATCTTCCGAACACTTGTGGTGAAAACACCAACCGGAGGCAAAGGCAAAAGGCAAAAAAAATCAGTTGGTTAGTGGCACTACCCAACTGAAATTAACCGAATGCAGCGCGGGATGTTGCACATCAGCCTTGGAAGGTTTATATTTGATAAAAGGTAAGAAAATCCAATAACAAATTAATTATAAAAAGGACTGTTACCAACAAACTACTAAAAGGAAATCCATAAGATGAATTTATCAGAAAATGAAAACTATCTTTCAACACTTATTGAGAACTTTGAGGAAAAAATTGCAGAAAAAGAAAATCATCCTTTCAGAATAGTTGATATAAGACAAAAAGGGTTTATAGTAAAAATATATGGACTTATGGGCTATATATCATTCGTGCACATGCCCTGGACCTATAATAATTTAGACTACTGGAAAGCCGTTTTTCCTTACTTAAAAGGCAAAGTCTTTTTTGGCAAAGTCTTTAAGTATGAAAAGGAGCCGCTTACAATAACTATGGATGGAAAAGTAGCTCAATTTAAAAAAACTGAACTGAATGAAAGTGCACTCTATAAAGGCATAGTAACACAAAAGTCGTCATATGGAGTTTTTGTGGATATTGGATATAATTTTCAATGGAATTATGGTTCACTAACGGGTTTACTACATAAAAAATATTTTGAAAATGAGATTATACCAGAGAATATTAAAGCTGGTGAACAAATTGAATTGTATTTTTTGGGAGTTGATGAAAAAGAGCAACTGGTTTTTGGGAAAAATCCGGAACTCAAAGTATGGATATCTTCTGAAATGAATAATCTTATTGACAAAGTTCTTCCTGTAAGGGTAATAAAATCAGAAAATGAAAAAACAAGATATTTAGTAAATGGAATATATCCGGCAAAATTACCCACATCCGAAAATTTATATCCCGATAACCTAAGAACCATAAAAAAAGCAATTAAAGTCCTAAAAAATGAATGTATAATACATTGTAAAATAATTGAGATAAATAACAAAAGAAGATCACTTATTTTAGTGTGGGATTCTCAGAACGAAATAGAAGAAACATTATCAAAATTCAATGAACATAAATTTATTGGCAACCAAATAGATATCGAAATTATAGAAAAATTAGAACGTATGCATGGAAATAATACGGCGCAAAATAATCAAGAAAAGGGATTTAATGCGGATAAGCAATAACCATCGCCAAATAGAGTTTCTGATTATGAGTGATATTCTCACCAACCCTTTTTCCTTACGTTCGACAACCAAAATTCTAGTTGGTAAAACACCCACCGAAGGCAAAAGGCAAAAAAAGTCAGTGGGTTAGTGGCACTACCCAACTGAAATTAACCGAATGCAGCGCGGGATGTTGCACATCAGCCTTTCAGTGATTAATGCGTATCTTCGTAGTCCAATTTTACAACAGACGCTAAGTAAATATTTAACAATATCAACTCCGCAATCCTTCCTAAACAAGAAAAGATGAAATACCGTATCCTATTATTTATACTCCTCTGTGGTTCAATCGTCCATGGGCAAAACAGTTCCAAAAGGGCGCTGTTTATCGGAAACAGCTACACCGCAGTAAATAGTTTACCCCAAATGGTTGCGGATGTTGCCTCCTCCACCGGCGACACCCTGTTCTTTGACAGTAACACCCCCGGAGGGTTTACGTTGCAGGGGCATTCTACCAATGCCACTTCGCTCGCCAAAATAGCCGTGGGCAATTGGGATTATGTGGTGCTGCAGGAGCAAAGCCAATTGCCTTCTTTCTCCAACAGTCAGGTGGAATCGTCCGTTTTTCCGTATGCGCATTTTTTAGACAGTGTCATCAATGCAGAAAATCCATGTGCAGAAACCGTATTCTATATGACCTGGGGACGAAAAAACGGAGATGCTTCTAATTGCGCCTCGTGGCCGCCCGTGTGCACCTACCCGGGCATGGATAGTCTGTTAAACCTGAGATACCGCATGATGGCCGAGGATAATCACGCCATCGTGTCGCCCGTGGGGGCAGTATGGAAATACATCCGGCAGCAGTTTCCGTCCATTAATCTGTACCAGGCCGATGAAAGTCATCCTTCGGTGGCGGGAACGTATGCCGCCGCCTGCACGTTCTATACCGTACTGTTCAGAAAAGATCCCACGGCCATTCCGTTTATCTCCACCCTATCCACAACCGATGCGGCCAACATCAGAACCGCTGCCAAACTCATGGTGTACGACAGTTTGATGAAATGGCATGTAGGAGCATATGACCCTACGGCGAATTTTACGTATGCGGTTACGAATGGAAACCAGTTTAATTTTACCAATACTTCGCTCAACGCCACAGCATACAGTTGGAACTTTGGCGATGGAAGCACTTCGGCAATCGAAAACCCTTCGCATACCTATGCCGCCCCGGGAATGTACAACATACAGCTTATTGCCGATCACTGCGGCATGGCCGACACCACTGAACAAAACGTGAATATTTTGACGGTCGGAGTAAATGAACTCAGCCTTTCGGACAACCTGACGATTTACCCCAATCCTGTAGCCACCCTCCTTAACGTAGAACAAGATTTTTCTGAAAAAATCACGTACAAAATTGTTTCTATAACAGGACAGGAAATGCAATGCGGAAATATAACACAAACCGAAAAACAGATTCCCGTTTCGGGGCTTTCGGACGGGATTTATTTCTTACAACTTTTTGACAACAAGCAATCGCTCGGGCAACAAAAATTTGTGAAAATTGCGCAGTAATGAATACCCTCATTTTAGAGCCAAATAGATAGCTATCGGGGGCAGAGCGATGTATTATACGGAAGTCTTAACCACGGAAATACATACAGTAGCCATAATCTAACCCTTTGAGTTAACAAAACGCAAACGGGAAATAAAAAAGAATTATCTTTGGCTGTATATGAAAAAGCAGATAGAAGAAAAACTACATGATATTGTGGCCCTTTGCCTGGAGCATCGGGTAAAATCTATCGCTTTATTTGGCTCAGCGGCAACGGACACCATGCACGAAAACAGTGACATTGATTTTCTGGTTCAATTTTCTGATGAAATCGATGTATTAGATTATGCAGACAACTACTTTTCCTTTCTGGAAAAAATGGAAAAACTGCTGGGCAGGAAAATTGACCTTGTTTCCCAAAAATCACTAAAAAATCCAGTCCTCATTGAAGAAATTGACCGTTCAAAGATAGAACTGTATGCAGCCTAAAGTATTAAAGTTTATCCTTGATATTCAAAGTGTCATTCAAGAGATTGAAATGGTAAAATCTAAGACCCACAATAATTTCAATTCTTTTAAGTCAGATATTCTATTACAGCGAGCCGTGGAAAGAGACTTGGAGATCATCGGTGAAGCCATTCGAAAAATCACTGAATTAGATCCATCTGTACAAATCACTTCAGCTAAGCATATCATTGGTCTACGGAATATTATTTCGCATGCTTATGATTCTGTTGAACCCGAAATGATCTGGGGAATTATTCAAAACAACATCCCTGTATTGGCAGAAGAAATGAATAAACTTAAAGGGTTCTGACACCTGTTTTCGTTGAATGATTCTTGTCCACCTTTAAAATGGAGCTGCACTTTGGTTAATCCGTAGCCCCTTGTTTGCAGATTTGTATTGCGAATAAAACCACTTAAAAGGATTTGTTGACGGAAACGACAAACCCAAAGCATAAAAAACATTTTAGGATAAATTTCGTTTCTTGTGCTTAAAATAAAGAACATCAAACGCAATTCTATGAAGTCGTTTCCAGTTGTACTTCTGTTCTGTCTGATTTCCTTTCACTGCAATGCCCAAATAGAGGAATACCTCAATTTCTACACGGCCACTGAAAACGAAGGCACCGTTTTGCTGAGTTGGCAGATACAGGCAGGAAATACTTGTAACGGTATCCAAATTGCCCGCTCTACAGACAATATGCAATACACCCAGATTGGAGAAATTTTTGGTATCTGCGGCAGTATAGATAAACCCGAAAGTTATTCCTTTACCGATGCAAACCCCATACCCAATGCCACCAATTTTTACCGGCTTCAATTTGGAGGAGGAGGCGTAACGGCGGTGGCCCAAATCGATATTTATCAGTTTAACTCTTCGGGATTCCTGCTCTATCCGAATCCGGTTTATACCGAGGGTATTATCCGCTTTAACAACAAGGAATCGGCTTTATTTATTCTTCGGATATATGACATGCAGGGCAAGGAAATATATACCTCGCAAACCCAAGGAAATTATTTTAACCTCTCAAATCAACATTTTCAGGCCGGGCCCTACAAATTCAGCCTGACAAGTGAGGGTATTTCAAGACCGATAGTCGGAACCTTCATTTTTGCGGACTTTTAAGTATTGGGTTTGAGGGTTTAATCCGTGATAAGGTTGGTATTATTAGAAAACCCATAATTCTATAATACTATTCTGAAGAATATTGCTTAACAGCATGGGATTACATTTAAACATCCCCCCAAAACAGAATAGATAAACATTTATCCCGAATTGGTTTTCTAGCCCTTATATTTACCGTAAAATCCTTGAAAACGAGTTTATGGCGTTAGACAAAAAAGTACTATCCATCTTACCTTCTCCGCTACGTGAGAAAGTAATTGAATCGTCCGTGTTACATCACTTTCCCAAAGGAACCGAAATTTTGCGCGAAGAGCAGTATGTAAAAGGGGTTCCCTTGGTCATAAGCGGACTGGTAAAAGTGTATTCGCGCTTTGATGACAAAGAACTGCTCCTGTATTATATTGAACCTTCCCAAAGCTGTGTGATGACTTTCTATGCAGCCCTTAAAAATACGCCCAGTAAAGTTTTTGCCTGTACGGAAGAAGATACCGAAATTTTACTCATCCCTGTGGAATTGTTACCTGTTTGGATGCGGGAATTCCCTGATTTTAATGAACTGTTCTTTAATCAATTCAATCTGCGTTATGTGGAGCTGCTGGACACCATAGGCCATTTATTGTTGGATAAAATGGATAAACGCCTTTATGAACATCTCAGGAAAAAATCGCAGCTCATGAATGAAAATCCGATTAAAATGAGTCATTCGCAGTTGGCCAATGAACTGGGCACCGTGCGTGAAGTGATTACCCGTGTACTGAAAAAACTAGAAAATGACGAAAAAATTGAACAAACCTCCGAGGGAATAAAAATAATGGGAGACCTGTGACTTCGGTCACTTTTTTACTCAATTCGCCCCCATACCTTTGATTCGCAATAATGCAAAAACAAAATCTTTTTTTATGAAGAAAAATATGGGTTCGGCAGATCGTATTATCCGGTTGGTAATAGCTGCCATTGTTGGTGTTTTATTTTTTACGGATGTTATATCCGGCACATTGGGTATTGTATTAATGGTGCTTTCTGGAATTTTCGTTTTAACGAGTTTAATCAGCTTTTGCCCCCTTTATGCGCCTTTCGGTATCAATACCTGTTCAGTAAAAGATAAAAAGTAAGAAAATGAAAAAGAATATTGTATATACCATAGGTTTCGGGATATTATTGGGCCTGTTTTCCTGCACCAAAGATTCAAACAATGGCGTGCAAAATCAGGTACAGCAAAATGTACAAAGCGGAACCTGGCGAATTAGTTCATTTATTGATTCCAATAATGACGAAACCTCTCATTTTAGCGGTTATAATTTCACATTCGGTGCTTCAGGAGTACTTACAGCAAGCAACGGGGCCAATACCTATACGGGAACATGGAGTATTACCGACAGCAACAGCAATGATGACAGTCAGAATGATTTGGATTTCAACATTAATTTCAATCTCAGTAATGATTTTGAAGACCTGAATGATGATTGGGACTTTATATCCCAATCGGCCGTAAAAATTGAACTGATTGATGTAAGTGGTGGAAACGGGGGTACGGATTACCTTACCTTTGAGAAAAACTAAAAAACTGTATTTCTGGGTTATTCCAAACGCTCATGGACATTCTGTTTTCTGTAATCCTTAGTTTAGGAATAAAACTTCAAAATCAGATTTTTATTTAAGAGGAATACGGCCGGTGGCTATCGGCCCAGTGGCCATGATCCTTAGGAGGGGGTACTCAATAAAAACCATGGGCTGCGCCCCTTGGTTTTTTGTTTTAAGAAA
>JAKRSD010000019.1:90559-187932 GCA_022402535.1 Flavobacteriales bacterium | reverse complement strand
TAAAAACCATGGGCTGCGCCCCTTGGTTTTTTGTTTTAAGAAAATGCTCTAGCAAGCTTGGCATTTTCTTAAAACAAAAAACCGATTGCTTTCGCAATCGGTTTTTATTGGTCGGGATGACAGGATTTGAACCTGCGACCCCACGCCCCCCAGACGTGTGCGCTACCGGGCTGCGCTACATCCCGAACTCGACCAAAGTTTTTCTTCGGGGCTGCAAAAGTAAAGAATCTTTCCATTCTCCAAAATCTTTACTCCCCTTTTCCTCTTTCAAACCCTAAAAATCTACACATCCTGAAAATTAGTGGACATTGACCACAAATTTGACGAATCGGTAAACAAAACCCCTCGTTATTTACTTACATTCGCACGAAATTTAAAAAGTGTCCCAAAAACACATGCAACGCATCCTCCTATTCTGCATTTTAACCTTGAGTATTCTTACGGTTTCTGCCCAACAGAAATTTACCGTAAGCGGATACGTGAAAGATGCTGCCAATGGTGAAGGACTGCCTGGCGCAAACGTGTTTGTAAAAGAAAACCTGACGGGCGTAACCACCAACACCTACGGATTTTATTCCCTGACCCTGCCTGCGGGAAATTATACGCTGGTCAGTTCGTTTATCAGTTTCAAAAGTTTCAGCCAGTCCATTGAACTTAACAAAAACATTACTCTCAATATAGAACTCCAAAAGGCAGATCAGGATATTAAAGAAGTCATCATTTCGGACGATAAAAGCCGCGAAAAAATTGAAAGCTCGCAGATGAGCTCCATCACCCTCACCATAGAAGAAATTAAAAAACTGCCCGCATTTATGGGCGAAGTGGATATCCTAAAAACCATTACCCTGCTGCCGGGTGTACAAAGCTCGGGCGAAGGAAACACGGGTTTTTATGTACGGGGCGGCGGACCTGACCAAAATCTGATTCTGCTCGACGGTGCGCCTGTGTACAATGCTTCCCACCTTTTCGGATTCTTCTCGGTGTTTAACGGCGATGCCATCAAAAGCGTCGAACTCATTAAAGGGGGAATGCCTGCCCAATATGGGGGAAGACTTTCGTCAGTATTGGATATTTCCATGAAAGAGGGTAACAATAAAAAATACGAAGTGGACGGAGGTCTGGGTCTAATTGCTTCTCGACTGACCGTACAGGGGCCCATCGTAAAAAACAAAGTATCTTTTATTGTATCAGGCCGCAGAACCTATGCCGATCTGCTTGTAAAACCCTTCACCCGAAAAGGGTCTCCCCTGCGTAATTCGGGGTATTATTTCTATGATGTAAATGCTAAAATCAACTGGATTGTAGGTCCTAAAGACCGTATCTTTTTGAGCGGATATTTTGGCCGTGATAAATTCTCATTCCGCAACCAGGAAGGTTCGTTCAATGCCGGCATAGCCTGGGGAAATGCAACGGCTACCCTACGCTGGAATCACCTGTTCAGTTCCAAACTTTTCTCGAACGTAACCCTCATTTTCACCGATTATAATTTTGGATTTGATGGTTCACAGTCGGAATTTAATTTCAGACTGGGCACGGGTGTCAGGGATTACGGGGTAAAAATGGATATCAACTACTACCCTACTCCCAAACACACCGTACGCATCGGGGCCGAATACACCAACCACCGCTATACACCCAGCAATATTACGTTTGCCGGTTCCATCGGTGACATTCTTCCGCCCGAACCTATCCGCATGCACACCAACGAAGCGGCCATTTACATCGGCGATGATTGGGAAATCAATAAAATCTTCCGCATCAATGCCGGGGTGAGAGCCTCATATTTTGCCTTTACCGGTCCGTTTACCCGATACGAGAAAAACGAGAACGGACAAACCGTGGATACCACCGTATACAATCCGTGGCAAAAAATAGCCGATTATTTCCGGGCCGAACCCCGTTTTTCATTCCGTGCCAAAGCCCATGAAAACATAGCCATCAAAGCGTCCTACACGCAAAATTACCAATACACGCAGTTGGTGTCGCGGGCTACGGTTTCGCTTCCTTTGGATGTGTGGCTTCCCAGCACGGATTTAACCAAGCCTCAATTTTCGCAGCAGGTGGCCGTTGGATATTTCCATAATTTCCTCAACGGTATGGTGGAAGCCTCGGTTGAAGGATATTACAAAGACATGCGTAATCTCGTTGAATTTGCCGACGGTTCAGACCCGGCACAAGCCATCAACGATAATATTGACCATACACTGGTTCAGGGCCGTGGAGAATCGTACGGTATGGAATTATTTGTAAAAAAAGCCAAAGGAAAATGGCAGGGATGGGTAGGTTATACATTAGCCTGGACGAACCGGATTTTTCCCGAATTGAACAACGGCAATATCTTCCCGGCAAAATATGACCGCCGCCACGACTTGAGTATTGTAGCCACTTATGACCTGAATTATCGCTGGCAGTTCGGAGGAATTTTCGTTTATGCATCGGGCAACACGCTTACTATGCCTTCGCAATTATACTTTTATCAAAACGAACTGGTAACCGAATTCGGTGACCGGAACGCTTACCGTTTCCCCGCTTATCACCGGCTAGACCTGAGCGTTACGTACGTTACGTCTAAACCCGAAAAGAAATTCAAATCGAGCCTGACAATGAGTGTGTACAACGTGTACAGCCGCCAGAACCCTTACTTTATTTATTATGACCGGGAAGGAAATCTGGCCGATGGCACCTTTCAGCTAAAAGCGAAACAAGTTTCTCTTTTCCCCGTTATCCCTGCATTAACATGGAACTTTAAATACTAAGCGGCATGAAAAAAATTCCTTGTTTATTCCGATTTATGTTTATGATGGCTTTTGCCGGTTTCATTTTAGCATCCTGCGAAAAAGACATCACGGTAGATATTCCACAGGTAGGTAAAAAGCCAGTGATTGAAGGATATATTTTTCAGGGCGAAGTGGCCACGGTGGGCATTACCTGGTCGTTTCCATTTTTTCAGCCTCTTTCAGGATTAGATTTTTCAAATCCCGCCGTAATTTCAGAATTTTTGGTGTTGGATGCCGAAGTAACCCTTTCTGATGGATTCACCACCGAAACCCTAACCCTACAACTGGACACAACCATGTTTCCGCCCTTGGTTTATAAAGGAAATACAATCATCGGCACACCCGGCAGAACCTATACTCTGAATATGAAATTCCCGGGATATGACCTGTCGGCGGTTACCACCATACGCGAACCGGTTATGTTAGACAGTATTGCCTGGAAACCCGAAGCCGGACAGGATACACTCGGATTTGCCCGAATGTATTTTCAGGATCCTACCGAAGTAGGAAATATTTACCGCTTATTTTCAAAACGACCGAACTATCAGCGTTACATGCCCACCTACGCCGTGGGAAATTCTGTGATAGATGACCAAGCATACAATGGGCAATACATCGAATTTTTGTTTGGAAGACCCGACCCCAGAAACAGCTTATTTGTAAGCGATATGGATACGGCAAATGTGTACAATGAAGAAAGTGGGTACTGGAAACGGGGTGATACCATTATGGTGAAGTTTTGTTCTATAGACCGCGAAGCCTACAATTTCATCAAAACGATGGAGAACTCGGCCAGTACATCGGGTAATCCGTTTTCAAATCCCACCACAGTAAAAACAAATATAACAGGCGGCGATGCATTGGGCGGATTTGTGGGTTACGGAGTTTTTGAAATTCAGCGCGTAGCCCAATAAGGAATACTAATCGCTACATTGTAATATTTGATACACTCGGCCCCACCGGTTATTATTACCTTTGCACTGCAAATTTTGTAAGTGAATCATGGAAAAAATTAAATGCTTAATTATAGGAGCAGGACCGGCAGGATACACAGCCGCCATTTATGCAGCCCGTGCCGAAATGAAACCGGTGATGTACGTGGGTCCGCAGCCCGGCGGTCAGCTGATGATTACCAATGATGTGGAAAATTTCCCGGGTTATCCCGAGGGAGTGATGGGTCCGCAAATGATGGAAGATATTAAAAAACAGGCTGAGCGTTTCGGAACCGATGTACGCTACGGAACCGTTACCGATATTGATGTAAGCGAAAGACCTTTTAAAGTAACCATAGACGCTCAAACCACCGTGTTGGCCGAAACGGCGATTATTGCCACGGGAGCATCAGCTAAATGGCTCGGCATTGAGTCGGAACAACGGCTCAACGGAAAAGGCGTATCGGCCTGTGCCGTTTGCGACGGATTCTTTTTCCGCGGACAGGAAGTAGCCATCGTGGGTGCCGGCGACACCGCCTGTGAAGAGGCCCACTACCTGAGCAAACTGTGTAAGAAAGTACATATGCTGGTTCGCAGAGATGAATTCCGCGCCAGTAAAATCATGCAGGCAAGAGTGCAAAACACCCCCAATATTGAAATTCATTTCAACACAGAAGTGGATGAAGTACTGGGTGGCGAAGAAGTAAGCGGTATCCGCCTGAAAAACAATGCCACGGGCGCCACTTCTGAAATCAGCGTTACCGGTCTGTTCATTGCCATCGGTCATGAACCCAACACCGGATTCCTGAAAGGAAAAGTGGATATGGACGAACAGGGATACATTATCACAGTTCCCGGAACAACCACGACCAATGTACCGGGATTATTTGCCTCCGGCGATGCACAGGATAAAATTTATCGTCAGGCAGTAACGGCGGCTGGAAGCGGCTGTATGGCGGCTCTGGAAGCGGAACGTTTTCTGGCCTCGGTAGAACATGCCGTAGGTTCTGAAGCCTGATAAAAACATAGCTGATCTGAAAATCCTGCAATCTTGCAGGATTTTTTTATGCCCTAAAGTTTGAATTTCAAATGACTATCGGCTTCTAAGTCCCGATTTTTTTTCATCTTTGAAAGTATGAAACAAACCCGGGTACTCATCCTGCTGTTTTTCGCTTTGTTTTTGGCGGAAGGTACTCAATCCTTTGCCCAAAAGAAACGCTTCGACCGAAGCAAACAACTGATTGTGGGTATTAAGGGAGGCGTGAATTTCACCCACCCCATGGTACTTCAGAGTCATTCCGTGTTCAGCCCCACAGGCAACTCAGCAAATGGTTCCGAAAATAAAACCTACGAACCCATCATGAAAAACATGGGATTTCAGGGCGGTTTGTTTTTACTTTATCGATTCACCAATCAGATTTCAGCCGGAATTGAAGGCCTGTTTTTTCAATACCGATACGCCTATTCTAATACCTATACCTGGGCCGATACACAGGAAGGAACCTCTTTTACGCTGGAACAAAAACACATTAACCGGCTCCATTATTTTGAAATCCCCGCCCTGGTTCGGTATGATATAAACATCCGTAAAATAACCCCTTTTGTGCAGGGAGGAGTTTACACCGGATTTCTGCAGTCGGGTATATCACAAACCCGCAGCACGCAATCATCAGGGCAGGTTTTTCCGGCTTCGCCCACACAAAACCCGCCCACACAAACCAACGACCGTTTTGCCAAGGTGAGTTTTGGCGTACTGGGCGGTGCAGGAGTTTCTTACTTTGCGGGCAAAGTAATGCTTAGTCTTGGAGGAAATGTACGTTACAGCATTTTACCTCCCACGGGTAATCTGCATCGTTATAACGACCAAGCTTCTACCTCGTCCGCTTATCTGGATGTGCCCGACAATATTCGTCTGTTGAATTTGGAACTATACATTTCCGTTGGCGTTCCCATCGGACTCAAGGGCGGAAGTCAACCTAAATTCGGAACCAATTATTGCACTTTCTGATGATGAAAAATAACATTCAGATTACGCTGATTTTGCTGCTGCTTTCGGGTGGATTTTTTGGGTGCAAAAAAGACCAACTGCCCAAAGGCATGGATCCGGGCTACTTTAAGGTATATGATGATCAGGCTGCCAATAACCGATATAAAACGCTGGATTTACAAGAAACGGCAGATGGCGGTGCGCTGCTTTTAGCTTCGCTGAATGATACCCGGATTTATCTTTTGAAAGTAGATAAACAGGGCGAGTACATGGCTTCTCAGGAATTGGGAAATGTGCACCGGAATGCGCTTCCCACGCTGCTTCAGCTAAATGGACGTTTTTATATAGGTTGTATGGATGAAATCGGTCTTTTTACCCAAATCTTGAGCGTGGATGAAAGTACCTGCCAAACCAACATGGTAGCGGAATTCACAGATCTGCTTTATCCGTTGGCCATTTCTCCCATAGAAGGCGACAATGCATTATTGCTGTCTTATGACCGTATCGGCTACAAATCCCAATTATCCAAAATTTCTCTTTCGGGCAGTGTGGAATGGACATTGGAAATTCCCGTAAATCAGGATGCCGAAGCTTTGGTTGTGCAGCACCTGAACGGCAGCGGAACCCGTTTTCCTTTTTACACAGGATTGTGGAACGGCAAATACGTGGTAAACTGCTTCAGCAATTACAGTTTTTCATTTCTGGTGATGAAAGGCGGAACTAATTTACCCGATGCCATTTTCAACGGAAGTCAATACGCTTCAGGCACTTCGGCGTGTTTTCCTTTATCATCCGGAAGTGCAGCCATCACCCGTTTTTCGTTCGGCAAATCGTATCTGATTCCCAGCTTCGACCAACCCTTTGGTGTGGTGGATCTGACCGATAATATGGGCGGCATTTTTATTGAAGAAGCCGAACCCAATTCAGAATTTAAACTCGGAAATATAACCGTGGACGAAATCAATTATCTGGGTTTTGCCTATAACACACAAAACGGCCGGGTGGCACTGGGTTTTCTGGACGGAAGCGGACAGCTGAAAGCCAGAAAATATTTCGGTGCAGGAACCAATCCTTTTAAAATTGGGCAATTCCGCCAGACAAAAGACAAAGGACTTCTGGTAGCGGGCACTCTTTCCGTGGCAGGCGCTTTTCCCCGCCCTGCTCTTTTCAAACTCAATGAAAAGGAATTATTTGAGATTTTAGACTTGAAATACGAGTAAAAAAGCAGGTTATCTCACTACCACCAGTTTCTCGGTATATTTTATCGATTTGCTCAGAATGCTGATATAATATACTCCCGAAGCCCAATTAGTCACATCCAGATCTATTTGTTTCATGCCCGGGGTAAAGTATCCGAGCGCACGTTGCATTACGGCTGTACCGCCTTCGGAATGTACAGTAAGCAGATAATGATTACTCTCTGTTATTCGCACTGAAACCGTGGCTGAAACCTTTGCCGGATTGGGTTTCACCGAAATGGAGGGAGATAGCGGCGGCTGAGCATGCACTCCGAGCCATTTGCATTGTATAATATCCAACCGGTTATCTACCCAATCGTTAAAAGCCACCTGCTGCATGGCTCCGGCATCAGCTCCCAGCCAATCTACCACCAAAGCGGCCATCACCTGGCGGTAATCAATCTGCATGGGAAGGTTACCGGCCTGCAA
The DNA here is from genome assembly GCA_022402535.1 of Flavobacteriales bacterium. GTDB lineage: Bacteria > Bacteroidota > Bacteroidia > CAIKAF01 > CAIKAF01 > JAKRSD01. Next base: position 180,569 of record JAKRSD010000019.1, on the reverse strand, counting down.
ATCGGTAAAACTTGGATTGGTACCGAATACCCCGGGATTTACGCAGTTGCCAAACACAAACAGGGGTGCGGCATTTCCGTGGTCGGTGCCATAACTTCCGTTGGAATTTATTCTTCGTCCGAATTCAGAAATGGTAGCCGTTACTACTTTATCGCCCAGCCCCAAAGCCTGCAAGTCATCGTGAAACGCTTTTACGGCGGAAGAAATATGATATAAAAGGGCGGCATGGTTTCCCATGGTAGTGTCGGTTTGCAACACCTGATTGGCATGTGTATCAAATCCGCCTATACGGCAAAGGAAAATCTTGGTTTTGCAGCCTCCGCTCAACAGGCGGGCCACAATTTTGAGCTGCGGAGCCAGGCGGTTAGCCAGTAAACCCTGAGGCGCCAGATAGGGATACATCTCGGGATAAACCACCGACGGTGAATTAGCGCCCGCCAAGAATACATCCCGAAGGCGCGAGGCATATACATTGCCCTGCATTTCCATTTCGGTGATGTAACGAAGTTCATCGCCTGCGTAATTATCCGGAAAATTATTCAACGGATCGGTGCCCACACTGTTTATCAGGTTATAAAAAGCCACCGGATCCTGAACTCCCAACGAAACCGGAATTCCGTTTCCACGGTGAAAAGCCAAAGAAAGTCCCGAACCGATTTCCAAAGCCAGCGGATCAGGCATCTCGGCATTTGGATAGGCATCCGGATAATCGGGATAATAGTAATCCAGATAGCGGCCCATCCATCCCGAGGCAAGGTATTCATCATAATTACCGCCCATAAACCATACATCGCGGCTGCGGAAATGCGAACCGTTCATATTGGCGTAGGATACATTTTGTACCAACGCCATTTTCCCTTGGTCATACAAGGCTTTGGCCCCGATCATATCCGTATGAAGACCCACCTGACGGATATCTTCCAGCGTATTATCCAGAGTGATGTATTTACGGGCTCCGTTTTGCGGAATGGCAATATTGGGGCGCACATTGTAATACATGCCATAATTGTTGATGGGAATCACCGTATTCAATCCGTCATTTCCTCCATGAAGCTGCACGATAACCATCACACGATCGTTGGGCGATGAAGCAGCCCAGGCCGTGAGCAGATTATTTACCGGATTGGCAAAAACGGGTACGCCTCCCAATACCAAAGGGGCGGCAGAAGCGGTGGCAGAAGTGCGTATAAATTTCCGTCTGTCCATAGAATTAGTGTATTTGGTATTCGGGACACTGGGTTAACGCCAGAAATAAATTTTCTAACGGCATGCGCACACCGGCATCACTCCCCTGATTAATATAAACTGCCCATTCTGTCTGCCAGTTGATTACCGAAAGCGTATCGAGCAGCACATTATTTTTGAAAAAATCGCGGCGCGAGGCCTCAGGCGGGAAAGGGAAAAATAAATCCATCAATTCGTCTATCAAAGCATCCGGGTCGGAAGGATTCGAAGTGTTCATCTTGACCCAAAGCACAAAATCAAACTGCAATCCGGGAATCTGCGCCGAAATCAATCTTTCAAAAAATTTATACCGTTCGGCCAGATAATTCGGGGTAATCCAACAACGGTTATACATCGGAAACTGATAATATGCATCATATCCGGCCACATCGTATGGATAAAACAAATCCAATCCCATGCGCGAAAAGGCATTCATCAAGTACGACATGGTTTCATGAAAAAGCGCGTTCTGGGTTGTTTCTGAAGGGAGCGGAATTTCAAATGTATTCAGGGCGTTCAGTACCAATTCCAGTGGCGATTTGATAATGGCTCCGCGTGTATCGTTTTGAAAAACCGTGTCATCTTCATCAAAAAAATGTTCGCTGCGCAACAAGGTTTTAATCACGGGCATCAACTCATAACCTCCGTTTTTCAGTTGTTGGGCCAAGGGCTGAATAATATCGGTTTCCACCTCCTCGGTAATCTGGTAGTACACAAAAAAACGGTACAACTTGCGCACAATATGTTCAGCACAGGTATCCTGCGCAAACACCATATCGATAAACTGGGTGAGTTCATTTTGAGCAGATTGCACCGTATTATCGGCGGATGTAATTACCGTATTCTGAAATGCTGCACTGAATGTTTTGGCACCCAATGCATGTTGTGAAGCCACGGCTCCGTTTCCTTTCAGACGGCCTCTGGGCAATTGGGTTTCGGGGTCAACAGATTGAAGAGAATCATCCTTATCCCAGCCGGTAAGCAATGCCGTGGCACTTTGCACATCCTGCTCGGTAAAGGTGGTATAATCATCCGCAGAAACCTGTTCTCCTTTTCCCACGGTAAACAATTCAAAAAACTCACGGGCAAAATTTTCCTGAGGGGCACTTGCTATATTCAGACGGCCATCCAAGTGCTGAAGCATGGCATTATCAATGCACACGGCGCGGGTTAATTTTTTGAAATTTCCGTAGGCATAAAACCGATATAAAGCCAACTGATAATAAACATAATCCGAAGGGCTTACCCTGTCCATGATGATGGGAATATGCGTATGCAGATAAAACACCAGGCGTTCGCGCATGGCAACACCCGAATTTTTGAGCTGAGCCACCCACCAATGCAGTAAAATCGGGTACAAATCCTGAGGTTCAGAAACCGGCTGTTGCCCAATCCAGGTATTTAACGGATTAGAAAGCGGATCCAACGGCGGCGACACGGGGGGCGGCACGGTAAACAGTAAATCTACCGCAGCCTGCGAACTCAAACCCGCAAACTGCTGACGGTTGGCCGGTGTAAATCCAAATAAGGCGCGACGCAAAAGATGCGCGGCACGGACACTTCCCAACGGACCTGAAACCGGATTAAGTGATGGCATAATTCAGAATCAGTTTTTATTTTTGAAGGAAGTCAAATACAGAATGGGCAGAATTCCCAGCGTATTGAATACCGCAAGGCAGATAAACCAACCTTTATGGTTATTTCGGGCGGCTCTCCACATGGATATCAGTTTCCAAACGCCATCCCAAACGGCTAAAAGAATGACCAACGGTAAAAACCAGGTGGTTTCGGCAAGTTCCTGAAAAGCATTCATAATTAAGAGGTTTAGCATTTCAAACTTAACAAAACAAATGCGTTCAAAAAAATCAATCTGGCGATTCTTTACAATTTAACAAAGCCTCCTCCGTTTTTGAGTCTCTACATGTATCTTTAGCGCATGAATTTTCTATTCCCGGGATTTTTGGTGGCATTAACAGCGCTGGCTGTTCCGGTAATCATTCATTTATTTCGTTTCAGACGTTTCAAAAAGGTGATTTTCACCAACGTTTCCCTGCTGAAGGAAGTGGATATCACCCGTAAAAACCGGCAACAGTTAAAACATCTGTTGGTTATGCTCATGCGCATGTTGGCCATAGCCGCATTGGTTTTTGCCTTTGCCAAACCGTACTTCAGCAACACACCGGGCGTGGCAGGAGCCGGTCCGCGCAAAGTATCCATCTATGTAGATAACAGTTTCAGTATGGATCGCGAAGCCGAAAACGGAAGGCTGCTGAATCAGGCAAAAATTACGGCAGAAGAAATTGCCAATGCCTATGCCCCGTCTGATAAATTCCAGCTGATTACCAATGATTTTGAGGGTAGACATGCCCGTTTTTATCCACGCGATGAATTTTTAAATCTGCTGGCCGAAACCGAGCTCAGCCCCACCGGACGCAATATTTCGGAAGTAGTGAACCGGCAGTTGGATTTACTCAAAAAAGAAGGGGCTTCGGGCAGCGGACGAATTTATCTGATCAGTGATTTCCCGCGTACAGGGGCAGATTTTGATCAAATCCGGACCGATTCATCCGTTTCCATTTCGGTGTTGCCACTAAAAGCCGGCATTTCGGCTAATTTATATGTGGACAGTGTTTGGCTTCAGACGCCCAATACCGGCGTGAATATTCCGCTCACCTTAAAATTCAGAGTGAAAAACACGGGAGAAACCGAAGCCGAAGACATTCCGGTGAAACTGTTTTTGAACGGGGAACAAAAAACACCCACCCAGATTTCGGTACCTGCCGGCGGAAGCGCCGAAGGCGAATTATTTTTTACGGTGCTGAAAACGGGCGCACAAACCGGCAAAGTGCAGATTGAAGACAATTCGCTCACGTTTGATAATGAATTTTATTTTTCGTTTCAGGTGGCGCAGTCGCTCGATGTATTGGTGCTGAACGATGCCGGCTCAGCCCAGGGAACGGCCAAGGTGTATTCGGGAGATGAATATTTCAAACTTACCACATTCAACCTTTCCGCACCTGATTATTCCCGTTTTCCCAGCCAGAACCTGATTGTTTTAAATGGCATTACTTCCCCGTCGGACGGGCTGGTAACCGAACTGAAAAAATATGCGGAAGCGGGCGGAAATCTGATGATTATTCCGGGACTGAAAGCCGATGTAAACGTCCTGAACCGGTTACACACTGCACTTAAACTACCCCCATTCGGAAACCTGCGGAGCGGCGATTTTAAAGCGACATCGGTAAACACGGAAGGCACTTTTTTTTCTGACATTTTTGAATCCGTTCCCAAAAATCCGGATTTACCGACCGTAAAAAATTATTATCCCATTTCGGGTTCGGAAAATCATGAAACCGTAATCAAATTAAATACGGGAGATGCCCTATTCGGCTATTTTACTACCGAAAAGGGAGGCAAAGTATTTTATTCATCCGTGGCAGCCGATGATCAGGCAGGTAATTTTCATCGCCATGCTCTTTTTGTTCCCGTTATGCTCAAATCGGCTTTTCTTTCACAGACTCAGACGCCCCTGTTTTATTATGCCGGCGCGTATGCCCCTGCCGAAATGAACCGTCCTGAAAAAGTCCGGAACGACGAAGCCATAAAATGGATTCACACCGAAAACGGGTATGAATTTATACCCGAGCAGCGCACCGTGGCCGGCAAGTTATTGTTTTATCCGGGAGAATATCTGGAACAGGCCGGCAACTATAAAGTAATGGCAGGCGAAACCGAAATCGGGGCATTGGCATACAATTATCCGCGCACTGAATCACAAAGCGATTTCCACACCGAAGAAAGTCTGAAAACCCAAATCCAAGAAGCCGGCATTCCCTACACGGAACTGATAAACGCCTCTGAGGGAGCGCTCAAAAATGCCATCGATAAAATCGAAAACGGAGCGCCCATCTGGAAATGGCTGATTATCGCCACCCTTTTATTCCTGTTTACCGAACTGGTTTTGCTGAGGTTTTGGAAGTAAATTTATTAGAAGTTCTATTCAGAAAAAATCTCAAAGCTTGGGACAACTTTTGCAATGCCTGCCTTTGCTTTTATACTTTTTGCAGCATTTTTTCTTATACACTTCCTGATTGCCCGTTAAGCTGAAGCGGGCTTCGCAGCCGCAAAAAATAAACCCCTGTGGAAGAGTGTATTCTTGTTCTTTCTCTTTTTCTGCGGACAAATTCATGGGACTAATTTAGAATCATTGTAAACAAGGTGGAAAAAAATTATGCAAAATCACCTGTTCGAGGGAGGAGAAAAAAGTATATTACAGTCCTCGATACTGACAAAAATAATGGCGAAACCAATCACACTTTCCCAGCTGCTGGGCGCGGTAGAAAAAACGTTCGATGAAATATTCACCGGGCATATTTTCCCGGTATTGGCCGAAACGGGAGACATCAAAAACTATCCTGACAGGCAATATTGTTTTTTCAGCCTGATTGAAAAAAAGAACGGGGAAACCGTAGCCAAAGCCGATGCCGTAATCTGGCGCAGTCATTATCCTATTATTTCCCGTTTTGAAAGAACCACCGGACGCCGATTCGAAAAAAACATTCAGATTCTGCTGTATGTGGAAGTCGGTTTTCATCCCGTGTTCGGCATGCGGTTAAGAGTTACCGATATCGACCCGAATTATACCTTGGGGCAGATTGAAATGGCCCGTAAGCAGGTGCTGGAAAACCTGTTGACCCGTAACCCGGACCTTGTGGAACTGCGCAACGGAGAATACCGCTCCCAAAACCAAAGAATTGCTCTACCCACCGTGATAAAAAACATCGCACTCATAACCGCCCCCGATTCGGACGGCCTGCGTGATTTTATGCACGAACTGGAAAGCAATGACTACGGATACACATTCCGCGTGGAGCCTTACTTAACCCGCATACAGGGTCAGGGGGCAGAAGCCGATATCTGCGAAGCCCTCAGGGCGGTTGCCGATGCAAAAAAAGATTTTGATTTGGTGGTTTTGGTTCGCGGTGGCGGAAGCGGACTCGATTTGGGTCCGTTTGACACCTACCAACTCGCCCGTGATATTGCCGCATTTTCCACACCCGTAATTACCGGAATCGGACATGAGCGCAACGTAAGTATTGCCGACCTGATGAGCCATACCAAAGTAAAAACACCCACCAAAGCCGCTTCATTTATCATAGAACACAATGTGGCTTTTGAAGAACATGTGTTGGCCCTGAACGAGATGATTCAACAGGCCGCGGAAAAAAAAATCCGTCAGCTGCAGATGGATTTATTGAAAATTTCATCGCGGTTGATTCCTTCCGCGCGGCAGGCCCTGGCTTTTCAAAATCATAGGTTAGACAAACTGGAACAGGCCGCCCTGATGAACCATCCGCAACGCATATTGGCTATGGGGTATGCCCTGGTACGGAAAAACGGAAAATCCGTGCAGTCATCCACTCAATTACAAACAGAAGACAAGGTAGAAATCGTCCTCCACGACGGAACTCGCCAAGCTCAAATTACATAATCATGAAAAAGAAAATCACCTACAGCGAAGCATTGGAAGAACTCGAAAAACTTTCAGACGAAATGGAGTCCGGAAAAACAGATCCCGATGCGTTGATTGAAAAAATAAAACGCAGCCTGGAACTTGTGCAGTTTTGCAGAACCCGCCTGCGCGAAACCGAAGAACAGATTCAAAAATTAAAAGACAATACGGAAGAATAAAATGCCCGAATCAAGGAAGAATAACAGAGAATGATAAAGACAAACATCCGAACCTAAAAACCGTTACCTTTACCACAGGAGTTATACAGGGTATGAGCAACGGCGAAATTATAATTGACCATGAGCAGGAAAAGAAAGAACTGCTCACCAGATATAAAAAACTGATTAAAGCCCTGGGGCCTGCCATCAAATCGAAGCAGGATCAGGAAAGAGTGCACAAAGCCTTTGAAGTGGCCGTGGATGCCCATAAGGAGATGCGCCGAAAATCGGGCGAACCGTACATCTATCATCCCATTGCCGTGGCGCAGATCTGTGCCGAAGAAATTGGACTGGGCGTAACCTCCGTTATCTGCGGATTACTGCACGACACCGTAGAAGACACGAGCCTCACCTTGGAAGATATACAATCCATGTTTGGAGGCGATGTTACTAAAATCATAGACGGTCTTACCAAAATTTCGGGCGTTTTTGATCAGACTTCTTCTATCCAGGCCGAAAATTTCCGGAAGATTATTCTCACCCTTTCCGATGATGTACGGGTGATTTTAATCAAACTGGCAGACAGGCTTCATAACATGCGGACGCTGGACCACATGAAGCGCGACAAGCAGCTTAAAATTGCCAACGAAACGCTGTTTCTGTACGCACCCCTCGCCCATCGTCTGGGTTTATATCGCATTAAAACCGAGCTGGAAGACCTTTCACTGAAATACACGCAGCCCGAAATTTATGAAGACATCATAAACCGGTTAAAAAAATCGGAAGATGTCCGCAAACGGTTCATCAGCAGTTTCAATAACCCCATTAAAAAAAGGCTGACCGAACAGGGGTTTACTTTTGAAATAAAAGGCCGTACCAAATCGCTTTATTCCATCTACAATAAGATGGTAAATAAGGGGATTCCCTTTGATGAGATTTACGACATTTTTGCCATACGCATCATCATTGAATCCGAAGGAGAAAACGAACGTTCGGATTGCTGGAGGGTGTACTCGCTGGTAACCGATTTATATCGCCCCAAGCCGGACAGATTGCGTGATTGGATTTCGTTTCCACGCGGAAACGGATACGAATCGCTTCATACCACGGTGATGAGTCCATCGGGCAAATGGGTAGAAGTGCAGATACGTACCCGCCGTATGGATGACATTGCCGAAAAAGGATATGCCGCCCACTGGAAATACAAAGAAAAAGGCAGCGAAAGCAATGTGGATGAATGGATACGGAAAGTGCGTGAAATACTCGAAAATCAGGAAGAAAATGCCGTGGATCTGGTGGAAAGTTTTAAACTGGACCTTACCACCGACGAAATCTTTTTGTTCACCCCCAAAGGCGAATTAAAAACCCTTCCCAACGGCTCCACTGCCCTGGATTTTGCCTATGATATCCACTCCAAACTGGGCGATACCTGCATTGGCGCCAAAGTAAACAACAGGCTTGTTCCCATCAGTTATAAACTGAACAGCGGAGATCAGGTGGAAATTATCACTTCATCGAAACAAACACCCAAGGAAGACTGGCTTAAAGTGGTGAAAACCACCAAAGCCCGCGAAAAAATTAAAGGCTCACTAAAAGAAGAAAAACGAAAAGTGGCCGAAGACGGAAAAGAAATTTTTGAGCGCAAACTCCGTCATCTCGGATATAACTATACCGAAGCAGACATTACTAAAATTCTGAAATATTTCAGGGTAAATACCTCGCAGGATTTCTTTTACAAGGTTGCCACGGGCGGAATCACCAATCACGAGATCAAACAGTTTTATAAAGACGAATCGTCTAAAAGCTGGTATAGTTATTTAACCACCAAACTCAGAAGAAAAAGTCCGGATAAGAAGCAGGACAAAACCTCCCTGGAAGATCTGATTAAAGAAACCAAACGCGACGGAGATACGCTCATTATCGGGGAAGACGACGTAAAACTGGACTACAAACTTTCCACCTGCTGTAACCCCATTCCCGGCGATGAAGTGTTCGGTTTTGTCACTATAGGCGACGGAATCAAAATTCATAAAACCACCTGCCCCAATGCCATGCAGTTGATGAGTAATTATGCCTACCGCATTGTAAAAGCCCGATGGACAAACCGCGAATCGCTGGCCTTTTTGGCGGGCATTAAAGTGAATGGATTTGATGAAGTAGGCATCGTGAACCGTATTACCAAAATCATTTCAAACCAGCTGAAAGTGAATATGCGCAGCATTTCATTTGATACCAGCGACGGGCTTTTTGAGGGACAGATTATGGTGTATGTGCAGGACACCCACCACCTGGATGACCTGATGTATAAACTTCGGCAGGTTCCGGGTGTTATCACTGTTATTCGAATGAACTAAAATCACATGACGCAAAACATACAGGCCGATATACTTACCATCGGCGACGAAATTCTGATTGGACAGATTGTTGACAGCAATTCGGCTTATATTTCAAGAGCGCTGAACCGGGCGGGAATTCGGATACGGAAAAAGTATTCGCTTGGCGACTCGGAAACAGCCATTCGGGAAGCGCTTAATGAAGCCATAGGAAAAGTAAGCCTGTTGATTTTTACGGGAGGATTAGGCCCCACCAAAGACGATATCACCAAAATTACACTGAACAACTATTTTGGCGGAAAGCTGGTAAAAAACGAAAAAGTATATACCATGCTGCACGATTTCTTTACCCTGGCGGGTAGAGAATTCAGTGAAGCCAATCAGGGGCAGGCCCTTGTGCCGGATGTATGTGCCATTCTACCTAATACTCGCGGTACGGCCCCGGGTATGGTTTTTGAAAAAAACGGCACCGTGGTGATTTCCTTACCGGGTGTTCCTTACGAAATGGAAGGGCTCATGGAAGATGAAGTGATGCCGTTTGTAGAAAAGCGCTTTCAGCTTCCACCCGTATTGCATAAGACTATCCTTACCCAGGGATTGCCGGAAAGTGTGCTGATGGAACGGATAAAAGATTGGGAAAACGCATTAGATTCTAGGGTAAAGCTGGCATATTTACCTTCGCCTGGATTGGTAAGGTTACGCCTCACCGTTATTGAAAATTTTGAAGGGGCCGAAAATTACCTGAATCAGAAAGCTGCCGAATTGCATCCCATATTGCCCGACAGAATTTACGGCTACGATACCGACACCATGGAAGAAGTGGTGATGAGATTATTACAGAAAAATAAGGCCACCGTATCTTTTGCAGAAAGCTGTACGGGCGGTTATCTGGCACATAGGCTCACATCGATTCCGGGCAGCAGCAAAGTGTTTAACGGCAGTGTGGTTACTTACGGCTATGATGCCAAGTCGAAAATATTGGGAGCAAGCAAAGAGGTACTTGAAAAAGAAGGAGCCGTGAGCGAAACCATCGTAATACAAATGTCGGAAGGCGTAAAAAAGCTATACAGATCGGAATATGCCATTTCAACCTCCGGCATTGCCGGCCCTGACGGAGGCACACCCGACAAACCGGTGGGCACGGTTTGGATAGCCGTTTCGGGTCCGGGAGGCACCCGGGCAAAAAAATTCCGGTTCATGGGAAACCGCACCCGCAATATACAAATGACCTTTATGACCGGGTTTAACCTATTGAGATTGATGTTGGAAGAAGAATAAAATCAAAAACATATTTGCAGGTTTACCAACAAACTGTATCTTTGCGGTCCATTTTTAGGAACTAAAATTTATAAACAATTCAAAATGAACCAGTACGAAACGGTTTTTATCGTGACTCCCGTGCTCTCTCAGGATCAACTGAATGAGGTCACGTCCAAGTACAAGGAGTTGCTGCAGGAAAACGGTGCAGAAATTGTGAACGAAGAAAGCTGGGGCTTAAAAAAGCTCGCTTATCCGATTAACAAAAAATCCACCGGATTTTATCATTTATTCGAATTCAAAGCTTCAGGCGATTTAATCGCTAAGCTTGAAATCACTTTCAAACGTGATGAGCGTATCATGCGTAACCTTACCGTAAGCTTAGATAAGTATGCGATAGAGTACAACGCAAAACGTCGTCAGAAACTGGCCGATAAAACTGCGGCTAAGTAGTTCCTTAATTATTAATCATTAAAAAGTACGACCATGGTTGAGCAAAACGCAGGAAATCAGTCCGAAATACGTTACCTGACACCGATTCCGGTAGAGGTGAAAAAACAAAAATACTGCCGCTTCAAAAAAGCAGGTATCAAATACATTGATTATAAAGATCCCGATTTTCTTTTGAAATTCGTAAACGAGCAAGGCCGTATTCTGCCACGCCGTTTAACCGGTACCTCTTTAAAGTATCAGCGTAAAGTATCTACCGCGGTAAAAAGAGCCCGTCAGTTGGCCCTTTTACCTTATGTTTCAGATCTTTTAAAATAAGGGAGGATAAGCAATGGAAATCATTTTAAAACAAGAAGTGGAGAACCTCGGTTCTAAAGACGAAATCGTGGTGGTAAAACCCGGTTACGCCAGAAATTATCTGATCCCCAACGGTTATGCCATACCTGCTACCGCTTCTAACAAGAAGATTTTGGCAGAAAACCTGAAGCAGCGTGCCCACAAAGAGGCCAAACTTCTGGAAGAAGCCAATAAAACTGCAGCCGCTATCAGCAGCCTGGTGATTAAAATCGGTGCTAAAGCCGGCGAAAATGATAAAATTTTCGGTTCGGTTAATTCCCTTCAGTTAGCTGAAGGTTTTGCTAAAGCCGGTTTCAACATCGACCGCAAACAAATTACATTATTGAACAGCGACAATATCAAAACATTAGGAACTTACAAAGCAAAAGTAAAATTGCACAAAGAAGTTTCTGTGGAAGTGGATTTTGAAGTTGTATCTGAATAATTTTCTATGTTTACTTGAGAAACCCTGTCGTACTGCGTCAGGGTTTTTCTTTTTATAAAAACGGCCTTATGGAACACATACCCCTTTTGTTTGCCCCGCCGGCTGAACACTATGAACTGATTGACTGTGGCGGATCCGAAAAATTGGAACGTTTTGGCGAGTATATCACCATTCGCCCCGAACCGCAGGCTATTTGGGACAAAACGCTGCCCGAAAGCGAGTGGCAAAAAAGAGCCCATGTAAAATTTCAGGGCACAGGGTCTCGCAGCGGGAAGTGGATCAAACTGAAACCTATTCCGGATAATTGGGAAATCCATTATTCAAACGGACCATTAAAAATCAATTTTTCATTGGCGCTAACCGGATTCAAACATGTAGGGGTTTTTCCCGAACAGTCGGTAAACTGGGAATTTATATTTCACTCGCTCAAAAAAGTAAAAAAGGCAAATCCTACCTTTCTGAATCTCTTTGCCTACACCGGCGGTGCATCGCTGGCGGCTAAGTCTGCGGGAGCCGACGTTACCCATGTGGACTCCATAAAACAGGTGGTGAGCTGGGCGCGCAGAAATATGGAATCTTCGGGTTTGGATAATATACGCTGGGTGGTAGAAGATGCCGTGAAATTTGCCCGAAGGGAAGTAAAGCGGGGTAAAAAATACAACGGCATCATATTGGATCCTCCTGCATTCGGGCATGGCCCCGACGGCGAAAGCTGGGTGCTCGAAAAACAAATCAACGACCTGTTGAAAGATGTGATTTCTTTATTAGACCCCGAAGAGCACTTTTTTATCATCAACACCTATTCCCTAGGATTTTCGGCATTGATTGTAGAAAATATGATACAGAAAATTGCCGCCGGTGCAGGCTTAAACATTCAACCGGAAGCCGGTGAATTGTACCTACCCGCACAAACGGGTGTAAAACTGCCGTTGGGCGTTTATTGCCGTTTTGGGAATTTAAATGTATGACAATTGTCGGATTTTAAAAGACAATTTGTAAATTTGGGTGAAATTTAGGAATATGAGTAGCAAACACATCCTTCAGGAACCCACCATGACGTACGGTAACACCAATGATTCCTTTGCTTTTTCGCTTATATCACTCATCCGTAATGGTATTGGTTTCCAATCTTTTCTGGATTTTGTCAAAAACAGCCCCTTCAACCTTCAGGAATGGGCATCGTTTCTTCATATTTCTGAGCGCACCATGCAGCGCTACCAAAAAACACTGCACACCTTCGATACGCCCCAATCCGAAAAAATTGTTCAGATTGCCATGTTGTATAATTTGGGCCTTGAAATTTTCGGAAATAAACAATCCTTTGATACCTGGCTCAACACGGAAAATATTGCGCTGGGTCATATCAAGCCCAAGAGCCTGCTCGATAACACCTTTGGTATCGCTCTCCTGAAAGACGAGCTCCAACGCATAGAATACGGCACGCTTGCATGATTGTTTACAGGCTGTGCAAAGCAAAGTATGCCGATGACCTGAGCGGAACGGGAGCCGAAAAAACAGGGGGCCGATGGAACAGCAAAGGCACGGCGGTTTTGTACACTGGTTCTTCGCGGGCTTTGTGTACCGCAGAATTAGCCATACACCTGCCTCTTGGCATTATTCCTACTGATTATGTGCTAGTTGCAATAGAAATACCGGATAACATTACAATTAATGAACTACATCCATCCCAATTACCCAAAGGCTGGAATGCCGTACCGCATAACGAAATTTCGCAGAACATTGGAAACCGGTTTATTCACGAAAACCAAACGCTATTGTTAAAAGTGCCTTCAGTGGTGGTTCCTGGTGATTATAATTATCTGATTAATCCGAATCACAATGATTTTAAGAGAATCAAAATCAAGGAAAAAACGCTTTTTACGTTTGACAAACGGTTATTTAGCAGAACCTGAAAGTACCTGCAGATATAATTCTTCGTAAGCATCTGCGGCTTTTTTCCAGCAGAATTCCTCAGCTCGCTGCTTCATGATTTTCACCATATCTTCTCCATGATTTGCCATACCTTTTCTCACGGTCTGTACCATTTCCTCTTCATCAAACGAGGGAAAATAATAGGCCGCGTTCCCTCCGATTTCGGGCAGAGATCCTTCGTTAGATAAAAAAATCGGCTTGCCAAAATGCATGGCTTCCAAAGCCGGCAGTCCAAATCCTTCGGCCAGCGACGGAAACATAAAGGCATCGCAATGATGAAAATAGTCGGCCTTTTCGCGCTCGGTTATTTCTCCGGTAAGAATCAGACGGTCTGCCACACCTAATTTACGGGCTGTATCTACCATTTGACCCGCATATTTATCGCTTCGGTTTCCGGCAATGATCAAATCGTGACTCGGAAAATATTTCAACAGCGGCACCAGGGTATGAAAATTCTTTTTTCGGGTAATGAGTCCTACGGAAAAAAAATAGGGCCTTGGGTGTTTAAATTCGGTATGGTTCCTATGATTTTCATCCAATGCAGGACCATTGTAAATCACGGTTTGAATTTTACCTTCAAGGTTCAGATGTTCAGAGGCTTCGTGTTGGGTAAATTTTGAAATAAAAACCACGGCCTGACTCCGGTTTACCAGATGTTGCACATGGGAAAGTTTTCTTTTGATTTTTCCTTCGGAACCGGCCGTATGCAAAAAATTCAAATCGTGAATAGTGGTAACAACCGGTATTTTTTTATCCAACGGAAGATAAGAGGACAATTGATGCGTGCAATGCCACAAATCTACTCCGGCAGAAACACCCATAAGTTTATTATGGTCGTATAAAGGGGCATATTGGGCGGGTTCCGGAAAAATCCGGGGTGTTTTTTTCTTTTGAAAGAACAGATAATCAAATTTACCGCTCTTTACCAAGGCTTTTCCGAGGTATTCGCAAAACTTCCCTAAGCCGCTTTGGGGACTCTTCAACCGTTCTGAATCAAATCCTATCCAATGCATGGCTATCTGTTATTTTTTATTCGTTGTTTTGTTTTGATGTATTTGATAAACGCCGCCTGGGCACTGAGCCGGCAAATTACATATCCGTAATATCCATCCAAAAAACCGGCTTTCAGAATATAACTCTTAAAAAACTTGATGCCGGGTCCCAATACAATTTTCAGAAGAGATGGATTTTTACCTGCCGAAGCTTCGGCTTTGGAGGCTATCTCGGTAAAGTATTCAATCTGCCGGATATGATCGCTGATGGAGTAATAACTGTAATGCAGAATATCACCGTTGAGTTTTCCGTATTTATCATCCGCATCATGTAATTCCCAGCGGTCATGGGGGTTTTGCCCGCCCCATTGGCCTTTTGTGCGGTTCCATAAGCGCGCTTTACTATCCGGATACCAGCCGCAGTGTCTTATCCACTTACCGCAATAGTTGGTAAGCCGGGTCATGTAGTAAGCATTATGTGTTGCGTTCTGTTTAACTTCGATGATAGACGTTTTTAACTGCTCGTCTAAGGCTTCATCGGCATCCAACGAAAGCACCCAGTCGTACTGGGCTGCATGGGCTGCCACGTTTTTTTGCTGGATATGTCCTTCAAAAGGATGTTGGATAAAACGTACATTATACCTCTTACAGATTTCTTCGGTTTTGTCGGTAGAAAAGCTGTCCACCACCAGAATTTCATCCGCCACGTCTTTCACCGATTCCAGGCAGCGGGCAATATTCCTTTCTTCATTAAAGGTGATGATAACGACACTTAAACCGGTAATTTTTGTCAATTTTGCAGCAAATTCAGGCAGTAAAAATAACAATTCGATTGTATGGAGAATTACATCACCTTCGGCATCTTCTGTTTCACCACATTTTTGACCATCATCAATCCGCTGAGCATAATGCCTGTGTATTTAACCATGACGTCAGAATTAAGTCCTGAAGACAAAAAAATCACAGCCACCAAAGCGGTCATTACGGCTTTCATCACTATGGTTACGTTTGCTTTTGCCGGGCAGGCTATTTTCGACTTTTTTCATATCACCACCAACGGATTGCGAGTTGCGGGAGGAATCATTTTTCTTTTGATCGGTATGGACATGCTGCATGCGCGTTTGCCCAAAATACGGATTAAAAAAAGCGAAGTAAAAGAGTTTGTAACGGATATTTCGGTTACTCCACTCGGCATTCCGATGATATGTGGTCCCGGCGCCATTACCAATTCCATCATTCTGATGGGAGACGCCAAAACCCCGGCCCTGAAAGGCGTTCTCTTTACTTCGATGTTGGTAGTTTGTCTGCTTACATTAATCGTATTGCTATTCAGTCCAAGGATTATTAAATTCATAGGTGAAACCGGTAACAAAGTCATGATGCGCATCATGGGACTGATTGTGATGGTGGTGGCCGTGGAGCTGTTTTTTGCAGGATTGAAACCTATCGTTCGCGATATTCTTAACATTCCCGCTGCATGATGCCGGATTTTTTCGACCCGCTTTCGGGAGCATTTTTTGAAAATCAGGGGCCGTTATGGCTTTCTCCTTCCGGCGAATCATCCCTTATCAAGAGTCGAAATTCTTTTCAGAAAGAGTCTATTCTTCCTAATTACCAGGGACTTTTCCGTTATGCGGGGAACATTCCCTTGATTAAAAGGGAACATTTTGTAAGTCTGGGTGAAACGATTACCCCCATTACCGAAGTGCGTTTTAACGGACAAGACGTTTCCCTGAAACTGGAATTTCTGTTTCCGACGGGTTCTTATAAAGACCGGGGGGCAGCCGTAATGATCAGTGCGGCAAAGGCTTTGGGTATTACGGAGTTATTTGAGGATAGCAGCGGAAACGCCGGGTGTGCGGTTTCTGCTTATGCCGCCGCAGCAGGCATATCATGTAAAATATATGTACCTGAAAACACATCGCCGGCAAAAATCAATCAGATGCAGGTGTATGGGGCAAATGTGATAAAAGTAAAAGGTACCCGACAAGACGCAGCAGACGAAGCTCTTCGTCAGGCGGAACATGCATGGTTTGCTTCGCATGTGTATAATCCCTGGTTTTATGAGGGCACCAAAACCTTTGCCTACGAATTATGGGAACAATTGGGCGGTCAGTTACCTGATGAAATTTTATTTCCGGTAGGAAACGGAACATTGATTTTGGGCTGCTATAAAGGGTTTTCTGAACTTATGGAAAGCGGACTGGTTTCTCAAATTCCTTCATTGAGCATAGTGCAGGCGGAAAATTGTGCGCCCGTTTGTGGTTCTAAAAGCATTTCACCTACTCTGGCTGAAGGTATTGCCGTGGCTAAACCGGCCCGTCTGCGACAGATTCAACAGGTAGTAAAACAGACCGGCGGACAATTCATCACGGTTTCTGAAGATGAAATTCTTGAGGCGGGAAAAGAAGCCGGGAAAAAGGGATTTTTCATTGAAAACACCTCAGCCGCCGCATTGGCAGGACATCTCAAAACTCCGGGAGAGAAAAAACGGTTAATTCCTCTGACCGGAACAGGATTAAAAAATAAATAATTTTTTCTTACTGATTATCAACAATATAAATTCTTATTTTAAAAATTTGTTATGCATGCATACCTTTTTTCAGGAAAAGGGTTGTACATTTGCCTCGTCAAACAAAACAAACGTATTAATAACAAGCACAATGGAAAAAGAATTTAAAAAATTCCTGTACGCAGGAGTAGATTTAGCCGCCGCTGCCAGCGAAAAATTTCAGGCCAGCGTTTCAGATTTAGTAGCTAAAGGCAAAATTTCATCTGAAGAAGGTAAAAAAATGGTGGACGATTTCTTTGCAAAAAGCGAAGAGCGTAAAGCCGAGTTTGAGTCTAAATACAAAGAGTTTTCTGAGAAATTAGGCATCAACAAAAAGAAAAACGAAGAAGAAGAATTAGATGAACTTCGTAAAAAAGTAGCAGATTTAGAAGCAAAATTGGCTAAAACCAAAACCGCTTCAGCGAAATAGTTTTTTCTCTCATAGGCAAACAAGAGGAAGACCGGGCTCCCCATGCTCCGGTCTTCTTTTTTTTGTAGGAGGTGGGTATTGGTTGTTTAATTGTTCTTGTGTTTTCATGTTTGATTCTTCAAGTCATGCATTGGCTCATCTCCGAAAGCTCTTGAAATCAGGGCAATGAAAATAGCACGTAAACCAGGCAATAGGCAAATTTTCCGGAGCGCAGCGGAGCATGGAGCGTAGCGTAATAAATCGTCAAATTATCAAATCATCAAATTATCAAATTATCCCCTAACTTTCATAACCCAGATATAACCTGAAAGTATAAGCGTAATCGAATTCGCCAAAATAATAGGCAGTTCATTCAGTAAAATTCCATAAACCAACCAACAGATAATACCGATTACAAACACGGAATACATAGTCAGGGAAATTCCTTCGGTGTTTTTGGTTTTATAGATTTTGTAAACCTGCGGCAAAAAAGAAATAGTAGTCAATAAAGCTGCCGCAGTGCCTACTGATTCTGTGTAAATATTCATTGACAAGAACATAGGACAAAGCTAGGAGTATGTTTCATAAAACATAAAATTGTATAGTTTGGACCTTGTTATTAAAAAAACATTAAATTTGCGAGGTATATAAAAACGCAAACATTAATAAAAATGAAAAAAATCTACTTTTTAGCATTAGGCCTTTTCGCTGCCGGTGCGGTAAGTGCACAAAACGACACCCTGATTTGGGAAAACTTTAACGGTGAGTCTTGGACTGAAGGTTCAACCGAAACTGAATTGATTACCGAAGTGGGTAATACAATCGTTTATGAACTTTCTCCCGGCGCTACCGGTGATGACAAATGGTACAATATTGACTTAGATGGGCTTACACCCAACAATCCAAATCAAGGAAATGAGTGGTTCAGAGCGTTAGCATTTGCTGATCAGGACTCAGTGGATGGATTTGATGCCGTTTTTGCTGCAACTTCTTGGTTTACTCCATTTGCTCAGGCTAATAATTGGTTAGTAACTCCTTCATTCTACTGCTCATCTGATGCTGTTTTAAGTTGGTATTCCGCTTCATTTCAAACTCCGTTATTCCTTGATGGTTACAAAGTGAAAGTTTCAACCCTTACCAATGATCCGTCTGACTTTACAACCACAATTTTTACCGCTAAAGAGTTTGTTACCCGCACTGCCGGTGACTCTTGTAGTTTTGGTGTTTACACTTTTGCACCATCCGGTGCCGGTTTTGTTCACGGACAAGACGGAACTTACACTGAGCCAAATACAGATAATGATTGTACAAGATTAAGGGGAAGATTACACCCTCATTCTGTTAACTTATCTCAATTTGCCGGTCAGCGTATTTACATCGCTTTCGTTCACGATACGGATGATGATAACCTGATTTCTGTTGACAACATTTTGGTTAAAGGTACTTTTGTAGATGATGCTTCTATCAACGAAGTAAACAACGTATCTTTCTCTGCGTATCCAAATCCGGCTACTGATTTCATCACATTAGGTTTCCAACTGAACGCTGCTTCTGATGTGAACATCCGTGTGATTGATAACTTAGGCCGCATGGTAAGCGCTAAAGATTTAACTAACCAAAGCGGAAACAACTCCGTTACGGTGGATGTGGCTAATCTGGCTGCCGGTGTTTACACCATCTCTTTAGAGACTGCTGCCGGAAAAAGCACTAAAAAATTCGTGAAAAAATAATTTTCACACTCTTTTTTGAAAAGGCGTTCCATTCGGGACGCCTTTTTTTTATAAATTGACCTATCGATTTTGTCCAGGATTGACTTTTAACTCAGAAAACAAACAATAATATCCGCTTCACTTATGAAAATGCATAGAAAAACCCGCCCGGCCCTTTTTCTCTTACTTGGATTCACCTTATTTTTTTCGGCATGCGATCGTACAAAGGATAACGTTGTTTCTAAACAGTTTATCGGCACCTGGAAACTGGAAAGCTATATCGTAGAGGGTGAAATGCCACTATACGATGCCGGAGTACTCCAGCACGAATACACCCTGGTGATTAACGATAACTACCGGGCCACGTCCTACAAAAACGGAAAAAAACTACAGAGCCTGCGCCTTACCGGCGAAGTTACCTGGGACTGCCAATACTATCAGTCCGGTGAATGTATAGGAGACTGTGCTGTGTTTTGGGGTGAAAAGTATGTTTTCGGTATCCCCTGCGAGGAAATTCCCTTTGACAAGTTTGGTTGCCGTAATTACTTTTTTCAGGAAATAGAGGGTAAAAAATTGTACTGTATCTATTTCGGCAAGGTGCAGTAGGGCATTGCCCGGTTTGTCGCCGGCTGCCAAAAAAGGTTATCTTTGCCCCCTAAACAGGCGCAATAAACATGGCTCAGATTGAAATCATCATGCCCAAAATGGGCGAAAGCGTAATGGAAGCCACCATTACCTCTTGGGTAAAAAAAGAAGGTGACAAAATAGAACTGGACGAAACCATTGTGGAAATTGCCACCGATAAAGTGGATTCCGAAGTTCCGTCCACCACGGAAGGTATTCTGATAAAACGCCTTTTTAACGAAGGCGATGTGGTAAAAATCGGAGAGCCCTTTGCCATTATTGAAACCGAAGGCGCATCCGCCGCAGCTAAGGCTCCCGTGGCCGCTGCTGCACAACCCAAAGCAGAAGAACAACCTGCTGTTCCGGCCGAAGTAGTTCAGTTTACCCAGGTTGCAGAACACACCGAAGCCGTGCAATCTAAAGACGGACGTTTTTATTCGCCCCTGGTAAAAAGCATAGCCCAAAAAGAAGGAATTGCCCAACAGGAATTAGACAGCATTGCCGGCACCGGCAAAGACGGCCGCGTAACCAAAGAAGATATTTTACAGTATATCCAGTCGGGCAGAAAACAGACTGCCCCCATCAGCGCTCCGCAGCCTGTTCAGGCAGCAGCCAGCAACGCTCCCAAAGTGGAAAAAGAAATTCCGAAACCTTCGGTATCGGTGAGCGGAGGCGATGAAATTGTGGAAATGGACCGTATGCGCAGACTGATTGCCGACCACATGGTGATGAGTAAACGCACCTCTCCGCATGTTACCTCGTTTGTAGAAGCCGACATGACCAATATCGTGAACTGGAGAAACCGCGTGAAGGGTGAATTTGAGCGTAAATACGGCGAAAAAATCACCTTTACCCCCATTATCATGGAGGCGGTTGCGCAGGCCATCCGCGAGTTTCCGGGCGTAAATGCGTCGGTGGACGGCGACAGAATCATCATCCGTAAAAACATAAACCTGGGTATGGCCACGGCCCTGCCGAGCGGAAACCTGATTGTGCCGGTGATTAAAAATGCCGATATGATGAACCTGGCCGGACTCACCAAAAACGTAAATGATTTGGCTAACCGTGCCCGCAATAACAAACTCCAACCCGATGAAATTTCGGGCGGAACGTATACCATCACCAATGTGGGTTCCTTTGGAAACGTTATGGGCACACCCATCATCAACCAGCCGCAGGTGGCCATTCTGGCGGTGGGTGCCATCCGTAAAAAACCTGCCGTACTGGAAACCGAATACGGCGACGTGATTGCCATCCGCCACATGATGTTCCTCTCTCACTCCTACGATCACCGCGTGGTGGACGGAGCCATGGGAGGCAGCTTTGTGCGCAGGGTAGCCGATATTCTGGAAAATTTTGATGTAAACCGGATGGTTTAGTTCTTTGGTTAGTTGTTATTGGTTATCTGTTAATGGCAAAAAAATGTTCGGTTGTTTTTATGTTTGAATGTTCTTTTGTTTGAATTCAGCCAAGTCTTTGTTATACTTGTCCGAAAGCTTTCGGACCTTCGAGACCCTCAGGGCAGCGAGGTTTTCCCCAATAACCATCTTGGTTCATGGTTCTTGACTCTTGGTTCTAAATACTAAATACACACCATATTGAAACTCCACTTAGACAAGCCCTTAGCTTTTTTTGATTTAGAAACCACGGGCACCAACATTTTCAAAGATCGGATTGTAGAAATTGCCATTCTGAAAATGAATCCGGACGGAACGAAAGAAACCTTTCATTCTTACGTGAATCCCGAGGTAGAAATTCCTTATGAGTCTTCTGCCATTCATGGAATATTTGAAAAAGACATTGCCGACAAACCCAAATTTGGCGAATTGGCTGCCGATATCACCGCCTTTTTGAAAGGCTGCGATTTATCGGGGTACAATGCCCTGCGTTTTGATATTCCCGTACTGCTGGAAGAATTTTTGCGCTGTGGAATTGATTTCGACATGGACAAAAGGCGCTTTGTGGACGTGCAGGTGATTTTTCACCGTATGGAAGAACGTACCCTGAAAGCCGCCTACATGTTCTACTGCAACAAAGACCTGAGCAATGCCCACAGTGCCCTGGCCGATACCGAAGCCACCGCCGAAGTGCTTGAAGCCCAGATTGACCGGTATCCGCAGCTGATAAACTCCATTGACTTTCTGCACGAGTTCACCAATATCCGCAAGAATGCCGACTGGGAAGGAAAATTCACCTTAGACAAACAGGGAAACCCCGTTTTTTCGTTCGGAAAACACAAAGGAAAAACCGTGCAGCAGGCGTTTATTGATGAGCCGGGATATTACAAATGGATGATGGAAAAAGACTTTTTGCTGAGTACCAAAAACATGATTACCAAAATTCACAAAGAGCTGAACAAGCCGGTGCTTTAAATTAATCGCTGTATGAAAATCATCTGTATAGGCCGTAATTATGCCGATCATGCCAAAGAACTGAATAATGCCGTACCCGAAAAACCGGTTTGGTTTATGAAACCCGATACGGCGCTGTTGAAAGACAATCAACCGTTTTATCTGCCTGATTTTACTACCGATTTGCATTATGAATGTGAAGTAGTGTTGCGAATCTGCAAAGCCGGAAAACATATCGGAGAAGAATTTGCGGCCCAATATTTTGATCAGATTTCACTCGGTATTGATTTTACGGCAAGGGATATTCAGGAAGAAAAAAAGAAAAAAGGATTGCCCTGGGAAGAAGCCAAAGCGTTTGACGGTTCGGCGGTTTTAGGGCAGTTACTGCCCGCAGCGGAATACCCGTTTCCGTTTGAATTTACATTAGAAAAAAACGGGGAAACTGTGCAACAGGGAAATACTGTCGATATGCTTTTTTCACCTGCAAAAGTGATTTCCTATGTATCTAAATTTGTTACGCTGAAAGTGGGCGATCTGATTTATACCGGTACACCCGCCGGCGTGGGAAAAGTAAACATTTGCGACCGCCTGACCGGAAAAATTGGGCAGCAAATATTGTTTGATTTTCAGATAAAATAAAAAACTAAAAAATAATGCCCTTGGTGGGTGTTATCACCCACCAAGACTATCGTAAAAGGCCGTTCGGTGATAACACCGACCGGAAGCAAAAAAAATAGAACAATCATTAAAAAATAAAACCTGTCCATATGAGTCCCATTATTTTCCCTTTCAAAACGGACCGTTTTAAAAACTTTGGGGTATTAATTATTTTAGGAGGTGTATTCTTTGCACTTCTTGCCCTTTTATTCATGGATGATTCTATCATGATGGGTTTTATGGGAGTTGTGGCTGTATTGCTTTTGCTGCTTGGGGCATATTTGTTTAAACAGGCCTTTAACTCTGCGCCCATGATTGAATTAAACGAAAAGGGAATATACTACCGTCAGTTTCCGGGTTTTCAGCCTTTGTTCTGCTCTTGGGAAGATGCCGTAAGTGCCAAAATTGACGATGCCTGGGGACAGCAACTCATCATTATATACTCTAAAAATCCGCAACAGATAATCGATTCTGTCCGTGGAAATTTCAGATTGAAAAATTACGCCAAAACATCCCGAAGTATGCATGGAAGTCCTATGGCTATTCAGACAACCTATTTGGACGGAGATACGATGGAAGTGTTTAAGGTTGTTTTTGCCGAAATCGAAAAAAGGAACTAATCTCTTTTAATTTTTGTTGCCCATGGCGGGTGTTATCACCCACCATCATCAAACTAACAGGCCGGTCGGTGATAACACCGACCAAAAGCAATTAGCTGAAAATCAAAAAGAAACTAATCTCTTTTAATTTTTTCGAAAAGGGTTTTCACCACAGCATTGGCTGCTTCTTCCGAAAACAAGGCTTGGGCTTTGGTTCTTCCGGCTTGGGCCAGTTTATGCAAATCTGTTTTTCCCGAAAGTATATCACCAAGCTGTTTTATCCATTCTTTAGCAGAATCTGCCTGCAAAAACTCTTTATTTTTTTGGGCAGGAATGCCTCCGATGGCGTGCGTGGATGCGATTACGGGAATACCCGATACCATGGCTTCAGCAATTTTCATCCGTATGCCACTTCCCGAAATCAACGGAACCGCCATCAGATGATGGGTATTGGCAAACTCCATAAAATCGGGCACTTTGCCACTAAATGTAACACCCGGAATTTTGCGGTTCAACAGCGACTCGGGCATACGCACACCTGCTGCATGAAAAGTAACCCGATCGCCATAGGCTTTGCGTATTTCGGGCCAGATTACCTCCACAAAATGAGTAACGGCTTCCAGATTGGGAGCCCAATCCATTGCTCCAAGATGGAACAATTTGAGCGGTTCGGTTTCGGCAGAGGGAATGAATTTTCTGTTAAAAAACGATTCATCGAAAGAGGGAAATAACACTTCATAAGGCTTCATCATGCCCGAACCTTTTTCCATGATTTTTCCGGAATCCTCGGCCGAGATAAAGAATATGCCATCCACAAAGCGGAGCATATCAAACTCTTCCGCTTTAAGGCGGTTTGCCAATATGGTGAGCGTAGTTTTTTTGAGCGGATTTTTCTCCTTTTCAGCCAATTCTTTCCATATCAGATGCTCCACATTATGTGAGCGGTAAAGCACCGGAATATCAAAAGCAGATTTTACGATTTCGGCATACGCCAAGCCAAACAACCCGTCGAGTACCACCACATCGGGGCGGTATTTACTGATGAGCGAAAGCACCTGATGGCGGGTATCGGAATCGCGTACACGCTGCATATGATAGGAGCTGCCGTCGGCCATGCTTTTTATAAAACCTGTGGGACGTAAACGGGTATCGGCCTGAATGGATTCCAACACGGCCTTTTCTTTCCATTTTTTGGGGAAATCTTTAGCGTTTACAGGATGTTTATGTGTAGAAAACGGAGCAATCACCGTGAATTCGCTCTGATTCACAATTACATCGGTAAGTGAATGGGCGGCCATAGTTCCCCCATCGGTAACCTTCAGGGGTGATTTATTAAACAGAATCAGTGTTTTCAAGCCGTCTTTCTTTTAAAGATTTTATTAATCAGACGAATATAACTATCCTTATCGAATAATTTGCTGTCGTTGGCGGCTTTTATGGTTAGAAAAATACCGATAGGAATCAAAATGAGCGTACTGATCCACATGCCCCAAAAGGGAGTCATGGTTAACTGTTTGGCGGCCTTTTCGCCGATTGTACTGATTACATAATACAGGATAAAAATCACGATGGAAAACACCATAGGCAGACCCAATCCGCCCCGTTTGATAATAGCCCCCAACGGAGCGCCAATAAAAAAAAGCACCACACAGGCCACCGAGAGCGTAAACTTGCGGTGCCACTCCGAAACATAACGGGCTATGGATTCGCTGCGGCTGCGTTTTTCAATCAAAAAATCCGAACTTCGGTATTTACCGTTTTGGGCAATGCTTCTCCCCTGCTCCAACAACTGAAGGGCGGTTAAGGAATCCGTGTTTTCGAAAAAATTACGGGTTGAAAGTTCTTTGGCACCCAATGGCGTCCGGTTGATATTTTCTTCCTCCTGTAATTCGGTGTTGGTGTTTGCCTTAAGGGCAGACGGATCGGGCGGACCAAACGGATTAAAGCCCGGAGGAATGGCTTCCATGCCGGCAGGTTTGGGCGTAGAGCGACCAAAGAAATAATTTTGTTTTACGGCACGACCAAAATCGGTAGAACGATTAGCATATTGCAGCCTGAAATCGGCAATGGCTTTTTCGAGCTGCCTTACCGTCATCATCTGATAATGATCTTTGTATAAATCTTCGCTGTTCCGCGAAAGTTTGAATGCGCTCAAATCCACCGGAATCACCTGCTTTTTGAAGTAATTTTTGACAAAAGGAAGTTTAGGGTCGGGTTTTCCGAAAAAGCCCATTTCATCGTAAGAAACGCCTTCATTCAAAGTAAAAACCAGATAGTTCTGGTCTGCAGTAACTTCAATATTTCCGCTTCGGGCCAGGGTTACCCGAGCATTGCCGTTATCGTGACGCGAGTGGTCATAAATCATGATTCCGGTAAGGGTTTTTTTATCCTTGCTCACCGATTCCACCCGAAGCACCAAGTCTTTAATACCTTCGTAAAACATGCCCGGTTTTATGTCAATGGCCGGTCGTTGCTTTTGGATATCCACCAATAAAGAACGTAGCTTAAGATTCGCTACCGGAAGCACGTTATTGCTGAAATAAAAGGCCATAAAACCCAGCAGAACAGAAACCACAATCAACGGACTCATAACCCGGTAGAGTGAAATACCGGCCGCTTTGCAGGCCACCAATTCCAAATTTTCGGCCAGGGCACCAAACGTCATAATCCCTGAGAGAAGAATAGCCAGAGGGAGCGCCATGGGAACAATACTGGCCGAGAGGTACAGAATAAATTCTGCAATAATGATGGGTTCTAATCCTTTGCCGGCTAGGTCGTCTATGTACTTCCAGATAAACTGCATGATGAGCACAAACTCGGCAATGAAAAACGTGAGTATGAAAGGACCCAGGTAATTTTTTAATACTAAAATATGCAGTCGTTTGAGCATCATCGGAGCAAAAATAGGACTCTGAGACCGGTAAACGTAAAAAGGGTGAATTTCTTTTTGTAAATTGCTTACCTTGTTGCATTAAAATGAGAGAGGGGCTGAAACGGATATTGGTGACATGGGGTGCGATATGCCTCTTATTTCCCGCATTTTCGCAGCTGAACATTGGCACCTGCGAAATTAAATATGCTTGGGGAACGCCGTTTTATGTATGCCACAAAGACGTTAAAAAGGAAAAAAGAAAAGTCCGGGTGGAAGACGACCGGACCATAACCTATCTGGATGGAGAAGGAAAAGTAAGTCTCGAGTTTATGTTGGGACTGAGTGCCGTAATTCACTCACAGAATTTTCACAATAAACCCGAAGGTTCTGCTATGCGTTATTTTAATGGCATTCTGAAAGAAATGAGTACAAGATTCGGCACACCGCAGATTCCTCAATATCAGGAAGGCCATATCCTGATGTATCGGTGGGGAAAACAGAAACCGGTGGTTACCCTCACCTATCGCATTGAAAGCGAAACGGTGGTGGTAGCTTTTGAAAACTATTGATTACGCAAAGCTTTTATTCCCAAAACAATCCAGCCGGCGATAAATAATAATCCGCCCAACGGGGTTACGGGCCCAAGGAAAGAAACGTCCAAACCTGATATTTCGCGGGTGGAAAGCGCATAGATACTTCCTGAAAAACAAAAGATTCCCACCGCAAACAACCATCCCGAAAGGGAATATTTTGTATTGTTTTCGATTCGATTTAATATACCAATAACAATCAACGCCAGCGCATGAAAGAGATGGTATAACACGCCTGTTTTATAGGATTCAAGCAGATTTGCGGAAATTTGTTTTTCCAGCGCATGAGCGCCCAAAGCTCCCAAAACGATGGCAACCGCCATCAAAAAAGCGCCTGTACCCATCCATTTTTTTCCCATGATATTAAATTTTTACAAAAGTGGGGAATTATGCACAAGCAATATCTTTTCGGGGTAATTTCTTTTCCTTTGTGCCGAAATAGAGGGCAGAATATGAAAAAAATCCTGTTGATAGGTGCCGGCAGATCGGCTTCCACGCTGATTGAATATCTTTTGCAAAAAGCGGCCGAACTGAATTGGCATATCACCATCGGCGAACTTAATCCCGAAACAGCCCGCGAAAAAATAGGAAACTCCCCATACGCTTCTGCCCTTCTTTTTGATGCCACGGACGAACAGGTGCGTTCATCGGCCGTTGAAAATCATGATCTGATTATTTCCATGCTTCCCGCTACCATGCACGTGCCTGTGGCTAAAGATTGCATCCGCTTTAAAAAACACATGGTTACGGCCTCTTACGTATCTGACGAAATGAAACTGTTGGACGAAGCCGCCAAACAAGCCGGTATCACCCTCTTAAATGAAATGGGCGTGGATCCGGGAATCGACCACATGAGTGCCATGAAAGTGTTGGATGAACTGAGAGCCGAAGGCGCCGATATTTTCCATTTTGAAACCTTTACCGGCGGTTTACCGGCTCCCGAATCGGACGATAATCCGTGGCACTACAAATTCTTTTGGAATCCCAAAAATGTGGTTTTGGCCGGACAGGGTTCTGCCAGTAAATTTTTACACGAAGGACGTTTTAAATACATTCCTTACCAACGGGTATTTAGGCGTACGGAACGGGTGAACGTACCCGGCTTTGGCGAATTTGAAGGATATGCCAACCGCGATTCGCTCAAATATCGCGAAGCCTATGGATTGCAGCATGCCAAAACCATTTACAGGGGCACTTTCCGCCGTCCCGGGTATTCCCGCTCCTGGAATATTCTGGTGCAATTGGGCGCTACCGACGATTCCTTCACCATGGAAGGGAGCGAGAACATGAGCAATCGCGATTTCATCAATTCCTTTTTATACTATCATCCCACCGATTCGGTGGAAACCAAAGTGGCCCAACAGTTTCATTTAGATTTAGACAGTGATGAAATGATGCGATTGGAATGGCTGGGACTCTTCAGAGAAGATGAAAAACCGGGATTGAAAAACGCCACTCCGGCTCAAATGCTGCTGAATATTTTAGAGAAACGCTGGACGCCGGGGCCTGAGGATAAAGACATGATTGTGATGTGGCACCGATTTGTTTATATGTTGAATGGCGAAAAACGCGAAAAACATTCATATCTGGTTACTTTAGGCGATAACCGCATACACAGTGCCATGTCAAAAACCGTGGGGCTTCCTACAGGAATCGGGGCAAAACTGCTTTTAGAAAACCATCCCGGCATATTTGGGGTAATAATTCCCGTAATGCCTGAAATCTATCTTCCCGTGTTAAATGAGCTGGAAGAATTCGATATCAAAACCGAAGAAAGGCAGATTCTTTAAAATCCGTTTCCCGCTTTATTTTCCAGCATCGGCACAAAACGAAAATCACCTTTTTCTTCGGTGTGAATTTCTCCGTTTTCGTTTTTGGTCAGCAGCGTCATCTTCTGCACTTCGCCTTCCCCAACGGGTATTACCGCCTTCCCTCCGGGTTTAAGTTGTTTTATCAGTTCTTCGGGAATATAGGGCGCTCCGCAGGTGACAATGATTTTATCATACGGCGCATAGGCAGGAATTCCTTTATACCCGTCGCCGTAGAAAAAGCGGATTTTATATTGTGGATTTAATTTAGGCAAAAATGTTTTAGACGATTCGTAGAGTTCCTTTTGGCGTTCAATGGTGAATACCCTTACGCCCATTTCGGCCAGTACGGCTGCCTGATAACCCGAGCCGGTGCCCACTTCCAGCACTTTATCGGTTTTTTCGATTTGGAGCAACTGGGTTTGAAACGCTACCGTATAGGGTTGCGAAATGGTTTGTCCCGCACCGATGCGCAGCGCCATATCGCGGTATGAGAGTTCCTTAAACGCCGAATCCACAAACAAATGGCGTGGAATGCGATCCATAGCTGCCAGCACCCGTTCGTCGGTAATGCCTTTTTGCCTTAGCTCAGCCAGCAATTGTTTACGTAGTCCTTTATCTCTATATGAATCTTCCATAATTTTTCGAGCTCCACAAAACTACTTCTATCCTCTGATTTCAGTGTTCGGTTTTGCTTTTCAAATTAACAAACGAATGTTTAAAGGAGATTTACCGGCTGATTACAAGCAGTTGAACCCGTTCATACCTTTATCCCATGAATACAAAACCGGTAAAGCTTGGCATAATTGGAGCCGGGCATTTAGGCAAAATCCATATCAAATTAGCAAAAGAGAACCCGGAAGTAACCCTTACGGGCTTTTATGATTCGGATTCCGGCGTGCGAAAAACCGTAGCAGAAGAGCTGGGCGTTAACGCATTTGAAACCCCTGAAGAATTATTGGATTCATCGGAGGGGGTTATCATTGTGACGCCTACGGTAAACCATTTTGAATATGCCTCCAAAGCCCTCAAAATGGTGAAACATGTATTTGTGGAAAAGCCTATTACAGCTGAGCTGGACGACGCCAAAACGCTCTGCAAACTGGCCGATGAAGCCAAAGTGGTGTTGCAGGTGGGGCATGTGGAACGTTTCAATCCGGCCTTTACGGCTGCCCGCGAATACATCAATCAACCGGCGTTTATTGAGTGTCACCGGTTGGCCCAGTTTAATCCCAGAGGAACCGACGTGAGTGTGATTTACGACCTGATGATTCATGACATTGACATTATTTTATGTACGGTGAGATCAAGGGTAAAAAAAGTACATGCCTCCGGAGTGGCTATTGTGAGCGACACTCCCGATATCTGTAATGCCCGGATTGAATTTGAGAACGGATGCACGGCCAATCTTACGGCCAGCCGAATGAGTATGAAAAACATGCGGAAAACCCGCTTTTTTCAGCGCGACTGTTATATCGGAATCGATTTTCTGGAGAAGAAAAGTGAAATTTTCAGCCTGAAAACGGTGGAAGGAGACGGAGATCCGTTTGCCCTGATTATAGACCCAGGACCAGATAAACCCAAAAAACAGCTTACCCTGAAAATGCCCGATGTGCAGCCCAACAATGCCATTTTTGATGAACATACGGCATTTGTAAAAGCTATCCGGGGCGAAGCTCCGGTAACTGTTTCGGGATACGACGGATTATACGCACTCGAAGTGGCGCGAACCATTTCTGATAAATTGAACTTTGCTGTAGCCTCCTTACAATAATTAGGGTATTTTTGCGTGTAAGGAAAAACGTATTCATGAAGCTAATTATCACTAAATCATACTTTCTCATTTTAGCTGTTCCACTCCTGATTTGGAGTGGCTGCGCGAAAGAAAAAGCCCCCATTCCTGCCTGGATTGAAATTGACAGCATGACGCTGAGCACAATTTATGCCGATCAGGGTTCGGCAAACAGCCGATTTACCGATGCCTGGTTATATGTAAACAGTAATCTGGTGGGCGGATTTGAACTTCCGGCCCGGGTTCCCGTATTGGCTGAAGGAAATACCAATGTGCTGATTTGGCCCGGAATTCAGGTAAACGGAATTGCAGGGCTGCGCTCCCCCTATCTGAAAGTGGTTCCCTATCAACAGAATCATAACCTGACTCCGGGAGGCGTGCTGAAGCTAAATACCATTCATGAATACGATACTACCGTGCTGTTTAAGTATCTGGAAGACTTTGAAGGATCCGGCGGGGTGAGTATCACCCAGTCGAACAACAGTGCCGGCGAATTTTTGGGCGTAAATTCAGCAGCCGTAGCATTTGAAGGAAATAACTGCGGACTTATCCGACACAATGGAGCTGACAATACTATCACGGAAATTGAAACCCTGAACTGGATAACCCTGCCCAAAGGCGGTGTGGGTATCTTCTTCGAAATGAATTACAAAAGCAACACGTCGTTCATTATTTCCCTGCTGGCCAAACCAATTGACGGCCCCAATAAAAAAATCGGGGTTATCGGTATTAATCCCAGTCCGGAATGGAAAAAAATATACATCACCATTTCGCCCCAGGTAAATGACTTTGCTTTGGGAAACCAATTCAAGCCCTTAATCGGATTTGCCCGACAGCCTTCCATAGGTACGCAGGAAGTCTATATCGACAACCTGAAGATCCTCTACTGAGAAACCCGGAAACATGAACAAACAAACCCGCCGTTTCTATTATCTCATCTTTGATGTTATTGCCTCCGAAGCGGTGTGGATTGCCTTTTTTGTGTTTCGTAAAAAGGTACTGGAACCCGAGAAATTTGGGATTGACATTCCGGTGGTGATTGACTTTAACTTTTGGGCCGGCGTGTTATTTATTCCGCTGTTGTGGCTGTTTCTGTACGCACTGGCGGGATTCTATTCCACCAATATCCGACGTTCAAGACTTTTTGAACTTTCGCAAAGTTTTCTGTTCACTCTGCTGGGTTCGTTAATTCTGTTTTTTGCCGTAATGCTCGACGATCAGGTGGCCAACTACACCTATTACTATCAGTCGTTCAGCTTCTATTTTATTCTGCAGTTTTGCGCCACGTATGTTCCCCGTTTATGGCTTACCACGCGTACATACAAAGCCATTCAGCAAGGGATTATCGGCTTTAACACGCTCATTGTGGGCAGCGGTCCTAAAGCGCTCGAACTGACCGAAGAACTGGAACATGAACTGGTAAAAAACGGAAACCGCCTGGTCGGGTTCTGTACGGTAAACGGACATACCGAAACTGCTTTGGCTCAAAAACTCGCCTTATTAGGAAAATCAGGCGAAATAAGCCGGATTATTTCTGAAAATAAGATTGAAGAAGTGATAATTGCCACCGAAAAAGAGGATGATATTTCCGTTCAAAAAGTGGTGGATAGTCTGGCGGAACATGAGGTTATCGTAAAAGCCATTCCTGATTTGAGCGATATACTTGCCGGTTCCGTAAAAATGACCTCGATTTTTGGAACTCCGCTCGTAGAAATTTCGCCCGTGGTGATGCCCGAATGGCAACAAACCCTCAAACGGCTTTTTGATGTAGGCATTTCAGTGATTGCCCTTTTTCTTCTTGCACCCCTGTTTTTGGTTTTGGCCATTCTTATAAAAAGCCAGGATAAAGGACCCGTATTTTATAGGCAGGAACGTATCGGATTAAGAGGGAAGCCTTTTTTTATCATAAAATTCCGTTCCATGTATATGAATGCCGAGTCGATGGGTCCGGCACTCAGCTCCAAAAACGATCCGCGCATTACTCCTATCGGACGCTTTATCCGCAAATACCGTTTCGATGAATTTCCGCAGTTTATCAATGTACTGAAAGGCGAAATGTCGCTGGTGGGTCCACGCCCGGAACGTCGCTTTTTTATTGACCAGATTGTGGTAAAAGCGCCTCATTATAAACTGTTGCACAAAGTACGCCCAGGCATTACCTCATGGGGAATGGTGAAATACGGGTATGCCGAAAATGTAGATCAGATGATTAAACGAATGCGCTACGATATTCTTTATCTGGAAAATATGTCACTGATACTTGACCTTCGAATTCTCATTTATACGGTACTCACGGTAATCCGGGGAAGAGGGTTATAAATATTTTATTTTCTAACCTTAATTAAAACCCAGAAAAATTATGACAAGAAACGAGTTTATCAAAATTTGCGGAATACTTGGCATCAGTCTTCCGTTTCAATCGGTTATTACATCTTGTAAAAAAGAAAACGACAAACCCTTTGGAGGAAAGGTGATTATCATCGGTGCGGGAGCTGGCGGATTATCAGCCGGTTATTTATTACAACAGCAGGGCGTTGATTTTGAAATACTTGAAGCATCTCAAAGTGTGGGTGGCCGAATGAAAATAAACACAACGTTTGCCGATTTTCCGATTCCGTTAGGTGCCGAATGGCTGGAAACGAGCCCTTCTATTTTTCAGCAAATTGTAAATAATTCCTCTGTTCAGGTAGATATAGAAACCATTGAAGATGCTCCCGACAGAAAATTTGTGAACTATTCCTGGTATAACTTTTTTGAAGAGTATATCCTCCCGTCTATTGCAGGTAAAATTAAATATAACAACACCGTTCAGTCTATTGATTATGCTGGTGAAAAAGTAATTTTAACCACTCAAAATAATCAATATTTGGC
The DNA here is from genome assembly GCA_022402535.1 of Flavobacteriales bacterium. Lineage (GTDB taxonomy): Bacteria > Bacteroidota > Bacteroidia > CAIKAF01 > CAIKAF01 > JAKRSD01. The sequence continues at coordinate 147,097 of JAKRSD010000019.1, read as the reverse complement.
CGACAAAGTCATTGTTTGTGTGCCTCTTAAAATACTTAAAGAAGGCTTAATTCAATTTAATCCTACTCTACCCGCTTATAAAATAAATGCCATAAGCAATTCTGAGATATGGGATGGTTTTAAAGCATTTATTGAGTTTTCGACTAAATTCTATAACGACGAGGAATATGTTTTTGAAATTTCTCCGGCCAGCAATGGTCAAAAATTATATTACAATGCGGCTTTAGGACAAAATACAGCTAAACACATTATGGGTTTATTTGTGGTGGGGACTCCCGCACAACCGTATATTTCACTTTCCGAAAATGATTTAAAAAATTATATTTTAAGTGAATTGGATAGTATTTATTCTAATCAGGCTACGCCAAACTATGTAAATCATATTACCCAAAACTGGAACAATGAGCCCCATATTAAGGCAGGTTACCTGTCAGACTATGCAGACTGGCAAACCGTGAGAGATTTAGGGAAACCGGTAGCCCAAAAACTATATTTTGCAGGTGGTGAATTTACAGATGGAGAAAACTGGGTTTCTGTTCATACGGCTGCCCAATCTGCAAAAAAAGCCGTTCAGGATCTGAACAGCTAATCCACAAGAATTAAGAGGAAACATTGGCTGTGAGTTCCTCCTATTTGAATTAAAATGTGTTTTTTTACCAAAAATTTTAAATGAAACATATTGCCGTTATAGGTTCCGGTTCCATGGGAAACGGAATTGCCCACGTTTTCGCCCAGACAGGCCACTCCGTATTATTGATTGACGTAAGCGAAACTGCCCTTCAAAAGGCATTGGCTACCATTGAAAAAAATCTGGGAAGGCAATTAGAAAAAGGTGCCATTACCGAAGAGCAAAAAAACATCGCACTGCAAAACATAAAAACCACCACCGAATACGGGGCCGAACTGGCAAACTGCGATTTAGTGGTGGAAGCCGCCACTGAAAATCCGGAAATTAAATTTTCTATTTTCCGTAAACTGGACGAAATCTGTAAACCCGAAGCCATTCTGGCCTCCAATACTTCTTCCATTTCCATTACCAAAATTGCGGCGCAGACCAAGCGCCCTTCACAGGTAATCGGTATGCACTTTATGAATCCGGTGCCGGTGATGAAACTGGTAGAGGTAATCCGCGGATATGCCACAACGGATGACGTATGCAGCCGTATTATGGAAAAATCCAAAGAACTGGGTAAAATTCCGGTAGAAGTGAATGATTATCCCGGATTTGTGGCCAATAAAATTTTGATGCCCATGATTAACGAGGCCATCATTACGCTGCACGAAGGCGTGGCCGGCGTGGAAGAAATTGACACCGTGATGAAACTCGGAATGGCTCATCCCATGGGTCCGCTGCAACTGGCTGATTTTATCGGACTCGATGTGTGTCTCGCCATTTTGAAAGTGCTACAGGAAGGATTCGGAAATCCTAAATATGCCCCCTGTCCGCTGTTGGTAAATATGGTTACAGCCGGAAAACTGGGCGCAAAAACGGGCGAAGGTTTTTACACCTACACTCCCGGCTCCAAGGAACTGAAAGTGGCTCCATTCTTCAGCAAATAAGCCTTAATGGCGGAAAATACCAAAATTACATTTCTGGGTACCGGCACTTCGCAGGGCGTGCCCGTAATTGCCTGTTCGTGTGCCATCTGTACATCATCCGATGAACGGGACAAACGATTGCGCAGTTCGGTAAAAATTGAAATCGGAGGCAAGGTAATCGTCATCGATTCGGGACCGGATTTCAGAACCCAGATGCTCCGTAGCCGCACGGAAAGATTGGATGCGCTTCTTTTTACGCACGAACACAAAGACCATATTGCGGGCATGGACGATATCCGTCCGTTTAATTTCATCGCCGGACAACACATACAGGTATACGCCACCGAACGGGTAGAACATGCTCTGCGCCGCGAATTTTATTACGCGTTTGGCGAAAATCGTTATCCCGGAGCGCCCGAACTTACCGTAAACCGTATAGATGTCGAACCCTTCACCGCTGCGGGAATTCCTATCATTCCCATTCAGGCCATGCATGCCGAAATGCCCGTGCTGGGTTTTCGAATCGGCGATTTCACCTACCTTACCGATGCGAATTACTTATCCGATTCAGAGCTTGAAAAAATTCTAGGGAGCAAGGTATTTGTGATTAATGCACTCCGAAAAGAAAAACATTATTCACATTTTTCGCTTGCCGAAGCGTTGCAGATCATTGAAAAAGTAAAACCCGGAAAAGCCTATCTGACCCATATTTCGCACAAGTTGGGATTACATGCCGATATTGAAAAAGAACTTCCGGAGGGAATTTATGCTGCGTATGACAATCTGCAGATAGAGATATAAGTCCGAATTTCAAGAAACTTGCTGAAGAAACAAGAATCAAAATTATCTGTTAACCGAAGTGTAAATACTAAAAACCTTTATACATTTAACTCCCTTAACAGAAAGATATGATTTCCAAAAGCACATTTACGTTTCTGAATTCACTGAAAAAGAATAATACCAAAGAATGGTTTGATGCAAACCGCAAAACCTATGAAACAGAACGAAAACAATTTATTGATTTTACGCGATTTGTGCTGAATGAAATTGTAAAATTCGATGCTTCGGTAGCCGGGCTTGATCCGGCTAAATGTGTGTTCAGAATCAATCGGGATGTGCGTTTTTCTGCCAATAAAGATCCTTACAAAACTAATTTTGCATTCAGCATAACCCCCGGCGGAAAAAAGAAAACGCATGCCGGTTATTACTTTCATTTGGAGCCGGGCACGTTGTTTGCCGGAGGCGGTGTATATGCTCCTCTGCCCGAAGTGCTGAAAGCCGTACGAAACGAGATTTATTTCTGCCTTCCGGAGTTTGAAAAAATTATGAAAAGCAAATCGTTTCTGGCTCATTTTAAAGGACTGGATGATATAGAAAAACTTAAAAATGCGCCCAAAGGATTTGAACCCGATCATGCTTCCATACCCTATCTGGTAAACAAACATTTTGTGGTTTCTCGATCCTACACCGAAGCCGAAGTTACTTCGCCCGATTTTGGAAAAAAACTGGCCGAAGCATTTAAAGCACAAAAACCGTTTGTTGATTTTATTAACCGAGCTATCGATAACGCCGAAGAGTAACATGTCATTAAATCCTGAGAAATATAAGGTAGAAGCAGCCAAAGTAAAGCCGGTGGTAGGACGCAGCGAAAAAATTGACCTGCCAAAACTGGGTCTGGAAAAAGTAGATGCTAAAATTGACACCGGGGCATACGGCTGTTCCATGCACTGCAGCCTTATTGATGTGGTAACGGACGAAGACGGTATAAAAATGCTGAAAATCATCCCACTGCACTGGACTGACAAAGCCTACGATGCCACACCGTTCTTTTTTCCGTACACGAATAAGAAAAAGGTGAAAAATTCCTCCGGCAAAATTGAAGAACGTTATCTGATTAAAACCACCGTACGCATTTTCGGGCGCGATATTGAAACCGTATTTTCCATTACCGACCGATCTAAAATGAAATTTCCGATTTTGCTGGGACGAAAATTCTTGCAGAAACGGTTTGTGGTAGATGTATCAGTCAAGGATCGTTCTGAAAAACAAAAAGCGAAAAAAAAGACCGTTGAAACAAAATAATATTAAATAACACCAACGACATGAAAATTGGAATTCTGTCACGGAGTATGAATATTTATTCTACTCACAGGTTATACGAAGCCGCCAAACAACGGGGGCACGAAGTTATGGTTATTGACCATACCAAATGTTCGGTTCTGATAGAACAGAATAACCCGGCGGTTTATTACAACGGTCAGCGTATTGAAGATTTAGATGCCGTAATCCCACGAATCGGAGCCTCGGTTACCTTTTTCGGAACGGCGGTGGTTCGTCAGTTTGAAGTGCAGGGTGTGTTTTTGGCCAATACCTCGCAGAGTATAGTGCGCTCCCGTGATAAATTGCGCTCCATGCAGATTCTTTCGCGTGAGGGAGTGGGTCTTCCCAAAACCGTGTTTGCCAAATTTCCCAAAGACGATGATGTGGATTCGCTGATTAAAAAAGTAGGGGGCGCTCCGCTTATCATTAAATTATTAGAAGGAACACAAGGTTTGGGTGTAGTGCTCGCCGAAACAGATAAAGCCGCCAAATCGGTAATTGAAGCGTTTTCCGGCTTAAAAGAAAATATTCTAGTGCAGGAATTTATCAAAGAAGCCGGAGGAGCCGATATCAGGGCATTTGTGGTGGACGGCAAAGTGGTAGGCGCCATGAAACGACAGGGAAAAGAAGGGGAATTCCGGAGCAATCTGCATCGTGGCGGCAAAGGAATTATAATTGAACTCAGCGAAGAAGAAGAGCGTGCCGCCGTGAATGCCGCCAAAGCACTGAGCCTTTCCGTTGCGGGCGTGGATATGCTCCAATCTTCGCGCGGACCGCTTATTCTCGAAGTAAACTCTTCGCCCGGATTAAAAGGAATTGAAGGGGCCACCGGACTGGATATTGCCGGGAAAATCATTGAATTCTGCGAAGAACAGGTGCTTCATGGCAAAAAAGATTATAACACCCCCGACGAAAAATAGACTTCGAAGTACAGCAAAATCAATCCCATGGACATAGAACTATCGGCCAATCTTTTTCTTATTGTAGCCAATGTATTGGTTTCGCTGTCTGCGTTCAACAACGGAGAGCTTTTTCATAAGCTCAAGTTCAATGCCTATTATATAACACAGTATCGCCAGTATCATCGGTTATTAACTTCGGGGTTTGTACATGCCGATTTCATTCATTTATTCTTCAACATGTTTGTGTTGTTCATGTTTGGTCGTTATGCTGAATATTTTTTTCAGGACCTTACGGGAAACCGACTCACCGGAAGTTTGGCTTATGCCTTGTTTTATCTGGGAGCCTTACCCATGAGTAGCTTATATTCATTGGAAAAACATAAACACGATGAATGGTATAATGCCGTAGGCGCCTCGGGTGCCGTATCTGCCGTGCTGTTCTGCTTTATTTTGCAGCAGCCTTTTTCGCGCATGCTCATATTTCCTATTCCGTTTCCGGTACCCGCCATAATTTTTGGCGTGGTCTATCTGGTTTATTCATGGTATATGGGCAAAAGAGGGGGCGATAATATCGGTCACGATGCGCATCTTTTCGGGGCTATTTTTGGCGTGATGATTACATTACTCAGCAAACCCGAACTGGCTATCCAACTTTTCAATCAGATTATTTCGTGATGAACCGCGTCTGGTTTAACGGCTCATTTACCCGGCTACAGGATATTCCGGCCTCTGCATTGGAAAGATTATGGAAATACGGCGACGGCGGATTTGAAACGTTGTTATATACACAATCTGAAATACCCTTATATTCCTTACATGCCGAAAGAGCTCATAAACACGCCTCTTTGCTGGAAGTAGAACTACAATTACCCGATTATTCCGAATTAAAAAATATAACTAAAACACTGGCTGAAGAAAATGAACTTGGCCGGTACGGAAGAATGAGGCTTACCTGGTTCCGAACGGGCGGAGGATTGTATGTTTCAAATGAAAAAAACGCTCAAATTCTGATTGAATTACAGGCTTTTGATTTTGAAAACATAAACCGAAATCTAAAGGCCATCCTGTATACCGACCAGCCGTTGGCTCCTGGTATCTTATCCCCTTTTAAAAAACCGGGAAGTGCCGTGTATGCAGATGCCCTTCGAAAAGCTAAAAAAGCGGGAGCTGAAGAAGCCATTCTGCTAAATACATCCGGCGAAATCGCAGAAACCGCCACAGGGAATTTGCTATTACGTACAGGAAACCAATACACGGCTCCCCCTTCTAATGCAGGAGGCATTGAAGGGATAATGCTGCAACATCTCTCCAAAAAATTACCTGAATGGGGATATTCCTTCAACCAAAAAGTCATTACCTTTCAAGATTTACAACAGGCCGACGAAATTCTGATGATCAATGCCCTGAGAGGAATAAGTCTGCTGACTATTCCAGAATACCCCAAAACAAGTATAAACAGCCTGCAGCTTAACGAATCGCTATTCAACATATAACAAACTAAATCATCTTATTTTGGCAACAAAACCAAATAAAAAGGCAGCGAAATCTCCTAAAAAAAGTACGGGTAAAAAATCGTGGTTTAAAAAAATTACCCGTTTCTTACTTTATGCCGTACTTGGATTTTTCATCTTCAGCATTTTGGGCGTATTGGTCTATAAATGGGCTCCTGTGCCGGGCACTCCGCTTATGATTTTCAGAAAGTTTGAAAAACGAGAAAAAGGCTCGGCTCCTCCCGTGCAGCACACCTGGGTTTCGTTTGAAAAAATCTCGCCCCATCTGCAGCTCGCGGTTGTTTGTTCTGAAGATCAAAATTATTTGAAACACTCCGGATTTGATTGGGGAGCTATTGAAAAAGCACAAAAGGAAAATGAAGAAGGAAAGAGATTACGAGGAGCCAGTACCATATCGCAGCAAACGGCCAAAAATGTATTTCTGTGGCATGGACGGAATTATATCCGTAAAGGGCTGGAAGTGTGGTTTACATTTCTGATTGAGTTATTCTGGAGTAAAGAACGCATCATGGAAGTATACTTAAATTCTATTGAAATGGGCGATGGAATTTACGGAGCCGAAGCTGCTTCCAAAGCCTATTTTAATAAAAGTGCAGCTAATCTTACCAAAGAAGAAGCGGCTTTGATTGCTGCCATTCTTCCCAATCCCAGGCGATTTTCTGCCAAAAACCCCAGTTCATACACCCGCGGACGGCAGCAATTTATTCTGAATCAGATGCGTCTTTGGGGTGGTAAACTGAATTATGATAAATATAAAGACGGCTTACCGGAAAAAGAAAATAAACCCAAGAAGAGAACCAAAAAAAAGCCACCCCTAAGGATGGCTCTGAATAAATGATTCAATAATTTATTTTACCCGTAAGGTTTCAAATGTTTTGGCGGCATCAAACGCTTTTGCCGATTTACCGATACGAAGAATTTCCACTTTTTTGATTTCATCACCCTGTTTGGTTTTATCCACCACATCCTGTCCGCTGATTACGTAACCGAACACGCTGTGTTTATTATCTAACCAGGGAGTATCTTTATGAGTAATAAAAAATTGGCTACCGTTGGTTGCCGCACCCGAATTAGCCATAGAAAGCACACCGGCACGGTTATGTTTCAGATCAGGATGAAACTCATCTTTAAATTTATAACCGGGTCCGCCCATTCCGTTTCCTTGAGGGTCACCCCCCTGAATCATAAACGGATAAATCACGCGGTGCCACTTAAGACCGTCATAATAAGGAGTTCCTAAGGGTTTGGCGTCATTTTTAATTTTTCCTTCGGCCAGTCCTACGAAATTAGCCACAGTCATGGGCACTTTTTCGTGTTCCAGTTTAATCATAATCTCGCCCTGAGTAACCGTAATACGGGCATACAGTCCGTCTTCTTTGGGAGTTTGGGTAACAGGAGCTTGTGAAAAGGCAATGCCTGCGGAAAGCATGGCAAATAACAAAACGAATATTCTCATTTTTTCAATTTTATAGATGTGAAACAAATTTAATACGGAAATCAAACGTCCGCATATTTTAACCAATAATTAAACCTACGATATGCAATCAATAATTTTTCCGGTGAGTGTTCTACCTATGAACAGCGAATTTTTAGAGAGGCTTTCCCAATTTTGGGTATCATAAACCACTTCCTTGTCGGGTTCAAAAATCACCAGTGAGGCTTTTTCGCCTACTTGCAGTGTGGGAACCGGAATTCCTAAAATATTACGGGGCGCTATGCTCATGCGATGGATAAGCGTTTCGAGCGGAAGGTTTTTCATGGCTGTGCGTGCCACACTGAAAAATGTTTCCAACGCACTCATGCCAAAAGCGGCATGTTCAAATTCCACCATTTTATGCTCGGCATCCTGGGGCGTATGATCGCTTACCAAAAAATCAATAATCCCCTCTTCTACAGCTTTTTTCAACACTTCTACATCAGCACTTGTTCTTAGCGGCGGATCCAGTTTGGCGTAGGTATCATACGAATTCAATTCATCGTCGGTGAGCAGCAGATAGTGAGGAGCCGTGTAAGCGATTATTTGAATGCCATCGGCTTTGGCTTTGCGGATAATTTCTACCGATCGGGTACAGGTGACAGGACCCACCACCAAACGGGAATCGCAGTATTCGGCCAGATAAATATCCCGCTGTAAACCCAATTCTTCTGAAAGTGAGGGAATTCCGCGTAAACCCAACCGGGTTGATACTTCGCCTTCATTCACAACCCCATTTTGAGCTACATAAGTATCGCCCGGCGTATGCATTATCAGTCCGCCAAAGGGTTTGGTGTATAATAAAGCCAGTTGAAGCAGTTTGGAGTTTTTCACCCGATGTTTGTTGTCGGTAAACACGGTACATCCTGCTGTGTACAAGTCATACATTTCACTCAGTTCCTTGCCTTCCATGTTTTTGGAAAGTGCACCGGCCGTTATCACCTGAACGCCGCTCGATTGGGCTTTGCGAAGCCTGAGTTCAGCCGTTCCTTTGGCATCGTTGCAGGGTTGTCCGTCCGGCATGATTACCATACCCGTTACGCCGCCTTTTTTGGCCGCACGGCAGGCACTCTCAATGGTTTCTTTATACTCAAAACCGGGATCGGGCACAGTTACTGAAAAATCAAAAAATCCGGGAGCCACATGCAGATTTTCACCCGATATCACCCGGGCAGAATCATAAGAAATTCCACTTCCTGTCTGGGTTATTACACCGTTTTCAATGAAAATATCAAGGGATTTTCCGTGTTCGGACTGACCCGGGAAAACCGCCCGGGCATTTTTAATCAGTATTTTTTCCATGATGTTACGGGAACTGTACAAAGTAACAGAAAAATAATAATAGGTTGCACTCCTTTTATTAGTTGACAGAGCGTAGCTTATTGTCCAGATGGCTCACTACTGGGTTTTTAATGGGGTTAAAATTCTGCAACTTTTTTTCATCTTTGAAAACCAAACGCATTTCGGATAGTTACACAACCATGTTTTTTTCTCAACATCCCATTTTAAGTGTCCCTGACGGAGGTCCTTTGTATAAAGAAACTACAGACCTTTCTGTGCTGATTGTAGAACCCTGGAATGCTTATTCTTCCTTGAGTTTTCTGATTCCGGCATTTATCTTTTTGTATCAGTTAAGAGGCCGCTATTTCGAACATGCCTTTTTGGTGTATTTCTGTTCGCCCATGCTCGTTATTGGCGGATTGGGAAGCACTTTATTTCACGCTTTCAGGCAGTCGCCCTGGTTATTGGCTATGGATGTTTTACCTATTGTATTGCTCACGCTGGGAATCAGCATCTGGATGTGGCTCAAAGTGCTTCCTAAAAAAATATGGATAATACTTGTAGTGGGAATATTCATAGCTCTCACCTATCTATCGGGGGCTTTTCTTTCGGGTCAGGATAAAATATCGGCAGGGTATTTTGTGCGGGGAGTGATGCTTTTTTTGCCTTGTTTTCTTTTTCTGCGAAAAACCGAATTTTCACATGCTACCCACTTTTTCTCGGCCGTAGGATTTTTTATTCTGGCCTTACTCTTCCGTTTTGCCGATGAAAAAATAGAATTGGATTTTATGCCCTGGGGAACACATTGGCTATGGCATATTTCTACCGCCGTGGGCGGCTATTACCTGGGTGTGTATCTTATCCAAAATTCCCGTAAAGAACTGACATAAAAAAAGCCCTTACAGTAAAGGGCTTTTCTCGTATTGTATAATAATGTGAATTAAGCAATTACTCCTTTGAGTACTTCTGCCATGGTTTTACCGATTTCTGCAGGTGAATTTACCACGTGAATTCCGCAGGCAGCCATGATTTTCATTTTGGCTTCTGCCGTATCATCGGCTCCGCCTACAATGGCTCCGGCATGACCCATTTTACGGCCTTTAGGAGCGGTTTGTCCGGCAATGAAACCCACCACCGGTTTTTTGTTGCCGTTTTCTTTAATCCAACGGGCAGCATCGGCCTCATACGTACCGCCGATTTCTCCAATCATTACGATGGCATCCGTTTCGGGATCGTTCATGAATAATTCCACGGCTTCTTTGGTAGTCGTTCCGATAATTGGATCTCCACCGATTCCGATAGCCGTAGAAACACCCAGCCCTGCCTTAGCTACCTGATCAGCGGCTTCATAGGTCAGTGTTCCTGATTTTGAAACGATTCCGATACGTCCTTTTTTGAATACAAAACCGGGCATGATACCCACTTTCGCTTCTTCAGGCGTAATAACCCCGGGACAGTTCGGACCGATTAACGTGGCACCGTTTTTCTTTACAAATTCTTTTACGGCAATCATATCGTTCACCGGAATACCTTCGGTAATGCACACCACCACTTTGATTCCGGCTTCCACCGCCTCAATAATGGCATCGGGCGCAAATGCGGGAGGTACAAATATGATGGAAACATTAGCTCCGCCTTCTTTAACGGCATCGGCTACTGTGTTAAACACAGGACGGTCTAAATGGCGGGTTCCGCCTTTTCCGGGAGTAACTCCGCCAATCACCTGAGTGCCGTATGCAATCATCTGTTCGGCATGAAAACTGCCCTCTTTTCCCGTAAAACCTTGAACTACAATGCGGGAATCTTTATTTACAAGTACGCTCATAATCTGTTTAAATTCGTGGGCGAAAGTACATTTTCCCGGGGTCTTTCCCAAAAATTATTCGGATAACCTTTCGGGATAAAAATGAACTTTTTTGTCTTCGGTAACAAAAGTTGCCGTAGAACGGTACATAGGTTTGGAAATTTGCCTCGTCAAAAACACATACATTTAAAGCATGGAAATAATAGGTTACTTAGCCTCGATTCTGATAGGCGTTGCATTGGGTTTAATTGGCGGAGGAGGAAGTATTCTCACCGTTCCCGTATTGGTTTATCTTTTGGGAGTTGATGCTGTGGCAGCCACAGCATACTCCCTTTTTATAGTGGGCGCCACGAGTGCCGTAGGTTCTGCCAATTATTTTAAGAAAGGATTGGTAAACATCCGAACGGCCATCATTTTCGGCATTCCCTCCATTATTGCCGTATTTCTTACCCGGGCCTACATTGTGCCCGCCATTCCCGATGAAGTATTTTCCGTAGGCGGATTTATGGTTACCAAAAGTATATTGCTTATGCTGTTGTTCGCCATTCTGATGATTGCCGCTTCGTACAGCATGATAAAAAAGGATAAACCCAAAACCGAAGAAAAACCCGAAGTTCAAAAATTCAATTATCCGCTTATTCTTATTGAAGGTGCCGTAGTGGGTGTGTTAACCGGACTGGTTGGCGCAGGAGGCGGCTTTTTGATTATTCCGGCGCTGGTGGTACTCAGCAAACTTCCCATGAAAGAAGCCGTAGGCACCTCGTTGGTAATCATAGCCCTGAAATCGCTCATCGGATTTTTTGGAGAAGGTGGCGAAACCGTGATTGACTGGACATTAATGCTTACCGTAACCGCTTTTGCCGTAGGTGGAATTTTTATCGGATCATTTCTATCCAAAAAAATTGACGGAGCCAAACTCAAACCTGCTTTCGGATGGTTTGTTCTCGTGATGGGAATTTACATTCTTATAAAAGAAACAATATTGAAATAATGCCGTTAAACGGCCACACGAATCGGTTATAAACATAAAAACAAATATATAATGAACATAGAGCAAATCTATACAGGCTGCCTGGCACAAGGAGCCTACTACATCACATCAAACGGCGAAGCGGCCATTATTGACCCGCTCCGAGAAATTCAGCCTTACCTGGAAAGACTGGAAAAGGATAACGTAAAACTCAAATACATTTTTGAGACACATTTTCACGCCGATTTCGTTTCAGGCCATTTGGATTTAAGTAAAAACACCGGCGCACCTATTGTTTACGGACCCAACGCGAAATGTGAATTTGAAGCCATTGTGGCTGAAGACGGACAGATTTTTGAAATCGGAAACGTGAAAATCAAAGTACTTCACACGCCCGGTCATACCATGGAATCCACCACCTATCTTCTTATTGATGAAAACGGAAAAGACCATGCCATTTTCTCGGGCGATACGCTGTTCTTGGGCGATGTAGGAAGACCCGACCTGGCGCAAAAAGCGGCAGATATGACCCAAGAGCAGTTAGCCGGACTTTTATACGAAAGCCTGAACACCAAAATCATGCCTTTGGCCGACGATGTGATTGTGTATCCTGCGCACGGAGCAGGATCTGCCTGCGGTAAAAACATGATGAAAGAAACGGTTGACACCCTGGGCAACCAGAAAAAAATGAATTATGCCCTTAACCAACCGGATAAGGAATCGTTCATTAAAGCCGTAACCGACGGACTTCTTCCCCCTCCCGCATATTTCGGGGCCAATGTGGCTATGAATAAAAAAGGGTACGAAAGTTTTGAAACTGTTTTAAACAAAGGACTTACGGCGCTTACTCCCGCTGAATTTGAAGCCTTAGCCGAAGCATCGGGTGCATTGATTTTAGATACCCGAAACAACGGAGAATTTGCCAAAGAATTTATTCCCCAATCCGTAAATATCGGCATCAACGGTGACTTTGCTCCGTGGGTGGGTGCAATGATCGGCGATGTAAAACAGGCGATTCTATTGGTTACGGAACCCGGTAAAGAAGAAGAAGTGGTAACCCGCCTCAGCCGTGTCGGATTTGACAATATACTGGGTTATCTGAATGGCGGATTTGCAAGCTGGAAAGCAGAAAACCGCGAAACCGATTCGGTTGACCGCATCACGGCGGCAGAATTTTCAAAACGTTTTAAAGCCGGAGAATCTGTGGTGGTGGACGTTCGTAAGGAATCTGAATATGAAGCCGAACACGTAGAGGATGCCTACAGCAAACCGCTGGCGTACATCAATGAGTGGATGCGCGACATCAATCCGTCGGAGCATTTCTTTATGCATTGTGCAGGCGGTTACCGCAGTATGATTGCCGCCAGTATTCTGCAGGCCCGCGGATACCGTAATTTCACGGAAGTAGAAGGCGGATTCAAAGCCATTTCAGAAACAACAATTCCAAAAACTGATTTTGTGTGTCAAAGTAAGCTTACAAAAACAAACGGGTAATTTTTTAAGTCAATTCAAAGCTAAAAAGGGGGGCATTTGCCTCCCTTTTTAGTTAACGATTTTACTTGTGTAACAAATGTTGCCGAATAAGCAATCGGGGTAGGATAAATTTGTAAAACAAAATATAACATAATACAATCAACATGGGATTTTTCAGTAATTTATTTGGAGGCGGAGAGCCCAAACAAGACATTGCCGAATTGGTAAAAAATGGAGCCTTTCTGGTAGATGTGCGCAGTCCCGGCGAATTTTCATCCGGCACGGCAAAAGGAGCCGTAAATATTCCGTTGGATAAAATCGGCAACAGCCTCAAACGCTTTGAAGGAAAAAACCATATCATCGTTTTTTGCCGCAGTGGTATGCGTTCGGGTCAGGCAAAATCTATTTTAAATCAAAACGGATTCAACAATGTAACCAACGGTGGTCCGGTAACCTCTGTAATATCCGCATTAAAAAAATAACACATTATGAAAAGTACAAAAGTATTGTCAGTAGCCGCATTTTTTGTTTTAGTGATTCAGGCAGCCCTGTTTACCTCTTGCAGTTCACAGGCGCAAACTAAAATTCCGTATGAAAAATCATTTCTTGTGGATGTAAGAACACCCCAGGAATTTGCAGAAGGAAGTGCTCCCGGAGCCATTAATATTCCTTTGAATGAAGTTAAAAGCCGTTTGGGCGAATTTAAAGGCAAAGAGCAGGTAGTGGTATTTTGCCGGAGCGGCAGCCGGAGCGGACAGGCAAAATCCATCTTACAGGAAAACGGAATTACCAATGTGGTAAACGGAGGCACCTGGCAGGATGTAAGTGCTGTATTGAAAAACAGCAAAAAATAACGGCAAATGAAAAACCGAATTTTCAAACATTGGAATTTTCTGAGAGTATTCAGGCTTTCCATGGGCATTCTGCTGACTATTCAGGCAGTTATGGCCGCTGAAGTGTGGTTTGCCGGTTTGGGTATTCTTCTTGTGGGAACCGCTGTATTTAATATAGGATGTTGCGGACCTGCGGGATGCGAGGTAACGCCGCGCAAAGTCAACACATCCAAAGAACCCGAATACGAAGAAGTAAAATAATAAGCGCATTCATATTTCTAATTCAACATGGAAAAATTAAACGTTTTAATTCCCACCGATTTTTCGGTACAGGCAGAATTTGCCTATCTGATGGTAAAAAAACTGGCTGAAAAAACAGATATACAGATTGAATTTCTACATGTACTCAATGTGCCAGACACCGTAACCATCGACCCGAACGGTCTGATACAGACCTGTGGTGAGATTGATGTGAATTATGTAAAAACACAAAAAGAAATTGCCGAACGAAAATTACAGAATCTGAGAACCTTATATGGAGATCATATTTCAGTAAAATTAGTAGCCGGTAAAACCACACAGGCCGTGATTGAACATGCACAAAACAACCGTTTCGATTTGATTGTCATGGGAACTAAAGGAGCCTGGGGATGGAAAGAAAAACTCTCAGGAAGTGAGACCCAGATGGTTGCCCGAAAATCTACGGTTCCCGTATTATCACTCATGTGCGACCGTTCTGATCTTGTTATAGAAAACATCTTGTTTGTACATGATTTTAAGGATATTCAAAATCAGGACTTAACGCTGCTGCATAAATTAATTCGTGCATTCAATACGCGTGTCCATTTTCTGCATATCTGCAAAAACCATTCGGAAGAAGAAAAAAACAAGATTTCGGAAGGTATGAAAAAATTTGCAGAGATAAATAATATCCACTCATACGATAGCCATATTCTCATGGACAAAGACGTGGAAAACGGAGTGATACACTTTAACCAGATGAATGAAATGGACATTGTATGTATCGGTACGCATGGTAAGGGAGGCATTTTTCACTCCAGCGCCACCGAAAAACTGATTAATCATATGTTCAAACCTATTATTTCATATCACATTAATTAATTATGCAATCTGTTATAGAATTTATTCAACAACCTTGGAGCTGGTGGTTCTCCGGAGCCATTATTTCATCCATTATGTTTATCTTATTATTCTTCGGAAAATCGTTCGGATTTTCTGCCAATTTAAGAACGATATGTACCGTAGCCGGAGCCGGAAAAAAAGTACCGTTTTTTAATTTCAACTGGAAAACCCAAATCTGGAATCTGGTATTTCTGGTGGGGGCCATCATTGGCGGATTTATAGCCAATCAATTTTTATCAAACGGCGAAGCCGTGCAGATTTCACAATCCACCATCAGCGATTTATCGGCCTTAGGATTTGCAGCTCCCACATCGGTTCAACCCGAAGAGCTGTTCAGTTGGGAAGCCGCATTTTCAGTAAAAGGGTTTCTCATTCTCGCCCTAGGCGGATTAATGGTGGGTTTTGGTGCACGTTATGCCGGCGGATGCACCTCCGGGCATGCCATCAGCGGAATCTCAGATTTACAGATTCCATCCATAATAGCCGTAGTTGGCTTTTTTATCGGGGGTCTCATTATGACTTTTGGCATTTTACCGCTAATATTTTAAATCAACTGTTGAGAAAATAGAACATGAAATTCATTAAATTTTTAGTTGTAGGAATTGTATTTGGTATTGTAATGGCCAAATCAGAAGCGTTGTCCTGGTACCGTATTCAGGAAATGTTCCGGTTTCAGTCATTTCATATGTACGGAATTATCGGAACCGCAGTAACCTTGGGTGTAATTGGTGTGGCGTTGATTAAAAAATTTAAACTTCGCGATTTCGAAGGTAACCCCATTCAGTTTCATCCAAAAGAAAAATCCGTTGCCCGATACCTTATCGGAGGAAGCATTTTTGGCCTGGGTTGGGCATTAAGCGGAGCTTGTCCCGGACCGATGGTGGTAAATATCGGTTATGGATACCTCACGATGGCTGTCGTCTTTTTATTTGCCACATTGGGTACCTTTTTATATGGTGTGATTAAAGATAAACTGCCGCATTAATAGCAATCAATAATCCTTTTCTATCGTGGAAACAAATAGCCCCAAAGACGGATTCGAAGAAGTACTTTCACTCTTCAGAAAAGTAATCAGAACGCTGATTCTTCTTACTATGGTGTTATTGGCATTACCAATCCTGTATGTAAATAGGGATCGGATTGAAAAAGTGTTTCAGAAAAAATCAACGCCGGTTCTTGCCGATATAACAGACAACACAAAACAAGCCGATGATGAATCCCGATTTTGGAAAGCGCCCGATATAAATACCATCACCGATGCAGGGCTGAAAAAACAGGTAGAATACGGGAAAGAGTTGATTGCCCATACTTCCAAATATTTAGGCCCGAACGGTTCTGTGGCTAAAATCAGCAACGGACTAAATTGCCAAAACTGTCATTTGGATGCAGGCACCCGTATATTCGGGAACAATTACGGTTCCGTGGCCTCCACGTATCCCAAATTCAGGGCACGCAGCGGACAGGAAGAAGATATTTATAAACGGGTGAACGATTGTTTTGAACGAAGCCTGAACGGTAAACCGCTCAAGGTAGAAAGCGAAGAAATGCAAGCCATCAAATCGTATATCGAATTTTTGGGAACGAACGTAAAAAAAGGAGAAAAAGCAGAAGGTTCAGGACTAAAAGAGTTAGCCTTTTTGGATCGGGCCGCTGACCCCGTAAAAGGAAAATCGGTATACGAAGCCAAATGCCAAAGTTGTCACCAGGCCGATGGTCAGGGACAGTTACTGCCCGACGGAAGCGAATATACCTTTCCGCCGCTTTGGGGAAAACACAGTTATAATGATGCAGCCGGTTTGTACCGCATGAGTAATTTTGCAAAATATGTAAAATATAACATGCCTTTGGGAGCCACACATAACAGTCCGCAACTCACCGATGAAGAAGCATGGGATGTGGCCGCTTACGTAAATTCGCAGGAAAGGCCGCATAAAAATGTACCCAAAGACTGGCCCGATATTGCTAAAAAACCGATTGATCATCCTTTCGGCCCTTATGCCGACAGTTTTTCGGAAGAACAGCACAAATACGGTCCTTTTAATCCGATTAAAGAGTTTTACTCAAAAAAGTAAATTATGACAAAGCAAAGAAGAGATTTTATTAAGAAGATGAGCCTGGCAGGTGTTTCTGCGGGGTTATTGCAGCCCCTTTCTGTTCTTGCAGGCAACAGCCATGCTGAAGAAAATCCGCTGAATATAACAGAAGAAGGCAAACCAACTGTAATCAATATATTACAGACCACCGATGTGCATTGTCAGGTGCATCCGCACGATGAACTTTTTTGGGAAAACGGCAAATCGGTATTCCGTAAAACAGGCGGATATGCCCAATTAGCCACCTATCTGAAACAGGAACGGAAAAAATTTCCTAACACTTTTTTAATCGACACGGGTGATATGTTTCAGGGCAGCGAACTCTCCGTAAAAACCACGGGAGAAGCCATTGTACCCATTTTAAATGCCTTAAACTACGATTTGTACATTCCTGGAAACTGGGAGGTGATTTATTACAAAAAAGCCATGCAGAAGTTATTGGGTTCGCTTCATGCGCCTAAAATCTGCACCAATATGTATCACGATTTGGGCGACGGAAAAAAAGGAGAGCTCATTTTTCAGCCTTATCATACCTGGCATGTGGCCGGCATAAAAATCGGTTTTTTATCGTATACCGATCCGCTCGTTCCCATTCGTCAATCGCCCAATTACAGCAAGGGAATCATCTATACCCATCCCGAAGAAAATCTGGCCCATTACATAGATGTGCTGCGCAATCAGGAACAATGCCAGTTTGTTATATTGCTTTCGCATTTGGGTTTATCACAACAGATTCACCTTTCCAATCAAGAATACTGCAAGGGCGTAGATTACATTTTGGGCGGCGATACGCATGAACGTGTGCGCAAACCCATCATCGGCAAATACGCCAAAGTGGTAGAACCCGGAGCCTTCGGTTCGTTTGTGGGCCAATTACAACTCACGGTCGAAAACGGAAAAATCATCAAAGACGAATACGAACTGGTTGAAATTGATGCCGACAAATACAAAGCCGACAAAGAAGTAAAAGCACTGATTGACGAAAATGAAAAACCGTTCAAATCGGACATTTACGATGTAATCGGGTATAGTTCAGTGCCGCTCTATCGGTATTTTGTGATAGAAAACACCATCGACACCATGATCCTGGATGCGCTGAAATGGCAGGTTCCGGGAGTGGATATCGTGTTATCTAACGGGTTCCGATTCTGTCCGCCCCGGGTAACCAAAGATGAAACAGGCAATATCCCCATTACCAACGGATATCTGTTTGATATGCTCCCCGTAAACAGCACGGTACGAACCGGAAAAGTTACCGGAAAACAAATTCAGGAATGGCTCGAAAAAGAATTAAACAACGTGTTTGCTAAAAATGCATCTGAGCGTTTCGGCGGATGGGTCATTAAATTCAACGGCATGAAAGTCACCTTCAATGCCTTTGCCGAAAAGGGAAAACGTGTTCAAACCGTAACCGTGGGCGACGCTCCGCTCGATTTGAACAAAACCTACAGCATCTGCGCATGCGAACGCGAGGGCGACCCTGAAGATATGCTCTGCCGGTTCAAAAACGTGAAAGAAACCAAAAACACGGAATTCACGCTGCACAGCACCCTAAAAGCCTATTTAAAGGCCAACTCGCCCGTGGCGCCTAACCCGCACAAAAATGCCGTAGCGCTGGACGCTCCCGAAACCCTGCTTACTCAGGTTTGGGGAGTGGATTATGAATTTAAATAACAAAATATAACATGAAAAAGACACTTTTTATCATCGCCTTTTTGGGTTCATTCATCGCAGCAAACAGTCAGATGGCTTCAGATTTTTTTAACGAAACCAGCAATGAAGAAACCAAAGCATATAACATCGTATTTCAGCTGACCACAGCCGATACCATGGCACACAAAGCCCTGATGAAACAAATCGGAAATATAACATCCGTGGCTCCCGAAACCAAAATAGAGGTGGTTTGCCACGGGCCCGGGCTCACCATGCTGCAACCCGACAAATCGGTGGTTACCGCCAAACTGGAAGGTTATGCAAAAAAAGGAATTCTGTTCAGCGCCTGTGAGTTTTCGATGAGCGAACGAAATGTCAAAAAAGAAGAAATCACTCCGGCCGCCGGATATGTAAAAGCCGGCATACTGCATATCGTTTCGCGACAGGCCGAAGGCTGGTTTTACATCAAAGCTGGATTCTAAAAAAGAAAGTTCATTATGAAAAAAATACTACTGGCAGGAGGGCTATTTTTCTCTCTGCTTCACCCTGTATTGGCACAACATCAGGATATCCCCGAACGTCCGGGAATCTGGAAAGGGAAAAATATCAAATCCACAGACTCCACTTCTTTACTATATGCATTCCGATCAGGTACAGCCCACGGCCATATCCGTTATTACTTTATGGCAACAGATAACCGTGCCGGACTTACCGACTATTTTGCCAATGCCGCCGGTGGTGGACTCCGATATGAAACCGGCAGATTCAAAGGTTTTCAAGCCGGTATCAGCGGGTTTTTCATCTTTAATATCGGTTCTTCGGATTTTACCAAAAATGACAGCCTCACCAACCAACCCAGCCGCTATGAATTAGGATTGTTTGACGTGGAAGACGGCCACAATAAATACGACCTTGACCGGCTGGAGGAACTTTTCATCAAATATAACTTTCGCAAATCACATATTGAATTTGGTAAAATACTCATCAACACACCGCTCATTAACCTGCAGGACGGACGTATGCGTCCCTCCGGCGTGGAAGGTCTATGGTTTGATATCAACGAGCTGAAAAACACCCGTTTCGAAGGGGGATTTCTTTACGGATTTTCGCCACGCGGAACCGTAAAATGGTATCAGGGAGGCAAATCCATCGGGGTATTTCCGCAGGGTTTGAACCCCGACGGTACACCTTCCAACTATCTGAATAACATTAAAAGTGCAGGAACAGCCGTTTTGGGAATTCATTATAACCCCAATCCCATCCTTAAAATTCAGGTCTGGGATTATTATATTGAAAATGTACTCAACACCGCCATGTTACAAACCGATTTTACATTTCAATTAAAAAACAAATCCAAACTGTTCACCGGCATGCAGTTCATTCGCCAGGATGCGATAAACAACGGCGGAAATGCCGACCCTTCCAAAACGTATGTGCGCCGGGGAAACAAATCGATGACCATAGGCGGAACTTTCGGATGGAAAGACAAAAACTGGGAAACTTCGCTCAACTATAACCACATCACCGCACACGGGCGTTACCTGTTTCCGCGCGAATGGGGCCGCGATCCGTTTTATACATTTTTGCCCCGTGAGCGTAGCGAAGGGTTCGGCAATGTACACGCACTGGTGGGAAAAGTAAATTATTTCGCACCCAAAATCGGCATTAAAGCCTCACTGGGCGGAGGGTACATACACATGCCGGATGCAAAAAACGCCTCGCTCAACAAATACGGTATGCCTTCCTACGGACAAATCAATGCCGATGTGCGCTATGCCTTCAATGGTTTCCTGCGCGGTTTCGACATTCAGCTGCTGGTAGTGGGTAAAATTAAAGCCGGCGAAACCTACAATAATCCCCGTTACGAATTCAACAAAGTGAATATGATGTTATATAACCTCGTGTTCAATTTTCACTTTTAATACTTTGGTATACATCGCATATAAAAAGCATTTCTCTGCAGGGAAGTGCTTTTTTATTTTTTGGGCGTGCCCCGGTGGGTCGAGTTTTCCTCTATTACTCCTCGTACTCGCCGAAGCGTCGGTACTGCGGGGTAATCGCTACAACCGCTCACGCTTGGAAATTATGATTTAAGCACAGGTCGTGATTTTAGAAGAAGAAGAAATTTTAACAGTTTATTGTTTGCATTTTTAAAAAATAACCTAAGTTTGCAAGCCAATTAAGACCTAAATTAGCGAAATGGAAGCCAAAACATTACACATTACCCAAAACGATTGGACATTAAATCCAATCAGCAAAGGGAATAATGGCAGCCAATTTTCAGCTGATGACCTTATTGATGCATATTTCAACGGTAGAAAAGATCAAGTAGATAACGATAATAAGTTAAGGCTCGAAACCTTGAATAAAAACCTGGAAAGAGCAGCCAAACTTAGCCTTGAAATTTTAGCGTTTATTAGAAGCTCGGGCTTCAGCTGTGAAATGGTTTACATGAAAGTAAAAAATATTTACCAATTCACCGCGTTGTTTTTAGTAAACGAAGACGACTTCTGCAAAGATGAGTTTTTGTCGGTTTATAAAAAAAGCGTAGAAATAAAAAAGGCAAATAATACCGAAAGCACTTTCGACTTTACCAGTATAATAACCCCCGCCAACCCCCACTTTGACCCTAACGCAGTGTTGATTGACGGATACAATCTGTCCTATGGAGGAAAATTACACGTCGCATAAACATGCTCAACATAATTATAAAATATGTACCCATTTAGCTGATATGGGAGAATTTAATGATTGGGTAATTACAACCGCATTTTATGCTTCAATGCATTATCTGAGACATGCTATTTTCCCAATCAAAGTAAATCAGGAAGGATCTGAAATTGAAGTTACAGGGTTCGAAGAATATTGCGTTCAGACAAAAAAAAGAGGAAAACGGCACAACGAAATGAGAAAATTGGTTGAATGCCATTGCCCTACGGAAGTAGCCGCAATTTACAACCAAATGCTCGATTTATCTTGGACTGCCCGTTACAGTAAATACCGTTTTTCTGCTCAAGCAACAAACACGGCAATAAAAAGACTGGAAAAAATAAAAACATATTCTGAATCAAAATAAAACATAAACTAAAAACAAAAATGAAATCAAGATTTAAACTCTTAACCGTTCTTTTTTTAGGCTTAATTCTATTTACTGGCTGTCCATATGAAAGTCAAGTTCCTATTGACAAACCAAATGTCAAAATAGATATCAATTGGCTTGGAAAGTGGGAAAGTGCTGACGGAGAAAAAAATCCGGATGGAAGTAACCCCATCTATTATATGGCAAAAAAATCTGATTTTGTTTATGGACTATCAACATCTTATGATGAATTTGATGAATTTGGCACTAAAACTAAAGTAACGACCTATTACGAAGGGCATGTTTCAACAATCGGAACTACAAATTTTTTTAATTTAAAAAGACAAGCTGATGAAATTAATACTGATCCTGGATATTTATTGTTTAAAATCGAATTAGCAGGTTCTACAGCTATTCTCTCAGAAGTTTCAAATTGTATAAATAAAAACTTTAGTTCATCTTCTGAACTAAAATCATTTCTGGAGAGAAACCTAAATAATGAACTACTTTTTACAGGTACACAAACCTTTTTCAAACAATAATTTTATTTAATAGAATAAAGGGGAAATCTTTCGGTTTTCCCTTATTTTATCCAATGGTAATTATCTGTCTCCAGTGGGTGTTATCACCCGCCGGAATTTATTGCACAAATACCTTCTTGGTACTATTGTTGCTCCCGGTCGGTGTTTTCACCGACCGGTTTTTTCCTCGGGTGGTTATTTTGCCTCCGCTGATTGTTACCACCCGCCGGAACTTATTGCACAAATACCTTCTTGGTACTATTATATCGAATACCCTTTTCAGGGTTTAACATATACTCCGAAATATACTCCCGCGAAGCAAAGGTTTTGGTAAGCCTGTATAACGGAACCAAGTAAAATTCGTTAGGACTCCCCGGCTCCCCTCCTATGCCAATGGCAATAAACACAAAGCATTTTTGCTTTTCTTCAAAACGGTGGTAGTTTTCTACCTGATAGTCTTTGGCCCAGTCTATTTTGCCGTTCACAAACTCTTTGCGCCATTTACACTCCACCGCTATGGCTGTATTTTTATGCGTAAATTTTAAATCGGGTTCCTTATTTTCAGTGGCACTGATGCCGTTTTTGTGGTAATCGGAGTTTTTGCCCGTAAATGAAATACCGGGTGCAGAACCCACTTTCTGTATCACAAAATCTTCAAAAGCATCGCCCTTTTCTTTGTTATTAGTAACAGCAGGTTTTGTCTTTTCGGGCGGTGTATTTTTAGTGGTGTTTACCTGAACCTCTTCCTGCTTGTTTACAAGCAGAATTAATCCGACCGCCGAAATCAACAGCCCCAAAATCAATAACAATATGCCCATCTTTTTCAATTCAGAAATTTTTATTTATTCATCAATTTTTGTGTACTTAATATCCAAAACATAATTCTCATGACCTTGCATTGAACCATCAGGATATATTTTAAGGTTATCAATAAGAAGATAAGACGTTTCCATGTTTTCAGCTTTTAGCCCTTTAGGCATTTTCACAAAAAATATTTTTTGCGAAGCAGCATCGTAATAGAAATTTTCTATATCAAAAACATGGTTTTTGTAGTTCCTTTCTAATATATAGTATTTGCCGTCTTCAATAATTGCTATTTCACTTCCATTCATCCCTTTTTCACTAGAGAATGTATTTTTCCATTTACCATTTAAAATACTTAAATCGTTCGACTGTTTTCTAAATGTTTCATATTCCTCAACTTTTTTACTAAGCTCAATATTCTTTTTTTCCTCATCTATTAATTTTTGGAAAGTTACACCCTCCTGATTAATAATTTCTTCAAGCTTTTTTAGTTTAGAAGTATAGTCATCCCTTAATGTCAGATATTTATTTATTTCAATATAACTACCCTCAAGTATCTCCAAGTTCTTTTTGTCTGTTCTTTTAAATAGCCAAGAATTAAAGAGTTGTATTCCACTACGTAAAAATGGGAAACCAAATGTATAGAACAAAGCTCCCAAAATTGGAAAAACCAAACCACTTAAAAAATTCACTTTGCTTTTTATCAATGCATAATAGGTTTCATAACCCAATGCCTGAATCTGGTCAATATCCCGAAAAAGTAGTGTGAGCGTGACTTCCCAATTACATATCAGGAATGACACAAGGAATGAAAATAAAAAAGGATTTGAGAATCGCTCTTTTAAACTGTCAATAAATTCTTTTATGGTTTCCATACTCACTCAATTTCAATTCTATCAATCTCCTTCATCAACCTGTCTGTTTCGCTCAGGGCTACGATGATTTTTTGGTAATGCAGAATATCCTCAAAATCCAATACCCGTTCTTTGCGGTCTTTGAGCCATTTTTGGGCAGGCTGTAGCCGCCTATGTAAAAGTTCCAGGCGGTTTCGGGCACGTTGGCAAAATACTGTGTATCGTTAATATACACCCGCCCTCGTTTCCCCTCTTGAGAGGGGTCAGGGGTGTGTTCAAAACGAATTTTCCCCACCACATTATCCCCGCTTACGGGGTATTGGGTAATATATTTTTCCACCGTGGGGCTTTCGAGCAGGTGAATCTGCCTGATTTCTCCGCCCAATTTGACCAGTCTCCAAAAGGTTTCTTGGTCTTTGGGGTAAGGCACCCTCGGAAAATCAATTTTTAAAAAACTCTTTATATTTCTCCCGGTAAGTAGGCGAATGAAGCACCGCATAGATATAATCCAATACGTCTATGGGCGCGAAATCCGCGGGCATCCCTGAGCCAGTCAAAGGGCGTTTCTCCGGCACAAACGGTAAACCCAACTGCTCCGCTATCTGCTTCACTATTTCGGGGTTTAAGTTGGGGGTGCGCTCAATTATTGAGTCAATAGATTGCTGGTTATTAATATCATTGTAAAGATAAATTGGGAATATGTAATTTACTTCACCTGTTTGAAGTGAAACACTACAACGTTCTGAAATTTTATTTGAAATAAAAACATGCTGAAAATTAAATGATGTCTGCTGCCTACAAGTCAATAATGCAACATTCTCTTTTAGCATATGTTTCATAATGCCATCCCTTGGTCTTCCCATTATTCCATTTGATGCACCCGTATATATTGTATATTTATAATCAAATGGACGGTAATCAATTGGCAAAATAACTGGTTTATTTTTCTTTAAGTCATCAATCGCATTCTGTATCTTAATGATTTTCTTGGGATTTAGGTGAAACTTTGATAATATTTCAATTGATGTTTTACTTGTCAGATCATTGAGTAATTCTTCTGCTTCATTTTTTGAATTTTTAATCGCTAATTCATCATACTCAGTTGCTAAACCAGCATTACTTTGAATAAATAAAAAATCAATTTTAAAACCCATTTCGTAATTTTTCCTTTGACGAAAATCCTTCAATGTGAAAAAATAATTAGGTGAATTATCTTCCAATTCATTCCATTTCAAGGTTTTCAATGAATTTGAATTTATGTAATCATATTTATAATCTCTTCTTCCAAAAATTTCAGTATGGAAAACTTTGGCTAATTGATTCTTTTCTCCCTTTCCTTTTTTTATGAAAATATTGATAGAGACACCTTGCATTATATCAAACACGTTTTCATCTTTAGTGCCATCCAACGCAGTTTCATTTTTCTTTGTGCTACCATGTAAATCGAAAACATAAATCTTATCAAAAGTTTCCATTAAATCTTTTCTCATCTGACGATGAATTATACCATCAATAAAACTATTGTTTGAAATGTATGCTAAAATTCCAAAACCATTTTTCTGAATAAAATATTGACCAAATCGAATAAACTTGATATAATCATCAGATAGCGGTTGTATGTTTCGCTCGTTCAGATCTTTTTTATAATCGCCTGTCAATTTTTCAATCCACGGACTTTTATTACTCGAACTCACAGAATACGGCGGGTTTCCGATTACGCACATTACGGGCGTATCGCGCTTTACGGCATCGGCCTGTATGCCTTCCTCCGTTAACCACTGCGACATAAATAAATTGGGCCGTTCCTGGCTGGCTTCTTCCAAACTGTTGGTCAGGTACACCCTAAAGCGCTGGTTTCCGGTGGCTTGGTAGCCGGTTTCCTTCAGCAGTAAATCCAGTTTTAAATGCGCCATGGCATAACTGGCCATCAGCAGCTCAAACCCGTTCAACCGGGGCAGTAAATGGCTTTCCACATAATTACTCCAAATGCCCTGCTGCCCTTCAAACTTGCGGTGTATGTGTTTTACCACCTCGGCCAAAAACGTACCCGTGCCCGTGGCGGGGTCCAGTATCTGCACTTTGTGCACCTCGCGCTCCGCCATTTTGCCCTGTACCTCGGTTTTTATGCGGGTTTTGGAGGTATCGGCCAGGCCGGCGGGTAATCCGAACTCGGTTTTTAAAATATCGTCCACCGCCCGCACAATAAAATTCACCACGGGCTGCGGCGTGTACCATACGCCCCGGGCCTTGCGCAGTTTAGGGTCGTACTGGCTCAGAAAGTCTTCGTAAAAATGAATGATGGGGTCTTCCATTTTGGTGCTGCGCCCGTAGTTCTGCAGAATCTGCTCCACGTTGCAGGCCAAAAAAATCTCAATCAGGTCGTCCACAATCCATTTGATGCGGTCGTCAATATCGGGCCCGGCAATATAACCGAAGAGTTTGCGCAAAAACGGGTTAGACTTGGGTATAAGTTCTGCGGCTTCCTGCCGGCTAAAGGTATCTAAATCAGGGTCATGCAAACGGGCGGCAAAGAGTCCGTAGGCTATGGTTTGGGCATACACGTCGGCAAAACCTTTGGGCGTAATGTCGTGTATGAGAATTTCGCGGAAGGCGCTCATCTGGTCTTTCAGGGTACTGTCCTCATGGGCCTCACTGTCCGAAAGCAGCGATTTTTCAATCACATCGGCCAAGAGGCGGGCTTTACCGGCCATCATGCGGGCCAGTTCTTTGCTGTTTTTTATGTTTTGGGTAACATGGGAGCCAAAGTCAAGCAACAGGTTTTGAAAGGCCGCAAAATTTTCGGGCAGGGATACAATTTCGTTTTCAAACAATTCACTTCCGCCCCTGAGGGTTTTTTGGCGCACTTCGGCAATTTTTATTTCGGCCATTTTTTCGCCGTCGCGGTAAAAATAAAAGCGCAGGTAATCGGTAAAAATCAGGTTATTGAGCGAGGCTTTGTAACGGTCAAACTGTTCTTTGTTTCCCGTTTTTTTGGTTCCGTCGAGGTCGGCATCGCCAATGTCTTTGGCCTCAATAAATCCGATGGGAATTTCTTTGCGGGTAAGAATGTAATCGGGCGCTCCGCAATCGCGGCGTTTGGGTTCGTTGGTGGCCCGCACGCCCGGCAACAGCGTTTCGAGCAGTTGCTGCAAATCGCCCCGGAACGTGTGTTCGGTGGCATTTCCCTGTTTAAATCGCTGGTTTACCGATTCGGTATATTGTTGAATTGTCATAGGGTTATTCTACTCATTGATTCAGACAAATATAACCGGGAAGGACATTTTTTAAAGACAAGTGTTGACAATTTGTAAAAAAACGCCTTGTACAACTATACAATAAAGACATTTCCTCTTTCTAATTGGGTCACAGCAAACTGACCTCATTTTCTCTCAAATTCATTACCTTTGCCCCCGCAAAAACAGGTTTATCGGGCATTAAAGGATTTATGTTGCGAAAGGTTAGGTTTACAATCGTCTCAATACCTAATACTCAATACTAAATACCTCATCCTGATACCTGCTACCAGCATCTTGATACTTGATACCTGCTACTTGATACTTATAAAATGAAAAGATATCCCGAATATAAAGGCCTCAACCTGCCGGAAATCAATAAGGAATTATTGGCCCACTGGGGGCGCAACCGCATTTTCGAAAAAAGCGTGGAAAGCCGTCCCGCGTCCAAACCGTTCGTGTTTTATGAAGGTCCGCCCAGCGCCAACGGCCTGCCCGGTATTCACCACGTAATGGCCCGCGCCATCAAAGATGTATTCTGCCGTTATAAAACGCTGCAGGGCTTCCGGGTAGAGCGCAAAGCCGGATGGGATACCCACGGACTGCCCGTGGAACTCGGCGTGGAAAAAGAAATGGGCATTACCAAAGAAGACATCGGTAAAAAAATAAGCATTGCCGAATATAACGAAGCCTGCCGCAAGGCGGTAATGAAATACACCGATATCTGGAACGACCTCACCGAAAAAATGGGCTACTGGGTAGATATGCAAAACCCCTATGTAACCTACGAAAACAAATACATCGAAACGGTCTGGTGGCTGCTGAAACGCCTGTATGATAAAGATTTACTGTACAAAGGCTACAGTATTCAGCCCTACTCGCCCGCTGCGGGTACGGGTTTATCCTCGCATGAACTGAACCAGCCCGGCTGCTACCGCCCCGTAAAAGATAATACCGTGGTGGCCATGTTTAAGGCTGTTGAAGAACAAAAAGATTTTTTTTATGAAAAAATTACTCTGAGAAAAGACCTTGAGGACTTTTTATGGTGTTTTGATTGGAAAAGTTTCGAAATATGCTTTTTAGCTTGGACTACAACTCCCTGGACATTGCCATCCAATACCGCTTTGGCTGTAAACCCTAATTTGGATTACAAACTCGTACTAACAAAAAACCCTTATAACAATACTCCTGTTTTTGTAATTATGGCGTCTGCCTTGATTCCAAAGTTCTTTACGAGAGAATATGAAGAAAGTTTTATTGTAAGTGGTCCAAATGTCAACATCCCAGAATTTGACCTTGCAAGATTTAGGGCAAATCCTAATGAAATCCTTTTAAACGAAATAATTGGAAGTGCCAAAAATCTTAATTGCGTTCCAATCAGTGAATTTAAAGGATCAGAATTACTTGATATTAAATACGAGCAGCTTCTGCCCTATGCTCAACCCATGGAAACGCCCGAAAAGGCGTTCCGTATCATTCCCGGCGACTTTGTAACCACCGAAGACGGAACCGGCATCGTACACATTGCCCCCACCTTTGGTGCGGATGACATGCGTGTGGCCCGCGAAGCCGGTGTACCGCCCATGCTCGTTCCCGATGAACACGGAAAACCCGTTCCGCTGGTAGATCTGCGCGGAAAATTCCGCCCCGAAATGCAGGATGACACCTTCGGTTTTGCCGGCGAATACATCAAAGAAGAATACCTGAACGACGAGGAAAAAGCGGCCGAACTCAGCCTGCAGCAAACCCGGCTGAAAGCCATCATCCCCGAACTGAAAAAATACCTCAGCGCCGATGAACGCCTGGCGCTGAAACTTAAAATTGAAGGCAAAGCCTTTAAAATTGAAAAATACGAACACAGTTACCCGCACTGCTGGCGCACCGACAAACCGGTGTTATACTATCCGCTCGATTCGTGGTTTATCCGCGTAACGGCCCTGCGCGAACGTATGGCGGAGCTGAATAAAACGATTAACTGGAAACCCGAAAGCACAGGCACAGGCCGCTTCGGCAACTGGCTCGAAAATGCCAACGACTGGAATCTTTCCCGTTCCCGCTATTGGGGTATTCCGCTTCCTATCTGGCGCAGCGAAGACGGGGAAGAAAAATGCATCGGTTCGGCAGAAGAATTATTCCACGAATGCGAAAAATCGGTGCAGGCCGGCCTGATGGATAAAAACCCCATGGCAGGTTTTGTACCGGGCGACATGAGCATTGAAAACTATCAGCGTTTCGATTTGCACCGTCCTTATGCCGACGAGGTGATTTTGGTTTCATCGAACGGCAAACCCATGAAACGCGAAAGCGACCTGATTGATGTGTGGTTCGACAGTGGCGCCATGCCCTATGCCCAATTGCATTATCCGTTCGAAAACAAAGAGCGGGTAGATAACAACACGGCTTTCCCGGCCGATTTTATTGCCGAAGGCGTAGACCAGACCCGCGGCTGGTTTTATACCCTGCATGCCATCGCTACGCTTTGTTTTGATTCCGTGGCCTACAAAAATGTGGTGTCGAACGGACTGGTACTCGATAAAAACGGACAAAAAATGAGTAAACGCCTCGGCAATGCCATTGACCCGTTTACCACCTTAGACAGCTACGGAGCCGATGCCACCCGCTGGTATATGCTCACCAATGCCCAACCCTGGGATAACCTTAAGTTCGACCTGAACGGCATTACCGAAGTGCGCAACAAATTCTTCGGAACGCTATATAACACCTATTCCTTTTTTGCGCTGTATGCCAATGTGGACGGTTTTGTGTTCGACAAAACCCAATCCGTGCCCGTGGCCGAACGTTCGGAACTGGATCGTTGGATTATATCAAAACTCAACAGCCTGATCAAATTCACCGAAGAAAAACTAGATGATTTTGACCCCACTCCGGCCGGACGCGCCATTGAGGATTTTGTGTGCGAAGATCTTTCGAATTGGTACGTGCGCCTTTCGCGCCGCGTGTTCTGGAAAGGCGAAATGAACAAAGAAAAACAGGCCGCTTACGAAACCCTGTACACCTGTCTGGAAACCGTGAGCCGCTTAATCAGTCCGTATGCACCGTTTTTTGCCGACCGCCTGTATATGGATTTGAATGCTTCGCAAACCGGAGAAAGCGAATCCGTTCACCTGAGCCGTTTTCCATTGTCAGATTCCAATCATATCAACACGGACCTGGAAGAAAAAATGGACTATGCCCAGAAAATTTCCTCCATGATTCTTTCACTGCGCAAAAAGGAAAAAATACGGGTTCGACAACCCCTCAGAAAAGTGAGTATTCCTGTATTGAATCCGCGGATGAAAGAATTGGTAGAAGAAGTGAAGGAATTGATTCTTTCGGAAGTTAATGTGAAAGAACTCACCTTTTTGTATGATACCGACGGGGTAATCAAAAAGAAACTCAAACCCGACTTCAAAAAGCTCGGACCCAAATTCGGGAAAGACATGAAAGCCGTGGCCGATGCCATTGCCAAACTGACGGCGGAAGAAATTTCAGAATTGGAAAAAGAGAATCGCCTGAACCTGAAACTTTCTGACAAAACCGTGGAGTTATCCACAGATGACCTCGAAATTTTAACAGAAGATATTCCCGGTAGTCTGGTAGCCACCGAAGGCGGAATTACCGTGGCTCTGGATATTACGTTAGACGAAGCCTTGATTTCAGAAGGTATTGCACGTGATTTGGTAAACCGGATTCAAAACATTCGCAAAGAAACGGGGCTGGAAATTACGGACCGTATTCGGGTGACCTACAAATCAGACGATTATATTCAAAAATCAATCGAAAATAATTTAGGTTATATTTGCGCCGAAATTCTGGCGGATACTTTGGTTCCGTCCACGGGGGAAATTCAGGAAATATTTACCGAAGTGGAACTGGGAGACAACATGAAAGCCGAAGTTTTCGTTAGCAAGGTTTAAAGAACTTATAATAAAGCATACGTTATGGCGGAAGAGAAAGTAAGATACACCGACGCGGAACTGGAAGAGTTCAAAGCACTTATTGAGAAAAAATTAGAAAAAGCGCGCAAAGAATTGGATATGCTTCAAAGTGCATTTTCGTACAAAGACGGAAACAGCACCGACGATACTTCACCCACATTTAAATTGATGGAAGACGGTTCGGAAATCGCAACCCGTGAAGAAATCGGACAGCTGGCTATGCGTCAGAAAAAATTTATCCAAAATCTGGAAGCGGCCCTTCAGCGTATTCAGGCAAAAACCTATGGTATCTGCCGCGAAACGGGCAAACTGATTCAAAAAGAGCGTCTGATGGCAGTTCCTCATGCCACTTTGAGCATGGAAGCCAAATTGAAACAAAAACGTTAATCTAATTCCTCCGGATTTGAAAAATTTTCTTCAAATCATGAAGCGCCCGTTAATACTAACGGGCGTTGTTTTAATGCTCGACCAGATGATTAAAATCTGGGTGAAAACAACGTTCACCTACGGCGAAAAAGTATCGCTGTTTTTCGACTATTTCCATCTGTATTTTATCGAAAACAACGGAATGGCTTTCGGCATGGAATTAGGCGGCGAATCCGGTAAGCTGTTCCTGAGCCTGTTCAGGTTACTGGCCGTAACGGGTATCGGTTATTACATATACCGCCTGGGAAAAGACGGCGCTTCGCAATACCTGATTACCGCCATGACTTTGATTATGGCAGGAGCGCTCGGCAACATTATTGACAGCGTTTTCTACGGAAAAATATTCAGCATAAGTACTTATTCACAACCCGCCGTGATGTTTCCTGCCGAGGGAGGATATGCCGGTTGGCTCCACGGACGGGTGGTCGATATGTTCCACTTTAATGTGTATTGGCCCGAATGGGTTCCCAAAGTGGGCGGAGAACTTATCTTCCCTCCTATTTTCAACCTGGCCGATGCCGCCATTACCGGAGGCGTTTTTATCATCGCCATTTTTTACCGCCGCATCTTTTTAAGTCCCCAAAGCAAAGCAACCCCCGAAAAAGATCAGCAGCAGGAAGCCTGATTTATTCATTTGTATTATTGCCTTTCCCGATTAAATCCGCTAAAATTGTAGCTATAAAAACCTGTATAGTTATGAGACAACATGTTTTAATTCTGGGCATAGCTCTGGCAGCACTTTTTACGGGATGTAAAAAGTATGAAGACGGCGGAACGTACAAAAGCGCTGAAAAAAATATTACACAAACCTGGACACTTAACAAAGTATTTCGGAACAATCTGGAAATATTGAACCGTTGCGGGTTAAACGCCGACTCAAATGGATTTTGGTGTAAACAGATTTTATCCTTTTTAGATAATGGAGCGGGCAGTCTATTATGGACCAATCCTGCAGGAATTGATTCTCCAGGCACCTTCACCTGGTTTTTTTTGGAAGAAAAAAGTAAAGTGTATATCAGCTTTTACGAGGGAGGAAACTTCAACGGCATTTTCTCCATTAAACGCCTTGGCAAAAAAAGCTTTCATATACAAGCCACATCTGATGATGTTTACGACCTGGAGTTTGGCGTAAATTAATAAAACATGAAGATCATATCTACACTTATTGCGGTACTCGGATTCTGTCATGCAACACTTTGGGGTCAAAATCTGATTCCGTTCAAAAAAGGGAATCTGTTCGGATTTAAAAACACCGAAGGTCAATGGGTAATTCCGGCCGAATACAAATCGGTAAAACCCTGTTCGGAAGGAACCTGCATTGTGGAATATACTGACGGAAGCGGGTTTGCTTTTTTGAATGAAAAAGGGCAGCCGGCTTTTGAAGGAAAATTTTCTAAAGCATTACCTTTTGAAAACGGATTTGCCAACGTTACCGATGCCCAAAAAGGAAATGGCCTGATAAACCGTGAAGGAAAATACACAATTGAACCCATGGGTTTCCAAAATCAACTGATTGTTTCGGAAGGTTTTATTGCCGTAAATCAATCAGGAAGTTGGGGCTATATGGATAGAAACGGGTTGTGGGTGATTAAGCCCGACTACTTTGGCGCTGCTCCTTTTAATGAGGGAATGGCAGGCGTTAAACAAGATGGGAAATGGGGTTTTATAGACCGTTCGGGCACATTAATGATTCCTTGTCAATTTGAAGAAATCAGAAATTTCAGCGAAGGCCTGGCGGCGGCAAAATCTGACGGGAAATGGGGATATATCAACAAATCCGGGAATTGGGTGGTGGAACCTAAATATACTGTAGCTGAAAAATTTTCAGAAGGACTGGCCGTGGTCGGATATGGAAATTACATGGTAGATCCGCAGGTGAAACGCGGATATATTGACAATACCGGTAAAGAAGTCATACCGATAAAATATTATATCTGCCGTTCGTTTGTTAATGGGTTGGCGGGAGTGAGCGAATCGCCATTCGGAAAATACGGATTGATTGACAAAACCGGCAAAACGGTGTTGGCCCCAAAATTTGATGAAATATTTGAATTCAATAAAACAACGGGCATGGCCAACTACCGCCAAAGCGGAAAAGTAGGTTTTTTGAATATGAAAGGAGAGGAAGTGATTCCTGCCGTGTATTTTGTAGAATACGGCTTTAAAAACGGATTTTGCCTTGTAGCAGACAAAACCTACAAAACTTTATATATAGATACTAAAGGCAAAGAATTACAGGAACCTTAATCGGAATTAGAATATGAACAAATTCAAAATCCTGATGGGTTGGTTTTGAATCGAGGGAACGTAAATTCCATCATTACGAAAAGTCATTTAAAGAAAAAAAGCCGCATTAAGCGGCTTTTTCAATGATGATAAATATGTGTCTTATTTCCAGTTTCCGTTGGTGGTAGGCTCTATCATGCTACCTACTTTAATTACCGAGTCAGGAACTACTTTGCCGTATTTGGTACCCAAATCGCTCATAAATGTTTTGAAATTGGCAGAAGCCTCAAACACGGGCGGACGATATTCTGCCCCTTCGGCACCCAAAATACCGGCGGCCAGGTTAAACATTTGCCCTTGACCGTATGGAATGTACTTCAAAGAATCGATGGGATAATTGGCAGGATTGAATCCATTGCCCAACACGGGTACAAAAACGGTATCCCGGCGAACTTTACCCAGTGCCACTTGCAGAGAGTCATCTTCGTTACCCACTTTTTTAATGATTTTCATTTGTCCGTTTCGTACAAATTCAATCAATACATCAAAATCTTCGGCAAACTGTCCTTTTTCGTTCCGGTAGGCAACCTGCGCTTCACGAATTTTTTCAAGTCGCTCGCGTACCACACCATAACGGAAGTTTGACTGATTTTTAAATTCAATGTCTGACTGTACCACATTCACATTCTGGAATGCCAGATAACCCGCAACGGGAATCATAATCAAACCAATAATGGAAGCTGTTTTCCCTTTGATGATTTCGGCACTGGCTAAAATCATCAGTACGGAAGAAACCAACAGAAAAACTGCGGCAATCAAAAAAGCAGCTGACTGGGTTTGACCGGGCTTAATACCGACCACCAACAGCATAATACTCACCACTAACAATATAATGGGAAACAGATACCTTGATAAAAATAATTTGATATTCATGCTAACGTCTTTTTTTGAACGGCGGCCAAAGTTAAAAACATATTTTATCCGAAACGAATTCCCTGCATTTTTATTTCTTTATGTTTCTTAACACCTTATGCCAACCCGTTTCTGATTCGTAAACTTGCACTCGATTTTTCGCTTATGTTCACCGAAGGAAGAGTTTATTTTACCCTGATTTTTATTCTAGTTTTTGTTTTGGCGCTGGTATTTGCCTACCGCAAAGATGCGGGGGTTCATAAAAAGTTTTTTGATGGAACCATTCTGATTCTTCTGGTGGTCATCGTTTTTGTGGTACTGTTTGTTTTGGCTAAACGCATGCTCCTGGGTGTGTAAACCCGCAAAAACTCAAAGAATTTCATTAAGCAGGGCTTTAATCTCAGCCGTAATCATGGCCGTTGCCCCCCAAACCACCTGATTGCCGAATACAAAACAGGGATAATTATTCAGTTTTCCGTAGGGCGTAATGAATGAGGATTTACGAATATTCCCATCGTTCAAAATTTCATGAAGAGGCACCTCCAGTACATAATCCACTTCGCGTGTGTCGGGAATAAAAGTGAGCGGCGAATTGGCCACTGCCAGAAAAGGATGCACCATAAAATTGCTCGGCGGTATGTATAAGGACGTTAATTCTCCACATAATATGTATTGGTCGGGCTGCACGCCTATTTCTTCCCAGGTTTCCCGATAAGCAGCCTGCAAAGGATTGACGTCTTCAGGTTCCACCTTGCCCCCGGGAAATGAAATCTGGCCTCCATGCACCCCTTCATAGGCCGGCCGTTTCGTAAAAACTAACGCATATTCGTTTTTCACATTCGGATTCAGCAGCGCCAACACACTCCCATGCCTCGGGTTTTTACCGTGCAGTTGCAGGGCCTTGTCGGCAGGGAGCCTGCCTTCGGGAGCTAAAGTTGCCTGTGCGCTGAAGCCCGGAAGTTCGCCGCTGATGCGAATTTTCAGCTTTTCGGCTAACGAAGACATGACTTATGGGGTACGGATAATTTTGGCGCCCAATGCGTTTAAACGTTCATCTATGCGCTGATATCCTCGGTCAATCTGGTCTATATTATTGATTACGCTTTTTCCTTCGGCGCTCATGGCAGCTATCAGCAGGGCAACGCCCGCACGGATATCCGGCGAACTCATGGTAATGCCACGGAGCGGATATTTTCTGTCCAGCCCGATTACGGTAGCCCGGTGCGGATCGCACAGAATAATCTGGGCGCCCATATCGATAAGTTTATCCACAAAAAATAAACGGCTTTCAAACATTTTTTGGTGTATGAGTACGCTGCCTTTGGCCTGTGTGGCTACAACAAGCATAATACTCATTAAATCCGGAGTGAAACCCGGCCAGGGAGCATCATAAATAGTTAAAATAGACCCGTCGATAAAAGTATCTATCGTATAATTTTTCTGATGCGGTATCACAATATCATCTCCGTTTCGCACGGTAATAATGCCCATGCGGTTAAACATTTTGGGAATGATACCCAAATGTTCATATCCCACATTTTTAATGGTGATTTCGCTCTGGGTCATGGCAGCAAGACCGATAAACGATCCAATTTCAATCATATCGGGTAAAATACGATGGGTACACCCGCCCAACGATTCCACGCCTTCTATCGAGAGCAGATTAGAACCCACTCCCGAAATTTTGGCGCCCATGCTGTTCAGCATGCGGCACAACTGCTGTACATAGGGTTCGCAGGCCGCGTTGTAAATGGTGGTTTTACCTTTAGCCAAAACGGCTGCCATCACCACGTTAGCGGTACCCGTAACTGAAATCTCGTCCATGTGGATATAGGTCCCTTTCAGTTGTTTTGCGGTTACCGAAAACGATTCGGAATCATTATCATACTCAAACTTAGCTCCCAGATCATTGAAGCCCAGAAAGTGGGTATCCAATCGTCTGCGACCGATTTTATCGCCACCGGGTTTAGGAATAAAACCTTTACCGAATCGGGCAAGCAAAGGTCCAAGTAGCATGACGGAACCTCTCAATTTTGAGGCTTTTTCAATAAATCCTTTGCTGGTGATATAATCCGGGTTGATATTGTCGGCTTTAAATTCGTAGGTGGAAGCATCCACTTTGCGGATTTTAACACCCAAATCGCCCAAAATTTCAATCAGTTTGTTTACATCCAAAATGTCCGGAACGTTTTCCATAACTACGGTTTCCGGGGTAAGCAGCACAGCACTCAGTACCTGAAGCGCTTCGTTTTTGGCACCTTGCGGATGTAAGTCTCCTTTGAGTTGATGTCCGCCCTCTATGATAAATGAACTCATGTCTATAATTTGCGCCTAAAGTACAAATACGGGTTCCTTGTGTTTTGTGAAATCGTACGCAGATTTTAACGCACTTTTGTTCATATAAATATCTGAAGCGAAATCTTTCGTGGAGGCAGACTGAAAATTATTTGGAAGTTTGTGGAAAGTGTCGCATATTTGCAGCCCCAAAAAATAGGGGTTTTATATCTAAATTTAAATTAAAAGATGTCGGTAAAATTAAGATTACAAAGACATGGTAGAAAGCAAAGACCTTTTTATCATATCGTAGCAGCAGACTCTCGATCTCCACGTGATGGACGTTTCATCGAGCGAGTTGGTTCATATAACCCGATCGCAGACCCGTCCGTAGTTGTAGTAGATGTAGAGAAAGCAGTAAAATGGTTACAGGATGGTGCCATTCCTACTGAAAAAGTAAAAGGATTATTTTCTCGTGAAGGTATCCTGTATAAAAATCACCTTCAGACAGGTGTTCGCAAAGGAGCGATTACTCAGGAGCAGGCCGATGAAAAATTTGCGGCTTGGGTATCTGAAAAAGAAGCCCGCTTAGGAGTTATCAATGAAAACCTTCGCAAATCTGCCGAAGCAGAAAAAGCGGCTCGTCTGGCTGCAGAAAAAGAAGTATTCAACAAACGTGCTGCTGCCATGGCTGCCGCTTTAGTAGTTGAAGAACCTGCCGCTGAAGAAGAAGCGCCTGCCGCTGAAGCTGAATCAGCTCCAGAAGCCTCTGCCGAAGAAGCTGCAGAACCTACAGCTGAATAAGTTAGGAAGTTGTTTTATTCAATAACAATTTATAGAAACCCGGATGAAAACGAGTGATTGTTTTTCTCCGGGTTTCATTATTAAAGCCCACGGCCTTAAAGGGGCAGTGACGGCTAAAATAACCTTGAAAAACCCAGGGGTACTGCAAGGGCTGGATATATTCTTTCTGGAAGTAAGAGGGCAGCTGGTTCCCTTTCCCGTAGAATCCATTTCCCTGAAAGAGAGCACCGCTTACATTAAATTTGAAGGCGTGGATACTACCGAGCAATCCGAAGCGCTCAAATCGGCTAAATTATATTTACCTATTTCCCTTATGCCGCCTGTTTCGGAGGATGATTCATCTTTACTTGTCGGCTACACCGTAATGGATGAGATTAAGGGCAATCTAGGAAAAGTAAAAGAAATTATGCAGGCAGGTCCGCAGGAAACCCTGATTGTGGAACACCCAGAAACCGATATTCTGATTCCTTTTGTTCCACAGATTGTGATAAAAACAGATCATACGGCACGCATTCTCCACACCCGCTGTCCGGAAGGACTTGTAGATTTATACCTGATTGAGTAATTCCTTTCAATTTAAACAGTTCTCCGTTTTTCAGCAGCATGCTGCCTTCAAGGTAGGCACTGACAGCGTATTGTTGGGGGCCTGGGTTGAGGTTTCGTCAGTAAAAAAGGTATTGGATATCGGCACGGGAACGGGCGTGTTGGCTCTGATGATGGCGCAGCGTAATGCGGATGCCATTATTTCTGCCATGGAACCGGATTTCCAATCTTATGAAGATGCAACCCTTAATTTTACCCGTTCTCCCTGGCCGGAACGATTACGATTGTTTTCAAATTCTATAGAAGATTTTAATCCTTCGTACCGCTTTGATTACTTTATCTGTAATCCTCCTTTTTTTGCGGAATCGCTCCTATCGCCCGATTTGCGTAAAAGTGCAGCGCGACATCTGCCACCGGGGTGGCTATCACTATTGGTTGAAAAAATTACGCTTTGGGCAGATGAAAAGGCTGTTGCGGGGGTTATTCTACCCGATAAAGAGTTTTATCTGCTTCATGAAACCTTTGTCCGGTTGGGCTGGCATCTAAAACGATACCGGAGGGTGATTCCTTTTCCGGACGGCCATAAAACACGGATTATGGGCGAATGGATACCGGGTTCGACCATCACGCATGAAGAGTCTGAATTACTTATCCGTGATGTAGAGCGGAACTATACGAAAGAGTATAGAACACTTACTTCAGCATTTTACCTTAATTTTTAGAAAATAGAAAAACTGGTTAGGCTACTCCTGTCTTTTTCAGATGTTTCATGTGAGAAAAGAAGGCCCCGGTAACTGTGGGAAATTCAATATACTTCACATTAAATTCCGTGCAGGTGCGTTTTAAAATGCGATTGATTTCGGGATAATGCACATGGCTTACTCCCGGAAATAAATGGTGCTCCACCTGAAAGTTTAATCCGCCAAGCAGCCAGTTTACCAAGGGGTTACGGGTAGCAAAATTAGCAGTGGTTTTTATCTGGTGAATGGCCCATTCTGATTCTACCTGAACAGATTCATCGTTCTGGGGCGTCACAAATTCTGTGCCTTCCACAATATGAGCCAACTGAAAAACTACTGAAATCACAAGACCCAACACAAACGTAATGAGTAAATATCCCACGATGGTTTCCACCACGCCTGCATAAATCATAGGAATAACCAAAAAAACACTGAAATGCACTAATTTAGAAACCCAAAAAATGACATGCTCTTTCACCGTCATATTGCGGATGGGCGTGTATTTGGCAATTTTACCTGTAAAGTACTTTTTGAAATCTCTGAAGAAAACCCAGAAAAAAAACATCAGGCTGTAAGCTAAAAGCGCATACACATGCTGAAAACGGTGAAACCATCTTTTTTCCTGGCTCACATGAAGGCGTAAGAACGGATTGACATCAATATCATCGTCCATACCTTCGATATTGGTGTAAGAATGGTGATTTACGTTGTGTTTTTGTTTCCAAAAAAAGGAATTGGCGCCCAGCAGATTGAGCGTAAGAGCCATTACTTCATTTACTTTTTTATTATTGGAATAACTGCCGTGGGCTCCGTCGTGCATCATATTGAAGCCGATAGCGGCCATATCCAGCCCCAACAAAACACAAAGTAAAATCGCGGCCCACACGGGCGGATTCAGAAATACCAGACTGACATAGCAGAATATCAGAATGGCTGAGAACACAAAAGTTTTGATGTATAATTTGTAGTTCCCGGTAGGTTTGATGTTTTTAGACTGAAAGTAGGCTTCCGTTCTTTCTTTGAGCGTAGCGTAGAAATCCGCTCCCCGGTTATTGAATTTGACTTGCATAGGCGATTGACACAATGTGTCTCTATTTCGGACACAAAATTAGCGTATTACGATTTAAACAAACTTAAAGAAATCATAAATATTTAACTATTTTCTTTCTGCGGGTTAATTGATGCGAAGTTACAGAATGTACAGATTGATTTTACTGATTAAAATCAGGTATTGCCATGACAAAAAGCATCGTTTATGGAGTATAAGCCGGATACCTTTGTCTTGTAATAATTAACACATAAACAAAATGAAAAAGAGAACTCCCGTTAAAGAGATTATGACCGAAAATATGAAGACCGTTCAGTTGAGCGATTCTCTAAAATCTGCTAAGTTCATCATGGACAACGAGTCTATCCGTCATTTACCGGTAATGCGCGGCGATAATCTGGTAGGTATTTTGAGTGATTCGGATTTCAACCGTCTAAATTTTGGAAGTATTTTTAATCAGGAGCCGGGCAGTGAATATGCCCTGATGGAAACCCTGACTATCGAACAATTAATGACATTCAAACCCGTAACTGTTGACACCACGGCCACTGTGAAGGAAGTGATTGACATCTTCATGAATGAGCATTTTCGTGCGCTGCCTGTTATCGAAAACGGTAAACCGGTAGGTATTGTAACCGTAACCGATGTGCTCGGCTTCATATCAGAAAACATGTAAAAGACAATAGATTCATAGGTTAAGAGGAGAAAGAGGGAATGTAAATACACATTCCCTCTTTTTGTTTTCACATCCTTTCGTGAATAAGAACTTCCCGATTTGTCCGTTATTCCTGCATGAGAGGTATATTTTTACGCTATGGCATTAATCGCGGGAGGAATTTGGGTTTTAGTATTTAGTTCGGCCATACGGGCAGCCGAAATGAAAATGCCCGAACAGGAATTTCGGATGCCCGTGGATTTGCCCATGGACTTATCCGGAAATTTCGGACAGCTGCGATCCACCCATTTTCATGCAGGACTTGATATCAGAACCCGGCAGGTTATCGGGCATAAAATAGTTGCGGTGGGCGACGGGTATGTTTCGCGCATCGGAGTGAATGTTTACGGCTACGGAAAGGTGGTTTATGTAACCCATCCCAACGGAAAAACCACGGTGTATGCCCACTTAGATCAGTTTGCTCCTAAATTGGCAAAACGGGTGGAAGAAGCCTGGGCAACCCAAAAAAAATACGAAGTAAACATTGAACTGAAACCTTGGGAACTTCCCGTGGTGAAGGGAGAACAGTTAGGTCTTTCGGGAAATACGGGAGGAAGCGGAGGTCCGCACCTGCATTTTGAATTGCGCGATACCGAAACGGGCGACCATCTGAATCCGCTGAAACACGGCTATAAACTGGCCGATACCAAAAAACCGGTGTTCACGGGACTGAGGCTCTATTCGCTGGAAGAAAGCGGACGGGTAAACGGTCAAAAATCCCAGGTAGATATTCCTATTTTGCCCGCCGATGGAAATTATCGAGCTAAATTGTCAAACATACCCGTATCGGGCAGTGTGGGCATAGGCATTAATGCCTATGATCCGTTGGATTTAAACTCCTTCAAAATGGGGCTTTATGCCCTTAAAATGACCGTAAACGGCGAAGTGGAGTACGCTTATGTGCACGACAGGTTTTCGTACGAAGAAGGGCGTCGCATTGTGTTGCATTGCGATTATGAAGATAAAATTTCCAGCAATAATGCCATAGAAAAATTGTGGGTACTACCCGGTAACGACAGCCGTTTGTATGCCCGCGGACCGGGCAGCGGAGTCTTACAAATAGAACCCGGCAAAACCTACTCCATCCGAATTGAAGCACAGGATATAAACGGCAATATTTCCCGGCTAGAGTTTACCCTATCCGGCGAAGCCAAACAGAAAGAAATCTCCTCTATACTTCCTGCGGGAAAAGATTTTTCATTTTTGTCCGATTCGGCTGAAGAATTTTCGGGAGATGCATTTTCGGTTGTCTTTCCGAAGGACGGACTCTACGACCATTTGTTTTTACCGGCACTTAGCAAGTCTATATTAAATCCCGGGGAATTGGCGGCTTGGCAGATTGGTCATGCTAAAATGTTTTTGAAAAAACAGGCTGAAATCCGTTTGAAACTTCCGGCTATTCCCGAGCCGATTTTAAAAAAATTATATCTGCTTCATGAAGGGAAAAGAGAAATATTAGGCGAACTGAAAAATACGGAATATGTATTCAGCTATTCCCGTCTGGGGCGGTTTGCTCTCTTGGCAGACACCCTCAAACCCGATTTAAATGCGTTAGAAATAACCCCAGAGGGCACTCTGAAAAATTATCGGGGTACGCTGCGTTTTAAAACAGCTGATACACATAGCGGAATTGCATCCTGGGAAGCGTATATCAACGATTCATTCCAGCTATTGGAATATGAATACAAAGAAAATCTACTGTTTACCCGAAACCCCAACGTAAAACCCGGCAAAAATACCATCCGGGTGGTGGTGAAAGATGCCGTGGGTAATGCGACAGAATTTAAAGCGGAATTCTCTTTGTAAACGCCTCAGGTTTTCTGCTTTTTCTTTTTCGCTGCGGGGAATAACACATTGTTCAGAATAAGGCGATAGCCGGCCGAATTTGGAAAAAGCGCCAAATCCGTAGGCGGGTCGCCTACCATATGCTGATAATCTTCAGGGTCGTGCCCACCGTAAAATGTCCAGAATCCTTTGCCAAATTCTCCATGAATATAACGGGCTTCATCGGCGGCTTTGTTATCCCCCAATACAATTACATTGGTTTTAATGGTAGGTTTACGAAAAGCCGTGGTCTGGCCCATAAAACCCGGAATTACCCGCTCGTGGCTTTGGGTAAGCATGGTGGGAACAGGATCCCATTTTGCCGAAAAATCAAACAGGGTAAAAAAATCCTGAAGCTTGGGAACCCTTCTGTATGTGGTAGCATCAATGTTTGAATATTCGTACTCATTGGGGTTTCTCACCAGAGTAAAATCTTTAAAGGCAAACGTTTTTCCGAAATCTATTTTTTGCTGGGCCTGCGGATCCATAGGGTCTCCGTCAAACATATGTTCGCAGATATCCACTCCTTCGGCGGAGAGCGCAATATCATAACTGTCGGTGGCGCTGCACATAGCAAACATAAACCCGCCCCCGGCCACATATTTCTGAATTTCTTTAGAAACGGCCAGCTTCAGTTGGCTTACTTTGCTGAATCCCCATTTTGCGGCAGAGGCTTCCAACGTCCGTACCTGCTCTTTATACCAATCGGCATTGCGGTAAGCTGCCCAAAATTTCCCGTATTGCCCGGTAAAATCTTCGTGATGAAGGTGCAGCCAGTTATATAGGGGAAGTTTTCCTTCCAAAATTTCATCATCATAAATTACATCGTAGGGGATTTCGGCGTAGGTAAGTACCAGGGTTACGGCATCATCCCAGGGCGCTTTTTCTTTGGGAGAATACACGGCAATTTTGGGTGCTTTTTCCATTTTGACAGCATCCATATTCACCTCGGGGTCTGCAATTTCAGTCAGAATGGCTGAAGAACGGGCATCGGCAATGGTTTCAAAACGAACGCCGCGGATATTCATTTCCCGGTCGGCCTGTGCATTGCTTTTAAACATAAAACTGCCGCCCCGGTAATTGAGCAGCCACCAGAGTTCCACATCATTTTGCAAAATCCAGTAGGCAATACCATACGATTTCAGATGATTGGTCTGGGTTTCATCCATGGGAATCAGCGTATAGGCTGCCCGAGTATAATTACCCGAGAATAAAGTCAGAATGAGCAGAAATAAAGCACTTTTTTTAATCATAACGAACGCCTGTATGAAGCACAATAACGCTAAAAATAAGAAATTATGCTATTAAAACGGAGTGTCGTCGTTCATACTGGAAGGAATGGTAAAACTTTGTCCCGGCGCAAAATCATCAAAATCACTGCTTCCGCGCACGTTGATGGAACCTCCGTCGCCTTCGCCCGGATTTTCAAATCGGGCCAGTTCCTGACGGAAACGAAGTTTTACCGTACCCACCGAACCGTTCCGGTGTTTACGGATGATGATTTCCGCCAGACCTTCGGTAGAATTTCCATGTTCATCTTCAAACAAT
Source organism: Flavobacteriales bacterium (assembly GCA_022402535.1). Lineage (GTDB taxonomy): Bacteria > Bacteroidota > Bacteroidia > CAIKAF01 > CAIKAF01 > JAKRSD01. The sequence continues at coordinate 102,832 of JAKRSD010000019.1, read as the reverse complement.
TCATAATATTCGGGACGGAAAATAAACATCACCATATCGGCGTCCTGTTCAATGGAACCCGACTCCCGGAGGTCGCTCAACTGCGGACGTTTATCAAATCCGCCGCGTCCTTCGGATGCCCGGCTAAGCTGCGAGAGGGCAATAATGGGAATACCCAATTCTTTGGCAATACTTTTTAATGAACGCGAAATGGCCGAAATCTCCTGCTCGCGGGTTCCTCGTCCTTCCGAACCGGCGGTCATCAGCTGCAGGTAATCCACAATAATCATTTCCACCCCATGCATAAAGCGGAGCTTTCGGGCTTTGGCCCTGAACTCAAAAATGGATAATGCAGCTGTATCATCAATAAAAATTTGGGCTTCGGACATGTGCGAAATTTTGTCGTGAAGCACTTTCCACTCTTCTTCGCTCAGTTGTCCTTTTTTAATTTTTTCGGAGTTGATGCCGGTCTCGAGGGCAATCAGACGGTTTACCAACTGTAGGGAGCTCATCTCCAGCGAAAAGATTGCCATGGGGCGTTTATACTGCACGGCGGCATTTCTTAATAAACAAAGCGAAAGAGCTGTTTTACCCATGGCGGGGCGTGCTGCCAGAATAATCAGGTCGGTGGGCTGCCATCCGGAAGTGATGCGGTCCAGATCAAAAAATCCGCTTTCTACCCCGGTAACGCCTTCACTTTTTTCGTCTTTCAGGCGTTCCATTTCTTTGATGGCTCTTTCCAACAGCACATTAATACTGTCAAATCCCCGGCGGATATTGTTTTCGGCAATTTCAAAAATTTTCCGCTCGGCATTGTCCATCAGGTCAAACGTATCCACGGTATCGTCAAACGAGTCCTGCAAAATTTCACCCGATACACGGATCAGTTCGCGTTTGATGTGTTTTTCGGCAATGACACGGGCATGAAATTCTACGTTGGCCGCGGAACCCACACGATTGGTAAGCGAGGCCACATAATATGCACCGCCTACCAAATCCAGGTTGCCCTTTTTGCGCAGTTCGTTGGTTACCGACAGAATATCAATCGGCTCGGAACGGGCAAATAAATCCTGAATACACTCATATATTTTTACGTGGGCATCTTTATAAAAAAACTCAGGTTTTAAAATTTCAGATACCGTGGCTACTGCTTCTTTTTCGAGCATTACGGCCCCTAATACGGCCTCTTCTAAATCCATGGCCTGTGGCGGAATCTTGCCCAGCTCCAATCCTTCGGTGAGGTTGCGGGTGCGGGGTCCTTTTTTTCTTTCCTGTTTTCCTTTTTCTGAATTCTCTTCCATACGAGCCCAAAAATACCTTATTAAACCGGGCTATGGAAACCCGTAGGCTGCTAAAAGTTTTTAAAATTTTTTAGTGGGGTTATTAACAGAAACCTATGGCCGATTTTTGTGCTCAACTCAGCGGGAATATTACCTTTACGGCTCAAATCATATACATTATGTATAAAGTAAAGGCAAACGAAAAAGAATTTGAAATTACTGCTGCCGCCCAGACCGGTGAAGTGATTGTCAATGGAAACCGCTTTCCGCTACATACCGAAAAGCTCACCGACCGTTATCGCAAAATTACTTTAAACGGAAAGGTATATGATGTTCTGTTAGAAGCTTTTGATAAAGCACAGAAGGTAGTGACCCTTCGTATAAACGGAGAACGAAAAACCTTTGAAGTGAAAGACCGCAGTGATGAATTACTTCGTCAGTTTGGTATTCATTCGTTTCCGGTTCCTAAAGTAAATGAGCTCAAATCTCCCATGCCCGGTCTGGTGGTTCAGATTCCCGTAAAAGCGGGCGACACGCTTTCTAAAGGAGACCCTGTACTGGTTTTAGAGGCCATGAAAATGGAAAACGTACTCAAAGCGCCTGCCGATGTGGTCATAAAATCGGTGCATTGTGAACCCGGACAGGCTGTGGAAAAAAATGCCGTACTGGTTCGGTTCGAATAAACCGCTATGATAGCCGTGTACTGAGCAGATGCGATACCGCGGCAAATAACACATCGGGCGATTTTCCGTGCCAGTTTAAGGTATCTAAGCCCGGTCCCCAGTTCAGATAATGACGCATACCGTATGCACTCATTTCTTCCAGCACGTGAGGCTGAAAATTTACCAGGGCAATCCAGCCATTTTCGCAGTCTTCGGCCCATTCGGCATAGTAGTCCTCGTCCTGCGGAAAAGCATTCAGCACCTGTTCGCCGATTAAAATAAATTTTTGGATGCCTTTTTCGATCAGAAAATCGGCAAAATCCCTTTTCAGAAACATGATGTCGTTGTTCACGGCATCGTTCCACTCCCCTATTAATTCAATGATGCAGTATCCGCGGATATAATCTGCATAAAGCAGTTTAAGATACAAAGTAGGCGAGCCGAACTCATCCCATTGCGGGTGAATGTAATATCCGTAGATTTCATTATGGCATTCATATTCACTGTATTCCCGTCCATAAAACGGGGACCGCCTGTCTTCTTCGGCCTTATAAAGAGTCCGCCAGCCGGCGTAAGGTTCTATATCGTGCATACGTTTATCTTTGCAAAGGTACGAGACTACGGCCTAATTTGTTTATCCATCTACCATGAAATCACAATCCGCATTGCCCGATACACAATCCATCGAAAAGCGATTACAGGAAGCCATTCAGTTGGCCGTGCATCATGTTCGCAATGCAGGCGGCGGACCGTTTGGGTGTGTGATATATAAAAACGGAGTGAAAATTTCGGAAGGCGTAAACCGTGTAACCCATCAAAACGATCCTACGGCCCATGCGGAAATCGAAGCCATCCGGGCAGCATGTCGTGTACTCGGAAGCTGGCAGTTGGACGATTGCGAAGTATATGCCAGCAGCGAACCCTGCCCCATGTGTATGGCTGCGCTTTATTGGGCCAGACCGCGTGCCGTGTATTTTGCCAACCCCAAAAACGTTGCCTCGGCAAACGGTTTCGATGACTCATTTATCTACACGGAATTGAATTTACCGGCCCAAAACCGTTCTCTTATTTTCCGGCAAATTCCCATTGCCGATGCCGCACAACCCTTTACCGAGTGGAAAAATAATCCCGATTCCATAGCTTATTAATCATAGTATATGAAAACCATTTTGTTGCTCATTGTGTCAAATGTGTTTATGACCTTTGCCTGGTACGGACATCTCAAAAATGCCGCGATTCCTTTGTGGAAAGCCATTTTATTCAGTTGGGGCATTGCTTTTTTTGAATACCTGCTGATGGTGCCGGCGAACCGCATCGGTTTCTTTAGCGGACAGTTTACGGCAGGTCAGCTCAAAATTATTCAGGAGGCCATTACCCTGATTGTGTTTGCCGTATTCTCGGTTCTATTTCTGAAAGAAGAACTGCGCTGGAATTATATCGTAGCGTTCCTTTTCATTTTTTTAGCGGTATTTTTCATTTTCAGATTTAAATAAAGCCCTGTTTATAAACTGGCCTTTAAAATAGTTTACTTTAAAATATTTAGCCTAAATTCGTATTCATTACTAACCTAAAATTTTATTTTATGATGAAAAGTTTACTTAAAAATGCGCTTGCGGGCGCAGGTATTTTTGTGGCCTCTATGGCTGGAACAGCCAATGCACAGGTGATAACCACACTTCTCAGCGAAGGCTTTGACACCGGAATCAACGGTATTCAGAATGCAGGCTGGGTTATCTCCAACAACAGCAGCCCAGCGGGTAGTGCAAGCTGGTTTACCGGAAACACGTCTGTTTTTCTTTCCCAAAACGGCCCGGATTCTTCTTATGTAGGGGTAAATTTTAACAGTACCACAGGAGCAAACAACATAAGCAACTGGCTGTTGAGTCCTACTTTCGGATTGGGCAACAACGTCCGTGTTTCTTTTTACACCCGTACAGTAACCGGTTCCACTTTTGCCGATCGTCTCAGAGTGTATTACAGCAAAGCCGGAGTTAGTGAAGATGTGGGCACTACCACAACTTCTTTGGGTGATTTTACGGAAGAAGGCGTAATCGTTAATGATGCCTTGGTGGGTAACGGCTACCCCGGTGATTGGACTGAATACACCTTTTTCTTGTCAGGAATTGCTGCGGGGCAAACTGGCCGTTTAGGGTTTAATTATAATGTAACCGACGGAGGTCCTTCCGGAGCCAACAGTAATTACATCGGTATTGACAATGTGCGGGTAGAACTGGTTTCTGCCGCCGATGTAGAAGAATTCAACAGCGCTTTGGTGGGAGTATTCCCCAATCCGGCCAGCGATTTTGTTAATTTTGAAGCCGGAAACTTTGCCAACGGACAAGATTTAACCATCTCTATGTACAACGTAGAAGGCAAAAAAGTATGGAACGGAAGTTACCCTTCCTATAACGGCAACACCATCAGCGCCGATGTTTCGGGTTTTGCTGCCGGAGTGTACTCGGTAGAGTTTGTTGCCGGAACCAAATCACAGATTCAAAAAGTGGTAGTGAGCAAATAAACTTCGCTTTATATATATTTAAAAAAGGACCGGCTGTTTATGCCGGTCCTTTTTTTATGCCCGGGTGTTGGATATTTTACATCAACTTCTTATTTTGGCTTCTCGAAACCTTAACCGATTATGTACCCATTACCGAAAACGGATTACATACAAAAGCATATAAAAAAAGACGACCCCGACATTAATCGGGGCCACCTTAAATGTTTTCACAACGGAATAATCCTTATTGTGAATTGCTTTCTAGTACACAAATATATTAAACTTCATATAATATAAAACATGAACAAGAAAATTTTAGGACTCGACTTAGGAACCAACTCCATAGGTTGGGCATTGATAGAACAGGACTTTGAAAACAAAAAAGGTAATATTCTTGGAATGGGGAGTAGAATTATTCCGATGGGTCAAGATGTATTATCTGATTTTGGAAAAGGTGTAACAAAATCACAAACAGAAGCTCGTACAAAAGCTCGTAGTATAAGACGACTATATCAGCGGGATAATTTAAGACGTGAAAGATTACATCGAGTTCTCAATATATTAGAGTTTCTGCCTAGTCATTATAAAAATGCAATAGACTTTGAATTTCACAAAGGGCAATTTATAAATCACGGTGAACCTAAACTACCTTATTTCAAAAATGAACAGGGTAAATATGAATTTCTCTTTAAAGATTCTTTCAATGAAATGGTTGAAGAATTTAAAATATTTCAACCTGATTTATTATATACTAAAGCAAACGGGAAAGAAACTACAATACCTTATGATTGGACGATTTATTATTTACGCAAAAAGGCATTAACTAAAAGAATATCAAAAGAAGAATTAGCTTGGCTCATACTGAATTTCAACCAAAAAAGGGGATATTACCAGTTGAGTGAAGAAGAACAAGAAACAGATGATGGGAAAAATAAAGAGTTTTTAATTTTAAAAGTTCAAAAAGTTTTAGATTCAGGTGAAAGTCTAAAAAAAACAGGCGAAAAATTATATGATATTTATTTTGACAACGGTTGGAAATATGATAAACAAACCACAAAACCTCAAGATTGGATAGAAAAAACTAGAGAATTTATTGTTACTTCTTCAGAATTAAAAAATGGTGAAGTAAAAAGAACTTATAAGGCTGTAGACTCTGAGCAGGATTGGATTGCGATTAAGAAGAAAACAGAACAAGAAATAAGTAAAAGCGGCAAAACAGTTGGCACCTACATTTACGAAGCCCTTTTAGCTAATCCAACGCAAAAAATAAGAGGAAAATTAGTGCGAACTATTGAGCGTAAGTTTTACAAAGCCGAACTATCCAAAATTTTAAAAAAACAAATTGAATTACATACTGATTTACAAAGCAAAGATTTGTATACAGCTTGTATACTTGAACTTTATCCAAACAATGAAGCTCACAGAAAGAACATTGAGAATCGTGATTTTCTTTATCTTTTTATGGATGATATTATATTTTATCAACGTCCACTTAAAACAAAAACACACCTGATAAGCGATTGTACTTTAGAATATAGGGTTAGAAAAGACACAAAAGAGAAAATACACTTGAAATGTATCGCGAAATCAAATCCTCTTTTTCAAGAATTTAGGTTATGGCAATTTTTAGCAAATCTTAAAATATATGAACGCGAGAGAGATGGGAATTTTGATGTTGATGTTACTGGATTACTACTATCCACGGAAGTCAAATGGGTGGAATTATTTGAATGGCTCAATGACAGGGATAAAGTCAACCAAAAACAACTTTTAGCATATTTCAAGAAAAAGGAAGATAAATTCAGGTGGAATTATGTGGAAGACAAAGAATATCCTTGCAACGAAACAAGGGCATCCTTTTTGATTCGAATAAAAAAATTAAACATTGATAATTCCTTTTTAACCTCTGAATCTACTCAGCATCTTTGGCATTTATTATATTCTGTTACTGACCCTGAAGAAAGGAAAAGTGCAGTTCGAAAATTTGCTTCTAAACATAATTTGAGTGAAGATTTCAATTCACTATTTGAGAAGTACCCTCCATTTAAACGCGACTATGGTTCGTTCTCAGAAAAAGCAATTAAAAAGCTTCTTCCATTAATGCGTATTGGAAAATATTGGTTTTGGGATAATATCGAAAAAAGCACTAAATCAAGAATTGAAAAATTACAGACAGCAGAGTTTGATGAAAAAATCCAAAATCGTGTAAGAGAAAAATCAATTCGCCTTCAAAAAAATGAAGATTTTAAAGGGCTTCCTTTATGGTTAGCTTCTTATATAGTATATGACAAACATTCAGAAGCAAGCGACACTAAAAAATGGACTACTTCTCAGGATATTGCCGATTTTCTAAATCCAAACTTAAAAGGGTCATTTAAACAACATTCGCTTCGCAATCCAATCGTTGAACAAGTATTAACAGAAACACTAAGAGTGGTAAAAGATATTTGGGATGAATATGGAAATGGTGAAGAAGGTTATTTTGATGAAATTCATATTGAACTTGGGCGTGAAATGAAAAACGACAATAAAACAAGGGAGAGAATTTCTAAAATACAAAACGAAAACGAAAACACGAATCTTCGCATCAGAGCAATATTACATGAACTATTGAATGATGGTATAGATGTAAAACCATATTCTCCAAGTCAACAGGAAATTCTGAAGATATACGAAGAAGGTGTTTATCAAAATCCGAATGCAAAATTTGACAAACTAAGTGAAGATGATATAAGTAAAATCAGAAAAAACAGCAGCCCTTCAAAATCTGAAATTCAACGCTATAAACTTTGGTTAGAGCAAGGATATATATCTCCATATACCGGAAATTCAATCATGCTGTCTGATTTGTTTACGTATAAATATCAAATCGAACACATATTCCCTCAATCAAGATATTTTGATGATTCGCTGAGCAATAAAATTATCTGTGAAGCTGAAGTAAATCAACTTAAAGACAACAGAACAGCATATGAGTTTATAAAAGAATTTGGTGGAACAACAATAGATTTGGGACAAGGGAAAAATGTTAAAGTATTCTCAATCCCTGATTACGAGCAACACGTAAAAATGTATTTCGCTAAGAACAAAACAAAACGAGAAAACCTTTTGAGCGAAGATATTCCCGAATCGTTTATAAATCGACAACTTAATGATAGCCGCTACATCAGTAAAGTTGTGAAAAACTTATTAAGTAAAATTGTTCGTGAAGATGATGAAAAAGAGGTAACCTCAAAGAATATTGTTCCTGTTACAGGTTCTATCACTTCTCAAATGAGACAAGATTGGGGCCTAAATGATGTCTGGAATGAAATTATTGCCCCTCGATTTAAGCGAATGAATGACTTAACCCAATCCAATGACTTTGGTGAAATAAACCCAAACACAAACAAATTTTTAGCAAAAGTACCCGACAGCCTGCTCAAAGGTTTCAGTAAAAAACGTATTGACCACAGACATCACGCGTTAGATGCTTTGGTGATTGCTTGTGTAACGAAAGACCACATCAATTATATTACTTCCATAAACACTAAACGGGATAATTTTTCACTTGTTAAGAAATTGCGTAGATCAGAAGAAATTGAACGTGATAAAAGACACCCCGATGGAACTATTAAAAGAGTAAAGCAAAACGTAGCTAAAGAATTTCACAAACCTTGGGATTCGTTTACGCAAGATACAAGAGCTAAATTAGAAACAACAGTTGTTAGCTTCAAACAAAATACTAGAGTAATTAACAAAACCAAAAACAAATACTGGAAGTGGGTGAAAGAAAACGGGCAATTAAAGAAAAAACTTGTCCCTCAAACAAAAGGTGACAATTGGGCGGTTAGAAAATCATTACACGAAGAAACTGTTTCCGGTCTTGTTAAATTGCCATGGATCGAATTAAAAAAAGGAGAAATTACAACATCAACAAGAAAATCTTTAGACACCTCTTTTAATATCAGTAAAATTGAAAAAATTACCGATACAGGAATTCAAAAAATATTGAAAAATTTCCTTATACAGGAAAAGTTTAAAGAACTTAATCATAAAGGTGAACAAATTTACAATTATGAAACAGCATTTTCTCCTGAAGGAATTGAAGAATTGAATCAAAACATTGAAAGATATAATAATGGAAAGAAACATAAACCAATCATTAAATTTAGAACTTATGAAAAAGGAAGTGGGAGGTTTACACTCGGTGAAAAGGGTAATAAAACAAGTAAGTATGTTCAAGGAGCACCTAATTTATTTTTTGCTGTATACGTGAACAAAAAAACAAAAGAACGTATGTTTGAAACAGTTCCTTTAAATGAAATAATTGAACACCAAAAGCAACAAGAAATAGAAAATGTTGATGAAAATTTATGGACGCCAGTTGCTGTAAAATCAACTTTAGAGTACAGAGGAAAAGAAGTTGAGGTAGAATATTTATTTACTCTATCTCCAAATGATTTGGTTTATGTTCCTACACAAGAAGAAATTGAAAATCCAAGATTGCTTAATTTAAATAATTTAAGTAAAGAGCAAACGAATAGAATTTACAAAATGGAAAAATCTTCAGGTAGTGAATGTTATTTTATTCGTAATGATATAGCTTCTTTAATTAAACAATATGACGCAAAATCAAAATTTGGTGAGCTTTCAAGCCAAAACAAACTTGAGACGACAATGGATTCTGATACAATAAGAATAAAAGAAGTTTGTTGGAAACTCAAAGTAGGCAGATTAGGCAACATTTCAAAGGTATTATTCTAAATGAAATCAATTAAGGTGAAAGTGATAAACAAATGGCTGAATGCGTTGGAAGATGTGCTCTTTGCCGAGTTAACGGAAGAAGAGGCGCTAAGAAAACGGAAACAGGCGACAAAACTTTGGAGGAGCCTGGTTAAGGCGCACGATAAAAAAGGGTAACATGCTCTACTTAGATACATACTACCATATTTTCAACCATGCCAATGGCGAGGATAATCTGTTTCGCGAGGAAAAGAACTATTTCTTTTTTAAAGAAAAATACCGGAAGCATATAGACCCCGTAGCCGAAACCCTGGCCTGGTGTCTGATGCCAAACCACTTCCACCTGCTGGTGAAGATTAAATCCGAAGAGGACATCGCAGCGGATTCGACGGTTTCAAACTTTTCCAAAGTTTCGAACTTTGGAAAAGTTGTAAACGAAACCGCCGAATCCGCCGGGTCAAAATTCATCAGTAAACAATTTGCCAACTTTTTCAGCAGTTATACGCAGTCCTTCAACAAAGTATATAACAGACGGGGTTCGCTGTTTATCAAAAATTTTAAACGGAAAGAGGTAAGCGATGAAGAATACCTCCGAAATCTGATTCTTTATATACATCTGAATCCCGTTAAACACGGCTTTACGACTTCGGTAAACGATTGGCGTCATTCATCCTATTCTATTTTTCCGGAAAGGCAAACGCAATGGCTGGAAGTGCTTTTCGGTGATGAATCCAATTACCACTCTATGCACCGGGCAAAAGAAATGCAGTTTGCGGAGTATGAAATCCTCGAAAGTGAATTAACCTGAACATCCCATGATAAAACGCACCCTCTTTTTCGGAAACCCCGCCTACCTGAAAACCCGCAACGAACAGCTGATTATTCAGCTGACCGAAACGGGCGAAGAAAAATCCGTACCCATTGAAGATATCGGGCTGCTGATATTAGACCATCAGCAGATTACCATAACCCAATCCGTGATGGCCCGTCTGCTTGACAATAATGTGGCCGTAATTACCTGCGACGACAAACACCACCCCACAGGTATGTTTTTTAATCTGGACGGGCACAGCCTGCAAAGCATGAAATTCAAAATGCAGATTGATGCTTCGGAACCTTTGAAAAAGCAACTCTGGCAGCAGACCGTAAGCGCTAAAATTCAAAATCAGGCCGCATTGCTGGAAAGGGAACGTAAAGAATTCCGGTTTCTGACTGAACTGGCAAAAACCGTGAAAAGCGGCGACAGCGGAAATGCAGAAGCCACAGCGGCTACCTTTTATTGGAAAATGCTGTTTCCGGATTTTTTAAAATTTAAACGCCACCGCGAAGGGGAACCACCCAATAATCTTCTGAATTACGGATATGCCATACTCCGGGCGGTAACGGCTCGCAGCCTCACGGCATCGGGGCTTTTGCCCACATTGGGTATTTTCCACCGCAATCAGTATAATGCGTATTGCCTGGCCGATGATATCATGGAACCTTACCGCCCTTATGTGGATAAACTGGTTTGCCATATTGTACGGATGAACGGAAACTTTCTGGATCCCATGACCAAAGAAATGAAACAGGAATTGTTGGGCATACCGGCGATGGATGTGCTGATAGACGGTGAAAAAAGTCCGCTGATGGTGGCTATGCAACGCACCACCGCGTCATTAGCAAAATGTTTTGAAGGCAAACAACGAAAAATTCTATACCCCGAATTTATTTAAATCAAGTCTTGAATCTTGGTTCATGGCTCTTGACATCTAAAATATGTATTCACGCCTAAATGCTTATCGGATTATGTGGGTTATGGTATTTTTCGACATGCCTACCGAAACCAAAAAGGACCGGAAGAACTACGCCAAATTCCGCAAGTCCATTCTGGCCGACGGATTTCAGATGTTTCAGTTCAGCATGTATATAAGGCATTGCAGCAGCCGCGAAAATGCCGATGTGCATATGAAGCGGGTCCGTTCTATTTTACCGCCCAAGGGACATATAGGCATTATGCTGGTTACCGATAAACAGTTTGGCGCCATGGAAATATTTTATGGGGGAACCGAAAAACCGGTTCCTCCGGTTTCGCAACAACTAGAACTGTTTTAGCCAGACAAAATGTGCCAAATACTTAAAATAAGGGACTGGCCGTTTTGAAATTAATATAACTCTATCGTGTTTATTTTTTTTATTTTCAGTTCTTTTCCCTTATAACACTTTCTGAAACGAAGCATAGATCGAATTCTATAGAAAATACAAAAGCCCATAATTTGTCTTAGAATTCATGTAAACAAACCTTTACATACGCCGCATCAGGTGCTGCGTAACTGCCAAGTGAATAGTTTTCAGGTAAAGCAGAGCAAGAGTGGCTATAAAAAAATATAACTTCACGAGTAATCTTTACTTTTTATAAGACCACGCAGGGTATATAATACCCGAAACTTAAAATTGCTTTCCGAAGCGTAGCGGAGCAGGAGTTCCTTAAAAAAACAAACTATAACTTTACGAGCAATCTTTGATTTTTCAAGGTCTTTGACAACTTCAAAATGTTTTGGAAATTAGAACAAAAAGAAAGCATTTAGCTGGCTTAAGTCTATTTATCTGAAAAATAAAAAACCCCGGAGTTTCCGGGGTTGTCTCTGCGAAAAAATGGCAAGGCCCAAAATTCCAAACGCCCGAAGCGACAGAACACACAAATTTACGAAATATTGCTTTATGAATTGCTTTCCGGAGCGCAGCGAAGCGCGAGTTCCTTTAAAAAAATATAACTTTACGATCAATCTTTGATTTTTCAAGGTCTTTGACAACATTAAATACGTGCATCTTTAATTGATTCAGTTGTGTATTGCTTTCCGGAGCAAAGCGGAGTGCGAGTTCCTATATAAAAACTATAACTTTACGAGCAATCTTTGATTTTTCAAGGTCTTTGACAACTCGGCTATATCAATTAACTGATGCGTTATGGTTGTGAATTGCTTTCCGGAGCGCAGCGAAGCGCGAGTTCCTTTAAAAAAATATAACTTTACGAGCAATCTTTGATTTTTCAAGGTCTTTGACAACAACCTTTTTGTACAGGCATGGACAACAATAGTTGTGAATTGCTTTCCGGAGCGCAGCGAAGCGCGAGTTCCTTTAAAAAAATATA
>JAKRSD010000019.1:0-90459 GCA_022402535.1 Flavobacteriales bacterium | reverse complement strand
GCGAAGCGCGAGTTCCTTTAAAAAAATATAACTTTACGAGCAATCTTTGATTTTTAAAGGTCTTTGACAACCTGACCGTAAGCGGCGAAGCGTGTGAATGAGTTGTGAATTGCTTTCTATCTTTGATTTTTAAAGGTCTTTGACAACACTTAACGTAGTGGTGTGAATGTGAATGCCGTTGTGAATTGCTTTCTATCTTTGATTTTTAAAGGTCTTTGACAACTGAGCAAAATGAAGAAGTACAACAATTTAGTTGTGAATTGCTTTCTATCTTTGATTTTTAAAGGTCTTTGACAACTAGGAGGTTTAACGGGCATGATAGCCATAGGTTGTGAATTGCTTTCTATCTTTGATTTTTAAAGGTCTTTGACAACTGTGGTTAAAATCCCCTTCAGCGGGTAGCTGTTGTGAATTGCTTTCTATCTTTGATTTTTAAAGGTCTTTGACAACCTTAAATGGCGTGAAAACGAAAAAAAACGGGTTGTGAATTGCTTTCTATCTTTGATTTTTAAAGGTCTTTGACAACTAAAACTCAGGAGCAGCTTGACAGGCTCAAGTTGTGAATTGCTTTCTATCTTTGATTTTTAAAGGTCTTTGACAACGTGTGGGTGTGGGGCAGCTTCTGGCTGAGGGTTGTGAATTGCTTTCTATCTTTGATTTTTAAAGGTCTTTGACAACTCGTCCATTTTCTTTTACGGAATGGAATATGTTGTGAATTGCTTTCTATCTTTGATTTTTAAAGGTCTTTGACAACATGATTGCATGGAATACATTGAAAAATACGGTTGTGAATTGCTTTCTATCTTTGATTTTTAAAGGTCTTTGACAACCGGTTTACCCCTTCCGCAATCTTTCATCATGTTGTGAATTGCTTTCTATCTTTGATTTTTAAAGGTCTTTGACAACAGTTTTTGAGTAGCAATATTTTGCATTTTGGTTGTGAATTGCTTTCTATCTTTGATTTTTAAAGGTCTTTGACAACAATGATGTCGGTTTTGTTATATCGGGCTTTGTTGTGAATTGCTTTCTATCTTTGATTTTTAAAGGTCTTTGACAACTATTTCGTTGAACTCTCTGAATGGCATAATGTTGTGAATTGCTTTCTATCTTTGATTTTTAAAGGTCTTTGACAACCAAAGCAAAGCAATAAACCACCGATTAAGGTTGTGAATTGCTTTCTATCTTTGATTTTTAAAGGTCTTTGACAACGGTAAGTATAACGGACATGAGCGGTAATATGTTGTGAATTGCTTTCTATCTTTGATTTTTAAAGGTCTTTGACAACCGCGAACCACCTGCACCCACGCCACCATCTGTTGTGAATTGCTTTCTATCTTTGATTTTTAAAGGTCTTTGACAACTTTGTATGGCTTATTTGAGCCAAACAATCCGTTGTGAATTGCTTTCTATCTTTGATTTTTAAAGGTCTTTGACAACATCATTGTCGTACTGGTCTTTTTTCTTACTGTTGTGAATTGCTTTCTATCTTTGATTTTTAAAGGTCTTTGACAACTTGGAAGAATTAGCCAAAACCAAATTGCCCGTTGTGAATTGCTTTCTATCTTTGATTTTTAAAGGTCTTTGACAACTGAAAACGCCAAAGACCACACACAACAAAGGATTCAAAGACTTTTTAGAATAAAAAAATGCTCCTGCGGGGGCATTTTTTTATTTCTGTTTATACCAATTTTTCTATGCTAATCAGCATGCGTCTGAATAACACAAAAAAAAGGCAGCCTCTTTTCGGAAGCTGCCTGTATTAAACATGAAGTATACTTTTTAGTAGTAGGTAGCGCGGCGCACTTTGGCTAAATGCTTGGCCATACGCACCACCTGACGGGTATATCCGTACTCGTTATCGTACCACGCATACAGGGTAAGGCTTTTTCCGTCCTCGCCCACGATGGTGGCTTTGCTGTCGAATATCACCGCACAGGAGTTGCCCACGATATCGGAAGATACCAGTTCATTGCTGTACGCATATTGAATCTGCTCCACCAGTTCGCCAAACAGCGCCTCTTCGCGCATCATGCCGTTTACGGCTTCCATGGAAGTTTGGTTTTTAACCTTGAGCACCAAAATGGCCAGAGAACCATCCGGAATTGGAACCCGTACCGCATTACCGGTTAGTTTTCCTTTCAGGTTCGGGAATACCTTGAATACCGCTTTGGCAGCTCCCGTTTCGGTAATAACCATATTCAGCGCCGCCGAACGACCGCGGCGTGAACCTTTGTGGTAGTTATCGAGCAGGTTTTGGTCGTTGGTGTAGGCATGTACGGTTTCAATGTGTCCGCTTTCAATACCCAGTTTTTCTTCAATTACTTTAATCACCGGCACAATGGCATTGGTGGTGCAGGATGCCGCCGACCATATATTTTCTGAGTCGATATCGAATTCGCCGTGGTTTACGCCATACACAATATTGGGAACATCGCCTTTTCCCGGGGCGGTTAACAATACTTTGCCCACGCCTTTGGATTGCAGGTGACGGCTTAGGCCTTCGCGGTCGCGCCATACGCCGGTATTGTCAATCAAAAGGGCATTTTCGATTCCGTATCGGGTATAATCCACCTGATCGGGGGCGGCAGCATCAATCATATATACGGTATGTCCGTTGATGATGAGCGCACGGTTGGCCGGATCTTCCTGAATGGTACCGCGGAAATGTCCGTGTATACTGTCATTTCTGAGCAAATCGGCACGTTTGTATAAATCGCTTTCCGAATATCCGCGGGTTACAATGGCACGCAGACGAAGCTGTTGTCCGGCTCCGGCCTGGGCTACCAGTTCGCGGGCCAATAAGCGGCCGATGCGTCCAAAACCGTATAACACCACATCTTTGGGTGTGATGCCGTGGTTATTGGAACTCATCAGATGATTCAACTTGTCGTTCAGGAACGCTTTGCGATCGGCATAATTTGCCGATTCACTGAACCACTCCACAGCCAGTTTTCCTAAATCCAGACGGGCAGGTGCCAGATCCAGACGAGCCAGTTCCTCGGCTAAAGCCAGGGTGTCGTGAATGGTAATGGGATGCCGGGATACGGTTTTCGCGTAGGAATGATGATTGATTACTTCGCCGGCAGCCTGATCAATCAACGGTTTACGGAAAAGCACGGTTTCGATGCCTTTGTCGTAATACAATTCGCTGATGATTTTGATAAGCTTTACGGATGTTTTTTCATAATCGAGCCAATTTTTCAATTCGGCCTCGAATGTAGCGGTAGAACCGTTCATTACAGGTGTGTGTGTATCGTTCATGAAAGTAAATTATCCGAGGTAAGTACGCAACAGTTTGCTGCGTGTGCTCTGACGGAGACGTTTCAGCGCTTTCTCTTTGATTTGGCGTACACGTTCGCGGGTAAGGTCAAATTTTTCGCCGATTTCATCAATGGTAAGTCCATGATTTAAACCGATACCGAAATATAATTTGATGATTTCTTTTTCTCTTTCGCTCAATGTATCCAGCGTACGCTCAATTTCAGTCTGTAAGGATTCCTTCATCAGGTCCAAATCGGCTTTGGGTGAATCGGAATTAATCATTACATCATACAGGGTACTTTCTTCACCCTGAACCAGCGGAGCATCCATAGATACGTGGCGGCCGGCAATCATGATGCTGTCTTTGATTTTATCCTCGGGTAAGTCGAGCAATTGGGCGAGTTCTTCTTCCGTGGGTTCACGCTCAAATTCCTGCTCCAGTTTGGAGAAGGCTTTGTTCAGTTTGTTCAGTGAACCTACCTGATTCAAGGGCAGACGAACGATACGGCTGTGCTCGGCGATAGCCTGCAGAATGGACTGACGAATCCACCATACGGCGTAGGAAATAAATTTGAAACCCCGGGTTTCATCGAAACGCTGGGCAGCTTTAATCAGCCCCAGATTTCCTTCGTTAATTAAGTCGGGAAGGCTTAAGCCTTGATTTTGATATTGTTTGGATACGGATACCACAAAGCGGAGATTCGCTCTTGTGAGTTTTTCGAGGGCGGCCTGATCTCCCTGTTTGATCCGTTGGGCCAGGTTAACTTCTTCTTCGGCGGTGATTAGTTCTTCTTTTCCGATTTCCTGTAGATACTTGTCTAAAGACCGTTCGGTACGGTTAGTAATTGATTTTGTGATTTTTAACTGTCTCATGCGCGAAGCGGGATGTTATTAAAATGGAGTAACCTTGTTAAAACAAGGTGCAAAATTACTTGATTTAACCTTACCTGTCAAGTAAAATTTACAAAATCGTGCAAACGGCTGCTAAATCACATCCCGAAGGCGTAATAGGCTTTTTGTCCGTTGGGATAGATTCCTTCTATGTACACAGAACCGTCGGATTTGGATAGGATATCTTCCACATCCGATTTTTCCCTTACGGCGTTTCCGTTGATTTTGGTAATCAGAAACCCTTCTTTGATTCCGGCAGCCTTCAGTTTTCCGCTCTGCAATTTTGTGATTTTTAATCCCTGCACATTGCCATAAGCGTT
Source organism: Flavobacteriales bacterium (assembly GCA_022402535.1). GTDB lineage: Bacteria > Bacteroidota > Bacteroidia > CAIKAF01 > CAIKAF01 > JAKRSD01. The sequence goes on along the minus strand of JAKRSD010000019.1, from coordinate 85,987 downwards.
TTTGAACGACTCCAGTTCGGCGCCCAGCAGATTAAATATTTCTTCATTTCGCTTGTAAAGCACGGTACTGCCTTCACGGTTTTTAAGGGTTACGCCCACTGTTTTTTCTTCCCCGTCGCGGGTGAGGGTGATGTTTACACGGTCACCGGGTCTGTAAAGTCCGATCTGCTCCTGTAAAGCATTAAATCCGTTTACGCGTACATCGCCCACTTTGCGGATAATATCTCCTTTTTGGATGCCGGCGGCTCCCGCTCCTCCGTTTTCGGTGGTTTCTTCCACATATACTCCATTCAAATCTTTCAGGCTGTATTTTTTGGCCAGTTCGGGAGTAATGTCTTTAATCACTATGCCCAGAAAAGCGCGTTGCACTTTGCCGAATTCGGCCAGGTCGTTTACCACTTTTTTCACAAGATTGGAAGGAATGGCAAAAGAGTATCCCGCATAACTTCCGGTAGTGGACGCTATGGCGGAATTAATGCCTATGAGCTCTCCTCTCGTGTTCACTAAGGCTCCTCCGCTGTTCCCCTGATTTACCGCAGCATCAGTCTGAATAAACGATTCAATGGCCATTTCTTTTTCAATGATATCGATGCGGCGGGTTTTGGCACTCACGATTCCGGCGGTTACCGTAGAATTCAAATTAAACGGATTCCCCACGGCCATCACCCATTCGCCCACCACCACATCATCAGAATTAGCGAACTCCATAAAAGGCAGATTATCTTCTTCAATTTTAATCAGCGCCAGGTCGGTAGAAGGGTCGGTGCCGATTACTTTGGCATCGTAAGCATATTTGTTGTTTAGGGTAACGGATACCTTATCAGCACCATCTATCACGTGGTTATTGGTTACGATGTATCCGTCTTCGGATATAATGACTCCCGAGCCGGAACCCATCACCGGGCGACTGCCGCCGGGCATTCCGAAAAAGAATTCATGGAATGGATCTCTGGGTATATTTTTAGTCCGGTTCATTTCCGTGCGGATATGCACCACCCTATCTACCGATTTGCCGGCGGCAGCAGTGAAATCGACCGCCGGAGTGGTTTCAAAAGAAGATGGCAACGTATTGTTTGTGTAGCGGACGGGAGTAGTTTGCACCAAAGGACCGTCATTCGCAGCAGTATTGGGAGAAAGATAATGATTATAAATGGCCAAAGACGAGATTCCGCCGATTAGGCCTGCCAGGGTGTATCCTAAAAACTTCTTCATATTACTTTGAATTTTCGTGTTAATTTTACAACGCTAAAATAACGCATTAAGCCCGTTTAGGTTGCTTAAAAGCATGTTAATGTAGTTTTTAATTGTGTTAATATAAGAGGGATATTTATGCAGATTTCTTTTTGGAAATATCAGGGTACGGGCAACGATTTTGTGATGATAGACAACCGCTCCGGTAACATTAAGCTGACCACGGAACAGGTTGCTTTTTTGTGTAACCGCCGTTTCGGTATCGGAGCGGATGGATTGATTCTGCTGGAAAATGGCGCGGAAAGATTGCGGATGGTTTATTTTAATTCTGACGGAAGAGAAAGTACCATGTGTGGTAACGGCGGACGCTGTTTTGCCCGCTTTGCCCAAGATTTGGGTATAGTGGAAGGTAATACGGTCCGTTTTGATGCCATTGACGGCTATCACGAAGCGTCTTTTGATGGAGAAGACGTGATATTACAGATGAAAAACTGTGAAGGTATTGTGACAAAAGAAAACGGGTTTACCCTCGATACCGGCTCTCCGCACTTCGTGCATGTTGCCGAACCGTTTTTTTGGAATCAGCCGGAATTTGTGCCGCAGGCCCGGGCAATCCGCAATCGTCCCGAGTTTATCGAAGAAGGAATCAATGTGAATTTTATCTCGGAAACGGCACCCGGGCAACTGCGTATCCGTACGTTTGAACGGGGCGTGGAAGACGAAACATATTCCTGCGGAACGGGAGTTACCGCCGCCGCATTGGTGTATGGCAGTCAACACGGATTCAACCACGTGGCGTTGGAATCCAAAGGCGGCAATCTGTCGGTATCATTTACCCCACAAGAAGATGGCACATTCTCCGAGGTGATGCTGAAAGGTCCTGCCGTAAAGGTGTTTGAAGGCGTGATTGCAGGGGTTTAGTGATTATTTATTCTGACCATTCCGAACCTAATTCTTTCCTTACTTTTGCCGCTTCAAACCGAAAATATATTGTATGCGTATTGCCGTAGTCGGTGCCACGGGATTGGTGGGCACCAAGATGTTGGAAGTATTGGCCGAACGGAATTTCCCGGTAACGGAACTCATTCCCGTAGCCTCTGAAAAGTCAAAAGGAAAAAAAATCTCCTTCAAAAATAAAGAATACGAAGTGGTTACCGCTGAAGAAGCTATTGCCCTCAAACCCCGGATTGCCCTTTTTTCGGCCGGCGGAAGTACCTCTTTGGCCTGGGCTCCCTTATTTGCCGAAGCGGGGATTACCGTTATTGATAATTCTTCGGCTTGGCGCATGGATGTTTCCAAAAAATTGGTGGTGCCCGAAGTAAACGGTTCCGTGCTCACGGCACAAGATAAAATCATTGCCAATCCCAACTGCTCCACCATTCAGATGGTGATGGTGCTGAAGCCGCTGCACGAAGCTTACCGCATTAAACGGGTGGTGGTTTCCACATACCAATCGGTTACCGGAACGGGAGTAAAAGCCGTGGAACAACTCATGAACGAACGCGCAGGAAAAGAAGGCGAACGGGCCTATCCGCATGCCATCGATTTAAATCTGATACCCCATATTGATTCATTTTTGGAAAACGGCTACACCAAAGAAGAAATGAAAATGGTGAACGAAACCAAAAAGATTATGGGCGATGATTCCATCCGGGTAACGGCCACCACGGTACGTGTGCCGGTAATAGGCGGACACAGCGAAAGCGTAAACATTGAATTTGAAAAGGATTTTGATTTAACTGAAGTCAAGCGGTTATTGTCGGAAATGCCCGGTATTGAGATTAACGATATTCCCAAAGATAACATCTATCCCATGCCGATTATGGCGCATAACCGCGATGAAGTGTTTGTGGGCCGAATCCGCCGGGATGAATCGCAGCCCAACACCCTAAACTGTTGGATTGTTTCGGACAACCTGCGCAAAGGCGCCGCCACAAACGCCATTCAGATAGCGGAATGGCTGGTGCAGCAACAATTTGTGTAACCCGGTTTTGTACTATAACAATGACACTTCGGTCATGGAAATTTGCATGAATTAAATTGTCATATTTTCCTGTACTTTAGAACCATGCAATTCTTCAAAAACAACTTACCCTATCTTTTCATTTTAATTTTTCTTGTTTTTAAAATGCAGGATTTGTACCTGCCCTATTATTGGGATGAGGCCTGGTCTTATATACCCGCCATAAAAGAAATGGCAGCCCAGGGTCCGTCGCTGATGCCCAATTCCATTTCGCCTGAATTATATAGAGGACATCCTTTATTGTTCTATTTTTTAAGCGCAATCTGGATGAAAATTGCAGGTAATTCTATCGAGTTGGCCCGCTTGTTTCCGCTAAGTATTTCACTATTGTTGCTTCATTGTTTTTATTCTTTTGCGAAAAAACATTTCGGGTATTATACAGCCCTTTTTTCGCTGATTGCAATCCTGGTCCAGTCGGTATTTTTGGTTCAGTCGGTATTCTTTCTGCCTGAAATTTTATTGGCACTTTTTACCGTGTTGAGCTTAGATTCCTTTTTAGAAAAGAAGTATTCCTATACCGTTATATGGCTTACACTGGCTTTGTACACAAAAGAAAGCGGCCTGGTAATTTGGGCGATTTTATTTGCTTGGCGATTGTTGGAAATTGTTGCAGAAAAGGAAAAGAATACAAGGTTGATCATAAAGAACATTTCACTCTTGTCATTACCCCTTGTGTTCGTGATGGTATTTTTTGCTTTGCAAAAAATTATAGTCGGATGGTTCTTTTTCCCGGAACATATTTCGTTTTTTACCATGAACGAATTATTCGTCCGTCTGAATGGATATGCTTCCTACCTTTTCATTTATATGGGCAGGAATTTACTCACCTTTTCCGGAATGATTGCCTTAATTATTTTGATTTACAAAAAGGATAAAAATATACTCGAAAACAGGCAAAAAATATTCCTTTTGGTGTTTTTTGTAATGGCTTATCTGGTGTTTTCATCGCTAAACTTTTATTCGCCCAGGTATATGCTTTCTGTATTGCCTTTTTCGCTATTGATATGGGTTCACTTTCTGATACAATTCGCCCAACGGATTCCTCGGGTAATTTCGGCCATTCTGGTATGCATTATTCTGGGTAATAATATGTACTTCACCCTGTATAACAGAGACAGCAGCGACCACTCCTTGGGTTTTAGGGATATGATTTCGGTGCAGTCTGATTTGATTGCATATTGTGAAGACATCCAAATTTATGACCAAGAAATTCAAACCGGTTTTTTAATGGCTCATTACCTTACCAATCCCCAATTGGGCTATCTACATGATGAAAAACAGATTTTTCAAGTTCAAAATACCTTTACGGATAGTACCGAATATGTTATATTTTGTTCGAACGAATTAGATAAAACGCTGTATCAGGAAATCCAAGGGAAACACCCGTTGGTCAAACGGTTTGAAAAGAAAAAAGCGTGGACTGAATTGTATAAAATTCAACCCTGATTATAAAAAGGGCATGGATTTTCACGGAACCGACTGAATAAATTAAAATACAAGAAAATCATTTGCTTGAAAAGGCATCCGAAAATTAAATACTCATCACGAAAGTTTCAATTTCTTGACGAGAAATCTATATTCTTTAAGAAAATCTGATTAAATTTGGTGAGTTGCAAAACATGAAATGCAAAGAGTCAGCGTTTTGAAACTTTAAACCCTTTGTTTTTAATAGCATAAGAAATTTAATCAAAAACACACCCTAGTCAAATGAGTATTATTCATAAAATTATTGGAAACACACCTTTAGATTTTGAAAAACTAAATCTGCTGATAAAGAATATAAATGGAGCGGCATTTTCATATCGTGATGATGGTTCTTATTATTATTGGATTGAAAACCACTCTACAAGAGGAGTAGACTTAACTCCTGAATCTGATTATATTGAAATCCGAAATACACTCCTATCTAATATTCACGATTATGAACTTACCAATAAACTGGTTTCTCAAATAAAATTTCTCACCAACGGTATTGTATTGAATGAAGATGATGAGCCGGTTGAAGGCTATCCGCTTTTCAAACCACAATTTATTGAAAAACAAATACAACAGGATTGCAACATTGTACAGGCTCTTTTGGGATTGGGTGAAGAAATTACGATTTACGGTACTAAAAGAAAGGTACACTTTGGAAAACATATTTTTAATAAATGGAAAGATTTATCGGGTGAAAATCTGACAAAAGCCATTTTTGATTTAATAGAGAAAGTCAACTATTATATCCCTGATTATGATTATGGGCAGGTAATTCAAGTAGGTGATGATGATGAACCTAAATTTATTAAATTAATTACCAATGCATTTGATTGTATCGTAGACAAATACGACTATATCATGCTTCATAATGAAGAAGATGAAGCGGTGATGATAACTAACGATATCTTAAATACCATTTTGCCTGAAGAATGGCAGCGGGTTGATGAATACACGCTGGTAGCACCAATAATAAAAACTGAGCATTGGGAAAAACTACTTGCTTCGGCAAGACAATTAAATATATTTGAAGAGTATTTGAAGAATACGAAATAATTGAAGTGACATCCTGATATAAAGAAATCAGAAAAGCTTAAAAACAAATGACCCTCAGTTGGAATGAAATAAAAGACCGAGCTTTAAAATTCTCAAAAGAATGGGCGGACACTGCAAACGAAGAAGCAGACGCAAAACCCTTTTTGGTTGAGTTCTTTAATGTATTTGGCATAACAAGTAAAAGGGTTTCTTCGTTTGAACATCGGGTAAAAAAATTGGACGATAAAGATGGATACATTGACCTACTTTGGAAAGGAACAATTTTAATTGAAATGAAAAGTCGGGGTAAAAACCTAGACAAAGCCTTTGAACAAGCTAAAGATTATTTGCACGGGTTGAAGGAATTTGAATTACCCAAATATATTCTTATTTCAGACTTTGAAAATTTTCGGCTTTTCGACCTTGAAGAAAACAAAACCGTTGAGTTCAAACTTAAAGACCTTGTAAATCATGTCCAGCATTTCGGGTATTTATTAGGCTACCAGAAGAAGGTTTACAAAGAGCAAGACCCTGCAAACATTAAAGCAGCCGAGCTGATGGGCAAGCTTCACGACAGACTGGAAGAAATAGGCTACACGGGTCACCCATTAGAAGTATATCTGGTAAGAATACTCTTTTGTTTGTTTGCTGAGGATACCACAATATTTGAAAAGCAACAATTTCAAGAATATATTGAACGGCGAACGAACATTGATGGAAGCGACCTCGCCGCAAAACTTCAGGAACTCTTTCAAGTGCTCAACACTCCTAATGAAAAACGATTTAAAAACCTTGATGAACAGCTTGCTTCGTTTCCGTATGTAAACGGTAAACTATTTGAAGAAATCTTGCCAATGGCTAGTTTCGACAGTAAAATGCGACAGGCTCTTTTGGATTGCACCTATATTGATTGGAGTAAAATTTCTCCTGCCATATTTGGCTCTATGTTCCAAAGTGTAATGAACCCGAAAGAGCGTAGAAACTTAGGAGCACATTACACAAGCGAAACCAACATTTTAAAGCTGATAAAACCATTGTTTCTAGATGAACTCTGGAAAGATTTTGAAAAAATAAAAGACAACAGAAATAAATTATCAGAATTTCATAAGAATTTAAGTAAACTCAAATTTTTAGACCCTGCCTGTGGTTGTGGAAATTTCTTAGTTATCACATACAGAGAACTACGTTTTTTGGAGCTCGAAATTTTAAGAGCTTTAAACAAAACGGGGCAAACCGTATTAGATGTGAGCAGTATTATTTGGCTTGATGTAGATCAGTTTTACGGAATTGAATATGAAGAATTTCCTGCCCGGATTGCAGAAGTTGCCATGTGGCTTATAGACCACCAAATGAACATGCAAATAAGCAATGAGTTTGGACAATATTTTGTCAGGTTACCACTTAAAAAAGCGGCCACTATTGTACATGGGAATGCCCTCCAAATGGATTGGAATGATTTGCTGAAAACAAATAGTATTGATATTGAAGCTCCTAATACAATTGTTAAACTGAACGAACCTGATGCTGAGTATATTTCTGTAAATATTAAAACTAAAAATCTTACCATCATTGACGAAAGAAACTCAACAACAAACACAATTACAAACACGGATAATAATTTTGATTTTATAATTGGGAATCCACCTTTCATTGGTAGTGCTTATCAGAATGAAATTCAAAAAAATGATATGAGGGTCCTGTTTTCTGGCTTAAAAAGCTATGGAATGTTGGATTATGTTTGCGCTTGGTATATTAAAGCCGCACAGATAATGCAAAATAGGAAGACAAAAACAGCTTTTGTTTCCACCAATTCTATCACTCAGGGAGAACAACCCGGAATTTTATGGACAATTCTTTTTAATTTATATAATGTAAAAATTCATTTTGCTCACCGTACATTCAGTTGGACTAATGAAGCAAGAGGAAAAGCAGCAGTTCATGTAGTGATAATTGGATTTGCCAATTATGACACCAATAAAAAATTGATTTATGACTACCAAGATATTAAAGGTGAACCGATTGAAATAGCCGTAAAAAACATAAACCCCTATTTAGTAGAAAGCAAAGATATTGTACTGCTATCAGTAAACAACCCTATATGTAAGGTCCCCAAAATGCAATCAGGAAGCGCGGCAAGAGATGGAGGATTTTTAATACTTAAAGATGAAGAAAAAAATCTGATAACTAAAAAAGAGCCAAAAGCAGATATATTTTTCAAGCGCTTTATAAGTGGTGACGATTTCATTAACAATACTATAAGATGGTGTATATGGCTTAAAGATATTGACCCATCAGAATTTAGAAATATCCAAGAGTTTCAGGAGCGATTCAAATTAGTTAAAAAATTTAGAGAAGAAAGCACTAGAGCCGGTACAAAAAAAATGAGCAATCTACCCTATTTATTTGCTGAAGAGCGGCAACCTGAAACTGATTTTTTAGTAATTCCAAAGGTATCTTCTGAAAACAGAAAATATATACCGATTGCCTATTTGACCAAAGATTATATTGTTTCTGATAAAACATTCATTGTTCCCTATACTACAAATTTTCATTTCGGAATTCTTACATCGGCTATGCATATGACTTGGATGAGATATACATGCGGAAGAATGAAAAGTGATTATAGCTATTCTAATACAATTGTTTACAATAATTTCCCTTGGCCCGAAAACCCAAGCAACAAACATATAAAAGCCATAGAATTAGCAGCCCAAAAAGTATTGGAAGTAAGGATGTTATTCCCTAATAGTTCTCTTGCTGACCTTTACGATTCATTAGCAATGCCTTCTGCATTAGTTAAAGCGCATAATGAGTTAGACAAAGCCGTTGACTTAGCTTACAGGCCACAAGCGTTTTCAAACGAAGCTCAAAGAGTGGAGTTTTTATTCGGGCTTTATGAAAAATATACAGCTGATATATTTACAAAGGAGAAAGAAAAGAAGAAATGAAAAAAATAATTTATAATTATAAAATTAAGGATAGTGCATATAATACGATGAGACAAGACTTACATTATATCGACAACGCACTTGCAATTAAAGATGGAGAAATTTGCAGAATTGTTGATATTGTAAATTCTAACCATTTCTTACTTAAAAGCGGTGATTCAATTAAAACACCTAAATTATATCAAATTGAACTTTTGAATAATAAAGATCATCATGCTTTAATTTATCCTGACTTGATTGAGCTTTTACCAGTTGAAGAATATATAATATTTACCAAGTAAAACTCCCCTACCCATTCCTATAAAACAGCCAGCGGAACACTTCGCTCCAAGTGATGCGTTTTCCATACATCAGAATGCCCGTGCGGTAAATTTTCCCGGCCATCCAGGCCACCAATACAATGGAGAGCAGCAACACGCCCATAGAAATCAACAGGTGCGATACTTCGAATTCAAAAGCGGCCTTCACCGGAAATACGATGGGGCTGGTAAGCGGAAAAATGGATAAAAACAGGGCCAGGTTACCATCCGGATTTTTGAGGGCCACCTGGGCCAACGCGATGGAAAAAATAAGCGGAAGCGTAACGGGAAGCATAAACTGCTGGGTATCGGAATCGGTATCTACCAAAGCGCCCACGGCAGCAAAAAGCGAAGAATATAACAGGTAACCGCCCACAAAGAAAAAGAATACCACGGGCAACACCACCCACAGGTTAGTGCCCAGAATACCGGCCATAAGCTCCAGATTGGCTTTGTCGGCAATGCCTTCATTGGCCGTAAACTGCCCCATGGTTTCCAACTGTTCGCGGATTTGGGCCGGGTCGGAAAAGCCCATCACAATCTGCGAAATCACCATAAAACAAATGCCTGAAAACACAATCCAAATGGTGAACTGGGTAAGTCCCACGGCGGCTATGCCCAAAATTTTACCCGCCATAAGCTGAATGGGTTTCACGCTGGAAATAATCACTTCCACGATACGGCTCTGTTTTTCTTCCATCACCCCGCGTAATACCTGCGTGCCATACACCAAAATGAGAATATACACCAAAAAACCGTTGATAAAGGCTATCACAAAGGCGGCATCATTGGTGCGCTGGTCTTCTTTTTTGGGGTCGGTAAACACCTTGGTCTGCTCCAGGGTAATGCGGGTGCGCACCATTTCAAACTCGGGCCTGCTCATGTTATTCATCTTGAGTTTATAATCTTCAAGAATACGGCTGGTGAGTTCTTCGGTGTATTTAATCGTGGAAACGGGAAGCCGATCCACATAAAAAAGCACAAAACTTTTGGAGAAGGAATTGATGGGATCGCGGGGGATAAAGAGAATGGCATCGTATTTCCCGGCACGCAGGCTGTCTTTGGCATCGTCCACAATTTTGGGTGCCTGCGGATACGAAATGTTGAGGTGGGTATTCTGGCTGATGATTTCGTCGCCGATAAACAGTTCGCTCTGATCGCAGAGGCCGATACGCACGGACGGGGTTTCTTCTGAAACGGCAATCCAGATAAACAGCCCGTATAACAAAGCGGCAAGCATGGGCCCCAATAAGGTCATAACCAGAAAGGAGCGCTTACGCACCCGGGTCATGTATTCGCGTTTTATGATTAACAGTACCTTTTTCATTCGGTATAGCCCTCCGAAACCGGCGATTTTTCGCCTTCTTTTACATGACTGACAAATATTTCGTGCATACCCGGAAGATATTCGTGCAGGCTTTTGATTTCTACTTTTTGAATGAGTTCGTGCAGCAGACCATTGATATTAGCCTGCGGATTAAGCACCAGACGCACTTTCCACAAATCGGTGCCGAGGTTTGTCTGGCTGATGATTTTTCCTCCTGCCCACAGGGCCGTGGTAAAGGTGACCATATTGCCGGCAAATACAATTTCGTATTCGCCCGTTTTGAATTGTTTACGAATCTGCTGCACCGAGCCGTTCAGCACACATTGACCTTTATGAATCATGGCAATATCATCGCAAAGTTCTTCCACAGAAGCCATGCTGTGTGTGCTGAGCACGATGGTGGTTCCGTTTTTTTTGAGTTCCAGAATCTCATTTTTTACCAGATCGGCATTCACGGGGTCGAAACCGCTGAAGGGTTCATCCAGAATAAGAAACAGCGGTTTATGTATCACGGTGCATACAAACTGCACCTTTTGCTGCATGCCCTTGGAAAGGTCTTCCACCTTTTTGTTTTTCCAGGCCTGCATATTGAATTTTTCCACCCATTCTGCCCACGATTTACGGGCATCGGATTGGGTCATTCCCTTGAGTTGTGCCAGGTATAACACATGCTCCGAAACGGACATTTTTTTATACAGGCCTCGTTCTTCGGGCATATACCCGATGCGGTCGGTATCGGCATCGGTCATTACTTTACCGTTGAAATAACATGTGCCCGAATCGGGCGCAATGATGCGGTTCATAATCCGGATGAGCGTGGTTTTTCCGGCGCCGTTAGGCCCCAACAACCCGAATATACGCTGCGTGGGAACTTCAATGGATACATTGTCCAAAGCGATGTGCTTCCCGAAGCGTTTTACAATCTGTTCAGCTTTAAAAAGAGGAGTCAACCCGTTAATTTTGGATAAATGTACTATTTAAACAAAAAAGGAAACGTCAATGCTTCGCCCAACGCATGAAATATATCGACTTTTCTACTCAAACATATCTTTCATACGGCTGAAAAATCCTCTCCCCTGCTCTCCTTCTCCCGGTGAAAAATTGGGCATCGTGCGCAGTTTTTCCAGCAGTTGTTTTTCTTCTTTGGTCAGATTTTGCGGTGTCCACACATACACGGTAACCAGCAAATCGCCGGTTTGATATCCCTGTACGGAAGGCAATCCTTTTCCTTTCAGTTTCAACACCTTTCCCGATTGGGTGCCGGGGGCAATTTTAATTTTAGCCCTTCCGGACAACGTGGGCACTTCCACTTCGGCGCCCATGGCCGCATCCGCAAAATTTACGTTGAGGTTGTAATAAATATTTTCGTTGTCGCGTACAAAGTGCTCGTGTTCCTGCTCTTCAATCACCACCAGCAAATCGCCGGGATGTCCGTTTCGCGGGCCTGCATTTCCCTTTCCCTGCACGGTAAGCTGCATACCTTCTGCCACCCCGGCGGGTATTTTCAGTTCCAACACTTCTTCGCTGCGCACCACACCGTCGCCATAACATTTGGTGCACTTATCGGTAATGGTTCTGCCTTCTCCGCCACAGGTTGGGCAGGTCTGACGGGTCTGCATTCTGCCCAGAAACGTATCGGTAACGCGGGTAACCTGTCCCGAACCGTTGCAGGTGGTACAGTTTTTATAATTTCCGCCTTTGGCGCCCGAGCCTTTGCAGGTATCGCAGGAAATGTATTTGTTGACTTTGATTTTTTTGGTTACACCCGTGGCAATTTCTTCCAGGGTGAGTTTTACCTTGATGCGTATATTGGAACCGCGGTGCACGGGCCTTTGTCCGCCCCCGCCGCGCGAACGTCCGCCGCCACCGAATCCGAAAGCTTCCCCGAAAATATCGCCGAACTGATCGAAAATATCTTCCATGTTCATGCCGCCGGAATACCCGCCTCCGCCCCCGGCTGCTCCGCCCACACCCGCATGACCAAAACGGTCGTAACGGGCCTTTTTGTCGGCATCGCTCAGCACTTCGTATGCCTCGGCCGCTTCCTTAAATTTTTCTTCAGCCGCTTTATCGCCCGGGTTTTTGTCGGGATGGAATTGAATGGCTTTTTTGCGGTACGCCTTTTTAATTTCATCCGCGGAAGCCGTTTTGGGCACTTCCAATATCTCGTAAAAATCTCTTTTTGCCATGTTCTGATTGGTTTACGCGCCTACCACCACTTTGGGGTAACGCAATATTTTTCCGTTGAGTGAAAAACCTTTTTCCACCACATCCAGAATTTTTCCTTTTAACGCTTCCGAAGGGGCCGGAATCTGGGTAATGGCTTCATGAATATCGGCATCGAAAACCTCGCCGGTAGCCGGCATCATTTCTTCCAACCCTTTGTCGGAAAGCACTTTCCAGAATTTTTTATAAATCAGTTCGAGGCCTTCCTTCACGGCGTCGAGCTCGGTGGCGGTTTCAAACGATTTGAACGCCCGGTTAAAATCATCGGCCACGGGCAATATGGCAGAAACCACATCGGCACCTGCCGTTTTGACAAGATCCATGCGCTCCTTTACCGTCCGTTTTTTATAATTTTCAAATTCGGCAATCAGTCTCACATACCGGTCGTAAGTTTCGTTATACTTCTGTTCGAAGTTATTTTGGGAATCCGTTTCGGCAGTTTCTGCATTGTTTTCTCCCTGTACGCCCTCATTTTGTTCATTTTCCTGAATGCTTTCAGGAGTAATTGGCTCTTCGTTCATTTCGTGCGTTTCGCTCATGACTTTAAAAATTGAATCGCGGTTTATTTACCTGTTTTAAACCTTTCATGCCTTGGAATCGAATTTTGTACCAATACCCTCCGGTTTGACATAATGTCAGCCCGGATTTCGGAATGTATCAAACCCTATTTTTCGTTAAATCGGGGCCAAAACGCATGAAAGCTAAGCGTAAATTTAAATACTAAAGTTCTAAGTAATTTTGTACTCAAAGGCGGTTACAATAAAAGTAAAGACAATTAAGGGCACCAGGAGCCTGCGTCATATAGCAGAAAACTTGAAATTCACTCCACTTTCGCTCCCCACTCTCACGCTGATTCATCGCCCTGCGGCGAGCAGAAAAAAGAAACGATTATTGCATTTTCTCTCTCTTTCTCACTCTCAATCTAGTGTTGCCCTCAAGCCGGGCAGGCTTTTACTTTCTTTGAACTGCCCAAAGAAAGTAAACAAAGAAAAGGCACTGCTTCCGGAGGCGTTGCAGAGCACCGGAAGAAAAAGGCTAAAACGCCTCCAAGGCTTCGCCGTTTCTTAACGCCTTTTTCTTCCTACGCTGCCGAAAGCAGGGCTTTCTTATCCGGACGGTAATATTTCCGTATATGTTTGGGTAAAATTATTCCCCGCTTTCGCTCCCCACTCTCACGCTGATTCGTTGCCTTGCGGCGAGCAGAAAAAAAAACAATTACTCCTTTTTCATTCTCACTCTCGTTCTCACTCTGATTCGTTGCCCTGCGGCGAGCAGACAAAAGATTCACTACTGATTTCTCTGTATGTTATACAATAAATAGGGTGGTGCGACAAGCCCGGACAGAAGGGGTTAAAATCATGACAGCCGGAAAACAATATCCTAATCCCTATTTTTCGTTAAATCGAGACCAAAACGCATGAAATTAACTTACATTTGAAAACACTCCGCAGTATGATGAAATACTTATTCCCCCTGCTTTTTATAGGCTTAACGGCCATGGGCCAAACCCGCCCCGAAGACATTGTGGATTACAAAATGCAAACGGTAAAACAGGTAAACACCGAAAATCTGCCGCCATACACCTATATGCTGCCGGCTCTGTACGGCAATGCCGCCCTACAATTCCAATCTGCCCAACCCGGAAAAAATGAAGAAATCATTTCCGTGGAATTGGTCTATACCCGCTACCGAAGATCGGATGCCTTCAACCAGAAAAAACTGAATCTGCAGCGGCTTCAGCAATTAAAAAACAGGATTCCGTTTGCATTTAATTCAGGCGGGGTGGAATGGATAATTACCGAACAGACCGGAGCGGAAGATTATGCGGAAGGGAAAACCTATTTCCACGGATTTATTCTCAAAACCCGACCGGGAAACCTGAGCAAAACCGAGCGGGAAACGGAAATTACGACCCTAATGAAAGACCTGGAAGAACGCAAAAAAGGAAGCACCGTTACCGATTCAAAATTCAAAGAAAGAACCACACCTACGCCCTACGATGCAGACCCGGTGAGGTACTACGACAAAGGCCCTGAATTTGGTAAAGACCGCTGCGAACTGCCCGAAGATGCGGCTGCCCATATCACCTATCCGGAAGAAGCGCTGAAAAGAAAAATTTCGGGGCGGGTGGAAGCCCAGATTACCGTGAACCGTGCAGGCGGCGTGCAGGATATACGCATTACCAACGGGTTGGGATTCGGCTGCGATGAGGCCGTTAAAAATTACCTCAAAAGCATGCCCCGGTGGACACCCGCCAAAAGCAAAGCCGGCAATGTAAACGCTTATGTAACCCTTTCGTTCTGGTTTATCAGCAACGGGATTTTTCCGCCCGGGGCAGAAAGCTCCTGCGAGTTGATTCTGATTGTTCCGGAGGGGTATTCGCCCGAAAAATATAACACCGAACGCAGCACCGTGGTGAGCGATGTATTTATCCGGAATCCGCAGTGGAAAAACCTTTCGGTGGTGTGTGATGTTACGGGCAGTATGGGCCCATACCTGAGCGATTTGATGGGATGGTTCAGAAGCAATCAGAGCCGCATTAAATATTTTACGTTTTTCAACGATGGAGACACCCAACCCGATGCCCGCAAACAGGTGGGCAACACGGGCGGCATTTACCTTGTGCCTTCGTCCAACTCCGACGTAGTGGAAAAAGAAATGCTGCGGGCCATGCGAAACGGTTTTGGTGGCGATTTGCCCGAAAATGATATGGAAGCCCTGTTGGAGGCGGAAAAGATTTTTCCGTTTGCCGAGCGGCTGATTTGGATTGCGGATAACTATGCTTTTCCCCGGGATGCGCGATTGGCCGCACAGGTAACCAAACCCGTATCGGTTATTCTCTGCTCTTCGCAAGGCGGATTAAACACCGATCTGCTTACCCTGGCCCGGCAACTGAAAGCTACGGTGCATACGCCGTATTCGGATATAACCGACCTGCACAAGATAGAAGAAGGCGGAAAAATTGAAATTGACGACAGAAGCTATATTTTTTCGCAGGGGAAATTCAGAAGGGTATATTGAATCCTTAAACGGTTGAAATGAATATAAATTTGATAGATTTACACCTTGTGGGTATGTTTTTATCTAACGAATATGCGGGGATAACACTAACCATAGGCATGAAAATCCATAAGGGTGTATTAAGAAGGATTATTAGATTCTATAAAACTTCCCATCTTTTCAATTATTTCTTTAGCAAATTTATTTTCTTTGATTGCGTTCCAATCCAGTTTCTGCTGCTTAGAAATAAACTCTGACAATTTTCTTTTGTAATCATTAGTTAAAGTGCCATTTTCAGCACAAAATTTCAATCTAACATTTGGTAGTACTTCTTTCAATATTGAACCGACTCTTTTATGAGTATTATTTTTTTTGATATAACTTATAAATGCATTTGAATCTTTAATCTCAGCTTTTAAAACTTCTTCTGAAAACTTTAAAAGAATACTTGCAGGTATGATATTTTCAATCTCAACTCCAATAGTTGTTTGATATTTAAATTCTTTATTATTCTGAGAAACTAACTGATAAATACTATGCTTAGATTGTCTTTTTTTATCATAATCTGCAAGCAAAAATATTCTATTGGAAAGGAACATTGCCTTGATTTTTTCATTTTCTTCATTTTTGGTTTCATCAAATAAATAATGGCCTAGTAATGAACCACCATACTCAAAAAAAGTATAGTGTAAACCAATTATAAAACGCTTTTGCAATACTTCATTTAAATACACTTCAAGAAATTTCTGAATAATCAGTCTGTCGCTATTTCCTTCAACCCAAATAGAGCAATTTGCCATAACTACGGAAAGATTATTCACTCCGATTGAACGCAACACATCCGTATAATTCTCAGCAATTGGTAATATTCTGGAATAATTAGCATTAATGACTTTTTGCAAACGAAATATCGAAATGTCATTTTTATACTCTATAGCTGACTCTAAAAAATGATTAGAATGAGAAGTGATGAAAAATTTTAGGTTCTTGTTAAATATATTCTCATTTTCGAGTATTGTTTTAATAAACAATTTCTGGTATCCAGGATGAAGATGTAACTCAGGTTCTTCAATGAAAAACCAGGTATTCTCATCCGCCATGAAAATAGGATAGAGCATTAACAATAATGCTTGAATCCCATCGCCTAATTCATTAATGGTTCTATCATGTTTATCCTCTCCATCTATATAGATTTTGACAGATTTTTCTTCATTCTTATTAGAATACGTGCTTGTAATGTCAATGGGCTTTCCCCCAAAAAAATGCTTACTTACAAAATTTTCGAAATCATTAAATTTATTTCTAGAGTCTTTTCTTCCAGTTCGTGCAACAAGTATTTTTTCACTAAAGTCAAAACCTGTATATATATTAAGTTTTGCTTTTTCTTGATTTTTAAAAAAATTATTTGCCGTAGTATCCTTAAGTATATCTTCAGTAATTTTGACATCATTATGAAAAAAAGAATGAGATGACCTAAATACTGGGAAATACATCTTAGAATTTGGATTCATTAAATCACTTGAAATTTTACTTCCTGAATCGATTCGATCTAACACTGATTTAACATTATCAAAATCAACAACTTCAAAATCAGATGTTATTCGAATTCCATTTAATTTAAATCTTGATGAGACTCGCTTCGATAACAAATTAAGTTCATTACGAAGAATAATAACTCTTAAAAGCTTAAATATTTTATTTTCATATAAATCAGCTTTTTGTGTATCAGTATCTGGTAAAATAAAGTTTATTACATTTTGAATAAAAGTATCTAAACTATTTTTTGAAACACTAATGCCAGAATTACCAATTAAATATTTCAGTTCTGTCAGTTTAGGCTCGATTTCTGAAGGTAATGCCAAATCAATTGTACTACTATCATTATTATTAATTGAAACATTTTCGATTAAATTTTCTTTAATAAGTTTAAGGAATTTCAAAAATTCGATATTCTCATGAGATATTATATTTTTAGAAACATAAATGGGATTAGCAAAAAGCTGCCTAATAAGTCTACTTTTTCTTGAATTATTTTCTCCAATAAAAATATTGATGTTTTTTATCGGACCAAACTCAAAAAAATCAAATAAATCACTTGGATATATGTTTTCATGAAAATCATGTACAATATTTTGAATGTTATCAGTTTTTTCTAATTTCTGAATCAAATACATAGAAAAGCGGGTTAATGTAAAGGATAAATATATTCAAAAATCTTTACCCCTACTTTTTCCCTTCTATTCTTCCCGTTTTTTTGTTGTATCCGTAGGGGCAGTGTTTGCAGCCGCTTTTGCAGCAATAGCCGCGTTTCAGGTGGTATTTTTCCGTAAAGATGATATACCCCTCGGGCGAGTAGTAGAAGTCTTCTTTCTCTAAAGGCGGGCGATATCCGGAACTAAAATCACTCATGGCGCAAAAATACAAAACGCCCCGCAATATACAGGGCGGCGGTTTGTTTTCGGTTTGTAGTATATAAACTACTTTTCCATGCAGGAAGCGGCTTTTTACATAAGCAATTCCTGCATTTTCACTCTCGTTCTCACTCTCACTTCCACTCTCACGCTGATTCGTCGCCCTCAAGCCGGGCGGGCTCTGACTTTTTTCTGCAGCAAAAAAAGTCAGCAAAAATGCCGCCGCTGCGCAAAAAAGGCTAAAAATACAAAACGCCCCGGTATGAGCGGGGCGCCTGTATGTTCTCTGTTTGTTGTTAATCTAAACCGTATTAATCTACGTTTCCATGCAGGAAACGGTTCTCTTTTACAATTTTTACTTCGCCGTCTTCAAACGAAACCGAAGAACCCGAAATGGCGTGGTTATCGGTGTTTTCTTCCAATTTGATATTGCGGCGCATATATGCAGGCTCCGATTCCAGATCTTTCAAACCGGAAGGACTTTTAAGCCGGTGGCTGATTTCTTTCAATCTGAGCATACGCTCATTCTGACGGTATAAATCTTCTTTTGTTTTTTCGGGCTCGGGAACCGGTTTGTTATCAAAAGAAGCCAGCGGCACCTTATCGGTTACCGGAGTAAAAATATCTTCGTTAACCGGGGTATTCTCCGAAATCGGGGTGAATATGTCTTCAGCTCCTTTTTCGGGCTGGAATAAATCCAACGCCGGCAATGCATCCGCTCCGGAATTATTCAGATCCTCAACCGTAAGATTCAGGTATTCTACTTCGGTTTTGTTTTCGGGAACAAAAGTGTTTTCTATGGCATTATTGGCCAACGGTCCTTCCACGGTGCGCTCCTCAAAAACAATCTCATTAGTTGAAGCCACAGGCGTCACCTCGGGTGTAATCTCAGCCACCGCAGGGGTTTCCACATCCAACACCACTTTAGACAGTTTATTATCAACCGCCTGCACCGTGTTTTCATTAGAGGTAAATCCGGTGGCAATTACGGTTACCCGTAAATTATCGCCCAGTGAAGAATCGAATCCGGTTCCCCAGATAATTTCAGCGGTTTGTCCGGCTTCTTCCTGCACGAAATCGGTAATTTCAGACATTTCGTCCATACCCATTTCTTTATCGCCGTAAGAAATATATAACAGTACGTGACGGGCACCTACGATGCAGTTGTCATTTAACAACGGAGAAGACATGGCATTTTCAACGGCACGCATGGCTCTACCCTCGCCCGAAGCTTCGGCAGATCCCATGATGGCATTTCCTCCGTCGGTCATTACGGTGCGCACATCCGCAAAATCCACGTTCACCAAACCGGGAACAGTAATAATTTCGGCAATGGATTTGGCCGCTACCGACAATACATCATCGGCTTTGGCAAAGGCGGCACTCATGGTGAGATTACCATGAATTTCGCGTAATTTTTCGTTGGATATAACCAGAAGTGTATCTACATGTTTACGTAAATCATTCAATCCTTTTTCGGCCTGATCTCTCCGCTTGCGACCTTCAAAAGCAAAAGGCATGGTAACGATTCCCACGGTGAGGATGCCCATTTCGCGGGCAGCCTGGGCAATCACCGGCGCAGCGCCTGTTCCCGTTCCTCCGCCCATTCCGGCGGTGATGAAAATCATTTTGGTGCTTTCAGAAAACACCGTGCGCACATCTTCCAAATTTTCAATGGCGGCATTTTTTCCCACTTCAGGAATAGAGCCGGCTCCGCGGCCTTCGGTAAGATCGGCACCCAATTGTATTTTAATGGGAATCGGACTGGCCATCAAAGCCTGTTCATCGGTATTACAAACCACAAAATCCACTTCGCGGATTCCCAGGTTAAACATGTGATTCACGGCGTTGCTTCCGCCACCGCCTACACCAACCACTTTGATAATGGAACCTTTATCTTTAGGAAGCTCAAAATTCATTAAGTTTCCGAATGTTGTGTTTTCCATATAGGGGGTAATTTTAGATTAACAAATTGATATTAAAAAGAACACTTCAAAAATCAAGATATTTTACACGCTACTTTATGTTATATACAAAAGTTATTCATAGCGGAAAGTTAATATCCGTGTGGGGTGTGTGAATTTTTGTTGTTATGAACAGCTTTTTAAACAATTGTTTATTTCAGTTCGCTTTCATCTTCATTAAAAAACTCAACGCCTGTTTTTATTAAGCGGGAGAAATAATCGCCAAACGCCATTTTGCTTGGGCCTTTGATGCGGCTTTTCTTTTTCGCGTCTTTGTTATGTTCTTTATTTTCATCCGCAGGTTCTTCGTGTTTGAATTTATCGAACCCCATCATCACCAAACCGATACCCGTAGAATAAATCGGATTGGCCACTTTGTCGGCGAGGCTTCCGGCCAAATGGCTGTTGGGCAAACCGATGCGCGCGTCTAACCCGGTTACAAACTCCGTTAACTGACGGCTATGTTTCAATAAAGAACCCCCACCCGTGAGCACGATACCGGCACTCAGCTTATGCTTGAATCCTGAATTTTTAATTTCATAATCCACAAATTCAAAAATTTCGGACATACGTGCCTGAATGATTCCTGCCAGGTTTTTCATTTGGATTTCCTTGGCCGGACGGCCATGAATGCCCGGTATGGTTATGATTTTATTCTCCATATTATCCAACACCAACGCCGAGCCATGTTTAATTTTTAAGGCTTCCGCATAATTTTTAATAATGTTCAGACCGGTTTTAATATCCTCCGTAATAATGTTACCGCCCAGTGGAATTACCGCCGTATGACGAATGATTCCTTCATGAAAAATAGCCAGATCGGTGGTACCGCCGCCTATATCCACCAGGGCCACACCCGCTTCTTTTTCTTCGTTATGAAGCACCGCTTCACTGGAAGCCAAGGGCTCCAGAATCAACTCAGACACTTCGAGACCCGCACGGTTCACGCAACGTATAATATTTTTTGCCGCAGACATCTGTCCCGATATAACATGAAAATTAGCCTCCAGACGGGCACCCATCATACCGATGGGATTACCGATAGCCGGCTGGTTATCTACAATATATTCCTGGGGTAGGGCATGAATAATTTCTTCGCCGGGAGGCATGGCCAGCTTCATCATGTTGGAAACCAGCTCATCGATATCTTTTTGGGTAATATCATCTTCGCTGTTTACCCGGGTATGAATGCCACGGTGTTGATAGCTTTTTATATGTTGTCCGGCAATACCCACATTCACGGTATTGATATTCACGCCGGCAGATTTTGACGCTTCGGCAATGGCCTGAATAATGCTGTCGGTGGTTTGGGAAATATGGGTAACCACCCCTCTGTGTACTCCTACACTGGGCGCTTTTCCCATGCCCAATAATTCTACTTTGCCATGTTCGTTTAACCGGCCCACAAGGGCTACAATTTTAGTGGTACCGATGTCGAGGCCTACGATGATTTCTGACTTTTCCATATCTACGTGCGTTATTACGAGTTTATTATTTTTTACAGATTATTTGATTTTGATATTTGAGATCTATGGTCTGATACAGGTTCCAGCCTTTGGTATTCAGCCCTTCTTCGTAAAATATTTTGAGTTTATTACACTTTCCTTCCATGTGGGTGGTATCGCCAAAAAGTATAACATGATCATCAATTTTGGGAATCAGTTCAAACTCGCCCGATTCGCTGATCCATACCTGCTCCACAAGCGAATGCATAAACGGATCTTTTCGGATTACCCGAAATAAGGCGAACACATCATCCAGCATGGAAACGGTTTTTAACGAATCTGAATTCATTATCCCTCTGCGGTAGGCATATGGCTCCTTTAAATTTCCGTTCACCAAGGGTACACGGGCCGCATACCCTTTTACTAAAGGGAATAATTCTCCCGTATCGTCCATATAATAATCGGTTCCGCTTAATTCCTGAATGCGGCAGATGGGAGTGCGTTCTTCAATATCGATAACCAATTCACCGCTTACTCTTCTGTAAACCTCGGCATTTTTTACCGTAGGAAACTGTTCGATTGAATTTTCAATTTCAGCCGTACTCAAGGCCGACGCTTTTCCTCCGTTTTCTTCGCAAAGGGTTGATACCATTTCGCGAATTTCCTTTTCCGAAATCAGTTTTCCGCTTCCTTTCAGTTGAATGAGCACGGTAAGTTCACCACATGAAATTTTATCCTGTTCTGAATTTACATAGAACAATATACCCACCACAACCAGGATGGAAATCACGGAAGCGGCCGGAATCAGAATGCGGAATATTTTTTCTTTGTTAATCTTCATGTGCAAATACCTTTTTAAGATTAACAACTTCCCGGTCTATATCCCCGGCACCCATCGTAACAAACACTTCGATTTCCGATTTTATCTGTTTTACTTCGGCCGGTAAATTTTCTTTCTGCACAATTTTGTGTGGACAGGTAATGGCAGCCGAAAGCATTTCAGAAGTAACGCCTTCAATGGGTAATTCCCGGGCCGGATAAATAGGCAACAGGAACAGGTAGTCCAATTTACTCAGACTTTCGGAAAATCCTTGTGCAAAATCGCGGGTGCGGGTAAACAGATGCGGCTGAAAAGCGCCATACACCTTTTTGCCGGGATACAATTCCCTTACAGCATCAATGCAGGCTTCCAACTCTTTAGGATGGTGTGCATAATCATCAATATAACAAACCGAATCAGACTCATACACCCGTTCAAAGCGGCGCTTCACACCTTTGAAAGCGTATAAAGCCGACGGAATTTTGTTCATATCCGTTCCGGAAAAATAACAGGCCGTAATGGCTGCCAAGGCATTCAACACGTTGTGACGTCCTGCCATCATGAGAGAAAGATTTGGAAGCGTAAATAACCCTTCCACATCAAAAACAAAACGTCCGTTATACACCCTTACGTTTACAGCCCTTACATCGGCATCTGCATTAAATCCGTACGTAACAGGAGAAAGATTTTCAAATAATGATTTCAGCGATTCTTGTACAATCAGTTTCCCGCCGGGAATGAGACAACGGGCATACAATAAAAATCCCTCGCGGAACGATTCTTCGTTTCCGTATATATCCAAATGGTCTGCATCTACCGAGGTAATTACCGCTACCGAAGGACTCAACTTAAGGAAGGAACGGTCAAATTCATCGGCTTCCATAACCGATATTTCTCCGTTTCCGGCTAAAAAATTAGTGTCGTAGTTCACCATGATTCCACCCACAAAGGCCGAAGGCGACATACCCGATTCATGCAGTAAATGCGAGGTGATGGCCGAAGTGGTGGTTTTACCGTGCGTACCCGCAATTCCAATTCCTTTAGAATTTCGGGTAATCATGCCGAGTACTTCCGCACGTTTTACCAAAGTGTATCCGTGCTGGATAAAATAATTCCGTTCCGTGTGATGTGGAGGAATGGCGGGAGTTATTACCACCAATACCTGTTCTTTGGGTAATCGTAGAATTTGTTCAGGAATGGAAGAGATGTTATCATCAAAATGCACCTCTATACCCAAGCTGCCGAGTTGTTCGGTTATGTCAGAAGGTGTACGGTCATAACCGGCCACCATTTTTCCGTGTAAGAAAAAATAGCGGGCCAGGGCACTCATTCCGATGCCCCCGATTCCGAGGAAATAAACAGCCTGTATGTTATTCAATTCCTTCAATGCACAATTTCTTTTAATACATCCACAATTTTATTGGCAGAATCTTTTACCGCTAATTTTTGCGCGCCCTGAGCCAATGCTTTCAACAACTCGGGGTTGTCTATCATATCCAACACGTTGCTTCCCATAGCCGTAGGTGCATCCTGATTGGAAAGTAAAACCGCCGCACCTGCCTGTACCAAGGCCTGTGCATTTTTGGTCTGATGATCTTCGGCAGCGGTAGGCAGCGGAACCAACACAGAAGGTAAGCCACTCACACAAATTTCTGATATCGAAATGGCTCCGGCACGGCAAACCACCAAATCGGAACAGGCATAAGCCGCCGGCATATTTTCGATGAATGCAAACACCCGGATATTTTCGGCTCCGGATTCCAAAACGGCTTGCTGAGCCTTTGGAAAAAACGATTTTCCTGTCTGCCAAATCACCTGAATATTGTTATTCTTCCAAAGATTCAAGGCATTCAAAACACCCTGATTAACCGCCAAAGCTCCCTGACTTCCTCCGTAAACAAACACTGTTTTTTTCTCAGGATTCAATCCAAAAACCTGTAAAGCATCCGACTTAGCATACGTGTTATGTTCAATTACTTTTCTGACAGGATTTCCGGTCATCACAATTTTTGTAGGCGAAAAATATTTTTCCAGTCCGGGATACGCCACACATACTTTGATGGCCCGTTTCGCCAGACGTGAATTGGTTATACCGGGTATAGAATTCTGTTCCTGAATTACGGTTGGAATATTTAATCCGGAGGCCGCAAACAACGTAGGACCGCTGGCAAAACCGCCCGTACCAACCACCACCTGCGGTTTAAACTGTTTTACTATACTGCGGGCTTTGAGCAGACTGTGGAGTAATCTGAATGGAAATAACAAATTCGAGAACGACAACGAACGCTGAATTCCGGTTATGTTTAATCCCTCAATACGATATCCCGCCTGAGGCACTTTTTCCATTTCCATACGTCCGTTAGCACCCACAAAAAGAATTTCGGCCTGCGGATTATATGCCTTGATGGCATCCGCAATAGCCAAGGCCGGAAATATATGTCCGCCGGTTCCTCCTCCGCTTATGATCACCTTATTCAGCATTATTCTTCTTCTGTTTTAGGTGAAACACTTTTTTCTGAAGCAAAACGGCTCACACTGAGCAACATTCCCAATGTAAGGCAGGTAAATAAAGTTCCCGTTCCACCCATACTGACCAATGGCAGTGGCTGCCCCGTTACGGGGAACAGATTAACCGATACGGCCATATTAATGAAAGCCTGCACGGTAAGCAGCAGACAAAGCCCTATAGACAGCAAGATGGCAAAACCATAATTGGTGCTACTGGCAATCCTGAATGAACGATATAACAAAATCAGGTATAACAACATGACGACGAGTCCGCCGAATATGCCGTATTCCCCGATGATCATAGCGAAAATAAAATCGCTGTAGCTCTGGGGAAGAAAATATTTATTGGGATTATTGGCCGGACCTGAGCCCAAGAAATGCCCGTTGGCAATAGCCATTTTAGCCTGTTCGGCCTGATAATTATCGCCACCTTCTCCTTTTGAAAAATTTTCGAGACGGGCTTTCCAAGTCTGTACACGGCTGCCGGGCACGTTAGCCAAAATAAGAATGGAAATTGTTCCGACAATTACCATGGTAAGAATCATCAATGCCAAATGTTTGATGCGCACACCGGCAACAAACATTAATAACACACAGATAAAAAATAACATAGCTGCCGTGGAAAAGTTAGCCGGAAAAATGAGCATACAGACTAACGCCACGGGTATAATTACGGGTAAAAATGTTTTTTTGAAATCTTTAATATCCTCCTGACGGGTTGCTAAAAAAGAAGCTACATACGTAACTAGGGAGAGTTTAGCCAGATCACTGGTCTGAAAACTGATGGGAAGTCCGGGTATGGTAAGCCATCTGCTGGCGTCATTAATTCTCGAACCCATGAATAAGGTCAACAAAAGGAGTGGAATCGAGATAACAAGCAACAGTTTGGCAATTTTAGAAAAGTAGTTGTATTTGATTTTATGAACCAGGTACATAATCACAAATCCCAGCACGATGAAAATAAGACGTTCAACCAAATAGGCTTCGGTATTGCCGCCTTTGTATTTAAATGCAAGCGACCCCGTAGTGCTATACACGGAAAGCAATGAAATGATAGACAAAGCCCCGGCTACAAACCAAATGGCCTTATCTCCTTTCAAATGTTTAGTCAATGCATTCATATCGTCTCTGCTATTTTCTGTCTGAAATCAAATCATTATAACTCACGCACCCACTGTTTAAACTGGCGTCCGCGGTCTTCATAATTTTCAAATAAATCAAAACTGGCACAGGCGGGCGACAACAAAACCGTATCGCCTTTGGCACCCAGACGATAAGAAGTCTGCACGGCCTCGGCCATGGATCCCACTTCGATAATCATGGGAATGATGTCGGCAAATGTGGCTTTCAACTTTTCATTATCTGTTCCCAGGCACACCAAAGCCTTCACTTTACCTTCCACCACATCGCGCAGTTCTGCATAATCATTGCCTTTGTCCACACCACCGGCAATCCAAACCAAAGGTGTTTTCATACTTTCTAATGCATAAAAAGCGGAATTCACATTGGTGGCTTTACTGTCGTTAATAAAGTCCATGCCCCGTACTTTGGCCACAAACTCCATACGATGTTCCACATTTTGGAAATCAGCCAGGCTTTCGCGTATGCTTTCTTTTCTGATTTCGAGCAAACGCGACGCAATACCTGCCGCCATGGCATTGTAGGTGTTGTGTTTTCCTTGTAGAGATAATTCATAAATATTCATATCGAACTCCTTGTTTTTTATATTGATGACCAGTTTTTCGGATTGGATAAAAGCCCCATTCTGTTGTTCGTGCATAACACTGAACGGGTGCAGATTCATAGATAAATTGCGGATAGAAATTTCTTTAGCCACATCGGGCGAATCGGCGCAATAGATAAAATGATCGGTTGACCGCTGATTTTTTACCAGATTAAATTTTGAATTGATATAATTCTGATATACATATTCATAGCGGTCTAAATGATCGGGGGTTATATTCGTCAGAATGGCAATATCAGGACGAAAGTGTATGATTCCGTCCAGTTGAAAACTGCTCAATTCCAACACATAATAATCGAGATTTTCGGTGGCTACCGAATAAGCAAATGATTGTCCTACGTTTCCTGCGCAGCCGACCGAGAATCCGCCGTTTTTCAAAATATGATAGGTAAGCAACGTGGTGGTGGTTTTACCGTTTGTTCCGGTAATGCCCACTATTTTGGCTTTGTTATATCGGAATGCAAATTCAATTTCGGAAATCACCGGAACCCCTTTTTCGCGCAGCTGTTTCACCAGCGGGGCTTTGTCAGGAATACCCGGACTTTTAATCATTTCGTCGGCAGCAAGAATTTTATCTGCAGAATGCCCCCCTTCTTCAAAGGGAATGTCGTATTGTTTTAACCATTCCTTGTACTTGGGCTTAATAGAACCGCCATCACTCAGAAACACGGAATAACCGCGCACGGCAGCCAGAACGGCAGCTCCTGCTCCGCTTTCGCCTCCTCCCAGTATGACAATCCGTTTTGACATATTATCTGAGTTTCAAAGTGATTAAGGTGAATATGGCCAACCCGATTCCTACAATCCAGAATCTGCTTACGATTTTGGATTCGTGCATACCGAGTTTCTGATAATGATGATGAAGCGGCGACATTTTGAATATGCGGCGGCCTTCACCATATTTTTTCTTGGTGTATTTGAAATAAGAAACCTGCATCATTACTGACAGATTTTCAACCAGAAAAATTCCGCAGAGTATAGGAATCAATAATTCCTTGCGGATGCAGATAGCCAACGTGGCAATGATTCCTCCGAGCGCCAGACTTCCGGTATCGCCCATAAAAACCTGGGCAGGATATGCGTTATACCAAAGAAATCCGATACAGGCGCCCACAAAAGCCGCCGTAAATACCACCAACTCACCCGAATTGGGAATGTACATCACATTGAGATAATCCGAGAAAATGGCATTACCCGATATATAGGCAAAAACGCCCAACACGGTTCCGATAATAGCAGAAGTGCCCGTTGCCAATCCGTCAATTCCGTCTGTTATATTCGCCCCGTTTGAAACTGCCGTGATAATGAATATGCAGATCGGAATAAAAATCAGCCAGCCATATTTTTCATAACCGTCTCCCATAAAGGAGAGCAATTTTGAATAATTGAACTCATGGTTTTTCACAAAAGGAATGGTAGTTACCTGCGTATTTACATCCACAAATTTGGAATCGGTGGTTGAAGTATTCTGCGTCTGTTCGGTACGCACCCCCGTATCCACAATCTTGCGGCGCATGGTAACATCCGGATGAAAATATAACACTGTGCCTACCAGCAGACCTATGCCCACCTGACCTACAATTTTAAAACGGCCGGCGAGTCCTTCTTTATTCTTTTTAAATACTTTGATATAATCATCCAAAAATCCGATGAGGCCTAAGCCCACGGTAGATATAAGCATCAGCAGTACGTAGATATTATCTAACCGGGCAAATAATAATACGGGCAACAGGATGGACCCCAAAATAATGAGTCCGCCCATAGTGGGAGTGCCCGCTTTTTCAAGCTGACCTTCCAAACCCAAATCCCGGATACTTTCGCCTACCTGAAGACGGCGAAGCATCTGAATTAGCCGCTTACCAAAAAATGCCGAAATGATGAGTGACAAAATGATGGCCATTCCCGCGCGGAAAGAGATATATTGGAATACTCCGGCACCGGGAAAATCCACATAACGATCGAGATATTTAAACAGATAATATAACATCAGGCCTCCTCGTTTTTAAAGATTTCGAGCAGCACCTTACGGTCGTCAAAATCATGTTTAACTCCTTTTATTTCCTGGTATTTTTCGTGCCCTTTGCCGGCAATCAGTATAATATCTCCTTTTTCGGCAAGAGCTACTGCGGTTTTTATGGCTTCTTCTCTATCTGTGATAGAGAGCATTTTGCTTTTTTCCATTTTAGTCAGATCCGACTGCATATCTGCAATAATGTCCACTGCTTCTTCGCTGCGCGGATTATCGGAAGTGAAAATGGCCCGGCTGCTTAATCGGCAGGCAATTTTGCCCATCACGGGGCGCTTGGTTTTATCGCGGTCACCGCCACATCCCACTACGGTTATTACCTTGGCTTTACTGCCGGATGCTTCGTGAATGGCTTCCAGAATATTTTGTAATGCATCGGGCGTATGGGCATAATCAATCACTCCCACCACACCCTGTTTTGAAATCACAGTATTAAAGCGACCTTCTACCGGTTCCAGATTACTGATTGCCGTAAGCACCTGCACGCTTTCCATGCCTAAGCGGGTAGCCACACCGAATACAGCCAACACATTAGATGCATTAAAAACCCCAGAAAGTTTGGTCCATACTTCTTTGTGATTGATGTTGAGCAGCATACCGCGTATATCCCGCTCAATAATTTTCGCTTTAAAATCAGCCATGGAGGTGAGCGAGTAGGTAAACTTGCGGGCATTGCAATTCTGCACCATCACCCGTGCATGTTTATCATCAATATTGATAAGCGCGAATGCGGAAGCTTTCAATCCGTCAAAAAAGGCTTTTTTGGCTTTCAGGTAATTTTCGAAAGTGCCGTGATAATCGAGGTGGTCGTGTGTTAAATTGGTGAACACCGCCCCTTCAAATTTCAATCCGGCAATCCGCTTTTGATCTACGGCAATGGAACTCACTTCCATAAAACAGTGTGTACATCCCTTTTTCACCATCTCGGCCATGAGCCTGTTGAGCGAAATGGCGTCAGGCGTGGTTAAGGTGGCAGGCTGTACCTCACCGTTAATTTTATTTTTTACCGTGCTGATCAGACCGCATTTATGGCCCGTAAGCATAAATAAATCATATAACAGCGTGGCTACGGTGGTTTTGCCGTTTGTACCGGTAATACCTACCAATTTGAGCGACTCTGAAGGATTGCCATAAAAATTGGACGCCACGATGCCCAAGGCCTCGGCAGAATCTGCCACCCGAACATAGGTTGCTCTTTCGTAGTGATTTTTAGGTATTTCTTCGCATATAACCGCTACAGCTCCCTTTTCTATGGCTTGGGCTATAAAAAGATGACCATCGTGTTGGGTGCCTTTAATCGCCACAAAAAGCGAAAAGTTTCCGCCCTTGCGCGAGTCCATAGTAATGCTGTCAATAGCCACATTGGTATTGCCCGCCACATCCAGTATGCGTACACCATATAATATGTCTCTGAGCAGTTTCATTATCCCAATTGAATGATTACGGTTTGACCTTTAATGATTCGATTTCCGGCTTGCGGAGTTTGCTCTCTCACGGCACCCTTTCCGTTAACTTTTACTTTCATTCCTAAACTTTCCAAAATGAAAATGGCGTCGCGGGCACCCATGCCTTTCACATCGGGCAATAACCCCGTAGTGAACCGGGGATGCTCGAAAACAAATTTTTGATTCAGGTGCTTTGCCACCGAAAATCCGGATTGCATACCCACAACTTCGTTGGTTATATTCAATTTATTCAGAGTGAATGCGGCATCTTTCACAAACCCTTTTTTCACGGTGGGGAAATTGGTATCTGAAATCAGCGGTAAGTTGCGGTTATAAGGCTTGTGAATATCTAACGCTCCGGCATATACTTTATCGGCAACGGCTTTAAAAATAGGGCCGGCCACCAGGTTTCCGTAGTATACACTGTTTGACGGTGCACTTACCACCACTATACAGGAATACTTAGGCTCATCGGCCGGAAAATATCCCACAAATGTGGCGCGGTAAGTTACTTTTCCTTCGTTTTTATATCCACCGGCGCCGGCAATCTGAGCCGTTCCGGTTTTCCCGCCAATTTTGTAAATCAGTCCGTTCAGGTTTCGGGCGGTTCCGTTTTTCACCACGCCTTCCATCATTTCGCGGGCCTGGGCAATGGTTTTTTCTGAAGCGATTTTTTCTTCTATCACCTCCGGACCGAATGTTTTCACCACGGCACCACGGCGGCGGATTTCTTTCACAAAAATGGGTCGGACCATTTTACCGTTGTTTGCCACGGCATTATAAAAAGTAAGCACCTGCAATGGGGTTAATTTACTTTCGTAGCCAATCGACATCCAAGGCAAAGTAGTCCCGCTCCAGTCGCGGTCTTTTGGATTTTTGATTCGCGGATCGCCTTCACCCGGAATCTGCAATCCCAATGGCTCATGGAGATGAAACTGACGGATACGTTTTATAAATTTTTCAGGGTCGTTTTTATAATGTTCCCACACCTTCATGGACACGCCCACATTGGAAGATTTCTCAAACACCTGTTTCATGGTCAGCCAGCCGTATCCTCCTTCATGCGAATCTTTCATAATCTGACTGTAGAACCGCATCTGTCCGTTGCCTGTATTTACGCTGTCAGTAAGTTTTACATAACCATCTTCCATAAGGGCCATCATAGAAGCCAGTTTAAATGTGGAACCGGGTTCCACACTTTCGCCCACGGCGTAATTATAATTTTCAATGTAAGAACCGTCCGAAGTTCTTTTCAGATTGGCGATGGCTTTCACTTCGCCCGTCTGCACTTCCATCATCACCACACAGCCATGATCGGCATTATGGGTAGACAGCTGACGATATAATTCCGAATGGGCCACATCCTGAAGCGTTACATCCAGGGTGGTGTATATATCCGCACCATTTTCGGGTTCCACGGCATAATTGTCATCCACGGGTTTCCACATACCACCGGTAAGTTTCTGCATCAACCTTACCCCTTCTTTACCCGTGAGCTCTTCGTTAAATGCGCCTTCTATACCGAAAGGTTTTCCCGTCGGGTCGTTTTTACCGATAGTACGGGCCGCCAAATTTTTATAGGGTTTCACCCTTTCTGTTGACGCAACCGCGATTATACCACCACCATTTGCGCCATCCCTGAACAAGGGGAATTTTAAGGCTTTCTGCAACTGCGAAAAGGATACCCCTTTTCTGAGCAGTAAATACCGGTTGGCCTGACGACGTCCGTCTGTTAAAATAGATTTGTAATCGGCTTTGGTACGATCGCGGAATAAATTGGACAGGCACCAGGCCAGTGAATCTACCTGATTGTTGAATTTTTCTTCTTTGAGTCCGTTGGCTTTGGTATCCATACGGAGTTCATACACCGGAACGGAAATGGCCAAAAAGTTCCCGTCGGATGAAAAAATATTACCCCTCAGCGCTTCTACATTGCGGTATTCCAGCGTTAATTCTTTGGTTTTTTTACGCAGTTCGGGACCGATAAAAAACTGGATATATACCACCCTGGCCAAAATGGCAAGAGCAAAAACTCCTGTAAAAACATACAAGAGTAATGCACGGCGTATTATGTCAGCTTTTCTGTTCAAGTTTATCAGTAAATGAGGGTTTCCTTTTCGTTAATCCGTATTACTTTGGGAGGTGTCACACTCTCTTTCAATCCCGTTTCAGCAAGTTTGGTGGCAATTTCCGTCTGCTTCATGCTGTACATCAGTTCGGCTTTAATGCTTACATAGTTGGTATGCAAATCCTTTACTCTTTTATTCAGCGCCTGAATTTTCACCACCTTACGTTCCACGTAGTATGCATTGGCGATGTACACCATGGCAATACCTGTTAAAAAAATGACGAAAGGCAGATGCTTGATTACCTTTTCATCGGCCAAAAACTCACCCTTCAGAATTTTTGCGGGCGAAAAAAAGAATCCCTTCTTACCCTTCTTGGGGGAAGAAGCACCCGAATTACTCTCTACAGCCGACGGCTGTATGGGCTCATTTTTGGGTATGGTAAATTCTTTATTCATCCTATTTTTTCTGCTATCCGCAGCTTTGCACTGCGGGCACGGTTATTTTGTTTTATTTCTTCTTCAGTGGGTATGATCACCTGCCGGTTCACAGCCTTCATGTTCACCAGCGGATTGCCGAAAAAATCCTTTTCGGGCACTCCGGAAAAATTTCCGGCACGGATAAAATTCTTCACCAGCCGGTCTTCGAGCGAATGGTAAGAAATCACCGAAAGTCTTCCACCAAGAGCGAGCAATTCCAACGAGGCGTGAAGCAGATCCTTCAATGCCGCGATTTCATCGTTCACCTCAATGCGCAGAGCCTGATAAAATTTTGCCAGAAACTTGTGTTCTTCCCCTCTTCTCAAAAAGGGAGAGAGCACTTCTTTAAGCTTTACGGTATCTTGAATCGGGCGGGCTGAAACCACCTGTGCTGCCACCCTCCGCGAATTATTTAACTCTCCATATTCATAAAGCACGCGGGCCAGCTCTTCCTGCTCGTAGGTATTGATAATATCTCCTGCCGATACGGCGGCATTCTGATCCATCCGCATATCCAGCGCCGATTCAAACCGGAGCGAAAACCCTCTTTCGGGCGTATCGAACTGATGAGAGGAAACCCCCAAATCGGCCAGAATACCATCCACCTGAGTGATTTTTAAAAACTTGAGGTAATTTTTTATGAAGCGGAAATCAGAAGCGACAAAGTAAAGACGACTGTCTTCGGGGGCGTTCTTTTTAGCATCTTCATCTTTATCAAACACAATCAGACGCCCTTCCGGCCCCAGCTTTGAAAGTATCAGTGCCGAATGTCCGCCTCCTCCGAAGGTACAATCCACATAGGTTCCTGAAGGCTTAACGGCGAGTCCATCCACAGACTCATGTAAAAGAACGGGCACATGGTAGCTACTCATCGTTATCGGTGAAGTTGAGGTTACCCAATACATCTTCAGCCAATTCTTCCAGATTAATCTCCTGAGACATAAAGGCCTCATAAGCGGCCTTATCCCATATTTCAACCACGTTATTACTTCCGAGCACCTTGATTTCTGTTTGAATACCCGCATAATCGGCGAGAGAACGGGGCACCAAAACCCGGCCGGTATTATCTGCTTCGGCCCCGGTGGCTCCGCCTATGATTTTGCGAACGAGCATGTCATTTTTAGGCAACAGCCTGTTCAGCTTACTTAAGCCTTTATTCAGCTTCTGCCACTCATCTAAGGTGTAAAGCACCAGGCACTTTTGATGCAGATTCCTGTTGACCACAAATCCTTTATCAAACGCCTCCCCAATCTGCTTTTTCAAGGCAGCCGGAAACATGAACCGCCCCTTGGCGTCCACTTTGCAGTCATATTCTCCGATCAGGTTGAGCATTTTTTCTGGTTTGACGTCGTAAAAGTAGGACTAATTTTACCACTATTTGACACAATTTACCCTTTTTTACCACTTTGTTGAAAACTTTACGTCAAAACAGCCCCATTTATTGTGCAGACGTTGTAAAAAATGCGAGACATTCATCTTGCAGCTTATTCATTTTCTGAATTTTACAAAAGGATGGAGATTTCAACCCGGAAACCCGGATTTGAAGAATGCCTTAAATCGACTGTTAATATTTGTAAATAAGTATAGCGCTACAAAGTGCATAAACAGCGAGTTGCGGAGCGGCAACATCAATTCTTGGGGCACAAATTGTTTAATGTATATTTTTATCTACTTTTGGTTAGACATAAAGCGGTATGAGTTTCAACATAAAAGAGGAGAAAAAATTTACCTATGTGGAAGAAGGTGAAGGGCCTGTGTTAATGCTTCTTCATGGACTGATGGGTGCATTAAGTAATTTTGAAGGGGTCATCAACCATTTTAAAAAAACGCACACCGTGGTTGTTCCCATTATGCCGCTTTTCGATATGCCTCTCTTAGATGCGGGGGTTAAACCATTGTATAAATACATCCGCGATTTTATAAAACATAAGGGCTACGATAAGGTGTCCATGCTGGGCAATTCGCTCGGTGGGCACGTAGGTTTGGTTTATGCCGTTAATCATCAGGAAAAACTTCGCCATCTCATACTCACAGGCAGTTCGGGATTATACGAAAACGCCTTCGGCGGTTCATACCCAAAACGGGAAGATAAAGAGTTTATCCGCAAAAAAGTGGAAGTTACCTTTTATGACCCGGCCATTGCCACCGATGAACTGGTAGATGAAGTGTTTGATATGATTAACGACCGGGCCAAACTGATCCGTATTATTGCCATTGCCAAGTCTGCCATCAGGCATAATATGGCCGATGAACTGCATAAAATTCATGTTCCCACCTGCCTGATTTGGGGGAAAAATGATACCATCACACCTCCTGAAGTGGCGGAAGATTTTCATAAACTTATCGTAAACTCTGAGTTGTTCTGGATTGATAAGTGCGGTCACGCGCCCATGATGGAACATAGTGTGGAGTTTAATTCTATTTTGGAAAGCTGGCTTTCCAGACACTAAAACCAAACGCATGCATATTAAATATGCCGAATTCGTCATCAGCAACACCGACCCGGCTAAATGTCCGGCACCCGATAAAGCCGAATATGCTTTCATTGGCAGAAGTAACGTAGGTAAATCGAGCCTGATTAATGCCTTGGTTTCGCGAAAAAATTTAGCCAAAACCTCTTCCACTCCCGGAAAAACGCAGCTCATTAACCACTTCATCGTAAACCAGGAATGGTATCTGGTTGACTTACCCGGTTATGGGTTTGCCAAAAAAGCAAAAACGGACCGAAGAAAATGGGCTTCATTTATTGAAGAGTATATTCTGAAAAGAGAAAATCTGATGTGTCTGTTTGTATTGATTGACTCAAGGCTTCCGCTGCAATTAATTGATGGGGAATTCATAGACTGGCTCGGGGAACATCAGATTCCGTTCTGTATTGTATATACCAAAGCCGATAAACTGGGTAAAACAAAAATTCAGCAGAATATTGCCCAAATAGAAAAAGAGCTGCTTAAAACCTGGGAAGTACTTCCTCAACGTTTTCTTACTTCCTCTGAAACAGGCATGGGCAAAGAAGAGTTATTGCAATTTATTGAAGACTGCAATACAAAATTTGTATAGCCTCTCAGAGTTCATTCAAGTATTTCTCCGGAAAATCTACCCTGTCTTTATAATACTGCCACACGGCGGTTTGCGCATTCAATCGGGGTTCACCCTTTTTGGGCTTTACAAATTCATTCTTATGAAACTCATCAATAAGGCGCGATTTGGTGTTATCTGCCATATAAAAGTTCATAAAATCCATCAGCCTCTTTTTATAACGGGGTTCGTTTACCGGATAAGATACTTCTATTCTACGGCTCAGGTTGCGGTTCATAAAATCGGCCGAAGAAAGGTAAATTTTGTTCTCGTCGTTGCTGATAAACCAATAGAGACGGTGATGTTCTAAAAAGCGATCGACGATACTGGTAATTTTTATGTTTTCGCTGAGTCCTTTTTTGCCCGGAATCAAACGGCAGATTCCCCTGTTAATAATCCGAACGGGCACCCCATAAGAAGAAGCTTCATAGAGTTTGGCTATCATTTCAGCATCATCCAATCCATTCATTTTAAGTATGATTCCCGATTTTTTCCCGGAAAGGTGATTGATGATTTCTTTATCGATTAACTGATAAATATCCGAACGCAAACGGTCGGGGGCCACCTGAAAATGCTTAAACTCATAGCGTTTACGCATATCGGTAAGCATGGAGAAAATCTGTTCGGCTTCAAAGGTTAGCGACTTGGACGAAGTGAGCAGGCCGAAATCGGTGTACACATTGGCCGTATTTTCATTGAAATTTCCGGTAGAAAGATAGGCATACCGCTTCAGCTGATTATTCTTCCGGCGGGTAATCAGACAGAGTTTAGCGTGCACTTTCAAACCCGGGAAACTGTATAATATCTTACAGCCTGATTTTTGAAGTTCTTCGGCCCAAAATAAATTCGACTCTTCGTCGAAACGGGCTTTTACTTCAAAAAAGGCCGTCACTTTTTTGCCGGAACGAGCCGCTTTGATTAATGCTCTGCACACCCGACTTTCCTTGGCTACCCGGTACAATGTCATTTTAATTTCTGTGACCGAATCATCATCAGCCGCTTTTTCCAAAAACTTCAAAAAGTATTCGTAGGAATGATATGGGAAATGGAGCAGGATATCCGTTTCGTTTAGCACTTTGAAATAAGAACTTTGGCCATCAAGTTTTAACACCGGAATTTTGGGTAAAGGCTCTAAAAGCAAATCGGGACGGTTTACCAAAGAAATGAACTCAAAAAAATCATTGAAATTGTGATACCGGGCTCCCGCCACACAGTCGTTCGATTTAAATTCCCACACTTTTTTCAAAAGCGACAGAAGCGTTTTGGGCATTCTGTCATCGTAAAGAAAACGGGCAGGCACCCCATCTTTTCTATTTTTCAGACTTCTTCGGATTTTTTTTATGAGGCTTCCCGAAAATTCATCTTCAATATTTAATTCGGCATCTCTAGAAAGCTTCACGGCATACCCTGTCTCCTGCACGACTGCTTTGTTTTTTTTGGAGAAACAGATGCGGATGATATCATCCACAAAACACACTTTCACCACCCCTTTTTCTGAAGGGAGCTTTACAAAGCGGCCGGTAAGTGATGTGGGAATCTCCACCACTAAGGTTTCTTTCAACGGATTCTTTTTGCCTTTAAAAATCAAATACCCCTTACGGTTTTCCAGAAAAACGGGTTTATTGTAAAACGTGAGTTTTGAAACGTTTAAAATGGGTTCTATCTTCTTTTCATAATAATCCGTAACGAACTCCTTATACTCATTCTTCAGCTCATCTTCACTGAGTAGAAAAACGTTGTTTTTCCTTAGCCCGGGCAAGATTTCGTTGCGGTATGTCTGTCCAAAAATATCCTGTTGCCGGCTTACTTCTTCAATGATTTTGGAAAGCAGTTCTTCGGGATCAAAATCGAGTTTTCCGTTTGTTTTAGACTCCGAAAGAGAACGAATAGCCGCTACTTTCACCCTGAAAAACTCATCTAAATTCTGAGAATAAATGGCCAGAAATTTCAAGCGCTCCAACAAGGGTGTTTTGGCATCTGCCGCTTCCTGTAAAACTCTGAAATTAAAGGAAAGCCAACTTAAATTATTGCTGTATAAAGGGGGTGTTAATTGCATATTTTCAACAATCAAAAACGAAATGAAATGTAGTCTGAATTAAAAGGTAATCGGGCTCAAAGGTATTGGAGTGCCCATGAAAATACCAATCTTACGAAAAAAATAATATTGCGCGGCGGCAAGAATAAAATTGGCTATACCAATAAGCATCTGCAAATTTGTATTCAAATAAACGGCATGTATTCGCATCGTAAACTCTTTCTGGAAAATTGTGCACAAACCAGCCCGGCGCCCATGGGTCTGGAAATTATTAAAGCCAGGGGGCTGTATATGACCGATGTGCATAAAAAGAAATACATGGATTTGATTTCAGGCATTTCTGTAAGTGCATTGGGGCATGCGCATCCCAAAGTGGTTAGAGCCGTGCAGAAACAAGCCCGCACCTATATGCATCTGATGGTGTATGGGGAATATGTGCAGCATCCGCAGGTAAAAACAGCCAAACTGCTTGCCGATATACTACCCCAAAACTTACATTCGGTGTATTTTACCAATTCGGGCAGTGAGGCGATTGAAGCCGCCATGAAACTGGCGAAAAGAGTAACCGGGCGTTACGAATTCGTGGCTATGGAAAACGCTTATCATGGAAGCACACAGGGAGCACTGAGCCTGATGGGGAATCCCTATTTCCGCGATGCATACAGACCCCTTTTGCCCGGGATATCGCATATCCGTTTCAATCACGAAGAAGATTTAAATCAAATCACCCGAAATACGGCAGCCGTATTCTGCGAAACGATACAGGGAGAAGCCGGGGCTTTGGTTCCGGAGGCAAACTGGCTCAAAGCACTCCGCAAAAAATGTAATGAAACGGGCACTTTGCTGGTTTTGGATGAAATTCAGGCCGGCATGGGACGCACGGGCACCCTGTTCGCGTTCGAATCTTTTGGCGTTGTTCCCGACATTCTGGTGCTAGCCAAAGGCCTGGGCGGCGGAATGCCCATCGGCGTCATGATATCTTCTGCCGAAAACATGAAAGCTTTTTCGCACAATCCGGTGTTGGGGCATATCACCACATTCGGCGGGCATCCTGTTTCTGCCGCAGCAACGCTGGCAACCCTTAAAACCATTCTACAAGAAAAACTTTGGGAAAACGCCCAACATATGGAACAGGTTTTCAGGGAAAATCTGAAACATCCGCTCATTAAAAAAGTAAACGGAAAAGGCCTGTTGCTTTCTGTAGAGTTTGAAAACGCAGCCCTGAATTTTGAAGTGATAAGTCAATGCCTGAAGAAAGGATTGGTAACCGATTGGTTTCTCTTTAATGACAAATCCTTGCGCCTTGCTCCCCCTTTGATAATCAACGAAAAACAAGCTAAAAAAGCCGCAAAAACCATTGTGGAAATTTTAAATTGCATTCAAATGAAATAACCTGAAAGCTTGCGTTTTGGCAATTGGCTTTTTTTTTCACACATTTGTTCCTTAGCACCTTTGATATAACTCAGTTCAGATGAAAAAACTTCTTACCGTTTTATTCTTCATTTTGCCGTTTGCACTGGCGGCCCAAAACGTGGACTTCAAAAAACAGAACTTTCCCAACGACCCGGAAGGTTTTAATAAAG
Organism: Flavobacteriales bacterium; assembly: GCA_022402535.1. Classification (GTDB taxonomy): domain Bacteria; phylum Bacteroidota; class Bacteroidia; order CAIKAF01; family CAIKAF01; genus JAKRSD01. The sequence continues at coordinate 46,861 of JAKRSD010000019.1, read as the reverse complement.
CATTTACCAGCCTCAAAAAAGGGCAGGATATGTTTGCCTCGGGTCCCCGTTTCTTTGAACGTTCATTAAAGTATCTTTTGGAAGCCCAGGAATTCAACCCGAATAACTCAGAATTGAATTTCACCATCGGATATGTGTATAATGCACTTAACCTGAAGGGAGAAGCTGCTGAATATTTTAAAAGAGCTGCTTCACTGAATCCTAAATTTCAGAAGGAAGGACAAATTCTTACGGCCGAAAACTATCATCTGGACATGCAGTGGGATAAAGCTTCAACCGAATACCGGGAATACATCAAACTTTTAGAAGCCGAGCTGCCTACAGCCAAACCCGAAAGAAAGGCGGAGATAGATCTTGATATTAAAACCACTACCCGTAAAATTCAGATGTGTGCGAATGGTAAAGTGCTTTTAAAAGATACGGTTCCGATCATCATCATCAACCTGGGCAAGGGAGTTAATTCTAAATATCCTGACTATTCGGCCATTGTAACCGCCGATGAAAAAAATATTTATTACACGTCCCGTCGTCCAAACACCACGGGTGGCGGCATTCCGGTGGGTGATGTTTTCTATTTTGAAGACATTTATCATTCCCAAAAAGGAGAAGACGGACGCTGGTCGTCCGCAAAACAAGTGAAAGGCCTTATAAACTCGAAAGACCATGAAGGAACCGTTGCGATTACTGCCGACGGAAAAAGAATGATTATTTACCGCTATCGTAATGAAGGAGATCTTTTTGAATCCAAACAGGGCGATGACGGTTCCTGGTCGCTGCCTAAATCGCTTGCCGGTGTTAACTCTAAATATCGTGAAAGTCATGCGTCTTATTCGCCCGACGGAAAAACACTTTATTTCACCTCAAATAATCCCGAAATCGGGGCCAAAGGACTAGATATCTTTAAGGTGAATTACGATTCGGAAACCGAAAAATGGGGTTCGCCCGAACGGCTTACCGAAAATGTAAATACCGATTTTGATGAAGATGGCGTATTTATTGACAACGTAGGTCAGTATTTATATTTCAGTTCCAAAGGACATAACTCCATGGGAGGATATGACATTTTCCGTTCTGAAATCGTAAACGGTGTTCCCGGGCCTGCCGTTAATCTGGGTTACCCCATCAACACACCGGCCGATGACGTATTTTTTGTGGTAATGCCCGGAGGGGTGAGAGCTTATTTCGACTCGAACCGCAGAGGCGGATTCGGCGAAAAAGATATCTACACCATGTTATTTCTGAAGGATCTTAAACTTATGATTTCCGGAACCGTGTACGATGCCGACACAAAAGAAATCATCACAGAGCCTGCCATTTCCATTGCCAAGAATAAAACCAACATCGACCTAGAATATCCCTCAAAAGGGAGTTACAAAGGCACCGTAATGGCAACGGAATCATACAAAGCAGAAGTGAGTGCCGAAGGATATGAGAGCTTTACCGAGTTCTTCACCGCCGAAATGGAACATCCGGATAGTTTCACCATTAAAAAAGACTTTTACCTGAAACCTCTTAAATTCTTAGTATTGAAAGGTAAAGTCTATGATGAAAATACTGAGCAGGTAATTCCGGCCGATATTGTATTTGAAACGGTAATGGGCGATAGTAAAATTACAGCCAAATCCGGCGATAACGGATATGAAAGTAAACTGGACCGTATGGGGGTTTACAAAGTGCGAGTTACATCAAACGGTTATCAGTCTTATGAAGATATTATTTCGCTGAATGAAGCCGGCGTTAAAGGAAACACGCTCGAAAAAGACTTTTACCTGCTCAAAACAGGCGATAAGGCTATTGTAAGAGAAATTACGCTGGAAGGAAGCATTATTGAAAAAATCAATGATGAAAGAAAATCGGGCAAAATCATCATCAAAGACCAAAACAATAAAGTGCTGAGTACGCTGAGCACTTCGCCTACACAGAAATACAGCACCAAAATTAAAACCAATACGGTGTATAATTTCACTGTAGAATCTGAGGGATATGCCGACATTAATGAGCGGGTGGTAATAAAAGTGCCTGCCAAAACCGAAAAAGTAGAGAAAAACTTTTACGTAGAAAAAAGCGAAGAAAATGTATTGGCTATCCGCAGTATTTACTTTGATTTTGACAAATTCAACATCCGCAATGAATCGCTAACCGATTTGAATAATATTGTGAAAATCATGGGACAATATCCCGATGCCAAAGTAGAAATCAGCGGACACACCGATTCAAGAGGTTCGTACGAATACAACCTTACCCTGTCACTCAATCGAGCCAAACAGGCCTATAATTGGTTAATTGCCAACGGTGTTTCTAAAAACCGGATTACATACAGTAATTACAGTTTCAGTAAACCGGCGGCTCCCAATAAAAATGAGGATGGAAGCGATAACCCGGAAGGACGTCAGAAAAACCGCCGGGTTGATTTCCGGGTATTCAATAATGTGATTGATTTAGACTCAGGAGAATAGGATAATTCTGATTGTTTAATTGTTCGGTTGTTTGAATGTTCGGTTGTTTGACTGTTCCATGTTCGGTTGTTAATGGTTATCGGTTATCTGTCAACCAAATTTAGGCATAGTCACGCAGTCTTGATTCTTGGTTCTTGATTCTGTTTTTAAACAGTAAAGTAAATTTACTTAATCATCACCCCTTTTTCGTTGATTACGGGGATGGTGGTAAAGTTTTCGGGCTTGATGCTTTCAGCCAGAAATACAAACCGTTTATCGTATATCTCGCGGCCTACATAATAACTTACCCAATATTCGTTGTGCAGGGCAAACACATCTTCCACTATGGCCTCTACTTTTACAACCCCTGAAGGCGGAACCAGCTCAAAAAACCAACGGAGTTCTGAGGTTTTACGTTCTTCATTATTTACAGATCCGTAGCCTTTGCTGGTGATGAACACGCCCGTAAGCGGAAAATCATTCAGGTTCACAAGATACACGGTCCAATCTTCAGAATCTTCGCCTCCTTCGCGCACCACGGCTACGGCCACGTTTTTCACTTCGTGAAATTCTATATCTTTTTTCATTAAGGTTCTTTGCTGTAAATATCTTTATACTTTGCCGATAAGCTTTTATATTCTTCTTCCGTAAGTTCTACCCTCCCCTTTCCATTGCCGTAGTTCACATATCCGAAGTATTTGGAATTACTGTTTCCTGCCGAAGAGTAAGCCACAAGAGAAATTACCTTTTCGTTCATCACTTCTGCCAAAGCCTCTTTACGGACTCTTTCGGCTTCAGCTTCTTTTTCTGCCGCTAACTGGGCCAGCTTCTGTTTTCTTTCTTCTGATTGCTTTTTTAACAACAGAATTTCTTCACGGCGTTTATTGTCCAGTGACGAAACTTTTTTGGATTCGTTTTTTAATCTTTCCAGTCTGTCGGTTCTTTTTTGTTCGGCTTCCTGTCGTTTTTTTACCCAATTCAGGTATCGTTCTTCGGCGCTGTAATCTTTAGATTTTTCCACCTCCGTTAATTTAGTACTGAAAAACACCGAAGGACCACCACCCGCCGTTCCTTTGTTTGGCCCGGATGAAGCCGTTTTAGCCTGATTGGCTACAAAAACACTATCGGAAATTTCTCTTTTTCTTTTTGCCGCCAACTCGGCGGAGTTATCTGTTATTTTTTCCCAAAGCAACTGGTCTTCCTGTTCTTGCTGTTGTTTAATTTCTTCTTTTTCCTTTAGCACTTTTTCCACTACCTGTTTTTCATTGGCTTTGTAAAGGCTGTCTTCTATTTCGCGCTGCCGTTTCAATGCTTCTTTTTTCAACCGTTCGTCCTCCTGTTTTTTCAGGAATTCCTGCTCCTGCATACGCCGGCGGTCTTCCATTTCGCGTTTTCGGGCTTCCGCTTCTTCTTTTTTCTGTTGGGCTTCGCGTTCTTTCCGAAGACGTTCTTCTTCGGCTTTTTTCAGGGCTTCTTCGTCTTGTTTTTTATTCTGTTGCTCTAACCAGCGCTTATGTTCGGCCTGTTTGGCTTTCAGGTTACTGCGGAACAAATCTTCGGTTACCATATCTCGGGTATAAACATCCGAAGTACGGTCAAAATAAAGCCGGGTTACGGGCATTTTATACGCTTCGTCCAGAGGTCCGCCTGTGGCTTTGGGCAATGCCACGTTGAACGAGAGCGGTTCATCATAAAAATCCTGTAAATCCTGAGTAACGTTGGTTTCTACTTTGATTCGTTTGGTAACATTACCGGGTATGATAAATTCCATCTCATAATCACTGTCAAATGGCAGATCGGCCTCATACCGGCCTCCGGCACCAGGGAAAACCTCATGAAATAACGAACCGTTTCGATATATTTTAATGCTTCCCGAAGAGGCGCTTCCCACATCTCCTTTTACAATTCCCGTAACCGTAATGCCTTTTTCGGGTTCACCATAATAATCCCAAACCTTCTGAGCTGAAACAAAAGGGATATTTAACCCTATTGCCAGCAGCAAAAGAATGCTTTTGTAATCAAGATTATTTCCCGCAAATCGGAACACAGCCCTCCCCTCTGAATTTGGAAACTAATTTACAGATTTTAACGACTCTTCATACTTCCTGATTTCCCAAAGGATAAAAAAGAAATAAATCACTGATAAGCAAGCTTCTAAAATTGCATACCCGACCAACCATTCCATATCATCGTAGGTATGGAAGAAGAAATACCCGAAAATCATGAAAAAATGGATGTATTGCACCAGACTTCCGGCGCGGATGCGGTCTAATGCGGCAAATGAAACGGCCATAGGATAAACCATCATCCGAAGAGAAAAGGTAAACGCTAAAATTTGGGCATATCTGCCCGAAACATCATACTTCTCTCCAAAAACAAAATTGAAAATTACGGGAGCGAACAACACAAAAAATAGAAAAAACACCATACCCAAAGCGGCCAGATTTTTAAATATGCGCATCACCTTCGGTTTCACGGATTCGCGGTTTCTGTATGCCGATGAAAGCTGTTCGTTGATAACCGTAGAAAGTGAATTGACCACAAACATTACGGGCACACCCAGCATTTGCAGACTCAAATCAAAATAGCCAGTCTGCTCTTTTCCGAAAAGCCGGTTAAACATAATGGCCGGCAACAGCAGGCCGGCAGAATTGAGTAATGTAGGCAACACACTGTATCTGGGAAACCGGATGTATTCTTTCAGCAGTCTCAACACTGTAGGAATCTTCACAAATTTGAATGTGAAACCGTGTTTAAACAGAAAATAAATTCCGGTAAGATTGAAAATAAAACGCCCCAACAACTCGCCCAACAATAGTCCCATACCTGAAAATAAAGAAGCCATGGAAACCTGCCCCAAACCTTCTGAAGTGCGTCGCGAAAGTTTAAGCCAGTTTACGGCGCCAAATTGTTTTTTACGCACTAACCAGTTATTCCACAGGGTAAAATTGGCATAAAAAAACACAGCGGGAGCCACGGCAGGAAGCCATCTTTTGAATCCTACATCCATGTTTAAAAAAACCGTTAGCCAATCTGCCGAAAACCAAATGCCTATACCCAGCAGTACACTGAAAATGACATTAAGAAAAAAGGCACCTACCATAAGGTTGTCGGCTTCTTTTTGAGAACGGGGAAGCATAACGGCCAGTTCGTATCTGAAACAGGCTATGACCACCGGAATTCCGGCCAGGGCAGTAAATACAGAAAAATAACCGAAGGTTTCCACTTCGTAAATGCGGCGAAGCAAGGGCTGCAAAAGCAAAACGATTGCCTGCGCGGCAATCGTTCCCGAAACGGTTACAAAAGAATTTTTTAAGAATTCGGAGTTCCTGTATTGCCGAATCCTGTCTTTCATATTGCGTTATGAAATGAGTTTAACGGGCATAATTCACGGAACGCTTTTCGCGGATCACGGTCACTTTTACCTGACCCGGATACGTCATTTCGTTCTGGATTCGCTGCGAAATTTCAAATGAAAGAGCATCGGAATCAGCATCGGACACTTTTTCACTTTCCACAATCACACGCAATTCTCTACCGGCTTGTATCGCATAGCTTTTCATCACTCCGGGGAAGCTTTGTGCCAGTCCTTCCAGATCTTTAATCCGGCGGATGTACTGCTCGGTCATTTCGCGGCGGGCACCGGGACGGGCACCTGAAATGGCATCACAAACCTGCACAATCGGAGCTAATAGTGAAGTCATTTCCACCTCATCGTGGTGGGCACCGATGGCATTACATACTTCCGGATTTTCTTTGTATTTCTCGGCCAGCTTCATCCCAAAGAGGGCGTGAGGCAATTCTGTTTCGCCATCGGGTACTTTTCCTATATCGTGGAGTAATCCGGCTCGTTTTGCCAGTTTAGGATTCAGACCAAGTTCAGCAGCCATAATACCGCAAAGATTGGCCACCTCGCGGGAGTGTTGAAGCAGATTCTGACCGTAAGAAGAACGATATCTCATACGACCTACGTATCGAATCAGTTCCGGATGAAGCCCGTGAATCCCTAAATCGATACAGGTTCTTTTTCCGATTTCGATAATTTCTTCTTCAATCTGTTTTTTCACCTTGTCCACAATTTCTTCAATGCGGGCCGGGTGAATACGGCCATCGGTAACCAACTGGTGCAGGGCCAGACGGGCTGTTTCTCTGCGGATAGGATCAAAACAACTGAGTACGATAGCCTCGGGGGTATCGTCAATAATAATTTCTACTCCGGTGGCAGCTTCCAATGCACGGATATTCCTTCCTTCGCGGCCAATGATACGTCCTTTCACCTCATCGCTGTCAAGGTTGAACACGGTAATGGCGTTTTCAATAGCCGTTTCGGTTCCTACACGCTGAATGGTTTGAAGAATAATCCGTTTGGCTTCTTTATTTGCTGAAATTTTTGCCTCTTCCACCATGGTCTGCAGGGCGCTCATGGCCTCTGTGCGGGCTTCGGCTTTAAGGGCTTCCACCAATTGATTTTTGGCTTCTTCGGCGGTGAGTCCGGCAATGGTTTCGAGTTGTTGAACCTGCTGACGGTGGAGCTTTTCTAAATCTTCTTTTTTCTTTTCATTGATTTCGATAAGCGAATCCAGTTTGGTCGATTTCTTTTCCATATCGGCAGACTGGCGGCTGTTGGCTTCAATTTTTTGAGAAAGCGTATTTTCTTTCTGTTTGATGCGGTTTTCAGCCTCCGCTAACGATTTGTTTTTTTCGTTTACGGCTTTTTCATGTTCCGCTTTCAGTTGCAGGAACTTCTCTTTAGCCTGTAAAATTTTGTCTTTTTTAATTACTTCGGCCTCTGATTCCGCTTCTTTAATGATGCGTTCCGCCTTTTCTTTGTTCACTTTTTTGGCTATGGATCCGGCTACAAAAAAGCCTATTGCCAAACCAATGAGAAGCGTGGCAATAGCCACGCCGATTGTCATTATTTCCATTTTTTCTTTTACGTTTTTTCGACCGTTTTATCGAAAAACACGGAGAGAGGTTTTATAAACTGTTCAGATACCCGGAAATAAACTGCTCCGTTTGGGTCAGCTGATTTACGAGCTCTTCGGAATGGTTTTCCGTTTTATTTTGTTCTGTTTCCAACATGCGCACCCCAAATTCAAGCGCACACATCGAAAGCAGATCCTGTGTATCCTGTACGGCAAAATTTTCCTGGTAACTTTTCATTCGTTCGTTCAGTAATTTAGCCGCCCTTCGAATAATTTCTTCTTTTTCCGGAGCAATGCTCAAGGGATAATGCCGGCCACCTATCTGTATTTTTATCGACAATTTTTCACTCATTCTTTTATTGATTTAAAATTGCCAGGCATTTATCAATTTCCCCGATCATCGCATCCAGACGTACCTTCAGTTCATTTTTTTCAAAACCGCCCGCCGAAATTATTTCGGTAAACTGTTCGTTTTTTTGTTTATGATCGTTTTCTGTCAGTTGTTGTCTTAACTGTTCATTTTCCACTCTGAGGTCAGCTATTTCGATTTCAAGCATTTTATTTTCTTCCAAAGCCGATTTATGCAGCAATATCAGTTTCTCAACTTTAGAGTTAAGGCTCGCTAAAATAACTTCCACCCCGTTCATGGTCCAATTATGTCAAAACAACATGCAAATTTAGCAGCCGTAAATGAAATTACAACTATTCGAACTTTTTAATTACCGATTGCGTATTCGAAGCCTTAGAATCGGTTCGTTTGATTCAGAATTTTCAGAAGATATTCCAGTTCGGCCGTTTTCTCTTTACGCCTGTCTTCCCGATAGGCCTTAATCAAATTTTGTATCAGGACGGATACTACTTCCGTGTTGCCGCAGGGCTCAAAATAACTTTTCTCGGGTTTCAGATTCAGCCTTTTCAAAAACACATCAATTTCCTGACGGCCAAAAATAGTGCCCCGGTTCAGCGGGTTCATGTAAAACAAAACAGGATTTTCATTGAACGGCTTAAATAAAAGGGCAGTCGGACTTTCTTCCTTGTAGGCAAGAATAAAGTGTTCGGGAAGATTTACCCCATATACCGTTACTCCCAAAATCTGACAAATGGTAATGTAAAGAGCTGAAAGTGAAACCGCATTCCCTTTTTTAGATTCTAAAAGCGTATTTAAAAAATTGTTGCCGGGCGCATGGTAATTGGTGGTATTGCCCGAAAAGCCGTGGGTATTAAACAAAATATGGTTCAACACTTTTACGGTTTCCATGGCTGTTCGTTCGTCATTTAACTCTATCCAGATGTCTTTTCTGATCAGCTCTATCTGGCGCAATAGCTTTTGTTCGTCCACATCGGGATACTGATATTTGGTCAGAATCATCCATCCGTCTATCAGCTTTTCTGCCCCCGAATTCACCCAGTTTTCTAAATCGGAACAAATTTTCTTGAACTGAATCTGGTTAACGATTTCTTCAATCCGTTGCTGCAACAGCGGGTTAAATGACTCTTCCCAGGCAGCTTCCAACTGAGGAACCACTTCAATACCCAGCTCTATCAACGTGCTCCGTACATGATCGAAAATCATACGGTCTTCGTCATCCAGAAGAGTGATCAGTGCTTTTATGTTTTTTTCGTCCTGAGCCATTTTTCTGAAGCGAAAGTATACCGGATTGCAGGTGATTCAGCTTTTAACTCCCGATACTTTTTAACGGTTTTGTATTGATTACTTCTGCAAAACAGATTCTGTTTTTAAATGTTTTTGAAAACGGGAAGTTATTGTATGCCCCGGCAACCTATTTTTGTGCCAACATTACCTGATGGAAGAGCAAGAAAAGAAAAGCAGAAAAATTTCAAAAGAATCGATTCAAAAGGCCATAGGACTTTACCGATATATTGCTCCTTACAAATACCGCTTTATCATTGGGATGCTTTTTTTGGTGGTTTCCAGCCTGAGCACATTGGCCATATTCAACTTTATGGGGGATATGATCGATATTCAGGAATCTAATTTCTCTGAAAAAATCAAAGACATTACCCTGATTATGGTGGCTGTATTGCTGATACAGGGTGTATCGTCTTATTTCCGGGTAGTACTTTTTGGATATGTAACCGAAAAAGCCATTGCCCAAATCCGTAAGGATGTTTACAAGCGGCTGATTAAACTGCCTATGCGCTACTTTTCAGAAAAAAGGGTGGGTGAACTTAACAGCCGCATTTCGGAAGATATATCCACCGTGAAAGAAACACTCACCTCTATTCTGGCAGAGTTTATCCGCGAAATCATCATCATTATTGGTAGTATCATCCTGTTGGCACTTACTTCGCCGCGACTGGTAATCTTCATTTTGGCCATTTTGCCTGTGATGATTGTTTTTGCATTGTATTTCGGCAGAATGGTACGAAAACTTTCCAAAGCAGCACAGAAAGCCGTTTCCGAAGGAAATACCATAGTAGAAGAAACCCTGCAGGGTATTGCCACGGTAAAAGCCTACACGGTTGAATTTTTTGAAATTACCCGCTACAACAGCAAAACGGAAGAAATTGTCAATATCGGACTGAAAAATGTTCGTTACCGAGCCGTATTTGCTTCTTCGGTGGCGGTCATTTTGTTTGGAGCCATCATTGCCATTATCTGGTATGGCGCTTATCTGGTGGGACAAAAGGAAATGGGACAACCCGGCATTACCAGTGGCGAACTGTTCAAATTCTTTTTTCTCTCGGTAATCATGGCAGCTTCTGCCGGCGGATTGGCCAACAGCTGGTCTGCGATTCAAAAAGCGTTGGGTGCCACCGAAAATGTACTCGGCATTTTAGAAGAAACCGAAGAACCTTTAGATACCGAATCTATACCCCGGTTTACCGGAGAAGTGGAATTTTCGGGCGTCTGTTTTACCTATCCCAACCGCGAAGGAAAACAAATACTGCATTCCCTTTCCTTTAAAGCTATGCCCGGAGACCGCATTGCCATTGTGGGGCCGAGTGGGGCCGGAAAAACCACGCTCACCAATCTGTTGCTTCGATTTTATTCGCCTGACCAAGGTCGGATTCTGATTGACAATAAACCCGCCGATGCCTACCCACTGAGCGGTTACAGGCAACATTTTGCCGTGGTACCGCAGGATATTATTCTGTTTGGGGGCACCATTGCCGAGAATATCAGGCAGGGCAATCCGGAGGCTACGGACGAAGAAGTAACGGAAGCCGCCAAAAGAGCCTTTGCCCACGAATTTATTTCGCAGTTTCCGCAAGGATATGAAACCCTCGTGGGTGAACGCGGCACCAAACTCTCGGGCGGACAAAGACAACGGGTTGCCATTGCCAGAGCCATACTCAGAAATCCCGCCATTCTTATATTGGATGAAGCCACCTCTTCGCTCGACAGCGAAAGTGAACGAATGGTGCAGGACGCCTTGGATGAACTGATGAAAAACCGTACCTCATTTGTAATCGCCCACCGGTTTGCCACCATCAAAAACTGCAATAAAATATTGGTGATGGACAAAGGCGAAATCAAAGAATTCGGCACGCACGAAGAACTGATGTCTAACCCCGACGGGTTATACAGACATCTGGCCGCTCTTCAGTTTTTAGAAAGTTAAGATTTTACTGCCAGGAAGGAATCATGCCGCGTACGCCCATGTCTACGGGTACTTCGCCGGCATCCGGCTGATATAGTCCGTCTTCAACTTCCTCTTTCCATTCAAAACTGCGGTTAATGGAAATAGAAACCGTCACTACTTTATCCTGGGTTTCGTTACCCGTAATCACCAGCGGCTGTGTGAAAGCGGCCGTAACCACACAAGAACCTGCAGGAATGGGCGATGAATTAAACAAAGGATTAGGAACAGTAATTGCACCCGGAGGGGCTTGTCCCGTAGTGGTAAAAGGCGTATTAAACACTGTAGTTTCAAAACCCCAATATCCCTGTAGTTTAGGGCCGTTCACCGCGATGGATTGGTTTTTAATCGTATAATTCTCTATATAAGTATTGTATCCGATAAAGGACGCTACTGTTCCGGTGGCGGTAAGTGTTTGTCCAGGATTTAAGGGATTATCAAAAGCATATTTGATATCGTAATTCTGGTAAGCCAAAGAAACCCGGAGCCACTCATAGGTGCCGGCATTTACTTCGGAAATTGGAATTGAAAAGAAGGTTTGTCCATTTCCTACGGGCGTGCATTTATTGTGATCTATCGCCGTATTAAACATGCCTCCCGATACATTGACTTCGGGAGCATGATAAATAACTTCACCTGTGCCTAAGGCTGTAAATGCTGTAGGAGCCAGTTCAATATAATGACCGCTGAGTAAATTAAACATGGGAGTCTGGGCTGCATTTCCTGCCGGAATCACGGAGGGTTGACCCACATTATTTAACCTTGCCTGGGTAGAATCAAACTGAAATTTAAATACCAGACGAGGGCCATCCTCTTTATTTTTTTTACAGGCAGTGAATGATAAAGCCACAACAGCAGCGGCAAACAACGTTAATTTTGTTTTCATGACTCAATATTATGTTCCAAAGATAAGATATTCAACAAATAGCTGAATTAGATAGATTAAAGAGCAATATCCCTGTACTCAAAAACAACGGGAAATCCTTTTTCGTGGAAATAGTTTTTGGCTTGATTTACCTCTTCACAAATTGCCATAAAAAAATCGCCGCCCCAAGCCCCCATAGATTTAACCGTTCCGTCAAAATCACGAAAAGAATCTGCGATGCAAGGACGTGCCAATATTTCGCTCATCAGGTGCTCGTGTTCAGTCATCAAAAGGCCAAAAACCTTGTAATCCTCTATATCTGATGCCTCTCGGGAGATTTCGCTCAATCGATTCAGCACTGCTTGAGAAACAGATACTGAAGCAAATTTTTTTACTTCACCTGATGAAACCATCTTATTGCCTGAGTATACAAACAGTAAATGATTTTTAACCGCCTCCGCAATTTTGGCCGATTTGATTTCGGGATTTAAATTTCCATGCTGAAGAGAATATAAAATGGGACCGTCGGCAAATGCACAGGCAATATCATAGCCTGAACCGCCAAACGTGTTCTTTAACACCCGGTAAGGATTCACAGAGGCCGCATCACAAAGCAAAGCTAACAGGGTGCTGCTGCTTCCCATCCCGTATTGGGTATGAAATTCAAGATCTGTTCTAACCCACCAGCCACCATCGGCCAGAAATTGGGCATTTTCTTTTCTTATTTCCGATAAAATTTCAGCCAGTTTCCGGGCTTTCCCTTCATCCGAAGCGGAAATAATCGCCAAGTTATTATTGGCCAATGCACATTCAAACCATTTTCCTTCGGGCGAAAAACTCTCCCAATAAATAGCCTCCCCTTCGTAGGGCACCATCAATATTTTTTGTCCCAGTTTCAATGGAATGGCAAGCGCTTCTATTCCCCTGAGTACAACATATTCCCCGGTGATTAAAAACTTTCCGTTTGCCTTTTTTTGATATTCTTTTCTCATGCAACTGACTGGACAAAAAACAAAAACTCCCGTTTCAAAAACAGACTTCTGAATTTCAAAAGTCAAGTTTTAAAACGGGAGCAAGTATATTAAATATTCACTTTTACTTCATGAGCCTTTTTGGCACCGGTTTTAATCAGCTCTTCGCGATAGGCGATTAAGAAACTTCTTACCGAATTGAAGGATACTTTATGGGTTTTAAAATATTCCACCGCCGCTTCTTTTTCCTGTTCACTGGCTTCAAAGTGATTCAGAATATTCAGCAGGTGCATTTTCATGTGGCCTTTTTGAATACCTGTGGTGGTAAGCGATTTCAACGCCCCAAAATTGTTGGCCAGTCCTACTGCCGCAGCAATCATCATCAGTTCAGATGCTGATGGATTACCCAATAATTCAATAGAGCGTTTCGCCAGGGGATGTAACGCAGTAAGTCCGCCAACAACACCCATAGCCATAGGTACCGTGATTCTGTATTTGAATTTTCCGTCTTTCAGTTCAATTTCGCTCAGGCTCGAATATTTTCCATTACGTGCGGCATAGGCGTGTCCGCAGGCTTCCACAGCCCTGAAGTCATTCCCCGTAGCCAATACAATGGCATCAATTCCGTTGTAAATTCCTTTGTTGTGCGTAGTGGCACGAAAGGTATCCACCTGAGCTACTTTTACGGCTTTGGCAAATTTTTCGGCAAACACTTCGGGAGTCATTCCTTCTTCCACCTGACCTAAATCTTGGATATCGCATTCTACCCAAGTTTTTACCAGACAACGCGGGGTGTAGTTAGATAAAATGGCCATAATCACGGTTACCTGCTTTTCGGACTCCGTGAACCCGGGATTTTCCTGTATGAAATCTTTCAGAATGGAACCAAAATCTTCCAGACAGGAATTGATGAAATTGGCCCCCATGGAATCACAGGTTTCAAACGAAGCTTTGAGTTGGTAATATCCGGGTTCAAACTCGGTCATGTCCACCAGTTCAATATCCAAAATCCCGCCACCCCGTTTTTCCATGTTGGCGGTAATATGTTTGGTTTGGGAAATCAGTTCGTTTTTCAGGGAAGGGAATGCGTTGAACAGCTTGTTTTTATCGCCTTCCCAAATAAAATGTACCTGTCCGATTTTTTCGGTTGAAATCACTTCGGCACGGAAACCGCCTTTATCGGCCCAAAATTTTGCACTTTTAGAAGCAGCAGCCACTACCGAACTTTCTTCTATTACCATAGGAATCATAAACTCACGCCCATTCAACATAAAATTGGGCACTACTCCGTAAGGAAAATAAAAGTTGGTGATGGTATTTTCAGAAAACTCATCAAATACTTTTTGTTTGTTTGGATCGGCATGCCAATAAGATACAAATTCAGCCTCTACCGCCTGAGAATCGGCAAATTTTTCGGCTACGGTTTTTAGTTTTTCAATTTTTGAAAGTTTAGAAAAACCGATTGTTTTTTTCTCGCTCATGTGATTTGTTTTTGAGTGAAATTGCCTCTTTCTGAAAGAAACAACTCAACGTTAAAAATGATTTTCTGATATATTATTTATTGATTATTTCTGACCTTCAGCATGGCTTTCGCCACACGCAGTCCATCAATCTGAGACTGAACATAGATGCGCAAATCTTCGTAATTACCGGCAGCGTGTTTTAAGAATGCCGATGCCTGGCCATAAACAGCAGATAAATGACAGGACTCCGTGAGGTAATATCCATCTAAGAAAGTATTGACGCCCCCGGAAATGATAATTTCTTTGCAGGCCAGTTTGTCTCCCTCCTGTCTGTATATTTCATTTACAAACTGCACCATTTCATATGCCGTGTGCCCCACTGTTATCAGAGGCTCAAAGCGGGTAGCTCTTCCGTTTTTATCGCGGAGCATTTCCAATTTAGAAAAATTCGTTCCTCCAAAAGCGCCAAAATCCAACGCTGCTATGGGCATTTTGAGAAATGCACGAATACTTTCGGGCCCCATTCCCTGCCCCACTTCTTTCACAATTACCGGAAAAGAAACGGTGTCGAGCACTTCGGAAACGATGTCCACCGGAGAACGAAAGTATCGATCGCCTTCGGGCTGAAACCACTCTTGTAACGGGTTGATGTGTACGATTAATCCATCAGCCTGAATGGACTCAACGAGTTCGATGATTCGATGACCTTGTTTGGCAGCAAAAAGTTCTTCGAGCTGTGCTACGCCCAAATTGGCATATAAAGGTTGTTCATTCCCGATGATGGGCCGTAAATTAAAATCCTCAAAGCGTTCATTTCCTTCTAATAAGGGACGGCAGGAGCCCAAGCCCATTCCCATGCCGAATTCGGCGCAGGCGCGAGCCAGATTTTGATTGATAATTTTGGCCATTTCCGTACCGCCCGTCATACTGGATACCCAGATTGGCGTTCTGAATGTTTTTTTCAGAAAAGATAGTGGAGCTAATTCTGACCGGGGATGCCCTGACAAAGCGGGTTCATAATAGAATCGTGAATCTGCCTGGGCATGTTCTGTCTGCGATGCAAACGCCAAATCGATATGTGCAGATTTGCGCTCTTCCAAAGGTTGTGCATGGGGTCCTTGATTGGAGGCTATCAATGTGACCATGGCGCAAAGGTAACGTAATTTACATGACACTTTCAAAAATGTACTTCAAATCAAGTTGTTTAGGGTGTTAATTTCGATGTCCAAGTACTCAATTTAGTCTTTTTTATACCTGATTTGCTGGCAGTTACACTCTAGCTTTATTTTTTTTATTCATTTTTTTTGGTGAATAAAAAACAGTCCATACATTTGCACTCCGTTTCAAACGGGTCTCTATCACCAGAAAGACACTCTATCACCAATGGATTCTTTCTGTTCACCGAAAGAGGGAGCATAGCTCAGCTGGTTCAGAGCATCTGCCTTACAAGCAGAGGGTCACAGGTTCGAATCCTGTTGCTCCCACAAGTGAAACACACGCCTTCACCTTTGGTGGAGGCGTTTTTATTTTCTTCCCGAGAAGCAGCATGCATCCGAGGGGAAGAAAATATAAAGCTTACTCAAAGCGTGGCATGTGATTTTTGACCTTATTCATACAAGATCACAAAACAATTCAGTTGTTCCCCCACCTCCAAAAAAAAAGATTACGTCAAAGTGGAATCTTTTTTTGCATTCTATCTTAAATAATTACAGGAAACATATACAAAAGAAAATGCCGGTCAGGGGTGACCGGCAATTTTTTAAGGACCAAAAAATCCTTAGGGCTGATGATGAAGAGGATAGAGAGACAAGAGTTGATTTAACAAGTAAACAATTCTAACAACTCACTTATCGGATGTAAATGTCTTACTTATTCAGCCTTAGGGCAAGCCCAAATCAGCAAACAGCAAAAAATTGCCATTAAACGACACTAAAACACCCTTGAAAATTTGGGGTACTCTAAAAACAAGGAATCAGAGTGTTTTTATTAAACTAAAAAGGTCGTCTTTGTAAGCCCTTCCGATGGGTACTTTTTCTTTTCCGAGCAAAACATACCCATCCACTATTGAAGTTATATGACTGAAATTAATCAGAAATGAACGATGCACTCTCACAAATCCCGCATTAACCAACTTCTCTTCCACGTTCTTTAATGATTCCGAAATTACCACACGCTCATTCTCGGTAAACAGACAGGTATAACTGTCAACTGCCTCTGCATAGATTATTTGGTCAGGTATCAGTTTACTGAGTCCTTTTTTGGTTTTTACAAAAAAGACATTTTCATCTGTTTTTTCGGGGTGGTCAGACGGGTATTTCCCTCTTCTTGATAAGGCTAACTCGATATTGGTTTTTAATACTGCCTCATCAAAAGGTTTATGAATATATGACTCCGGATTGCATTGTTTTATTCTTTCCAATGTAATGGCATCAGCGTAGGAAGTCAGAAAAATAAAAGGAACCTTGAATTTTTCATTAATCAGATGTGCTAACTGAACCCCGTCGGAATCCCCTTCGAGCTGAATATCGAGTAAGGCCAGGTCTATATTCCCTTTGTGAAAAAAAGGAATGGCTTCTTCGGCTGCAAAACATTGCCCCGCCACTTCGTGTCCTGCATCTTCCAAAATAGAGGCAATTTCTGATGAAATGATGGGATCGTCTTCCACAATCAAAATCCTCATGAGTCTATCCATTTTTTGACAGTTTGAATTTATAAATGTCTAATGTTACCATAGTCCCGTTATTCGTTTGAATACCAAGCTCAGCTCTCAGTTTTTTGGCCAATGAGTCAATAAGCTTCAACCCAAACGAATTATTAGTCTTGAAAACCGCTTCAGCATCTGAAATTCCACTTCCGTTATCTGAAACGGAAAGCTTTAACAGGTTATCCAATAACTTTAGCCGTATTGAAATTTTGGGCTTTTCAACCTCTGCCAGCTTAAAGGCATATTTGGTTGCATTGGTTAACAGCTCATTGATAATTAACCCTAACGGAATTGCCGTGTCCACATCTAAAAATAGGGGATCCGAATCGACAATAAGTTCAATATTTTGTACTCCGGTCTGATGCGAACTGACCACATTTCCGGCCAATTCATTGATGTATTCGGTCATATTAACCCCCGTAAGGTTATCCTGCTGATACATTTTCTGATGAATAAGTGCCATGGATTTTACCCGGTTACGCCCTTCATTAACCACGTCAGCAATTTTTTCATCCGAAATGTTTTTCGATTGCAGATATAACAACCCTGAAATCACCTGTAGATTGTTCTTTACCCGATGATGAATTTCTTTGAGCAGCAGCTCCTTTTCAGCCAGAGCGTCTTCAATAATTTTATTCTGCGCTTCGAGCCGCTTATTGTATTTCTTATTGGTCCTGAGCGAATAAAGCAGTGCCAGCAACGCTAAAAACGTAATAAACGTGATTATAAAAAGAAAGAAGTTGCGCTCCCGGCTTTGGCGGATAAGCAGATCTTTATTTTTATTTTCATCATTAAGGCGGGCTATACTTTCTTCTTTTTTAGACGTGGCATAGATGGTCTGTAACTCATTTAAAGATCGCTCGCTTTCTGAGTTAAACAGACTGTCCTTAAGCTGAGAAGATAGCCTATAAGTCTGAAGCGCTTTTTTTAGGTCACCGCTTTGTTCATATACCGCGGCCAACTCCTCATAAGAAGCCTGCAAAATTTCGCGCAGATTTAAGCGGGAGCTGATTTCTATGGCCTGTTTTAAATTTTCAACTGCCCTTGAGTATTTTTCTTCGCGAGTCCAATTTTCAGCCTGTTGTTTCAAGGCATAAATCATCACCTGCTCATCAGGGTATATTTTTAGCCATTCAAAGGCATCTGCGAGCAATGCCTCAGAAGCCTCATATTTTTTTTGATCTTTTAGAAAGGCGGCTTTATTTACCAATATACCCGCAATCTGTTTTTCCAATCCATTTTCTTTCACGATAGCAAAAGCACTGTCGGTGTATAACAATGCACTGTCGGGCAAATTCAAATTTTGAAAGGCAAGAGAAATATTAATCATGGTGTTAGAAACACCGACCACATCATTAATTTTCTGTTTGATTCGTAATGATCGTTTATACCACGAAACGGCTTCCCGGTTTTCTCTTTTAGCCCTATATACAAGACCAATGTTATTGTATGCCTTGGCCATGGTGTTATCGCTTTTTTGAGAAGAAATCTCTTTCAGACGCACACATTGCAGATAATATTTCAGGGCCGGTTCAAAATATCCCTGTGTAAAATAGGCAGCCCCGATATTGAGTAAAACATTAGCTGCACCAATCGTATCAGCCATACTGAATCTCAGGTCAAATGCTTTCTCGTAAAAAGATATAGCTTCCGAATATCTTCCAAAAAGTTCGAGAGCCACCGCTTTGCGGTTGTAGGAGGTAGCTTCTCCCTGAACAAACCCAATATTTTTTGAAATCTTTTCTGCCTGTTCGGCATAGTTAAAGGCTTCCTCGGGCGAAATAACCAGATATTCCCAACTCAGTTCATTTAAAATTTCGACCCGGGTGCTGTCTGTAATCGGCTTTTTTAAGAAAGACTGAAGCTGCTCTATGGAATATTGAGCCTTCGCATCTAAATATAAAAACAGCATACAGGCAATGCCCATCGCCGAAAAAATACGTATCGTACGAAAACCCATGATAAAAAAATTAGAGCCGCTTAAAATTAATAAACCTTTTCACTTTAAATCGTTTTTACAGAAATATTTTCCAACTTGCATACCCATACAACTAAATCAGAATATGCTCATGAGAAGATTGCAAAGAAAACACTGGATTTTTTTAGTCTTATTTGTGATTTTGGGTTCGGGGATTGCCGCTCTTTATACGCCCGAAATGAACATTTCGGATATTGAACAAAAATACCTGACGCCGGAGTCTGAATATATTGAAGTTCAAAATGAAAAACTGCATGTGCGAATCCGGGGAAACGGAACCCCGATTATGCTTATACATGGCAGCTTCAGTTCGCTGCATACCTGGCAGGATTGGGAAAACCAGCTAAGTAAATCATACCGAACCATATCAATGGATCTTCCCGGACATGGGCTTACGGGACCTTCTGTTGCTAATAAATATACAATGGATGATTATGCGGACCTGTTGTTTGCGCTGGCGGATACCCTTAAACTCGATTCCTTTTACGTTGCCGGAAACTCCATGGGGGGAGGCGTCTGCTGGAAAATGGCCATTCAGCAACCTTCCCGCATTCGCGGCATGATATTAATAGATGCCGTGGGAGCTAAACGTTTTTCAAGGGATGAAAAACCGTTTATTTTCAAAATGCTGGAAAATAAAGCCATGGCAAAGCTGTTTACGCGGTTTACTCCACGGTTCTTTTTCAGAATGAATATGGAGCAGGTATTTTATGACGAGAATAAAATCACGCAGGAACTTACGATGCGCTATTACCACCTGATGCGCAGGGAAGGAAATCGTGAGGCGACCATCAAAAGGCTTTCGCAAACAGGAAAAGACAATGGTGCTGAAATATCGGGGATTAATTGTCCGACGCTGATTTTATGGGGCAAACAGGACCGGTGGATTCCGGTTTCCACGGGTGAGGAACTTCATGCTATGATAAAAAACTCGGAACTGGTTGTATTTGAAAATGCCGGGCACGTTCCCATGGAAGAAATACCCGAACTGAGCCTCCAGCCTGTTTTGCAGTTTTTAAAAAATCAAAACTAAAAAGCTGTTATATTTCTTTTTCGCCCGAACTGGTGCAAAGCACGGGAATATTAAAAGGATTGGTCAACAGGTTTTCTTTATCAATGGGGGCGAAATAATAGTTCTCCTGCGTTGATTCAGACACCACGGCAATCATATCTACATGGTTTGCTTTAGCAAAATCCAGCGTTTGTTTTGCAAATCCTATTGAAATCACCGAAACTTCCTCTTTAACCCGGTTACAGGTTACCCCTTCCTTTGCGAACAGATTGAGAGCCTGCTCAATATTATGTTTCATCGTGTCCGAATAGGGAAATCCGGGCCGTTCGATCGAATACAGAATTACTTCCGCTTGAAATTGTTTAGCAATGAAACATACGGCTTCCGCACATTTCTGAAACGCAGCATGCCCCCCCACCGGAAATAATATTTTACGGATTGAATTGCCTTGAGGAAGAACTGTATCTTCCTGTACCACCAGCACAGGGACAGGCATTTCTTTTACAATTTTCAATATATCGGCACCAAACCATTTCTGACGCAGACCGCGCGCGCCATGCGTTCCCATAACTGCCATGGCTACTTGAACCTCATCTGCTTTGCGAGCAATATCCGAAAAAATGGAACCATGCTGAACCTGCACCAGAAATGGAGAATTATATAACGAAAGAAGCTCTTTGGTTCTTTCTGAAATCTGTCCGCTGATTTCAACCGCACGGGTGTCGGCTTCATCATCCAGATGAAATATTTCAATTTCCCAACCCAGATTGGATGCAAGAAAACCGGCGTAAACAATGGCTTTATCGCCGGCAGCGGATAAATCATAAGGAACTAAGAGGGATGCATTTTTCATGGTGTAATTACTTTACAGTGTAAATATAGAAAGGAAAAGAATATAAAAACCTTAAAGAATCAGGGAGCCTTCATATCCAATATCAACATTTTCAACGGACGGTTTTGATTCACTTTATAGCGCATACCACCCCAATCAAACGATTTTAGAATCAACCAGGTAAAAATCATTCCGCCCGAAACACCCGCTACCGTTGGAATAAAAATCTGCGACTGCGAAGGGTTCAGGGCATAATTGGTAAGCATGAGCACCGGGAGGGCGGCTCCTCCATAAATCAAAATCCGCTTTAAGCCTACAAGTCTTCGTTTGGGATACATTTTAATTGCCGAAACCCGTTCGGGATGGACAAAATGTTTACCCTCCACCACAAAACCGCTATCTGTTACGGCCGTTATTACCCATGGCGTAAAATGTTTATCATCATCCAGTTTAATAAGAATTTCATCCCCGATTCCGTAATACACTCTTTTACGGGCGGGCGGATCAAATGCCACGTAGCGGTTAAAGGGATTTTGTGCATGAATCAACTCCATGCATCCCGATAATAAAAGCGACAGAAAAATGAATAAACGTACCATAGCTAGCGTTCCCCAAATATAGCACTTCCAATCCGAACCAACGTTGCCCCTTCTTCCACGGCTATGGGCCAATCCCCGCTCATACCCATACTCACTTCTTTGAACTCCGATTGGTGAGAAAAGAATTCCTTTTTAACCGTATCAAATATCTGTTTCAGGTTTTTAAACTCCTGACGGATTTTCCCTGTATCATCGGTAAATGTGGCCATTCCCATCATTCCGCACCATGTAATGCCGGGCAATTCATTTATAACTCCCTGTTGCAATAATTCCAAAAGTTCATGTTCCGAAAATCCGAATTTGGTTTCTTCGGCAGCTATGTGCATCTGAAAAAGGCAGGGGATTTTACGGTTATTTTTTTCTCCCTGTTTGCTGATTTCCGCGGCCAGTTTCAAACTGTCCACACCATGAATCAGCTGCACAAACGGGGCAATGTATTTTACTTTGTTGGTCTGAAGATGACCGATCATGTGCCATTCGATATCCTTGGGAAGCGACTCGTATTTTTCGCAAAGTTCCTGCACTTTATTTTCGCCAAAAATCTTATGCCCCGCTTCATAAGCCTCCATAATGGATGAAATCGGTTTGGTTTTGGAAACGGCTATCAATCGGGCTCTTTCACCCAATTTTGTTTTAATTTGTTGAATGGATTTGGCAATCATACTTATCAGTCGAACAGTGGATAAATAACCAGCGCACTGGGAAATTTGGGTTCAAACCAGGTGCTTTTGGGGGGCATAACCCATCCCGCATCGGCAATCTGTTTAAACTGACTGAACGGAACCGGATAGGAAAGAAAAGCCGCTTTGTACTTACCGGAATCCACTTCTTTACATAATAAGGACATATCGGCTTTACCCCCGATAAATTTCACCCGTTTATCTTTTCGCAAATCCTTAATGCCTAATAACGGTTCAAATATCAACCTGTTCATAATGAGTGGATCTAAATGATCTAAAGGAGATTCTCCTTTAGGATTTTCTTTCAGCCGCAGCCTGTAAGCTTTCCCATCTACATACAATCCAAACTCATGAACAGTTTTGGGTGGGCTATCATTTGTTTCTACCGGTTCCACATAAAATTGAGCAGATAAAGTTTGCAAAAAACTTTCAGGCGTATGATTTCCCAAATCTTTTACCAGCCTTGAAAATTCGTACAAACGGGCTCCCGACTCGGGAATAACCACCGCCAAAAACCCATTGTAAGCTTCGTTTCCCTGATGACCGGGATTTTTTTCTTTTCGCTCATTACCAAAAAGCGATGAAGAAGCGCAACGGTGATGCCCGTCGGCAATATACATGGCCGGTGTGGTCTGAAAAACCGACCTGATTTTTTCTATTTCCGCATTATCAGACACAATCCATATTTCGTGGGTTTTTCCTTCCATCTCCACCCGGATGTGTGGATTTTCCGAACTCAACTTTTGCAATAGCTGCACAAGTTCCGGATTATCGGGTAATGTAAGGTACACCGGCTCGGCATGAATATCAATTACTTCAAGATATTCTTTCAGCACCACTTCTTTATATTCCAGTGTTTCTTCGTGCTTTTTTATGAGTCCGCAGTCATAATCAGCCACAGAAGCCGCTCCCAAAATTCCGGTGAAAACCCGTCCTTCTTTGTCGGTCTGGCGGTAAATGTAATAGGCATCCTGCGCCAAGCGAGAAACAGCACCCCTTTCCACCAATTTTTCAAATTCACACTTCCCGAGTTTCAGGCGTTCTTCGTGAGAGAGTGTTTTTCGGGTAATTTCTTCTGCCACGGGAACAATCACATGCAAAAAACTAAAATCAGTAGTATTCAAGATGGATTTTATCTCCTCTTTGGAATAGGAATCGAATGATCGGGTTACCACCTGACCGGCACATTCAGGTTTGGGAAGAATTCCCTTAAAAGGCAGAAAAGTAACCATCGTTTTTTCTCTTTTTTTGTGTTCAAATTGCTCAACGACACTTAAACATGCGCTGCTAAGCAAAAAACAAAGAAACATTTTTTATCGGTATGGCAGATTAAAGAGAAATTTGAGCAGGAAAAACTGAAAAAAAATATCCCGGATTTTTGGAGATTAAAAAAATGAACTTACATTTGCAGCCCGAAAGAACAAAGATGGCCCGTTCGTCTAGGGGTTAGGACGCAAGATTTTCATTCTTGTAGCAGGGGTTCGATTCCCCTACGGGCTACTAAACAAAGGGTTGAAAAACCCTTTTTATTTTAAACAGAAGAAGACAATGGCAAACCATAAGTCAGCAATCAAAAGAATCAGAGCTAACGGCGCTAAAAGAGCCCGTAACCGTTATTATCACAAGTCGGCGCGTACATACATGAAGCGTTTCCGCTCGGTTACCGAGAAAAAAGAAGGGGAAACTATGCTTCCTACGCTTACGGCTATGCTGGATAAATTAGCTAAGAAAAATATTATTCATCCTAATAAAGCGGCCAACGTAAAAAGTAAATTGGCTAAGTTTTTAAAAGGATTGAAATAAAAAGGATTTTTGTTTTTTTTTGCCGCTTCCCATTGGGGAGCGGTTTTTTTTTGCCTAGTAATTCAATGCCGAAATCTACCGATTTCCAAAAATCTTCACTACAACCCTCTTTTTTGCTCTGGTTTGAAATTACCCCTATTTTGTTTGATGATTCACAAATAAAAAACCTTCGGACAAATTGCCGAAGGTTTTTATGTAAAATCTCAATATTTAAGCCTGCTTAATGCAACCAGCCCATTCTGAACATAAACTTTCGGAATTGTTTTTTGCCTTCCACTTCCTGTCCGCCTTCAGGCTCTTTTGACTTCATCAATGGCTCCAGTCCGGCTTTGGTGCGCAGGCTGTTTATAGCAGGCAACTCTTTTTCAACCATTAAAGTAAATACGCGTTCAGCCTCTTTTACTTCGTTTTCAAACAACGCCGTACGTTCCAACTGCGATTGGGAAGGCTTACCCGGAAAACTGTTCACATTCCCATACAGTTCAATAATTTTTTCGTTAAGCTGTTCATCTCCGGCAAAAATTCCACCCTTATCAGTGCTGATAAGCGTTTTGAAGAATCCTTCCCATTTTGATATAAACGGATTTGCCTTAGAGGCAGGAATTTTATTGGATTCAACAGATTTTTTGGTTTCGTCAATCCAATATTCTAAGGTGTTGGTGAGATTACCAATTTTTTCGGTAAGAGCATGTAATCTCAATGCCGTATTTTGCTGAAGTTTGCGTTCCTCGGCTGTGTATTCGGAATCCGGATTGCCTTTGAGTTCTACCACCGTTTCAAACTCTTCTTTTCCTTTAATCACTTTCACCTTGTACTTGCCTTCGGGCAATGAGGGCCCCATAAAGGCTCCGCCTGATAAGGTGGTTCCCATTTTGGCTTTAGGCGCCTTACCCCGGGTAATCCAATCCACCACATTAATTCCCTTTTGTTTACCTGGGTTCAGCTCGGCAACCTGTTTGCCCGCTTCGTCATAAACAAACATTTTCATATCGCCTACCATATGCCTTTTGCTCATGTAATACATGATTTTCGCATTGGAAGAAGGATTTTCTCCAACAAACTCGCCCGCTGAAGAGAAATCCTGAAATCCTCCCCCGCTTTTAATAATCTGGGGTTTAATAGGCAAAAAGGCAAAGTTTGACTTAAGCAGTTCGGAAGTAATGGCCCGTAAGGGTGAGATATCATCCAATATTAACACTCCTCTTCCGTGGGTGCCCATAACCAGTGCATCCGCTGTGGGATGAATGACCATATCTCGGATACCCACTTTGGGCATTCCATTTTCAAATTCCAGCCATTTCTGCCCTCCGTCAATCGAAATATAAAGCCCCCACTCCGTTCCTGCAAAAAGCAAATCCGGGTTTTTGGTATCCTGACGGATACACCATACAAAGGTTTTAATATCATCGGTGGCCAGCGGTTTCCAGGTTTTTCCCAAATCGGTACTTTTGAAAATATAAGGTTTAAAATCGCCCGAAGTATGCCCCTCAAACGTGGCGAATACCGTGTTTTTATCGGTAGTACCCGGCTCCACAAAGCTGCACCAGGTGTTTTTGGGCAATCCCTGAATTTGCGGAGTGGTATTGGTCCAGGTTTTTCCTCCGTCGGTGGTAACCTGTAGGTTTCCGTCATCTGTGCCGGCCCATATAATATTTTCATCCAACGGAGATTCCGCAATGGTGTAAATAGTACAATGATTTTCGGCCGTAGTATTGTCACGGGTCATTCCGCCCGATTGTTTCTGTTTTTGTTTTAACGGGTCATTGGTGGTTAAATCGGGAGAGATTTTAACCCAGGATTCGCCCATGTCGGTAGACATAAAAAGAAACTGGGCACCCAGATACATTTTTGAAGGATTGTTGGGGCTTAACGCCACCGGCGTATTCCAATGAAAACGGTAATCGGGTTCTCCCTTTGCGGGGAACGGACGGATATCTTTGGTTGAATTATCGTTTAGATTCACCCGCATCAGGTGTCCGCCCTGATATTCACTGAACACGATATGTTTTGCCGTCGGATGACGGAATGTACAGAAACCGTCTCCAAATCCCACATTGCGCCAGTCGCCGTTGCGCACTCCGCCCGGTTTTTCCGAAGGTCCCATCCACGATCCATTGTCCTGCAATCCGCCATATACATTGTAGGGCTTATCATCATCCACACTTATTCTGTAGAATTGCGACAAAGGCAGATTGCGAAACATGGTCCAGCTGCCGCCGGCATCCAACGAACGGTACACACCACCGTCAGTTCCCAGTAAAAGTTCCTGTGTATTGGATGGATTTACCCATAATGCATGATGATCGGGGTGTGTGGCCCCTCCGATGGTATTAAAGGTTTTCCCACCGTCGCGGCTTACCGTAAGCGTGTAGCCCGGTTTATAAATTTTAAGGTGATCGGCAGGATCGGCTACCAACAAAGAAAAGTAGAACGGACGGGCGCCAGTGTTAAAACTCTCATTCATTTTTTTCCAGGTTTCGCCAAAATCGGTACTTCTGTATAAGGAGTTGGTGTCAGCCTCTACAGTGGCATATAAATTTCCGGCTCTTGATGGACTTAATGCGATAGCAATTCGCCCCAAATCACCTTTGGGAAGTCCATTTCTTATGGGTTTCCAGGTTTTGCCCCCATCGGTGGTTTTGTACATTCCGCTTCCTTTTCCTCCCGAAGTGAAGAAATGTGCCGAACGCCTGAACTGCCAGGTGGCGGCATACATAATTTCGGGCTCCTGCGGATCAATGATGATATTGGTGCAACCGGTGTTTTCATCAATGTACAGCACCTTTTCCCAAGTTTTTCCGAAATCAGAGGTTTTATACAACCCTCTTTCATCGTTTGATTTCCAAAGGCTTCCCATCACCGCTACAAAAACCACAGAAGGTTTGGTGGGATGAATGGCGATATCGGCAATTCGTTCAGAGTTTTCGAGCCCTTTGTGTTCCCAGTCTTTTCCACCGTTAACAGAAAGATAAATTCCGTTTCCGTGCGAAACACTGTTACGGGTCCAGGGTTCTCCCGTACCAACCCAAACCGTATCGGGGCGGTTTTGATCTATCATTATTTTTCCGATAGCCTGCGGATATTTATCAAAAATGGGCTCAAAAGAGGCTCCTCCGTTTTTGGTTTTCCAGATTCCGCCCCCGGCGGCTCCCACATAAAAAATATGGGGGCTTCTGTTCACTACCGCCAAATCGGCAACACGACCGCTCATGGATGCAGGACCGATGGAACGGGCACGAAGCGAACCGAACAGGGCGCTTCCTTTAAGTTCGGCGGTTTGTGAAAAAACCACAGGAATGGCCAGCACAAAGCCACAAAGAGCAGATAACGCTTTTTTCATCTGTAATCTAAATTTATTTCCACCCCAAGGGGAAGTTGTTATGATTTAAGGCAAACATCCAAGGATTTCAACGGGTATGAACCGTCGGGATGTTCATTCAATGTTATTCTATAAAATCTGAATGCCTATTATTTAGGCATTTTGAAAATTTTGTCATCTACCTTGGGGTTAAATTCCCATTTGGTGATGATCATCGTTCCCATAGATTGTCCACCGATTTTATTATCCATGGCATGCCACATCAACAGGCCGTTTTCCACTTCTTTGTAATCGCTGAAAAAGGCTTCAATCACGGCACCTTCCGTCTGTGCATTGGTTAAAACCGAACGTTCCATAAGTTTCAGATAGTTTTCGGTATCAATAAAAACGGTTGATTTATCTCCATCTACTTCTTCCACTTCAATTTTAAAACACTCCGTTCCTTCAATTTCTTCTTTACCCGCCAACTGCACTTTATGGCCTTTTGTTTTGTAGGTAAGCAGCGGATCTTCAAATTTACCTTGTTTTTTGGTTTGTTTGGCGTCTTCTTCGCCCATCAGTTCAGCGTCTTTTTTGCCCATCAGCGGATTTATCATCCACGCATCTTTGCCATCATACGCCTGAATAATTTCCATACCCATCACTTTAATGCTGGTATGCACACTGTTGGGGCGTTTCATATGGGCAATAATCGGGAACTCCATGCCCTGCTGCGAAAATTTGCCATCCATTTTCATGGTTTTAATGTTGTCCCACTGTTCCTGCGAGCCGTTTACTTTGGTGTAGTTTTCAATCACTTCCTCAAGCGACTGGGCCTGAACCGAAATATGTAAAACAGATAAAAAGGCGATAAATGCAATTGTATACTTTTTCATAATTAAACTTTTTTCAAAGATGGGTGTGCAAATTTTATGTAGCGTGTATTTTTCGACTAACTGCGATTTGATTTCCGATGAATTTTCATTCTAAGATAAACTTTTCACAAACGGACGGAAAATGAGCATGTTCCAAAGCGAGTACTTTGCGGGCAATATCTTCGGCAGAATCAGATTCCGACAGCGAAACCGATTCCTGAAAAAGGACCCTGCCCTCATCGTAATGTTCATTGACCAGATGAATGGTTATGCCCGAAATTTTTTCACCGGCAGCTTTTACCGCTTTGTGCACGTGCATTCCGTACATTCCCTTTCCTCCGTATTTAGGCAAAAGGGCCGGATGAATATTGATGATGCGGTTTGGAAATGCTTTTACCACTTCGTCTGGAATTTTGCGCAGAAAACCGGCCAGAATAATATAATCCACGTCATTTTCGTGCAGCAGAGCCAACAGTTTCCCATGTTCATTCAACGCTGCATTACTCAGCTGAAAAACAGGAATAGCTTCTTTTTGGGCCTTTGAAATAACGCCCGCGTCGGAATTGTTGCAAAGCAATCCGGTAATGTTGATGGATGTATGGTTTTTGAAATGGGCAAATAATTTTTCGGCGTTACTTCCGCCTCCCGATGCAAAAATCCATACCTTTTTCATGTTCCGTTCTGATTTGTTGGGTACAAAGGTGTAAAAATGGGCCAAACAATCGGGCGAAAGCCATACTGACTATATTTTCTGCAAACATTTTCTGCATAAACAGGGTTTATTACCTTTGAGCCGCTTGAAAACACTGAAAGAGATACAGGAGCCTGTTAAAAACCACATGGATGTTTTTGAAACCAAGTTCAAAAAATCCATGAGTACTTCTGTTCCTCTGCTCGATAAGATTACCCGGTACATTGTAAAAAGGAAAGGAAAACAGATTCGTCCTCTGTTTGTATTTCTTACGGCGGGCGCTACTGGAAATTTCAATGATTCGGTTTACCGGGCCGCTTCACTGATTGAATTGCTTCACACGGCTACGCTTGTGCACGATGATGTAGTGGACGATTCGCTGGAAAGAAGAGGTTTTTTCTCCATCAACGCCCTGTGGAAAAATAAAATTGCCGTATTGGTAGGCGATTTTTTATTGTCGAAAGGGCTGTTATTATCGGTTGAAAACAAAGATTTTGAACTGCTCAGGATAACTTCCGATGCCGTGCGACTGATGAGTGAAGGCGAATTACTACAGATTGAAAAAGCCCGCCGGCTCGATATTACCGAAGACGTTTATTTTGAAATCATAACCCGAAAAACGGCTTCGCTTATAGCTTCCTGCTGTGCCTGTGGGGCCTATGCTTCGGGCTCGGATGAAAACCGGGTGGAACACATGCGTATTTTTGGTGAAAAAGTGGGCATTGCCTTTCAGATAAAAGATGATTTATTCGATTATGAAAACTCCTCATTAATCGGAAAACCCACCGGCATAGACATTAAAGAGCAGAAAATGACCCTGCCCTTGATTTATGCACTTTCCAAAGCGCCCGCTTCCGAAAAAAGAAGAATAATCAGCACGGTGAAAAACAATAACAATGACCCCAAAAAGGTGGCAGAAGTGATTGATTTTGTCAAAAAATCGGGCGGATTGAATTATGCGGAAGAGAAGATGCTGGCCATTAAAAATGAAGCCATCCGCATGCTGGATGAACTGCCTGACTCTGCGTATAAAAGTTCATTGATCGGGCTGGTGAATTTCACCACCGACCGAAAATATTAATTCATGCTTCCCAGAACTCCGGGCATACTCTCGCGGCTTTTTCCTGAGGTTATTTTCAGAAAAAAAATGGGAGACCAAAAAGTCCTCTACCTCACTTTTGATGACGGCCCCACCGAAGCAGGTACCGCAGAAATTTTACGTGTACTAAAGAAGTTTGAAGCCCAAGCTACCTTTTTTCTTATCGGAAAAAATGCGGAAACCTTTCCGGAAATCGTTGAAAAAATAAAACAGGACGGACATACGCTGGGAAGCCACTCCTATTCGCATGTGAATGCCTGTAAAACGGAAAAAACGGATTATCTGAACGATGTCCGAAAAGGCATGGCATGTGTTCCTTCCGCTTATTTCAGACCACCGTACGGAAAAATCACCCTATCGCTGTATCGAACGCTGAAAACCGAAACCCGAATCGTGATGTGGGATGTGATTGCAGAAGAATATGAGCCCGCTTATTCCTGGGAAAAGTGCCTTTCAAAATTAAAAAAACAGACCCGAAACGGTTCGGTAATCGTATTACACGATTCAGACAAAACCCGCGAGAAAGTCTTACAAATCCTCCCGGCTTTTTTAGTGCAATTCTCTGCATTGGGTTATCAGTTTAAGGCTTTATAAACCTTATGGCTTTTCGGAGGTTTTAAAAATCTACTTGGCACGAAGGAAAAAATCTTTACTTTGTAAACAAACAACAGAAGCATGAAGGTATCCCATTTTTTCAGTGAGGACGATCTCCGAAAAATTGAAGCCGCCGTGAAACAGGCCGAAAACCGGATTTCCGGAGAAATCGTTCCCGTTTTCACCGAACAATCGGACGACTATGAAGTAGGCAACCTGCGGGCCGGTCTCACCTTTTCCATTGTGGTGGCTGTGATTTGGCTGATTCTTTATGAGTTCACTTCTTTCTGGGGCGGACATTGGATTTATGCGCCCGAAAGTCTTATGGTGTTGATGACAATAGCATTTTGTGCCGGATTTTTTCTGGCGCTTTTTATTCCCAGATTCCGCATTTGTTTTATGCTCGGGCGCGAACTGGCCGAATCGGTTGACCGTGAAGCCCAGCTTGCCTTTCTTCGCGAAAATGTGTTTCAAACCAAACACCGCACCGGCGTGCTGATACTAATCAGTCTGTTGGAACACCGGGCCGAAGTACTCGGCGATATCGGCATTTCGGCCAAAGTAGAATCTAAAGATTGGGAAAATGTGCTCAATCCCATTTTGCAGGGACTTAAAAACAAACAAAAGGCTGAAGGAATCTGTAAAGCCATTGAACATACCTGCGATTTATTGCTGGAAAAAGGGTTTTCTGCCGAAGCAGATAATACAAACGAATTGCCTGATAACTTAAGACATTGAATTTCATGAAACGCATTCTGTTATATTTTCTTTTGGTGGCTATTCCATGGTTTTTTCCATTAAACCTTTTCGCCCAGCCCAATTTCCCGGCTACAAACCGCACCCATGTGATTGATGAGGCGGGCATTCTTTCTGTGGAAACCCAAAACTCCATCGAACATCTGATTCAGAATCACGAGGATACTACCGGCAATCAGGTCATGGTGGTTACCGTAAGTTCACTGGAAGGCTATGCCGTTTCGCAATATGCCAACGAAGCATTCAAATTTTATCAATTAGGTCAAAAAGACATTAATAACGGTGTTTTATTATTGGTTGCCCCCAACGAACGGAAGGTGCATATAGAAGTGGGCTACGGATTAGAAGGCGCATTGCCCGATGCTCTTTGCGGAAGGATAATTCAATCGGAAATATTACCCCATTTTAAAAGCGGTAACTTTGATACAGGAGTTTTTAATGGCATCAATGCTATTTTACAAGCAATACAAGGCACATATGAAGCACCACCCAAAAGCAACGCTCTTCCCATTTGGGTTCCTGTATTTATGATTTTATTTTTTGTCATCATATCTATATTTCTGCGCATAGTAAGCGGCGGCAAAGGAGGAGGAATAGGAGGAGTACCACAATATGGTGGCCGCAGATATTACGGCGGCGGTTGGTCGGGCGGCGGAAGCAGCTGGTCGGGCGGTGGCGGTGGCTGGTCAGGCGGAGGCGGTGGTTTTTCGGGCGGTGGAGGCGCAAGCGGAAGTTGGTAAATTCATCTGACCCCAAACCGGATAAATCGCCCGTGTGGTTATACGGGTTTGTGTTCGTTGAACTCCTCGTGCTCATTGCGCTTTTTGCGCTTATTACCGAAATATTTTCATGAATTCTTTAGACTGGATTATATTGTTCGCCAGCCAGCTCCTTATTGTAGGATATGGAATCTGGAGAAGCCGAAAAAACGCAAATACAGGCGATTATTACAAAGGCTCGGGAATGGGTTGGCTTACCGTGGGTATCAGCGTAATGGCTACCCAGGCCAGTGCCATTACCTTTCTTTCTGCTCCGGGACAAGCTTTTTCCGACGGCATGCGATTCGTGCAGTTTTACCTCGGATTGCCCATTGCCATGATTATCATCAGCGAAACGGCCGTACCGCTCTATAAAAAACTCAACGTTTATACAGCCTACGAATACCTGGAAAACCGGTTCAACGTAAAAGTTCGTGTATTGGCGGCACTGCTTTTTCTTCTGCACCGTGGACTGGCTGCGGGTTTTACCATTTTTGCCCCTTCATTGGTTCTCTCGGCGGTATTGGGCTGGGATATCGTGTTGTGCAATATTGTCATAGGCAGTATCGTGATTTTATACACCGTTACCGGAGGCACCAAAGCCGTGGCCGAAACCCAAAAAATTCAGATGGTGATTATTATGGCGGGAATGTTTTTTGCCGCTTACCTGATGCTCAACATGCTTCCCGAAGGGATAGGTCTGCCCGAAACCCTTCAAATTGCCGGCAAAGCCGACCGGATGAATGTATTGGTTACCGATTTTTCATGGAAAGATAAGTACAACGTTTGGTCGGGATTGATTGGCGGCTGTTTTTTGGCCCTTTCGTATTTCGGTACCGACCAAAGTCAGGTATCCCGCTATTTAACCGCCTCATCCATCAACAAAAGCCGGATGGGTCTGCTGTTCAACGGTATTTTTAAAATTCCCATGCAGTTTTCCATATTGCTCATCGGGGTGGTATTGTATGTGTTTTTCCTGTTTAATCCCATGCCCCTTTTCTTCAATCCCAAATCAGAAGAAAAAGCGGTTTCGGTTTTATCGGAAGAGGAATACGTCCGTTTTACCCAAGAATTTAACGCCACGGCCGAAAAACGAAAAACTGCGGCCTTTTCGCTGCACGAAGCCCTCAAAAGCAAAGACGAAACCCGAATTCTAACTTCGGCAGCCGATTTCAAAAAAACAGAAACCGAAGTTGCCGAAACCAAAAAAGCGCTGAATGCCGCCATTTTGGAAAAAGATAAATCGGCCGATTTGAACGAAACCAATTATGTGTTTTTTCATTTTGTGAAGGAGTATCTGCCCGTGGGAATGTTGGGGCTGATTATCTCTGTAATTTTTTCGGCATCCATGTCATCCACTTCTTCCGAGCTCAATGCACTTTCCTCTTCCACGTCTATCGATATATATAAGCGGCTGTTTAACCCCAACGCCACTGAAGCCCATTATTTACGGTTTTCTAAAGCTACAACCCTTTTATGGGGCGTGTATGCGATCATTTTTGCCTGCTTTGCCAACCGGCTGGGCTCGCTGATTGAGGCGGTAAACATTATCGGTTCGTTGGTATATGGTACCATATTGGGCATATTTCTTACCGGATTTTACCTGAAAAAAGTACAATCCTTTGCCGTACTGTCAGGTGGATTAATACTTCAGACCGGAATTTTGATGTTATATTTTTTCACGGAAGTTCCCTTTTTGTGGTATAACGTCATCGGAGGCTTGGGCGTACCGCTTTTGGCTTTTTTGATTCAGGCTTTCAGGAAAGAAAAGGCGGCTGCGGGTTAAATCGAAATATAACAGTGCATCCTTTCATTTCGCCCTAAAATATGTGGATAAAATTGCCGAAATATCGAGCGATTTTCAATCATTTATTTTTAGTTTAGTAGGCAGAAAAAATCAAAAATAACCTAAACAGATTTGATTATGACCAAAGAAACCGCCATCAAGATATTTGAAGAAACACAAGTGCGCACAGTTTGGGATGCCGAGCAAGAGAAATGGTATATATCCATTGTGGATGTAATAGAAATTCTTACAGGAACTGATCGCCCAAGAAAATATTGGAGCGACCTGAAAGCTAAGTTGAAAAAGGAAGGCAGTGAGTTGTCCGAAAAAATCGGACAACTGAAAATGCAGTCTTCAGATGGTAAGTTTTATCTCACCGATGTAGCCGATACCGAACAGCTTTTTCGCCTGATACAATCCATACCGTCTCCTAAAGCTGAACCCTTTAAACTTTGGCTGGCACAGGTAGCTGCTGAACGGCTTGACGAAATGCAGGACCCCGAACTTTCTATTGACAGGGCTTTGGAGCAATATGTGAAATTGGGTTATTCGGAAAGTTGGATTAACCAACGGCTTAAGAGTATTGAAATCCGCAAAGAACTCACGGATGAATGGAAAAAACGAGGGCTGAACGAAGGTGTACAGTTTGCCACGCTTACCGACATTATTACCAAAGCCTGGAGCGATAAAACCACCAAAGAGTATAAAGTACTGAAAGGGTTGAAAAAAGAAAATCTGCGGGACAATATGACCAATACCGAATTGATTTTAAACATGCTGGCCGAAGCTTCTGCCAAAGATATTTCAGCGGCTGTGGAACCCAAAAGTTATGAGGAAAGTAAACAGGTGGCGAAACAAGGCGGAAATGTGGCTAAAGTGGCAAGACTGGAACTGGAAGCCAAAACAGGTAAAAAAGTAGTAACCTCGCTAAACGCGAAAGAAAATTTGAAAGCACTGCCCGAAAACGAAAAGAATCCTAAAACGAAAAAATGAAAAACAACTTTAACCTAAACTCACTTAAAGGCCGCCTTGCCGAGCAGCTCATACAGGATCTGTTTATTAACAGCCAATACAATATATTCAATTATGGTTTGGAAAGGCTGCACCCCGCACTGAGCCGATCTATCAGAAACAACCGGTTCAAAACCGGTAAAGCCCTGCGCTTTATGCCCGATTTTGTGGTGCAGAGCATGATTACCAGCGATTTGTTTTATATGGAAGTTAAATTCCGTGCAAACGGTAAGTTTTCTTTTGACACCGATTATGCTGATTATCCTTACAAAAATGCATGGTTTGTTATTGTTTCTCCTAAAAAAATACAATGTATTCACTACAAAAGGTTAATTGCAGGACATGCAATCAGCCCTGAAACCAATTATGGATTAAACTCCATTAAATCATTTCATATTCCCAAAGAAATGCTGCAGGAATATACAGAGTATGCCATCAAGCTATTTGAGCCATTTGACAAGAAATAAATCAACTCATTTCGCTTAATTTAAATACCAAAATCAAATCATAAAATGATAATAAAAAAACAGCCCTCCCGAAGGAAGGCTGTTAGCAATTTTTTCTACGTAATCGTTTCTGATTATTTCACCACCACGACTTTTTTCAGTAGTTCGCGCTGCTCACCAAAAGTAAGTCCTAAATAATATACACCCTGCGCCAGGTGACTTACATCCACGGTAATCTGATTTTCAAAGGCTCCGTATTTATTGTCTATTTCCTGACCTATGGCATTGAGTATTCTGTATTGCGTGAGCGGCATGCCGTTATCGGCCCAGGTAATGTTTACCACATTTTGGGCAGGATTCGGATATAACTGAATATCAAAATTAGCCACCACATCTTCGAGCGAGAGGTTGTTTACGGTTACGGCATTTGATACATCGGAACAATCTTCTTCATTGATAACCTGTACGGTGTAGGTTCCGTTCTGGGTTACTACAAATTCCTGCGAGGTGGCTCCACCTATGGGTGTTCCGTTTATAAACCATTGGTAAAATAAACCGGCCGGCAAAGCCGTGAGTACATTGCCGTTTTGGGTAATGGATGCATCAGGCGTTGGATTTACAACCACATAGGCCGTAAACGTTTCGGTGGTACTTCCGCCCGGACCGGTTGCTGTGAGCGTAACATTATATGTTCCGGATGTGTTATACACTATGGTGGGTGCCGCTAAGTTTGACGAGGAAGGAGTTCCTCCCGTAAAGGTCCATTGATAGGTATCGGCATTTTGCGTATTGTTAATAATCGTCATACTTTCGCCCTCACAAAGCACATTTTTATCGGCCGAAAATTGAGCCACTGGCGGTGGCGGCGGCGGAAGTGTGGTATTACAGATACCCCGGATTTCCACATCATCCAGATACAAGTTATTGCCGTAATTATTGTACCCTTCAAAGTTAATGCGCACATTGGGCTGTCCATCAAACTGGTTGAGCGGAACCACAAAACAGCTGGTTCCGATGGTTCCGTCGTAGCACCAATCGGCGGCCTGGGCCGGCACAAAGTTCGCTGTGGAAGTGCTTTGTGTGGCAAACGTTCCGGTGCCATTTTCGCCGCGCTGCCATACCCGTGTCCAGGTGGCTCCATTATCGGTAGAAACGCGGATAATCATAGAATCGGACGACTGCTGATTATACCTTCTGTAGGCATGGGTAAACTCCAGTTCTATGTTCACATGTTGTGAAAAGTCGATGGAAGGCGATACAAATCCGTCGCGTTGGCCGGTCGTGTTATAATTGAAAAAATTCATAAAAGCCGACTTCGTACCGGATAAATTTCCACCCGTGGTGGCAATGGCCCATGTAATGCCGTTATCGGGATTTATGGTAGTAAACCCGTGGTTTGCGTTTTCAAAATCCTGTGTATAGAATACTTCCGTGGCAGCATTGGAAATCACGATAAAATTAGTTTCCGTGGAAGTATTGGTTCCGTACTGATTGGTAGTCTGAAGCGTAACGGAGTATTGTCCGTTGGCAGGATAGGTAACCACCGGATTCTGCAGTGTACTGGATGAAGGATTTCCACCGGGAAATGTCCACTGATACGAAGTCGCGGGACCACCCGATGAACCACCCTGGAATTGTATGGTTGCTCCGGCACATCCTTGTGTATTTGATGCCGAAATAACACTTACGGGTGGTGCTGCCACCGTGGTAAGCACACATTGCATAGCTTCATAAGCATTGATTCGGCCTGCACCCATTTGATTTAAATTGGTAGTTACCGGATCGGCGGTGGAATATAGGCAGTTTTCCAGTTGCGCCTTCGTTAAGTTAGGATTCAGCGATAGCATGAGCCCGCACAAACCGGCAACCAAAGGCGAGGCCATGGAAGTTCCCTGATTAAACGCATAATTGGCTGCCCCTGTGGAAGAATTGATGTACGTGCTGCGGATGGAAGACCCCGGAGCCGATATATCTATCCAAGTACCGTAGTTTGAAAAAGAAGATTTGGCATCGGTATTTGTGGTACTGGCCACACTGATTACATGATTGTAGTTAGCCGGGAAAAAAGTGGTGGTTGAATTGTCATTACCGGCTGCAGCCACCATTATACATCCTCGGGCATTTGCATAATTGATGATGTTCTGCCCGGTTTGTCCGCCTCCGGCACCGCCCCACGACATATTGATTACCCGGGCACCGGCATCTGCGGCGTAAATTACACCACTGTATCCGGCAGAAATGGTGGTAGGCTGGTTACTGGCTTTTACGGGAATGATTTTCAGGTTATATCCGATAGAGGCTATTCCTGTTCCATTATTCGTTGCCGCACCTGAAATCCCGGCCACGTGGGTTCCATGTGCCATATTGTTGGTATTGGGAAGCACATTATTATCGTTGTCGGCTACATCATATCCGTTTACATCATCAATGTACCCGTTATTATCATCGTCAATTCCGTTATTAGGAATTTCGCCTGGATTGGTCCAGATGGAAGGAGCCAAATCGGGGTGATCGGCCTTTACGGCATCATCTACAATAGCCACCGTAATTTGCGCACTTCCCACCGAAATATCCCATGCCTGCTGGGCCTGAATTTTCCATAAATGCCACTGTCCGTTGGAATTTGTAAGGTTTGGACCCAAATCGTTTGGAGTCAACGTGGTTTTGTGAATGGGAACCTGCTCGGCATAGTCAATCACGGACATGCGTTCCAATATTTTGATCAACTCATAAACCCCGGCGGAATTATTAAAACTAAGGTGATAAATGGATTGAATATCAAATGCCTTCGCTCGCCAAAAGGGTTTTTCCAGACGGGTGATTCCATATTGTGAAATCAAATCCTGCGACAAAAATCCGGCTTCTTTTAAGTCAATTGCCGGACCATCGCCCCCCATCAACGGCAATTTAGCCGTACGGAAATAGATTTGTCCATCCCAATAATGCGGATGCACATTCTGTGCGAAAGAATGAAGATTAAAAATCAGTGCAAAGAGAATGACTGATACGGATGCGGATAAAACGTTTTTCATTTTACTTTTCATGTAACGGGCTACAAGTTAACACTTTTGAAAAATTAGAAAAATTCGTTCTCGTTTTCTACAAAAAGAATTTTCTTAGAAAAGGTTACGAATACCAAAAAAACAAGGAATAACACGAAATGTTCGATGCGGAAGGTTAACTTTTTTTATAGTTTGTATAACCTCCATCAGGGAGTTCTAGCCGGAAACATCATGCCTTTTAACACCCTGAGCAATTCCCCGGGTTCGGCACGGTTTCTATAATCGGCCTGTACATGGGCATACACTATTTTTTGATTGGGATGGATAATGTATAAAGCCATTAACGGCAATTCCGAAGGAACAGTTGTATAAAATCCGCTCCATTTGAAGTCCTTTTCATATTGTTTCTGCAGGTCTTCATTAATCGGATACACAAGCCCAAAACTTCGGGCTACGGTATTTCCTGTATCAGAAAGCAGAGGATACGTAATTTTGAATCGTTTGGCCGTTTGGGCAGCTTTTTCCTTTTTTTCCGCACTCAAAGCCATGAGCATGGCCCCGTTTGCCAAAAACTCTTTATTCATGCGTTGCATATAGCGCAAAGTCAGTGTACAATAGGGACTCCAGCTTCCGCGATACCAAAATAAAATTACGGGACCTTTTTCCAATGCAGCATGCAGAGATACTGTTTTGCCCGATATATCAGTCAGCGAAAAATCGGGCGTTTTATCTTTTTGATTTTTGGCGCTGAATAATAAGCCTCCCGCTTCCACGTCTTTAATTTCGGACAGATAACGCGTTTTTTCTTCTTCGGTAAGTTTTGCAAAACGGGTTGCCGACAAGTAATTCAAAGAATCTTTCAACAACTTGGACTGAGCCTGGGATATGGCCGGAACCCCAAGCCATAAAACGAAGATAAACAGACGAAATATCATGGCTTAAAGATAGTTGAAATTAAAAAAGGGGAAAACAGGGCTACAAAGAGAAGTATCTCTTGGCAAACCAATACCCCAACAACGGCGTGAACAAAAGCGGAAAAAACAGAACCCAGAAGCGGTCGATAAACAAAATGACGAATGCAATCCACGGATAGGCATTCACATATAACAGCCATAAATCTGTTTTTTTAGGGAAGGTAAGTCCTTTGAAAAAATAGGCGGTTACAGCCGATGAGGCTACCGAAGTAACAATAAAAAACAACATAACAAGCACCACCATGGGATCCACGGGTTTCATCGCGCGGATAAACGGAAACACAAGCGCCATAATTATTGTGGCGGTAAGCGAAGGAATCAATAGTCCGGAGGCAATTTTTGCGTTTCTGCTCATGAATAAGGATAAAAAATAAATGAAACTCCCTGCTCCTTAGCCACGGCCAATACACAGGCAAATTGGCGCGGGTTTTTGTATCCGGCTACAAACAGTTTAGCCTTTTCCAGTTCAATAATCCCTCTTTTAATGAGTTCTTCTGCCGTGGAAAGATGAATAAACCATTCGGTGTCTTCCGCATCAGGGGTAATATTTTCACCCCAGGTTACTTCGCCTTTATGGAATATGAAAACCGGAAAATTGGTAACCTGATCTTCCAAAACCGCCAGCGCACATTCCTTCAGATAGGATGCATTGCTTTTTAAATACTGTTCAACACTGAACAGATATTCGGGGCGGTCGTCTTCTTCTTCCTTAAACACGGGGCAAAAGTAGTGTTCGCGAAAGGAACTAGCAAACGCAGAATTTGTGTGGAACCAAAATCAATTGCCGTTCAGCAGATCCATCAGTTCATTGATGCGCGGCGTGATGATGATATCCGTTCTGCGGTTAAGTGCACGGCCTTCTTTGGTGGCATTATCCGAAACGGGAGTAAACTCTCCCCTGCCCGCCGGTAAAATACGTTGGGGTTCCACGGAAGGATTCTGAAGAATAATTTTCACGATGGATGTGGCTCTCAATACACTCAGATCCCAATTGTCTTTTATAGGCCCTGTTCCCGAAAGTGGCACATTATCGGTATGTCCTTCCACCATAATGCTCAAATCTTTTTCCTGACCCAACACTTTGGCCAATTCGGCCAATGCCTCGCGTCCACGCGGACTTACATCGGTTTTTCCGCTTTCAAAAAGTAGTTTTTCATCCATGGAAACATATACCCTTCCGTTTTTCTCAATCACTTTCAGTCCGCTGCCGTCAAATCCTTTCAGGGCTTTGGCAATCCGGTCTTTCAGGGCAGAAACGGCATCTTTCTGGTCTTTCAGGATTTTTTCCAGCTCGGCCACACGTGCCTCGCGGAGTCTGAGTTCATCTTCCAGTTTGCGCAGGGCGGCTTCCTTATTATTCAATGCTTCCAAAGCCGCACGGGCTTCGTTTTGGGTTTGTTTCAGTTTCGATTCGGAAGATGAAGCCAAGTCCTTCATATCGGTGCGGCATTTTTCCAAATCTTCCGCTGTACGGCGGCCTTCACGTTCCAAATTTTCATTTTCGGCTTTCATCTCTGCCAACGCTTTTTCCGAATCCGCCAACGCCTTTTCTAAGTCTGATTTAGACTTACCGAGCATCATCGCTTCTTCGCAACAACGGTTTTTTAAACCCGTCAATTCATCATATTTCTTTTTCGAAACACAGGAAGTAAGTAAGAGCAGGGCAGAAATCACAAATACACCGGAACGTTGAATATGCATAACAATAAAATTTAGCCCAAAACTACGGTGAGTCGTTGAACCGCTTCGCGAAACCGACACGGATTTATGAACGTATAAAGGTTAATTTTTTAATACGGCATGAATATGAAAAATGAACTGAGTAATTCATGGCTCACCGAGCCTCATATTGAACTGGAATACAAAAGTTATCTGGTACTGGCTTATCTGAATGAGCTGAACAGGCAATACAATCAGGGAAAATTATATCCGCATCTGGCCAAACTGGCCGAAAAATACAGGGAGCTGGTTTTGCTGAAAAAAGCCGCCGATAATCAGGAAGAAGGATTTGAAAGAGAATTGGCCGGTTTTGATTTTCGCAACCTGCGGCTCGAATTCAAAAAACTGCATTCAGAATCGGGCCTGTTTGATGAAATTCTGAAAATTATTGATTTCACGCTTCCCCGTTTTTCAAAAGCGCTGGAAGAAGGCAAAGCGCTTTTTGATTTTATTGAAGAACAAATCGCATTTATGCCGGTGGGCATACAACCCATATATAAATCCGAAGGGTATCTGCTCATCAGACAGGCTGCGGAAAAAAACACCAAAGTGTATGAATACCGCATTTCAAAAATTCAGACCCAATCGGATAAACTTCAGATGATAGGCACAGAATACATTCAGGATTATACATTATCCTTTTCGGGTTACAGTTCCATAAAAACACAATTATTGCATTCGCGGCCCAAGCTGCCCAATCCGGCGGTTTTCGCGGTGGAAAGCGCATTAGAATTTCCTATTGACGAAAGCACCCTGCCTGTGGCCAAACGATTACTTTTGAAGTACATCCAACAAAACGAATAACATAATTTCCTGCTCTCGAATTTTCCGCCTTGCAAAGCGATTGTATATTCGCAGTCCTAAGTTAGCATTTATAATTTCCGAGGCATGCAGGAAAGGCATTCAAACCGTGAGCGATATTTTCAGGAGCAGGGATTACTTACCGCTACATATGCAATTCCTTACATTAATGAATTTAAAGTCATCACGTCCGAAATGCATGTGGCTGAAATGGGATGCGGCGAAGGCGGAAACATGAAACCCTTTCTGGAAATGGGATGCAGGGTTACGGGAATCGACATTTCAAAAACAAAAATTGAAAATGCCGAAAAATTCTTTGCGGGACATCCCCAACGCGAAAACCTCACCCTGATTGCCGAAGATGTATATAACATTCCTCCGGAATCCATCGAAAAATTTGACCTCATTTATCTGCGCGATGTGATTGAACACATTCCTAATCAGGAGAAGTTTCTGGCTTATATCAAAGATTATCTGAAACCCGGCGGAGTGATTTTCTTTGGGTTTCCGCCCTGGAGAATGCCGTTTGGCGGGCATCAGCAGGTGTGTAAAAGCAAACTGTTGAGCAAACTCCCCTATTTCCATCTGCTGCCCATGCCCCTGTTCAAAGCCGTACTGCGGCTTTTTGGTGAGTCGGAAGCAACGGTGCAGAGTCTTGTGGAAGTGAAAGAAACGGGCATCAGTATCAACCGTTTCCGCGGGATCATCAAACACAATAAACTCCGCTTTTGTAAAGAAGATTATTTTTTGATTAACCCCAATTACGAAATCAAATTCAACCTGAAACCAAGAAAACTGCCCGCTTTGCTCAACATTCCCTGGCTCAGGGATTTTTATACCACAGCCTACTATTGCATCATTGGAGCCTAGTTGCGCCGATTAAAATCAAAATCTACGGCTTACCGGTTCGTCCTTTAGGATAAAAAAGCTACTTTTGCAGCCTGAAATAAGGCAACAAACAGCATATGGACGAGGGTCCGGAACGAACATTACATGAGTTTTTCACTCACCAAAGAACTGCTGGAGGATATCAAATCCTTCGTAGAAATCCGTAATACGGAGCATCTTAGGGAGTTATTTGCCGAACTGCACCCGGCAGACATTGCCGAAATCATTGACAAACTTAACCGCGAACAGGCTGCTTTTATCCTTTCCGCATTGGAAGATGAAACCGCCGCAGAAGTGGTTACCTTTTTGGATGAAGAAACGCGTGAAAAATTCATGCAGATTCTTTCGCCAAAGGAAATTGCCGAAAAAGTAATTGACAACCTCGACTCGGATGATGCGGCCGACATTATTTCGGAGCTTCCTGAAGAA
The DNA here is from genome assembly GCA_022402535.1 of Flavobacteriales bacterium. Taxonomy (GTDB): domain Bacteria; phylum Bacteroidota; class Bacteroidia; order CAIKAF01; family CAIKAF01; genus JAKRSD01. Next base: position 3,862 of record JAKRSD010000019.1, on the reverse strand, counting down.
AAGCAACGTAAGGTACTTTCTGAAATTGAAGACTACGAGCAGGCAAAAGACATTGCCGACCTGCTGAACTACGATGAAGACAGCGCCGGAGGTCTTATGGCCAAAGAGCTGGTGAAAGTAAACCTGAACAGTTCCCTGATTCAGACCGTACGCGAAATCAGAAAACAGGCCGAAGAAATTGACGACCTTTTTGCGGTGTATGTGGTGGACGACCGTGATGTGCTGTTGGGCATCCTTCCCATTAAAAACCTGCTGCTTGCCCCCAATAATGCAAAGCTGGAAGATATCATCATCAAAGAAGAATTGGTAGCGGTAAATGCCCACGAAAAAGGAGAAAAAGTAGCCGAAATCATGCGGAAATATGACTTGGTGGTTTTGCCCGTGGTAGACGGATTGGGCAGACTGATCGGGCGTATTACCATTGACGATGTCGTGGACGTGATGCAGGAAGAGGCCGAAAAAGATTACCAGTTGGCTTCGGGTATCTCGGAAGATGTAGGGTCCGACGATAAAGTTTGGCTGTTGAGCAGAGCACGGCTTCCCTGGTTATTGATCGGACTTTTGGGTGGTATTGTCGGTTCAAGGGTAATCGGGCAGTATGAAGCCGAACTGCAGCTTCACCCCGAGATGGCCTTTTTTATCCCGCTGATTGCGGCCATGGGCGGAAATGCAGGAGTACAATCTTCAGCCATTATTGTGCAGAGTTTGGCCGGCGGAACCATCAGCACCAAAAATATTTTACCCCGGTTATTCAAAGAATTGAGCGTGGCACTCATCAGCGGATTGGTTTGCGCCTCGGTTTTATTGGGCTATAGCCTCATTTTCACCGACAGCTTCTCGCTCAGTATGACCGTAAGCATTTCACTCATCACGGTTATTGTGCTCGCTTCCATCATGGGCACATTTATTCCGTTAATGTTAGACCGGTTTAAAATTGACCCGGCCTTAGCCACAGGTCCGTTCATCACTACCTCAAACGACATCATCGGCCTGTTTGTCTATTTCAGTATGGGCAGGTTGTTGTACGGTGTGTTTTAAAGAATTTTATTCAACAGAATCGCTCGCCCGGTTTCTTAATTAAAGTTAATTTCTTAGGTTTGCTACCTATTGAGAGAAACCTTCCCGATGTACCTGAATCGATTGTTCAAATTAGTTTGCTGCGTTTCGCTATTGAGCTCTTCTGCCTGTATCCATAAGGCAAATGGGCAGATTATGACCTCAAACGGAGGCACATTGTACATTGCCAACGGAGGCATTCTTTTCTCCAACGGGGGAGTGAATGTTACCAATAACAGCCTTTTCGAAAATCAGGGAACTTTTACGGTGACCAAAAATTCTACGTTTCCGGAAGCCGGAAATTTTTCGATTAACACCCTTTCAGACGTGAGCGGAAATGGCATGTACCGAGTGGAGCAGGACTGGATCAACAATGGAAATTTTGCCGGAGATAACAGTACCACAGAACTTTACGGAAACACCGAACAATTTATCCGTTCCGATATTGGAAATACCACCACTTTCAACAACTTAGTATTAACCGGTAACGGAGCAGGCGCGGATAAGCGGAAAACATTGCAAAATGCCGATGCCGGCGTGGGTACGAACGGTTCTCTTGCCTTAAACGACCGGGAACTCGCCACGGAAACACGCACCTTTTTTGTGTTAAATCCTGCTTTGGGAGCCGTAACCAATCAAACCGTTCCGGGCAATGAAGGCTTTGTAAGCAGCTTGGCGGGAGGGTACTTTTCTCGCGTAACCGGAAGCAATAATCCCTATCTATATCCTACAGGTTCTTCGTTGGGGACACAACGATACAGACCCCTGGAAATTTTACCTACTGCAGGTGGAAATCCTGTGTATGCAGCCCGTTTGAATAATTCTTCGGCCACTCCAGACGGCTTTCCCCTCACCTCAACCGACGATAAAATCTGTACACTGAACGACTTGTATTATCATTCCATTATCAGAAGTGCTGGAAATTCACCGGCAGATCTCCGCTTTTTTTACCTGCCCGCTACCGATGGCAATTGGAACCATACTGCCCGTTGGACAAACCCAACCGCCCGTTGGAATGATATGGGACCTGGAACCAACGGTAATGCCGGCGGTTTTTCGACACTTACACAAAATGCGTGGAATTTCCCCGACAATAATCATCCCTATGTGTTAAGCACACCCAGACCTGATGCGCCTTCTATCACCTGTCCGATTATCTGCGAAAACTCAATTGATAATGTATTTACAGCAACGGGTTCGAACACGGGTTATCAGTGGACTTTCCCGGCTCAGGGAAATTTAATTCAGGGACAGGGAACCGGTTCGGTTACTGCATCATGGACAACCGGAACGGGTTATGTAAGTGTTTTTGCTCCGGGAGTAAACGGGGGTTGCGATTCCAGACCCGACAGTTGTTTACCCATGGTGTATGAAGTGCCCGATGCGGCATTTTTAACATTGAACGACGGCACAGCCGACAACCTCATTTCATTCATTGATCAAAGTTCTTCAGGGAACAGCTGGCTTTGGAATTTTGGTGACGGAAACACCTCGAATCTTAATTCTCCCTTTCATGGATACTCAACTCCCGGTACTTATACCGTAAGCCTTACCGTATCTAATCCGGGCGGCTGTTCGGATATTGCGACTTCATTAGCTACCATATTAAACCGCGAAATTTTTATTCCGAATACGTTTACTCCCAACCAAAACAATATCAATGAGGTATGGAGACCCATTCTGTTGAACGCTGAAAAATATGAACTGCGGATTTTTAACCGTTGGGGAGAAGAAATTTTCAGAACAACGGACCCAAATTACGGGTGGGACGGCACGTATCAGGGAAAAATTTGTCCGCTTGGCGTATATGTATATCGAATTTCTGCGAAACTGAGCGGACAGTTTGAAAAGGTGTACACCGGAAACGTAAACTTATTGAGATAAAATCTGAAAAAAATGAGAAAAATCTACCTGCTTTTTGTATTTTTCTTTTCGGGGTTGGCCTTGTTTTCACAAAACAATGTGGGCATTGGTACAGTGACACCGGACGCTTCAGCCGTATTGGATATGGAATCAACCAATCAAGGGGTTTTGGTGCCCCGGATGACCACAGCCCAACGCTTAGCCATCGTTAATCCCGCAAATGGGTTGCTCGTTTTCGATACCGATGTGTCTTGCTTTTTCTTTTACACAGCCGCTCCCGTTTTATGGCAGGCGCTTTGCCCCGTAGCTCCGGCAGATGGCATCAGCTGCTGGGACTTAAACGGAAACGGAATAAATGACCCCAATGAGGATATAAATGGCGATGGTTTGTTTGATGCAATGGATTGCCGGGGTGATGATGGGAACGGTATCGCCAATACCGTAGATAACGGAAATGGGACATTCACAATTAATTATACCGATGGAACTTCATTTACCACCTCCGATTTAACAGGACCACAGGGCACCCAGGGAATACAAGGACCTCAGGGTGTGGGTGTAAACAGCACCGTAGACAACGGAAACGGAACTTTTACCATTAACTATACCGATGGCACATCCTTCACCACCACGGATTTAACCGGACCGCAGGGGCCACAAGGAATTCAGGGTATACAAGGCATACAGGGTCCACAAGGTGTGGGTGTTACAAGCACCGTAGACAATGGAAACGGAACCTTCACCATCAACTATACTGACGGAACTTCATTTACTACCGCAAACCTTACCGGGCCTCAGGGGCCGCAAGGCATTCAGGGAATACAGGGCATACAGGGTCCGCAGGGTGTGGGTGTTACCGGTACTGTGGATAACGGAAACGGAACATTTACCATCAACTATACTGACGGAACTTCATTCACTACCGCAAACCTTACCGGACCGC
>JAKRSD010000018.1 GCA_022402535.1 Flavobacteriales bacterium | reverse complement strand
CCGTTACATGGAAATCTTGAGTAAGAACATTGTCACTTGGATCTTGATCTGTTGAATCCGAAGTGATTGTGTATGTTAGAGTGTATCTAGCCACATTGGCGTTAGGAACTGTAAAGCTGTTTAAGCTAAATGAGAAAGAATCCCCGGGAGCTAAATTAGCCACTGTTGCTGTTTGATTGTAAAGCTCGGTGGCTCCATTTAATACAATTTTAGCATTCAGGTTGATGTTGGTTTGTGCGCTGCTGCCAAAATTTCTCACTTTAGCACCCAATTGTAAGGTTTCCAATTCAGCGCTGTTCCCTGCCAATAACGAAGGCACAGAATAGCTTAACGGACGGATAATATCTCCTCTTTGTGAACCCAAGTCGTTGGCAAACAAACCTAATTTAGAACCGATAAACATTTCCAATGTACCGTTATCCAGATAAGGGCGGATTAATTCACCGTCTTCCTTACTGATCATTACAACAGGAATAGTAACATTACCCCCTTGAGCACCAACCCCCATAGGAATGGTACCCGAAGCATTATTGATAATTACAACAGCAATGGCACCTGCGGTTTGTGCGTTAAACGCTTTGGTTCCGAATTCACATGTGCCTCTGTATACAAATGCAATGTTTCCGGCAACATCAACAGTATTTACTACCGTACCACAACCTAATGAGTCTGCTGCTGATCCGTCGCTGACAATTACTCCCATTCCGGTAACTGCATTGGCAGGATTGTTTAAATCAGCACCCCAGCCATTTGCTGTTCCAAAATTGAAAAATCCCTGAACCGGTGCAGGGTCAGTAACCTGAACGATTACCTGCGCATTCAGGCTTGTTCCGAACAAGGCTGATGCCGCTACTGAAAGAAAAATAAAAACTCTTTTCATCATTAAATAATATTCTGTTTGAATGCAAAAATAACATAATAATATTCCTGCACAACAGGTAAGGTAATTTGCATTGTTAATAAGGGAACTTGCTCAACTACATTTTAAATGTATAAAATCAAATGGAAAAACATTTGTAAAAATAGGTGTTAATATAAATTTTATAGTTTTGTATATCAATATATTATTAATATTAATTAAAGTTTTAGTTTAAAATAAACTAAATAAAATACAAACCTATTTTTGACTGATTCAATTTGATATTAAGGTAAAAAGATACATTTTACAAATGTTAATATCGAAAATAAAGCATAATAATTTTAAATATATCTATTTAATAACAAATTATATAATTACTTTTTATAAAGCATAACTTTAATTTAAATCATATAAAAATTCAATACATTCTTCTATTTACTTGATTTATTAATATTACATATGTAATATTTTTTTAATATCTATTTGAATTCAAGCAATTAAAGTAGTTACATTTGTAATATGGAATTTAAAGACAGGCTCACTTTGCTGTTTTCTCAATTAGGATTAACGCCACAAGAATTTTGCGACAAACTTTCGATTCAACGATCTTCCCTTTCCCATTTACTTGCGGGAAGAAACAAACCGGGGTTTGATTTTTTAGATTCATTTGCCAGGGCATTCCCTCAAATAAGTCTGAGGTGGTTAATTGCAGGTATTGGGGATATGATTATCCAAACTCATGATTACAATGAAATAAAGGAAGAAACGGGAGCCGTTAAAGAATATTCCGGAAAAGATCAAATTGACAACGGAAACAAAAAAATAGTCAAAGTATTGCTCTTATATAGTGATGGCAGCTTTTCTGAATACGGAACTGAGAAATGACAGCATGTAACTTCTTATATCTTTGCGCATTATTTTATTGTAATGGATTCGTATCAGAAGCTGGTTTCACAGGCTAAAAATTCTACCTTTTATAAGTGGGTACTTAATCAGGGCCTTTTATTTAAAATTCCTTTCAATCGTCCGCATGGTCTCAAAATTACCCGCATATCTAAAGATGGAATGGAGGTGATGCTTCCTTACAAAAGAAAAAACTTTAATCATATTAAGGGCATGCATGCCTGTGCTTTAGCCACCACCAGTGAATATATTGCGGGTTTAGTACTGCTTCGCAAGTTAGGAACTACAAAATACCGGCTTATCATGGAAAGCATGCACATCAAATATCTCGCTCAGGCCAAATCCGACGTTACGGCTACATTTGAATTGACTGATAAACAGGTGGAGGAAATGGTGATTCAGCCGCTTAAAAACCAAGAAAGCGTGATGGTTGAATTTACTACAACCACGATGGATAATCAAGGACGCAAAATCAGTGAAGCCCTTACCCGCTGGCAGATAAAACCCTGGGAAAAAGTACGGACAAAAATTTAAACCAGCATTTAGCGATGAAAAAACGTCCGGAAGCCGGAGATTATAAATTAATTGTAAAAGAATCGACCATTCCTGGGGCAGGAAAAGGTCTGTTTACAGAGTCCGATATTCCGAAAGGCGAATTGGTGGTGGAGTATACGGGGGATGTAATGACTATGAAAGAAGTACGGGAACGATACGGCGAAGAAATTCAGACGGCTCCTTATTTGTATTTTATTTCTTATCAAAAATGCATTGATGCCCTGTACACGCCAGATTCTTTAGCGCGTTACGCAAATGATGCCGAAGGTTTTGTGATTATTGAAGGTCTAAAAAACAACGCAGAGTTTACCAATGTAAGAGGAGTTCCCTTTATTATTTCAACCAAAAAAATTAAAGCCGGATCGGAAATATTGGTTTCATACGGCGGAGATTACTGGAAGATAAAAAAACAGCAGCTTGCCGAAGAACAGGGGATTAAACCGAAAAAGTCTAAACCCTTAAACCCAAAGAAGAAAAAGTCATTGGCTCCTAAAAAGAAGAAGAAAAAAGAGGCAGAATAGAGAAATCTATTTTACAAGAGATACTAACCGGGCAATGATTACGGCAGGGAAGAGCATTCCGGTAGCAGAAAGAAAAGTTGCTAACATTCTTGCCGCAGGATGAACCGGTACGATATCTCCATAACCCACTGTGGTTATCGATGTGATACTGAAATAAATATATTCAGAAAAATCTTCATGTCCTCCCGATAGTATTTCACCGGTTTCAATAGAAGAATCAAATAAAAGGTGAATGATTTCGAACATAAAAGCGCCCCACAAAGCAATCAACAGATACACATTGATGGCTCCGATAACCCGATAAAAGTTAAACTCTTTATTTCTAAACAATAACTTCATGTTGATATAGATGAAAGCCATTATATTTAGCGATGCAATAATGTTTTCAATGATAACATTGTTGTAAGGAATCAGGTGAAATGAGGGAGTAAAACGAAGCACTTTCAAAAAAACATAAATGCCAAACAGGAGAGAAGTGCCAATAATCCATCTTTTGCTGAGTGCCGACCATATTCCCACAAAAAAGATGGCCGAAAACATAATGTTGAGCAATAAAACCCCGGCCCATTGAAGTTCTATGAGTGTAGGCATGACGAAAATGGTAAAAATCAACATTGCCAAAAGACTCACAAAACTGAAATCTTCCACCCAATAGGATCTGAATTTATTGACCAGGTGTTTCATATTCTGTTAGGCACCCAATTTTTTAAAGCGTTTTTCTCTCATGAATAAAAATAAAGGAAAGGCAAATGCGATGGCCACTAGCAATGATAGAACCACATATACCCATAAGTTCTTCATACGGATTCTTCGTCCTTCTGCTATGATAAAAAGAATGCAGGCTGTGGCACAGATAAACAAATCGGCCGTAAACGAACTCATAACAGGAAAATCTACAATGGGCCTCCACCAAGGATTTTCAGCAGAACTCCAGTCCGCTATGAAATTGAAATATACGGGGATAATAAGTCCGGCAATGGCCAAACCCAGATAAACCCACATTAAAGGAGAACTTTTTTTCATGATAATGAATGTCTTTTTGATTTTTTGAAGGCCATAATACCGCCTAAAAATGCCATGTAAATCATACCGATTAATACAAGGTAATAACCCGTTAGCGTTGTATTACCGTCGGCGCTCAACTTAATCATAATACCCGCAAAAGCCCAAACAATTACCCAGGCAAAGGCTGAATCTCGCTTACGGATTACAAAAAGGGTGGAAATAATTAGTGCTACGGATAACACGAGGGTTAACCAAAAATCATCATCCACCCCAAATTTATCCCATTTTAAATCGACCAATAAGGCCGAGATATTGGCTATCGTGGCCACACAAATCCAACCCAGGTATATGCTGAAAGGCCAACGCAGGGTGAGCTTTTCTGGAAAAGAACGGGGAAATGGATTGGACTCTAATCGTGAATACACCACAATGAGTGAAATCAAAAGTAAAAGCATCAACACGACAGAAACCGCCAGTTTTTGATAATGCCAGGCCAAAATCCATCCGGCATTTGCCAAACAAGAAATAACAAACCAAGGCCCAACGGCGATAATTTTCACATAGGTATTTTCATTCTGTTTGAAAGAAGCCACCAAACCATGAATCACAAAACCGATCATCAAAATATAAATGATGCCCCAAATGGAAAAGGTAATACCCGCAGGAACAAACAGATTGGGATAAAAGGCCGAAATTTCGCCCGTGGTGTATCCGTTTATCGGCAGCGAATTGGCCAAACTGTTTACCACAAGTACCAGCGCGGCCGCAGCTATATTCAGTATTGACCAGAAACGGGCTATTTTTATATTCTCCATAACCTGAACAATGTAAGAATTTTAAAACAATTTGGGAAAAAAGGCCGGCGTGTTTTTGGCGTATTGTTCAAACTCCGGGTTGCCGGCATATTTTTCTTCCAGCATGGGCACACCCGAAACTTTGGTTAGCAAATAAGTCATGATGATGGGTGCAATTAAGGCTAACCATCCGTTTTCGAATGGAAGGGCAAACAGAGCCATTCCCCACCACAAAACACACTCTCCGAAATAATTGGGATGGCGCGTATACTTCCAAAGCCCCGAAGTCATGATTTTCCCTTTGTTTTCGGGAGATGACTTAAATTTTTTCATCTGATAATCGCCAATGGCTTCAAATAGAAATCCAACGATAAATAAAACAATACCCACGATTTGAACGGATATTTTCCATCCCGAAAACCAAGTTTCAGTTCCTGCAAAAATCACATAAATAGGCATCAACACCCACCACATAATAAATCCCTGTAACACAAATACTTGTAAAAAAGCACCCAATACCTGATGTTTTCCCCATTTCTTCCGGAAGTTTTGATAACGGAAGTCTTCCGGTTTCCCTTTGTTTCGGCCTCCTATATAAACGCTTAAGCGGGTTCCCCAGATACAAATCATAGCTGTAATCAGCAATTGAGGCGAAAAAGTCCAACTTACAGCAGCCCAAAACTTTAGCACAACACCTATAAAACCCAGTCCCCAGGCTATATCCACAATAGAATTATTTTTTATTCGCTGAGCTTCGAGAAAAAAGGCGAACATCACAAAACCTATCATGATTGCCGCTTTGGGCATGAGGTGCAAGAAAATTTCGTTCATGAGGGGTGGGGTTAGCGTTTAACTTCTCATCTGATACGCTTTGGGTTGGGTGAATGCACGGATTCCCTGATAGGAAAGGGTAGAACCCAAGCCCGAATTTCCTCTTCCTGTCCACGGCACGTTGGGGCTCACCCTGTCGCAGCAGTTCCAATACACGGTGCCTACGTGTAATTGGGTAGAAATGGCATCGGCCCGGTTGGCATCAGCGGTGTAAACTGCTGCCGTAAGCCCATATTCAGTGTCATTCATCAGGTTGATGGCTTCAGCATCCCCGGAAACTTTCATCAGGCCAATAATGGGTCCGAAACTTTCTTCTTTCATTAACGACATTTCATGATTGGCATCGATCAGTACGGTGTTTTCGTACCAATTTCCGGCTTTTTCCAGTCGCTTTCCACCCAATAATAGTTTTGCCCCTTTGTCTAATGCATCTTTCACCTGCATATCCAGAAAATCAAGCTGGGCAGAGCGGGTCAGGGGGCCGTTGTAGGTTTCTTCTGATAAAGGATCTCCGCAAACAAAGGTTTTTACCTCATCGGTGAAGTGTTGTACAAATGCATCATATATTTTTTCGTGCACGTAGATGCGCTCCACGGCACAACAGCTCTGTCCGTTGTTATAAAAAGCACCGTCTGCAATTCCCTGTGCGGCCGATTTCACGTCAGGAATATCGTCACACACATATACGGGGTCTTTTCCACCCAATTCTAACTGCACGGGAACCAGTTTATTGGCTACATTTTCAGCAATGTATTTTCCTGTTTTATAAGATCCGGTGAAAAAATACCCGTCCAACGGTAAATCGAGCAACGTCTGCCCCGCCTGTCCGGTGCCGATTACACATTCAAACACATTTTCGGGCACTCCCGCTTTCCAAAGCAGTTCGCGAATTTTCAATCCGGTGAGTGTGGCAAATTCCGAAGGTTTATACAATACCGAATTTCCTGCCAACAAAGCGGGAATAAACACATTATAGCCCACATTGTACGGATAATTCCAGGCTGAAATATTGCCGATTACCCCCAGCGGTTCGTAGCGTATTACTTCGCGCATACCGCCATCGCTGAACATTTCTTCTTCCGAAAGATATTTTTCAGCATTAGCAAGAAAGAAACGGATTCTTCCCCCGGCACCGTTAATTTCATTGCGGCTCTGTCGGATGGGTTTGCCCATCTCCAATGTGAGGGTTTTCGCTAAATCTTCCAGATTATCCTTCACCAATTCGGCATATTTTGAAATGATATCGATTCTTTCGGATAAAGGACGGGCAGCCCAACTTTTTTGACCGGCTTTTACCTTTTCGTATTTTTCTGTAATCTGAGCACGGCTATCTTCAGCAATTTCCTGAAGCACTTCGTTTGTTGCGGGATTTAAGATTTGCATGATGTATCGGAATATGTGTATGGATTGTAATTAAATGATTATGATTTACATACCTCTAAAAAGGCTTTTCTGATTTCGCTTTCCAGTGGATTGCCAGGGTCGTTATGATGAAGCCGCTCAGGATGCCACTGCACCAGCAAAAGCCAGTGTTTTCCGTCAGGTTCGGTATATTCTGCCGCTTCAGCTACCCGGTCTGGCGAATAAGCGGAAATTTTTAGCGACGGAGCAATTTTATTCACTGCCTGGTGATGCGCCGAATTTACGGTTCCGCAGATTTCTTTTGAAATTTCAAACAGCTGGGTATTTTTAATTAAGGTTACCTCATGTATGCCATCCGTGAGTCCATGCCGGGTATGGTCTTCTTTCCCCACGGTTTCCAAATCTAAATACAGACTGCCGCCCAGTGCCACATTAATCAGCTGCATGCCACGGCAGATGCCTAAGACCGGTTTTTGATGGATTCGGCACTGGCGGAAAACCTCCAATTCAAATTCATCACGTTTAGTATCAAATTTATCGGGACTACCCGGGTATGAGATATCGCTTCTGCCATAGAGCTTGGGATGAATATCAACTCCTCCGCTAAAAACCACACCCTGACAGGTTTCCACCTCATGGGCATTATTTTCTGAATGAGAAAGACGGATAATCTCAATATCTGCTGATCCGCCTTTAATCCAGGCGGGATAGTTTTCGTAACGAGAGGCGGTATCCGTAATTCCTATTTTCAGTTTCATTTACAGGGCTTCTTTATACAAAGTCAAAAAATCTTCGCGCGTACAGGGTTTAGGATTATTGGGATGTGCAAAATCCGCAATAGCTAAATCTGCCAGAGTTTCCAGATGTTCTTCTTTTACACCGATATCGCCCAACTTACGCGGAATGCCCACTTTGTCGTTCAGTTCAAACAGAAATTCAGGCAGTTCGGCTCCGGATTTAGCACCCAAAACACGGGCCATATTGTCAAATTTTTCTTCGCATCCTGTATAGTTAAATTTCATGCCGTACGGCAGATTCACGGCATTTCCGAGCCCGTGATGGGTGTCCAGCAGGGTAGAAAGCGGGTGGGAGAGTGAGTGAACCACACCCAGTCCTTTTTGAAAAGCGATGGCGCCCATCATAGAACCCAATAACATGTACGCCCTGGACGTTATATCCGGATTTTTAGTGGCTTTTTCAATGTTTTTGGCAATCATGGCCATTCCTTCCAGTGCGATTCCGTCGCAGATGGGATGCCAGTTTTTGGCAATGTAGGCCTCCATGTTGTGTGTAAGGGCGTCCATTCCTGTGGCCGCGGTAACAAATGCAGGCAGTCCCATGGTTAGTTCAGGGTCTGCGAACACAATTTTAGCCAATAATTTGGGTGAGAAAAGAATCCGTTTTTTATGCGATTCATCTTCCGATATGATAGCACTACGGCCCACTTCGCTGCCCGTTCCCGAAGTAGTGGGTACGGTAACAAAATGAGGAACTTCATTGGTTACATACACGTCGCCGCCAATCAGATCGTCGTAATCAAACAAATCCCGGCGGTGGTTAATTCTGAGTACTATGGCTCTGGCTACGTCTAATGCAGCGCCTCCGCCAATACCCACAATGCAGTCGCATCCGTTTTGGTCAAATGCATCGCCACCGGCCAAAACATCTGACTTTATGGGATTTTTGTGCATATCCGAAAAAACAGACACGGCTAACCCTTCTGCCTGGAGTGTATTTACGGTGGATTTGAAAAAATCGAGTTCACGGATTACCGGGTCAGTAACCAAAAGCGGCTTGGATAATCCGGTTTCTTTCAGATACGGAGCCAGTTCTTTGATAACCCCTGCACCAAATCGGATTCGGGTAGGGAAATTGAATGTGTACTTCTGCGCGGGGTCAAATTGATTGATCATGATTATGCTGTTCTCTTTTGCGCAAATTTGGCGAAAAGCATATCAATTAAAAAGGGGCAGAAGCGTATTTTTTCAAAAAATATAAAGTATTCCAAGTGTTATAATTTCAACCACATGGATGTGAATTGTAAAATTTAATGTTTAGCGGCATCTTAAATGATATCGTAATCCAATAGAACCGGAAAGATTGTAAGGCATCACCCGGCTTTCGCTGCTCTTCCATATATTCATAAACCGGTATCTAAAGTCACCGGCAGTAAAAAGTTCAAATTGACCAAGACGATACCCCACATGTGGTTTTATCCCTAGCGATACATTCACAGAATTGGGAGAGTTCAATATGATTTGTCGTTCTTCACCATCTAAGGTTATGAATTGGGCTTTTTGCGAAAGAAGAATGTGCAGAGCGGGTCCCGCATGTATTCCTAAACTGAATTTTTTAATTGATTTTTGATATCCTGCCGTCATGGGTATATGAAGGTAATGACTGTTGAATTTCACTAAGCCGTCTTCGCTGGGTGTTGCAGATACGAGGAACTCAACATTACTTGGAATGACCACATTTAATTGGCCGAAGGGTAGCATACCGGGTTCGGACATTACATCATTGGTCAGGCTGTTAGAAAAATAATTAGCCTTGTAATTATGGGTAGAATAGAGGTTTTCATAGCCGATTCCTGCCGAAAAAATCAAATTTTCTTTATAACGGAAACCTGATAGAACAGTAATAAAAGAGTGATTTCCGAATTGGCGCCCCAAGCTTCCCGAACTGTATTGCGACTGTTTAATGTGATATCCTAATGCGCCTGTGCCGGCTTCTACACCCATAAATGGAATCCATTTACAGTTTGGATTTTCTTGGTTTATTGAATGATTAATTAAGCCCAAATCTGATTCTGAATGAAGAACCGGCATAAAGGACTGAGAAAACAATAGTGTTTTTTCTTTTTCTAAATAGATGAGCTCGCTTTCTGATTTATTTACTGCTATTGATTCATGGATTGATATCTCTTGCCCAATATCCGGTTTTATGTTATCCGTAGATGTAATGGCTGTTTCCGTTGTTACATTTTTTCCTGTTGTATTGATATTACTAGTTGTTTCTGTTTTAAGATCTTTTACTGACGGAGACGAAACTACCGGTTGGTTTTGCAGAGAATTGCCCTTATTGGCAGAGTAAAGAATGTCATTTGGCGAATGAAGAGTTACACTTTCAGACTTTATATCTTTATTAAAAAGGGGGGTAGATTTTATAAAAAATATGGAAGAGAAACTGTTTAGATTATGTACTGCCTGATTTTGGTTTAATGCGGTAAACTTAAATACTAGCAGAGAAGCTGTAGAACCCATTCCCAATAGAATCAACCAAAAGAAAATCCGACGTTTACTTTTTTTGTTATCAAGCGCTTTGGCTACTTCAGTCCAAACAGCTTCAGGTGGAGCTTCTCTATAATCAGAAAGCTGCCCTCTCATGAAATCGTATAAGTCATTTTTATTTTCACTCATAATAAAGCGGTATTTGGTTTGGCGGCCTTATTTAACCGTGTTATTTTTTCCTGTAAAATCTGCCGTGCTCTTGCTAATTGCGACTTTGAAGTACCTACACTGATTCCCAGCTTTATGGCAATTTCTTCGTGGCTGAAAGACTCCATAACATACAGGTTAAATACGGTTCGATATCCGGGTGAAAGATTTTGAATTAATGTAATTATATCCTGAACAGATAGCTTTGAAAACACATCCTCATCATCAGATAAAACAGTGATTTTTGATAAATCGGTCTGGTCATAGAGTATCTTTTTTTTGCGGATATTCTCCAAACAAACGGACACACAAATTTTTCTGGTCCATCCTTCAAAAGAACCTTCCATTCTGTAGTCGGTAATTTTTCCGAAAATCCGAATCCAGGTTTCCTGCATCCAATCTTCAGCCTCTTTTCTGTCTGAAGCATAACGCAAACAGACTGGAAAAAGCACCGGGCTGAGAATTCGGTAGAGTTTCTCCTGGTATTCCCGTTTTCCTTTTTTACAGGCTTCTACTATGTCAGGTGTTATGCCCAAATTTATTTCTGAAAAGTAAAACTGAGTCCCACTTCGGCCCTGTGATACGTCATTTTTCTTGTTTGTGTGCTCCCGGTTTGACCATAAATTAAGTAATCGTAGGTGTAGGATGCTTGCTGTAACCGATATCCAAAGTTAAGGCGAAGTACGGTACTTTTATCCAAACGGGCACCAAATCCGATACCGGCTAAGGTGCTCAAACCACCTTCCACCTTTTTGGGGCGATAGCTTTGGTTTTTGCTTGAAATATTCACGGCCGCATCATAACCAACCTGTACATAATAAATAGGGGTGAAGCGTTTTTTAAGCATATTCCCGGAAATTTCGGCATAAACCGGAATCAATAGTGCACTGGATTCAAAATTTTCAAGTCCTGTCCCCAACCCTAAATTCAAGGCATCAAAAAAACGGTACCCGCTGGTATTTCTTACCGAGTAACCTGTTCTGGTTTCTTGCTGAACCGGATAATACACAAAATCGTAAGTGTAATAATTGTTTGAACGTACAACGGGCATGGCACTGAAACTGCTGGTGTTGTAAAAACCCAACATACTTTTTTTAGTCGGAATGATGTCCTGTGCTTTAAGCAGCAGACCGAAACCTAGAGTAAAAATCAGAAGAACCGTCTTTTTCATGACATATGTTTTCAGGTTAGATGCCAAAACAGGAGAAATGGTTGCACAGGGAAATAAAAAATTTGGGTATGCAACCATTTTGGTTTCTTATGCATCTAAGCAATAAATCAAAATCCATGAACATGAAAAAAGTGTTTTCAATAGGTTTAACCATTCTCGCGCTGGCGGGAGGTTTACAATCGTGTAAAGACAACTGTACGCTTGAAACAGTTTACGATGCCAACGTTCCTCTATACCTGAGTTTTGAAGAACTCCGGCAGCCGGTCACCGTAATGGCTTCATCTCCGTTAAAGAAACCGGCCAAATTTTGGCGGAAAGACAGCTATCTGTTTGTTAGCGACTTAAACACGGGCATTCATATTTATAATTTAAGTAATGCCAATTCTCCCGTAGAAGTAGCTTTTGTGAATGTCCCCGGCGTTGTTGATATAGCCGTAAAAGAAAATTATTTATTTGCAGACAGCTACACGGATTTATTGGTTATTGACATTTCAAATCCTTCAAATCCTTTTCAGGTAAAAAGGCTCAATAATGTTTTCCCATACAATCCATTTAAGGTTGAAGCTAATCCGGGTTTTCCTGTTGTAAATCCCGATGAAACCAAAGGAGTAGTAATTGGTTGGAAAATTGAAAAAGTAACGGATGAGTTTGCTTGTAACGGCGGTGGATCTGTTTTTTATTCATGTCCCACTTGTGATGTAATGAGCACGGGAGGTGGCTTTATGGGAAATAACAGCGGACCCCAGACCTTTTCCGGCGGAGGCTCTTTGGCCGCTTTTGCCCTGTTGGGAGATTACCTATATACAGTAGATGTTAATAATATTCATGCTTACTTAATTTCAGACCCTGTAAATCCACAAAAAACCTCCGAACAGATGGTAGGGTGGAACATTGAAACCATAATAGCATACGAACGTTTTCTGTTTCTGGGGAGTCAGACTGGATTATTTATATACGGCATAAACAATCCGGCTCAGCCTAACTTCATCAGCATGTTTTCACATGCCACAGCTTGCGACCCTGTTATTGTTCAGAATGATATTGCTTATGTTACCCTGCGAACCGGGACTAACTGCACGGGGAATTCAAATCAGTTGGATGTACTGAATGTAGAAAATGTAAACAACCCTATTCTTATTCGTACATATCCGATGAGCGGACCTCATGGACTGGGAATTGACGGGAACATTTTAGTGGTTTGTGAAGCCGATTTTGGGGTAAAAGTTTTTAATGCGAATGATCCTGCAAACCTGGTAACGCTTAACGGTATCAATGAAATCAATGCCAAAGATGTGATAATGTATAACGGGGTGGCTCTTTTTATAGGAGATTCAGGCATTTGGATATATACATATGATTTAAACGGAAATTTCAGCCAAGGAGGAACAATTCCCTTTGTAATGTAGCTTTTCCAGACGTTTGAAATTAAAGCCCGGTTTAAGTCAGTTTTGGTTTAAATTGAATTATACAAAGTGGAAGTCTTTAGGCTTCCGCTTTGTCTTTTTATAAATATCTAAAGTGATTCGGGTCTATCAAAATTGTTTTATTTTGCGGTATGCCAATGAAAAAAGAAGAGCGGTACCGGAATATTCTGGAGTATTTTGAAAAGCATCATCCCACCGCTGAAACAGAATTACATTACACCAACCCGTTTGAATTGATTGTTGCCGTGGCATTGAGTGCTCAGTGTACCGATAAACGGGTTAATCAGACAACCCCCGCTTTATTTGAACGTTTTCCGGATGCAGCATCTTTGGCTTCGGCCTCTCAGGATGAAGTATTTCAATATATCCGGAGCATCAGTTATCCCAATCAGAAAGCCAAACATTTGATTGGTATGGCACAAAAAATCATGTCTGATTTTAACGGGGAAGTGCCATCGGATATAAAAGATTTGCAGACGCTGCCGGGTGTGGGAAGAAAAACAGCTAATGTGGTAGCTTCCGTAGTGTTTAATCAACCGGCTATGGCGGTAGATACGCATGTTTTTAGGGTCTCTAAAAGGTTAGGACTCACCGTGAATGCCAAAAATCCGCTTCAGGCCGAAGAACAGTTAATCAAACATATTCCGAAGGATAAAATTCATATCGCTCATCACTGGCTTATTTTGCACGGACGTTACGTTTGCACAGCACGTAATCCCAAATGCGAAGTCTGTGATTTGAAAGCTTGGTGTAAAGAATTTGCTAATTTGAAAATTTAAAAATGTGGCAATTTGAAAATATGTTATAAAGCTAATCAATGCTAATTTCCTGATACTTGATACTTGCTTCCTGTCAATGCCTGAAATACGTTGACCGTTTTTTTCGATAAAATCGAGAAAGAATGG
>JAKRSD010000017.1 GCA_022402535.1 Flavobacteriales bacterium | reverse complement strand
AAACCCAAGAGCCTGTCTGATTTTCAGACAGGCTCTTTTTATTTTATCCGTATTTGTTAAAAAGATTTAAATTGTATATTATTTTATATAGATTTGCACAAAACATAATATCCACAAAGTGAGAAAAAGTATAATCCTTCTGTTGCTTTTAACTTTTACTGTAGGCTCTATAGCTCAGGTAGTCCCTGTAATTGATAGCCCAGAGTACAATACACAAAAAGCAAATGGAACATTGAATGAATCCGTAATCGGAGCACCTGCTATGGTTATTCCCGGTGATCCGTTTGGCAATGGTAGCGTTCAACCATTGGATTGCGCCTGTTATACTGAGCCTGATGCTACCTGGTCTACACTTCAGGCATGTGATGACTGTAGTTCGGGATTTATTAATATTCCATTTCAATTTTGCTTTTTTGGACAAACTGCCAATGGATTTTTTATTAATAATAATGGAAATTTAAGTTTCAATAATGCTGTTGCTACTTTTACTCCTCCTGTTCTACCTTCGGCAGGTCAGGCAGTATTGGGCCCTTATTGGGCCGATGTGGACACACGAAATAATTTAGGCCAGGTTCGTTATAAAATTACTCCAA
The DNA here is from genome assembly GCA_022402535.1 of Flavobacteriales bacterium. Taxonomy (GTDB): domain Bacteria; phylum Bacteroidota; class Bacteroidia; order CAIKAF01; family CAIKAF01; genus JAKRSD01. Next base: position 199,378 of record JAKRSD010000017.1, on the reverse strand, counting down.
CCGCCGCATATATTAACTGGGTGAATGTTGGATATTTTAATGTTCAGGGCGATAAAAGAAATACATTTTCGGTGATAATTACTAATGGAAACGACCCATCAATTGGAATTGGGAACAACGTTGCCTTTTGCTACAAAGATATGCAGTGGACTACCGGATCTGCATCGCAGGGAGTAAATGGATTTGGAGGAGTCCCAGCAACTGTAGGAGCCAATTGGGGTGTTGGAGGTCAGTTTATTCGTATAGGAACATTTAATGCACCTGGTACTGTGTATAACGGTCCGAACATTGTGAGTCAGGTGAGTTGGCTTGATTTTAAATCGTTTAAGTTTAATGTATGTAATTCGGTCAATGCACCACCCGTATTGATTAACGGTTCATTTCCTGGATACGTTTTTGTTCCTGATACCTGTAATGCAATTAACGGAGGTACCATGCAACCTAATGGTCAAGGTAATGGTATTTGCGTAGGGCAAACAATTACAGGAAGTTTGCAATTCTCTGGTCCAGAAAATAATCAAACAGTAACAATATCAGCATCTGGCCCTCCAGGTTTAAATGCTCCCACAGTAAGTGGCCCTTCTCCTACACTTAATATTTCATATACTCCCACTATGGGAACCAATGGTCCGCAAACTATTACCGTCACGGCCACGGATAATGGTAACCCTAATATGAGTACAACGATTACTTTAGTTGTAAATGTTACTTCACCTCCATATAATCCAACGATATCCGGAGATGATTTTATCTGCCCAGGCGGTACAGCTAACCTGATGGTCAATGAGTTTTTTGATACTTACACTTGGTCAGGTGCTGCAAGCGGAAACCAACAGGCCATTTCGGGCCCCAATGGTACTTATAATGTCACTGTTACAATCGGAGGATGTACTTTGACAACATCTAAACAGGTCGGCCTTTATCAGTTGCCCAACCCTATAATTATAGGAAATCAAGAAGTTTGTGCAGGAAGCACCACCATGTTATCCACGACTATACCTTATGCTGCATATCAATGGTCAACTGGAGATATGTCTCCCACAACCATGGCAGGTGGAGGCACACATACGGTAACTGTAACGGATGATAATGGGTGTGTAAATATTTCTCCTCCATTTACGATAACCGATTATATCCAACCTCCCATCGGAACGGTTCCCGTAAATGCATCTTGTTTTGGATTTTCTGATGGGACTTTAACCGCTACCATCGGTGGAGCTACAGGCAATGAGACGATTGTTTGGGACCATGATTTGAACGAAACTTCATTTACGGCAACCGGGTTATCTGCAGGGAATTATACATTCACAATTACAGATGCCAACGGATGTCAATGGAATGGTTCGGGTACGGTAGGAGAGCCTCAACCGCTTCAATATTCTGTTGCACCCATTAATGTTACCTGCCCCGCCGGAAGTGACGGTGGTGCTGCTGTAATTGCCCCCTCCGGCGGAACAACACCCTATTCGTATGTATGGAACGGGAATGCCGCATTAAACGGCCAATCAGTAACAGGATTAAGCATGGGAAATCATTCGGTTGTGGTTACCGATGCTAACGGATGTGTTTTGCAACAATCCTTTTCGTTGACCGAAATAAGCACCACGCCTCAAATTTCATCTGTTCCTGCCATAGAAACATGTCCGGGTGCAACCAATGGAAGCATAAATCTGACAGTTAATGGCGGTTCACCTTCTTTTACCTATCTGTGGAACAACGGACAAACTGCTGAAGATCCAACCGGTCTGGGAACTGGTAATTATTCTGTAACTGTAACAGATATAAATGGCTGTCCATTCACTCATACGGAATTTGTAGGTGTAGGTGAAGATTTGTCCATTTCAACGATTGTTAATGATGTCCTTTGCTTTGGTAATTCTTCAGGCAGTATCGTAATAACACCTCAGACCGGCATTGCACCTTTTACCGTTTTAATGAATGGAGCACCAGCTTCACTTAATAATACAAACCTGATTGCTGGAACATATAACTTTTACATGACTGACGTAAACGGATGTTATTTTAATTTCAGTGAAACCATTACTCAACCAACACCTCTTATTGTAGATTCTACAATAACCGTTATTAATCTTGGTGATGTAACCAATCTGAATATTTTTGCATCTGGTGGAGTGCCTCCTTATGATTATTATTGGTTCCCGGGTACCAACCTGAGTTGTAATGACTGTACATCTCCTATGTGTTGGGCTGTAAATACCACCTCATACAATGTGCAGGTTACCGATGCTAATGGATGTGTTTCGTATGGAAATGCATTGGTAGAAGTATTACCATCTTCCTCTTTTGCTCCATCAGCCTTTACTCCCAATGGTGACGGTGTAAATGATGAATTTAGAGTTTCCATTGTAGGTGTAAAAGATTTTGAGTTGATAATATTTAACCGATGGGGAGAAAAGTTATTTGAAACCGATAATATTTACAAAGGGTGGAACGGTAAATCGGGTGATAGATTACTGGAACAGGGGATGTATACCTATAAAATTTATTACAAACTAATCAGTGGTGAAGAAGATGTTGTCCACGGTAACTTCATGCTGCTCCGTTAAATAATTAACATATTGATACAATTTAAAAGAGTCCCAATCGGGGCTCTTTTTGTTTAATGTGAATTCCTGAAAGATTATTTGCAGTGACTTATGAATTATACATAAGCAGATTTGGGCCGCCGTAAACAAAAAAAAAGGCTCTTTAACAGATGAATCCAAAGTGTTCAATACTCAGCCAGAAGATAAAAGGTTTATTCATCCCAATTGTAATCAATTCAGACTTTCATGGGGATGAAATTACTGGTGAATCCGAATGGTTCAAATAAATCTAGAGAGGAAGAAAAAATCAAGTAATTGTATTTATTCTTTTATAATCTTGTTCCCGTTTAAGAAGTATATCCCTGCGGGGATTTCCGCAAGGTTTATTTTGAATGGACTTCCGGTTGCCCTGTATTTTTTAATAAATCTTCCATTGGCATCTTTCAGAATAAGTTCTTTTCCGTTTTCAACACCTGAAATGTAAATGAACTCTTTAGTAGGGTTAGGGAAAAGTATGAATGCGTCTTCAAAATTATCTTCAATATATAATGTGTTATCCTGCAGGACACTGCCTGTCTGATTCAAAATCCATTGATTGGGATCAATCTGTGCAGCTGATACGTTTTTAGTGTAAGCAAAATCAAAAAACACTTCGGGTGCATCCGACATAATTCTCACGGTAGTATCGCTTCCACCGCTTCCGAGCAGCCTTACTTCAACCGGTATATGAAACAACGGGGTAACGGATGGCATACTGGTTGTCTGTATCAGTTTCAGATACACTCTTCCGTCGGTTGATTTTTTATACCTCAGGGAAAAAATCGGATATCCTTCTCCGTAATAAAATTCATTGAAAAAATCGTCGAGGTTAACTCCGGCATGGCTTTCCACAGCCTGTTTCAAATTTTCTGCCGATGCCGTAGAGTAGGCATGGAGTTGTAAGTAGTTTCGGAGTGACTGATAAAACAAGGCATCGTTATTCACTATGAATCTAATCATATGGACCAAAGCAGCGCCTTTTCTGTAAGTAAGTCTGCTACTGAAAATTCGGCTCACGTTCGTGGTATCATCCACAAAGACTGCCCCCCCGGGTTGTTGCATTGCGGATTCGTGAAAACTGTCCATGTGAGCCCGGGCCTGATTAGGAGATACGAGTTCGTAAGCCAGGTATTCGCAATAGGAAGCAAAACCTTCATTTACCCAAATGTCTTTCCACGAGGAGCAGGTAACTTTATCGCCAAACCATTGATGTCCAATTTCATGGGCTGTGAGAGTAAAATTAAAGCTGCCTTGAGTAGTCATGGTTTGATGTTCCATACCTCCGCCGAATGGCGCCATACAGTGACCATATTTTTCATTTTCAAAAGGATAAGGTCCAAACAAACCGGCAAAACCTTCCATGAAGTCTTTCGTCAGATTAATCTGTCCCTGAAATTGATTCAGAGTACCCGGATTATCATAGATGAAGTTCTGAATCAGCACAGAATCGGCACTACCGTTTGGATAGGCATAAAAATTATATTCTACATATTTCGCCACGGCCATGGAAATCAGGTAATAATCTATCGGATAACGATGTTTCCATTCGTAGCGGAGTTTGTTTCCTGCCACCGGGGTAATTTGAGTAAGTACTCCGTTGGAGCCCGCTTTAAGGCTGTCTCCCACTGTTAGCCAAACATCAACAGAATCAATTTTATCATTCAGGTCTTGTTTACAGGGCCACCATTCATAAGCGCTGTAGGGCTGGCTCAGTGTCCACATCACCCGGTTTCCCCAGGTTGGCGATTGTCCCGTAGAAATACCTTGACCTATAGCTGAAGTTCCTGTGGCGGAAGGAATTCCGTTGTACCAGATTTCGGCTGTGAATTGTGTATTTAAAGGTAAAATGGATGCCAATGCACATTCTTTGAAATTGCCATTTTCTGTTACGGTTACCAACACGCCATTCACTTTTACGCTGTCCAAATTCAAGGATGGATGTAGTTCAAACACAAATTGGTTCATCTGCGGAGCCGTTACACGGGCTTGGGTAGTCACTTTCCCATCAATAAAAGTAGATGTGTTGGTAACGGACAAATCGAATTTATGATAATTGACATCATACAGATTCAGACCTGCATTTTTGGTATAATTTAAACCATTCAGTTTTTTATAGTATGACGTTTTGGCTTCGCTGCAAGTAATCGAAACGTCGGTAGATTGTGCAGAAACCATAAAGCTCAACCCCAGCCCGATAAGTATAAGTGCGCTTTTATTCATCTTCATAATATTTAGCATTACCGTCTATTCGGATTTCTTGTTTTTTCTTGATTTTTAGAAACAGGCTGAGGAACAAGTTCAATAATTTTAAACCAACTCATTACTTTTAAAGCGATAAAAGTCGGGTCGATTTCAAACCATTTTTTAGCAAAATTTATACTCTGCGGAAACTTTTGGTGATTATTCTGGAACAATTCACCTAACAGGGCAAACCCCCATATTTCAGCGTTTTTTGAATGATCGCCGTTGTTGTAATTTGAATATCCGTATTTATGTCCCACCCAATTTACAATGGCTCCCTGAACGGGGCCAATCAAATAATGAATGGGCAGCATCAACACCCAGAAAACGGATAAATCAAATTTCCAAATTAAAAAGAAATAAATCAATGAATACAATACTCCCCAGGAAATACGCACAATCCAGCGATCTCCAAATTTATCTAACGCATCCCATTTAGGCAGGTCGTTGCAAAATTTTGATTCGGGTGTAAGCGTTCCTTTTACAAACCCGTGGTAAATATTTTTGGTGTGTTTCATCATTCCGATTACATCTTTGAAAAAATGCGGAGAATGCGGATCTTTGGGAGTGTCACTATATTCATGATGCATACGGTGCATGACTGCATATGCTCTGGGATTCAGAAATGACGAACCCTGAAAAAACCAGGTGAGGAAATAGAATACTTTTTCAGTAACAGGATGCATATTATACATCTTGTGAGAACAATACCGGTGCAGAAAAGCGGAATGAAAAAACAGGGAAAATGACCAATGAATGGCGAAGAAGATAACTATATATAACATCTAAAAAGCAAAGTGCACCTTTATTTGCACTAATCCATACAAATGTAGGGGATATTGATAATGAAACTATTTGAATGAGATTTGTTAATTACCCAGGGGAGCTTTTAAGTGTTATACTGTATTGTAATACAGTTGTTTGCATGTAAATTAAAGGTGTGTTAAAACTTCAAAAACGGAATGAATCGGGGCACTTTTTTCTGATAGTTTTTGTACTCAGGATATTTACCGGCTGAAATATTTTCGCTGAAATCACTGCTCCCTTTGAATAGAATCAATAACAGCATGCATCCGGCAATACTCCAATTCAGCCAACGCCCTGTGGCCGATACACTGAACAAATAAAACACTATCCATATCGCCTGTTCTGAAGCATAATTCGGGTGGCGCACTATGCTCCACAGCCCAGATTGAACAAAGCCTGCGCTGTAAGGTGCGGTTAACTTACCTGCCTTAATCAGCCGGTGTTTCTCATTCTGAAAGTTCCATTGCTGTTGGTCGGCTATGGTTTCAATAATTACGAAGCCCAGAATAAGTGCAGCCAGCAAATAATCAAATAAGCCCAAAGGCACTTCCATTCCCTGCATGGCTACCAACGATGGCAGGCTGAAAAGCAGGATGAGCGACATCTGATACAGACAGATGAAAAACAGATTGAAAAACATCCATTTCCAACGTCCGCTTAATGCAGGGTTCTGACGCAGGATTTCCCAACGGTAATCTTCTTCGCCCTCCCAGAATTTGAGTTTATATGCTCCTCTCCGCGAGAAATTGTAAGTTAAGCGGACACCCCAAACGCTCACCAAAATGGCCATCAGTACCAGACGTTCGTTCCATGAAGACGCATAAGCGACATACCAAACATATATAATGGGCATGATACTCCATATTTTATCCACCTGGCTGGTATTCCGGGTGATTTCGCCCAACAAAAAGGCAAACAGGGCCGTTCCCAGCATGATATACAGTAAAACATTCAGCGTACTTTTTTGCAGTTCATCCAACGGTTGGTCGGAATAAAAAGCAAAAATCGGAAGTATAATCAGGGTGAAAATCAGTATCAGAATAGTGCGTACCATAATTCAAAATTTGCGTCAAAAATCAACAAAAACTCTTTCAAGCACAAAAAGTTCATGATTAAAACACTTTGTTTGTTAACTTTCATAAATATCATCACCTTAGTCACCTCAATTTCAAATTCATGAAACCCAAAGAACTTTTCCAGTCTTACAAAAGATATAAAGGCCCTTTTGATTACGATTGTATAATCATAGGTTCCGGTATAAGCGGTTTGGCCCTGGGAGCCATGCTTGCCAAAGCGGGCAAAAAAGTGTTGATATTGGAAAAGCATTACACTCCCGGCGGTTTTACCCACACATTTAAGCGAGATGGCTGGGAGTGGGACGTGGGTGTGCATTATGTGGGAGAAGTAGGTTCCGACAAAACCTTGATGAAGAGCACGTATGATTATGTATCCGAAACTCCCATTGAATGGGCCGATATGGGAGATGTTTACGACACGGCTTATTTTGGAGAAGAAAAGTATGAGTTCAAAAAAGGGAAAGAGGAATATAAAAATCAGTTAATCCAATATTTTCCTGAAGAAAAAGAGGCAATTGAGGCATATTGTAAATTGCTGTATGCCCTGGAAAAGAAGAGTATGCTTTATCAGACTTGGAAAGTATTGCCGCGTTTTTTAAGACCTCTATTATCCGGTTTTTTCAGGAATCCTTATTTGAAATATACATCTGTTACTACTGAAAAAATGCTGGATTCACTGGGCATGAGTGAAAAGCTAAAAGGGGTAATTACCACCCGTTTTGGTGATTACGGGCTAACGCCCGATAAATCTTCATTTGCCATGCATGCCTTGCTGGATAGGCATTATGTGTATGGCGGGTATTATCCGGTGGGTGGTTCGGCTGTGTTTTTTGAAAAAATTGCCCCGGTAATCAAATCCCGAAACGGAGAAATTTTGGTTGTGGCCGAGGTGGAATCCATTCTGCATGCTGATGGCAAAGTGAAGGGCGTGAAAATGGCTGACGGTAAAGAATTTCATGCTCCTTTGGTGGTAAGTTCTGCAGGAGTTCAGCTCACATATGAGCATTTGCTGAACCGAAAAGAGGAATATAAAGATAAGTTTGGCGAAATTGGTCCATCACTGGCACATCATTGTCTTTACATTGGATTGGATGGCACACCCGAAGAGCTGGAATTGCCCAAATCTAACTTTTGGATATTTCCTGATGGATACAATCATACCCGGAATTTCAAAGAATTTTTGGAAGGGAAAAGCGATTCACTTCCCTTGGTTTATATATCCTTTCCCGCAGCTAAAGATCCTGCATTCCAGCAGAAAAATCCGGGGAAGAGCACCATTGAAATTATTACCCTGGGTGATTTTGATGAAGTGGCGCCCTGGAAAGATAAACCCTGGAAAAAAAGGGGAGAGGAGTATGAAGCGATTAAAGAACGAATTGCAGGTCAGTTGGAAGAGGTATTATACCGATATGTTCCCAAAACCCGTGGTAAAATTTTACATAAAGAGCTTTCAACACCACTGAGTACCCGACATTTTGCGGCGTATAGTCGCGGTGAAGTCTACGGCTTAGAGCATACTCCGGCTCGTTTTGCCAATAAAAATTTGAAGCCCGAAACCGATATTAAAGGGTTTTATCTAACAGGGCAGGATGTGGTTACCTGTGGTGTGGGAGGCGGTTTAATGGCTGCCATGCTTACGGCTACGGCCATATTAAAGAAAAACATGATTAAAGAAATCATACGCGAAGCCAAACAGAAAAATGCAGCTAATTAATTTAAAAGTAATACATTAGGAACTCAAAATAAGAAATATGAAAACAAAGCTCCTTACTCTTTTCGGAATTCTGTTATCAGGAATTTTATCAGCTCAAACCTCCGTGTTTTGGAATGAGGATTTCAATAATGGCTGTCAGGCAGGCTGTACTGCAGCCGGATATATAAGTCAGCAGGGCACTTGGACTCAAACTATTACCGGAACAGAAGGAATTACCCCAAATCAATGGTTTGTAAGTTGTGCTGAAAACGGTTTCACTGCAGGAAATTGTGGAGCAGCCTGTACCACAGGAAGTGGTGCAACGGGAGCCAGTTTGCATTTGAGCGCCAATATCAATCATCCTTTTTTTGGTGGAAATCCCGGTGCCCTATATGATGCCGGCGGTTTGTGCTCCATCAACATTTGTCCCCAAACCTCCCGAAGAATTGAATCACCTGTAATAAATTGTACAGGAAAAACTGCGGTTTCGGTTGCTTTTGATTATATAGAAGGGGGGCAGACGACCTTGGATAATGCCACGTTGTGGTATTTTGACGGCTCTGCCTGGAGTCAGTTGGCAGATATGCCCAAAACGCTTACCGACTGTCCCGGCGGACAGGGAAGGTGGGCTGCATTTACTGTTAATCTGCCTAATTCTGCAAATAATAATCTCAATGTAAAAATTGGCTTTCAATGGGTGAATAATGATGATGGAGTGGGTACTGATCCGTCCTTTGCGGTGGATAATATTGAAATTACGGGAACCGATTCGGAAAGCATATCAGATGTTACTATCAGCGGAAATCCAAATGCAGTCTGTGCCGGAGATTCCATTTTTTATTCAGGTTTTGCAAATGGAAATGTAACCCAGTGGGCGTGGCTCTTTCAGGGGGGAGTGCCTTCTTCGTTCAATGGACAGAATCCGGGATGGGTACATTATCCCAATCCGGGTACATTTTTTACGCAATTAACCGCTTCCAATTCCGTGAATTCAGCTCCTGTTGAAGTTCCGTTTCTGGTTAGACCATTGCCCACGGGAAGTGTTTCTACTACTCCTTCGGGAGCATTGAATAATGCAGGAATTGCCACGGTAATTCCTGCGGGAGGTTCGGGTGGACCTTATACAATTGTATGGAATACAAATCCGCCACAGAATGGCGAAAATGCCATCAACTTACCCGCAGGTACTTATACAGCAACTATCACAGACGCGCAAGGCTGCTCAAGTCAGGTAACAGCTGAGGTACAGTTAATTGTAGGGGTAGATACCTATGAAAAAGTAGTGGTGAGCGTATTCCCTAATCCTGCCGATGATTTTATCCAGATTAATCTGCCCAAGGATATTTCACTGCTTACCGTTTATGGCATGGATGGTAAAATGCATATTCAGCAGCGAGCTGTTCAAACAGAAAATATACAGCTTGATATAAGCAGACTGGCAGCCGGAGAGTACGTATTGCAGATGTTTTCGGAAGGGAAAGTGTTTACCGGTAAGTTCATCAAACGATAACCGGATTATTCTTCCGTCATTTTAATCAAAGCAAAAACGGCATAATTGATTATGTCAGCGAAATTTGCGTCTATTCCTTCGCTGATGAGGGTTTCGCCTTCATTATCTTCAATCTGTCTGATGCGCATCAATTTTACCAAAATCATATCGGTGAATGATTCCACCCGCATTTCGCGCCAAACTTCTCCGTAATCATGGTTTTTACGCTCCATCAGGGCTTTTACTTCGGCAGAATGCCGGTTATATTCCTGCATGACCTCCCCGGTACTCATATCGGGCTCTTTGGCTGCGCCTTTTTCTAATTGAATCAGTGCAATCAGCGAATAATTTATAATTCCCCTGAATTCGCCGATTATACCTTCTCCCACCAGACTCAGCTGTTTCTCTTCTAAGGTGCGGATACGGTTGGCTTTGATGTATATCTGATCGGTAATGCCTTTGGGCCTGAATATTCTCCAGGATGGCCCGTAATCACGCAGTTTTTTTTCAAATTCACTGCGGCATTCCTGCATTACTAAATCATATTGTTGTGAAGTGTTCATGTTCAGAATTTGCTGTTATCAAAGTTTTTCGCCGCATTTATTACAATACCTCGCATCGCTTTCATGACCTTCACTAAGGCAGGATTTGCAGGTTCGCGGTTCAAGATTCTCCGGTTTGGAAGCTTTATTGATTTCCACCGAAACAATGCCCGTAGGCACGGCAATGATGGAGTAACCCGTAATCATGATGATGGATGCAATAATTTTTCCGCCTACGGTAATGGGCGAAATATCGCCGTAACCCACCGTACTCAGGGTAACTATGGCCCAGTAAATACTCTGGGGAATACTGCTGAAACCAGGGTTAGTTTCGTTTTCAAAAGCAAAAACAATGGTTCCCATTACCACATTAATCATGAGAATGAAAAATAGGAAAACCAATATTTTGCGGCGGCTTTGGCGCAATGCAATCAGAATAGTATTGCTGTCTTTTACAAACCGGTTGAGTTTGAAAATTCTGAAAATACGCAACAGCCTCAACGAACGGATAACCGTGAGGTAATGAGAGCTGGCAAATACAAGCCCCAGATAAGTAGGTAAAATAGAAAGGATATCAATAATGCCGAAATAACTGAAAATGTATTGTTTTGGTTTTTTCAGACAATATATTCGAAGTAAATATTCTACCGTGAAACCGATGGTGATTACCCATTCCAGTATTCGGAATAACTCACCATATTTTTGGTTTAGGCTTTGAATACTTTCTGCCATGATGAGTATGATACTCAGCACGATAAAAATCAGTAATGCCACATCAAATGCTTTTCCGGCGGGGGTATCCGCTTCGAAAATGATTCTGTAAATTTTTTCCTGAAGCGGAGATAACGCTCTTTCGCTTCCGGAGTTTACAGAGGAATTTGATTTGGGCATACCGCGCTATTTTAAAGGGAATTTCATTTTGTAGTCTACGCGCACACGTCCTCTGGAAATATCCTTCAGCCGGCTGCTCAGCATTTTTTTGCGCAGCGGATTAATGTGGTCAATAAAAAGGATACCGTCCAGGTGGTCGTATTCATGCTGAATGATCCGGGCGGCCATACCTTTAAAAGTTTCTTCGTGCAATATCCAGTTTTCATCGTAGTATTCCACCACAATTTCCGGTTCACGCCATATATCTTCCCGTATTTTCGGAATACTCAGACAACCCTCATTAAATGCCCATTTTTCGCCCGTTTCTTCAATGATTATCGGATTGATAAACACTTTTTTAAAATCGGCCAGCTCGGGTTCTTCATCAGAAAAAGTATCAGCATCCATGACAAACAGGCGGATGGATTTTCCCACCTGCGGAGCCGCCAACCCCACTCCATTGGATGCATACATGGTTTCAAACATGTTTGCGATAAATGTGTCCAGATCCGGATAGTTCTCGTCTATTTCCTCTGCTTTTCTTCTCAACACCGGATCACCGTATGCCACTATTGGATAAATCATGTCTACTAAATGCGTGTTTATTCTGTTTTTCCTTTGATACGTTCATCGTACACTTTGCCCATGCTCACGGATTTTTCTCCGTGCAGATGTTTAATCAGTGCCTGTTTAATGGTGTGAAAAATGACCATATGTACATCTTCTGCCACTTCCATGTCATGTACCTCGGCATGTATGCAATACATTGAAATTTCTTTAATTTTTCCGCCTGAGTATCCGCACAATGCCAGGGTTTTAGCGCCTATTTCATTGGCATAGGCAAGCGCTTTAACCACATTGGTTGAATTTCCGCTTCCTGAAATACCGATGACCAGATCCTCTTTCCGTACAAAATTTTTGAGCTGCTCCATAAACACATCATCATAAGAAATGTCGTTGGCGATGGCCATCAAAGCACTCATGTTATCGTTCAGGCAGATAAAACGAAACCGGTTTTCCAACCCCGAAGAAGCGCCTTTCACAAAATCTCCGGCCATGTGGCTTGCCGTAGCGGCACTTCCGCCGTTTCCGAATACATAAAAAGTTCCGCCGTTTTGGTACGTTTCCAGAAACGCTTCGGTAACTTTTTCTAAGTTTTCTGCACTCAGCTTATCCAGTGTGGATTTCAGCAGGTTTAAATATTCGGTATGCAATAATCGGCTGTTCATTTTGGTGAGTAAATTACTTGTGAGCCTTCAGACTCAAAATCAAATTCAAAGTAACGTAATTTTTTTAAAGCTTCTTTGAGCCTGTCCTGTTTGTTTTGCGGACAATAAAACAATAAAAAACCACCACCTCCTGCTCCCAACAGTTTTCCTCCTGTGGCACCACTTTCAAGGGCGGCGTTGTATGCTTCGTTTATGGGGGCGTTTGATATGGAATCGGTAAGTTGTTGTTTGAGTATCCAGTTTTCGTGCAGTATTTTGCCAAAATGGTCCAGTTCACCTTTCTGCAGACAACTTTTCAGATCATCCACCAACAAAGTCATGGCCTTCACCCGGTTAAATTTATCCTCCTGCGAAAGCGTGGCCCGCTGTTCGGCCAATATACCCGATGCACTGCGCTGAACCCCCGTGTAAAACATAACCAGGTTGTTTTTCAGGGCTTGCAAAACAGATGTTTCTATGTTAAGGTTTTCAGTTACTACGGAACCGTCCTTTTGGAAACGGAAAATATTAAATCCACCATAGGCCGCAGCGTATTGGTCCTGTTTTCCGATGGGTTCTTTTAAGATGTCGATTTCAATTTCACAAGCCTCGGCAGCCAATTGTTCTTTGGATGGTGTAATCCCTTTGAGCGCATAAATATTATGCAGAAGTCCTACGGTAAATGAAGAAGAAGAACCCATGCCCGTACCGGCCGGAACATCTGCAATGGAACTGATTTCGATACCGCCTGATATTCCGAATTTTTCAAGAACAGTTCTGATAATGGGGTGTTCCAGTTCCGAAGGGTTGCCTACGGTTTCGGTTTTGGAATATTTTGCCCTGATTTTGTCGGGTTCAAAAAAACGGTGAGAAGATAAGTACATATACTTATCAATAGTGCAACTGAGCACTGCCCCCTCGTGTTTTTCGTAGAATGCAGCCATATCGCTGCCCCCGCCCACAAAACTTACTCTGAAAGGGGTTTGTGTAATGATCATTTTGCTGAATTCAGAGAACAAAAAAAGCAAAAAACAACGGTATTTTGAGGATTTGCATAATATTGCCCTCCCGAATATGACGGCAACCAAACCATACAAAGCTGCTTTTGCCTCTGATTTTCATCTGGGTGTGCCTGATTCCAAAACAAGCCGCCAACGTGAAGAATTGTTGGTGAAATGGTTGGATGAACGGGCTGCAGACTCCGAAGAAATTTACTTACTGGGCGATATTTTTGACTTTTGGTTTGAATACAAAAAGGTGGTTCCAAAAGGTTTTGTAAGGCTATTAGGCAAACTGGCACAAATATGTGATGCGGGCATTCCCGTGCACATTATCACGGGAAATCATGATTTATGGATGTTTGGATACCTGGAAGAAGAAACCGGGGTGATTATTCATAAACAGCCCATTCAAAGAAACTTTGGCGGTAAATCATTTTTCATCGGCCATGGCGACGGATTAGGTCCTGGTGATCATGGATACAAGTTCATAAAAAAGGTGTTTACATCCCCGTTTTTCCAGTGGTGTTTCCGGCAGATTCATCCCGACATGGGCATCCGTTTGGCGAACTATTTTTCGGGCAAAAGCAGGGATGCCAATTATTCCGCCGATCAAAAATTCTTGGGTGAAGAAAATGAATGGCTGATTGTGTATTGCAAAGAGCAGATTTCACAAGGAGAAAACTACGACTATTTCGTGTTTGGCCACAGGCATTTACCGCTAAAAATTCCGCTGAACGAAAAATCAACGTATATCAACCTGGGCGATTGGATTTCTCATTTTTCTTATGCCGTTTTTGATGGGCAAAAAGTGCACGTGCACAATTTCGAAAATTAGTTATCTGTAAATGTTTTGGCAGTTAGTTTCGAAGGTTTGTGATTTTTTATCAAGGCCTCGTTCTATATCGATGCGAAGTAGTTCTCCGCAAAAATCATAAGTAAATCGTTTATTTAAGCTAACATCTCCTTCATTATTGTATCGTGTGAATGAGCTTAAATTTTGCGATAAATAAAGAGCCTCCCATCTTTTATTGCCGTTTTGTCGGAAAGAAGTCTTTTCAAGTTTATAGGTTACCCGATGTTCGTCTTGATATTCGGTTTCTTTGTATTGCAACTCACAGTTGTTGTAAAAAAAAGTAGTCTCAATTTTAAAACCATTTCCATATTTACTTTCTACTACACGGCTTTCACATTGATTTGTAACCACTGTTGGGCATTTTAGTAAAATATAAAGGAATATGCTGATAAATTGATTCATATTTGTCACCTACATGATCGATTTAATTCAATGACTATGCCGTTTTTATCTGCGTGTAAATGAAATTTTCAATGCAAACGGCCAGTCCACAAACTTCAAACATTGCCCAAAGAGCCTGATGTTTCACTATGCCACTAATGAAATTTCTATACCCCGAAATTTACAAATACTACCAGTTTAATTATAAACTAAACAAATTTCATTTCTTTCATAAAGAGTATTAAATCAACCAACCGGTTTGAGTAGCCTGCTTCATTATCGTACCAACCCACCGTTTTTATCATATTGCCGATGACAGAAGTGAGTTCCGCATCAAAAATGCACGAGTGGGCATTTCCTACGATGTCTTTGGAAACAATGGGTTCGTCGGTATATTCCAAAATTCCCTTTAGCTCGGCTTGTGACGCTTTTTGGAAAGCCGCATTGATGGTTTCGGCGGAAACCGGATTTCGCACAATGCAGGTTATGTCGGTCATGGAGCCGTTGGGTACGGGAACACGGATTCCCGCTCCGCCTAGTTTGCCCTTCAGTTCTGGAAATATTTTTCCGATGGCCTTGGCGGCTCCCGTTGAGGTGGGAATGATGGATTCAGCCGCTGCACGGGCTCTACGCAAATCTTTGTGCGGAGCATCATGCAGACGCTGGTCGCCTGTATAGCTGTGTACAGTAGTAATATATCCTGATTCTACACCACAAAGTTCATTGATGATTTTAATCATCGGAGCCGCATTGTTGGTGGTGCAGGATGCGTTAGAAAGAATGTCTTCTTCGCCAGTAAGTTTATTTTCATTTACGCCAAGCACTACGGTGGGGATATCATCTCCGTCGGCCGGAGCAGAAATGATTACTTTTTTGGCGCCGGCTTTCAGGTGGGCCGAAGCTTTTTCTCGATTTCTGAACAAACCCGTACATTCAATCACTATGTCTACCTGTAATGCAGACCAGGGTAAATTTGATGGGTCTTTTTCAGCATAAACGGGCACATCCTTTCCATTTACT
Source organism: Flavobacteriales bacterium (assembly GCA_022402535.1). Taxonomy (GTDB): domain Bacteria; phylum Bacteroidota; class Bacteroidia; order CAIKAF01; family CAIKAF01; genus JAKRSD01. The sequence goes on along the minus strand of JAKRSD010000017.1, from coordinate 183,612 downwards.
ACTATAGATTTATCAGTATGCGAGATTGTCCCTTGAAACCTTCCGTGAACCGAGTCATATTTAACAAGGTGTGCCAGGGTTTTGGCATCGGTAAGGTCATTTACGGCCACTAGATTGATTTCTTCATGTTGGATAAGTCTTCGTAAAACTACTCTTCCGATTCGTCCGAATCCGTTGATTGCTACATTAATTGTCTTTTTTTCCATAGTTGCTAAAATAAAAAATTCATTGAATACGCTACAAAGTTAATTTTGTATTATTATTGTCGATTGAAACTTTTCCGACAAACATTAAAATTTGTCAGTTGTTTTATGATAAGAAGAAATTAATTTTGACTTGAAAAATTGTTAAAGAAACAGTTATGAAGAGATTTTTATTAGCTGCTGCCGCAATAGGAGGCTTATTTACAGGGGTTACGGCTCAGCATGTTCACCATCCGGGATGTGGAACACATCTGAATGTAGCGTTGGAGAACGATGATTTTGTTACCGATTTTGCCGCATTTAATGCCTATGTGCAACAATATGCCCAGCAGGCAGAATCCCGTAGCGGGGAACTCAGAATCATGCCCGTTGTGGTTCACGTAATTCATGACGGGGGAGCATCTAACATATCTGATGCCACCATCAACACCATGATTACCAAAATGAATCAGGCATATAACCGCAATGCACCTAACATAGGAACATTGCCACAGCGTTTTGATACTATTGCCACAGATGCTAAAATTGAATTCCGTTTAGCAGCCAAAGATCCACTGGGTAATTGTACCAACGGTATCCGAAGAATATATTCGCCACACAAATCGAAAGATGCGTATGACGATAAAAAACATAAAAGCCTTTCCTATTGGGATAGAGCCAAATACCTGAATATTTGGATTACCCGTAATATCAAAGATCCTTCAGAAACTTCTGCAGGACAGATATTAGGATATTGTCTGTTTCCGGGAACAGCTCCCGCACTGAGAGATGGAGCTACCATTGCTTATCAAGCCATGACCACCAATGCCGTGGCGGCTCACGAAATTGGTCACCATTTGAATCTTATTCACGTTTGGGGCGACCAAATCTGTGGTGATGACCAGGTGGATGACACTCCGATTGCCCGTGACGTGAATTTTGCATGGGCTAATCCTTGCGATACATTAATTAAAGAAGCTACCTGTTACGAAAACGTAATTGATAATTACCGTGATTCTTTACTACGTTATGGAATCGGTGAAAACTATCAGAACTACATGGACTATGTAAACAATTACAATTGTCCTAATATGTTTACAAAAGGTCAGGTAGATAGAATGAACGCCACATTGGAGTTCTATCCATTCCGTAAAAATGTGGTAACCGAAGCCAATGTTATCGCTGCCGGCGTAAATGACGGCGCTCCTGCTTGTACCAATCTGATTCCTGTAGCCGAGTTTTGGGCAGAAAATCCGATTACTTGTCCGGGTTCATCTGTAAGTTTCAAAGACGGTTCATTTAACGGAACACCGGCTTCTTACGAATGGACTTTTGAAGGAGGTACTCCTGCCACAAGTACAGTAGCAAATCCTACGGTTACGTACGCAAATCCAGGAACCTATTCGGTAACACTTAAAGTGTCTAACGCAAATGGTGAATTTACCACACGTACCAAACAAAATGTTGTTTTTATCTTAAATGACGTTGTTGAGTCGAAACCTTGGGGATATTATGAAGGCTTTGAATCCGGACAATACTGGGATCAGGGTCGTTGGACTGTGGTAAATGACCAGACTGAAAATGGAAAACAATGGAAAATCGGTCCGGATAATATTGCTTACTCCGGTTTCTACTCCATTAAAATGGACAATTTTGGAAATACCCGTGATAATAACTCAGCATTAATTTCTCCTCCTTTGGATTTAGATGCGATTCAGGGTGGAAGCAAAGTATTTAAATTCAAAGTGGCTTACGCACTAAGAACAAATGAAGAGTTCTACTATGATATGAATCTTCAGATGTTTATGCCTGTGGTAAATGACCGTTTAACGCTTTCGCGTTCTACGAACTGTGGTGCAACCTGGTCAACCGTGAAAAACTTTACCCGCACTGAAATTTTATCAGGCGGCTTAAGTCCTGAAAGCTTTAATCCTACAGATTTAAATCTTTGGAAAGAACTTTCGGTGAACCTTTCAGGTGCATCAGGCTCTGGATCTGATGTGCGTTTTAAACTTGAATTTACTTCGGGTGGTGATGTAAACAATAACTTATTTATTGATGACATTATTATCTCTACCAGCACAGCTGCCGTGTCGATTGATGAGGCAACTGTAGAGAATTTGGAATTCAAGGTTTATCCGAATCCGGTAACTGACAATGCGCAAATTACATTCACGTTGCCAGAGGCTGCTTCAAAAGCCAATATTGGTGTATATGATATCACCGGTCGTTTTGTAGCCAATGTATTTACCGGTGAACTACCATCTGGGTCACAAAATTTTACACTCAACCGCAGTGAACTCGGTGTAGGCGGTGTTTATTTTGTTCGTATGGATCTGAACGGAAAATCTTTCACAGAAAAAATTATTGTTCAATAAACATATTAAGCTGAAGAGAAAAGGCGTCGGAATCCGGCGCCTTTTTTTTGTGTTTGTATGCCATGAATTTTTACCTTTATTTCCATGAAAAAACTTATTACACTGTTTGGGATTCTTTTTGCTTTGGCTGCATATTCCCAAAAGCTTACATTTCCTTCTCTGTATAGTCTGCCGGAATATAAAAGTGTTCTCACGGACAAGTTGTTGGTCAGTTATGATGTTTCCATTACTGAAACAGAAATGAAGGCTTTGTTTTCTGCTTGTGAAGGACTACAAACCCACCAAACCCTAAGGCCATTGAAGCCCGGGCGCTGGCTGGTGACCGTAAAAAAAGAATATGGCATTCAAAAGGCGGCTGACGAATTGAAAACGAAAGAGCAAATAAATTCAGTTACTCCCTGGCTGAAAGACTCGGGAGGGAATGAACGAGGCGTGCTGGAAGAATTGTACGTTAAATTACGCGCTTCAGATAACTTAAATCCTGAAGAATATTTAACCGGATTGGCAGAGGATTTTGCAGCAACGTTTATTGGCAAAAGTCCCTGGTTGCCTAATGTATATGTTTTACGTTTTTCTAAACACTCTTTATGTAATGCTTTGGAAGCTTCTATCTTATTGAGCGATTTACCTCAAATCGAATTTACGGACGTAAACTTTGCCTTTTTCCCGATTGTAAACAGCGTAAACGATTCACTTTTTCCCCGTCAATGGTCGTTACAGAATAATGGAAACGCATTGCAGTGGAGCGGAACTGCGGGTGCTGATATGGATGTGGTAAATGCATGGACACTGACTACAGGAAACCCATCCATAAAAATTGCAATACTCGATTCCGGTGTAGATACACTTCACCCGGATTTGATGCCAAACTTACTTCCCGGTTTTGACGCCACGGGAGGAAACAGCCATGGCTATCCTAATTTGAATTTCCCAAGTGACGGCCACGGAACGGCCTGTGCCGGTATTGCCGCCGCGAAGGGAAATAACCAAATTGGAGTGGCCGGTGTGGCTTACGATTGCAGTATAGTCCCTGTGAAAATGTTTTTTTATGTGGACACCAGCATTTTTATTCCTGGATTTATAGATACGATGCTTTATGAAATTCCCTATTCTGAGACCGATTTTATGGTAGCAGGTACTACGTGGGCCTGGCAAACCGCAGGGGCTGATATATTAAGTAATTCTTGGGGACTTCCTCCCGATTTACTCCCATTTGCCCCCGTAGATCAATTTGTGGTAATGGAAGCTTTGAATCTGGCCAGGGCTCAGGGACGAAATGGAAAAGGAGCTATTCAGATGTTCTCATCTGGTAATGAAAATGCGGCATTAATTTGGCCCGCCTCATTGTTTAATAATATTTCCGTGGGAGCTACAACCAATAAAGATAAAAGAGCTTCTTTCAGTTGCTATGGAACCGGCTTAGATTTATCAGCTCCGGGTGTGCAGGTTACCACAACCGATATGTCGGGCAACTATGGCTATTCCAACGGCGATTATTATCTTGAGTTCGGAGGCACTTCAGCGGCATGCCCCAATGCAGCCGGAGTGGCCGGTCTTATTTTAAGTCTTTATCCTGATTTTACATTTAATGAAGTGAGAACATTGATGAGAGTAACAGCCGAACGGGTAGGAGGGTATAATTACGACAGTACCCATGTGGCATACGGTACATGGAGTCCCCAATTGGGGTCCGGAAGAATCAATGCCCATCAAGCTCTCTTGGGAGCACCTTATTTAAGCACGACTTCATTGCCGGAAGAAACACGCTCGATTCATTTATTCCCTAATCCGGCAAAACATGACATTCAGATTATGATGCATGGATGGGAAACGGGAATGTATCCTTATAAATTGGTAAATATTGCAGGAATAGAAGTGGGTTCGGGGAATTTTAATATTCATTCAAACAATGAATTTATTCAGACTATAAGCATAGAAGATTTAAAATCAGGAATTTATTTTTTGTGCATTTGGGATTATATTGAACCTGTTAGCATGAAATTTGTTAAACAGTGAACTAAGTTTTAATTTTATCAAAAACATACATTTATGAACATCAAATTATTTTTTCTTACAGTCGGCATGTTTGGAATGCTTCAGGCAAATGCCCAAACCCGTAAATATGAAGTGGTATTATCGGGAAATAAAATAGGGGAGCTCACGGCAACCAAAACCGTAAAAGGGGCTTTTACCACATACAAACTTGAAAGTAAATCAGAAGCTAAGGTTTTATTCAGCACCAAGAAGAATTATGTTTTAATGGATGTTACCTATAAAGATGGAATATTGGTTTCCTCTTACTGTAAAAATGAAATCAATGATGAAGTGGATAATTATGCCAGTATTAACTGGGATGGAAGCAAATACAATATAACCAACGAGAAGAAAAAATTCACTCATCCTACTCAGGTGAAATACAGTGTAATATCATTGTATTTTTCAGAGCCTAAAGGGATGACACAACTCTTCACGGAAAGAATCGGAGAAGTATATCCGCTTACCGATTTAGGTTCTGGAAAGTATGAGTATAAAATTCCCAACGGAGATAAAAACGTGTATGTATACAAAAACGGCGAATTGGTTGAAACGGAAAGAAAAACAATTATAGGAACGGTTTACGTAAAGCTCGTTAAATAATGCCTTCTTTCTTGAGTCTTAAAAAAACATTACCCGTTTTTTTTCTATTGATATTGTCAAACTCTTGGGCGCAAACCCGGGAGTTTGACATGTTTTTGGCAGGTAAGAAAATAGGGAGTATTGTCACGGATAAAAAAGTAAAAGGAGATATTGAAGTATATACGATGACCAGTACGGCCACTTCAACCATACTTTGGAAAACCATCTCAACATATACCACTTATCATGTCGTTTTTAAATCGGGAAAGCTGCAGGAATCATATTTTGAGCATAAAGAAAATGGCGAAATTGAAAAGTTTTGTAAAGTAAAAGAGAACGCCGGCGGATACTCAGTTCATCATTCTAAAACGGGAAAATTTGAAGTGCAAAACATGGCCGAGTTTTGTTTACTGAAGATGTATTATAACGAACCTTCTGATGGAGCAAGTTTGCTCAATGAAGGATGGGGAGAGTACGTGAAAGTGAAAAAATCGGGAGCAAATCAATATGAGTTTAAAACACCGGATGGAAGCAAATACATTTACCGGTTTCAGCAGGGTAAAATGACAGATGCCGAATTCCATACCTCGATCGTAACCGTGAGAATGAAACCCAAAGTTTAATCATGAAAAGAGCATTGTTTTTTATTGTATTCGGACTGATTTTTTTGCATAACAATGCACAGAAAAGGTCCTTCGATTTGATACTATTCGGAAAGAGCATCGGGTATTTAGATGCTGAGCGAAAGGTAGGTGCCAATGGAATTGAAATGTACACCCTGTTCAGTAAAGCAAGCTCAAAAATTTTATGGAAAAACATTGATGCCGAAACCCGTTTTACCATCACATTTGTAAATGGAGAAATGGTGGATTCGTATTATGAGCATAAAGAAAATGGGGTAGTAGAAAAGTATTGCAAAATTTCAAAATCCGCATCCGGGAAATATCAGGTTCATCATCATAAAAATGGAAAATTTGAAGCCCCATCGGGTGCTGATTATGGCCTTTTGCATGTGTATTTTAAAGAGCCTTCTTCCAAGCAGAAAATGTTTAACGAAGCCTGGGGAGAGTATACCGACTTCAAATGGATAAAACCCAATACTTACGAATATAAAACCCCCGACGGCAGCCGTAATGTATATGTGTATAATAACGGAAAATTAGAATTGGGCGAATTTCATACTTCCATTGCCACCGTTAAGCTTAAACCCAAGTCTTAAGCAGGACTAAGAATCAGGCTGCTCATTTTATCTGCATTCAAATACTTGTTGGCGGCTTCCAAAATCTTTTCGGGGGTAATTTTATCTACTTCGTGTATGATTTCTTTTAAGGTTTCAATCGACCCTCTGTGCAGATAACTTTTCCCCATAATATGAATCATATTGCCCGGGTTTTCGTGGGAGAGTGCCAATTTCCCTTTCACCTGTTTTTTTGCCTGATGCACTTTTAAGGAGCTCAACGTTTGCGTTCTCAGTTTTTTAATCTCATCTAATGTAAGTTGAACGGCTTTGTCCATTTTGCCCGGATCGGTATTCAGGTAAATAGTCCATATACCCGTATCTATGTAAGACAGAAGTTGGCTGTCTATCTGGTAGCAGATACCATGTTTTTCGCGAAGCGTCATACTCAGCAGGGAGTTCATGGAAGGACCGCCCAGCAGATTATTCAGTACCCCACAAACAATTCGGTCTTCATCATTTCTGGAAATACCCGGAAAGCCCATCAGGCAATGTGCGCCGTAAATGGGTCGTTTTTCAATCCGGTTAAAGGTATTTCCGTTGAATATAAAAGGACTGCGGGCTCTCTTTTGGGCATTGAACTGGAACGAATTTAAAAAAGGGGAGACCAACTGCACCATTTTTTCAAGAGAAAATTGTCCTACGCTGCAAAATACAATCTGGTCGTTGGCATAACATTGATCAATGAAATCTACGATGGTTTTTCGTCCGATTTTTTTAACATCATCTACGGTTCCCAGAATGTTGGACCCCAATTCATGTCCTGCAAACCAATGTTCTTCAAAACAATCCAGAATATCTTCGGCGGGGTCGTCTTTGTATGAATTGATTTCATCCAGAATCACTCCGCGTTCTTTTTCAATTTCTTTTTCCGGAAATACGGAATTTTGCACCACATCGGCTATGATACCGATGGCTTTGCGCATATCGCCTTTAAGGCAGGACGCATATACAAAAGTTTCTTCTTTGGTGGTATATGCATTCAGTTCACCGCCTGAATTGTCAATTACAGAAAGAATATGAAAAGCTTTACGCTTTTGAGTGCCCTTAAAGAACATATGTTCCAAAAAGTGGGCGGTTCCTCTTAGTCCGTTTTCATCGCGCGACCCCGAGTTTATTAGAATACCGCAACGTGCAGAAGCCATTTTGGCCTTCATGTGAACCATATGTACTCCGTTAGGCAGTTGCAGGGTGAAAAATTCGTGTGACAAGAATAGTATGCTTTAGATTTTTGTGTGTCAAAGATACATGCACCTTTTCAAATAAAGGCGCATAAAAAAAGGGCCGGCAATTGCCGACCCTTTTTATAAAAATTAAGATGAATTATTGTTTTACGATTTTGAAAAGCGCACGGCCATTATCGGTTTGTACTTCCACCACATAAATTCCCTGCGAAGCCGAGGAAATATCAAAAGTAAGCATGGATGTATTGATTAGTTGACGGCTTTCGATTATTCTGCCTTGCACATCAAGTATTCTTACCTGAGCTTTGGATACGGTATTACCAAAGTTTACCGTAAACTCTCCATTAGTGGGATTGGGGAATACGTTCATATGGATTAAATCAGGATTTTCAACTACGCTCACGGTTGAAATCTGTGCACAGAATGAAGTATCGACGCAGCTTCCCACGGTAATGGAAACCCCATATAACCCGTTTTGGGTTGCTGTAAAAGATTGGTTGGTTTCGTTTGGAATAGGAGTGTTGGTTGTGCAGTTAAACCATTGATATGTTGCACCGTTCTGTTGTGAGGTCAGCGTGGTGCCTGACTCAGTTACTCCAGTATTCAGGTTGGCTTCAACCGTAACCGTAAATGAGCAGGTAACAACTGTTCCGTCGCCACCTGTGGCTGAAAACGTATTGGTGGTAGTGCCTACAGGATACTGGGCACCGCTGGGTAAACCGGTAGTTTGAACTACATTTATTGTGGGATTAGCCCAAGAGATGGCAATTTTTCCAGCGCCGCTGTTTATTCCCATTATGGTGGAACCACTCGTGACACCTCCTATATAAGAAGAGCCGCCACCGCCACCGGACCAGGTAGCTCCGCCGCCACCGTAGTAGCCACCACCGCCACCGCCGCCGCCATTAGAACAAGTACCGGCATTACCGCCCAGTCCTAATGAACCGTCAAAACCTGTACACCAGCTTGGATAGGTGCCTGCGGTTCCTCCTAAGGATTGGGTTCCACCTGTTGCGGCTCCAGTATTTCCTTGTATATCCCCGCCATAACCTGTTTCGCCCGTTAAACCACCGCCGGCTCCACCACGGTCAAAATCAGTTTGGGAGTAATTGAATCCTCCACCGCCACCACCGCCGGCAACAATGACTCTGTCTGCAAGATTATAAGGTGAGATTCTGACGTCAGAAGCGCCACCACCCCCACCACCGCCATAATTGGCAGGGAAGAGTCCTCCTGTTCCTCCTCCATTAAAACCGCCTGGTGCTGCAGTTGAAGCATCAGCGTTTGCTCCCACTCCTCCCACATATACATTGAGTATCTGTCCTGGAGTTACGCTTAATAAACCTGTGGCAAAACCGCCATTACCGCCCTGATGATTTGCCGGCGATCCATATCCTCCTTTGGCTCCCCATGTGTTGATTCTTACGGAAGTAACACCAGCGGGAACGGTAAAAGTTTGCACTCCGCCCGTAAATGTAAATTGCACACTGTCGAACTTGCATAAGTCTTGTGCGGTAGGAGTATCAAAATTGTACGTTGTGCCGCAAGCTCCTAAAGGGCTTGTGATGAAAATGTTTTTATTGCAGATGATTTCGGGGCATTGTGCCACTGCGGTGAATGAAACAGCCGCAAAGGCCATTGGTAGTAAAATTCTTTTTTTCATATTGTTTAGTATTGGAATTATCAAATTTATAAAATCAAACAACCTAAAATGAATTAATTTTATGAAACGCAACTTTTGATATACAAGGTGGTAAAAATGCTTTATATAACCTGGATTTAATCCATAAAAAAAGCCTCTCATACAGAGAGGCATTTTCAAAAGTGATCCGGACAGGATTCGAACCTGTGACCCACAGCTTAGAAGGCTGTTGCTCTATCCAGCTGAGCTACCGGACCTGATAAAGCGGGCGCGAAGATAATAATTATTCATAATTACTTCAACGCTGTTTTCATTTTAGCTAATATCCTAAGTCAAACATTCATTAAAAAAATCAGGGCTTACCCTTCGATAAGCCCTGACTGAAATTATTCAAAAATGATGGTCATCTCAACCCTGCGGTTGCGTTGACGACCCGCTTCAGTGTTATTGTCATCTATCGGTTTGTCGGGTCCGTAGAATTTCGTTTTCAAACGGCTGCCCGGTACACCTTTCTTCATCAGATACGTTTTCACGGCTTCGGCGCGGTTCTTAGATAAAGTCAGGTTGCTTTCGCGTTTACCCACATTGTCGGTATGGCCTTCAATCAAGAGATTGTAATCCTTTTTCTTTTTCAGAAGTTCGGCTAGTCCGTCCAACGATTCGTAGGATGTAGTGCGGATTATCGCTTTTCCGGTGGCAAATTCCAAATTATCAAAGGCCGCCTGAATCACTTCCTGTTCTTCTTTGGCAATCGGCGGACAACCGAAGTTTTCGGGTACACCCGGAGTGTTGGGGCATTTATCTTCTAAGTCGATAATGCCATCTCCGTCCGTATCGGCATAAGGACATCCGCCATTTTCAATCGGACCTGCTTTTTCGGGACATTTGTCATCAATATCACGGATTCCGTCACCATCGCTGTCTTTGAATGGACAACCATTATTTTCGGCCAATCCGGGCTCATCCGGACAGGCGTCTTTATCATCGGTAATGCCGTCTCCGTCACGGTCGGGACAACCAAATTTTTCTTTAGGACCGGGCAACGTAGGACATTGGTCTAAATGATCGGGGAGACCGTCGCCATCCGTATCAGGACATCCGTTAAATTCGGCAAGGCCTCTCGTATCCGGGCAATCGTCTTTATTATCAATAATTCCGTCACCATCACGGTCAGGACAGCCCATTAAATCAGCAGGCCCCGGATTATCCGGACAGGCATCGGATTTGTCAGGAATGCCGTCTCCGTCGCGGTCAGGACATCCTTTAAACTCCTTAGGACCAGGTTCTGTCGGGCAATCATCTTCAATATCTTGGATTCCATCCCCGTCTGTGTCCGGACATCCTCTGAATTCCCATACTCCGGGCAAATCCCGGCATTTATCTTTTCTGTCGGAAACTTTATCGTTATCTCGGTCTTTCGGTTTTCCGTAGGGTATCGGAATTTTAAACAGCATATGAATGTCTGTTTCGCGGAAAGCTTTTTTACCCAGACTGCTGAATACCGTTCCCGAACCAATCACCACAGGGCCTAAACGTAATGAAATTCCGGAATTGAAACCCGTGAGTGTGTTGTAGGAGTTGGGTAAATATACCCCGAACCATTTCATTTCGTAGCGCGGAGTTAACGCGTAATTATTCCACATACGCACTTTAGAATCGTCTCTGCGGCCAGAAGTAAGGCTGATGAAAGGCGAAAAGTTGATGTAAAATCCTTTCCATACGTTGTAATCTACCTGTAAACTTAACATGGTAGGCAGTCCCATGCGGAATGTACCTTTATCAGGCGTATTTATAAAAACGTTGTTTAATGTACTGTCTAACGTTTGTACATTCGATACATTATCAAAAACTTCGGTTGGTAAATTGGTAACATTTGCATTAAAATTTCCTGAATTGGCTCCTTTGTTGTAACGTATTCCCCCTATGTCGGTAATGGCAAAACCGGCTTTCAGTTTATATTTATTTTGATCTCTTCGCCAAAGCTCTTTTTTACCATCCATTTCGTATTGATAATCCATGTATTTAGGCCGCCATTCGTATTCAAAACCAAAATCCACTCCGAGGGTCGGTCTTCCGTTAAAGTTAAAGTTAAATTCGTTGGCATTTTGAATGTCAAATGTTTCGGAGTGACCGTATGAGATGTTAGCATTAAATAAGGAGAGTGTATCGGAGTTCTTAAAATTATACTCTATATCTTTTCCAAATAAGTAAGCTGCACCAAGACCCTGAAGGAGTTTTAAAGTGATACCGCCTTTTAAAAAATGCTCGTTTTTGTTTAGGATCACCCTACCATATGAAAGTCCGTATTCGGCCCAGGTATTGGATTGTAATTCCAATCTTTTCTGACTGAAATTTTGATTCCAATTAGGTTCTAGTTTAAACCCTTCCCATGCCAGATCCAAAAATTCCTGACCCAAACCATTGACGTTAGTAATACTTCGAATTCTGCCTGAGAAGGCAATCGCATCGTTCTTGGTGAGTGTAACCATAAACGAGGGAAGCTGTAAATTTAACCCCACGTAGGCACTGTAAGCTTTTCTGTTTGTGGAACGGGGCAGATATTTATTGCCAAAATCCGGGTCGTTGAATAAATCCGGATTAAAAATAGCTGAGCGAGAAATACCCACATAGTTATTCCCCACAAATGTGCTGAAACCGAATAAACTGATGTCTGCCTTAAAGCGGCTGTCAGCAATGGAAGCCGGGTTATATAACAGTTTGTTTACTCCCGCATAATTGCTTGTGGTAAACCCGATATAATCCTGCGCATGAGCAGCAGGCAATATAAGCAAAGCGAGAAGTCCTAAGATTAAGTACAATTTTCTCATAAGCATGAATAAATTAAGTTTTTACCGGTGTTTGGTAGGACAAAGGTATATGAAGAATCCGGATAAATAATATGAAAAAACTCAGCTTATAATTCCAGTCGGGTTTGCACTGGCAACAGGGCAAAACTTTTTCGATGATGTACACAGGCTCCATAAGATTTGATGCCTTCTCTGTGATCTTGCGTAGGGTAGCCTTTGTTTTTATTCCATCCATACACCGGGAATTCTTCATGCAGGTTTTCCATCATTGCATCGCGTGTGGTTTTGGCCAAAATGGATGCTGCCGCAATGGAGGCAAATTTGGAGTCTCCCTTCACCACACAGGTATGAGGCGTTTTGCCAAAGGGCTTAAAACGGTTGCCATCGACCAGAATATGTGCGGGTTTCAAGGTCAATAATTGAAGGGCTTTATGCATGGCAGCCACGGAAGCCCAGAGAATATTCAGTTTGTCAATTTCGGCGGGTGTGCAGATGCCGATGGCATAACTTTCGGCTTCCTGCAGAATGATTTCGCGGAGCAGAAGCCGTTTACTTTCCGAAAGCTGTTTGGAATCATTCAGCAGCGGATGATAAAAATCTGCCGGCAAAATAACGGCCGCTGCTACCACGGGTCCTGCCAGGCAACCCCGTCCGGCTTCATCGCATCCGGCTTCGGTTCTTCCCATTTCCAGATAGGGCAGCAGGCTCATGGTTTCGAAGCTGTTTGGTGAAGAATCTGTGCAACGGTTTCAGCACCCAGGTCCCATGAAAAAAGCGCGGTTCGCTCAAATCCTTTTTGAATACATTGTTCGCGAAGACCAGGTGTATTTTCGAGCAGAAGCATCTGTTCCGCAATGGATGTCGGTTCATGGGGATTTGCATACAGAGCAGCTTCTCCGCCTACTTCGGGCATGGCGGTGGTGTTTGATGTAATTACGGGTACTCCGCTTTTGAATGCTTCCAGAATGGGAATGCCGAATCCTTCAAAAAAGGAAGGATATACCAAGGCTTCGCAGGCTCTGTAAAGCCTTTGCAGGTCGCTGTCCGCAACTCTTCCCGTGAATATAATATCCATGCGGAATGCACAATGTTGATAAGTGTTTTCTAACTCGGCCGACCACCATTTTTTGTTTCCGGCAATAATGAGTTTTGCAGGGCTTTTACTTTGTTTTTTATACAGATCAAAGGCCAGCATCAAACCGCCCAGATTTTTGCGGGCGTGAATGAGTCCCACAAACAAAAAATAAGGATTTCCCCCCGAAAATTCCTGTTGAATTTCCTGTATTTCTTCAGCGCTTTGGGCGGGTTTAAATCCTTCTCCCGTGTCGTTATACACCACCGATATTTTTTCGGGACGGATGCCGAAATGATTGATAATATCCTGTTTCGAAAACTCTGAAACCGTAATCAGATGATCAGCCCGCCCGATATATTTTGGAAACTGCCGCAGATAATGTCTTCTCCATATCCAGGGAAGGTTTTCGGGCATGTGCATAAAATTTAAATCGTGCACCACGCTCACGGTGGGTACTTTTGACCTGAGTGACACCCATCCGTCTGGCGAAAAAAACACATCGGGACGAATTTGAGAAAATAATCGCGGCAATCCCCAATTGAAAAACAGATTGATAAGCAGCGGTAGCCGCGTGGGTGGATTTACCACATAACCTTTCATGTTTTTTTGTGTAATGTATTTTTCGGGAAAAGGCCTGTCAAACGCCAGCGAAAACGTGTCCTGCGGATTATGCAGCGCCAGCCGGCGCGTAATTTCATAGCCAAAACGTCCTATGCCGTCCAGAGGGGCATCTTGCAGGAGTCGGGTGTTTATGGCGATGTGCACTTTTTTTTGGCTTCTTTGCACAAAGAAATGGATTTCCCCGTTTGAATGTGCAAATTTACCCGCTCAATTCCTGTGCAGATACAAATTTCAGAGACATACCGTCGTTTTTTTGAAACCCTATTCTGGGTGTCGCTCTGTGTGTTGGCGTTTGGTATTCCCACATCTACCGTGTTTATGTCGGTTGCCCAGTTTGGTTTTGGTGTGGCTGTGTTTGCCGTACCTGATTATGTGGCTAAACTCAGGCGTCTGTTCAGCAATCCTGTTGCCCTTATTTGGCTCGGGTTGTATTTTCTGTTTATGCTCGGTGGCTTTCAGTCGGCCGATACAGACTATTTTCTGAAAGAACTCCGCACCAAAATGCCTATTTGGGTATTGCCCGTGGCGCTGGCCCTGATGCCGCAGCTCGAACAAAAAAAGGTGCATTTTGTGCTGCATTGTTTTTTGGCAGGAACGTTTCTGGCCTCTGCCGCCGGACTGTATAATCTGCTGTTTACCGATATCTCCGATTACCGGCAGTTATCGCCCATGGTTTCACATATCCGGCTGGGTATTTATCTCACGTTTTCGCTGTTTCTGATTTTGCGTTTCATGCTGTTGAAAAAGCCCCTCAGGCTCTTGCCCCGGGCAGTCTATGCCTTATTGGGTACAGCCTTTCTGCTTTGGCTTTTTTATCTGAATTCGCTCACGGGAATTCTGTTTTTTGCCATACTGGTGCCGGCTGTGGGATTATATTTTCTGCTGCACAATATTTCATGGCCGATGCGCAGGGCCTTGGTGGTGTTTATCCTTATCGGGGTGACGGGAACGGCCTTTTACCTTACCCATACGGTACTTTCTTTTTACCGGGTGAATGATGAACCCTTTTCGTCGCTGCCCGTATATACCCGCGAAGGAAATCCCTATCTGCACGATACTACCCTCCATGATACCGAAAACGGAAACTATGTATGGCGGTATCTGGAATTTGCCGAACTGGAACGCGCCTGGAATCTCCGCAGTACATTGCCCTACAGCGGAAACGACAACAAGGGAAATGTGCTCAAAGCCACGCTTTGCCGTTATCTGGCTTCGCGCAATCTGCCCCGCGATGCCGAAGGCATACAAGCCCTCAGCGATAAAGAAATTCATGATATCGAAAACGGAGTGCCCAATTACCTGTATGCCCGTTCATTCAACATAAAAGGACGCATATACGAAACCCTTTGGGAATGGGAGGCTTACAAAGGCACGGGCGACCCGAACGGAAAATCGCTGTCGGCCAGGGTGGAATTATGGAAAACCGCCCTAAGGGCCATCGGCGAAAACCCGGGTTCGGGCTATGGAACGGGCGATGTGCGCCAAGCAATCAAAAAGCAGTTAATCCAAAATGATTCGAAACTGGTGTATTACGGACAGTTCGGGCCGCACAATCAATACCTGGCCACGGCGCTGGCATTAGGAATTCCCGGACTGCTCTGGATGCTGTTTGCCTTTTTTTCGCCCCTGTTTTTTTACAAAAAATACAAACCCACTTATTTGTTTTACACCCTGCTGGGTCTGCTGCTTTTAGCCGCCCTGAACGAGGATATTTTTGAAACCCAGGCTTCGGTTACTTTTTTTGCGTTTGCCTATCACATGCTGCTGGCCGATAAGAGGGAGGATAATGAAAGTTGAATATTTCTTTCGGATTTCTCTTTACCTCCGAAAGAATGTTGGGCTGCGTATTGTATTATTTAAAAACCCTGACTACATTATGATTTTCCCAATAAAAATATTTAGGAAGTCCGATGAAAAATCTCATTCTTTACTTTTGAAAGCACTCGTTTTAATGGAAATAAATATATAACTTGATTGAAATATAAATTTTAAAGAATGAAGTATGTTTTTTATACATTCTTAGCTGTATGTGTTGTTCTTTTTTTTCAATGTAGAACAGCAGAAAAAATACATGGTGTTTACAGTTTCCATAGCTGTAAGGATACTGTATTGTACATTGATAAAAGTGGTTTCTTTTCTGTTCATAGAGATTTAAAATTTTCAGGTATAGGGAGCCCCTCTAAAAACATTTTTATAGATGGTACTTGGAAAAGAGATGGGGAAAATATTCTGTTAAATGCCTTTAAACAGCCACATTATTGGGAAGATTTGAAAATTAAAAAGTATGAATCAGAGGGAAATAAAGGGCTTGAAGTGAAAATTAATTTTTATCAAGACAGTTTATCTAAATTCTTATTTAATTATCCCTGGATTTTTATTGAAGACTCTAAAGGCGTTAGATATAAAATTCCAAACAATGTTGATAATTTTAATTTTAAAATTAATCACAAAATTAAATGGTTTAGATTGTTTGGGTCACATTTATCAGGAGTCTATCCAGAAATTCCTGTAACTTCTGTAGTGAAATATATTGAAATTGATGTTTTTCATAGGTACAACTCTGTTACATTTGATTTTTCAAAATTTTATTTCAATCAAAGTTTACGCATCATAAATTACAATACATTAATGTTTAATAATGATGTTATTTTGTATAAAATTAAATGAAATTACCCCGATCTTCAGGATATCTGCTCTTCCGAATTTACTTCATGCGCCGTTGTGCATTGTAAAATCAGAAAGCATGTAATCACTTAATTTAATTCCACACAACTTTCCCCAATAAGGCAGTAGCATGCTTTTTTGGCAGGGGATTACATTCTTTGCCGGTTTCTCCTACTTTTGCGCTACACATAAATCAAACATCCATGTCTGAAAATCATTCGGCCCAAGGTTTTGAATTCAGTTCGGTAAAACTTATCGGATTTATCGTAAAATGGTGGAAACCCATCTTTATTGTCACCTTTGCAGCGGCAGTGCTGGCGGCAGTGGGTTCGCTGTTTATCAAAAACAAGTATAAATCTACCGTGGTCATGTTTCCGTCTACCACACACTCCATCTCTAAGGCGCTGATTGATGTGCAGGGCGCTTCCAAAGCCGACTTACTGGAGTTCGGTATGGAAGAAGATGCCGACCAGATGGTGCAGATTTTGAATTCAGACGAAATCTACCGCAAAATCGTGGAGAAGTTCGATCTGATGAACCACTACGACATCAACCCCGAAGGTAAATTAGCCCAGACCAAACTGCGCAAGGAATATGAAGGGAATATCAGTTTCAAACGCACCGAATACCTATCGGTAAGGGTAGATGTAATGGATACTGACCCCAATATGGCCGCCGCCATTGCCAATGAGATTGCGGCCCAGCTCGATACGGTAAAAAACAGGATGCAAAAAGAGCGGGCCATTGAAGGGTTATACATTGTGCAACAGGAGTTTGATGAGCAGTCGGCTTTCATAAAATCGATGGAGGATTCGCTTAAAGTGATACGCCGCAAGGGCATCAATGACTACGAATCGCAGGCCGAAGTATTGAATAAGGAATATGCTACGGCATTGGCCAAAGGCGATCAGCGGGCCATTAAAGCCCTGGAAGAAAAACTGGAAATTCTTTCGGAATACGGGGGAGAATATGTGGCCCTGAAGGAAGGGTTGGAGCTGTATCGCGAACAGCTGAGTCTGTTGAAAGTGAAGTTAAAAGAAGCCCGCCTGGATGCCACGCAGCCTATTTCGCACAAGTTTGTGGTAAACCATGCCTTTCCTGCCGAAAAGAAAACCTATCCGCGCCGCAGTCTGATTGTGATCGGAACGGCATTGGGTGCCTTTTTACTTTCACTTTTTGTGATTATCGGCATCGAAAACTGGCGCACTTACAAAGCTTCTCTAAGCGAACAGAAATAGGTGATAAAATCCGACACACATAAAACCCCGGTTGTTTTTTGGCTTCTGCTGGGTTTGTTTGCCGCCATAAACGGACTGCTCATCTGGCAGGAGTTTTTCTGGCTGCCCGCCATTCCCGTATTAATCGGAATCGGATTGTTAGCGGTGTTGTCGTTAGATCAGTTTGTGATTCTGATTGCGTTTCTGACTCCACTTTCCATAAATCTGGAAGATGAAGGCGTGGGGGCGGCACTCAGCCTGCCTTCGGAACCGATGATCATTTCGGCCATGATGCTGTTTGTCATCAAATTCTTATTCGACGGAAAATATGATGTGCGCATACTCCGGCATCCCATTGCCATTGCCATTCTATTGCAGCTTTCCTGGATGCTCATTACTTCGGTAACCTCATCCTTACCTTTGGTTTCGTTTAAATTTTTGGCTTCCCGGCTTTGGTTTGTGCTTACCTTCTTTTTTCTGGGGGCTGAAATTTTTCGGAAAAAAGAGAATATCTACCGCTTTTTGTGGGCACACATTTTCGGGCTGTTTTGTGTGATTGTGTACACCACCTACGTGCATTGGACCTGGGGATTCGAAAAAGGTCCGGGGCACTGGGTAATGGATCCGTTTTACCACGATCATACGGCCTATGGCATGATTCTCGCCCTTTTTCTGCCGATTGTTACGGGACTCACTTTTTTTAACCGCCTGAGTCTGTTCAATAAAATTTTGCTCTTTGCACTTTTTATATCGTATATCGTTGCATTCCGTTTATCCAACTCGCGTGCGGCGTGGCTCAGTGTGATTTTGGCCATCGGGGTGTATTTTCTGTTCAGGCTGCGCATACGCTGGTATGTGGTTCTGATAACGGCCGTCGTGGGTCTGCTCGGGTTTATGAGCATTCAGGAACAGCTGTTTATCAGTCTGGGACGCAATAAGCAGGATTCATCCGAAAACCTGGAAGAACACGTGCAATCCATTTCCAACATCCGCACGGATGCCAGTAACCTGGAGCGAATAAACCGGTGGAACAGTGCCATCCGCATGTTTGAAGACCGGCCCTGGCTCGGGTTCGGGCCGGGAACCTATAAATTTGAATATGCGGCCTATCAAAGGGCAAAAGATAAAACCCTGATTTCTACCAATGCCGGTAACCGCGGAACCGCCCATAGCGAATATTTAGGTCCGCTTTCGGAACAGGGCATTTTGGGTCCGCTTTGGTTTTTGATTATCATTTTCACTACCGTGTGGACCATTGGTAAAGTGTATTACCATGCCCACGATATCCGCCTGCGAAGGGTGGGTTTATGGGTGGGTCTGGGACTGGTTACGTATTGGATTCACGGTTTGCTGAACAACTTTCTTGAACTGGATAAAGGTTCGGTTCCTTATTGGGGATTTACGGCGATTCTGGTGGCCATACACCTGTTTCATTCCCCTTCCAAAAAGAATTTTCCGGCTTCATAATCCGCTTTCCTGTTGCTCTATTTTGCGGATGGTTTCGCGCTTGGAGTGAAAAATTCGGGCAATATTGGCGGCCCGTTTCAAGGCTTCTTCGGCCACTTCTCCTATAAAATGTCGGTTCAGGTTTTCTTCAAACAGTTGAAGCCAGCGGGCAAAGTGCTCTTCAAAAACGGGCATGGTGGCATGCGGCGCAAAAGGAGCACCGTGATAAGTATGTTCGTCTAACAATAAGGTTTGCCAAAAGCGGTACATTTTTTCCAGGTGTTCGGGCCATGTGTTGCCGATGCGTTCATGAAAAATAGGCCCGATAAGTTCATCTTTTCGTACGTTTTCATAAAAACTGTCCACCATAAAACGGATATCATCCATCGATTTGATTTCTCTCTTTTCCATACACAATCAACAATTTGGTACAAAGGTAAAATATAAAAAAAGGATAGGCTTTTTTCCTCAGGAAATCAGCCTACTTTTGGAGTATGAAACTGAAACAGATCATTCGGATTATAGAAGAATGGGCTCCGCCCGCCTATCAGGAATCGTACGATAACAGTCGCCTGCTTACGGGGAATGCAGATATGGAAATAACGGGCGTATTGGTCAGTTTGGATTGTGTGGAATCGGTGGTGGATGAAGCCATTGCTAATAACTGCAACCTCATTGTGGCGCATCATCCCATTCTCTTCAGCGGATTAAAGAGTCTCACCGGTAAAAATTATGTGGAGCGTACAATCATCAAAGCCATCAAACATGATATTGCTTTGTATGCGCTGCATACCAATTTAGATAATATCCACACCGGGGTAAACCGCAAAATTTCGGATTTATTGGGCCTCCGTAATCCGCAGATTTTATCCGCTTCTCCGCACAAATTAATGAAGCTGGAAGTGGCGAGTCCTGAAGAAGCCGTAGAACCCATAAAACAGGCTGTTTTTGAGGCGGGAGCAGGAGACTTGGGTAATTATTCCGACGGATGGTTTGGTGTGCAGGGTACGGCAGGTTTTAAACCCAAAGCAGGTGCCAGTCCCACCATAGGAAAGATAGAACATTACATGAGTAAACCCGAAATGAAACTGGAATTCATTTTTCCCACCTATTTAAAATCGGGCATTCTGAGCGCACTCAGGCAGGTTCACCCCTATGAAGAGTTTGACTATAAGTTGATTTTACTCGAAAATACTAACCAGGAAGTAGGCTCGGGTATGGTGGGAACACTAGCTGTGCCCGAAGAAACGGGTCAATTTTTGGAACGGGTGAAAAAAATATTCGGCTGCGGGGTTATCAAACATACCGATATCACCAAAAATACCATCAGCAAAGTGGCGGTATGCGGGGGTGCCGGATTTTTTCTGTTACCCACGGCAATGGCTGCAGGTGCCGATATTTTTATTACTTCGGATGTGAAATACCACGAGTTTTTCGATGCAGACGGCAAAATTATCCTTGCTGATATCGGGCATTACGAAAGTGAACAATTCACCAAAAATCTGATAGCCGACCGTTTATCTGAAAAAGTAAAAATTCCTGTATCGGTAAGCGATACGAATACTAATCCGGTGAGGTATCTGTGATTTTATTTCACCATCAAAGAGTAAATGATATTGATTTTAAGGTAGGCATTAACCTTGTAGAAAAACACTTCTTCTTCGGTATATTTTACTTTGGCGTGTTGATTATTCAGCTTTTTGGCCAGATCAGTTTCTTTAATCAGAAAATCATCGCCGTCGAAAGGCCGGATCCAGTAAAATTCTTTTTTGCGGCCGTCTTCTCCCCGTAATGTAATCCGCACGAAATCTCCAAATTCAACTGTGTGAACGATTCCATTCATTTCTAGTATCGCTAATTCATTTTTCGCGTTTAATCGCTCCTGAACCTTAACAGATAATTCTGATTCTTCATCTTCCATATTTTCGGTTACATAGGCGAGAAATTCAGGACAGGAGTACGCAAGCTGTACGCCAACAAGCTCCCCGATTTTTTCATATATATCGGGATTTTCGGTTTTGTAGCCGGCTTTTTTCAGTCCGGCTTTATGAATGTTGGCTTGCTCTAACAGGCATAAACCCAGTTCAACTTCCATGTTTTTTTCTTTGGCATTTTCATAAAAGTTTTTTGCCTTTAAACAATCACAAACCCCTACAGCTATATCATTAAATACTTTCTGGGCTTGAATTTGCATTATACATACAGTGCTGAGGAGGAGTAAAGTTATTTTTTTCATTAAAAATAGGATAGTTTTTACGAAAGTAAAAGAACCGGTATAAAAAGCAAATGATCGGGGGGTAATTTCTGAGATTTGTTCAAAAAATCCCCCCGTTTTCTCCTTTAAAAATGCGACTTTTGCAATCGAATATGAATTATCTCGAAGAGTTAAATCCGTCGCAACGAGCTGCCGTAGAATGTATTGAAGGCCCCAGTATGATAATAGCCGGTGCCGGTTCGGGTAAAACGCGCGTAATTACTTACCGGATTGTACATCTTTTGAACCACGGAGCCGACGCATTTAATATTCTTACCCTCACGTTTACCAACAAAGCCGCCCGTGAAATGAAGGAGCGGATTGCCAAAATCACGGGCGAACACGAAGCCAAAAATTTGTGGACCGGAACGTTTCACTCCATTTTTTCGCGCATACTCCGGGTAGAAGCCGATAAGCTGAATTTTCCGCAGAATTTTTCCATTTATGATACCGATGACAGTCGCAGTCTGCTGAAAACCATCATCAAGGAAATGAATCTGGATGAAAAGATTTACAAACCCAATGTGGTGCATAATCGTATTTCGTCGGCCAAAAACAACCTGATTTCTGCCACCGGATACGCCAAAAACGAAGAACTGGTATCTGATGATGTGGCTTCGGGCAGGCCCAAACTGGCTGAAGTATATCTGAATTATCAGAAACGGTTGTTTAAAGCGGGCGCTATGGATTTTGATGATCTGCTTTTTAAAACCTATGAACTGTTTGAACGCTTTCCGGATGTGTTATATAAATACCAGCAGCGTTTCAAGTTTATCATGGTGGATGAGTATCAGGACACCAATTTCGCGCAGTACACCATCGTGAAAAAACTGGCGGCACTTTTTGAAAATATCTGCGTGGTGGGCGATGATGCACAGAGTATCTACGCTTTTCGCGGTGCCGATATTCAAAACATCCTCAATTTTGAGCGGGATTATCCTGACCTGAAAACCTTCAAGTTGGAACAGAACTACCGCAGCACCAAAACCATTGTGGAAAGTGCCAACGCCATCATTGCCAAAAATAAATATCAGCTTAAAAAAACAGTTTATACCGACAACGAAACGGGCGAACGCATTGCGGTATATAAGGCACTCACCGACAACGAAGAAGGGCGTATGGTGGCGCAGGCCATTTTTGAAGAGCGCATGCTGAGCAAGGCGGCCAATAAGGAATTTGCCATATTGTACAGAACCAATTCGCAGTCGCGCTCCATGGAGGAAGCCCTCCGCAAACTGAACATTCCCTACCGCATTTACGGGGGCGTTTCGTTTTATCAGCGCAAAGAAATCAAAGACCTGTTGGCGTATTTCAGGCTTTCGCTCAACCCGAAAGACGAAGAGGCACTTAAACGGGTAATTAATTATCCGGCCCGCGGAATCGGCAATACTTCCATAGAAAAATTGGTGGTACTTGCCGATAAAAAAAATACCGACCTTTGGACTATTGCGGAAAATATTACCCGCGTGGAGAATACCATCAACTCCGGAACACGAAAAAAAATCAGTGATTTTTCGGTGATGATTCAAAGTTTCGGGGTATTGGCCAAAACCGCCAATGCCTACGACGCCGCACACCGTATTGCTGCCGAATCGGGCGTGTTGAAGGATCTCTACACAGACCGAACTCCCGAGGGGGTGAGCCGCTACGAAAATATTCAGGAGTTGCTGAACGGAATCAAAGAATTTACCGAACAGCCGCCTTTGGAAGAAGGGACCACCAACACACTGGATAAATTCATGGCCGAGGTGGCACTCTATACCGATGCCGATAATTCCGACGATGAAGACGACGACCGCGTGAATATGATGACGATTCATGCTTCCAAAGGGTTGGAGTTTCCCTATGTTTTCATAGTAGGATTGGAAGAAAACCTTTTTCCTTCGCAGCTTTCGGTAACCTCGCGCGAAGAGTTGGAAGAGGAACGCCGCCTGTTTTATGTGGCCCTTACCCGTGCCATGAAAAAGGTGAGTCTGAGTTTTGCCCAAAGTCGCTATCGTTGGGGACAGATCACCTATTGCGAACCCAGCCGCTTTTTGGCAGAAATGGATCAGACGGTACTGGATGTACGCTTTGCCAATACCCGCGAAGCCGATTTTGATGGAGCCACGGAAGAGCGAAACCGCTATTCAAAACCTTCATATAATTATACCCCGCCTCCCGGTTTTACGCCTAAAGAAAATGCACGTCCTTCAGCCGGAATTACTGCCGATTTTAAAGGCGATAATCCCGATTCCATACAGGAAGGTATGGAAGTGGAACATGCCCGTTTTGGAAACGGCCTGGTAAAACAGATTGAAGGAAAAGCCGGGGAAAGACTGGCAACCATCCACTTTGAAGGGATTGGCGACAAAAAAATCCTGTTGAAGTTCGCCAAACTGAAAATCAAAAAATAAGCCTGTTTTAGCACAATTTTACATTCAGGGTGGATGCGGTTTCGATTTATATTTCTATACTTGCAAAGAATTTGAGACCTCAAATACGTTCTTATTCCCCATACGAGGTTGTCCGGATTCCATCTACTAAACATTATCATGGAGTATAATACACAACGCAGTAAGTTGATCATTTCTGAATATGGAAGAAATATTCAGATCATGGCTGAATTGGCCTGTGAAATTAAAGATCGTGAAACCCGCAATCGGGCAGCCCGTTCTATCATACAACTCATGGCTATAATGACCCCTCAGGTGCGCGAAGAAGAAAATTATGAGCGTAAACTTTGGGATCATCTACATACCATTGCGCATTTTGAATTGGATGTGGATTGTCCGTATCCCATGCCCGATCCATCGGCCACAAAACCCAAAGGCAATAAACCCAACTATCCCAAAAGAAAAATGCGTTTTGCGCATTATGGTAATCTGGTTGAAGGATTTATTAAAAAAGGGACAGAATTAGAAGAAGGGCCCGAAAAAGAAGCACTTGCCCAGGTAGTGGCTAATATGATGAAGCGCAATTACCTGAACTGGAACCGCGATTCAGTGAATGATGAAATGATTAAGGAGCAGCTCAAAGAACTTTCGGCGGGTAAACTGAATCTGAAAGAAGATTTCAGGCTGATGTCTACCTCCGAAATATTGCAGCAGAATAAAGTAAACAGTCAGGCAGGACATGTTTCTCAAAAAGTAGGCGGAGGAAATAAAAAGGCCTTCAAACCGGGTAATAAAAAGAAGAAAAGATTTTAAACAAAAGCATAAAATGAAAAAGGTCGGAATTCCGACCTTTTTTTATGTAAATATTGGATAAGAACTTATTCTTTATCTCGTCCCACTGTTTCGCCGCCGGCCACCTGACAAGCCACTTTCCAGCTTTGCAGATAAGAACCCGTGTATTGCGGTTCGTCAGAGCAAACGGTATTGATGGTGTCTTTAATCTGTGTATCGGGGTTGGTATAAATACAATCGTAGCACTTGGGCTTACAGGAATACAATGAGAGTATGCCGATAAACACCCAAAAAACCTGAACAATTTTATTTTTACCCCGATTCATCCGATAGGTAACGTATTATTGACCGGAAAATTTCTCAACAATCTGGGGTGCAATTCCCATATTGCTGAAACCTCCGTCATGATATAAATTCTGCATGGTAATCATGCGCGAAAGATCTGAGAACATAAAGACACAATAGTCGGCACAGGCATCTGCCGAGGCATTACCCAAAGGCGACATTTGATCGGCGTAACTGAAAAAAGCATCAAAACCGCCAACACCGCTTCCGGCAGTGGTTTTGGTAGGTGATTGCGAAATGGTATTCACGCGCACTTTTTTCGATTGTCCGTAGTGATAACCCCATCCGCGTGCGATGCTTTCCAACAGGGATTTGGCATCGGCCATATCTCCATAATCAGGGAATATACGCTGAGCGGCGATGTATGTAAGGCCTACAAAACTACCCCATTCGTTCATAGCATCCAGCTTGTGCGAAGTCTGAATCATTTTGTGGAATGAACCTGCAGAAATGTCGAGGGTTTTGCCATAAAAATCATAATTCAGGTCGGTATAGGGTTTTCCCTTACGCACGTTGGGCGACATACCGATACTATGCAATACGAAATCTAATTTTCCGCCAAGGTAATCCACACTTTCGGCATATAGTTTTTCCAGATCTTCCAACGAGGTGGCATCAGCAGGAATTATTTTGGTGCCGCACTCTTCGGCTAAGCGGTTTATGGCTCCCATACGCATGGCTACGGGGGCATTTGTCAGCGTAAAAGTAGCGCCTTGTTCTTTACATTTTTGGGCTACTTTCCAGGCGATTGAGTTTTCGTCTAATGCACCGGTGATAATACCGCGTTTGCCTGCTAATAATTGATTTGCCATAGGTTTTGAGATTTTTCTGTTGATACAAACATATAAAAAATCAGGCAGAAGGCTTTCTTTTCACTCTTGCCGCAACCGCCATTCCTGAACCGATTACCATTAAAATCGAACCCAGCCAAAGCAGGTTGATTCCAGGGAATACAATGGCTTTCATGATAATGAAATCATTGCTCTGTGCTTCTACTTTCTGCTGAATGGAAACTTCCACTTTGCGGGCTTCGGGGTTAATGGAAAGCATTTCCACTTTTACACCGGTTTCCTCGTTCATGGCCGGGAAGGTCTGGTAGGCATTATCCACAATGGCTAAACCGGGTTTTACTTCATAGAAGTTACCTTTCACATCACCAATTAAGAATTTGCCTTGTAAGTCTAATCGTGTATTTTCAGCTGCTTTTGTGGTATCAATTTCAGAGAGTGATTTTAAACCCATATACACGATAAAGCAGTTGGTGGTGTACATTGTGTCCCCGTCGGCGATTTCATAATGCATGATTTCGCGGAATTCATCCGTTTTTTCTTCGTTTGATGAGTCGCTTCCTGCCAACAGTTTATTTACCTTTTCAGGGTCAATATAGGTTAGGTGTGTGTATATGTCTTTATTCCAGAAATGCCGCGTGGAAGGTTCTGCCACATTGCCAAATTGAGGATTGGTCTGCAGAATCGGATTCAACGTAAAGGCTTTTTCAAGTGATCCGTTTTCATTTTTATGGAAATAATCTATCACGGTATATACGTTCAATCCCGAAACACTGTCGGACCGGTAGCTGATTAAGTATTCGCCCATGGGAACGGTATCTCCTTTTTGCAGTAGGATATTTTCATTGTTACGGAAATCGGCGTTCAACGCTTCCAGATTAATAGCTTCAAAGGCGTTTTGAGATATAATTTTTTTGTGCCCGGCCGAAACCAGAGAGCCCAGCATAATAAGTGCAAACCCCACATGCGCCACAGAAGGAGCGGCTAGCCGCCATTTGAATTTTACGAATCGGGCCAGATAATCAAGATTAGCCGTGATGGCAAAAACGGTGGTAAATAACAACAGGAAATAAAACGGCCTGCGGAACATGTCTGTAAATAACATACAGGCGGCTGTTACCGCAGCGGATACAAGCAATGAAACGGCCATGTTTTTCAGCCACTCTTTCATATCGGTTTCGCGGTAGCGGAAAAACTGACCGACGGCCATCAACAGGGCAATCAGCACGGCAAACGGAATCTGCCAGGCATTGTATATTTCAATGGCTTCGGAAGAAGAAGTAATGTTCGAAGGAAAGAGTTTTTGCAAACCGGGGACTTCGCCAAAGGCTTTTCCAAAGGCAGGCAGTGAGGTTTCTACCGATATCTGGAAGGCAGACAACAGCAGTACCAATGCGCCCATGAACATCCAAAATTCGCGTGAGGAGAAACCGTCTTCTTTTTCGTTCTGCGGAAAATAGGCTTTGTAATTAACCACCAACAGGAAAATGGAAAAGAGCGCAAATGCCAGATAGCCTATGGTGATGTAGGCATTGAAACCGAAAATCAAGGTCAGGATAAACAGGCAGGCCGTGATTAACAGGTAATTGTTGCGCAGTTTGGTGTTGTAAGTGAAAATGACCACCGGCAACCAGGCAAAAAACAACAGATAAAACAAAAGCTGTCCGCTCATGCCCAAATCGGTGAATGCATGCACGCTCGATTCGCCCAACACGCCGCTGCGTGTGAGGAAGGTTGAATACAGAATGAGCACAAACGATAAGATAATAAGTATAAACGCCCAAAGCAGTGAGGTTCCCTTGTTGCGGAAAACCAACATGAGGTGGGCACCTGCCACCAAAGTAAGCCATGGCACCAGCGAAGCATTTTCTACCGGATCCCAAGCCCAGAAACCGCCAAAGCTGAGTGCTTCATAAGCCCATGCACCACCCATCAGGATTCCCAATCCTAAAATCATCACCCCGAAAAAAGTCCAGGGAAGAGCCGGTTTTATCCATTCGGTAAATTGCCTGCGCCACAAACCGGCAATGGCAAAAGCAAAAGGAACCACCGTAGAGGCAAACCCTAAAAACAGGGTAGGAGGGTGTATGGTCATCCAATAATTTTGTAAAAGCGGATTCAGTCCACGACCATCAATTTTACTCAGGTAGTCGGGAATCTGTACAAAGGGCATGTTGCGCATGGTTTCGTGTTCGCGCAGCAGAATGAACGGATTGCTTCCGATTTTATAATCAAACGTGGGGAATTCCAGTACCACACCCACAATCATGGAAACCAGAAAAACCTGAACCAGGGCCACAATGAACATGACGGGCGCTTTCCATTCTTTTACGGAATACATAATGATGGTACCCAATATCACATGCCAGAACATCCAAAGCAGAAAACTGCCTTCCTGTCCTTCCCACAAGCAGGAGAGAATGTATTTCATCTGCATGGACTTATTACTGTGCTGCCAAACGTAATGGTATTCAAAACGGTGGTTGAACAATAAAAACAAGATAAGACCGATGATGCTGATTACCGAAAGGGTATGAATCCAAAAGGAAACCTTACCGGCTCCCTGCCATGAAAACCAACCTTCGGGTGTTTTTTTCTCCGCATTATACCATGCAAATACACTAAAAAGCGCCGATGCAAATGCCAGCGCTATCAATCCGTTGCCTAAAGTGCCTGCCCAGAGCCACTCTCCCTGAAATTGTATGTCGTTCATTCGAATATTGCTTAATTCATGGAAACTTCCTTAAACTCGCTTCCCGTATCATTATATTTTGAGGGACATTTCATCAGTATTTTATGGGCCAGAAAAACCTCGCCCTCCATTTTACCGTGAATGACCACTTCTTCACTTTTTTCAAAATCTTGCGGTTTAGAACCCTTGTACAGTACTTTTTGTTCGTTGCCTTCTTTATCTACCATGTAGAAAGTAAATAAATCAGTGTTTACCGCGGGGTCATACACCATTTCTTTATCCTTGTTCAGTACGCCCGCCACCTGAAATTCTTTTCCTTCCGATTTTTTGGCTTCTTCAAAAGAGGCAAAACTGCCGGCATTACTTACCGACCAATATATAATACCTACAGCCGAGGCTAAAATGGCTATCAGGAAAATGTAAGACTTTTTCATATCAGATATAACAGATATTTTTATTTACGGTTTTTAATTTCGGACTGAATGCGGTTCATTCTTCTGTCCAGCACAAACAGGTATCCGATGATGACAAAAAACAGAATCATGGACACGGCCACCACCACATAAATTTTTCCTTCGGCTCTGAAGCCCGATGCCATGTCAATTTTATCGGCTACGGTGGAAACTAAAATTTTACCATTTGATTTTTTGATGCGTACAGAAATGATGTACACCTCGTTGTCTGAAGCTTCGGCTTTTACTTCAAACGAATACGCTTCGGCTTTTAAGAGTTCGTCAGAAGTTAAAATAATAAGTCCCGAGGGGGTAATTTCAATGGCTTCGGGAATCACTACTTCTTTGGCAACCACCACCGATTTCAACCCGCCGAACTGCCGGTTCAGATCCACCAACGTATCCGGAAAAACAGAGACGGATTCTGTTATAGTGGAATTTGCGGCAGCAGAGATTGGTTCCTGGGTGGCAAAAGCCGATAATCCCGTGAAAAAAACAAGTAAAAAGGAGTGAACGATTTTCATGATTCAGTGATTTCTTCTTCAAGCGTGTATTTGGCAATGGCTGATTTGGATTTGATGCCGGCAATCCAGAAACCGATTAAAATCCACCCCAGCACGGAAGGGTAAAATACCCATTTCATTTCGTTTTTAAGATCATAACCGCCAAAACCGGGGTTTCCCCCATTACCGGGATGAAGGCTGTCATTAATACGCGGCATAAGTCCGATGAGCAGAATGAGCATCACAAACGCAAAAATATTGTAGGCACCGGCAGCTCTCAGTCTTCGGATCGGGTCGTTCAGCGAGCCTCTGAGCACAAAATAAGCCATGTAAATCAGCAGACTCACGGCAGAACCATTCAGTTTAGGATCATCTACCCAGGGAGCACCCCAGGTGTAATTGGCCCACATCATCCCGGTGGTAATTCCAATAAAACCGAACATCATACCAGTTTGAGCAAATTGTTCTGCCCGGATATCATGTAGGCGGTTGCCTGTTCGAAGTGCTTTTATGGAATAAAAAACAGAACCTGCAAATACGGCAATCATGGCAAACCACATGGTTACATGGAAATACAGATTGCGGATGGTTTCATGTAAAATAACCTGAACGGAAACATTTCCGAGCCAAGCCATGGGAATGGCGAATAACAAGAGACCGACTCCTAAAAATTTCCACCAGTTTGCTGCAAATCCGCCCCTCATAAACCTATTTGGGTTTGTGTATTTTTAATCCCGCCAAAGGTAGGGAAATAATAGAAAGGAAAGTATGACGATTACCGCATTAAAAGCGGCTAAAACTACAGCCAAATCCCAATAAGCTGTAAACGCTTCACCCGCAGCAGCCTTGCCCGCCGCTTTAATTGCCACCATTAAAACGGGCAGAATTACCGGGAAACCCAAAACGGGGGTAAGTCCTGCCGCATTACCCGTTTTTCCGGCCATGGCAGAAACCAGGGTAAGCGTGGCAGAGAAGGCTCCGGCTGCTAAGAATGCGATTAAAACAAATGTCCAGATATCTCTCACGGGATTGCCTAAAAGCAGGGCAAAAACAGGCAATGTGCCTCCGATTAAAGCCAGCGTTAAAATGTAGTTAAAAGCAATTTTAGAGAGAATCACCTCGCCCGGTTTCAAAGTTTGATATAGGTATAATGCCTGATTTTTGTTTTCGCGCTGAAAGGAACGGAGCACGGCATTGGTAGATGAAAACAGCACCACAATCCAAAACAGGGCATTCCAGGTTTCGGCATTTTCTACACTGCGAAACGAGCGGTAGCAGACGAATACGGTAGAAATCACATACACAAAAAGCGAACCCGTGAGCGCTTTATTTCTAAACTCCAGCAGGGCCTCATATTTTATTAGATAGAGTATGCGCGATACCATGTCGCAAAGCTATGTATTTCCCATTCCAAATGAAATGTGTGTTCTGGGTTAAACGGAAGAAAAGGTTCTGTTTTTGCCAAATCCATATACCTTTATCCCAAATTCTGATGAAATGAAAAGATTGGTGCTTATACGACACGGACAAAGTGAATGGAATAAAGATAACCGCTTTACGGGTTGGACCGATGTGGCGCTCTCGCCCAGAGGAATTGATGAAGCCATTGCAGGTGGAAAAGCCATGCGCGAAGCCGGATTTAAGTTTGAAGCGGCTTATACTTCTTACTTAAAAAGAGCCATTAAAACGCTGTGGTTAGCTTTGGAAGAAATGGATCTGATGTATATTCCTGTTTCTAATTCGTGGAGACTGAATGAAAAGCATTACGGAATGCTTACCGGACTCAATAAGTCAGAAACTGCCGCCAAATATGGCGATGAGCAGGTGTTACTGTGGAGAAGGGGTTTTGCCATTGCTCCCCCGCCCATTGATGAAAACAATGAGTTCAGTCCGATAAACGACCCTAAATACAAAGCCATACCGCGCCACGAAATTCCGCTTACGGAATCGTTGAAAGATTGCATTAACAGGCTGCTTCCGTATTGGGAAAATGAAATTAAACCCACGCTGATTGCCAAAAACGAAGTGTTGGTTTCGGCTCATGGAAACAGCCTGAGAGGAATTGTAAAAATGTTGAAAGGCATGACCGAAGAAGAAATTCTGGAGCTCAATATGCCCACGGGTATTCCGTATGTGTTTGAGTTTGATGATAACATGAACCTGCAGAAAGATTACTTTTTGGCTGATGAAGCCACGCTTTCCGCTATGATGGCCGAAGTAGCCAATCAGGGTAAAAAATAATGACATGGGAAGGTTGATCGCCATAGGCGACATTCACGGATGTTTAAAAACCCTGCGGGTATTGATTGAAGAAAAATTAAAACCCGCCGAAGAGGATACACTCATTTTTTTGGGCGATTATATAGATCGCGGTCCTGATTCAAAAGGGGTGATAGACTATCTGATACAGCTGGAAAAACAAAATTTTCGCTGTGTGTTTTTGCGGGGTAATCACGAGCAGACTTTGCTGAATGCGCTGGATGCGGAACGCAACATGAAAAAAAGTTTTTTTTCCAAACCGAAAAACGATGTGTTTATAAGCTGGCGCGATGGATTTGGAGGGAAAATTTGTTTGGATTCTTACGGTATACAGGATTTAAAATCGTTTTTACCTGACCATGAAAAATGGATACGGGAAACTGTGTTGTATCATACATCCGATAAGGAATGGTTTGTGCATGCCGGGTTTAATTTTGAAGAAAAAGATATGCTTTCCGATACACATGCCATGCTTTGGATTCGCGAGTTTGAGTACGATGCAAACAAAGCACAGGGAAAAAAGGTGGTTCATGGGCATGTACCGGTTCCGCTGGAGTTTTTGCAGGTTTGCCTTTCAAAATCGGGTTTGGGGTATATGCCGCTGGATACCGGTTGTGTATACAGAGACAGGCCCGGTTATGGCTATTTGAGTGCCTATGATTTTACCGATTGTACGCATATTTTTGTCCGTAACTGCGAATAATTAACCGTTTACTCATTTATCTTTCATAAATAAACGGGTATGGGTATATTTGGTCACATTAATCAATTAAAAGTATGCGTATGAAAAAGAGATTGACCTTGTACAGTGTTTTTTTAATGATGTTTTCTGTGTTTTTCGTAATGCAGGATGCCTCAGCCCAAAAGCGGTATAAACACCTGAAAAAAGCAAAAACAGAGGAAGGAATTCTGGTAAAAACCAAAACTGAAAAAAAATCAGTTAAGGAAGCAGAACCCAAGGAGCTTGATTCGTCACCCGTAACCCAACAATGGGTTGAAGAAACAGCTGAAATAGAAAAAACAGAAAATGACGTAACCGCAGTTGCTTCAAATGAGAATAAAAAAGCCTCATTCGTGAAGCAGGTGAAACAGGTGAAAGTGAAAAACCTGTTCAACGAAAAAGAGTTGGCCGAAACCGCATCTTCATTGGTGTTCTCCAGCAAGGCCATTTCCGATTCTAAATTTGGAAAAATGCTATCCCCCGAGAAATCCGCAGAATTGCAGCCCGGCATGTTATTCATTATAATAGGCTCCGTATTGATGGGTGTTGCTATTATTTTATGGGTTGTAGGCACGGTTGTTTTCCTAAGCTCTGGTTATAATGCATGGATTTATATTTTATTTATAGTGTTAGGGGTGTTGTCCTGGTTTGCCGGTCTTGCACTCCTTGCTGTAGGAATTGTGAAACTCATCAAACACAAACGCGGCCGCTAAGCGGATTCCTCGTTCGATATTTCAAAGGTTCTGCAATTTGCAGAACCTTTTTTTTTGAAAAGGTTGGCAAATCAAATGGGCAAAACTACCTTTAGCGCATTATAAAAATGGCAGAAAAATGAAGTTTAAAAAGCCTTTATCAGCCAAAGAGGTAGCTGAAATTATCGGAGGTAAAGTAGTCGGGGATGAACATCTTCCCGTATTGGGCTTAAACGAAATACACATGGTAGAAGAAGGCGACATCACCTTTACCGATCATCCCAAATACTTCAAAAAGTCGTTACAGTCCAAAGCATCCGTGGTGCTCATTAATGCCATACCCGAAGATAACTTTGGCAAAACGCTTATTCTGTCCGAAAGGCCTTTTCGTGATTTCAATATCCTAATTAAATCCCAAACTACATTAAACCCGATAAACCACTCATTCAGCAGTGATTTGGTGCTCGGTGAAAATGTTGTAATCGGTCCTAATGTTCACATCGGTGAGCGATGTATAATCGGGGATAACTGTATTATCCATCCCAATGTGGTTATATATGGTGATACCCACATTGGCAACAATGTGATTATTCATGCCGGAACGGTGATTGGTGCGGATGCATTTTATTATAAAAAAGAACCGCATGGTTACGAAAAGTTCACTACCTGTGGCCGTGTAATCATAGGAAATAATGTAGAAATAGGAGCTCTTTGTACAATAGACCGTGGGGTAACCGGCGACACGGTTATCGGTGATGGTACTAAGTTCGATAACCAGATGCATATCGGACACGATACGGTAATCGGCAAAAATGTGCTCATGGCAGCGCAATGTGCCGTGGCGGGTGTGGTTACTATTGAAGATGATGTAATCCTGTGGGGACAGGTTGGCATCACTAAAGAAATTCACATCGGAAAAGGAGCCCAGGTGTTAGCAAAATCCGGGGTTATCCAAAACCTGGAACCCGGAAAACGTTATCTGGGAAATCCCACTTCTGAAGCATTCACCAAAAACCGCGAATGGGCATTGCTTAAAAAACTGCCCGAATTATTCAGAAAATCAGGAATTTAAATTTTGGCTGAAGAAAAAAACATATTTGAAAACGCACAGAATCTGGAAAACGAAAGAAGGGATGACCGCCTCAAGCTGAAGTCTCTTTTACAGGTAACCCAGGCTATTAACAATAATTTTTCGCGGACCCAATTGTTGGGTATTTATGAAAAGGTGCTCAAAAACAGACCTTTCATAAACAGTTTTGTATTGTTTACCGTGAGAATGGGTGAGCCTTTTCCCGAATTTTCTCAAGGAATAAACGAACAGGAACTCGCCGGATTTTCTACCGAAAAATTGGTTTCATTGCTAGGAAATGCAGAGGAAGTCAAATTTTTTCCACCCAGCGACTCGGTATTTTACAACCTGCTCATTCCTGCCCACCATAAAGGTAAATTACTTGCTTTTTTAGCGGCTAAAACAGAGCATGATTTCAGTGATACCCGGTCACTTTCCGAAAACGAAAAAGCCGATATCGAGTTTATTCAAACCCTTACAAACGTGGTGTTTGTGGCTCTCGAAAACAAAGTGTTGGCCAAGGAAAATTTGAATCAGGAAATTTTGAAAAAGGAAATGGAATTGGCTTCTGAGCTCCAGGCTATGCTTTTTCCACCGGAATGGAATGCGGGTAAAGGAAAAATGGAAATTGACGCATTTCACAAAACCTTTACGGATGTAGGGGGTGATTATTATGATTTCTTTTCTATTTCAGAAACAGAAACTGCTTTTTGCATTGCCGATGTTTCGGGCAAAGGAGTATCAGCAGCGCTTCTGATGTCCAATTTTCAGGCGGCTGTACGTTCGCTTTTCCGCTATGAACAGGATTTGGGCAAGTTGGCGGTAATATTGAATGAACAGGTGGATTCCAGTGCCAAGGGAGAAAAATTTATTACGGTTTTTCTGGCAAAATATAATGCTTCAAACAGAAAACTGACTTATATAAATTGCGGTCACAATCCGCCACTGCTGGTAAAGGGCAAACACTGTCGCTGGCTCTCGGAAGGTTTGCCCGGTTTGGGTATGCTGCCTTCGTTAAAATATACGGATGCTTTTTCTCTGTTGATAGAATCCGATACCATTTTGGTGTGTTACACGGATGGTATTACGGAGTGCGAAAACCAAAACGGGTCTCACTTCGGACAGGAAAATCTGAAAGAAATTGTATTGTCCAATAATTATCTGAGTCCCTCAGAAATTAACCATGAAATCATGTTGAAATTGAATGGATTCGTACATGATAAAAATAAATTTCAGGATGATGTGGCATTGCTCACCTGTAGATTCAATAATTCGGATGAAAAATGATAAATGTGTTGAAAATTAAATGTTTAGCATTTGTATGGATTGTATTATTAGGGTTTTCAAGTTGTAACCTATCCAAACCGATTATTCATAAACAACATGCAGATTGGCAATCCAACATGCCACCAGCCGAAGCGCCAATATTTTCATTTTTCCTATCGGGAGACGGAGGAGAGCCACTTCCCGATGGTACAGATCCTTATCTCCAAGAGCTCAAAAAAAGCCTGAATGCCCAGGATACTAATTCGGCCGTGATTTTTTTAGGTGATAATATTTACCCCTCGGGACTTCCTTCGGCAGCGGATCCCAAAAGAAAAACGTGCGAAAAAGTGCTCGATGATCAAATGCACGCCTATTCAGATTTTAAGGGAAAAGTATTTTGGGTTGCCGGTAACCATGATTGGGACGACGGCCATTCGGAGGGATTAGATAAAAGACTGAATCAGGAGCGGTATATTGAGGCCAAATCGGGTAGGGGGAATATTTATTTTCCCGACAGTGCCTGCCCGGGTCCTTCGGCGATTGCATTGAATGATAATTCGGTTTTACTGGTTATTGATACACAATGGTGGCTTCATCAATACGAAAAACCCAAGGATAAATCGCTATGTGGCGTTTCAACCGAAGAAGAACTGACCAATGCCCTTCGTGCAGAATTTTCTAAACACACCGGTAAAACCATTTTTGTGGCAGCGCATCATCCTATGGAAACCTGCGGTCCTCATGGCGGCAAGTATCCCTTGCGTTCTCACTTTTTTCCACTATTGGAATTTAATCGAAAGTTATGGGTTCCTTTACCCATTTTGGGCGGTATTTATGTGTTTGCCCGCAAGTCGGCCAAATATATTCAGGATACACCCAATAAACACTACAAGCGGATGCGAATTGCTTTTCAAACGGTGTTTGAAGAGTATCCTGGTACGGTTTATGTGAATGGGCATGACCATTCGCTGCAGCTGATAAGAAAAAATAAAGTGAATTACATCACCAGCGGTTCGGCCTCACATATTTCTCACGTGGTTCGAAAAGACTATCTGGATTTTGGCTTAGCAGGCAATGGATTTGTAGTGGTGAATATATATTCGAACGGTGAAAAATGGGCTGAGTTTATCTCGGTGAATGCCCAGGGAAGTACCTTGATTTACCGACAGAAACTCGACTAGAATCATAAAAAAAGCCCACCCGAAGGTGAGCTTTCCAATGCGTTTATGGATTAACTATTTAGCATCAGGAACGACAAAAAGGTTGTCGCCTAAACTTCCCGCCTGAACCGAAATCATTTCCTGATCCAGCACTACATTTCCTGCAAAGTCTTTGGTGGTAATTTTTACGGGTATTCCCTGAATGTTATTTCTCTGTAAAACGGAGAAAACACCACGTCCTAAGATGACCGATGGGAAAGAAGAAGGGGCAATTCCTGTGGCATTGCTTACCCAGCACGAAACGGTTCCATTGACTGTTTGAATAATGTACTCATCGCAGTTAAACCCGGCATAGTTGCCTTTGTTACCCGTAGCTTCCGCTGAAAATGCAGAAGAAAATTCCGTGTTTGCAAAGGAGGCATATGGAATATCATACACCATTTGTTTTCCTTGATCCGTGCTTACCATTTTCACGTCGCCCTTGCCTTTAATGAAGTATAAACTCATTTCGGACTGGGTTTCCGGAGTTTTGGAGCGTATGTCTAACCGGCTGTTTCCTTCTTTCACCAGCCAGTTTATGGTAGAAGTTTCGCTGATGGCTTTATTTTCTGCTTTAAACTGGATCGTTCCCTGAAAAGGAGCCTGAGCATATGACGCTATAAAAGCGCCCGAAATAATGAGTGATGTATAGATGAACTTTAACATAATTCGTACAGATTTAGTTTCCTACTTGACCTTTTAAGTTTGAGGTAGTGTAATTGTTGTCAGGAATATTGCAGTTGTTTCCGTTTCTCTTGATGGCAAAACCGCCTAAACCTGCCGCAGGGGGCGGAACAGGAATGGGTATGTTAATTCCGTTCAATAAGGTTACGGTTATAGTTCCGATAAAGGGAATATTAATATTGGCACTTGCCGAAAGCGTTAGCTGGAATACACCCTGAGTTCCTGGAAATCCGTAAGCGCCTCCATTACCTCCCGCCGTATTGGGATTAAGTCCAATGGTTACCGGACCCAATTGGATAGGAATCGGGAAATTTAAAATACCTCCAAGTCCACCCACACCGAACTGTCCGGCCGTACCGTTTTGTCCGGGGGTATAGTAAGAAATTCCCACCACAGGTCCCGAAGTACCTCCTAATCCACCGGGCCCTCCGAATGGACCACCGGCTCCACCGCCACCGCCTGAGCCCACAAATATTCCGAAGTTGATGTTAACCACAGGAATCTGTTGGGTAAGTGCAAAAGCCATCGCATTTCCACCACCGCCTCCACCATAGATGTTGAAATTGTTGTCTATGGTTGCCGGCAAGGTCAGGTTAATGGCATTTCCGCCGTTAAATCCTGCACCGGTAGAACCCGTGGCCGGATTAAATGCCGTGCCGCCGTTGCCACCTTTTCCGAGGATGTTACCATTATTTAAAATGCCCACTAAAGAACCCGCCGGTAAGTTACCTGTGGTAAAAGCTGGTTGTGCCGTGGAGGTGCTGGATATTTCTACGCCAGTACCTACAATAGCCACCACACAAATAGGCTGATTGGTAGGGGCATTGGGATATGTATTATATAGGTCTGTGGACATGTTATAATTCAATGTACTGTTGATGACATTGAGAATATAACAGGGTTCTATGGTTAGGTTGAAAACAATATTTTGAAAAGAAGAGCCGCAGAAGAACTGAATGATGATATTGTACGTACCGGCAGGCGCAAAAGGAGTGGCATGGAACACAATGTCCGTGGAGCCCGGTGGTGTAATCGGATTGTTGGAAAAAGAAACCGTAACACCGGGAGGCAGCGGCGTCAATACGCCAAAACCCACCGAAGTAGGTGTACCCGAAGTCTGAACAATATTCGCCGTTATTAGAACTGAATCAGAAATTACACGGTCAATGGTGTCGGCCAGTGCACTCATGTTTACATCAAAATAGCAGGCATTACAATCTTCCTGATAAGAACGCAGCCAACACTGTCCATTCCAATATTCGAGTGTGCTGTCTGTCACATTAAAAATAATCAGACCATGAGCAGGAGCCGTAATACCATCCCGTTGTATTTTGGTGAGCCGCGGAGCCAAAAAGCCCGTACTGTCCGAATACAAATCAAGAATCGCGGTGTTGTCGGGTGTGTTTGTCCCGATTCCTACATTCTGAGCGTGCAGGGTCACAAGAAATAAACCCGTCAGAAGTGTCAGTACAATTTTCTTCATGTAGTGTGCTTAATAATTCGTCATAAATGTAACGTAATTTTGGTATGCAAGAAGAGGATAATTAATTTTTTTATAATGCCATATTTTCATATAAATGAAGCACTTGCTGTCATATTGTCGCGAATATGTTTTTGTTGTAATATGGTAAATATCAGAAAATCAAATAATTGATATTTGCCTTATTTTTTACGGCAGTACTTTTGAGTAAAAAGCAAAAAGAAAATTAATCAGATTACACATGAATTTAGAAAAATTCACCACAAAAGCACAGGAAATTCTACAGGCCGCCCAACAACAAGCGATGGCTTTGGATAATCCGGTTATGGAAACGGCCCACCTTCTTAAAGCGCTTCTTCAGGAAGACAAAGAAGTAACCCCGTTTCTGTTAAAAAAACAACAGGTTAATCCGGAATTGGTAGAAAAGAAAATGGATGAAATCATCGCCACTTTTCCAAAATCGTCCGGACAGGTACACGTTTCTCAGGATGTGGCTAAAGCGATTGCCAAAGCCCAACATTTTGCCAAGGAAGCGGGAGATGATTTTGTTGCCGTTGAAATGTTGATGCAGGGGCTTTTGTCGCTTAACGACAGAGTTTCACAGATTTTGAAAGATCAGGGTGTTACGGATAAAGGGCTCAAAGCAGCTATTGCAGATTTGCGTAAGGGCGCAAAAGTTACCGGCTCCGGATCTGAGGAAACCTATAATGCCCTTTCCAAATATGCACGGAACTTAAATGCAGCGGCCAAGTCGGGTAAATTGGATCCCGTAATCGGAAGAGACGAAGAAATTCGTCGCGTGTTGCATATCCTTTCCCGCAGAACCAAAAACAATCCGGTGCTCATCGGTGAACCCGGGGTGGGTAAAACAGCCATCGCCGAAGGGTTGGCTCATCGCATCATAAAAGGAGATGTGCCTGAAAACCTGATGTCGAAAACGATTTATTCGCTGGATATGGGAGCGCTGATTGCGGGTGCAAAATACAAAGGCGAATTTGAAGACAGGCTCAAATCCGTAGTGAAGGAAGTGCAAAATTCCGATGGAGAAATCATTCTGTTCATTGATGAAATACACACACTCGTGGGCGCCGGTGGAGGACAGGGAGCCATGGATGCCGCCAATATTTTAAAACCGGCCCTGGCCCGTGGCGAATTGAGAGCCATAGGTGCCACTACGTTGGATGAGTTTCAAAAATATTTTGAAAGTGATAAAGCGCTTGAACGCCGTTTTCAAAAGGTGCAGGTAGATGAACCTTCAACCGAAGATGCCATTTCTATTTTGAGGGGAATCAAAGAAAAATACGAAACACACCATAAAGTACGCATCAAAGATGAAGCCGTGGTGGCCTCGGTGGAGTTTTCACAACGCTATATTACCGACCGTTTTTTGCCCGATAAAGCCATTGACCTGATGGATGAGGCCTGCGCCAAATTACGGATTGAAATCAACTCCAAACCCGAGGAATTGGATGCGGTGGAGCGCGAAATTTTCCGTCTTGAAATTGAGCGGGAAGCCATCCGCCGCGAAGGAGACAACGAAAAAGTAGATAAATTATCAAAGGATATTGCCGAGCTTACCGAAAAACGCAACGCCATCAATGCCCGCTGGAGTTCAGAGAAAGAAGTGGTTGAAAATATCCAGAAAACGAAAGCGGAAATAGAGCAACTCAAATTCAAAGCGGAACAGGCGGAAAGAGAAGGCGATTTTGGTAAAGTGGCCGAAATCCGCTACGGACAAATCCGCGAAGCAGAAACCCGTCTTACCGATGCGCAGGCCCGTTTAAGCGAAATGCAATCCGACAACAAGTCACTGATCAAAGAGGAAGTTACCGCAGAGGATATTGCCGATGTGGTTTCCCGCTGGACGGGAATCCCGGTAAGCAAAATGCTGCAGAGTGAGCGTGAAAAATTACTTCATCTCGAAGATGAATTGCATAAACGCGTGGTGGGACAGGAGGAAGCCATTGAAGCGGTGGCCGATGCCGTAAGAAGAAACCGCGCCGGTCTGCAGGATCCCAAACGGCCTATCGGATCGTTTATTTTTCTGGGTAGTACGGGCGTGGGTAAAACAGAACTGGCTAAGGCCCTCGCCGAATACCTGTTTGATAATGAAGATGCGCTGACCCGTATCGATATGAGCGAATATCAGGAAAAACATAGTGTTTCCCGATTGGTGGGAGCGCCTCCGGGATACGTGGGATATGATGAAGGCGGACAGCTTACCGAAGCCGTGCGCAGAAAACCCTACAGTGTGGTATTGCTCGATGAAATCGAAAAAGCGCATCCGGATGTATTCAACATATTGCTGCAGGTATTAGATGATGGAAGGCTTACAGATAATAAAGGCCGGTTGGCCAATTTTAAAAACACGATTATCATTCTTACCTCCAACCTGGGCTCACATATCATTCAGGAGAATTATTCGGAGCTTACTCCGGCCAACGAAGAAGAGGTGATTGCAAGAACTAAAACGGAAGTATTTGAACTACTCCGAAAAACGCTTCGTCCCGAATTTTTGAACCGGATAGACGAAACCATATTGTTTACTCCGCTGAACCGGGATGACATTCACAAAATTGTAGAACTGCAGCTTCGTGGAATTTCTAAAATGTTGATGGAAAATAATGGAATCCAGCTCGGATTCACACCGGATGCATTAGATTGGTTGGCGCAGTTGGGGTACGATCCTACATTTGGCGCCCGCCCGCTGAAACGGGTATTGCAGAAAAAAGTGATGAACGAACTGTCTAAAATGATTTTAGCCGGTAAAGTGGATAAAGACCGCAAGATTATCATTGACCAGTTCGACGGACAGATTGTGTTTAGAAATGAGTAAAAAGGCAGATTTTAATAAAATTCTAACAATTCGTTAAGTTTTTATGGTACGGTACTTGTAAATATTCATGCGTAGATTTTTCATAAAGTTTTCATAGGTTAGGGTTAAGGGTTACCGGGATTCGCTCTCCAAAAAGCGGGTCCCGGTTTCTTTTTTTTTGTATTTTGGTCAAAACGTTTAATTATGAAAAATACCTTTTTGATTTCCATGTTAATTACATGTGTGGCAATGGGCGCTCACGCACAATCGTATTTCAATGTAGATTTTAATAGTGGAACTCTACCTGCAGGATGGACCACTACCGGGAATTACGGGTTTGGAAATACCTGTCTCACGGAAAACGGAAATGAAAATTATATGTGGATGTCCTTAGGCGGAAATCCCGTGAGTCAGCCATCATTTCAATCTCCATCGATGGATTTTTCGCAATCAGTGGGCGTTAAAGTGATTTTCACGTTTAAATATTCACCTCAGGGGGGAAGTACTTCATGTGACGGTCCTGACTTGAATGCGGAAGGCTTGCAGTTACAGT
The DNA here is from genome assembly GCA_022402535.1 of Flavobacteriales bacterium. Lineage (GTDB taxonomy): Bacteria > Bacteroidota > Bacteroidia > CAIKAF01 > CAIKAF01 > JAKRSD01. The sequence continues at coordinate 141,604 of JAKRSD010000017.1, read as the reverse complement.
ATTCAATTAATGATGGAGCTACTTGGAGTACGTTTCGTCATTTACATCCGGCAGGTATAGATTCAGAAACGTATCTGAATTCTCCGATATCCGGTGGCGGTATTACTCCTTTTTTAAACTGGACAACCATATATGCCCAGTTGCCCGCCGCAGGATTAACCAATAACACTAAACTTCGGTTTTATCAGGCACAATCTTCGGGTATTAATTTTGACTTTTGGGCTTTGTCGGGGATTTTTGCCATACAGAATGTATCCAATGAGCAACACGTAGAAAACGGTGTCTCTGTTTCTCTATTTCCCAATCCAACCCAAGAAGGGGCAATCGTTTCTATCCAAAATCAGATCGAGAAATTACAGATTCAAATTTATTCCATGGAGGGGAAACTGCTTCACTCGGGCTATGTTACTGACGGAGAAAGAATTTTACATGCTGATGCATTTGCTCCCGGGTGGTATATCATCCGTTTTCCTGAAACAGACCTGAAACCCCAGAAAATATTAAAGTACTGATTTTTTTTAGCACACTGTTTTAATTCCTTAAAAAACTTGAAATTCTTAGGTAAGTTTTGCCCTATTCAGTTTATTTAGTCCAATCAGTAACTTACCATATGAAAACAATGTACTTTTTTACAGCAGCACTTTTTAGTTCACTTTTTGCCCAAAGTCAAAAAGTGCCCGATTATATCAGTAATCCGGGCCTGGAACTGAAAAACCCGGGGAAATCCATTTTGAATGAACTGGTTTTCATTCCCGGAGGAACGTTTAAACTCGATGGAGATCAGGGCCGTTCTCCATCTCAACTGGTTACATTGAATTCTTTCTACATACAGAACCGCGAGGTCACTAACCTTTGGTACAGACGTTTTTTGCATGATGTGGCGAAAACCGAGCCCGCTAAAGCCATTTTGTTACTGCCCGATACGCTTTCGTGGGTAAATGATTTTTCATACAGCTATAATGAACCGTTGAAGCTGAATTATTTTCAAAATGAAGCTTACAATAATTATCCGGTAGTGGGTGTGAATTTTACAAAAGCCAATGCCTTTTGTGAGTGGGCCAATCAAAAAGTGAAAGCATACATAAGTACTTTACCTGCCGCCAAGCAGGTATATGGCGAAGTCAGGCTTCCGAGCGCAGCCGAATGGCAATATGCAGCGTCCGGCGGATTGGAAAGAACCTGTTATGGTTTTGATAATTCAGATAAATGGCTGTATGACTGTGGTGTTTTCGGGCTTTACGATGCCAAAAAGAAATTGTTTAGAGGGAATTACAAAACCGACGAGGGAAATTTTATAAGCGACCGCTGTTTTCAAACCTGCCCCGTGATGAGTTATGCACCCAATCCGTATGGATTGTATGATATGGTGGGTAATGTTTCGGAGTGGGTTTCTGATGTGTTCATCGAATATAATCGTATTGAAGGCACCAATCCCGCAGAATGGAAATCTGAGATAAAAGAAGGCATTTATACCCTCAAAGGGGGCTCTTGGGCAGACATGTATAAAGATCAATACATAAGCCGCCGTAAACCGCTTCATGCCGATTCCACACATTGTTATGTGGGATTCCGTTTGATTGCCTCCTTCAAAAAAGATTAAGATTAACCCTTTTTTAACGGCAAATAAAAATCTGCACATCTATTTTAGCGCCTTTAAGTGTTGAAGGGTGATAAAAAGAAGCGTATTATTTGTCTTTTCTTGTGTTTTCTATCTTGGCTCGTTGTCAGCCCAAATATCTGATTCTGTCAAAATTGAACGGGAAATCAGAGACAGCATTTTTATCTCTTTGACAGAAGACGCAAAAGGGGGTGATAAAGTGCTACATGCCGAACCTTTATATATTGATCTCATCAGAGATTTGGGAGCCCGAAAAGGGGAACGTGAATTAAATGTGGGTATGGGTATTACGGATAATCTAAGGTTTGATTCTTATCAGGCTTTAGTTGAATACGAATGGGCTCCGATAAACCGCCTGGGGCTTGAAGTGGAACTCCCTTTTACCATCATTGCCCCCATGCGGGGACAGAATAAAGACAGCATTCCGGGCAGTAAGCTGAATGGAATAAAAACCGCCGTACAATGGAGTTTTTTAGTAAAAGAAAAGTGGAAAACATCTATGGCTCTTGGGTATATTAATGAATTGGAAATTAATGAATTTAAGCGACTTAGGAACGGTACATTCCTGACAGGGAATAAATACAATCCATTTTTTGTGGCGGCAAAACGCTGGGGAAATAACTGGCATACATTAGTTTACACCGGACCTGTGTTTACCCAACATTTTTCAAACAACCATTTTTCGTGGGAATACCAGATAAACACCAATATTCATTATATGATTCCCGGTACGAGGAATTTTGTGGGTGTGGAGTTCAATAAAGAGATTTATAAAAACGATTTTGATATGGTAATCCGCCCCCAACTGAGGGTAGGCATTTCGGAATCAGCCTTGATCGGTATAGTAGCCGGAATTCCGATTGAACGGGAAAATGAGCGGTTCAGTGCATTTGTGCGTTTGATTTATGAGCCGCCCCACCGCGAACACAAAAAGAAAAAAGGGAAACATTAGCCCTGAATATCTTCTTTCAGGGTGTGGGTTACATAATTCTCCCACTTTTCCAGCATTTTTTCAAATCCCTCCGGTAATTCGGAATCAAATTGCAGATGTTTTTTGGTGGAGGGATGAATAAAACCCAATGTTTTGGCATGTAACGCCTGTCCGGGAACTAATTCAAAACAGTTGCTTACAAATTGTTTGTAGCTGCCTGAATTGGGACCTTTCAATACCCGGTTGCCATCGTAGCGGTCGTCATTAAACAGGGTATGTCCGATGTGTTTCATATGCACCCGGATCTGGTGTGTACGCCCAGTTTCCAATACACATTCACAGAGGGTTACATACCCAAATCGTTTGATTACTTTGTAATGGGTAATGGCTGGTTTACCCGAACTGCCATCCGTAAAAACCCGGTACAGTTTGCGCTGCCTTTCATCGCGGCCAATGTTTCCTTCAATGGTTCCGGAATCCTCTTCTACATTGCCCCAAACCAGCGCAATGTATTTTCTGTCCACGGTTTTGTCGTAAAACTGCTTAGCCAGAAAAGTCATTGCCTCTTCATGTTTGGCAATAACCAAAAGTCCAGATGTGTTTTTATCAATCCTGTGCACCAGTCCCGGTCTGGGTAAATCGGTATCATTTACCCGGTTGCTTTTGGAAACCGGTAGATTTTGAAAATGATAGGATAAGGCATTCACCAGGGTGCCCGAAAAATTACCTACCCCGGGATGTACCACCATACCGGCATTTTTATTCACCACCAGCAGATCATCATCTTCGTAGATAATATTGAGCGGAATATTTTCGGGAACCAAAAACTTGTTTACGGGCGGAGTAGAGAGTACGATGGTAATTTCATCGCAGGGTTTTACCTTGTAATTGGATTTAACCGATTTCCCATTTACCAAAATGGAACCTGCCGAGGCCGCAATTTGAATTCGGTTTCGGCTTTTATTTTCCATACGGGCCGTTAAAAAACGGTCGATACGGATGGGGCTCTGCCCTTTATCCACCACCAGGCGGAAATGTTCGTACAGCTCATCTCCTGCATCGGAATCTTCTGAAAGAAAATCGGGGAGTTCGTCCGGTTCTGATTCCACGTTATTGGGTGAGAATTAATTTTTGAACGGAATGGAAAGAGGCATTTTTGGACACGAAACGGGCAAAATAAATTCCCGGTTTCAGTCCGCTTAAATCCAGTGTGCGCGAAAAATCGGCTTGTGTGTCCAGCACATTTTTACCGCTCAGATCAATTACGGATATGGTAAGATCGGCAGGAATTTCGGAACTCATTTCATAATTGAAAATGCCTGAAGAAGGATTAGGAAACACCCTGACTGAGGACGGTTCGGGTTTCACGGGTTCCGAAACACTCACAAAATCTTCGGGCGAAACGGGATCTCCGACAATGGGGCGGATCATAAAACTTCCTTCATATCCCGGAATGTCGCTGAACGGAAACCATTGTCCCGTGGTTTTGTAGAATATTTTATCGGAATTATCGATGTTTTTATCAAAGCCGATATTCATTTTAAATTGGGTATTCTGCCTCCAGCCTACATAAAACTTACCTACAGGAAGCCCCACGGGGCGGTTTAAGATGTAAGTGGTAAACTGGTTCGGTCCGGCAGGATTATAAATCGGCTGTAAAAAGGTTTGTGCATAAACCGTGTCTTCCTGGGTGTCGCTCAAATTGCTCCATACCCGCAGTTCAAAATTGTTGTTGGATACGTTTGGTTTCTGCGGATTAAAGTAAAACTGAATAGCCCGCAGGGTGTCGGCAAAATTCATTTCGAATTCGTAGGCTATTTGTCCCGTAGACCCTAAGAAAAAAGAGCTTTCGGCTTCGCCGTCATCGTAAGCAAAGTAGTTGTAGAATTTCTGGTATTTGTACACGGTGTCATTCCCCGGGTTAGCATCAATGGTCACATTACCGTTTGGACCTGTCAGGTTTTTAATTACGTGTCTTACGGTAAACATCATACTATCCTGATAAGGACAACAGTTTACATCGAACACATCAAATAAATAGGAAAACGAAGGGAGAAAATGCCGGTAATTGTCGTTGTATATCATGCCTGGAAAATAGGTGTTCACGCAAGATGTATCAAAAGCCCCGGGAGGCGGCGGGTCATCCTGTGGATAAGAAGTGAGCGAATCACCGTTAGGATGAAACAGCGTATGTCCGTACGTAATCCATTTACAGGTATTCCAAAGGTTTGCCGATTCCATTTCCCATTTTTGGTCCACTTCTTCCTGCTTAAACTGGCGCGCCGGCATTTCTTCGTAGCGTACTAAAATAGACTGTGGACGGGTTACAAAAGCAACATCATTGAACAGCGTGTCCTGACGGTTACGATTGGCGTCCAGTCTTACGTAATCCAACAACCAGTGATCCATATTGGCGGCCAGTCCCGCATAGTTCTTAAAACGGAATTGAAAGCCTTTCACAAACCATTCATTGGCCGTAATCGGTATCATGATGTGCGAAAAATCTTCCAATTGTCCGCCGGCTTTACTCCATACCCACTTCCAGTTTGGGTTTGAAGGGCTTTTAAATTCCAATACAAACGTGTCTTTAGGTTCCGGAAAAAATCCCAGCCCCTGAGGTTGTATGTAGAAACTCAGATAAAGGGAATCGCCCGGTAAATATCCGCTCAAATCTATCGGTTTTGAAGTTAGATAATCGGCTATTCCATACGCACTTTCATTGGAAGAATAGGGCATTCCCCGGTAATCTATCCCATCAAAAACGGCCGTGCCGATGGTGGGAGGTTTTACCGCCATGGAATTACTTACATACACATTTCTATCTGTCCACAACGATTTATCGTTAGGCGATGTGGGCACGATGTAATAGATTTTTTCGCGGTTGTTGATTTCGCCGTCGGGTACAAAATCTTCAGCATAGGTGGGAATGAAATTGTTTACCGAAACCATTTTGGGAATAAATGGCCAGGCAAAAATGGAATCAATGGCCACATAAGGATTAGAAAGAGTGTCGTAAATCAATAGTTTAAACTGTGGCGCGGCAGAAGGTGCCGTTATAAACGTAGTGTCGCCGGTAACAATAAAGGTATCAGGCTTGGTAAACACATATTCAATGGAGTTGGGAAAAGGCTCTGAATAATTGAAAGCCTGAAAGTAATGCAGCGTGTCAAAATAGATTCCCGAGTATTGATACAGCCTGAAATCTTTGAATTTATCGGTAGAAAAATCATCAATAAACGGGAGCGAGAGCGTGTCCATGAAATAAAAAACATTACTTCCGTTTGGAAATAAGTTTTTTGGCGTAAGGGCATGTTTTTCGGCCAGCACCGGATTGGTGGAAAGGGGCTCCAGATTGAGCGGATGCTGCGCGTAAGCATTACTCAGAAATAGCGTAAATATGAAGAGAGAAAATAGTCTCAGATTCAGTATTCTTCTGTGTTTCATAATACATTTATTGTCCATACCATAAATCAACCACATTACCCGTGGTAATGGAAGGTTCGTCGGTGGCTGTGGGATATTGTTTAGTTATACGCGCTCTTGCCGTATCTTTTACGTTTTCATATTTTTCAAATCCAAGTCCTAAACCCATGGATGTAAGGAGGTTAATTGCTTCGGTTCGGGTCATTCCCTTCAGGTCGGGAACAGGTACTTTTTCCCCGCCCATGCCGGTTCCGATAACCACATCCACGCTCATGCCTTTTTGAATTTTGGTTTTAGCGGGAATGCTTTTGCCTTTATGCATCATGTCCAACACGGCACCCGGACCCGGTTTTTTGGTTACTTTTCCCAGCTTTAATCCTTTGGTTTCCAATAGGGCATTGGCCTCTCTCATACTCAGGTCACGCAGTTCAGGAACTTCCACCATGGGGGGATTTCCCGTGCTGACCAACAGGTAAATTTTGCGCCCTTTTTTTACTTCTTCGCCCCCTGTGGGGTTTTGTTCCAGTACTACACCGGGTTCTTTTCCATCCTGATACAGGGAATCGGTAATTACCGCTTCAAGATTTTCATCATCCAGTTTGTTAATGGCTTCTTCTGCCTGTAAATCTACCACATGGGGAACCACTATGGCATTACCATGTCGGCTATATAAATCGAGCGATTTGAGGAGAATAAATGCCGTAACTCCCATTACTGCCAAAGCAATTAAAAACTGACCTAAAAAACCGCGCTTCATGCTTTGCAGATTGTGAAGTGTTTATAACCTATCATACGGGCAAAGGTAACGAATTCAATGGTAATTGATATGTTGTTTGTAATCCCTCTGTTATTCACCATTCCGGGTTGATAAGTTGTGTTTTTATTCATCTTTTGTCACCGGGTATTAACGTTTCTTTGCTTTTGTAAGTATAATCACATGAAAAAAATTGCCGTAGTGGCAGGCGGTAATTCAGCAGAGTTTGATATTTCGGTCAAAAGTGGCCGGATGGTGATGAAGTCCATTGATACTAAGGAATTCGAGCCCTATTTTGTGTTGGTGAAAGGAACCGATTGGACGGCTGAAGTAAATGGTCAGATATATCCGGTTGATAAAGACGATTTCTCGGTAATAGTTTCAGGCGAAAAAATCCGTTTCGACGGTGCATATCTCATTATACACGGTACACCCGGTGAAGACGGGCGCATTCAGGGCTATTTTGAAGTGTTGAATATTCCGTATGTGGGACCCGGTATTGTGTGCTGTTCGCTCACTTCTTCCAAATCCCTTTCCAAAGATTTAATCAGGCAAAACGGTTTGCCTACGGCAAAATCTAAAATATTACCCAGAGGCTCACAACCCGATTGGGATAAACTGGTGAAAGAACTTTCTCTGCCTTTATTTATTAAACCCAACAGCGGTGGAAGCAGTGTGGCTACCCACAAAGTGAAAACTATTGACGGTCTGCAGGCTGCTTTTGAAGATGCTTGTTTACACGACCATGAAGTGTTGGCTGAAGAATTTTTGCAGGGTACGGAAATTACTTGCGGAATTTATGATAATGCCGGCTCATTGGTCTGTCTGCCCATTACAGAAATACGGCCTCATAACGAGTTCTTTGATTACAAAGCCAAATATATGGGCGAAAGTGATGAAATTACGCCCGCTCCCTTACCTAATGAATTGAAGTCATGGATTAACGAACTCACCAGAAAAGTGTATCGGGTGTTGCATTGCGATGCGATGGTACGGGTGGATTTTATCATAAGAGACGGTGTACCCTATTTCATGGAAGTAAATACGGTACCCGGCTTCAGCGAGGCCAGCATTGTGCCGCAGCAGTTGAGAGCAGCGGGTTTGGATGTTATGGAAGTGGTTACTTCATTAATCCGAAATAAAGTAAAAGGATAATGCAGAAAGAATACGCCCAAATAGTTCATGACGCCGCTTTGGAAGCAGGCCGCATCATAATGGAGTATTACAAAGGCGGATTTTCTGTGGAACAGAAAGAGGATTTGTCGCCGGTAACAGAGGCAGATAAAGCTGCCGATAAGCTCATACGCCAGTTTCTGAAAGAAACGGGTTTGCCGGTAATCAGCGAAGAATCTTCTTTGGAATCTTACGAAAAAAGAAAAGATTGGAAAAAAGTATGGATTGTGGATCCGCTTGACGGAACCAAAGAATATATAAAACGGACAGGAGAATTTACAATTAACATCGCACTGGTAGAAGAGGGATACCCTGTTGGAGGGCTGGTTTTTGCACCGGCTTTGGGACTTCTGTACCGTACGGATGAATCCGGTTTACTGAAAGAAGAATTGGAACAGGATGAAAAGGGATTATTCCATAATGCAAGGGGTTGCTTTTTATGGAAAACGGAAATTTTCCCCGGAAATCTTTGTGCCAGCGTTTCTCATCAGGATAAAACCACCCAGGGATTTATTCAGAGGTACAGAAGTTCCTATCCTCAGGGCGAAGTGCTCAGTGCGGGCAGTTCGCTTAAGTTTTGTATGATGGCAGAAGGGAAAGCGTCTGTTTATCCGCGTTTTTCGCCCACTATGGAATGGGACACTGCCGCCGGCCATGCTTTGTTGATTCAATCGGGTGGTGATGTGCTGTATGCCGAAAACGGAGTTCCGCTCCGATATAACAAAGAAAATATGGCGAATGGACCTTTTATTGCACTGGGTGCAGGTTGGACTTACCAAAAAGCATCCGCTTTTATTCCCAATTAAAAATCAGGTTTATTTCTTTTTGTAAACGGGGACTGTACTGCATGGCTCTCCATACATCAGGTTTTTAACCACAGGAATCAATCGTATGCTTATTTGCAGATAGGCTTTTTCGGTTACAAATTTTTCACCACAGCCTTTTATTACCACTCTGGCATCGGTATAGGGTGTTATATCCAACTGTTGAATTTTTTCCAACAGGATTTTTTCTTTTAATTCATCCGGATTTGAAAATAAAATTCGGTTTGTAAATGGGTATAACTGTTTTACAATGAGCATCCATGCCCATTTTTGAATGATGGCATCCGTGCTGCAATATACACCCACCCATTTATCGGCATATTGCGACCAGTCGGTTTCTGTGAGCCGGGTTCTGAATTCTTTTTCGCGAAGAATTAAACCTTCAAATAAAAATACGGATATATCTAATTCAGACGCAGGCTCTTGGTTTACCAGTTCTGCCAGATCCAGGGTAATGATTCCGCTTTCCGCTACTTTATTAATGATTGGGTCCATACGTGGGTTTACATAAATCCAAGCTCAAGCTGGGCTTCTTCGCTCATCATATCTTTATCCCAGGGCGGGTCAAAGGTGATTTCTACTTTCACGCTTTTTACGGCTTCAATAGCCGATACTTTTTCCTGAATGTCTCTCGGAATTTCTTCTGCCGAAGGGCAATTGGGCGAAGTAAGTGTCATCAGTATTTTTACGGAATTGTCTTCGTTGATTGTGATTTCGTAAATAAGTCCGAGCTCAAATACATCCACGGGAATTTCAGGATCATAAATGGTTTTTATGCTCTTGATGATTTCTTCTTCCAGCAATTGTTTTTCGTCCGCCATGTTGTTACGATTTTAATGATGCGTATTGGGAAGCGTAATGTTTCATGTGTTGTATCATACTCACCAATCCGTTGGATCGGGTAGGCGAGAGGTGCTCTTTCAGGCCGATATCGTCTATAAACGTAACCTGCGACTGCACAATCTCTTCGGGTTTTTGACCGGAAAGCACGCGAATCAGCATAGAAATAATGCCTTTGGTGATGATGGCATCACTGTCAGCCGTGTACATAATTTTTCCATCCTGATGCTCGGCCCTGAGCCATACCCGGCTCTGACAGCCTTTTATCAGCCGGTCGTCTGTTTTTAGGGCAGGATCTATCAACGGAAGGTCTTTTCCCATATCAATGATATAGTTATAACGGTCTTCCCAGTCGTCGAAAAGGGCAAACTCTTCGCGGATTTCGTCTTCTATTTCTTCAATCTTCATCACAATAGCATGTTTTTGGCTTTTTGAATGCCTTCTGCCAGACGGCCTATTTCTTCTTCGGTATTGTAAAACGCAAAAGATGCCCGAACCGTTCCGGGAATATCAAAAAACTGCATCACAGGCTGTGTGCAATGATGTCCCGTGCGCACGGCAATACCCTGTTTATCCAAAATAAATCCTACATCATAGGGGTGTGCCCCTTCAATCAAAAACGAGATAACAGCCGCTTTTTCGGGAGCGGTTCCGATATAGGTGATGCCCTCTATTTCGGATAGTTTTTCCATGGCATAGTGCAACAGTTCCTGCTCGCGTTTTTCAATATTTTCGATTCCCGTTTCCTGTATAAAGCGAATGGCTTCCGCCAGTCCTATGGCGCCTTCAATATGGGGCGTGCCGGCTTCAAATTTAAACGGGATTACGTTGTAATCTGTTTTTTCAAACGTTACGGTTTCAATCATATCGCCACCTCCCTGATAGGGGGGCATGGCTTCCAGCCATTTGCGTTTTCCGTATAATACCCCAATACCGGTGGGGCCATACATTTTGTGGGCGGAAAAACAGTAAAAATCACAATCCAACTCCTGCACATTCACGGACATGTGTGGCACAGCCTGTGCTCCGTCCACCAATACCGGAATACCGAATGTATGTGCCCGTGCAATAATTTCTTTCACGGGATTTATGGTTCCCAGGGAGTTGGAAACATGGGTAACGGCTATCAGCGCAATATTTTCGGAGAGGTTTTGATAAAGTTCTTCCGTAAGCAGAACGCCTTCGCGGTTCATGGGAATCACTTTGAGTTTAGCGCCCTTCTTTTCGCAAATCATCTGCCACGGAACAATATTCGCATGATGCTCCATGGCCGAAATCCAGATTTCTTTTCCGGCTTGTAAAAATTTCTCGCCAAATGATTGGGCCACCAGATTGATGGAATCTGTGGTTCCTTTGGTAAAAATTACTTCTTCTTTTTCGCCTGCATGTATGAAAGATGCCGTGAGTTCCCGCGCTTCTTCAAACGCATCGGTAGCCATCTGACTCAATGTATGCACCCCCCGGTGCACATTGCTGTTGTATCGGGTGTAGTAATCACTAAGCGACTGAATTACCCTGAGCGGTTTTTGCGAAGTGGCCGCATTGTCAAAATACACCAGAGGTTTCCCGTTTACCTGTTGGGTAAGTATGGGAAACTGCTTTCTCCAAAGGGTAGTTATGTCATTTACTTTTTCCAAATCGGAAGGGATTGTTATATCAACTGCATGAGTTTATTTTCGGCCACCGACGAAAAATATTCGCGAAGCGACTCGTTTGAAATTCGGTCTAATACATCACCCGCAAAAGCCAGCATCAGCATTTTTTGTGCTTCTTTTTCGCGGATCCCTCTGCTTCGAAGATAAAATAGACTTTTAGTGTCGGTTTGTCCTGTGGTGCTACCGTGCGAACATTTTACATCGTCGGCATAGATTTCCAATTCAGGTTTTGAACGGATTAAAGCTTCGTCGGAAAGTAGAATATTTTTGTTGGACTGGTAAGCATTTGTTTTTTGTGCATCCCTTGCCACATATACTTTTCCGTTGAATATGGCTTTTCCTTTTCCTGCCGCAATTCCTTTATACATTTCGTCGCTGGTGCAATTCGGAAACATATGTTTTACCACGGTTTGAAAATCAGCATGACGTTCACCGTCCACGGCATAAAATCCGTTCAGTTCCGTATGGCAGTTTTCGTCTTCGTGTTCTGCAGAAATATTCTGACGCATAAACGAAGCTCCCGTTCCTAAAATGGAGTGCGAAAATGTGGAGCCTTTTTTCTGAATACCATGCACGGTAAATACGCCCGAAAATGAGTGCAGATTTTCATCGGTGGCGGCCATTCTGAGCGTGGCATGCTCATGCGTTTTTACCAGCGTGTATTGATTGGTAAACGAAGCGGCATTGCGGCCTATACGAATTTCAATGATTTCTGCTGCTGAACCGGCTGCCGATTCTATGCAGTTTACCGTGGCGTAGTACGAAGGCGTTTTTGTATCGGTAATGTTGAGCCAGATAAGTGGTTCTGTTGTGTCGCGGCCAATTTTCAGATGAAAACCATCCTGCGCGGTCAACAACGCCAGCGCCTGCATGGAATCTGCTTCATCAAAGGAAATCTGAGGCTCATAAGCCAGATAATCCTGTATGGTACCGATGTGGAAAGCTTCGCTTATTTCCTGCTTTACTACTTTTCCGTTAACGGTAACCAACATGTTTTTTCCATTCAACACCGAAAGGGAGTCGGCAATCGGATAGTTTTCGCGTGCTGAAATTCCTTCGGTTTCTAAGACTGTTTTATTGAGAATGTTTTTGATGTTGGCGTATTTGTACCGCTCATTTTTCACCTCGGGAATGCCGAATTTTTTGAGCACCGATTGTGCTTTTTCTATGGTATTTTCCGACAAAGGCAACGCGGGCTTTTGGCCTAAAGCCTTGCCCAGTAAGCGTTGTGAGATATCGGTTTTTTCCAGTGTGTTTTCCATAATCTTATGCAGTCACTTCGGCTTTTATGTGGTCGTATCCTCTTTCTTCCAGTTCCAGAGCAAGGTTTTTATCGCCCGATTTTACAATTTTTCCATTGTATAATACATGCACAAAATCGGGTACGATATAGTCTAAAAGTCTTTGATAATGGGTTATTACAATGTATGCATTGTTTTCGTTGCGCAGTTTGTTCACGCCATCGGCCACGATGCGAAGGGCGTCAATATCTAAGCCTGAATCGGTTTCGTCCAACACGGAAAGTGTGGGCTCGAGCATGGCCATCTGATAAATTTCGTTGCGTTTCTTTTCACCGCCCGAAAACCCTTCATTCACCGAACGTCCCGCCAGTTTTTTGTCCAACTCCACCAACGCCTGTTTTTCTTTGCTCAGCTTCAAAAAATCTTTGGCTTCCAAGGCATCCTGTCCACGGTATTGGCGTATTTCGTTCACGGCAGTACGCATGAAATTGGTCATACTCACCCCGGGAATTTCAACCGGATATTGAAATGCCAGAAATATTCCTTCACCGGCTCTTTCTTCGGGAGCCAGATCCAACAGGTTTTTTCCGTTGAAGAGCACTTCACCATCGGTTACTTCGTACTCTTCTTTGCCGGCCAATACTGCCGAAAGGGTACTTTTTCCTGAACCGTTGGGTCCCATAATGGCGTGGATTTCGCCCGGCTTCACTTCCAGATTTATGCCTTTCAGGATTTCTTTATCGCCGATTTTGGCGTGGAGGTTTTTTATTGTTAACATGTTCGGTTGTTCTTCTGTTTGAATGTTTTTATGTTTAGTTGTTCTTGTGTTCGAATGTTTTGAATTTTTTTCCTTTTAATTCAGAATCTTTCAGGTAATTCATGAGTTTACCGATTTTATTTTTGATTTTTTCAACCTCTGAGCTTGTTCCCTCAAATTCGGATTGGGAAATCATCCCGATATCAGATAGAGCATAAAGCATATTTTTTACTTCTCCTGCACTTCCTTTTGCTATTGATAAAAATTGAATAAATTCTTTGTTTCCATCCCTGTCAAAACCCTCTGAAATATTGTTCATAATGGAAATGCTTGCCTTCCTTAATTGTTCGTTTAAATGAAAATGATTTTTAAGTTCTTGTTTCATGGTTAACAACCAAATTGTTTTGTTCAATTCTCTGGCCAATTGCCATATTTCCAAATCCTCGAACTTGTTGATGGTAGGCATTTGTCGATTTGATTTTTTTATTGAACATTAAAACAATTAAACATAAAAACAAGCGAACAATTTTATCCCACACTTCCTTCTAAGGAAATGCTTAACAGTTTTTGGGCTTCCACGGCAAACTCCATGGGTAATTGATTGAACACTTCTTTACAGTATCCATTCACAATAAGGCCCACCGCTTTTTCGGTGTTTATGCCGCGTTGATTCAGATAAAAAATTTGGTCTTCGGCAATTTTGGATGTGGTGGCTTCATGTTCCACAATACCCGTCGGATGATCACATTCGATATACGGAAACGTATGTGCTCCGCAGGTGGAGCCAATCAACAGGCTGTCGCATTGCGAGAAGTTTCGGGCACCTTCGGCTTCGCGGCCTATTTTTACCAGTCCGCGGTAACTGTTATTGCTTTTTCCGGCACTGATGCCTTTGGAAACAATCGTGCTGCGGGTGTTTTTTCCCAAATGAATCATTTTGGTTCCCGTATCGGCCTGCTGATAATTATTGGTGAGCGCTACGCTGTAAAACTCACCGATGGAATGATCGCCTTTCAACACCACCGAAGGATATTTCCAGGTGATGGCCGAACCGGTTTCAACTTGTGTCCAGCTGATTTTACTGCGTTCTCCTTTACAGATTCCGCGTTTGGTCACGAAATTATAGATACCGCCTTTGCCCTCTTTATCGCCGGGATACCAGTTTTGCACGGTGCTGTATTTGATTTCGGCATCCGTCATGGCTACTAATTCCACCACGGCGGCATGCAATTGGTTTTCATCGCGCATGGGAGCGGTACATCCTTCCAGATAACTTACATAGCTGCCTTCGTCGGCAATTATCAGTGTACGTTCAAACTGCCCGGTATTTATCGCATTAATGCGGAAATAAGTAGATAGTTCCATGGGACATCGCACACCCTTGGGAATATATACAAAGGAACCGTCGCTGAAAACGGCTGAGTTGAGTGCGGCATAATAATTATCGGTAACAGGCACCACGGAACCGATGTATTTTTTGACCAGTTCGGGGTGTTCTTTCAATGCTTCGCTAATGGAGCAGAAAATGATGCCGAGTTCTGAAAGTTTTTCGCGGAACGTAGTTTTTACCGAAACGCTGTCAATTACTGCATCTACGGCTACACCGGCCAATACTTTTTGCTCTTCGAGCGAGATGCCCAGTTTTTTGAAGGTTTCCAGAATTTCCGGATCTACTTCATCCAAACTGTTATACTTAGGTGCATTTTTGGGCGCGGAATAATAGATGATATCCTGAAAATCGATTTTGGGATAGGAAACATGCGCCCATTCGGGTTCAATCATTTCCTGCCATTTTTTGAAGGCTTTCAGACGCCAGTCGAGCATCCATTCCGGTTCTTCCTTTTTTCCGCTGATAAAGCGGATTGTATCTTCTGTCAGTCCTTTTGGGGCAGACTCGGTTTCCAGATCGGTGTAAAATCCGTATTTATATTCCGACTGAACGGCTTCGTCTATAATCTGATTGCTGTCGCTCATGATGTATTAAATAGAAAAACTTTCCCCGCACCCACACGTTCGGGTAGCATTGGGATTATTAAACTGAAAACCTTTTCCGTTCAAGCCGTCGGAGAAATCTAACTCGGTTCCCACCAGATATAAAAAACTCTTTTTGCTTACTACAATCTTTACGCCTTTATCTTCAAAAATGCGGTCGTCTTCCTTGAGTTCATTATCAAAAACTAATTGATAAGAAAGTCCGGAACATCCGCCTCCTTCAACACCCACGCGCACAAAGCTGTCTGTTGGTTTTCCTTCTTCATATATTAAATGGGCTATCTTTTCTTTTGCCCTATCGGTAACCGTAATCATAATTTCTAATTAGGTTTGTGACTTCAATTAACGTTTAACTTCATCCTTTGTTTTCTTATTTAGAATAAATCTAAATAAAAGGCAGGGCGAAGGTACGAAACTTTACTAAAAGCAGCAAAAATGGATACAGGAAATCATGGCGGATTAACACCGCTCAGTGAAGTAGGGGAGTTTGGACTCATTAATAAAATACGTGAAACAGCTCCTGCATCTGGAGCAAATACGATAAAAGCTATTGGAGATGATGCAGCCGTATTGGACTCAAAAGGTAAAAAAACGGTGATTTCTACGGATTGTCTGGTAGAAGGCATTCACTTTGATATTTCCTATGTTCCGCTCAGGCATTTGGGCTATAAATCTGTGGTGGTGAACCTTTCGGATATTTTTGCCATGAATGCTAAACCTGCCCATATTCTGGTGAGTATGGCCGTATCGAGCCGTTATACCCTTGAGGCGATTGATGAGCTTTACGAAGGAATTTATGCGGCATGCACGCACTACGGTGTGGATATGGTTGGAGGAGATACGTCTTCGGCTCCACAGGGGTTAATGATTTCCATTACAGCCGTGGGTTATGCCGAAGAGTCGGAACTGGTTTACCGCTCGGGCGCGATGGCCAATGATATTGTTTGTGTAACGGGTGATTTGGGGGCGGCTTATGCAGGTTTGCAATTGCTTGAAAGGGAAAAGCGGATTTTTATGGAAAATGCTTCCGTACAGCCTGATCTTACAGGGAACGATTATATATTGGAGCGTCAGTTAAAACCTGAAGCTCGGGCCGATATGGTGGAAACATTTGCCCGTTTGGGAATTAAACCTACCGCCATGATTGATGTATCGGACGGATTGGCTTCAGAAATCAATCATATTTGTAAAGAATCTGATTGTGGAGCCCGTATTTTTGATGAACGGATTCCGGTAGATCCGCAGGCTGCCATTTTTCTGGAAGAAATGAAAATTAATCCCACGCTGGCAGCCCTGAACGGGGGCGAAGATTATGAACTGCTGTTTACACTGAAACCATCCGATTATGAAAAAATAAAAGATGTAAAAGGCATTTCTTTTCTTGGCTATATAACAGACAGAAGTTACGGAGTGAAACTGGAAACCCGCGATGGGATTCAACACGATTTGGAATCCAAAGGTTGGAATGCGTTTGGTGCTTAATTTATTTTTTCAATTTACGATTTATTTATGAGCAGTCTGATTAAGAATGATGTGATTGTTTTTGGGTTGTTAATGCTCATTTTGGGTGTTATATTTTCTACCTCTTCTTCCGAAAAAAAGGGTTGGAAAATGTTCTATGGAATCATTCCGCCTCTTTTTCTCTGTTATTTCATTCCGGGGATACTAAATTCTGCCGGAATTATTTCAGGAAGCCAGTCGGCTTTGCCTAAAATGGCCTCTTCTTATCTGTTGCCTGCCTCTTTGGTGTTGCTTACGCTCAGTTTAGATATACAGGCGCTGCGAAAACTTGGAGGGAAAGCCCTTCTCATCTTTTTTGCGGGTACTTTGGGCGTAATATTAGGCGGACCGATTTCGCTTTATCTCTGCAAAATCATACAGCCATCCGCTTTTCAGGGGGTGGGCGCCGAGGAAGTTTGGCGGGGCATGGCTGCTATCGCCGGCAGTTGGATAGGCGGAGGGGCCAATCAGGTAGCTATGCGGGATATATTCGGCCCTTCGGCGGATTTATTTTCTATCATGATTGCCGTGGATGTGATTATGGCTAATCTGCTTATGGCCGGTCTATTGTTTTTTGCCAGCCGGAATGAAGGGGTGAACCGATTTTTGAAAGCGGATACAACCGCTTTGGATTTGGTGAAAAAGCGTATGCAGGAAATTCAAATCAGTACTTCCAGGATTGCTTCCGTAACCGATATTATGAAAATGGCAGCAGCAGCCTTTTTTTCCGTGGCGGTATCACATGCTGCAGGTAATTTTTTAGGGCCCTATTTTAAAACAAACTGGCCCGAGTTAGACCGTTTCAGTCTTTCCTCTTCTTTTTTCTGGGTTATCTTAACAGTTTCCACGTTGGGTATTCTGCTTTCGTTTACTCCGTTAAAAAAACTGGAAGGAGCCGGAGCATCCAAAATCGGTACGGTGTTGTTATATATATTGGTGGCTACCATCGGCATGCAAATGGATATCACTTCAATTTTTAATTATCCCATTTATTTTTTGATGGGTTTTATCTGGATTTTGGTACACATTGCAATTTTGTTGGTATTTGCCAAACTTTCTAAATCACCCTTTTTCTTTGTTGCGGTGGGCAGTCAGGCTAATATTGGCGGTGCGGCATCGGCGCCGGTGGTGGCTTCTGCGTTTGATCCGTCATTGGCATCGGTGGGGGCGCTTTTGGCTGTTCTGGGTTATGCTGTGGGAACGTATGGTGCGTATTTGTGTGCGCTAATCATGCAGGCAGTGTATTAATCTTCTGATGGGCGCAAGTGCATTTGGGGGATATAAAATGTAACTATTGTAATATTGATTATATGCTGGCCGTTTAAAGAATACCTTTTAATCTAAAACGATATCTATATGAAAAACTTCATGTTCATTTTATTTGCTGTGTATTTTCTTTCATCGTTTTGTAATGCCCAAACGGTCATTCGTGATAAAGAAAAAGTATCGGGTGTCTGGAGTGAAAAGGGGGCTCCCTACATCATCGAGGGCGAAGCCATCGTGGATTTCAACAGCACACTGATCATTAAACCCGGGACGGTAATTACTTTTAAAACCGGGGAAAACAGAGATTACACTTCCCCTGATTTTGATTTAGGCTTTTTACGGGTGAATGGCGTAATCAACGCTTCGGGAAACAAGCAGAAGCCGATTATTTTTACCCGTGCGGGAAAAAACGGTTATTGGGGTGTGGTTCAGATTCATTCTGCACAAAAAGGAAACATACTCAAACACTGCAAATTTGAATATGGGTATTATATCCGAAATATTGTGAATAATGACAATGCAACCGGAGTGGTTTCTGTGTATGAAAGCGCTCCAGAAATAGTGGATTGTATCATGGCAAAAAATGGTTGGACCGGAATTAACTGTAAAAAGGGAAGTAGCCCGCTGATACTAAATAATACGGTGGTGCTGAATAGTTACGGAATTGAATGTAATACAGAATCGTCACCTAAAATCATAAACAATATTGTTTGGGGAAATGAAAGCGATAATTTTTATGTCAATGGAGGTAGTATTCCACTGATATCATATAGTTTGATAGGAGATTTATATTTTCCCGAAGGCGCTATAGATAACGGGAACAATTTGATGAATCTTTCTCCTAAATTTGATAATATCAGTAACTTTCGGCTTCAATCCGATTCTCCCTGTGTGAAAGCCGGTAAGAAAAAACGGAACATGGGTGCCAATTTTTAAGCTCAGGTTAATAAACTCAACCTGTTACTCACATTTGGGCGTAAAACTTTCCAATATTTTTTCAAAAATCGGGTGGTTCTCATCCCAATGTTTTTCAAAATCCTGATATTGTATTATCATCCACTTTTCTTTGCACTGAAATGAAATAATACGTCCTTTCCGGTATGAGGAGCGTGGCCCTTCATTTTCATCGAATGGCGATTCTATGGCAATGTAATATTTTTCAACCGCCGTTTTGTTCTTGAATGTCAGCGGTGTATAATAAGCGTTTAATTCTTCCCCCGAAGTATATTCAAACTCTTTCATACCCATCGGGTTCAGGCAGCGTGTCATATAGTCGTTTGTTTCCGTAATAATGCGGTCTTCCATGTTCATATCGCTAAATCCCGGGTTCAGGTCCACCAAAAACACGTTGAAATACAAACCTGCATTTTTACCATATCCACCCGATTCATTTTGAAAATACAAATCCCCGTTTTCGTAATAATTATCCAATGTATTCGATATTTTCCAATTTGAAGGGATGGTTACCGAGAAATAATCGTTTTCTATTTTTTTTCCGGGACCATCAGAACAGGAATAAAACCCGGCAAACAAAAATGCCAAAACAAGCAAGGAGAAGCGGAAGTTGTGTGTATTTGTTTTCATTTTAATGAGTTAAGTAGGGCAAATATATATGCATTTCTGAACTGTAAACCTATCCTAAAAACCAGGTTATAAAAAAAGGGCCCGAAGGCCCTTTCTGTTTGTATGTGTGTAGGTGTTGATTTATTTCTGAATAACCAGTTTTTCAGTCTGTGATTTATTACCCAACTGAACGCGGAAATAATATACACCGCTGTTCAAGTTTTCGGCAGATACGGAAATGATACCGTTTGCGGCCGATTGTTTGCCGGATAAAACCGTTTTTCCGGTGATATCAACCATTGTGAAAGAAAGCATTTCTTCCTGCTGGGGAACCTGAATTGAAAAAGTTCCGGCAGAAGGATTCGGGAACACATTCATTTCCATACTTGGATTTTCTTCAATATCAGCCAGTACGCAAAGAATATTGTATAAGAAATCCCGGTTATGGTTAATTACCTGAGTCATTTTGGTGGCATTGCTGTTCCAAGGGCAGTGATCATCACCGGGGAAAATCAATAAATCGGCATTCATTCCATTGTTTGTTGTATATTGGTCAATAGAACCACTTCCGTCAACAGGTAATACAGGAAATGCTCCCAAAAAAACGATGGTTTCAGATCCGTAAGGAACTGTTCCGTCGTCATCACCATGTGCGCTCACTACAGGAATAATATGATTGTTATCCATCCATGCTGTATCTCCAATGGCGCCGGCCATGTTGATTACCCCACTAACTTGGCTTGAATAACCTGGATGACCAAAGGCTGTGCCTTCCATATTTCCCTGTGCTAAAGCGGAAGTGTCGATACCGGCTGGTAATTCGCTATACTGGTCTAAGTATGCTGCATGAAGGGCCGTGATGGCTCCTGCAGAGTTACCTCCGAAAAAGATTACGTTTGGATTGATTTTATATAAGTTGTCGGTGGCGGCATCTTTACGGAAAAAACGAACAGCCGTTTTTAATTCGCGGGCTGCGCGATATACGGTACGTGCTGCGGATTCCTGCTGCGGCGGAAATTGGTCGAAACCGAGCGTATAATTGATGGACGCCGTGGCATAACCCATTTTGGCAAATCTTATGCAATGCTCAGTAACCGCCGGGTCATCCGTTTTGCTTCCGCCGATAAAAGATCCGCCATGTACTAAAATAATCAGCGGACGCTGAGCAATCGGGTCATTGGCCGGCTCATAAAAGTCAAGCAGCAGATTTCCTGCACCCTGCGCATTGTTTCCATACACAATGTCAGAAGTCAGTTCATAGTCATCAAAGTATTCTGTATTGTATCTTCCCGTTCCGCAGCCTTCCTGGGCTTTAACCGTAGCAGGAATGATAGACATGGCGCAAACTGCACCGAGTAAAAGTTTTTTCATGTTATTAATTTGTTTACTGAGCGTTAAAGGTATATAAACAAATGAGAAATAAAAATCATCGGTCAAGAACTTCTTTCGCCACTTTTACATCTTTATCATCTTGAACACTAATGAAGTAATACCCTTCATTGCCCCAGATATTTCGGGCTATGACGGCTTTTATGCGGGTTATTTCGGCAGGTGAAATGGAATTCGTGTACGAAGTTCCGGAAATATTCAGATAATTTAAAAACGCTTTAAGGATTTCATTATTGGGTGTTTGGGCAAATTGTTTGAATCCACCCGGAAGGTTTTTCAGCCGGTTTCGGTTTTTATCGGCAAAATCAAACGCAAAATTACCTAATGTGCCGTTATTGTTCAGCTTGATGAAGGCCAGAGAAAAGGAACCGGTATCGCGTTTTACTTCCACATCGGGGCGCACACCGCCCCCGCCATAGATTACTCTTTTGTTTTTGGTGTAATATTTCAGTGTGTCATCAGCAACCTTTGTGGTGTCGGTTTCGGAAGTTTCATCTCTATGGTAAATTTCCATGTAGTATTCTTTGTTTCCATTGGAGTAGGGGCGTTGTATGCTTCTGCCGGAAGGCATATAATAACGCGCTACGGTGAGCCGCATAGCCGATCCATCTTTAAACTCCATCTGTTCCTGCACCAATCCCTTTCCGAAGGATCTTCTGCCCACTAATGTGGCCCGGTCCTGATCCTGCAAAGCACCCGCCACAATTTCGCTGGCACTGGCAGAAGTCTCATCTATTAAAACCACCAGCGGTTGTTTTTCCCAGCGGCCTTTGGATGTGGCATATCTCGATTCTTTTTTGCGGTTTTTCCCTTCGGTGTACACAATCATTTCGCCTTTGGGTAAAAAATCATCACAGATTTTCACAGCCTGTTCAAGATAACCGCCCGGATTGCCCCGTAAATCCAGCATCAGTTTCTGTGCTCCTGATTCTTTCAACGTGTTCAGGGCTTTTTCATATTCTTCGAATGTGGTGGCCGAAAACCGGCTGATTTTAATATATCCCGTGGTGGCATCCAGCATAAAAAAAGCATCTACACTGAAAAGGGGTATTTTATCCCGTTTGATTTTAATGGGAAGCAAGTCCTTCTGTCCTTTACGGCTGATGTAAACCTGCACTTCGGAGCCCTTGGGTCCCCGCAGTTTTTTGATGACTTCTTCGTTTTTTATTTTTTTCCCGGCAACCATTTCTTCTTCAATCCGCACAATCCGATCGCCGGGCTGAACCCCTGCTTTTTCTGCCGGGCCACCCGATATAATGGCCAATACATGAATAGTATCGGAAAGTATTCCGAATTCAATGCCCACACCTTCAAAATTACCTTCCATATCTTCGTTTATGGAACTTAAGTCGGCTGCGGGAATATATGCACTGTGGGGGTCAAGTTCGGACAGTAACGTGGCGATGGCTGCTTCGGAAAGCGAGTCCACATTGATTTCGTCCACATATTCGCGATCTATAATCTGTATGAGCCTGGATATTTTATCCCCTTTAGAAGAAGGCGAAAACGAAAATCGCTGATCGGAAATATTCAGCCTTGTACCGATAAATACGCCCACCAGCAAAGCTGCAGCATAAAAAAACGGAAGAAACGCCGAACGTCTGGAATTATTTAGAGACATGATGGATGTATAATTTTTGTTGTGTCCACTAACCGCAAAGGTGATAAAAAGGTTTTGAGTTTTCCTTGAAACAGACTTCATTATTGCCGCGCAACGGTTATCCGTACCAAATTGTATATTCGTTCCCTCATCTAAACGTATGCGTTTCATTCTCTTTTCGCTGTTGTTCATAGGAAGTGTGTTTACCACGCGCGGACAGTTTGCCGGCTGGTTTACTTACGACACCACCAATTCAGCCATTCCTTCCAATATCGTTACCGCACTGGAGGTGGATCATGAAAATTCCATTTGGGTGGGAACCCAGGATGGGCTGGCCCGCTTTCAGGATTTTTTCAACTGGACAATTTTTAATACATCAAATTCGGCCCTTCCCGATAATCGTGTAACCGCCTTGCGTCAGGCGCCCGATTTAACAATCTGGATAGGAACCCAAAACGGATTAGCCGTTTTATCAGGGAATTCCTTCACGGTTTATAATACATCCAATTCCCCGTTAACCTCCAACGCAATTACCGCTGTGGCTTTTGAAGGTTCCAAAGCCTGGATAACTACCGATGGCGGCGGCTTTTATGGATTCGATGGAACCACTTGGCAGGTATTCAACAGCGCATCTACCGGATTTAATATTCAGGTTTGTTATGATGTGGCTGTAGATCCGCTCGGAAACAAATGGATTGCTTCACTCAGTAACGGATTACTGAAAGTTACCGGAAATGTGGTAACGGCTTTTACACCCCAGAATTCCCAAATCCCGTTTTCGTTTGTTCGTTCCGTTGCGGTTGAAAATGATACCACTATCTGGTTGGGCATGGGATTTACAGATAATGACAGTGCACTGGTTAAGTTCAATGGAACCTTTGATTTTCAGGTGTTTTCGGCGCTTAATTCCGAAGGAATTGCCTTTCGGAATGTGTGGGATATTTTGGTAACAGCCGAAGGCGAAAAATGGATTTGTACCAACGATTTGGATTATGGAGCCATTCTCTATAACGATACCGTATTTACGAATTTTAATGCGTTTACTTCGGGATTGCCTTACAACCGGGTATATTCCGTGGCAAAAGATACCGCCAATGTATGGTTGGGCACCCTACGCGGATTGGCTGTGTACAATGTAAATAATGCGTTTTTGAGTTCGCAGGAAGTTAAACCGCTGTTGACGTCGGCACCGTTTCCTAATCCGGCAATCAGTCAGATTTCAATACCCTGGAATAATGGGGTACACCAGGCCCGGGTGGGTATTTATGGAACTGACGGACGCCTGATGATGTACCGCACATTGAATGATATTTCCGAAGGCTTATCTACGCTGGATATATCGTTCCTTGCTCCCGGATTATACATGGCTTCGGTTCAGTCTGGCGGAAGAGCATCGTATTTCAAATTCATAAAACAATAAGATGTATTCCCATTCCACATTCAGAAGGGTAACCTACGCCGAAACAGACAAAATGGGATATCTATATTACGGCCGTTATGCCGATTATTTTGAAACGGGCAGGGTAGAGGCGCTGAGGGCTTTGGGGTTTGTGTACAAAGAACTGGAAGATTCGGGGATTATGATGCCCGTATTGGACATGCAGATCCGTTACAGAAAACCTGCTTTTTATGATGAGTTGCTGGAAATCCAGACCCGCATTCCCGTTTTACCCTCCGTAAGAATTGAATTTGACTACCGCATTGTAAATCCGCAAGGGAAATTGCTTACCGAAGGAAAAACCACCCTGGTATTTTATGATAGGATTAAAAAACGCCCCTGCGAATGTCCGGAGGATATGAAAGCGATGCTTTCAGGTTTTTTTACTGAAAAATAAGCCGTTATGGAACTCCGGTTTACTATAGAATTTGAATCACATCTGTTTTTATTGGAACACCTTCCCGGGATGCACTGCATTGAAATTCCTGAACACATCGTGCAAAAACTGGGGGGTAAGTTTTCCATCCGTCTAATCTGCACGGTGAATGGTGCCCTGAGTTTTTCCTGCGGACTGGTGGCTTTAGGAGGCGGTTCGGGCTATATCAGCCTGAACAAAAAACGCATGAAAGAGCTGGGTGTGAAAAATGGAGATACGCTCCGCATCACCCTTCAGCCCGATGATAGTGAATATGGGATGGAAGTTTCTGAAGAATTGGGAGAAATCCTCAGACAGGATGAAGAAGCTTCACGCAGATTTAAGGCGCTTACTCCGGGTAAGCAGCGTTATATCATTCATTATGTGTCCATGGTAAAGTCCTCTTCGCTTCGCATAGAAAGAGGTCTCTTGCTATTGACCAATCTGAAGAAACTGCCCGAAGGAAAAGAAACATTCCGGGGTATGTTGGGCATGGAACCCCGCTAAAAATGACTATATCAGCGTTGTTTATTGTCTTTCATAATCAGGCGTAGG
Source organism: Flavobacteriales bacterium (assembly GCA_022402535.1). Classification (GTDB taxonomy): domain Bacteria; phylum Bacteroidota; class Bacteroidia; order CAIKAF01; family CAIKAF01; genus JAKRSD01. The sequence continues at coordinate 116,670 of JAKRSD010000017.1, read as the reverse complement.
GCAGTGTCTTTGGTTACGTATGCCCAGGCCCAGTTGATAAAAATGATGAGTTTATTCCGAACACTCAGAATCAACATCAGGTGCAGAAACATCCAGATAATCCAGGCAAAAAGCCCTCTGAATTTGATGAATGGAAGATCTACCACGGCTTTATTCCTGCCAATGGTAGCCATGGTTCCCAGATCTTTGTATTCGTATGCCTCAGTGGGTTTTCCTTCAATAATTTTTTTAAGGTTTCGGGCTAATATTTTTCCCTGATTGATGGCCACGTTCGCCAATTGAGGGTGCCCTTTGGGATATAAGGGCGTTTCCATATAGGCCATATCACCAATCACAAATAAATTTTCACTTCCGGGTACTTTATTCACCCGGTCCACTTTGATGCGTCTGCCCGGAGCATACCAATCTTCCGGAATACCGTTCACGGTATTGGCGATTACTCCCGCGGCCCAGATCAGCGTTTTGGTTTTGAGGGTTTTTCCCGAATTCAGTTGCAGGTTTTCACCGTCGTAATGGGTTACAAACGTATCGGTAATGATTTGTACACCCATGCGTTCAAGGTATGCCCGCGAAACCTGTTTTGCCGATTCGCTCATAGCATTCAGCGTATTGGGACTGCCTTCCACCAGAATGATATTCAGCTTCGAAAAGTCAATTCGGGGATAATCTTTGGGCAGTACATTTTTTTTGATTTCGGCAAAAGCGCCGGCTAATTCCACCCCGGTGGGTCCTGCACCCACGATGACCATGTTCAGCAGACTTTCTTTTTCGGACTCATTGGCCGAAATAATATCTTCAAACACCTGCAGAATATGATTACGGATGGATATGGCTTCGTATGTTGTTTTTAAAGTTAATGCGTGTTTGCCGATTTCGTTATTGCCAAAAAAGTTGGTTTTGCAACCCATGGCCAGTACCAAAAAATCGTAATGAAAAGTGCCGATATTGGTTTTGATTAGATTTTGGTCGTGCTGAATTTCTTCTACTTCTGCCAGCCGGATGCGCACATTTTCCTGATTTCTGAAAATATTTCTGAGCGGAAACGAAATACTGGAGGGCTCTATCTGCGAGGCGGCTACCTGATAAAATAATGGCTGAAACTGGTGGTGGTTGATTTTATCGATCAGCAGTACTTCAAAAAGTTCTTTGTCTAACTGCCGGATGAAATTAATTCCTGCAAATCCGCCTCCCACTACAACTACCGAATATTTTGTTTTCATACACTTCTATTGAGGTTCGGACAGTATAGCAAATACCGTGCTTAAGCCGCATCAAATCTCAATAAAACTTTTCAATTATTAGATGAAAATAAAGGATAATGACTGTTTGATTTTTTAATCTACAAATGTTTCGCGGATAACCTGCTTACATTCTTTTATTTCTTTATCGGTTAAAGTGCCTGATTTTTTTACTATCCTGATTTTATCAATCGTACGGATTTGATGTCGTGTTACCTCCAATCTTTCTGGCTTTCGTCTTCAAACACATCGTCAATCTGAAGTTGATCATCTCCGTTTTGATGCATTTTGCTAAAGGCTTCGTCCCAACCTTTTCTTGGCTTGTTAACGGGCCGAAGTACAATCTGACCTTTTTCTAAAATTAATTCCACTTTGTCAGATATGTTATATCTGTCCAATATGGATTTTGATAAACGAAACCCCCTGGAATTACCTATTTTAATGATTGAAATCTCCATACGGTTATTTTATTGTAATTATAAACTTATTAAATAGGGGTAAAAACAAAAATTGAAAGCTACAATCCTATTTTTTATGATTTTACAAAACGATTTACCGAATGTTAAAGGGCTCCAGTTTGAGTAGGATAAGCCCTTTCCCATAACCCGACCAACGGTCTAAAATGATTCCTTCGGGACTGATGATGAAAAACGTAGGGTATCCCTGTACGCCATATTTGATACAGGTTTCTCCAAATGAGCCATTTCCGTCCCACACGTTTTTCCAGGGAAGGCTATCTCTTTTTATGCTTTGAAGCCAGGTTGATTTTTTGGCATCCACCGAAAAGGTGATTATTTCCAACGAATTACCATACGTTTGATGTACTTCATACAACTCTTCTATAGATTGAATACAGGGCAGGCAAAAAGAAGAAGAAAAATCCAATAAAATATACTTACCTCTTGTGTTGGAAAATGTAAATGTATTGCCGTTTACATCCTGAGCCGTGAAATCGTGTGCAGGATCTCCGACTTCGGATATTTTTTCTTTCAGAAAAATAGCTATGATTTTGCCGTATGGACTGGATTGTAATTCAGGGCTCACCTGGTTGAATAAATACCTTAGGCTGTCTTTGGGGATTTTATTTTTAATCTGATTCATGGACATTAACGCTGCATAGGTGTTGGGGTATGTCTTCACAAATTCAAGGGTGATTTCATCTGTAATCTGATCTATTTGACTGACTTCTAACCATATTTCTGCCGATTTTTCTTGCATAATTTCCGGAGGTAATGAAAAGAGCTCATCAAGCAGTTCATTGCGTTTTATAGAGTATGATTTCGTAAGGGTATTCAGTACGATGTATTCATCCTGTGTCTTGGAGCCGTTTACACGCACGTCATAAGGAAAATCGGTAAGGTTTGCTTCTATGGTTATTTTTTCGTTTCCGATGAATAAAAACGTGTAATAAAACCCATCATTCCATGTTGTATTCAGCCAAAGTTGAGAAGGCTCTAACGATACGTGACCTTTCATCTGAAACGAGTTGTTTACGATGTAGGCACTATCAATATTTTCATCTGTGGACATGTTTTTGAGGTAAAATAAGGTGCTGTCAGGGAAACCGGTTATCTGTGCCGTAATCAGATATTCTTTGGGTTTTTCAAATCCCATCAAAAACACGGGTAGTAAAAGGAGCAACCATTTTGTCTGCATTTTCATATGTATTGGGGTATGGATTGGTAAATGTTGAAGTTAATTCAATGATTTCAAAGTACTAATATCGGCATTTTACCTAAAATGAAAAATCATATCACCACATTTATTCGGATGGCAGAAAACTGATGAGAGAAGCCGGATCGGGCGTTCAAATCTCAATAAACCAGTTCAGGCTGGCCCAGAAACTGTGTCGGATGCTGTTATTGAAAAAAGAGTTTACCCGGTAATCGCCCCCAAATTCCAATTTGTTCGTGTTGTTGATGTTGTATCCGAGCAAAGGCACTACTCTGATTTCCAAATCGTAACGGATACTTTGCAGGCTGTTTACATACTCATTGTTCAGTTTTACATAAAATTCTTTCGGATCCACGGATTCGCCGCTCAGCGGAATTTCTGACGTAATGCGGTATCGGAAACGGAATTCGGGGTTTTCATTCACCGAAAAACTCTGATCGGCCATAACCCGATGCGCGAGGCTAAAACCGGATAATCGCTGTACCATAGTGTATTGCTGAATAAAACGGTGCATCAGTTCCGGTCCTTCTACCCGAATAAGATATCCCCCGGCTACTCTGGAGTTTACACTGACTTTTTTAGCAAACAGCACCGAAAAGTCAGTGAGCACATATTGATATTTTGTGTTGGAAATTCCTGAAAATGTGCCGTTCATAAACAGTTGCCGCGATTCCAGTTTAGTGTTCAGCGACCAGTCGTTTTTAAATTTTTGATTCAGGTTCACGGAAGGAAGCATACCAAACTGATAGCGGCTTTGGGCAAACCCCGCACATGTTCCTGTGAAGAACAGAAAAAACAAGAAAAGAAAATACTTAGTATTCAAGGTTGCTGCTCGATTTAAAGATGATTTGGGTAACCGAAATGGTTTCGCCTTTATCGCTGAAAAGATATTCCAACAGCTCGGGACCTTTAATTGTGCGGCAGTTTACCACCACTTCAAAACGGGTATGAATGTCCCGGGTAATAGTTCCCGATTGCACTTTTGCCAGCAAGGCTGCTTCTTTTCCGGTGTATTGTACCTGCACTTTCACGGGTCTGTATCTTTGACAGTCCTGCCCGAGTTTATGCTCGATGGAATCCTGGAGGATTGCCGGCAAGTCATCGATACGCATTTCAATTTCGATATCTTCAATATTTCCGAGTGTGTCGAACTCAATACTGTACCGTGTTTTGTCTTTTTTGAATTTGGCTTCTATGCTGTTTTTCTCTATGCCTTCCTCCAAAAACCATTTAATCCGGCTGTCTATTCGGGCAGATTGCATAAACTGTATAGCGTTGGCCGGAACCTGCTGGGGCCTGATTCGACTTTCTTTTTCCATTTTTTGCTGGGCATAAACTCCGGGCAAAAAAAGCAGGCTTACACTGAATAATAGAATATATGAAATAGGCTTTTGCATCGATTTTCAATCTTTACATGTGTACGTTTTTGTATTTCACTCAACATTCCGGCTTGTTGGCAACCCTACAAAGTTCACCTATTTTTTTGATTTTTTTCTTCTGCCGGGTGTTGCTGCCCATGAACTGTGAGTTATCAAAAGCTAGTGATTAAAAAACAACATCTGATGATGCTTAATGCCTTTTACAGACCCAACCTGAAATATAGGATATTAAGAGAGAAATATCCTTAACCGGGTGGGTTATTCTTTATTCAACCTGAACCTGACACCCAAATAAATTTCACGGCCCCGGGTAGGCCCCCATACGGAAGACGTGTCGAAGTATGGACTGAACGGATTCTGCCAACTTATAATCGGTTGTCTTTGCCTGAAGTCAAAAATATTTTCACAACCCGCATACACTTCAAATCTTCTGAAGTTATAGGTGAATTGTGCGTTTACAATGGTATAAGGTTTTGAAAAGTCGGGTCGCCGAAATTCAACCGGGTTTGTTTGGGTATCGGGTAAACGTTGTTTTCCATACCAGTGTATATTCACATCAAAGTGAAATTTATTTGATAATGGTTTATAACTGAACGTTGTCAGGATTTTGTGCATTGGGTTGAACGGCAGTAATTGTCGGGTTTGTCCGATGACCCTGTACACATCCAAAAAGTTATATCCCGCCTTTAATTCAAATCGTTTATATATTTTTAAATACAGTTCTGCCTGAAATCCATTGCTTACGCTTGTACCTGTAAAATTTTGAATGATTGCTTTCGTCGCGTCAGTATCATAGTCTGGAAAAATTTGATTTTGAAAATCAGTTCGGTAATAATCTGCACTTACATATCCTGAAAGGTTGTTGTTTTTGGTTTCAAACTTTTGTGTCAGGTTTATACCAAAATTTAAAGCTTTTTCGGGTTGTAATTGCTCTGCAAAAAGTATATCTCTTGAGCTTACGAGTAATCCAATATTTTCACTGAATAAGTTTACCGTTCTCCACCCTGTTCCCACATTAGCCCTTACAATGGTTTTGGGTGTTATATCGTATTTCAATAAGGTTCTCGGTGTGAACTGAAATCCAAATTGGTTGTGATAGTCAACCCGTGCTCCTGCAATCCAGGTAAGTTTGTTATTAAAAAATCGCATGGTGTTTTCAGCAAACAATCCGGGAATACTTTCCAAACGCTTATAAGTTCCGGCATAAGTTCGTGCCGGAATTGTGTCGGTAAAAGCGATATTCTCTTTCAAATTCAGATATCTGTAACTTAATCCTGTTTTTAATTCGTGCTTGGCATACTTCAGTTCATATTGTATGTTTCCATAAAAATTGGTTTGTAGAGCATTGTATTTCACGGTTCCGAAATAGGAATTTTGTTGGTGGTGAAATGCCGATGCAAACAAAACAATATTGTGTTTGTCATTTATGCGATACCCGGTTTTTGTCCAAATTTCGGGCTGGTTTATTTTTACACTTTGTCCGTAAACACTGGAACTTCCTTTGTCGCTTTCTGCATTGAAAAATGTTTGTCCTCCGATCCGTTGTTCATTGAAAAAACGTAAACCTATCCGGCTGTTAAATCCCCATTCATTTTCGTTTCCATATTTCCATTTGTTGGATATCATGTAACGGGTGAGTAAAGGCAAGTCAAGAAAATTGTCCTTATCCCTGTCAATTTTATTGGCCGGCTGTACGGTATGAAACGCGGTTAAATTGCTCCATTTGCCTTGCTTAATAGCATAGTTTGCGTTAAAATGTTTCTCCAGAAAATGATTCATGTATGCATTGACCAACAGTTGATCTGTTTTGTCGGGTTCTTTAGTTTCTACATTGATTTGTCCGCTGATGCTTTCAAAACCCTGCAATACACTGTTTGCTCCTTTAGAAACATAGATATTATCTACCAATGTTCCTGGAACACTGCTGATGCCGTATGTGTACGATAAGCCTTGTATCATCGGAAAACCGTCTATCAGCACCTGATTATAAACACCTGATAATCCCAAAATACGTAACTCCCTGGAGTTTGTAATTACATTGGTGGTTTGTGGTTGCACGGTGGTTTGTGTTTCAAAACAACCTGCCAAATCGCAACAGGCTGCTTTGGCAAGTTCCGTTTGGGTAATTTGTTCTGTTTTGATGGGGTTGATGTCAGAGATCAAAACTCCGTCCTGTTGCCCCCGTACAACCACTTCGCTTAGTGTTTTTGAGTTCGTTAAGCGGAATTCAATAAAAGTCTGATTGCTTATTTCAATCGTGTCTGAAGTGAACCCGATATAACTTGCTATGAGTTTATCGGTTGAAATGCCTTTAGTTGAAATTTCAAATTCTCCGTTATTGCCGGTACTCACGCCAACATTGTTGCCAAGCCAGTAAACACTTGCACCAATTAAAGGCTCTTTCTTGCTGTCGGTTACTTTTCCTGAAATCTGCTGAGCCGAAATGCCAAGAGGAAACAGCAAACCAAAAATGAAGAGATATTTTTTCATTTTCTGATTTTTTAAAAAGATAAAGGGATTGCCTTATCCTGTTTATGGTTTCACTTTATATGGCCGTTCTTCCGGTTTTTCGCAGCTCCCTGTGTTTTCTATAGCAGAAAAAATATCCTTTTCTGTTGCTATAGTAGGATTGTACTTGATTTCAAAGGTTGTGGTGGTACCTTGTTTTCCGGCTTTACAGCTGCTCACCCCTTTTACTTTTTCCACATTGGCAGAAATCATTTTAAGATCCGTAGAGCAGGTAATCCCCTTCACCTTAACGGAGGCAATTTTTAAGCTATCCGAATTCTGAATGGGAGTTGGTATTTGTGTGAATGCAAATTTTGCGGTAGCTGTCAATAATATGAAAGCTAAAAAGAATGATTTTATAAACTTCATTTTTCTGATTTTAAGTTGTTTAACGAAAAAAAATAATTCCCGAATTTCTTCAGGCAAGTTTCCTATAACAGTTAAACAGTTTTTGGCGGTTGCCAGAAGTCAGAAGTAAATTGAGAAGTGAAAACAAATCGGTAACTGAACCCTATTGCTGAAAAGTTTACCGGTTTATGAATATAACTAATCGGTAAATTAAGGTAAACCCATACACATGAACTGCAAACCTGAAAAGGGTTACATGATTTTCCGTCGCAGTCTTTTTCCTTTTGGGGGTCTTGTGTGTTGTCTTTTTCTGAAATCGCTGAGCAACTTGTTTTACAACAGGTCTGTTTTAGGTCATCTTGCAATGAAAACATGTCAATTCCGGGCTTAATAGCCAGAAACAGAATAAATAGTGCAAATATGAATGTTAAAAATTTCATTGCTCTGCAAAAATACAATTTGTTTCCGAAAATCAATCTCGGTGAATATTGAGCCTTCTTGCTGTAATGTGTTGTTATTGAGTATTTTTTCTTATTAGTAAGATTAATAAGGGGAATAAATAAAAATTCAAAGAGAATGCATTGTATGGTCTGTGGCTTACCTTACAGCTGGTTTATTCGTTTAAACCGTGCTTTCAGTATATAATCTGAATGTTAAAATAAACTGGTAATAAGTCACAAAATTAAATTTGATTAATATCGAGTTACAGACACGTTCTATTTGCCCGGTCGGAAAACTATTTCATGGTTAAATGTAAAAAAACAAATTACAGCTTCCGTTTTTGCATACCGAAGCAGATTTTTTCTATCCTAAGGTTTTTGAAAATAGCTTTTAAACCATTCTGTTTCATGGTGGTCTTTGGCTTTTTCATCGGGCTGATGTGAAACTTCTATTTTTTGGAAAACGATTTCTAACGAGGCATAGTCGCGCTGACTTATAACATAAAATCCGTTTCTGCGCAATTGTGCCGTACACACTCCGGAACCGATCTGGTATATTTTGTTTGGAGCGAATCGGTTTCCGTTGTAAATCACGAGGCTTCCACAGGCTGCGCTGGTGTCCATCATTATGGCCAGTTCTATCTGTTCTATCCGGGCCAGTTCAAGCATTTTTTCTGAAGCTTTGATCATGCCCTCGGTCCAGTCTGTTCCCGACTCGGTCAACACTCGGGCTTTTCCGTTCAGTACATCCTCTCCGTTGCCCCCATGTATATCGCACATTTCGCGCGGGGTGCCAAACGAAAACGCTTCCGGGCAAAAGGGAAAGGCTTTTACCCGTTTGCTTTGCAACAGCTTTTGCACTACCGGGTATTCTCCATAGCTGCTTTCATCATATCCGCAGGAATGGCCCGCCAGACAACCGCTCACCAATATCCGCAGCGGATTTTCAACTGTGGGTATGCGCAATCGGGTCAGGTATGTCGGGTCGTTTATCATGGGGAGTGGTTTGAAATTAGTTTAAAATTTGAATAATAGTTTTTTGACTATTTGATTGAAAATTTCACATAAATGGTGGACGTGAGTTTAATTTTTTGAAATTCAATTTCTTTTGTGTCGCCCAAATCGGCAGGAGTTCCTCCCAAATATAATTCACCTACACTTCTTGAAGGCATTTTGGCAATATCTATTTTAGTCCAAGCTTCATTAACAGATTCTGTAATTATGAGCGGTTTTCCCGTTTGTTCTCCTATGGCTTCCAATAAATAATCGGCTTTTTCTTTCGCGATTTTAATCGCTTTAATTCTGAGGTCTTTTTTCAGGTTTTCAATATTAGAGTGACTCACTTTGGATATTTTGGCACCACTTATACTCAGTTTTTCAAATTCCTGAAAAACAAGGCTCAATGTTGAGGCATCTCCCACTTTAAGGGTGTAATCTTTTTTGGTGAGCACATCTTTTTTCTGCCAGGTTATTTTTATGTAACCCGCATTCACGTCAGATAAAAAAAGATTTTTAAGGTCAATGCCTATAGCTTCCAGAGCGGATTTCAGCTTTTCTTCCTGTTCGGAAATGGTAATTTTTATTCGCCCTTCATACCGTTCTCTCAGGCTGAATCCGATAAAAATTTCATCAGGTATAATTTCGTTTTCTGCATATCCCGTAACTTCAATGTAAGGAATGTTTTCCGTTTTGGGTGTATTAGGCGTAATAGGCTGCCCGGAAACAAATAGAGTTGTAAATAAAAGTAACGCAGTAATTAACTTGTAGCGAAGTGTCATATTTCTATTTATTTTGTTACTAAAAGCATACAAGGTAAACGCATCACCCTGACGCATAAATATAATAATTATGGAGCCGGTTTTTCTATAACTCTGAAAAACTCCCTGTCGAATAAACCGAAATAGGTACTTGCATCAAACTCTTCGTAATAAGGAATGAATTTCCGCAAATTTTTCCGCACGTCTTCATCATACGATTTCAGGTATTTCATTTTGGTTTCAGCCACGTCGGAAATATATATCTGAACCGTAGGCTCGGGCATTCCGCTTATTCCGTACATTTCATTTGCCATAGCACTGGCATCCGGATAGCCCCATTTTTTCATACGAGGTCCAAGCCATTTATCCACAATTTCTGTTTCCATGTGGTCGGTATAAACCGATTGATATATTTTTTGAACCTCAATTTTTCCTTCTTCAAAAAGGTCTTTTACCAACCGGCTGATAAATATATGTTCCGGATGACCGTATCCTCCTTTTACATCATCGAGCGTAAACACCACTGAAGGGTTAAACTCGCTCACTTTTTGTATGATGGCTTCGGCCACTTTTTCAGTCAGAAACTGTTTTTTAATTTCTTCGTACGGAATAGGCAGATAGGGGTGTTTCATGGTATCTGTGCCCAGACGGTAATGGCCGTCGTCCAGCAGCAGTTCATTTCCCTGGCAGATAATATCCGCTGGGTTTTTACCCGTTTTCGGGACAATATGATTCTGCAAACTCATCTGTTTGATTGTCCAACCGTTGGCGGTTAGTTTGGCTATTGTGCCCGACATGGCACAATCATCGTCGTCGTGGGCCACAATAATCATGGCCCGTTTTACACTCACCGTATCCAAATATCGGTCGTCGGGATAAGTTTCGGTGGGGGCAAATTTTTTCAAGTCTTCCAGAGTAATTTTTTCTCTGCACCCTGAATAGTTAAATACAATCAATCCAAACAGAACCAGTTGCCAATATTTCATGATATAAAAGGTTTTGGTTTTTACACAACGGAATTTCTGAGGGTCCGTATATATTTTTCAGGTGTTAAAAATCAACAATTAAATGCAGAATATAAAATGAAGCCAACAGAGAGTCTATTTTAACAACCTTTCGTTTTTTAGCAACCAATATCAACAGGTTTACCGTTTTTTGGCAATAATCAGAATATGCTCTTCCGATTCGCTTTCGTTTTTGGAATAATTCACCTTGGATAGGTTTAAAATTTCAAACCCGTTATTCTGGAGTTGTTCGGTTAGGCTTTGGGTTTCGTAATAGTAAAAATAGATTCTGTCGCCGGTGCTGCCCACCTGATAACCCGACTTGCCGGGATTTCCTTCCACAAAACTGAGGTAGAATACCCCGTTTTCGTGGAGCAGATGGGAACAGTCTGCAATGAATTTTTCGCTGTCAGCATAAGATAAATAGGGCAGACAAAAGCCGCAGATTATGCCGTCGTATAAGGAGTTTAAGTCTGCAATTTGCCGGCTGTCCATAACGGCAAAACGGGCCGTGGGGTTATTGCTCCGGGACAGTTCCACCATATTGGGGGCAATGTCAATTCCAAAAATATCCCAATCGGGGTGTAGGGTAAGCAGGTATTGGGTTATGTTTCCGGGACCGCAGCCTATTTCCAAGAGCCTGGCTTTGTTTTTGGAAAGTGCCCCGCAGAAAAAATCATAGGATGCATTGTACAGATCCAGATACATAAACCGCTCCTGATACCTTGCGGCTACTTTATTCCATGTAGAAAAGGTTTCTTGGTATCTGTCCATGGGGTTATCTGTTAATGACTCTCGTCCTTAGGCTTTGTAAAGGAAGAAATTTCCTTGAATTTCTTAGGCGTGAAAGTCCAAATCATTTGAAATAAAAGTGCGCCGATTATGGTCCAGATAATATCATTCCAGTCAAAATGTAATGTTGTGGAGGTAGCCTGAATACATTCCCATGAAATAAGTCCGGTTACCGAAATCAGATTGGCGGTTAAATAGCTTTTTTCAGTTAGCCATTTATGGGTTGGTTTCAATTGCGGAATAAATATTAAAAACAAGGCGGGAATTCCGATTGCAGGAAAAAAATTCGGGGCAATTCCCAATAAATAAGTTATGGTCTGATTGCCGCCCGTATAATTGGGCCTTATATTGTCTATTATCTGTTGATACGTGATGAAACTGCCTGCGAACCAGGCAAACCAATAATACATGGCTTTATTTAATTTCTTCCCTTTTGGCATGTTGCAGTTTTGGGTAAAGGGTCATTTCACTTTATTAAATTTATATTTTGCATCATTTACAGCCGTTAGGAATAGTTATCTTTTCAAAATACTCTCATTGGCTTTTCATGAACTATTTCAAACGGAACAAAAGAACAACTAAACACGGAACATAAGAACAACCCCTTATTGTTCCAAAGAACCCGAAAGGGCATACTGCACCAGGTTGGCGCCCATCTGCAGGGCCTGCCGGCGTTTTTCTTCGCTGTTTTTGTGTACATCGGCCTCTTCCCAGCCGTCGCCCAAATCAGTTTCGTAGCTGTAATACACCACCAGCCGCCCCTGGTATATCAAGCCAAATCCCTGCGCGGGTTTACCGTCGTGCTCGTGTATTTTGGGCAGTCCGTTTTTAAAGACATACTTCTGCCTGTACACCGGGTGCGAAGGCGGCAGCTCGGTGAGTACCAGCTCCGGAAATACTTTTTTCAGCTCTGCACGGATAAATTTATCCATGCCGTAATTGTCGTCAATATGCAGAAATCCGCCTCCGATCAGGTAGTTGCGCAGGTTCTCGGCTTCCGCCGCCGAAAAAATCACATTACCGTGGCCCGTCATATGCACAAAGGGATAGTTAAACAGTTCGGGGCTGCCCACCGAAACCACATCGGGCTCGAGGTGTATGGAGGTTTTCAGATTCTGGTTGCAAAATTTGATGAGATTGGGCAAAGAGGTGGGATTGGCATACCAGTCGCCCCCGCCATTGTAGCGTAACACCGCCAGTTTATAGTGCTGCGCATGGCTCATGCCCACTATCGAAATCAAACTTAGCCAAATCCAAATTCCTGTTCTGATCATGTGTTTTACCGTTGTTCTGTAACGCGTAAAGATAACGGCATTTTTACAGCCTCCATATAAAACCGTTCATGTTTCGTTTATTCCAAGTTAAGCAGCAGGAGGTGAGCATTCACCGAACTGCCTGCATTACTTGGGTTAACCCCGATTTAGAAAAACACCAACAAGGTGAACGCAGAGAAACCGACTTGGATGTTTTTCTTACATCGTTAATTGCAGATTGGTTGTGCGTTTTTAATGTAAGCGGATTTACATTAACATTCTAATGCATAATTTGGGTTTATTTGTAGCCGCAAATCAGCATTATGAAAAGGGTTTTAGGAATGGTAACGGTAGGAATGGTATGCATGGGTTTACTTACCGGTTGCGGCTATGTGGAAATGTACAGCAAACCCGTAGTCACGAATGATACCACGCTCGTGTATATCCGCACGGGACAGGAATATCCCGATTTTTTGGACAGTCTGGGTAAAACGGGATTGATTAATCCGTACAGTCATTTCAGACGGGCCGCTAAAACCTATAAACTGGGCGATTCATTCAAGCCGGGGCGCTACCGTCTGAATAACGGCATGACTGCCGTGGAAGCGGTGAAACACCTGCGTGCGGGAAAACGCGAACCGGTGAAGTTTTCTTTTCATTACCTGCGTACGGTGGAATCGCTCGCCGGAAAAATGGGTGCCAAACTCGAAGGGGATTCGGCTTCGCTGGTGGCACTGCTCCGCAATGAAACCTTTACCCGCGAAGAACTGGGTCTTTCCGTGGTGCATGCGCCGGTGCTGTTTATTCCCAATACCTACGAAATGCATTGGAATACTTCGGCCAAAGAGTTTTGCCTCCGCATGAAAAAGGAGTACGATACCTTTTGGAATGAAGAACGCAAAAACAAAGCAAAAACCATCGGACTTACACCTGTGGAAGTGAGCATTCTGGCTTCGCTGGTGCAGGCAGAGCAAAGCCGTATATCGGATGAATGGCCGGTAATTGCCGGCTTATATCTGAACCGCCTGAAAAAGGGAATGCTGCTGCAAAGTGATCCCACGGTGGTGTTTGCCCACGGCGATTTTACGCTGAAACGGGTGCTGCTTCGCCATCTGGAAATTGATTCGCCATACAATACCTACAAATACACGGGGCTGCCTCCCGGTCCCATCAATATACCGGAACCCGGGGTGATTGATGCCGTGCTGAATGCGCAAAAAAATAACTACATTTTTATGTGCGCTAAAGAGGATTTGTCGGGAAGGCACAATTTTGCGCTTACCTTGGCTGAACATAACCGTAATGCCGCGGCTTATCAGCGGGCGCTGAATCGTGCGGGGATTAGGTGATTGGGGTTTTTATCCAGATTTAATTGATTATTATGTCGCCCCTACGGGGCTTTGTAAAACGTGTTCTAATTTTTTCTATTTGTATTTCGTTCCTACGGAGCTTTAAAACACACTTCAGGTTTTTCTATTAATATGTCGCTATACCCCTATGATGATTTTCGGGGCTTTTGTTTACAAGCATCTTTTTATGATGGATATGAATTCTTTGGTTATTATTAACCTCAGGATTTTCATTTTTTAGGACGCCGAAGGTGTCCAATATTTATAGCCTGTGATTAGCCACATGAATTGCGACCCCGTCGGGGTCGAACATTACATTTTGCTTTTTTGATTGATGTTATCACCAACCCCATAATGAAGTTTACAAATTCTGTTGAAACCAGCTCATGGTGGTGGTGCGGGCTTCCTGCAGATAGGTGCCCGACCAGGTGTGGGAAGCGCCCGTAAGCGGGGCAAATTGTGATACTACACCCAAGTTTTCCAATTTGGTTTTCATCTTCAACCCGTTAGAATAAGGAACCAGTTCATCCTCGGAAGCATATACCAGCAGAGTAGGCGCCGAGGTCGTGTTTACGGTCCAAAAAGGCGAAGCATTTTGGTATAATAAACTGTCCTGCGGTGTGTTTAAAGACGTACCCACATACACATCAAACAATTCGGGGGCAATGGAAATGGCCCGTTGGTCGGCATCGAGCAAATCTACCGGTCCGGCCCAGGAGGCACAAGCTTTGATTTTTCCGTCGCCATTGAGCTGATAGGCAGTTGCCAGAGAAAGATGTCCTCCGGCACTGTGACCCACCAGTCCAAACCTTGAAGTCGATACCATCCATTTGTCCGATTTGGAAACAATGAAATCTACGGCTCTGCGGATATCCGCAATCAGCTCGGGATGATGTATGTTTTTGTTTTCGTTGGCAAAGCGGTAGTTGATGGTGGCGCAGGCCATGCCCTGATCGGCATAATCCTGAATATCCTGGGCAAAAACGCTTTTATCGCCGGCAACCCAAGCACCCCCGTGAATAAAAATTACCACGGGGGTTTGGGTAGTGCGGTTTGCGGGCAGCGCAATGTCTAATTTATGACGGGAATGAGGCCCATATGTAATACCGTAAAGGGTTTGTTTTTTCGTAAAATCTAACTGGTTTTCCTGCCATTTTTCGCAAGAAAACAGACTGGGAATCACCAGCAAAAGCAGCAGATAACCAAATCGTTTCATACGGCTAATGTAGGCAATTATTTACGTCCGCCGCCTGCCGGACGGGCATTACCCGGTGAGCGGGAAGGTCCCGAAGAGCCGCCCGGATTCATCTGCCGCGAAGGATTCTGGTTTGTTGGCCTTATGTTTTGGTTCTGCGGCTTCGAGGGCTGCTGCTGATAATTCGGTTTGGAAGGCTGCTGAGACGGACGCTGCTGCGGCTGCATCTGCGGTCTGCTTTTTTCAGGTTCCCGTGTCTGCGGCTTCGGACGCGGAGACGTTTGTTCTTTATTGAGCGGCTGTTTCTGCAAATCGCCCTCTTTCAGGTTACGCCCGTTATTTTTGCCGTCCACCGGTTGTGCCGGTTTGGTGGGATAGGAGGGCGGCGGAGTCTTTACGCTCACGTTTGCATTAGGTTTAGGATTGTCGTACACTTTGTTATACATGCCCTGGGTTTTGTACTGGGCAAACATGGGCGAACTTTTCTTTTTCATGAAATAAAACGACACATGCGGTCCTCCGAAATAGAACACAGGCGGACGGTAATACCACCATCCGTACCAGGAATGGGTGTGATACCAGTAGTAGTAATAATCATCCCAGAAAAAAGGCCTCCAGGGTCTCCACCAACGCGGATAATAACCCCAGTACCAGGGAGAATACCACGGATTATACACCGGCGAATACATGTAAGTGACAATGGGCCAATAAGCCGGCTGCGGCGCATAGTTAGTATTGTTGGAATTGTAATAATTGTTGGTGGTGGTATTGTTCACAATCACGGTAGTGCCGTCGCCCTGATAACCGGGATTGGGAGTGCCGGCACTGCTGCGCGATGTGGCAGGCTCTATGATATACTCTTTTCCATAAAGTTCTTCGTCGCCAATCATCTGAATGGTTACATTTTCTCCTTTTTTCTCCACATAAATCACGGCAATATCCTGCGATTCATTGCGGCTTAGATCCACCTGCAAAACAATTGTATGCAAATTATCTTTTTGGTAGGTAAGCACTTTGATGTAGTCGGTTTGTCCGTCGTTGTTCAGGTCCAGGTTATTTACCCGCTTGTCTTCGAGGTTCAGGTTTTTTTCAAATTCTTCCAGTGTGGGTGATTTTTGGAAAATATCCATGGCTGCTGCCAGGTTAAAATTATCGCCCGGTAATCCGAGGCGTCCGGGATCGGCATTGCGTTGTGCCAGGCCGTTGAAGGTCAGAATCAGCAGGGCGGCTGAAGAAAAAAGGAACGATTTCATGGCGTTAAAATTTAAACTTTTTGAACTGATATATTCCAGTGATTCAAAAATCAGACCATAAAATTAAGGGATTATCTACTTGTTTTCTAAGCATGAAGGAATTGTATTTTCTGCGTTTCCTCGGGGTCTTTTTTTATCTTCGCCCTCCAAAATCAATATACCCTGTATGGAGCAGATTAAATTCGGAACAGACGGCTGGAGAGCTATCATTGCCAAAGATTTTACGGTAGATAACGTAAAGCGGGTAAGCTACGGAACCGCGCTGCGCATGAAACAAATGAGTGCAACGCCTTCGGTGGTGTTGGGGCATGATTGCCGTTTTGGCGGACCTCTGTTTATGCAGACGGCAGCCTCGGTTTTTGTTTCGCAGGGTGTTAAAGTATATTATGCCCAAGGATTTGTAAGTACACCCATGATTTCGTTGGGTGCCAAATATTTCAATACCACATTGGGTGTGATCCTTACGGCCAGTCATAATCCGCCCACCTATAACGGGTACAAACTCAAAGGAAATTTCGGGGGACCGTTATTGCCCGATGAAATTGCCAAAGTGGAAGCCCTGATTCCGGATTTTGTGCCTGAAACAGACGAAATCGATATGGCCTCTCATCCGCTATGCGAAAAGGTGGATTTGGAAGCGCTTTATATTGAACGGGTGAAAGCGGCTTTTGATTTGGAAGCGATTAAAAACTGCGGACAACGTTTTGCCTACGATGCCATGTATGGCGCGGGACAGGGCGTAATGAGCAAATTGTTTCCTGAAATGGATTTGTTGCATTGCGACGAAAATCCGGGTTTCAAAGGCGTGGCTCCCGAACCGATTCTGAAAAATCTGGGAGAGTTTTCGCAATACATAAAAAATGACGGACATATCCGCTGCGGATTAGCCACCGATGGCGATGCCGACCGTATCGGATTGTTTGATTCGCAGGGTAATTTTGTGGATTCACACCATATCATTCTGCTGCTGATTCATTATCTGGTGAAGTATAAAGGCTTCACCGGAAAAGTGGTTACGGCGTTCAGCGTAACCGATAAGGTGAAAAAAATGTGTGAACATTATGGATTGGAGCAGGAAACCGTGAAAATCGGATTCAAATATATTGCGGGTTATTTTCTGGAAGAAGATGTGCTGTTGGGCGGTGAAGAATCGGGCGGCATTGCCGTAAAAGGACATATTCCGGAGCGCGATGGAATCTGGATGGGCCTGATTATTTGGGAATATATGGCCAAATCGGGCAAATCGCTCGAAGAACTGATGGAAGAAATTTATGAAATTGTAGGGCCGTTTAAATACGACCGCAGCGATCTGCATATTGATAATGCAAAAAAAGAGGCCGTGATGGCCAAATGTGCGGCTAACGGATATCAATCTTTTGGTGGAAAACAGGTGGTTAAATTAGAAACCACCGACGGATATAAATTTCATTTTCCCGAAGGGGAATGGCTGATGATCCGTGCCAGCGGAACAGAACCTGTACTCCGGGTTTATGCCGAAGCGCCTACGCGCGAAGCCGTAGCCGAATTTTTGAAAAACAGCGTGTCCGAAATTTTAAACTGATGGTATTTAACCTGAAACCGGGCGATAAAGTGCGCTTCACCGATTATTTGGGCGAAGGCATAGTACAGCTGGTAGACGGAGAAACCTTAGTGGTGGAAGATGAAAACGGATTGGTGCTGCACCTCACCTGGAAAGATGTGGTGCCCATTTTCAAACCCGAAAAAGAGTTGCCCGTATTCAGACCGGCACAGAACCCAAAACAAAACATTCCCCCGGCGGAAACAGCGGATATTTCCGAACCCGAATTCAACTGGGATGAACCCAAAAACGCTATTCCCAAGGTGAAAGACCCGATGGCGGGCGTGCCCATAAAAGATGGGGAAGGCGTGGCGGATATTCCGCAAAGCACAGAAAACCGCGAAACCGGGATTCCCGAAATAGACCTGCATCTGCATGTGATTTTAGAGGATGAAACGGGTATGGATGATTACGATAAACTCCAATTTCAGCTCAATACCCTGCGTAAGGAAATAAACCGTCTGCGCAAACTCAGCTACCGCGAAATCGTGATTGTGCATGGCGTAGGGAAAGGCCGTTTGCGCGATGAAGTGCGTGCCTTATTAACCACCCTACCCGATGTGGTTGATTTTTTTGACGGCTCCTTCAAAAAATATGGAGCAGGCGCCACGCAGGTGGTTTTTAAATCGTTGAAGTAGAGTAGGTTTACTCTATACTCATTTCTTTTTTGATCGCTGAAAGTGCCGCAAACGAAAAGCGGTTTTCGGTGAGTTTTCGCACTTCGCTGATGCTCAAGTCGGCATGTTGTTCTAACACCTTTTTTATCTCTTTGATTTCTTTTTTGGAAAGCAGGTCTTCGATACCGATTTCGCCCGTATCCATGAACCGGAACAGATGTCCTTCTATGGTACTTGGTGCCAGATTACGTATTTCTGCAATTTCGGTTATGGTTTTCCCTTCCTTAAACAGGGTAAGGCTTTCGAGCTGACTGCTTCCTTTTTCTTTCTTGGGTTTTTTCTCTTTGGTCTTTTTAGGCGATTTTTCTGTTTCTACCTCCGCAGTTTGCTTTTTGAAAACGGGTTCAGGTAAATCAAATATAACATCATCAAATTCCACCCGATGCAGTTTTTCTAACGCACCGGTTATGGTTTCAATAATATCGGTCAGACTTTTTTTGTACAGATGAATTTTATGCGGATCGGGCAGTGAAGCCTTGTGCAGAGCCGTGGGAATCAATACCTTCTCCGTGATTTGATTGTCGAAATATGCCACGGCTTTTTCTATGCGGTCTTTGATTTTTTCACGTTGCTCAAACTCGTCTTTCAGGGCAAAAATACGGTCGAGCTGAGCCTGAAACTGACTGCCTGTTTCGTAAATCACGGCTGAAGCTCTGTACATGTCCTGTGCCCACATCAGGTATTCGGCCACATGCTGAAATTTTTCATGTGTGTCTTTGATTTCCTGCTGCAGGGTATTGAACGAATCGGTAAGTGCATGAAAATGAAAAAAGGCTTTGAGCATAATCTGCTGTCCTATTTTTTTCTTTTCCGATAAATCGGCCAATAAACGCGGGTAGGAGGCCACTTCGGCATTAAAACGGGTAACGCCGTCGTCGTATTTAAGCCCGTAGCCGCTCACGGGCGTGTTCAGTACAATACCCTGCATGGCGGTGCAACGGCTCAGGGCCACATATACCTGTCCGGGGGCAAAGGCTTCTTCGGCATCGATGATCACTTTGTCGAAGGTGAGCCCCTGGCTTTTGTGAATGGTAACCGCCCATGCCGTACGCAATGGAAACTGAACATATTCACCCGTGATTTCTTCGTCAATACTTCGGGTTTCTTTGTTGAATTTGTAGGTGTAATTTCTCCAGGTTTCTTTTTGCACCGAAAATACTTCGTGTGGTGAACCGTCGTCCAGCACCACCCAGATTTCGTCATCCGAAAGATCGGTTACCGTGGCAATTTTTCCGTTGTAATACCTGCGCGGAAAAGCTGTATCGTTTTTCACAAACATAACTTGTGCTCCGATTTTCAGGCGCAATTCTTTTTCGCAGGGGAGCGAACTTTCGCTGAAATTTCCCGATACATCGCCCTCATATACATATTCTTTCCCCGGAAGTTCGGTCAGTTTACGTTCGTTGATTACTTCGGCCTTTCGCCGGTGGGTGGTGATGGTAATATACTTTTCGGAAGAAGGCGGATCAAAACCGGTTTGATGAAGTGATTTCAACATCTCCAGATGATGGGGTTGGGTGTTATTGTCGCGTACATGATTCAATAAATCAATAAAAGCTTCATCGCGCTGACGATACACCTGTTCAAAACGGATTTGGGTGAGCGGATTTTCTTCAATCACTTTAGAATCGAAGAAAAATACGGATTTGTAAAAACGTCGCAGAATTTCCCATTCTTCGGTATTGGCAATCGGCGGAAGCTGTAATACATCGCCTATTAATACTACCTGAACCCCGCCAAACGGAAGGTTTTTTTGTCCGCGGTAATGCCGCAGAATACTGTCGATGGCATCGAGTACATCGCAGCGCACCATACTGATTTCATCAATGATGAGCAGTTCTAATTCGCGCAGCATTTGGATTTTATCCTTACGGTAACGCAGTCTGGAAAAGAGTTTGTGTTCGCCCAGCGTTTCATTTCCGGTGAACATATCATTCACTCTGTCGGGAATGAAAGGCGTAAATGGCAGATTGAAAAAGGAATGTATGGTTACTCCGCCCGCATTGATGGCGGCAACGCCCGTGGGGGCAACCACCACCATTTTTTTATAGGTGTGCTGTTTGATGTATTTCAGAAACGTACTTTTTCCGGTGCCTGCTTTTCCGGTGATGTACAGGTTTTGCGAAGTAAATCGGATATAATTTTCAGCCAGTTCAAAATACTGGTCTTTAATCAGGTTTTTCAATTTTGCTGAGTATTCTAAAAATTCGAAATTATTAATTTTTGAAAATTAAATTATAAATTAAAAATTTTACTTTCTTTTAAATACTCTTTTTTAATACCTCCTAAAATCATTTCTACAGAAATTTCTTTAGTATTAAGATTAAGTGCTTGAAGACAGCAATAGTGAATCACATTTAAGATAGATGCACCAGTTAAGTCATATTTCTTTGATATATCTTGTAAATTCAGGTTTTCTGCCCAATTTAAACTATCAGGTTTTCCCTTCTCCCAGATTTTAATTCGTTCAACTGCTGATGGATTTTGGAATGCAATAACACTTTGAAACCGGCGTAAAAAAGCATCATCAATATTATTTTTGAAATTTGAAGCTAAAATTACCATTCCTCCATAATTTTCGATTCTTTGGAGTAAATATGAAACTTCTTGATTAGCATATTTATCATGAGCATCGCGAACATTTGTTCTTTTTCCGAACAAAGCATCTGCTTCATCAAAAAATAAAATCCAGTTTTTGTTTTCTGCTTTATTGAAGAGTCTGGACAAGTTTTTTTCGGTTTCACCAATGTATTTAGAAACAACCATGGATAAATCAATTCTATAAACATCCTTATGTGTATATTTTCCAAGTAAAGTAGCTGCCATAGTTTTTCCGGTACCTGGAGGTCCATGAAATAGAGCTCTGTAGCCGGGTTTCAACCTTTTGTACATTTTCCATTCGTTTAAAATGGTTGTGTTATGTTTAATCCATACAATTAGTTCTTCTATTTGTTTTTCAGTAGATTGTGCAAGTACTACATCATTCCAAGTTAATTCTGTTTGTAACAATTCTGCAGGAAATTCAGAAGTGAATTTTGGTGCAGATATTTTGCCAACTGTAAAAAGTTCAAGATATTCAGGAGATATGAATATTTTTCCACTTAAAAAGGGCTCTCCGTAAGAAATAGTTTCACTTTCAACTATATTTTTTTTAATTAATTTACTATCAGTAAACAATGAGTAATAAACCAGTCTTTTGGATAAATTATTACCTCCGAGAATAAATACTACAGTTTCTGCTGTTGGAATAAATCCACGATGATTTATTCCTCTTACTCCTCCAAATTGTGGAAAATCACTTTTAGAAGGCATTTTCTTTTGTATCACCCTGTCAAAAAAAGAAATATCAACATGAGGAACAAATGCACATAAAAGCAGAATGATTTCTTCATATTTCAGCCTATGAGTTTTTATAAACTTTGTAAAATAATCCTCATTTTCGATAATTGGTAATTCAATATTGTTTTTAATTATAAGTTCGGGTGCAAAATATTGATCAAGACTTAGCTCAATTACATTTTGTAAAAAATTTAGCCATATTTCAATACTGTTTTTAACCATCATATTTTTATAGTATTAAGAAAGATGTTCAAGAGTTTGATTGTTGCTGATTTCTTTCAGCATCAATTTGTCTTAATTCATTTTTAAAGGATAAAACATCGTTATAATCAATTGAAAACCACCAAATCATTCTTGAATCTACCCGGTCTAATTTATCTTCTAAAGGAACATTTAAAGCTCGTATTTGATTTTTAAAAACTTCAAATTTTTCATATTCTAAGTTAATCACTTCTTCTGAAATTGTTTGTTGGGTAAATCTTTGAAATTCAGGGTTGTCTTCATATTTTTCGCTCATTTCTTCGCGATATTCACTTGGTGAAAAACTATCGTCATAAGTTGATCTTCTTAAGTCGTTTCTAATTTGTATTCTCAATTCTTGTTTTTTACGTTCTTCTGCATCACGAGATTCCCCGTTTATGGCCTCGTCTAAAATATTCATTGCGGCATCTCCGTTGAAGTCTGGTTTTTCCAATTGCATACTGGAGTAATCCGGCATAATAGGGTTTTGTTCATTATCGAATCGTATAGGGAAACGTACGCCTAAGTTCATTCCATTTATATTTAATTGACGCTCGGCCAATACCCATTGGTGATAGTATAGGTTGATACTGGTAAGCCACAAGTCCAGATCGACACTAATATTTCCGGTAAGACGGAATATGCCGTATGGGTTTACGTTTACGTAAGCCGAAATTTCGCGCAGCATCAATCCGTGTTCGGCATCCCAATAGGCATCCAGCTCACCACCGGCTTCTGCTCGTATACCTATGCCTGCTATGCCACCCAGGTATCCGCGTAGCGTAGCCACCAATACGCGGGCTTCCAAACCGGCATTTATTTGCATGGTTAATTCAGCATTCATTAACGACCCCACATTGCCGTGAATGTTGATGGTTGCTTGGTCCAAATGGTTAATGTCGGTTTCATCGAAACTTACGGTTAACTCTCGTAGTACAAGCGGCTGCCAATCAAACATGAAATCAACGCTTCCGTTTACGAATACACTTATGCTCAATCCTGGTATTCCAACAAGTGGAACGGAGAGTGATGGCAACGAGAATAAATTTCTCGTGAAACGATACCCATTGCCAAAAATATTCATGTTACTGGCTGTAATTTCTGCGCCAACCAATACTTGACCTTCAGGTGTGAGCCTGGCTCTGGCCGTACCATTTATTCCACGAATCAGGTTCACCCTGAACTCACCGAAACCGTACACGAACACCTCTTCACCGGCATCCTGTGAAGCTTCTGTGTTAGGTCTGCCATGCTCATCTACGCTGGCATTTGTTATGCCTATCGTGAGTGTGCCACTATATCTGCCGCGTGTGTAATTAATTGTGGTGTTTGCATCAAATAAGCCATCATCGTATAGAACGTGTATTGATGCGGAGAGGCCTGGTACACCAGGTAAGTTGGGTGTAACGGTACCTTCGGCACGTACTTTTAAGTCGTCATCTTCCGAAGTGATGGTGGCGCTTAAACGACCGCCTTGTATACCGGGAAGCTGCGTGAGCGTTGCTTCTGCTGAAAACATAAAGTTTCCGCTGTTTTCCACGCGTGATGCCAATGTTACATTGCTTACGCCCGGAATTTTTAAATCTGCATCGCCGTTTGCTGTAAACACACCATCTCGATAATCTACGTTTAATGTGGCGCGGCGTACACCTTTTACTTTGTTGTCGCCTATGCCTATAGTTCCGCCTATATTCCAATTACCTTCGCGGTAGCCAACACGAATTTCAGCCGGATCGAACCAATCGTTTTTGAAGTTGAAACTTCCATCCAAGAATACGCCTGTTCTATTTACACCGGCTGAAACGATTCCGGTACCCAGGTTTCCTAATTTAAACTCTATGTTTCCAGAAACGGATAAACGTGAAGATGACGAAGCATAGATGATTATGCTACACGATGTAACTTCAAAAGGACGAGGTATTTTGGAAGCAAAATGTGTGAGCGGAATGGCCGCTTGTATATAGTAATTACTATCCTCTATGCCAAAGGTTATATCTGCACCTTGTAGGATGGAAAGATCGGAAACAACTCGGCCTTCTGCCGACCAGCCTTTAGTTGGACTAAACGAGGCTTCTGTAATTTCAATAGGACTCATCTGTCTTACGCGAAGAGAATCGCGGATTACTCCGGCATACCCTTGACTTTGTACCCTGTAGATATGTTGTTGATTCGGGACAGCTTGATGGGGTAGCACAATTCCATCTCCTATGTTTTGCTGTAATGTATTGTTTGGATCATTTACAATTTTTTTAAATTTAACCTCAGTGAGGCTTTTATTCGGTTGGGGTGTTCCCGTAAGTTTTAGATAGACTCCGTCGTAATTATATGGCAAAATATTTGCGGCACCTGCTACAGATGTTTTTAACCCGATATCACGTTGTGCTAATGGGCCACAACGTACAAGTTCTACGGTATTTGTGTTAAATATGCTTTGCCTCGGCTCTTGTGCGTTTACCGTATCGCCAAAGATTAAGGTGGCTTCCGGACCCGCTTCCATTGGGCTAATGGATATTTTGTTTCCCGGTACGCGTTCGGTTTTTTGCGGATTTTTAAATACAATGATTACGTTGTCGCTGGAAACAGCCGTATCGTGCGTAAGGTTTAGGATACTGCGGTAATGTGTAAGAATGCTGTTTATACGCATTTCAATGGCCTGCCTTACATCTTGTCCTATCCGTTGATTGGTTTGTCTATCTAATAATATTAAGTTTCTAATGTTATCTACCCCATTTTCGCCGCGCAAGTTTCCTACCACTTGCCAGTCCATTTTGTGCTCTATATCGTACTGGTGCGGTCTTCCGGTTCTGTCCCAATAAGGTACCACAATTTCGTTGGAGAGTTCATCAGATGTACCGATAACGGTGTGTGGGGCACGCTTAAGCTTAAACGAAAGTACTGTTGTTGGATCGATGTTGGTAAGCCCCGGGAAATGTTCAATTGAATTTTTTACCGCATTTTTCACTTGCCTGCGCCATGTTCCGCTTTGATGTGTTCTACGTGTTCCTGGTTTAGGTTTCGTATATTCAACTTCGGCACCAGCACCGGTACCAGCTACGGTAAGACCCGCAGTGTCATATTGTTTTAATGGGAAATTAAGCAACGTGATTTTTATGTTGTTGCCAATCTTTTCCATCTTACCATGGGTATGCGGCGTTTGTGCAGCTAAAGCCGCCGGAGTTACTGATGCAATGTTGGTTCCTGTAGTTGCCGATGAAGAGCCTGATGTACCTGAAGCCGGTGTATTGGTGCGTTGTATACTGCGTTGCAGGCCACCACTTTGTTGTACGGTGTGTGTTAACTCGTGTGCCAATAAATGCGAACCTTCTTTGCTGTTCGGATTATATTTTCCATGATTGAAATAAATGTCGTTTCCGTGTGTGAAAGCATGAGCTCCTACTTCATCATTCATCTGCGATGCTTGTGTACCGGTATGGATGCGTACATCGCTAAAGTTGTGCCCAAAAGCCGACTCCATATTATTTCGGGTGGAACCGTCCATGGCAGAGCCGCCACCTTTACTTTTTTCTATTCCGCTTTCTACTGATGCCGGAGCAACCGTGCCCGAATCGTTGTTCGAACTTAATTTTTGTATTTTTTCCTTCTCGGGTTTTTCCTTGCGCTGTAGTTTTTCTTTTTCCTGTGCGCTTTCCACTTTAGCAGGAGCGGATTCTGCCGTGTTGTTATTTAACTTCTGCACCACGTTATCCGCGGTTTGGTCAGCTTGTTTTTCGTAGGCGTCGTCTTTTTGGCCTACTGTGAGTTTTGGTTGTATAATGTTGTTGTTGAAAAAATGCCCGCCTTCCTTGCCTTGCGCATGGTTTTGATGGTTTGCATTGCTGATATGTTTGGCGGCTTCTTTCAAATTATACGATTCTATAAATCTATTGAATTTTCCAATCTACGTAAATTAATTTTTTTAACCACGGCAAGCGGATTAATGAAATATTCCAAGGCAATTTGTCCAGTAATATATCGGTGGCACTTTTTTCTATCGTTATTTTATCAGCCGAATCGTTGAGTTCCAATTTACCTTTGCGTTGCAAAAACGTTTCCTGCAAGGCTTCTGGCGACGCACCTTTTAATGCGTCCCAATATTTCACTGCGGCTCCAAGCAGTTTGGTGGCTTCGGCTTTCATTTCTTCCGTAAGCACAATGTTTCTATTGGTAATATGAGATGCGGGTAAGCCACATAAATATTTGGCAAAAACGAGTTCAAAATCGGGTTGGTTCTCTTGGTACGTAGCCGCATAGTGGAGTAGGTGGGCGGCGCTTTCTTGCGCATCATTATCTACGAATTTTTCATCTGCAATCCAATTGAAACGTGTGAAAAAATATAACAAAAACGGATGTAACAAAACTAAACCCGCATGGTGAATATAAACGTCTTTTGTTTTTTCCGTTTGGGACTCTTGTTTCTTTTTTTCTTTTGTTTCCAATTCTTTTTCTGCCACTATATGTTGTGTGTTTTCTTTTGCGAGTATTTCATCCAATTCCGCAAAGCGAAGAGGAATATTTACATGCTTTTTTTCGGATGAAAATAGTTGGAGCCATTCACTCCATAATGTGTTTTTTTGTGTATCAGGATATTCGGCCGTACCCCATTTCAGTAGTGAAATGAATGTTCGGATGGAATGTCTCGGATAGTTTTTCTGCGTTAATTTTTCTACGATTTCTTTTTCAAAATGTTCAAGTGCCGTATTGTTTTTTTTGGCATAAATAATTCCAAAAATATATTCCGACATTTCTGCCCCATATTGTGCCATTATTCGTTCGATGGCGGCTTCTTTTTGCCTGAATTCCTTATCGAAAATTCGCAAGAAAAAAGCATGGTCTCTTTGTATGTGCGCTATTAATTTTTTCGTTTCATGAAGCTCTGTCGTATCGTGGATATACCACGGTAACACACCCGTTTTTATAAAATATACAAAGGCCTCTATGATGCGATGTTCCTGCTTTGGCGCTGTAAGGGTTTCCGTTTGCTCGTTTTCGTTTACTTTATTTTTTGATTGCACGATGGTATTTTCCAACTGGTTTATGATGTGCTGTGCCATCGATTTTTCGGCCTGTTCCTTTTCGTTTATATCCAGTTGCAGTTCCAATTTTTCCAAACGGATAATATGGCCATCGCTTTCGTATTTCTTCAATAAAATTTCCAATTGTGGAAATACATACCGCTCCATCAATTCACCTGCGTTGTTGTGCCAATGCATGGCTGTGCGCTTGTTGGGCGCTTCAATATGCAGGTTTACCTTGTGGATGATATGTGTTTGTCCCTTAGTCATTTATGATGTTCTTCAATTTCGCCATCGCTTTGTTTATGTTTTGGTCTTGGCTCACGAATGTTTTAGGGAATGTTTCGAATGATTCGTTGTATTTCTTGGTAGGTACTGCAGTTTTAAATTCACTTTTCATGATAACCGGCAATTGCTTAAAGTAAATTTCAAATATGGAAATACTGGCGTTTACCGATTTTTTCAACTCTTGGCTGCACATAATTACGTCCAACATCAAAGCGAAAATATAATAGCTGTAAAGACCCAATATTTTTGCTTCTGCCAATGTTTTTGGCGATACTTTGGCTACTTTGTTTATGCTGGCGAGTAATCTTTCTAAAACGGTGTTGCGTATTCCTTCTCCGTCTTTTAAATTATCGGCAACGGTTATCACTTTTTCGTAATCTTTCACAATCAATTTTCCTAATGCTACCAGATTTTGATCTTTTACGGTTTTCAATCCTTCTTTCAGTTCGGTCATTTTTTCATTCAAATTGGCTTTCACCAATTTGCCGCATTCGTTTTCTGCCGGTTCTTCAATAGGTGGTTGTGTAATGATATCCGGTACTGTCACAACCTGTTCAATGGCTATGTTATCGCATGGTGAATTACTGTCAACATCGGCGATTATTTTAATGCTAACCTGTTTTTTGTTCGTGATATTTAGATTGGATATGCGTATTAAATTATTGCTATTCGGTGTGAATATTCCTAAGCCTGTTCCGTCTTCAGATATGCTATATTTAAAGCCTTGCGGATTATCCATCTTGATATCAAACGTGATGTTGTTACCGTTACGTTGGATAGGCGAAATTATTGAAAACGAGTTGTTTGGTTCGGCAAATACCGTAAGTGTAGTGGATACATTTTTCCCGTTCACTTTGAAATGTATGGCTGCGCCGAGTTTTGAATTGGGGATTTTAAACAAATCCAATTTGTTGGATGATGTGATAATTTCCGGTACTTCCACACATGTAAGCTCAGCGTTTGGTGGCACAATATCCGTAATGCTTACCTGTTTCTCATTGATGCACACCACTGTTTTTGATAGCGATACCGATTCAACGACAGGTGGTTCCGGCTCGGGTTCAGGTTGCACTTCTTTTAAAATAATTTCTTCCTCAAACAACGATTTGCAGGTGCCGTTTAAAGCTGTGAGTTTTACTTTTACTTTCGTTTGGCCATTCAGTTCTTCGCGCAAATAAATTACGTTGATATCTTCTTTTGATTTAGTGGTACGTGTTCCTTTGCCATCTCCAAAATCCCATTCGTATGTATATACTTCTCCCGTTTCATCATCTGAATTATTTAGAAATTTCATACGTACCGATAAGCTACTTTCTTTTACCAATTCGCTACTGAATTTGGCGACTGGTTTTTTATGAACTACAATAAAACAGCCCGTTTCCGTATCGTCCAGCGTGAAAATTATTTTCTTGCCGTATTGGCTTTCCGGCAATTTTCCTGGATAGAAATAGGTCTCATTTTCTTCGCTCACGATGGCTGTTTCGGCTTCTTTCGTAAGTGATTTTATCGTTCCTTCATTCGGTATTTTGGTAAATAGGATTTTATCGCCGTCGTTGCATATTTCATTTACCGGTAATAGGAGTGTGGCTTTCTTTTCAGGTAGTACAAATACCATCGGTGGCATATCGCTGCAGCAGATGTAGGGTATGCTGAAATCGGCCACCACCACATTTTCGTTGGTGGTATTTTGCGGCGTTGAAATTATTTTTGCACGAATGAAATTATAGCGTTCTGTTAATCTTCTGGCTAAGGTGTTTAGCGTAACCGGATTTTTTTTTGCTATTTTATTTTTGTATTTTACGTAATCTATAACTTCTTTCTGCACATCGAATTTTCTGCTATTATAGGCCAACACTACCAAAAAATAATCTACGTCCTCATCGTAATAATCTTCCATGTCGGGCAATTTTCCTTTTGACAGCTTGCTTTCGCGTTTGTAGCGTTTAAGCATGATCATCAGTTTGTCTTTTTCATTGACATCTTCATCTTCTACGCTGGCATAAAGCATTACGAATGTTCCGCCACGTTCTACACCGGCTTTATGTTCCAGACCTTTGTGTTTGGCGGCATATTTAGATAGCACCAATGAATCGGCTATGGTCTTTTTGCGTTTTTCAATTTCGTTGAATAGGATTTCCAGCTTCTCTGCTGCACAACAATTGTCTTTTAATGCTTGTAGTGTGCTCAGGTATTCGTTTTCGGTACTGTTGTCCACTTTGCGGAAATATTTTACGGCAAATGCATAGCTTTCATCCACCGTAGTACACAATGCTTCGAGCTTTTGTTTGTATTCGTCGAGCTCATTGCCGCGGAGATCGCTTATTTCAAACGGAGAGAAGTTGATGAGGTCGTTCAGCTTCGCAATGATGGCTACCGGAATTTTTACGCTGATGCGCTTTTCTTCTTCATTTAATTGGATGAAAAATTCATTAGATTTTATGTAAAGGTCGAAGTTTAAAATGAGGGTGTCGGCCATCCAAGAATTGTTGATGAAACCCATTTCGCCAATAAGTGCTCCTATGGATTGTTCATCTTCCGTATATAAATAGCCGCCAATGAAATCGTTGTTTTGGTATTTCAAATACTCAAATTCCATAGAATCTCCTATATTACCTATGGTAAATGAGGACTCCGTTTTTGCTTTGGCTTGTGATACCTTCGCAATGATTTTACTTTCGGCTTCTTTTATTTCTTTTGCTCCTACTTTTTCTTCCGCTATTTTAATTCCCGTTTTTTCATCGGTGGCTACATTCATATCCAATCCTTTTTGTGAAGCGTGTTTCCCTTTACTGTTAAAGGCGGAGAAGAATTTTACCGCTTTTGCATACAAGCAGTTTTGTTCTACTATCCATGCGTTTAAAATGGTGTTTAAGTCTTCAAAATAAAAGGCGTATTCTTCTAAGTCCAAATCCCCATCTTGGTCACTTTTGAGTTTTACGGCCACCACATCGAACGGTAAATTTTTATTGTTTTTTATACTCAAAATGCTATCTAATGCCGTTCCCAATTTCTTTCCTTGATGGCCTTCGATACGGAAGAAATTAAACTTGTCTATATCATAATCTAGTGGTGTATTTATGAGTGGATTGCTGTTATATCCACCCGCATGGTAGGAAAGAATATTTTTTTCAGAGCCGCGTGTAGTGCGGTAGTAGCTCCAATTATTTTTTAGCGAGTCTGCGTTGTTATAATAAAATGGAATAGAGCGCCATTCGATTGTTCTGTCTCTACTGACGGAAGGGGTAATTTGAATCGCTGCGGAAGTTCCAGGGACGCTAAATCCATCTAACATTGCCGTGAAGCGGTTGAACATGGAAATGGTAACGCTTACATACGATTTACCTTTTGAAACCACGGGCGATGGGTAAAAATAATGCCTAAAACGCGGTGGTTTTGGACCGAGTGGTGCATTGACAATTCCTAACATGATGTGTTTAGGAAACGCATATTTGTCAGGACAGCAAATGTATACGGCATTGTAAATCGTATCTTTCATTTCGTTATAACAATCCACCAAATCTTTATAGAAATCGTATGTGTATTGCTGATTGGTACTAGCACTGGAAAGCTTTGTGTTTATTTTGTTTTTTATACTGTTTATGTTAAAATAACTTGTTTTGTCGATGAGGAATTTGAACGTGTTGTATAATTTTTCTATAGCATCAGCCAATGCAGAAACACCGCTGGTAACTGCATTTCTGTAATCGCCTTGCAACGTTGCCAGATCACTGCTGTTCGCCGCTGTAAAATGCACACGTTTTGCTTTCAGCTCAGGTAGGGTGAAATATTGGTCGTATGCATCGAAGAAGTTCTTGTAAATGTCATCCGCCATCAACTCTCCCGGCTCTCGGTTTATGAGTTTCTCCACATCCGTTTGGTTAATGAGCAGAACGCGGATTTTGTTATTTTGCATTTGGCCAAGATGATTGCAATCTATGCTTGTACAATCGTCAGGATCTGCCAAAAAGTTTTCCATGTAAAGAAGTGCCACCATATCCGTCAATTCATTTGTTGTGACGGTTTTGAACGTGCTTAGTAAATTTGTAGGTACATCGTTTTCATCCTTGTTTTCTTTTCGTAATTCCCACAAATCCACCTCTTTTTTATCTGCAGCAGAATAAAACGGATCGTAAATCGGGTCGCCCTTTTTCGTTTTATTTTCATACTTTTTAAAATAGCGGTATTGTGTATCGCCTTCCATTACCAACAAATCGCCGTCGGTAGTTACACCGCAGCCTTTGTTTACCCAAATGCTGTTGCTGTTACTTTTTACGGATAGGCCACAAACCAAACCCACACCGATTAAATAAGTACGTGTAATCCTATCCTGGTCTTCGAAATAGCGGATGAACTTGTTCAGCTGATTATGCGTAAGCAACTGGTTTTCGCGGAACAATTCGTACTCATAACTCAACTCGTCCAACTGAAGTGTTTGATATTTTGACATAGTACTATGTTTTATCTAAGTGATTATATTTAAGAATTTAGGTTATTATTTAAAGTACCCAGAAAAGTGGATCCTAAAATCACCGGACTTCTATCGGGTGTATCATCATCGCAATCTGCTAAATAGCCTTGTTCGTACACTGTGTACAGGTGCTCCAAAATGTCAATTAGTTTTTTGTTTGCAGCTTTATCCATCGGCAAATTATTTTTGCTGCTATGGCGTTTTTTGTTTTGCCAGTCTTCGTAAGCTTCTTCAAATTCCAGCATATGTTTTTCATCCACAAAACAAATGCGAGGAAGTACATGCGCCGGCGTTTCCATACGTATAATTCGCTCCGCAAACTGACGGAAATAGCGGTTGCGCAGGCGTAAACTGTAACCTGGTAATATCACCGCAATTCGGAATGAATACGGGTCAAGTGGTTTGCAATATTCGCCGTTTACGTCGATACAAATCGGCATGAATTCATTGTTGGCGGCATCATTTCTGCCAGGACGTAAAAGAATTTGTTCTACGACGTACATACCTTCCAACCGGAAATTATTTTCAAGATATTGGCGTGTGTTGTGTATCTCTGTGAATACACTTTGCCATTGTGTGTTTGAAAGGAAAATGTCAATATTGAGAATAAAGCGTTGTGTAGATGTAATTAATATTTCATCATTGTTGCCTGGTAAAAATAGTGTGTAGGTTTGGCTGTCTTCATCCACCAGGTAACGGAATTGATGCTTAGTGGCATTGATGGTTTTATCGGCTGCATTTTTAGCCAAGGAATATACGCCACTTTCTAGTTCTCCGCTTAATAACGCATACCACGAACGGCTATCAGCTATTATGTTTTCATCATTATCTACCACATAAAACGAAGCTCTTTTTTTATCGGAAGATAACCTGTATCTAATTTTGCTTTCCGTATTGTTACACAAGGCTTCTAGCAAATCATCCGAGGGGAAAAATGCATCGGCATCCACACTTATGGCGCTGTTATATTTTGTATGGGCTATAATGTTTTTATCGGCATCCATTATCGCAAACGAAGCCTTATTAAAATCAGTATTGATAACGATGTTGTATGATTTTTCTTCGATGCCCAATATACTGGCCAACCCCAATTCTTCGTAAGCCAAATCGGCATCATGGGTGGTTCCGCTTCCTATTAATATTTCATCAGCCGCTTTTTGTATTGCCCAAGTGTATAAGCTACGCGGATGTGTATCTGATTTTTTTATGCTGTATGGAAGTCCGGCCAAACGCTGTGTTTTGTAATGGTTGAATCCCAATAGGCGAGAAATGCGTTTTTCCATACCTGAAATATTCACGCGTGCATTTTCCGCATTCTTATTGTTGTGATAATCGTAAGCAGCCCCACGCCATGAACTCACATTCGAATAATCTGCGTGAAAATTCTTTTTGTGTCGGATGACTGCATAATTAAAATCGTTTCCATACAGGCGATGCAAGAGAAATACATAATCGCCAAAACGCTCGTTAAAGCGAGCTAATAAATGGTTAAGCATTTTATTACTACGCTCCGGAAAATTGTCTAGGTTAAGTTTGTCAATTACTTTTTCTGAACTTATTTTACCATCCGCAATCAGTTCTTCGGAGTTAATCAATCCGCTCACCACATTGGAAAAATAGGTGCGTTTTAATTCGTTATCGGCACTCAACAAATTTTTCACGTTGGCCAGTTGGGCAAAATAATTGGCTAAAATTTGATCGAAGAAATATAGAAAAGATTTCAACTGTTTTGCCTGCGTTTTACGCTCCATACTGGCCGTTTCGGATAATCCCATTTGGCCTACACCGTAGATTTCGGGCAATTGGTTTTGCATACTGTTGTAACTTTCCAGGTTGCGGTATTTGCCTTCGGGCATCGGCAAATCTTCCATGTATTTGGATGAGGTTTCTATGCGGTATGCTTCGTTCAATTTATTCAATTTGACCTCCGCTTCATCCAACTTCAGTTGTATGGGAATAATATCCTTATAAAAATTCAATACTGTATTTCCCATGCAGAGGACAGGTTTATGGCCTTCGTCCACACATAATACCCATTTATCCTTATTGAAAAGTTGTGCTACTTTATTTTTATCCGTTTCGTTGCAGCTGCAAAATTCAAAGGCAATATTTTTTATGAATAATACACCGTTCACTTTGCTTATCACACGAATAATATCACTCAGGCGGATATTATCTCGCAATTGCGAATTGTTGATATCGTCGTTATCTACAAATCCTTTTTTGAAGAAAATGTCGTCCAATAAATCATCCGCTTTAAGTGCTTTTAAATCGAATACAGGACCGTCAAAAATTTGTTCGCTTGGTATATTTTTGGCGAGCATTTCTTTCAATGTGTAGTAGCGTATGTTAGGCGATAAATACTCGTTTACCACAAAAGCTATATCTGCCCAAACTTGCTCCGGATCTGCATCGGGGGTCAAGGAAATATCCGCACAGAGAACCACTTCTTGTATCGGTACTTGTTTCACGTCTTCCACATCTTCACACAAACTTCGGAAACGTTGGTAAACGCTTTTTACGTTTTTAATAACGTTGTTTTTCCACGCGTTTATGTCGCTGTTTCCATCAAATGTACTTTCATCAAATTCTATCAGTATGTCATATAAACCTTTGAGTGCAAACTTTTTTTCTTTGTTTTCTATTGCTTCCGTAGCTTCGGCTGCATAACGCATATTGACAGGCTGGGGACTGTATGTGGCTATGATGTGTTTCTTTTTCTTTACCAACCACACGTTATTCACCCCTTCTACGCGTACCAATAATTTGCGGAAGTCATTGACCGTAACGGGAGAATTTGGTAATATTTCCAAAGCGGAATGGAATTGCCTATGCATGGCTTCCAAGTTATTTTTCGGCGAAGCCAAAATGTCTTCGATTGGCATTTCCGTACGATATCCCAAATCTGTAATGGCGTAGCAAAGCAGTTCTAAAAATGTGATGCCAGGGTCATGCGTATTATAATCTGTCCACAGATTTCCTGATAGATTTTCTATATGGCGCAGCCCTTCCGCACGCAACCACGAAAACTCTTTGCCGTAAGCGTTTTCTATATTTTTTGGTATGGTTAAGTTAATGTCCATTAGCAAGCGGGTTCTGTTAATAATGGTTCAATATTGTGCGTTTTTACAGAAGTTAATATGCTTCGCGAAGTGGATGCTGATAGTTGAGATTCCCAATTTCCATCGGCCAGTTTCATTTTGAAATCGGTGATATATTCTACGTAGTTTTTTTCTTCTATAAAAGCAATTACCACAGACTTGAAAATGCTTCCTCCGAATAGGATTTGTACGTCTGAATTGCTTGCCCATGGTGCCAGAAAGCGCACAAGTTCTTCGTTCAACAGCTGTGTATACGTGTTTGGGTCGTACTCTTTATGGAAGCGTACTTTGAAGTCGAACAGAACTTCGTCATAATAAGGGTGCTCGGCGATGAAGGTGATGTGATTTGAATTTAGCGAAGAAATATAGGATTCAATCTCGCGTAGCGTATTGCTGCTTACACGAGGCTGTAATATGTCGAAGAGGTTTTTATTACGTACGAATGGAATGGGGATTAAACTTACGTAACCCGGTTCCACCTCACTGTTTGAAACGTCGTTGGCAGTGGGAAGCGATGTATGATTTAGGCATTTCACTTTATATATGGTTGGGAATTTTTCTAATATCAAGCGTTCGTAATCCCAAATGTTGATGGCCCTGTTTTTATGGCGCAAACGTTCGCTGATACGTGTATAGAAAACGGTATCCGTTTCTATGTTGGCTCCGTCGAATGAGGCATAGGGTTGTTCCACTTTTTTTATGCCTGCGGGTTTGTCTAAAAATTTAGAAATGCTTTGTTCCGCCAAGGGGGCGGATAAATGAGAGTATTCATTGCCGTTATCAGCAAAAACAACCTGTGCGGCTTGTGCTTTTATAAGGATGAATTTGCTTACTGAATCGTATTTTAAATTTTCAGGAAGACTAGCCCGAAGCCATACACACCCTTCGGGAAGTAATGTGTTTTCCGTGCTTACATCCGTTGGTAAAATGAATGTGATAATGCCTGAGCGTAAAAAATTATTAGTGCCGTCTTGTAGTATGTTTGTGTTGTCTACGGCCAGCCATTCGTTGTTGGAAAGGTAGTGCCATTGTATTTTCACCGTATCGGAAAAGGAAGGCGAAAGAGGGTTTTCGCTGCCTTCGGATACATAAAAAAGTATGCTAACGCGTTGCGATGCTTGCGCTTTAGAAAGTGCTATATAACAAGCGCCTTCCGACTCAAATGAGGGCACAAGTCGAATGCTTTTATCCGTGATTTTTGTACTGAATTGGTCTTTGAGGAAGATGTGTTGTTCGCTTTGTCCAAATGGTGTTTCATGGAAAAGTTGAACATTTCGTTTGGCGTAATTGGACAGTTTGTTTGCCGGCGTATTGTCTGAAGCGGCTAAGGTGTATATATTGCTTGCGCTGGCCGTATAATCTAAATCAATCGTGTCAATTTGTGGCGAATATGGCTCTTCGGGAATGGTTGCAGAACCTCCATTAGCTATTATAGCTGCAGCTTCTGCTAACGCTTTTGGATATTTTGTATGCAGAAAGTCCTTTAATAAACTGAGCTTTAAGAATCCTCCGTTAGTTATAAGTTCAAATGCTTTTTCATCCGTAATACTTTCCACAAAACCTGGGTTAAATTTTTTCAATGAAAATAAATAGGTATGTCCGGCTAAGTATTTCTGGATAATGAATCTATTGTACGGGCTATTGTTTTGTAATATTGGATCCGGCAATGAGAATGTACCGGATTCGGATGTGTCATATTCCAATTTTAGCTCATTACTGCTTTCAGCTCCTGTGTTGAATAATTGTTTTGAATTGTTTGATATAGGCTTCCCGAAAGAATTGGTTACGGCTACGGTGAAATAATTATCGTTTATGCCAGTTACACCATAACCTGTGTATCGGTTATTGAGGTTAGGCTTATCTTTCCATGAGATATTTAATTTGATGTTACCCCATTTTTTCGAAAATACTTCACTGCTACCTATAAGGAAGTTTGAGCCGATTTTGGGAATTGTCCCAAACGGATAAAAAGGCTTTGAAGTATCAACAGTGCCTATATCGTTTGCTGCTACGAAGTTTTTAAATTTTTGGACATTCACATCAATTGTACAACTGTTTACAATTGCCGATGTAAGCGCGCTGTAGGTGGTGTATGCTGCCGTATCGGAAGTTTCAAATAATATTCTGGCTACGGGTGAATTGGTGATGAAATTTTCCATGTGCAACTCAGCATCATATTCTATTATTGCCGGAGACGTTTCGTCTGCTTTTAAAACGATTGTGCAGTCTGAAAGTGTAGCATCGATTTCGTTCTCATTGATTGCTGCGCTAATAATTTCAGGTTTGTACCAACCTTTTTCAGCACTTAATAGCACGTTTATTTTTTCATTTAAATCAGTAAATAATAACGGATCAAAGCTAGATTGAAAACGTAACGTAAGCTTGATGGTAATGGTGCGGATTCCACCTTTCAAAAGTAAAATGTTTGATGCCAAAGCAAAACCTACCGATGCCACTGGCAATTCAGGATATCGGTTTCGTTCATCATGGCCGAATGCGTACCAACCAATGCTCTCGGCATCTAATGCGGTACCCAAACCATCTTGGGAATTGGCTACGTTGGCATAACGAATACTGTCACCATGCTTATGGTAAATGCTTTTTATGTGGACCACTTCTATGGCATTTACAGTGGTGTTGCCATCGGTGGAGTAGTGGAGAGGCTTGCCGTTTTTGTCTTTACCGCCAAGTAATAGTGTACCGCTTGGTATATTTTCTGTCAATACATTTTTCGCCAGTTCAAATATCACGAATGCTTTATCGGGGGTAAAGGTTTTGTTCTGCAAGCGCAGAATACGACGGTAATAAAACTCCAAATGCTTTTTAGTTAGGCCGTTCAAATGCTCTTGCGAATGGGCCATCAACTTTAAAAAAGTTATGAATAAAGCTAAATGGGGTTCTACGGTTTGCGAATGGTCAGCATTCACAAATGGATTAATATCTTCATGCGGAATGAAGAAATTTTGCCAATTCCCATTAGGTTTTAGGTCGTTTGTTATGTCGAAATATTTTACGTGCGATGCAAATTCATAGGCGTACGACATCCAATCCTGTAAGGTGAATTCGTGCAAGTTGAGCGTGCTTGGGTCCAATGCCTTCGGCAATCGAAGCGCTTGACTCGTTCCGTCGCGTTGCAGTGGGTTTTTATCAATGCATTTTCCTGTTTTGCCCATTGCTTATCGAGTTAAGTTGTTACCTTCATTTATGTAAAATGGATATACATAATTGGATCGTGTGTTAGTACCGTGTATGGTGTATGAAATTTCAATCGATAACAATCCTTCTTCTTGTGTGCTGGCATCTATAGAAACTTTTTCCAGCTTAATACGTGGCTCGTTATACAGGATGGCATTTTCCACTAAATCCCGCAAGTAGGTAATCATTGTTAAATCCATGGACTCAAACACCAAATGGTCGATATTGCATCCGTAGTTAGGAAGCATCACTCGTTCGCCCAGGCGTGTGGAAAGCAAAATGTGCAAACTGCTCTGAATGTCAGACTCGGCTTCCAACATACTGGTAGTGCCGCTGTGTCGGTCAAATTCTGGTGGAAATTTCCAGCCGCGTCCCAAGAATGATTTTGCTGTATCCATCTGATTATCCTCCTATTATTACGTTTGGGCACCCTGCTATTATTTTTCCTCCGTGTGCTGTACTGTCGCCCATGCGCGCCGCAGGCTTTCCTCCAATCATTACCGTTGCCGAACCGCCTATAATGCTATCTACAGGACCCGTACATGCAGCCATGGAACCCATAGTGGCTGCCGGCTGCCCGCCTATTAATACATTCACTGTGCCAGGAGGCATAATAGGGCCGCCTACATGTGGCACGGTTCCTGTTACTATAGGACATACATGCATATCTGATATTCTTGCTGCTGCCGGCATAATTTTTTTAACGGTTAATTGCTTTTGTAACGACTTTTGCAGACTATTTCTCTGCTAATTTTTCATTTTCAATTATTTTAAATCAATTAATTTGCACCATCGAACCATTGATTACCAAATTTCCGCTTGATTTAACTTCGGCACTTCCGCTTCCGTTGGCTGAGAATTTGGCGCTGGCTTTGTTGCTTACATTTACGCCTTCTATGTTTACATCTTTTGCTCCTTTTATTTTTATTTCGCCGTTACTTTCTATCGATATTCCGTTTTCATCCATTAGTAATTTGTTGCCTTTTTCGTCTTCCATTTTTATAATATCTCCTTCATCGTCAAGTGTCAGTTTTTTCCCGACAGGAGTTTCTAAAGAGAATTTCTTATTTTCATCGTCGAAGAGCATTTTTATTTTACTACGGGTTACGAAACCCTTTATATGATTTTCATCAGTGGCTTCTATAGGCGCTACTTTTTCGTTGCTATTGAGCATGCCCAAAATTACTGCATTGCGTGGATCATCGTTTATGAAACCTACCAACACTTCATCGCCAATTTCGGGTAAGAAAAACGAACCGCGCTCCGAGCCTGCATCCAAGGTGGCTACACGTGTCCAGATTCCTTCGTTCGCCTTTTGTATTATAGGCAGATGAACCTTGATTCGATTTTTTTCATTGGCCTTGTCGGCTTTCAGTTGTGTAACTATGCCAATCTGCAATCCGTTTATATGTGGCAACAACCCGGCTGCAGGTTTGGATGATATGTTGTATTGTTCTGAAAACCAAAGTGGGTTTAATCCCAACTGTGCGGTGCTTTGCCAATCGCCCGCGCTTATCTGATGCAATATTCCGCTAACATAATATTTTCCGGCGAATCGATTTCCTACTCCTGTGAGTTCAATTGTGTCACCTGTTTTGACTTGCGAATTTCCTTTGTAAGTAACCTTACCGCGCACTTTTCCCAATTGATGTTTTTCCCAAAGAGATTTGGACCACGCCTGCATTTCGGGTTGTGTAAATTCGCCGCCGTGTTTTAAATCTAATTTGTGAGGACTTGTTATATTTGCCAAACTATCAGCCGTTATATTTCCTGCCGTTGTTAAGTTAGGATTTTGTGCCTCTTTTTCTTCAATTTCTTGCGTGTCCGAATTCCAATTTTCCGTACTTATATTTTTGTATTGTAGGCGCGCATCAATCTCCAGATCCAAGTCGAGTATAGTTGCTCCAAATACCAGTGAAAGAGCTACTGTGGATGCTATTTCAGGTCGAACGATTTTTAAATCAGTGCTTTCGCTGATGCATACGCGGTTGTTTACATCCAAACGGCTTATCATAAAATCCCAATCGGTACTATCATACTGCACCAAGTGACTGTGTTGCACATCAGTGGCTTGCACGGTTGTATTCATACCTGTATATTTCCTTGCAATTTCTTCAATGGCTGCACTGTCTTTTATATCGGTGAAATAATTGCTGCTTCGCCCGATTGTCATTTTTATGCTTGGGTGCTTACATTCCAATATCAGTAATGACGAGCCATTACTTCTTACTTTAATGCTGTGTTTTACAATGATGCCTTTAAAGATTGAAGAGTTTGTCGATTGATATCCCGCTGAAATTTCAATCTTATTTCCAGGAACCAATGTTTCGGCATTGCTCACTTCAAATTTTTCTTCCGATGCCGAGCCGTCTATCAATACCAAACGTGCCGTTGAAATCTTATTCACTTCGTGGTTAATGATAATCGTTTCCACCATGTAGGTGGCGGGCAATGCGACATCATTCACTTTTATTTCTGTGGTGATTACCGTACCGGCGTTTTGCGTATTTATGATTCTGTCTTCGGGCATGGTACTTTACTTCAAGGGTGGAAATTGTATCTGCATACCTTCCGTTAGGTTTCTGAAATCATCTAATCTGTTGTGTGCGGCTACCGCTGCATAATATTTTGAATCGCCATAAATATCATGACACATTAAGGGAAGTGTATCTCCAAATTTAACGGTACGTATATGTGTCATATCGGGCGAATTCGGCGACTCTTTCTTGGTACGCAGTTCATCCGTCATTGAGCCTATGAATGTTGTTTTTACCACGGCACGCAATGGTAAACCGTCCATATTAAATAGTTTATAGGAAATATCCATTGTTTCCAAGCAGCCGTCAAATTTCATTGTGCCCCAATAAATGCTCACGAAGCGAGGCCGATGTTCCTTTCCCTTGTATTCTACCGTAAGCGATTTTAGTTTACTTATGTCTTCATCTACTCCAAATTCGCCTGGGGAAAGGTTATTTATGGTTCCTGTTCTGTCAAACAATAATTCGAAATCGAGTTTATCTGGTTCTATCTTCGTGAATTTTGGCATCCTGCCTGTTGTGCCGGGCGCTTGTCTTTCGGAATATTTTATTTCAATTTTTTGGTTGTACGATTCCGGGTTCAATAACGCATCCATACTCTCCTCGGGCTTTTTGGTTTCGAGGTTGGCTTGCGAAACAATTTTTAATTTAGATATATTATTTGCCATCAACGTTCGTCTTTATCATGAATTATGCGGATGATTTGCTCTACACATTCGGAAACAAGTGTGTCCTTATCCGGCATAGGTTGGCCGCCGATTTGCGTGGTTTGTTCGGACCCCTGTTCTTGGGGATTTTGGTTTACGCTCACTTTTATGTTCAGTTCCCTAATTTCTATCGGCATATTAAAGAGTTTTATTGGCTGATGGCCGTTACCACCGTGTAATATTGATATTGGAATTCTAAAGTTTCAATTACGATGTTGGATTGCTCGGCATTGAAATCCGTAATACTCCATTTTTTAGGCAGTGCTTGAATCACGTTCCAGCTCATGAGCGGCTCGTGTTTCTCATTCAGTAGATGAATGGTAAGGTCGCGTGGTGTAAACAATTGATTGCCACGATTGGTAGCATCTATTTTTGTGCCTAATGCGGTAAATGTCTGACTGCACCACTCAAGCAGTTTTGAACTCACCATCAAGCCTCTTTTCAGTACCAATGGGGTGTACTTACTACGTACAGGAAGGATGTGTTCAAATTGGTTTTCTCCACCTTCTTTTCTTACTTCTATTTCCAGTTCGGTGCTAAGACCACTGATGCTTTGGAATTTGCTGTCATCATCTAAGCCGGAAATATTTACCCGGAAATGAAAACCTAAGGGCGGATAATAACCAGCCTCTACCGGATTTAATAATTTCGATATCATAACCTAAAAAATGAATGGTATATAACAACTGAAAACTTCATATGAAGTATCCGAATGTTTGAGGGATATGCAGTTATCCAGGTAAATTCAGAATGCTGAGTCCTTCGTGGGCTATCTCTAATGACTCAATGGCGGCTTCGTTAGCATCTGACTTTAAATCGGGAGCTTGCAATTTTACAGGAAATGCGTTTTTTACGCTCCAAACCACCACAGGTACATGGTTTTCATTAAGCAGGCTTATCGTTACATTACGCCTCTCAATCTTGTTCAGGCTTACGGTATTGAACCATTCGTAAAACTCATTATCGCCTGCAAATACTCCGCGTTTCAGCGTAATGTTTCCATATTTACGTAAGCCAGGCATTTTTGTTTTGCTGTATTCCGGGCTGCTACCATCGCGGTATTCAATAATTTCGGTTTCAATATTTAAACCGGTTACTTCTGTAAAACCTATTTTAATTCCACCCCATTCAACGGCAAAATGAAATTTAGGTAAGGGATAATTTGACATATTATTTCGTTTTAAATTAGTTTATATTTTTTGATAAATTTTTATGCTTCAACCATTTTATGTGAGAAACGAAGAATGATAAATTCCGCCGGGCGAACTACAGCCATGCCCACTTCCACTATCATTCGCCCTTCCTGTACATCGTTAGCTGTCATGGTACTGCCAAGGCCCACGTGAACAAAAAAGGCGTCACCAGGTTTGGCTCCCTGCAAGGCTCCGGCGCGCCATTGCAACGTTAGAAAATTCTCAATCATCACCTTTACTTTGGTCCAGGTATTGGCATCGTTGTTTTCAAACACAAATGGGTTTGTTGCTTTCAATAGCGACTCTTCCACCATGTTGAAAAAACGACGCACGGAAACATAACGCCATTCGTTATCGTTACCTGCCAGTGTACGTGCGCCCCATACCAATGTGCCTTTGCCGGTAAATGAACGCAATGCATTTATTGATTTGCCGGTGTCGTGTATGTTTAATAAGTCTTGGTCTTGGTTATCCAATTTAACAGAAGGCCCCACTACGCTGTTTAAACTTACATTTGCCGGGGCTTTCCAAACGCCGCGAGAGCCGTCAACAAAGGCATAGATGCCTGCTATGGCGCCACTTGGGGGCATGGTTCTCATGTATTCTCTTATACGGTCGTTTGTACTTTTGAAAATGCTGTGTTGTGCAAACAATAAAGTAGTTGCCTGATTTTCGTAGAATAGAACATTGCTGATGAGTGAAGCGTATTTCAATAAAATATATGATACTGCTTCATTCAGTTTTTCGAAAATATTATCTGTTCCTGCCAATTCGGTTCCGCCTTCTATATCAGCAAAGTTATTACCGACACCTTCGCCCAGCCAACCGTCGTCAAAAGCATCGTAAATGTCTTCCAGTGTATCTTCGCGATTGTCTGGAACATTTTTTAAGGTACCTTCATTTTTTTCAATGGCAATGAATGTTTTAAATGCTTTCTGTAAATTTTCGTCAGTTTTTAAGGCTTCGACTTCTCTTTTTATACCGTTTTTATTCATGCTTTCCG
The DNA here is from genome assembly GCA_022402535.1 of Flavobacteriales bacterium. GTDB lineage: Bacteria > Bacteroidota > Bacteroidia > CAIKAF01 > CAIKAF01 > JAKRSD01. The sequence goes on along the minus strand of JAKRSD010000017.1, from coordinate 73,141 downwards.
CATCTATAAAACTCAGCATAGCGGTTTGCACAATGTCTAAATAATCAGACATTGCTATTTTTTTATCAGTTTCGGATGTATCAGGATTTTTTACTTTGGCTTCAAGAGAATTCAATTTTTTGCTAATCGCAACTTCTTTATTGGCAATTAAATCTGCTTTTTCAATTCCTGTAAACGTAATTAGTTTATCCGAGTTTTTTATTTCATCTTCCAATCGGCTTAAAAGTTTCTTCTCATTTTCTGTTACATTTAATTCCAATAATGCAGCTATACTCATATCGGCATCTGCTTCATCCTTAAATTGTAGTTGTCGGAAACTTACTTTGACATCATAGGTCGTTATAAGCCACGGATAATATGCCGCACCGTATTTTAGATTATTGATGCCAATTTTGTCCCTGAATTTTTTGACGGGCTGAGCCGTGATTGATTCTGCTTTGAAACCTTCCATAATGTCTAATATTGCAAAGCGATCTTGCATTTTAGCAGATGCCTCTAAAGCGGCTATTTGCACAGCGGCAAATGCATCTATATCAGCTTCGTTTGAAGCTGTTTGAAGCTCTACTGCATCGGGCATTACCAATAAGGTAGGCTCATCAAATTTATTGATGACTTTAATAGCATTAATAAAATGGTTCTGCTCTTTCGAAGATGAAAAATTGCCAATGGGTAATATATAACACGCTCCGCCACCATTGTCAAAATATTGACGAACGGAATCAAATAAATGAAAACGCTTTTCGGTTGTTATATTTAATATATTTAGTGTGGTTTTGTTGATAGAAACCATATATGAATCCGGCGTAAATCCTTCACCGAAAAATTGTATATATTCTACTAGTGATTTTATGCGTTTGGGTTCTTTAATCGCTTTATTATTGCTGTCAATCGCTTTTTCCGTATAACCTATAAAGGCTGGTATGGCAGTTGCTACAGCAGTAACAGATGGTGGAAAAAGGCTTAGCTCTTTTACGTATACGCCAGGTGTTTTTATATCTGTAAAACTCATAATATTTAAAATTGATATTATAATAAATTGTCGCTATTGTTAACAATTATTTTTATTAGTCAACCATTTTGTGTGAAAAGCGAAGGATAATGAATTCCGCAGGGCGAACTACAGCCATACCTATTTCTACAATCATACGGCCTTCATTAACATCCATTGCGGTCATAGTACTTCCTAATCCCACATTCACAAAGAACGAGTCTTCAGGTTTGGCACCTTGTAGTGCGCCTGCACGCCATTGCAAGGTGAGGAAATTTTCAATCATCACTTTCACTTTGTTCCATGTATTGGCATCGTTCGGCTCAAACACGAAACTTTCACTTGCTTTTTTTGTAGATTCTTCCACCATGTTGAAAAATCGGCGAACCGATACGTAACGCCATTCATTATCGTTTCCTGCTAATGTGCGTGCTCCCCAAACCAAAATACCCTGACCGCTGAATTCTCGAATGGCATTTACGGATTTTCCGGTACCGGTTACATTCATGTCTTCTTGGTCAAAATGATCTATTTTGGTCATAACTTCTTTTACCATTGAAAGGCTTACGTTGGCCGGTGCTTTCCATACTCCACGTGAGCCATCTACCATACAATAAATTCCTGCCACGGCAGATGATGGTGGTAGTATAACAAATGTTTTTTCGATAGCTTTTTTGATGTCGAAATACAATTTACTTTTAGTATGGTAAAGAGACTCTGTTAACTCGGCTGCTTCAGAATCGTCGGGAAGTCGCAATTTATAAGATTTACCACTTACGGTTACTTCAGCTTGTGTTTCATCTAAATAGGGTGAAATGAGTGTAAGTAAATATGGATAATATGCAGCACCGTAGCTCAAGAAATTATTACCGATTTTCGTTCGGAAAGTGGCTTGTGCCGAATCGAAACTCTCTTTTCCCTCACCGCTGGCACTAAATAGGTCAACGAGTGTAATACGATCCATCAATGTGGCCGATTGGCGTAAGCCTGCTTTTTGTAGTTCGTAAAAACTATCCTCTATTAGTAAAAGTGCATCTGGGAATACCAATATGGTTGGCTCATCTTCTTTTTGTATGGCTTTCAATGCGCTATTCATGGCAGCTAATTTGGCAGCATCGTCCTCAGCTGTACCTTCTGAAAAAGTACCGGCACTTGTAATATAACAGGGGCCTCCCCCATTGGCGAAATATAATTGCAATGAATAATGCAAACGGTATTTTACAGCAGATAAGGATGCGGAAACAAGGTTTTCTCCGCTTAGTATTACATTGAGTGTTGCAGCTTGTGGCAATCCGAAAATCTCTTCAAATTCTTTTAGGGATTTGATTCGGGTGGGGCGGTTTTTTAACTCGATTCCTTGATACGATGAGTTGGCAACATATCCTATGAACGAAGGAATGGCTGTTTGAACTTGAGCCACGGATGGTGGCAATTTCGATATCTCTTCTAAATATACACCTGGAGTACTGTATGACATAGCCATAATAAATAATTTTTAAGTTAAGAGTTAATGAATATTTCTGATATTAAATTGTACTTTTCTATATTGCTCTGCTTTTCAATTTTTAAATTTTCTATAGCGGGGTTTTCTGGGTCAATTACATCGTCTCCATGCTCATTCTTAATGCTCAAACTGACAAATCCACTTTTGGTTAGTAAGTGGGGGCCATGCTCAATAGTGGTGTTTTGGAATTTTTTACCTACATACCTCCATGTGGTAGCGCGGTTTTTAAAACGTATTTCAAAAGTTTTTTTTGTTAATTCATCAAACAATACATTATTATCGTCTAAGACATTATATAAAGTATTGTCACTTTTGATATTTATTTGAATAATTCCGTTAAATGTATTGTGTGATTGAAATACATAAAATGATTTATTTTCTATAATTGAATTGTCAGGCTTTGATATCTTAATTTTATATATATCATCCTGAAACCCCTTAAAATCTATTTGTACGATGGTATTGCCATCTTCAAAAACTTCAGTTTTAGGTGTGATTTGTTCATTTTTATAATTTTTTATTTCAATTTTTAAACCTGAAGATATTTCTTTTTTACCGGTATCTATCCGTAAAATTTGTTCTGTATATGAAATTAAATCGTTTGCATTTACATAATGAATGGGTTTGTTGTTTACCAAAAAGTCTTCGGTAAAGGTTTGTTCAGGTTTGTTGTCTTTTATGGTTATTTTTTCTGCAATTAATGTTTTGGAATCTGTTTGGTTTACAAGAATTTCTCCATCGTTGTATAATGTATCTAATTTTATTTTTTCTGCTTTTTTATGGAGATTAGGATACAATCGAATTTCCGACTCTGATTTGTTTTCAAAAAAATATATTTTATTTTCTTTTTGTTTTAAAAAAGGTAAATTGGTGTAATTTAAAAATAATTGATCTGTTATTTTGAATCCGAACCTGAATTTCAAATTATCTGAAAATGCAGATTCTGGAACATATTTTCCTGTTTCATTTTTAGTAACTTTAGTCAATATGATTATGCCTGTTTTTGTGTTGCGGCATACACAATTGTTTTTTCTTAATATTTCTCTGGTTTTATCGTCAGGCAATACTTCCATGAAATTTGAAATATTGTATTTGGCTAACATTTCAGCTTGTAAATCTTCGGCGCTATCAAAAAATTTATAGGCACTTCCTTTGCCGCCCTTATCCAAAAAATAATGGTGGAGGAATCTAATTTCAAATAATGGCTTGTATATAATTTGTATGCCCATTTTATATTTAAAATATTGCCTATTAAAATTTAATTTCGTTTATATGTATTTGTGTAATGGATTCGCGTCTTCCGTTAATACTGTCTTTACGTTTTACTTCGGTTAGACGAAGTTTATATAATACATATGGAAATTGTTTTCCGCCCAAGGTACTCCACAAATAATTGGCCTGTTCAAATGTTGGCGTGTATAAATCCATGATGATTTTAAATTCTTCCGCATGAAATGTTGAAGTGGAAGAGTTCTTATGCGTAAAAATATTCTTGTGCTGAAAAAATTCAACTAAGTGCGATAAATGCATTAAAGATTTATCGTAAGCTCCCCCAAAACATGATGTAAACAAGATAAACATGTTAAGGAAAACAGGTGGGTTTTCATAAACTGTTGAGCCTCTTTCATTCCGATAATTTGGAAGGTTTTTTAAAGTTGACTCTTCTGAAAGATTAACTAAAGTAATATAAATATTTTCTGAACCATCGTGTTGTTCTTCTTTAATTATTGCTATGTTTTCCAACAAAACAGGTAATGGAAGTATTGTTTCATTTTCTGTATGAAGAATTGTATAGTAATTGTTCAACTGTTCTTTTAAGAAATTTAATGTTTCATAAATCATGTATAGGGTATTTATATTAATTATTGGGGTTTATTTTTTTTAAATGAAAATTATTACTTTGATTAAAAGTAGTAATATAGATTGTAAATGTATGATGTTTTTTTTCAATTAAAAACAGGAAAATTCCCTTTTTTCATATTTATATTGTTTGGCGTAATCTATCTATACTTAGGTTTTTGCTTCCCAAATACATATCCTGCCGATATGCCGCCCCAGGGCGTAAAGGTTTTCCCGAAGGGAAGAAAGGAATTGTTCCTGACTTCGTCGGGGGCAAAAACCGAGAAAGTGGGTAAAATACCTGCCCGAAATACAAATCCTCTTCCGGGTAATTGATAACGGTACCCCACCCGCACACTCACCGATCCGGCATTGTAAGGCTGCGAAGTAATAAGTTCACGGTCTTCGTTGCGGTATCGGCTTTTGCCGTTAAACCAGGTGAAGCCGATGCCGGTTTCCAGGGCATGCCCGCGGGTTTGAATGAAACAGGCGTTTACTTCCAGCGGAATGGCAATTCCTTTGAACAGATTCACGAATCCGGGGGTAACCCCGATACGTCCGCGTATGGTCATCAGATTATCCTGTAAAAGCAATCGTTCATAATTGAGCGAATAGGCAAACCCGTTACCGAGTAATTCGATATAAACGGCGTTTTTTGCATAACTTCTGTCCACCAGAGTTACATCATTTTGTGCCTTGGCTTCCGACAGCAGAAACAATAGGATGAATGTGGAAATGAATGGTTTTATCATAATAAAAAAAGCAGTACCCGAAAGTACTGCTTTACGATGATTTAAAAAAGTGGAAAGTGCCTGTTTACGGTTTTACGCGTTTACGTTTGCACCGTGGCAGCTTTTGTATTTTTTACCGCTTCCGCATGGACAGGGGTCGTTGCGGCCTATCTTCACTTCGTTTACGATAGGAGTCTGTTTTTCGCGGGGAATATTGATATCCGGACCGTTTCCGCCGGTTGGCATGGCGGATTCGCTGCCTACTTCGGTACGCCCGGTCATCAGTTTTTCGGCTCTTTTCACGGGCGCTTCTCTCACGGGTTGGGGCTGTTCCTGCTCCACAGGTAAACCGGCTTTCACCACAAATGAAACCACATCGCGGTTCAGGCTCGCCACCATGTCTTTAAATACGTTGAACGACTCCAGTTTGTAAATCAACAGCGGATCTTTTTGCTCTAAGTGGGCATTCTGTACCGATTGTTTCAGGTCGTCCATTTCTCTGAGGTGCTCTTTCCAGGCATTGTCAATCAAGGCGAGCATGATTGATTTCTCAATGGTAAGGGTAAGTTCACGCCCCTGGCTGTTATATGCATTTTCAAGATTGATAGTCAACTGCATGCTTCGCGTTCCGTCCGTTACCGGAATGGCAATATTCTGGAATTTATGACCCTGATTTTTGTACACATCCTCAATTACCGGCATGGCCATACTGCGCACCAGTTCTGCCCTGTTTTTGTAGGCTTCTATCACTTTGAGATAAACCCGGTCCGAAATTTCATCGGCATCCAGAGAGAAAAAATCCTCTTCATTAACCGGAGGTTCCACCGCAAAGTATTTGTACATATCCAACTCAAAGGCTGAAAAATCGCGGGCATCATGGTTTTCTTTCACCACACTGTCCACCACATCGTTAATCATAACGGCCAAGGTGGTGCTGATGCGCTCGCCAAACAAGGCATCGCGGCGCATTTTATAAATTACTTCGCGCTGCTGATTCATTACGTCGTCGTATTCCAACAGACGTTTACGCATGCCGAAGTTGTTTTCTTCTACTTTTTTCTGGGCCCGCTCTATGGATTTGGTAATCATGGAGTGGGTGATTACTTCGCCTTCTTTGTAGCCCATGCTGTCCATGAGTTTGGCAATCCGGTCAGAACCGAACAGGCGCATCAGGTCATCTTCGAGCGAAACAAAAAACACGGATGAACCCGGGTCTCCCTGACGACCGGCGCGTCCTCTGAGCTGCCGGTCAACACGGCGGCTGTCGTGGCGTTCGGTACCGATGATAGCCAAACCGCCGGCTTCTTTCACCCCATCGCCCAGTTTAATGTCCGTACCCCGACCTGCCATGTTAGTGGCAATGGTTACCGTACCCGGTTTACCGGCTTCGGCTACGATATCGGCTTCTTTTTGGTGCAGCTTGGCATTCAGAACCTGATGCTTAATGTTTTTCATTTTAAGCATACGGCTCAGCAATTCCGAAATTTCTACCGAGGTGGTGCCCACCAGCACCGGACGGCTCTGTTGCACGTATTTTTCTACCTGATCGATTACGGCCGTATATTTTTCACGTTTGGTTTTGTACACCAAATCTTCTTCGTCTTTTCGCTGAATGGGTCGGTTTGTCGGAATTACGGATACATCCAGTTTGTAAATATCCCAGAATTCTTTGGCTTCGGTTTCGGCTGTACCCGTCATACCGGCCAGTTTGTTATACATCCTGAAATAATTCTGCAGCGTGATGGTGGCATAGGTTTGGGTTGCCGCCTCAATTTTCACGTTTTCTTTTGATTCGATGGCCTGGTGCAATCCGTCGGAATAGCGTCTTCCTTCCATGATACGGCCTGTCTGCTCATCCACGATTTTAATTTTACCGTCCATGAGTACGTAGTCCACATCTTTTTCGAACAATGCGTAGGCTTTCAGCAATTGGTTTACGGAATGAATCCGCTCGGTTTTAACCGAAAAGTCGCGGATGATTTCATCCTTACGGCGCATCTCATCTTCTTTCGGAAGCTTTAAATCACTCAGTTTGTGAAGCTCCATGTTTAAATCCGGAATGATGAAAAAGTCTTTATCATCACTGTTTTCAGTAATCAGGGAAATGCCTTTATCGGTAAGTTCTACCGTGTTATTTTTTTCATCGATCACAAAGAAAAGATCATCATCAATGATGTGCATTTCTTTGGATTGATCCTGCATGTAAAAGTTTTCGGTTTTTTGCAGTATGGCACGCATACCGGGTTCACTCAGGAATTTAATGAGCGCACCCGTTTTGGGTAAACCACGGTAGGCACGGAGCAGTTTCTCGCCGCCCGCTTTTTGAGATTCTTTATTGCCCGAATCAGCCAATAATTTTTTGGCTTCGGCCAGTTCTTTGGTAACTAGTTGTTTCTGGTGATTGACCAGTTTTTCCACTTTGGGGCGAAGGGCATCAAACTCATGGTGCTCACCGCGAGGAGTTGGACCCGATATAATCAAAGGCGTACGCGCATCGTCAATCAATACGCTGTCCACCTCGTCGACGATGGCATAATTATGTTTGCGCTGCACCAGGTCTTCCACCGAGCGGGACATATTGTCGCGCAGGTAATCGAAACCAAATTCGTTATTGGTTCCGTAAGTAATGTCGGCCATATAAGCCGCCTGACGCTCGGGAGAGTTGGGTTGGTGTTTATCGATACAATCTACACTCAATCCATGAAACTGGAAAAGCGGACCGTTCCATTCGCTGTCCCGTTTGGCGAGGTAATCGTTCACGGTAACAACGTGGATTCCGCGACCGGGAAGGGCATTGAGATAAACAGGCAGGGTAGCCACGAGGGTTTTCCCTTCACCTGTTGCCATTTCGGCTATGCGGCCCTTATGAAGCACAACACCCCCCATTAACTGCACATCGTAGTGTACCATGTTCCAAACCACCTGATTGCCGGCGGCAGACCAGGTGTTTTTCCAAATGGCTGTATTGCCTTCGATGCTCACAAAATCTTTTCCTTTGGCGGCCAACATACGGTCGAAATCGTTGGCGGTTACGCGCAGTTCTTTATTTTCGGATAAACGACGGCTGGTTTCTTTTACCACGGCAAATGCTTCGGGAAGAATTTTTTCCAGAATTTCTTCAATTTTTCCCGTGATGATTTTTTCGGTGCGGTCTATTTCTTCAAAAACCTTTTCGTTTTCGCGGGCCTCTTCGTATTTATTGGCTTCGGCCTGTTTTTTTAATTGGGCAATTTTTTCGGTTTCGGGCTGAATGTATTCGGCAATTCTTCTTTTGAATTCGGCCGTTTTTTCCCTCAGGTCATTATCAGACAACTGAGCCAGTTTGGCAAATTCGGCGTTGGCTTTTTCCGCAAGGGGTTTTAATTCTTTTACGTCGTTTGATGATTTATCTCCTACAAGGACTTTCAGGACTTTTGAAAGGAAGTTCATGTTCTAAACAGTTATTCTAAAATATAAACGGCAAAGTCAAATTTTGAGCCGTATGATTAAAAACAGACAAAGATAACCCAATATTCTGTTTTGTGGCTGAATACGGGGTTATCTTTGTGACAAAAAGACAGAAACCTGAGATTCTCAGGTCATTCTGTTAATACTCGTCTTCGTTGAAGAAAAAGTCGTCTTTGGTGGGGTAATCCGGCCAAATATCTTCGATGGTTTCATACGCTTCCCCTTCATCTTCCATTTCCTGTAAATTTTCGATTACTTCCAGCGGGGCTCCTGAGCGCATGGCAAAATCAATTAGTTCATCTTTTGTGGCAGGCCAGGGGGCATCCTCAAGATACTGTGCTAATTCTAATGTCCAGTACATAGTGCGTCAAGTTTTAATATTTATATTCCGATGAGTTGTACGAATTACTCAGGATTTTGTTTTAACACATAATCCCTTTTTTTCAGCCGGCAAATATAATTTTTTAACCAAATTTGTTTGGATAATGTTGAAAATAAAATTCAAATTTCATGTTATCATAGGGTTATGTGAAAAATCAAGTATCTTCGGCTTTTGGCCGGCATAGGTTTTTTCTGAAAACAGTGCACAAATAATCTGAACTCCGTAAACTTGTATCCGATTGAACTTATGAAACGAATTGCTGTTTATCCCGGAACGTTTGACCCGGTTACCCAAGGCCATGAAGCCATGGTGCTGAGGTCTCTGCCCCTTTTTGATCATATTGTGGTGGCGGTTGGCCATAATTCGGCAAAACCGCAGGCCGGATACTTTACGCTGGAACAACGGTTAGAAATGCTTCACAAAGTGTTTGATAAAATGCCCAATGTGTCGGTAGAAGCTTACGAAGGACTAACCACCGAATTCTGCAAGCAGAAAGGCGCGCATTTCATTTTGAGAGGGCTTCGTTCGTCAACCGATTTTGAATATGAACGGAATATAGCACAGGCAAACAATGCCCTGGAACCGTCCATTGAAACGGTTTTTATCATTTCTTCGCCGGGACTTTCAGCTATTAATTCCAGCATTGTACGCGATATTCACCGCCACGGAGGCGATGTGAGCCAGTTTGTCCCCGAAGCGGTTATTCCTTTGTTATAAATGAATTCCGCTTCATATGCCGGGTTGTTTATACCGGCACGGATTTTATATCGTTAGCCTGTATGATGCGCATGAAAAGTCTGCTATTTGTCTGTTTGTCTTTCTCTTTTTTCTTTGCCACGGCGCAAAACAAAAAAGTAGAAGTTTCCATAGAATCCATTCCTTTCGGAATTCCCCGTTTTTCGGTGGTTACATTCAAAGATTACATCTCGCTTTCGCCGGTTTTTCTTACCGAATCTTTTTCTGCGGAATCTTCCATCAACCTACAGTTTGAAATACCCAAACCCACCTGGGTGCGGGTGACCGGAGGGGGAATTCACAAAGACCTGATTGTACATCCCGGCGGAAAATATAAACTGAAGGTTTTCACGGATGATGAAGGTTCATATTTAGAAAGAATACAAATCCATCCGCAAGATCCAAACGGCTTCTGCGATTCGTTAAATCTGCTCGTGAATACCTATGTGAGCACTTACAATACACAGTTGTTTACGGGTGGATTGGCCAAAAAAACTGCCCTGTTCTGTGATTCGGTTCAAACTTCGTTTGCTCTGGTAAAAGATTCCTTGTTTCAGACGTACTTAGGTTTTCGGTTAGATGAACTCCGGCTGTTGGGGAAAGTGTTTTCGGTAAATAAAATGTTCAGCCTGCGTTTTGCCGAAAAGCCTTTTCGTCCCGAAAATCCTGATTATGCTTATGCTTTTTCAGAAATGTACAAAGGGCGTTTTCGCGAAATACTGCTTAAAAATAAAATGGCCTCCGCCCGAAACAGCATTCATCGCTATTTGGGCGCCGATACCCTGCTGACGCTTTTTTCTACAGAACCGTTTTACCCCCGTAGCGAAGTGGGCGAGGGGGCCGTATTGTTAGGTTTGTCGGAATTGATTTCCGATAAAAATTACACCCGCGACGAATTGTTGTTTCTGATGAATCAGATGGCAGATTCCTCGTCATATCCTTCAGTGAAAACCTTGGCAGCCAATCTGTATAAGAAATACAAAATGCCATCGCCAATGGATACGGCGCCCCAGATTCGGGTTGAAAACAAAGCGGGGCTTTCTTTTGACGTGCCTACAGGATTCGACAAGCCGGTTTATTTGTGTTTTTTCGACCCTAAGAGTCAGGTTATCAGTCAGGAATTGGCTGCATTGAATGAACTGCGCAAAAAAGTGAAAGAAAAAGTACAGTTTGTACCGGTGATTATCAATGCGGAACCTTCGGCATTGGGCAGGCTTCAGCAGACGTTAAAGCTCAATGTGGATTTATTTCGCAATGTACAGTTTTCGGTTTTGGCTGATTTCCGACTGAAAAGTGATTGTACCTGCATGTTGCTCACGCCCGACGGAAGGTATCTGGAACCCTCAGCTCCTTTGCCCACGGCACCGGATGCCCAACAGGTGATTTCGGGTTTGTTGCGATCTTTCCGATAAAAGGCAAAATTTGTATTTCGGACAGGCTTTCGATTTTGTACCTTCGCTGTTCCAATTATAGATTCAATACTAAGTATGAGATATATTTTTACCTGCAGCGCATTTTTCCTTTCACTTGTCATGTTTGGACAGGCCCGCCTGAACGGAGCTTTTGATTATGGTCTGTTTAAAACTACCGAAGGGCAGGCATACGTGGAAGCTTACATCAGTATATTCGGAGGCACTTTCGCCTATTCAAAGAACGCAAACGGTACCTATAGCGGTGAGCTTGAAATTGCGTTGGTGGCTTCATCCGACGGTAAACTCCAGTGGTATGATAAGTACAAACTGAATACAGGTGAAATTGCCGCTTCCGATACCGGATTTGCTACCCTTTTGGATACAAAGCGTTTCGGAGTGCCCGAAGGTACCTTCCGGTTAGATTTGGTGATTACCGATTTAAAATCGAACACGCCCAATTTTATTGAATACGCCGATTCAATCACGGTATCGTTTAGCGACGATAAACCCCAGATTTCTACTCCCGTTTTGGTGAATCGCTATTCGCCCACCAAGGCCGAAAATGTATTTTCAAAAGCCGGAATCGATATTATTCCGAATACCACGGGATTTTTTGCCGGTGAAGACAGTGTAATGGCTTTTTATGCCGAAGTATATCAGACCGCAAAATATTTTGGAGAAGGGGAACGCTTTGTAGTAAGTTACCATTTGAAAAGTTACGAATCAGGGAATAAAGTACCCGGCACGGAATCCATTGCCGTGGCTCAGGTTAAACCTGTGTATGGGGCATTATTTCCCATCAGCCTGAAAAATGTACCGCCGGGAAATTATTCTCTGGTTTTTGAAGTACGCAACAAACTCAACGAGCCGGTTACCCGCGTAGAACGTGTATTTCAGCGCGGTGGAAAAGTGAATATGACCGTAATTGAAGATTTATCTACCGTGGGCACTGATTTTATGGCCCGGGTAGAAAATACCGATTCGCTGATTGAGTTCATCCGCTGTCTGGATCCGATTTCCATGAGTCAGGAACAGAACTTTGCCAAAAACGTAATCAAAAACGGCGATAAAGAATTGATGAAAAAATACATTGTTTCGTTTTGGCTTCGCCGCAATCCGAATGATGCCTACAAAGCCTGGATGAACTATAAAGCCCAGGTTTCCATGGCCCAGAAACTCTTCGGCACACAATATCTCAGGGCCTATAATACCGACAGAGGCCGTGTGTTTTTACAATACGGACCGCCCAACGTAAGAGCCGAAAGACCCAATGAACCTTTTGCTTATCCGTATGAAATATGGCAGTATTACGAATTGTATAATCCGATTTCGCAGATGCGTCAGACCAACCGAATGTTTGTTTTCTGGAACCGGAATGCCGCCACCAATAATTATGAATTGCTGCACAGCAATGCCATCATGGAACAGAAAAACGAACGATGGGAAATGGTGTTATACAATCGCGGAAAAGGAACCACGGATATAGATCAGACTTCGCCGGGAAATCAGCACGGGGGTTGGAGCCGAGATATTTTTGTGAATCCCAGATAATTTTATTCGTGACGAAGGGCTTCCACGGGGTCTAACCGGGAGGCTTTAATGGCCGGATACACCCCGGCAATAATGCCTACCACAAAACAAAGTACTACGGCTATGGTAATCCAAAGCCAGGGAATGACAAAGTTTCCGCCCATAAAAAAGGTGAGGGAATTTCCATTCAGAATTCCGAACACAATTCCCAGCGCTCCTCCTACCTGACAAATCAAAATGGCTTCGGCCAAAAACTGGATGAGAATACTTCGCCGTTTGGCTCCCAGAGCTTTTCGGACTCCGATTTCAACCGTGCGTTCATTCACCGATACGAGCATGATGTTTACCAGTCCCGTTACCGCTCCCAACAACGTAATCATACCGATAATGATGGCTCCGAAAGCCAGGGTGGAGGTCATGCTCAATATGGAATTGATCACGCTGTCGCTACGCTCAAATTCAAAATTGGGTTTCATGGATGCCGTTATGCCCCGAATGCTTCTGAAAACTCCCTCGGCCTCCAGGATGGCGGCGTCCATCATTTCAGCTTTGGGGACAATCACATTGATAGCATACGATGTTCCCGGCCCGGCATAATAAGCCCTTAAGTTACTGATGGGAATAATGGCCGTTCGGTCTCGTCCCGTATTAATACCCGAGCCGCTTTTTTTCAATACCCCGATCACCATATAGCGACGGGTGCCGATGTTTACAAACTTATCTACCGGATTGGTCCCTTTAAATAGTCCGTCGGCGATATCTTCCCCAATGATTACCACGTCGGCTCCGGTTTGCAGTTCCCCCTGACTGAAGTTTCGCCCCATCTCAATTTCGTAACCTCCCGTCAGAATAAAATTTTCATCGCCTCCCGAAACCGGAATATTGGGCTGGGTTTTATCTTTTCCGTATTGAATGATGCCTGTAGCCGTGGCAAAAGCTGAAATGGAAACCGTGGATGGAAAGGTGTATCGTTCTTTAAAACGAATTGCCTCATCATAGCTGATTACTTTGGGAGGTGCCTCGCGCCGGGTTCTTTTTTGGGGCCTTCCGCCACTGTTCACCGAACTTTGAATCACAAACGTGTTGGAACCCAAAAATTGAAAAGACGTATTGATGTTCTGCTCCAAAACATCAATGGCGGTGAGCATACCCACCAGCGCCATGATTCCGAATGCAATAATCAGGATGGTGAGTACGGTACGAAGCATCTGTCCGCGTATGGAACGGTAGGCAATGTCAATATTTTCAAAAAGTTCTTTCAATTCGGCAATATGAATTTCACGGAATACAAATGTATCATCCCCGGAAACACGAAAGCCTAATTTTCGATTAACTGAGAAATTTGAATGGTAAAGCCTGTCTTATTCCGCCTTTTTGAATCCCAGTGAAAGGGAATTCACGCAGTAACGCATACCCGTTTCGGTGGGCCCGTCGTCAAAAATGTGGCCTAAATGTCCTCCGCAACGGCTGCATACTATTTCGGTGCGGATCATTCCATACGAATAGTCGGCTATTTTTTTGATTTTGCCGCCTTCTATTTCTTTATCGAAACTGGGCCATCCGCAGTGGCTGTCGAATTTCATATCGGACGTGAACAGTTCGAGGCCGCATCCCCCGCAGGTGTATATACCTTTTTCTTTATGGAAAAGAAACTCACCGGTTCCTGGTCTTTCGGTGCCTTTTTCGCGAAGTATTTTATACTGATCGGGCGTGAGTACGGCTCGCCATTCGTTTTCATTTTTGGGTAAATTTTCGTCGGTGATTTCTTCTTTCATAACAGCAGATGAATTGGATGTTTGTTGACTATGACTGCACGCCGGCAACGTGAGGACTAATATAAACAGGCTCAAACGTACGACATAAGAAGTCATCCGGAATGCAGTATTTTTTTTCATGATAAATGCAATTATAAACTGAACATCAAAGTAACGACCCGATTTGGGTTTTGGTTTTCCGTTTACTTCTTATTTTTTATCAACAATACTCCGGATTATTACTTCGTGCCCATTAAATTTGCTCCAAACCAAAAATGCTGTGTCAGAATTTTTAGTATCCGCCCGAAAGTATCGCCCCTCCGCATTTGATAGCGTGGTAGGTCAAAAGCATATTACCAATACGCTCAAAAATGCCATGAAAACCGGCAAAGTGGCGCATGCTTTTTTGTTCTGCGGACCGCGCGGAGTGGGAAAAACAACCTCTGCACGTATTTTGGCCAAAATGCTTAACTGCATGAATCCGGGGCCCGACCTTGAGCCTTGCAATGCCTGTGAATCCTGTAAGTCTTTCGAAGCAAGCCATTCATTTAATATTCATGAACTGGATGCCGCCAGCAATAATGGAGTAGATGATATCCGGGTTTTGGTAGATCAGGTGCGCATTCCTCCCCAAATCGGTAAATACAGTGTTTACATTATCGACGAGGTACATATGCTTTCTCAGGCGGCGTTCAATGCCTTTCTGAAAACCTTGGAAGAACCGCCGGCACACGCCATTTTTATTTTGGCTACAACTGAAAAGCATAAAATCCTGCCTACGATTCTTTCCCGTTGTCAGGTATATGATTTCAACCGCATTTCGGTGGAAGATATTACGGCTCATCTGGAGAAGATTGCCTCCTCGGAAAACGTAAAATTTGAAAAAGATGCGCTCCATATTATTGCGCAAAAAGCTGATGGTGCCTTACGCGATGCCCTTTCCATATTTGACCGTCTGGTTACTTTTACGGGGGCAAATCTTACTTATGCTGAAGTCATTAATAACCTAAATATTTTAGATTACGAATATTATTTCAGGATGACCGATATGGCTCTGGAAGGAGATTATCAGGGATTGCTGAATGTATACAACGAAATTTTGGATAAAGGATTTGACGGGTCGCACTTTAACGCAGGACTGGCCGAACACTTCAGAAATCTGCTGGTGAGCCGCGATGCCAAAACGGTTCGATTGCTCGAAGTGGGCGAAAACACCAAAGCCCGATATTTTGAACAGGGGCAAAAATCAGAACCGGCCTGGCTGATTGAAGCCCTCAAAATTTCCATGAAAACCGACGCCGAATATAAGGTAACTTCCAACCGGCGATTATTAATAGAACTGATGTTGTTGCAGATTGCGACCTTAAAAAAAAAACTCAGTAAACTAGATGAACCGGAAGAAGTGGAAACTCCTGCCGCTGCTCCATCCTCAACCAAACCGGCTACTTCTGTAAAATCGCCCGGCACGGCTAAAATTATGCCTTTATCGGCTTCCACTATTTCCATTAATCCGGAAAAAGTGATGAAAAAAACCGAAGTGAAAAATGAAGTTGATACCTCCGCTTTACCAACTTCCAATCAAGAAGATCAGCCATTTACGGAAGAAGAGTTGCGCAGTGCACTTTCCGAATACATCGAAAGTCTGAAAGCTGCGGGTAAAAGAAGTCTTTATGTAACCTGGACTAACTTTCCTTATCGTATTGAAGGTTCCCTGATTGAAATAAAAATCACTAATAAAATTCAGGAATCGGAACTTGAAAAAGAAAAACCCGATATGTTGGAACCGATTCGCGAAAAGCTCAGAAATAAAAGCATTTCCCTGAAAGTAATCGTGGAACTTCCACCCGAAAAAAAAGGCCCGGTTTACCTGACCAATCACGAACGTTTTGAACTGATGGCGCAGAGCAATCCCGTGCTGCACGAAATGCGTCGCGCGTTTGAACTCGATACCGAAACCCCGATTTGATTACAGGATATTAAATCCGACTTTAAGTCCGAGACGGAGTGGCATATACACCCTGTTCCATCGTTCGCCAAATAATCGGGAATCCGAAAATTCTTCTGCTTTTACATTACGTCCCTCGGCGGTGGTAAGTGTGCGGTAACCTATTCCCAATCCCATATAATAATCCAGTGTAACAAAACGGGTCATATACACCAGACTGGTGCGAAAACAGAACTCATAGCGGTTAGTTTTGGCATTAATCAGCACATTGTAATCCGTAGTTTCGGTTGCCGGGTTGAAAATATTGGTGGTGATGGGCGCAAAATTCCAGTTGGCATACCGCACATCAAACCCGAATGCCGAAGCATAAAATTGACTGCGTCCGCCTTTTTTGTTTCCCTGTCTGAATCCTTGTTTCATGAAATATCCGAAGGCATAACCCACATCCCAGCCGGTGAATTCAAACCGCTGTTTTTCGCTGCCTTTGGCGCGAAGCATTCCGAAACGGTATTTGGTTTTGGCTCCATACACATAATCGAAGCGGAATTCACTCCAAATTCTTCCTGTCCGCAGGTTGAGTGATACCGGCACATGCCCGAAGGGAAGTCCGATAAGCTCCACCGAAGGCACCAAAGAAATGGTGGTTCTTTTTCGGAAACTTGCCAATTTGCGCAGTCTCTCACGAATATCCCGGGCCATTTCGGTTTTGTTGTTTTTTTCGGCAATGGGCAACATTCGGTTAAGTTCACTTTCCGTAAAAGCATACACCGATTTTTCCAGTATGGTAAGGGCCGCATTCACATGAACGGGTTCATTATCCGAAAGTACATCCAGATACCAGAAACCATCCGATTTTTGATTGGCTCCGTTTTCGGCTCCGCTGATGGCGTATTTTTTGGCCAAATCGCGATCATCATTATCCAAAACCGCTTTGGCAGCCCGCAAACGCAGATTGCCCGTGGGGTCCGATTCATTCAGATTTTTGATGTTGTAGCTCGATACTTCGGTACGAAACCAACTCAGCATCAACGAATGGTTGTTGATGGTGGAACTGTCGTGTTCTTCTTTTTTGTTCCACGTAACGGCAAAAAGTTCGCCGGCCCTCACCAGTTGTTTGAAATACTCGGTGGAAGGTTTTCCTGTTTTTTTCATAGCATCTACATACAGCAGGGCTTCTAAAGAAGCGGGTTTAAACGAGGAAGGCGCCTGCAATATTTTTTCGTAGGTGGTAATAATTTTGGCATAATCGCGGGTATAGAAATAGTAGTAATTCACTCGTTTTTCCATAATCTGATAATAGAGTCCCGTTACATACCCCGGAGGAATTTTGGCCGTGTATTTTTTTCCGTCAATGGTAAACGAGCCGGCCGCACTCTCGCTGATGGCGCCCTGCGTAGGCAGCAGTTTTTCCATAAACTCAATGTATTTCAACATTTCGTCGTATTTTTTTACCAGGCCCGCTAACGCAGCCATGTTGTAATACACACTGATTTTGGAAAGTTTTCCCCGCGCTGAATAACTGGAATTGATCTCGGTGCAGGATTCAATCAGTTTGACAATGGCGGTAGCTTCTGTTTTCAGGGAATCAAACGCCCGGTTATTTTTCATTTCGGGTTTTAGGATTACATCTTCCAGTTTTCGGAGCCGGTTTTCAATCTGGGTGTTACAGGTTTGGGAATGAAGGGTTAACGTAAGGCTGAAATACAATATCGCAAAGGCAAAAAATCGGGTCATCATGCAAAACTTTAGTGCACAAAGATTTTGAAATTTGTGAAGGTCTTACATACTACGCATGTAGTATTTGTATGCAGGTCGGCGAAAAATCGAATGGAGGTAAACTATTCCGCACCGAAAAAACATATATTTGTTGAAACGCATAAAAAGAATTTTTACCTTTCGGCACTGTTTAAATTTATGAGAGAGAAACTGTTACTCGCACTGATTTTTGTATGCACTTCGGCCCTTGCCCAAAATAAATATGCAGGCCGTGTTTTAGACGCCAAATCCAAGCAGCCCGTTATCGGAGCAAACGTAATTATCAAAGGTACTTCGCAGGGAGCCCCCACCGATTTGGATGGAAAATTTTCGTTTGTGAGTGCCACCAAGCCGCCGTTTACCATGGTGGTGAGTTCACTGGGCTACACCAAAAAAGAATTTGAAATTACGGCGGTATCCGATAAGCTGGAGTTTTCGCTGGAGCCCGACAATGTGTTTTTGAAAAGTATAGAAATTGAAGATACGCGCATTACCCAAAAGCAGCAGGAAGCGGCTTTAACGGTAGAAAGTATGGACCTCATCGGTATTAAAGAAACGCCTTCAGCCAACTTTTATGAGGGTTTGGGTTCCCTGAAAGGGGTGGATGTTACTTCGGCCAGTTTAGGTTTTAAAGTAATTAATACCCGCGGATTCAACAGTACTTCACCTGTACGTTCCTTACAGGTGATTGATGGGGTAGATAACCAGTCGCCGGGGTTGAACTTTTCGCTCGGAAACTTTTTGGGCGCTTCCGAACTGGATATCCGCAAAGTGGATCTGGTACAGGGCGCTTCTTCCGCGTTTTATGGGCCCAACGCCTTTAACGGGGTAATTGCCATGGAAACCAAAAGCCCGTTCGATTTTACGGGGTTGAGCATATCCTCTAAAATCGGGGAACGAAACCTGTTTGAAGGCGCTGCCCGCTGGGCACAAAAATTTCAGAATAAACAGGGCAACGACTGGTTCGCCTACAAAGTGAATGTGATGGCCATGCGTGCCGATGACTGGGAAGCCACCAATTATGACCCGGCTACCGACAGTGAAGTAGGCGTTACCAATCCTGGGGGCTATGATGCCGTAAACGTATATGGCGATGAAGCCATAGCCGGTAAAAATGATTATTTCACCCAACCCGGCGAAAGACGACTTTTTAAAGGATTGGATATTTTTCATCGGGATGGTTACCGCGAAGAAGACATCGTGGATTATAAAACCCAGAACCTGAAAGCCAATGCGGCCCTGCATTTCATGATTAAAAAGAAATATGAATTGATTGCGGCCTCCAATTTCAGCTACGGTACCACCGTGTATCAGGGCGAAAACCGCTACAGCATGCGCGATATCATGTTTTTTCAGAACCGACTGGAATTCCGTCAGAAAGATAAATTTTTCATCCGTTTTTACTCTACTAACGAAGACGCCGGGAATACCTATGATGCCGTGGTGGCAGCCAATTTACTGCGGGATATGAGTATGCCGTTGGATATTTATGTTAACCGTTACCGTCAGTTGTGGAGTAATATGGGCTTTTTAAGTCAGGCCAATGCACTTCCAGGCATGGCAACAGGACCATTATTTACCTATGATTTTGATCAACACCAATCTATTCTTAATTTTTATCATAATGATGTAGCCTCTTGGCATCAGGCGGTCAAAGATTCTATAAATAACATTTCAACGGCAGACTATCAGCCCTTTTTTGAGCCCGGAACCGATCGTTTTGATACGGCTTTTGCCGGGGTAACCACCCGATTATTGGGACAGGGCGGAGCCCGTTTTTACGACCGTTCGGCGCTGTATCATCTGCATGGTGAGTACAAAGCCCATGTATGGCGCCGCAGGCTGGAACTGACTGCCGGAGCCAATTTCCGTTTGTATGCGCCCGATTCCAGAGGAACCATTTTCAGCGATACAGCCGGTACCCGTATTTATAACTTTGAAGGCGGGGTATATTTTGGCGCCGAGTTGAAATTTGAAAAAATAAAAATCAGCCTCACCAACCGGGTCGATAAAAACATCAACTTTCCTTTCCTTTGGTCGCCGGCACTATCGTTTGTGTACACTCCGC
Source organism: Flavobacteriales bacterium (assembly GCA_022402535.1). Taxonomy (GTDB): domain Bacteria; phylum Bacteroidota; class Bacteroidia; order CAIKAF01; family CAIKAF01; genus JAKRSD01. The sequence continues at coordinate 53,051 of JAKRSD010000017.1, read as the reverse complement.
AGCGCGATCATACCGTGCGTGTGTCTTTCTCTTCGGGGGTGCGGAATCCTACCCTGGCCGATCAGTACCTGAATTATTTTGTGGGCCGTGCCACCCTGCTCGGAAATATTTCCGGATATGATTCACTGATAACCGTGGAATCTATTCGTGATTATATTCAGGCCCCCATCAAAAACTTCGATACGCTGCAGTATTTTTCCGTAGACCCGGTGCGTCCGGAGCGTGTGTGGACGGCCGAAGTAGGTTATCGCGGAACCCTGTGGAAAAAACTCTATGTGGATTTTTCGGCTTTCTACAGCTTTTACCAAAACTTCATCGGGTATAAAATCGGGGTATTCTCCGATTTCGATGGTTTATTCAACCCGGTAAATGTGCGTGCGGTGCGTGTAGCTACCAACAGCCGCGATATCGTCCATACCCGCGGGGTATCGGTGCAGTTGTCGTACTTCTTTAAAAAATACTATACCCTGAGCGGAAATTACACCTACAACGAACTCGACCGCCGTGGCAGCGACGACCCGCTGATTCCGGCCTTTAACACGCCCCGCCACAAATTCAACGTGGGTATCGGAGGACGCGACATTCAGATGAGAATCGGAAAATTGAAATTGAACAACTGGGGTTTTAACATCAACTACAAGTGGATAGAAGGCTTCCTCTTTGAAGGTTCTCCGCAATTCACCGGTTCCATTCCTACCTACGATATGCTGGATGCGCAGATTAATTACATCTGGAAAAAACCGCACCTGACGTTTAAAATCGGAGCGCAAAACCTGTTAAACAACAAAGTATATCAGGTATACGGTGGTCCTCGCGTAGGGCGTCTGGCCTACTTCTCCATTCAATTTGATATGGGAGACTGGGGTACCGGAAAAAATGTGGGTAAAAACAAAAACAAACCCCAATAATTTTGGCTAAATTTGAGCAACTATAAAGAGGTTAAATTAAAAAAACAAAACACAAATGAAAAGAATCTTACTCAGTGCACTGGGAGCAATGGCCATCGGCTTTGCGGCACAAGCTCAGGTTCGTTATGTGGATGAAGTGTTTACCAACGTGGACTTTACCTTCGGTACGGTTTACGGGAGTAACTTTCACTTTGTTCCCTTACACGACTCTCCTTTAGATCCAACGGTTCCACCGGCGGCCATTCCGCCTTTGGGTTACACGCCTACCGTGGGTCCTATGACATTAGACGTGTATCAGCCTAACGGAGATACCGAAACCGAACGTCCGTTGGTGATTGTGGTACACACCGGAAACTTTCTTCCGCGTTACATCAACCGCGGAACCACCGGCGACAAAGGAGACAGTTCTATCGTAGAAATCTCCAGACGTTTTGCCAAAAGAGGATATGTGACGGCAGCACCCCGCTACCGTTTAGGTTGGAATCCAACCAGCTCCGATCAAATTACCCGTACACGTACCTTATTAACTGCTGTATATCGTGCCGTGCATGATGTTCAGACTGCAGTACGTTTCTTCAAAGCCAATGCGGCTACCTACAAAATCAACCCCAATAAAATTATTCTGGTGGGTTTAGGTTCAGGTGGTTATGTTACTAATGCATACGCTACTTTAGACCGTTATGCCGAAACCGCTTTGGATAAATTCCAGGATGATTTCGGTAACAGTGTAATCGATACAACCATTTGGGGTAACGTAAACGGAGTAGGCGGAACTTGGAATCAGTATAATCATTCCGGTTTTGATAATTCTGTATCTATGGTTATTAACCTGGGTGGAGCCCTTGGCGATGCCAGCTGGCTCGAAGGCGGCGAAGTACCTATGGTAGGTTTCCACTGCTGGAAAGATTTATTTGCTCCTTATGACAGCGGTGAGGTATATGTACCTACTACCGGTGACCTAGTAGTAGGCGAAGTTATCGGAACCCGCAAAATGATTCAAAAAGCGGTAGCTTTAGGTAACAACGACATTATGTTGAATGCTACCTACACCGATCCGATTTCATTACGCGGATATTCGTTAAACCCTAAAGCACAGTTTGAAGGTCTTTTCGAATTCCGTACACCGGCTCTTCCCGGCGGTTTAGAAGAAGGTTCTCCTTGGGATTGGTGGGATTCTACCACCGTAGTTGCTACTTCTGCAATTTTAGGTCTTCCTACTTCAGGAACGGGTGCCAACGGTAATCCGAACAACCTGCACCTTTCCGGTTTACTTACTAACCCGAATATGTCTGCCGCCAAAGGCCGTGCATACATTGATACGGTGATGAAGTATTCTTCACCAAGAATTTACAACAACGTGATTATAGGAAGCTCCAACATTGTGGAGTCCGGTTTAGATAAAGTAAATCTGTTCCCTAATCCGGTAACTACGCACTTTACCATTACAACTAACGAGGTAATGGTACGTTCGGTGAATGTGGTTGACTTAAACGGAAGAATCGTGGCCGCTTACAACAACCTGAACAGCACTATGCCTGTTTTAGAGCGCGGTACCTTAGCTCCCGGAACTTACATTGTTCGTGTAAACACCACAGCGGGAGTATTCAACCGCAAGGTGATTTTCAAATAACACATCCCATTATTTTATCAAGGGTTGCTTCTTGCGGAGCAACCCTTTTTTATTTTCTTTGCTCTCGTTTTGAAAAGGGCTGTATTCATATGTTTTTGTTGGATTTCTACCGGGCTATTGTTGTTTTCACAACAGGTGGAAAAGGAATATAAAATCATAGAAACCCGCGAAGAAATTAAAATAGACGGGGTTGCAGCCGAAGAAGCCTGGAAACTTGCGTTTGTGGCCGATTCCTTTAAAATGCAGTTTCCCGAAGATACCCGATATGCCCGTTCGCAAACCCGGGTGAAAATGCTCTACGATCAATCCTTTTTGTATGTCTATGCCGAATGCGACAAAATGCCCGGCGGCAAATATGTGGTCAGTTCTCTAAAGCGCGATTTTGATTTGCTTTCGAATGATGGGTTCAGTGTATATTTTGACCCCTTCGGCGATTTTATCAACGGTTTTCGTTTTTCGGTGAATGCGTATGGCGCCCAGGAAGAAAGTCTGCTTCAAAACGGAGGAAACTGGGGCGATGAACTGCGTTGGGACAACAAATGGTGGTCGGCGGTGAAACGCCATGAAAACGGATGGACCCTTGAAATGAAAATTCCCTTTAAAACCTTACGTTACAAACCCGAACTGAATCATTGGCATATGAACTTTGCCCGTACGGACGGCGATTTGAACGAATTGTCCGTTTGGAATCCGGTGCCCATAGTCTATTCATTTTCGTCGCTATCGCATACCGGAAAACTGCTTTGGGAAAATGCCCCTCCCAAGCCGGGGCCCAATATTTCTATTATTCCATTTGCGCTGGGCGGATATACCCACGACTATCAGACCAATAAAAGCCAATGGAGATGGGGAGTGGGTGGCGATATGAAAATATCCATCACGCCGTCCTTAAATCTGGATTTGACCGTATTGCCCGATTTTTCGCAGGTGGATGTAGATCAACAGATTACGAACCTTACGCGCTTCAGTCTGTTTTTTCCGGAGCAAAGGCAGTTTTTTATCGATAACAGCGATTTGTTTGCCCGATTCGGATTTTCCAGAATACGTCCGTTTTTTTCGCGTCAGATCGGTTTAAAAAACGGGCAGCCCGTTCCCATTTACGGCGGAGTCCGGCTCAGCGGAAAAATAAACCGTGACTGGCGGATCGGTATTATGGATATACAGACCGGACCCGTTCCCGGGGTAAACGGTTCAGGACCTGAAAACTTCTTTACGGCTGCCGTTCAGCGCCGGGTATTTGCACGCAGCAACATCGGATTAATCATCGTGAACCGGCAGGGATTTACGGGTAACCGCTTCAATCCGTATGATTATAACCGGGTAGTGGGAATTGATTATGACCTGAATTCAAAGGATAATAAATGGACGGGTAAATTCTTCTTTCACCATAGTTTTCAACCCGGAACGTTGAAAGATTCATACGCCCATGCTTCCTACTTAGGGTATAACACTAAAAAATGGTCCATCATGTGGAACCATGAATATGTGGGGAAAAATTACCGGGTAGATGTAGGTTTTGTGCCCCGTCAGGCGGTATATGATGCCCTCAAAATGGAATTACGCAGGCTTTCTTATTGGCGTTTGGAGCCGTTGATTTCTTATATTATTTATCCTAAAAATGCACCCAGCATATTTTCCATTACCCCCGGGTTTTACTGGAATTTTTATGCCGATAGTTCCTTCAGTTCCAACGATGTTACGTATAACCCTTACCTCTCTATCGATTTTAAAAATTCGGCTTCCATCACATTCAATTATTACGAAAACTTCACCCGTCTGCTTTTTCCGTCAGATATTACCGGTAATATGAGCACTCCATTACCGGTGGGCGGATATTCGTATCGTTCGGGTGCGGTGCGTTTTAATACCAATCTCCGGAAACGTCTCAATGGAAACATGCAGCTCACGGCGGGGTCTTTCTTCACAGGTTTATTGGCCGGCGTGAGTGGGGGAATAGGCTATAGGGCTCAACCCTGGGGGAATTTCAGCTTGAACTTTTCGTACGATTACGTGGAATTTCCCGCGCCTTATGGAATTGACCGGATTTTACTCATCAGCCCCAAAATCGAAATCACTCCGCTGAATAACCTTTTTATCACGGGATTTTTTCAGTACAATACTCAGGCCCGAAACCTGAATATTTATGGGCGTGTGCAGTGGCGATTTGCACCCATGTCGGATTTGTTTTTGGTATATACCGAAAACTATGGAACCGAACTGTTGAATATCAAAAACAGGGGACTGATTCTGAAATGTGTGTATCGTTTTGATCCGCTTTTCAACAGGAAAAAATCTAAAGTGTAATAATTAATCTAAAACCCCATGCTGCGGTGTTATGGGTTTGGGAATTTCATTTTCCAGAAGCACCTGCCTCAAATCTATTTCAATAATTCGGCATAGTGCATTTAGTGGCACATCCGTTGGTAAATTATCAAATGGCCTGGAAAGCACCTTACCCAAAATGTAAATCTGGTAAAAAATCCAGCTGACTACAATGCTTACGGGAAATACCAAAAAGGATATGCTCTGTCCCTGCAATTCATTCATGATACCAAAGGGAAGCAGAGCCACAAAAATGTATAAAAAGGCCAAGGTATAATAATCATAAGGCTTAGGAAGCGGTGTGTTTTTTATGCGTTCACTTCCGCCTTGCAGATTGGTCAATCGCGTCAGGGTATCATCCATCTGAATGTAGCTGTAGGTATCCAGCGTATGATCCGAATTGATTTTTTTAATGGCGCGGCCCTGCATCATCATCAATTGGGTGGCTTTATTACTGAGTGACATCACAAGTTCATATTCTTTTTCAGAGACCAGAGGTTTTACTTCTTTTTCCCATTGAGATAAGTCTTGCTGCCCACGAAGCTGAAGTTTTAACGCATAAATCCAGGCCAGTTGTCTGTGTACGATGCTTACGCTTTCATTCCAGAGCGCAGCAGGTACTTTTTCAGGATCCACAATAGTTATTACCTGCCGGGTAAGGGTACGGCTTTCGTTAACGATTTCGCCCCAAATTCTGCGTGCTTCCCACCAGCGGTCGTAGGCCGATGAATTTCTGAACCCAAGAATGATGGCCAGTGCCGTTCCCATGATTCCTACAATGGATAAGGGGACTTCAATAAATTTTACGGTAGTATAATGGTGCGATAAGTAGGCAATTAACGTCACCGAAAAGCTGAATAATAAAATCCGCCAGGAAAATATGACTGCACTCTGAATACTGAAATGACTTCGGGTTATCATGATGAAAAAGGATTAGGTTTCCCGAAAGTAAATAATTCTGACGGTTTTAATCAATTTGATTCAATGAAAGCCTTAGCGAATCAGTGAACGAATCAGGTTTTCGAACGCTAATGCCGCGGTCAGTCCTGTTTTTTTGCCCATTGAAATCTGTTTTTCCGATTCCGCTATAAAGGCTGCTGTTTGCGGATGTTGAATGATTTGGTGCAGCGCAATATGATTAATCATGGTTCGGAAGCGTTGGGTATCCTGCTGAGTTCTTTTAAATGATAGCCGGTTGGCTTTATGCAGTTCAGTAAAACAGGAGTCTACTTCTTTTTCAAATTCTGAAATTCCATTTCCCAGGGTGGATGAAACGGGAATTACCTGCACTTCCCAGGTTCGTTCGCCTGCCGGAAAGTAATGCAAGGCATTTTGAATGCGTTTGGCCGTTTGTTCCGCCAATTGTTCATTACCTGAGTCGGCTTTGTTTACCACCACCAGATCGGCGGTTTCCATAATGCCTCTTTTGATTCCCTGCAGTTCATCACCTGCTCCTGAAATGGCCAACATTACAAATAAATCGGTGAGTTCACGCACGGCAGTTTCGGATTGACCCACACCCACGGTTTCCACCAGAATGGTATCGTATCCGGCCGCTTCGCAGAGCAGAATAGCATCGGCAGTTCCGGCGGCTACTCCGCCCAACATATTACCCGAAGGAGTAGGGCGTATGAATGCATTCGGGTGGGTGGATAGTTTTTCCATCCGGGTTTTATCGCCCAGTATGCTTCCTTTGCTCATCACTCCCGATGGATCTACTGCCAACACGGCCACTTTGTGCCCGTTTTGCACAAGACGGTAACCATAGGTTTCTATAAATGTGCTTTTACCGGCTCCCGGAATCCCGGTAATTCCTATCCGGCGGCTTTTTACGGCATGTTTTGTCGCTTTACACAGTATCTGATTCGCAATTTCTCTATGCTCGGTTTTGCTGCTTTCTGCCAATGTAATAGCCCTGCCCAGCGAAACCCTGTCCCCTCGGATTAAACCATTCAAAAGTATTTCAGGGTCATTCTGCAGCATGATTTCCTTTTTTAAAGTAGAACACAAAACCGTTTTTTCTGCCCGTTTTTTCTAAATCGCTTCGCGCGTCCAGTTCTTTCTCTTTGTTCACCTTCGCCACCAAATAGACATCTCCGTCAAACTCATTGTTCAGGATTTCTTTCCAGCCGGGCAGCGTTTGTGTGGATTGGCCATAAAAGTATTGGGCGTAGCTTTTGAATCCGGCTGTCTGAACGGGTATATTTTTTTCGGCACAGGTTTTCAAAAATTCAATATGGGCATATTGACTGAACATTTCGGCTCTGCCGATAAAAAGATATAACACCATAGCCACCGCAAGGGCATTGCCGAGGAATAAAATGCGGTATCCGTTTTCGGGTTGTGCGCTTCGTACTTTGAAATGACTGACCGTGAGTACCGCCAAAATAAATATGCCGGCTACATACAAATACCACGGTGCCGAAATAGCAGAAAACATGGCTTCTGCGGCAAACGGATCGTTAAAATAGGGGAGCAGTTTTTCGCGGAAATCCAACAAAATGGGAAATGCCAAGGCCGCCACAACAAACAATCCGCCCACGATGCCCAATACCACCGAAGATAAAATGCTGAGTCGTTCTTTTTCGGTACTTAACCGATAGAGTTCCTGAGCGGCAATAAATGTGAGTGGAAAATAACACAGCGAGGAGTAGTGTACAATTTTAGTACTCACCACGCTGAAAAGAATCAATACGACCCAAAACAGAATTTTCATCATCAGCCTGAAATCTTGTTCGGTTGTGGTTTTTGGCGCATTGCGCGAGGTAAACAATCCGCTGAGGGCAAAAGCCGAAGCAGGAAAACATCCGGCAAGCAAAATCACCCCATGATACCCCGGAAAACCGCCATGTCCCGCATCTTTGGTTTGAAACAGCCGGATTTGATAAGTGATGAATTCTTCCACAAACCAGGTTCCGTTGCGGGCAATTTCTACACCGTACCACAGGGCATTGGTGGCCACAAAAGTGAGGGCGAAAATGAAAACCGCCGGCAGGCTCAGCCACTTTCTGAACCGGGTAAATAATCCAAATACGGCTCCGCACAACCCAAAAATCAATAATGCCACGGGTCCTTTGGTGAGTACGGCCAATCCGATAAAAAATCCGGAAAGGGCTATGGGAATCCACGATTTATTTGCGCTTTTTTCCCTGAAATTCAAATATTGGATGATGCCTAAAAAGATGAACAGATTAAACCAAGGATCTATAATACCCGAACGGAAATAAAGGTGCGGCAAAATGGAACCCACATATGCCAGAACCCACCAAAGCCCGAAGCGCTCATCTTTCACTTTTTTGCCGATTGAGTACAGGGTCAAAAGACTCAATGTGCCGCAAACGGCATTCGGGAAACGGGCAGCAAACTCATTGATGCCAAAAAGTTGCATGCTCAGTGCCTGCATCCAGATAAACAGCGGCGGTTTTTCCCAAAAGGGTTCAAAATTGATTTGTGGGCGAAGATAATCTCCCGTTAACAGCATTTCGCGTGCTATTTCCGCAAAGTTGATTTCATCCCAATCAAACAGGTGTACGCCACCCAGAAAAGGATAAAATAAAACTCCCGACAAGAGTATAATACTGATTTTATTGAGTGTGTCCCGGTTCAATGTGGCGTGTGTTATAGTCCTAAAACTTGGGTTCCTTGTTTAAAAATTAAATCCACCGGAATGTTCTTTTCTTTCAGTTTGTCCAAATCGTTTTGCAATTCGGCCGATATATCTCCTTTTTCCTTCACCAGGCGGTCGGTGCCTTCGTAGTCCCCGTTGCCCTGAAGGGTTAATATCAATTCCGATAGCGAATTCATGGCATCTTCCATTTTTACAAAATCTACCAGATAACGCCCGTCATTTCCACGCACAAAAGCGCCTTTTTCTTTGAAATAATTAAACCGGATCATGTTGGCCTGTCCATGAGCACTTGCAGCTCCAAATCGTACCGAACGGAAAATGCCGGCCAGAAAAGTTACATAATAATCATCCAGAGAGCCTTCAATTTCGCCTTTGCGATGCAGCTGGGTAATCATATAAAGTCCCAAAATATCGGCTTTCCCTTCTTCCAATGCCGAGTAATGTTCTTTCAAAGCCTCTCTAACAGAACCTTTTCCGTTTATGGTGTTTTTTATGCCTAATCCGTGCGCCACCTCATGAAACATCACCGTGCTGAAGAACGCATCAAACGTAATGTGTTTTATTTGTTCCTTACTGATGAGCTCGTTGGCGATGGGTACCAGAATCTTATCGAATTTGTAACGCATGGTGTTTTTCAGTTGTAGGCGGCGGGTTCCTTTGCTCAGCTGCACCTCTTCATCATTCGGAAGGTTTATGGCAATGGTTTTTCCGCCGGCATTACAATCCCCGGCATAATACACCACATCGTAGGCATTCAGGTCGGCATCGGTGCCCGGTTTTTCGCGTTTATATTCCGCAGAAACGGGAAGTCCCTGTTGCAGTTCGGGCAAAAAGGCGGCAAATTTTTCCAGTTTTTTGCTCCATTCCATATCCTTAATCAGCACATAGGCTTCAAAAGCCGCTTTGTAGCCGAAAAGGGCGTCTTCATAGTTTTCAATCGGCCCGATAACGATATCCACCGGATTGGTTTTCATATCCATCCATGCCAAATCAGAAGGCAGATAATTGTCGTTTAACAAGGCTTCAGCCCGTAGGGTAAGATAGCGGGTAAGTCCCTTATCGCTGCTTAATTCAGCCGCTTTTAATAATAAATCCGCCGTTTTTTGAAGCCGTGAGGCATAAAACACCGAATAGGGAACAGTTTTCAGTTTGCCGTTTTCATCACGTCGAATCACGGTATAGAGGCTTTTTTTGTCAGCAAGTGCTGCCTGTTCAAATTCTTCTTTGGTCATATCCGTAGGATAAAATCCGGCGCCTTCCGGTTTATTTCCAAAGCCGTCCAGAAAAGGAGTATTGTCATTCAGCCTATCCCAAGGACCATAATTGATCAGCGCATATTTTTTTTCAGCTTCAGATGATAGTCGGTTCAAAAAGGTATCGGGCATTCCATACGCCTGAAGCCAGAATAGGGTATCCATTTCCCTTGCGGCGGCTATCAGCAGCGGAATCATTTTTTTGTAATTATCTTCGAGCGAACTTAAATCGGCCGTAAGTTCCACCTCCACATAGCCCTGCAATCCGGTTTCTGCGGCAGAAGGCTCTTGTGAAACGGGTTCTTTTTTAGTGTTACCACATGCCGAGAAAAGGATAAACAGACCGAAACAAACAGGGAATAATTTGTGCATAGCGCTTTTATTTGACGCTAAAGTAGAAATTTGCAGGGTGAAACCGTCCTTTCTATCCGCATTTGCGCTTTTATTTTTGGTGGTGAAGCCGGTTGCCCAACAGCCTGCTTTGTCCAATATGTCCGGTGATTCTGTGCTGAAAGCGGTAACCATTTCTGAATTAGAAAAACGGATGATTCAGCATGGACTTTCTAATGTAAAAAAGCATATACCCGATGCGATATTGGATATACGCTATGCCACTGAAAATAACTTTTTAAGAAAGAATGTATATGGTGATTTCAGTTCGTGTTATCTGCAGCCCGATGTGGTAAAGAAATTGAAAATGGCCGACAGCCTCTTGAAAATCAATAAACCCGGTTGGAAACTGGTGCTTTATGATTGTGCCAGACCCATTTCGGTACAGAAAAAAATGTGGGATGCATTGGAAATGCCGGCTTCTGAAAAAGGGAAGTATGTAAGCAATCCTGCCAATCATAGCGTGCATAATTATGGGGCCGCGGTAGATTTAGCGCTTGCCGATGAAAACGGAAATTATGCGGATATGGGCACCGAATTTGATTTTTTTGGAGAACTGGCTTATCCCTTTATGGAAAGCACGTTCGTGAAATCCGGAAAACTGACATCCGGTCAGGTGGCTAACCGACAACTGTTGCGCGAAGTGATGAAGAAGGCTGGCTTTTCGGGAGTGCCCCACGAATGGTGGCATTTTAATGCATGTAGCCGCGAAACCGCCAAAAAACGCTATAGGGCGGTTGAATAATTTATATACTTTTGTGCCAAATTTTCAGGTCTTCAACCGCTAATTCTGAATTTTTAAGGATTAATTAAGATTGGTTCGGATTTTGAAAATAAACAGAACAGTAAATTTGTAACCAAACACAGGAGAAATATTATGGCACTTACCATTACAGACGCTAATTTTGAAGAGTTAGTAAAAAATTCAGACAAACCCGTATTGATTGACTTTTGGGCCGAATGGTGCGGACCCTGTAAAATGATCGGTCCGGTTGTGGAAGAACTTCACAACGAATACGAAGGCAAAGCCGTTATCGGAAAAGTAAACGTAGATGAAAACCCGAACATCAGCATGGAGTTCGGAATCCGTTCCATTCCAACCCTTCTTTTTTTCAAAGGAGGATCTATTGTTGATCGCCATGTAGGTGTAGCGCCTAAAGACGTGTTAGCTAAAAAGTTAGATGCACAATTGTAAGATGAGTAAATCATAACGCAAGCCTCTCCTTCCGGAGGGGCTTTTTTTATTTTATTCTGCGTGCTTTTAGCGCTTTAAAAGCATGAATTAATGCTAATTTTACGCCCTCAAAATCATGGAATCAAAAAAGGGAATGTATGACATCGCAGAAATTTGCCGGTTTCACTCGGCAGATCAGGTGGTGTTATGTCCCGGCTCCCGTTGCGCTCCGCTTACGCTCGCTTTTTCCAGAACGCAGGGCATTCAGTGTTACACCATCGTCGATGAACGTTCCGCCGCATTTATAGCATTGGGAATGGCCGAAACAAGTGGCAAACCTGTGGTTTTGGTTTGTACTTCAGGTACGGCTGTGCTCAACTTTGCGCCGGCAATTGCTGAGGCTTTTTTTAAGAAAATCCCTTTGCTGGTTCTCACTGCCGATCGCCCACAACGCATGATAGGTCAACAGGACGGGCAGACGATTTTTCAGCAGCATATTTTCGGTGCCCATGTTAAAAAGAGCTATTCCGTTTCGGGAGAGATCCGCACGCAGGATGAAACCGATTACCTGCATCGCATCGTAAATGAAGCCCTGATTATTTCACAACAGGAGGCAAAAGGTCCCGTTCACATTAATATTTCGTTTGAAGAACCCTTATATTCGCTACAACCCGTTGAAAAACCGCCCCGTTTTATCACCAATCTTCACGAGGAAAACGTAGCTGAAATCTTACAATCCTGGAGCCAGCAATATGCAAAATGGCTCGTAGTATCGGGTGCGGGATTCCATCATGGTTCAAATGATTTTACGGGGATTACTATTCCCGTTTTAGCTGAAGCCCTATCAAATCACAAGGGAAAAAATATCATTTCCAACGCCAATGAAATTATTCGTTTTGCGGCTGAAGAAGGTAAGACGAAATTAGCTCCGGAAGTATTGATTACGTTTGGAAACGGAGTGGTTTCCAAAGGACTAAAATCATTTATCCGAAATGTAAAACCTGCGGTTCATCTGCACATTTCCTCTTCGGCCGAAGTGATGGATACCTATGGATGCCTGACGCATGTATGTGCTGTGCCGGAAAACGAAGTATTGAACAGAATTCAAGAGTTAAATATTTCGTCTGAATTTCAAACGGTTTGGAAGAACTTTTCTGAAATCACCCAAAACAGAGTGGATGAACTCACCGGTTCGATTCCTTTTTCAGATTTATCAGCCTATCGATTTACAACATCTCGCATTCCTGCCGATACACTCCTGCATGTAGGCAACAGTATGGCGGTGAGGTACCTTAATCTCTTTTCTTTTTTACTTCCTGAATCGGTAGCGGTGTTTTGTAACCGTGGCACGAGCGGAATTGACGGAAGTATCAGCACGGCGGTAGGCGCAGCATTGGTTTCTGAAAAACCGGTTTGGGTATTTACCGGCGATTTAAGTTTTCACTACGACGGAAATGCGCTCTGGAACCAATATGTACCCAAAAACATCCGCATCATTGTTTTTAATAATTCGGGTGGCGGTATTTTCCGTTTGATAGATGGACCGGCTTCCGTGCCCGAGATGGCAGAACGGTTTGAAGCCCGAATTCAAAGTTCTGCCCAACATAAAGCCAAGGAGCATGGAATGGATTATTTTTCAGCCTCAACATTTGAAGAGTTGGAGACATGTTGGAGCCATTTTGTAGACAAGGGAACGAAAGGAAAAATCTTAGAAATATTCACGGATGCTGAAACAAATTCCGGTGTTTTTAATTCTTATCTGAAACAATTAAGCCAAATAATATGAGCACGACAAGAGAATGGAAATCCATTAAGGATTACCAGGATATTAAATTTGAGTTTTTTGAGGGAATTGCCAAAATTACCATCAATCGCCCTGAAGTGTACAATGCCTTCCGCCCCGAAACCAATGTAGAAATGTTGGATGCGATGGACATCTGCCGCGAAAGACAGGATGTACGGGTGGTTATTTTAACCGGTACGGGCGATAAAGCATTTTGTAGCGGTGGCGACCAGAATGTGAAAGGAGTAGGAGGGTATGTGGGGCAGGACGGTGTTCCCCGATTGAACGTATTAGACTTGCACAAAAAAATCCGCTCTTTACCTAAGCCGGTTATTGCCATGGTAAATGGCTATGCCATCGGAGGCGGTCATGTATTGCATGTGGTATGTGATTTAACGATTGCTTCTGATAATGCCCGGTTCGGTCAAACGGGTCCTAAAGTGGGGAGTTTTGATGCCGGATTCGGATCCTCTTATCTTGCCCGTCATGTGGGACAAAAGAAAGCCCGCGAAATTTGGTTTTTATGTGAGCAATACACGGCTCAGGAAGCTATGGATATGGGTATGGTAAACAAAGTGGTTTCGCTTGCTGAATTAGAAGATACTACCGTAGCCTGGTGTAAAACCATTATGAAACGCAGCCCTTTGGCCGTTAGAATGATTAAACGCGGATTAAATGCCGAATTGGACGGTCAGGTGGGTATCATGGAAATGGCAGGCGATGCTACCTTGATGTATTATCTGATGGAAGAAGCACAGGAAGGAAAAAATGCCTTTTTGGAAAAGAGAGATCCCGATTTTGGAAAATATCCTTTGTTCCCGTAAGAATCGATAGGAATGATAAACATTAAAAAAAGAGAGTCCGATGGGCTCTCTTTTTTAGTATTGTCAAGTCAAAAAAAATAGGGGCCTAAGCCCCTATTTGAATTATTTGCTGTAGAGCTTTTTGCCCTTCTTCATTTTCTTTTTGCTTACGCTTTTGATATTGTTTTTGCGTGATTTTCCTTTGCCAAGACCCACGGGGCTTCCTACGCGATCCATAGCGCAACGGAATCCGATCCAAGCGGTAGATTGCTGTTCGTCAAGATAACGGCGTGTTCCGGGAACCATCCAATAAGCAGGGTCTTTCCAAGAACCCCCTTTGATGATTTTGGCTTCGTCGTTTAACAAAGATGTTTTGGTGAATTCATACATCAGTAAATTTTTCTTTTCTGAGGTAGCAAATTCTTCTTCGTTGTAGTAGATTGATGAATTGAAGTCCCCATCGTTTACATCACGGTAATCCGCTTTTTTGTAGTTTCTTCTGTTTACGTTGTCTGCTTCGGTAACGTCAACATATTGTATACGACCTAAAGAGTCTTTAAGCTCTAAATCGCCGTTGGCATCCAGTAATTTTTTCTTGAATACGTTACCACGGTATGGGTTGAAATCATCCATATCCATAAGTGATAATGGACGATAAGTATCCAGTACCCACTCAGAAACGTTACCTGCCATGTTATACAGACCGTAATCGTTTGGCCAGTATGCATAAACCGGAGCCGTAATGGAAGCGTTGTCATTCAAACGACCTGCAGCACCCATATAGTCACCACGTCCTCTGCGGAAGTTGGCTAAGAAGTCTCCTTTGAAGGCATCGTTAGGATTACGGGCAATATGTCCGGTCCAAGGATATAACTTACGGTCTTTGATGATTTCTCTGTCAGAGGAAGGATCTGTATTGCCAATCAAAGCAAAAGCTGCATATTCCCATTCAGCTTCTGTGGGCAGGCGGTACTTGGGTAATAAAATTCCATCTTCCATTCTTACTTGACGTACACCCGTTCCTGTTGGGTTTAAGTCAGGAAGACCGCCTGTTTTGGTCGTTAAACCGACATATTGGGCAGATAAATACGCTTCCGTATTAAAGTTATCTTCTCCTACCTGATTCGGATTCACTTTCAGAATGCCTTCACGGATAAGGATGTTTTCGTTTACGCGGTCAGTTCTCCAGGCACAATAATCGTTTGCCTGCAGCCAGTTAATTCCTACTACAGGATATTCATTATAAGCCGGGTGACGCAGATAATAATCTACATAAGGCTCGTTGTAAGCCAGTTTAGATCTCCAAACTAATGTATCAGGAAGCGCTTTTTTATACACTTCAGGATAGTCGGAAGCCCAAACACGGCTGATCCAATACAGGTATTCACGATAGTTTAAGTTGGTTACCTCGGTTTCATCCATATAGAATGAGTGAACCGTAACACGTCTTGGCATATTGTTCCAATCGTACATTACGTCTTGTTCCACTCTACCCATGGTAAAGGTACCCCCTTCAATAAGTACTAAACCCGGACCGGTTTCTTGTTCCGTGTAAGGAATTTTCTCAAAACCACCGTTTTTCTTATCGTTGTAATTCCATCCGGTAGCATTGGATGTGGGTTTGGAACAGGATGCAAATCCTAAACCGCCTGCAAGCAGAATTACGCCGATTTTATTCATTGTTAGCTTCATGTGTATAGCCTTATTAAACAACAATGTTAACTTGTTTTTACTTGTGTGATGTATGAATACAACGTTTTTTAAGAAATTTTAGAACGATGGACATTTAACCGTTCTGAATTTTTTGAGTGGTGGACGACATGGAATCTGGAAACCCAATGATACCTCGTGAGCCCCGCCGGTAGCGTTGGTAAGTTTCGAAATCGTGAAGTCGTAGCTGTACCCGATTCTGAATTTTTTGTATTGGATACCTCCCAATAATATGAATGAATCCAAGTTTCTATACCATAAACCTCCTACAAATACTCCTTTGGTGGCGTATAAACCGATATTCAACTGACGGAAGTTTTGTTGGATTTGAAATAATACGTTGGGAGAAATCGTGGCCGGTGATACGAAACGGCTTCTTTTGTTCAACTGGAAATTAGCCCCTGCATGTACGGTAACTTTAATCGGTAAACGGGCTCTTCCCAAAAATCCTTCATTCGGACGGGTCATGTGAGAAACAGCAACCCCTCCATAAAAGTTTTCTGAATAGGCTAAGATACCGGCGTTTACATCAAAGAATCGGGAAACCTCAGACCCCTGTACTTCTTGGGTATTGTAGATAAATCCATAACGGGCATCAATCTGATCACCGAAAGTCAGTTTGCTCCAGTCGATGCTCCGTTGACCGTAAGAAGCCTGTAAACCGAAACGCATGGTAAACTTACGCGTTACGTTCAACTGATAGGCATACATTGCCCCGGCATAAACGGTTTGTAATGTTCCGTTTCCTGCACGGTCCAGATAAACCAACGCTCCGATACCTCCCTGAAGAGGGTACAAGTGTTGATCGTAAGAAACACTGTAAGTCTGGAAATTTCCGGAAATGGCAGGCCACTGATTTCTGTAATTTAAGTTAAAACGCGCACATCTGGCCGAACCCGCAAACGCCGGATTCAGGTATAAATGATTAGCGTAAAATTGAGAAAACTGGGGATCCTGTGCTTGGGTTTCGCCTCCGTAAATCATTGATACAGTGGCTAACACCGTGAAAACTTTCGTAAATGTTTGGCGCATCTTGGCGTAAATTTTATGCTATAACGTTCGTTTTTCTTTGTTTAGTGCAGAAGGTTGAAGAGTCAAATGTACAATAAACATAATTTATTAACAAAATATCTCTTGAAGTTTTTCTTCAACTTTTTTTATTTTTCTCAATGTTTTTGGCAGTCGGGCAATAATTTTTAAACTTTGGGGTTTATGTGTTGTTTTATAAAAAATGTAAAAATGGGTTCAATAAAACTACGTTTTTCTGTCATTATATCTTTCTTATTGTTTGCTACAATTGCTTACAGCCAATATAATTATACTAACCAGTCCGTCTTATCATCGGGCAGTTGGTTTAGAATCGGAGTAACGGAAGATGGTGTGTATTCGCTGGTTCCGTCTGATTTACAACAATTGGGAGCGGGAACTAATTTACCCATTCAATCCATTCGCCTGTTTGGTAATGGCGGTTCCATGATGCCTGAGCGAAATGGTGATGCCAATGCCGACGATTTGATTGAAAATCCCTTACGTATAGTAGATGTAAACAGTGACGGCATTTTTAACGGGAATGATTACATACTTTTTTATGGAAAAGGTCCGCATGATAAATTTTATCGTCAGCCGCAAAACCGATTTGAACTTCGCAGAAATATATATTCCGACACCGCTCATTATTTTATTACGGTGAATAATGGCAACTCGCTTCCTATGGTGGTTCAACCGGCCAATTCGGGACCGGCCGATTATATCAGCAATTCATTTGATGATGTAATCACGATAGAAAAAGACAGCTTGAATCTGATGAGTTCGGGGCGCCGTTGGTTTTGGAAAGACTTTAAATACATTACTTCGCATACTTTCAATGCTTCCATGCCGGGTGGTTTTCGTCCGGACAGTGCCCTCAGGGTTCGTGTGGTTATGGCGGCCAATTGTGTGGGATGTAATTCATCCTATCAGGTTTCTATGAACGGTTCTACATTAGGAAGCGTATCCGTAGGGCCCAACAATCCGGAGGGGGCATTTGCCCAGGATGGTGAAAATACATTTACAACTTTTTCGGGAGCGCAGAACTTTTCGGTAACCATACAGCGCACATCGCCTCAGGGGCAGGGTGTGGATGCCTGGTTAGACTTTATTGCCATCTCAGGAAGAAGAAATCTGGTGCGTCAGGGCACACAGATGCATTTTTCTGATAGACACTCTACAGGAAATACATGGGTACAATATACCCTGGGAAATGCCTCGGGCACTCAGATTTGGGATGTGACCAATCCCGTGCAGGCGCAGGTGGTTACCCACACTAATGGCCAATTTATCGCTTCGGGGAATGGGGTTAAGACATTTATCGTATTTGAAAACACTAATTTTTTGCGTCCTGTTTTAATCGGAGCGCAGCCCAATCAGAATTTACATGGGCTTCCTTATGCCGATAATCTCGTGATTACCCATCCGCTGTTTTACAATCAGGCTAAACGACTGGCAGAGTATCACAAAAATGCTGACGGACTTTCCTATCATCTGGTAACGGTAGATGAAATCTACAATGAATTTTCCTCAGGAAATGCCGACCCGGTAGCGATTCGAAATTTTGTGCGCATGTTTTGGCAGCGTAAAAATGACGGCGTTCATCCCATGCCCAAGTATCTGACTTTATTCGGCGATGGATCTTATGACCCTAAAACCTATCTGAATAGAACCTACAGAGACAGTGCAGGAACCCGGATTAACATCAATACCTATTTTGTACCCAGTTGGCAAACCACCAATTCTTTCAGTCAGGGAGGTTCCACGTTTTCTACGGATGATTATTTTGGAATCATGGCTTCCGGAAAAGGGGGCAATGACGGCACCTTTTTAGCAGATTATCTGGAAATCGGAATCGGGCGTATTTTGGTTCGTACTCCTCAGGAAGCCGAAGGTATGGTGGATAAATTCATTCATTATATGTCGAACGAAGCCTGCATGGGCGATTGGCGGAACCGACTTTTGCTTATGGCTGATGATTATGATGTGCCTAATCCCGATTTTTTATTTGTACCCATTAATGAAACGCTTGATAACATTGTTCAGACAAAATTTCCTGTTTACAACGTAGATAAATTGTATCTGGATGCCTATGATCAGGTGGTTACAGCCGGTCAGCGTTACCCTGATGCTGAAAAAGCCCTGGCCGATAAAATGGATAAAGGGGTTTTGTTCATTAATTATGTGGGCCACGGCGGAGAAAGAGGACTTACTAAAGAACGATTGATGCAGACGGAGGATGTGGATACCTGGAACACCATCAACAAGCTTCCGTTTTGGGTAACAGCCACCTGTACATTCACCCGTTTTGACGATCCACAATTTATTTCGGCAGGGGAGTATGTGCTCATGAAACCCGATGGAGGCGGTATCGGACTCATTTCCACCTCAAGGCCGATTGCACCGAGCAGTTCCCAAAGTCAGGCTTATATGAATGCCCTGTTTACCCGGGATACGGTTACCGGCGAAATGCCCCGTTTGGGCGATGTGGTACGTAAAGGAAAAAATACTTCGGGTGGTCCCTGGGCTATTCAGCCCCTGTTGCTGCTTTTTGGAGACCCTGCATTAAGATTGGCTTATCCGGAACATAAAGTAGTAACGCAATCCGTAACCAATGTTTTGGGAGAAGAAATAGATACCATCAAAGCTACGCAGGTGGTAACGGTTACGGGCATGGTTACCGATCAGGATGGGTTTATTTTGGGAGATTATAACGGTTGGGTATATCCTACTGTATTTGATAAACCTTCTTCTTTGCGGACTAAACAAAATGACCCGGGTGCTGAATTGTATTTGTTTGAAATTCAAAAGAATATTCTTTTCAAAGGAAAAACCAAAGTGGAAAACGGTTCATTTGAATTTTCCTTCAAACTGCCATTGGATATTGATTATGCGTTCGGCGACGGCAAAATCAGTTATTATGCCGAAAACGGAGAGGAAGATGCGCACGGATTTGATGTAATCACGGTAGGCGGCTCTGAAAATAACTGCAACGAAACACAGGGACCGACCATACAACTGTATCTGAATGATGAACACTTTATGAATGGCGGTATATCCAATGCGAATCCTACGGTGTTTGCCCGTTTATATGATGAAAGCGGAATCAATCTTTCCGGAGCAGGAATCGGTCATGATTTAATGCTGACCCTTACGGGCCCCAAAAACGAGGAATATTTTGTGAATGATTTTTATGAAGCCGATGCGGGAACGTATCAGTCGGGTTCCTTGGCTTATCCGCTCCGCAATTTGCCTCAGGGCGAATACACGCTTTCATTGCGGGCATGGGATGCCTGTAATAACTCCGGATGGGGTTCCGTAATGTTTACAGTGGATACTTCGGGATTGAAAGTGAACAATTTGTATAATTATCCCAATCCGACTACGGGAGGAACCACCTTTTCTTTTGAACACAATTTGCCGGACACGGACCTTCAGGCTGATTTGCGCATTTACACGCTACAGGGCGTAATGGTAAAACAGATTAAGCAGAATGTGAATTCGCCGGGATTTCGTTCTACAGAGATTTATTGGGATGGGAATCTTGACGGTGGAGGCCGCATAGCTTCGGGTATGTACGTGTATACGTTGTTCCTGACCAACGGAAAAGGCAAAGCGTTGAAAGCGTCGAACAAACTCGTGGTAACGAATTAAAACCCCGGGAAGTTTCTTTTTTTAACAAAACTTTTAATCTTTACGCAATAATTTATGCAAGGGGCAGTTTAATGTTCCTGAATATTATCTTTGCACCAATCTTATAAAAGGGTATGCACGTTAAGCAAATTATCGCCATTAGTACATTAAGTACGATCGGTCTTTCAGCAATGGGTCAGAGTACCAACGCTCCGACCGGAGATTATAAAGTGGATTATAAAAATAAAACCATTATCAATCCTATAACTACTGCGGTTCCATTCTTAGGAATTTCTCCCGATGCCCGTGCGGGCGGTATGGGCGATTTGGGTGTAGCCACCCGTCCTGATAATGCCAGCATGCACTGGAATTTGGCGAAGGCTCCTTTTCAGGAAAGAGCCACTTCCATCGGCATATCATACAGTCCCTGGCTCCGTGCGTTGATTCCTGACGTAAACCTGGCTTATGTGGGTTTCAGTCAAAAAATTAAAGACTTTGGAGCCGTATCGGCTTCGTTAAGATATTTTTCTTTAGGTAACGTAACCTTTACCGATGTATCGGGTGGGGTAATCGGGAATTATAATCCCAACGAATTTGCTTTAGATGCGGGTTACTCCATGAAACTGATTGACAAACTCAGTATGGGCGTGGCTTTCCGTTTTATTTACTCAAACCTTACCCTCGGTCAGAGTGTGGGGGGGGTATCTACCAAACCCGGTTTAGCCGGTGCGGGTGATATCTCGTTATATTATGAAAACCGCGATTGGAAAATTGCCAAAATGCCCGTAGTATTCCGTTGGGGAACTGCCTTCACCAATATCGGTTCCAAAATTAAATACACCACCACGCAGGCCCGTGCCGATTTTATTCCCATGAACCTGCGTTTTGGACCTTCCTTAGATATGCAATTGGATCAGGAAGGTTTACATACCTTGATGGTGGCGGTTGAAATCAATAAATTGTTGGTGCCTACGAATCCCAGTTTTGAGCGTGATTCTTCCGGGTTTATTATTGTGGATACACAAGGAAATCCGGTGATTGAATTTGGACAAAGCCCCAACAGAAGTGTAATCGGCGGTATGTTTACCTCATTTGCTGATGCTCCGGGCGGTGTACGCGAAGAATTCCATGAGTATAATATTGCTTTTGGTATGGAGTACTGGTACAACCGTATTTTTGCGGTTCGTGCCGGATATTTTAACGAAGCCCGTCAAAAAGGAAACCGTAAATACTTCACCATGGGTGTCGGATTACGTTACAGTGTATTCGGATTTGATTTCTCTTATCTGGTGCCCGTAGTAAGCAGAAATCCGCTGGAGAATACCATCCGCTTTACGCTGGCCTTTGATTTTGATAAGCTGAGCACGATGGGTAAGGAAGGTTCAAAACCGCTGCCCGGCAGAAAAAAATAGACAAGTAATTTCTTACATATTAATAAATACGCCTCAAATCGGGGCGTATTTTTTTTAATTCCGGCAAAAACGGGTTAATTAAAAAAAACCGGCAATAGACAAGATGCTGGGTAATAACGTCATCCTTGAACAAAAAAAGGCCTGTGAAAACACCAGCCGTAGGTAAATTTGTTATCTTAGCAATATGAATTTGAAGGACACAATACAAGTTAGACCAGACGAGTTTATTTCATTGTGTAAAAGCCATGATGTGAAATCGGTATATGCATTTGGATCTTCTGTGACTGACAACTTTAAGGAAGACACTAGCGATATTGACTTATTAGTCGAATTGAATACCGAAGATCCGATTAAAAGAGGACAAAACTTGCTAGATTTATGGGATAAGCTCGAAGCCTACTTCCAACGCAAGGTTGATTTGCTGACATCTTCATCGATTAGAAATCCAATTCTGAGAAAAAATATAGATTCATCAAAGGTGTTAGTGTATGACAGACAAGGGCTTAAAGTATCTTTCTGATATATTGATGGCGATTTCACTAATAGAGGAATTCACAAAGGAAATAACCGATTTTAGTGCTTATGAATCTGATCGAAAAACGCAAAGTGCGGTAGAAAGACAACTTGCAATTATTGGTGAAGCTCTGAGTAAGTTCAGAAAAGTTGAGCCGACCATTGAAATTGAATACGATAAACAAATTGTTTCTATCAGGAATAGATTAGTTCACGCTTATGACAGTATTGATAATTCAATCATTTGGGTGATAATTATTCGACATTTAAATCCTTTAAAGAAGGAAGTTTTGAAGTTATCCCTTTAGCAACCATCTTTTCAGCGGTTTGCCAAAATTGCCGGGTAAGTTGCAAGTTTGAGCTTTGTTGCAAGCTGATAGCAAAGTGAACTGAATACAGCAACTTCGCCAACCCGCGAACCGCTATTAGCAGAAGTAAAACGGATTGGTGATAACAAAAAAAGGCTGATGAAAACACCAGCCTTACTCAATAAATATTCAGATTACTTATTTAAATGCATTCAACCCGGTAATATCCATACCGGTAATAAGCAGGTGGATATCGTGTGTTCCTTCGTAGGTAACCACCGATTCTAAGTTCATCATGTGGCGCATAATGCTGTACTCTCCGATGATTCCCATGGCGCCTAAAATCTGACGAGCCTCGCGGGCTATTTCTAAGGCCATGTTTACGTTGTTACGCTTTGCCATAGAAATTTGAGCCGGTGTGGCACGGTTTTCATTTTTCAGCACGCCCAATCTCCAGGTAAGCAGTTGGGCTTTGGTAATTTCTGTAATCATTTCGGCCAGTTTTTTCTGCTGAAGCTGGAATCCGGCTATGGGGCGGCCAAACTGCATACGCTCTTTGGAATAACGCAGCGCGGTATCGTAGCAGTCCAATGCGGCTCCGATGGCACCCCAGGAAATTCCGTAACGGGCGCTGTTCAGACAGCTTAATGGCCCTTTCAATCCTTTTACGTTTGGAAAAATGTTCTCTTTAGGCACTTTTACATTATCAAAAACCAATTCGCCCGTGGCAGATGCTCTTAACGACCATTTGCTGTGGGTTTCGGGCGTTGAAAATCCTTCCATGCCGCGTTCTACCACCATGCCATGAATTTCGCCGGCTTCGCTTTTTGCCCATACTACGGCAATATCACAAAACGGAGCGTTAGAAATCCACATTTTGGCGCCATTCAATATCACATGGTCACCTTCATCTTTAAACCAGGTAGTCATTCCTCCCGGATCAGAACCCTGATTAGGTTCCGTAAGACCGAAACTACCCATCATTTCGCCTTTGGCGAGTTTGGGCAGGTATTTTCTTTTTTGTTCTTCGCTGCCGAATGAATAAATCGGATACATCACCAGAGAAGACTGTACAGAAGCTGTGGAACGGATTCCGCTGTCGCCTCTTTCCAATTCCTGCATGATGATTCCGTAGGCAATCTGGTCTAATCCGCTTCCGCCGTATTCGGCCGGAATGTATGGCCCGAAGGCACCGATTTCAGCCAGACCGGGAATTAAATGTTTGGGGAAATCTGCCCGTTGGGCGTAATCTTCAATTACCGGCGAAAGTTCTTTTTTTACCCATGCACGAACGGTTTCGCGAATGAGACGATGCTCTTCGGTGAGCAATTCTTCCGTCAGGTAATAATCATGAAATTCAAATTTATCAGCAGCCATGTATGATTAAATTAGTGATACACTTTATGTAAACAAGGTAATGTGCGGATAGTTTTTGTTGTATTATAAAATCAACATTGCGTCTCCGTAAGCAAAGAGTCTGTATTTTTCTTCGATAGCAGTTTTATAAGCTTTTTCGCAAAGCTCCACGCCGGCAAAAGCAGAAACCAACATATATAATGTAGATTCAGGCTGATGGAAATTCACCACCATACAATTGGCAATGCTGAAATCGTAAGGAGGGAAGATGAATTTATTGGTCCATCCGCTCATGGGTTTTACATGGCGATCGGTAGAAACGCTGGTTTCAATAGCGCGCATCACGGATGTACCCACGGCACATACTTTTTTGCGTCCGTCAATGGCTTTATTGATCATCTGGGCCGCCTTCTCGTTAATGATTACTTCTTCACTGTCGGTTTTGTGTTTGGTCAGGTCTTCCACTTCCACAGGTCTGAACCCGCCTAAACCTAAGTGCAGGGTAATTTCAGGAAATTCAATTCCTTTGATTTCCAATCTTTTCAATAACTCACGGCTAAAGTGCAATCCGGCAGAGGGAGCGGTAACAGCCCCTTCGATTTTGGCGAAGTAATTCTGATAACGTTCAAAATCTTCTTTATCCGGTTCGCGGGTAATATATTCGGGGAGGTGCGGAACGCCCATGCTGTAAAGTACCTCTTTGAATTCATCGTGTGTGCCGTCGTACAAAAAGCGCAAGGTACGCCCACGCGAGGTGGTGTTATCAATCACCTCGGCCACCAACATATCATTGTCTCCGAAATAGAGTTTGTTTCCGATACGGATTTTTCGGGCAGGATCTACCAGTACATCCCATAATTTGCTTTCGGCATCCAGCTCGCGGAGTAACACCACCTGGATTTTAGCGCCGGTTTTTTCTTTGTTTCCGTATAAACGGGCCGGGAACACCTTGGTGTTATTCAATATCATGGCATCCCCTTCGTTGAAATAGTTCAGAATGTCTTTGAACAGTTTGTGCTCAATTTTTCCCGTCTTGCGGTCAATAACCATCAGACGCGACTCATCACGATTGTCTGTGGGGCGCTGTGCCACCAGTTCTTCGGGATACTTAAATTTAAAATTTGATAGTTTCATATTATTGAAAACCTGTTTATTAGGGCGGCAAAGGTAGTGTGTGAATCTCCTTTACAAAAATTTGACAACCACTTATTTAGGCAAGTGGTTGATTATCCGTTTGAATGGGTTTGAAGGGGGTGTTTTATTTAGTTAACAGATGTTAATTTAAGATTCAATTTCTCTGAAATCCTGTTTGATTTTGTGCTGAATCTCTTCAATGGCAAGCGCCTCGTTTAGGGCATATTCGCCGATATCGGTTCGGCAGAGTTCTTTCAGGTATGCTCCTGAGTTCAGGCGTTTACCAAAATCATCCGCAATGCTGCGTATATACGTGCCTTTGGAACAGGTAATTTTAAAATCCACTTCGGGCATACGGATATCCGTAATTTCAAACCGGGTGATTTCTATGGTACGGGTAGCCATTTTTATTTCTTTTCCTTTTCGGGCAAATTCGTAGGCTTTTTTGCCTCCCAATTTCACTGCCGAATACATGGGCGGCAACTGTTCAGATGTGCCCAGAAAAGAAGCCGCACATTCGTGTATCAAGTCATCCGTAATGTGGTCGGTAGGGAAGGAGTGGTCGGGTTCGGTTTCCAAATCAAAAGAAGGAGTAACGGCACCCAGAAAAAACGTACCCGTGTAGGTTTTGGGCAGCCCCATAAAATTATCGATGCTTTTGGTCTGTTTTCCTGTGCAGATAATCAACAACCCCGAAGCCAGCGGATCCAGTGTGCCGGCATGTCCCACTTTCAGCTTTTCTTTCGCATTTCGCTGGTAGCATTTGCGTATTTTATACACGGCATCGAAAGAAGTAATGCCTTTGGGTTTGTGTACAAGAAGGACTTTTCCTTCTTTCAGTTCGGTTGAAAACATGCGCAAAAGTACATTTCTCGGGCTTCTGTTCAGGAAAATACTTCTTCGGGCAATCCGCAGGCCCGGTTCACACATTCATATTTGAGGGTTTTTCCTTCCACAAAACGCCCTTCAAAGAGGGGATGAGCAGACGCTTCTTCCGAAGCAGCGCAAAAACTTTTCGGATGAAAACCGCTCATCAATTCGGCCGCCGCGGCTTTGGCGTTTTTCCCTACAAAAACCACTTCTTTAAATTCCTGCATGAATTGAACCAGCATGGCCCAATTTGAATACCCCGGTCCATAATTTGGCATGGCGTTGAGCACATGGCCCAGCATGGTTCTGGCTTTATTTTCCCATTCGGGAATGTGTTGCAGCCGCGAAAGTTTAAACAGGCAGATGGCCAGTTGACTATTGGCGGATGGAATGACATTGTCCTGTATTTCGTAGGTTTCGGCCACTAATTTTTGTCCTTCGGACGATTTGAAACGGAAGAGCTTTTTTTCTTCATCCCAAAATAAGTTGATAGCCTGGCGGCAGATGGTTTCGGCTTCCTTCAGGTAATCGGTATTTAGTCCGGCTTCGGCCAAATCGAGGGCAGCGCCCGCCAAAAAGGCATAATCTTCCGCAAAAGCGGGAATTTTGGCTTCTCCGAGTTTATAGGAACGGTAATATTTCTCGTCTCTTTTCATCCGGTCTTGAATAAACCGCCAGGTTTCTTCCGCTAAACTCAAATATCCGCATTTGCGGGTGTACCGGTAGGCATCGCAAAGCGCCGAAATCATGAGGGCATTCCACGACAGCAGTATTTTATCATCAGTGGCGGGGCGTATCCGTTTTTCGCGGGCCCGGAAAAGTATTTCTTTGATTTCGCTGCGGAGTTGTTTCCATTCTTCCAGACTCAGGTTTTGGCTTTGGGCAAATTCGGCATCATCTGTCTGTCGGAGGAGGATATAATGATCGTGTTCCCAATATCCCTGCGCATTGATATTGTAGTAATCGCGGGCCAGGGCAAATTTATCGCCCAGCAATTGTTCAACTTCATCGTATTTCCACACATAAAATCTGCCTTCTTCGCCTTCGCTGTCGGCATCGAGGGCGCTCATCCATCCGCCTTCGGGGGTATGCAATTCGCGCAGGCAGAAAGCAATAGTTTCGTCTAACGTTTCTTTAAGAAGCGGTTCCTTGTAATGGGCATACCCTTCGGCATATAAAGAAATGAGTTGGGCATTGTCGTACAGCATTTTTTCAAAATGAGGCACTTTCCAATAGGCATCTACCGAGTAGCGGGCAAAACCGCCGCCTATCTGGTCATAAATTCCTCCCTTGGCCATCATATTCAGCGTAAAAAGGGTGTGGTCGGCCACTTCTTGGTTTTGGGACAGCGTGGCATACCGGAGTAGAAAACGGTAATTATTGGGAATGGGGAATTTGGGCGCTTTTCGGGGACCGCCGAATTCGGGGTCAAATCCGTTTTTCCATTTTCCCACGGTTTTGTCGAGCAGATCGCCGTAGTCGGTTTCAGTTCCCGAAAGCGAAACGGGCGCAGGGGCATTGGATTTGAGGGCAGCATGCAGGTTTTCGGCATATTCATACATTTTTTTTCTGTCGTTCTGCCAAATGTCTACCAAACTGTTCAGCACCTGAATCCAATTATCTTTGGGAAAATACGTTCCGCCGTACACGGGTCTTCCGTCGGGCAGCAGGATGCAGTTTAGGGGCCATCCGCCGGAGCCGGTCATCAGCTGCAGGGCATCCATATATATATGGTCAATATCTGGACGTTCTTCCCGGTCCACCTTAATGCTCACAAAATGGGCATTCATCAACGCGGCACAGGCTTCATCTTCAAACACTTCGTGTTCCATGACATGGCACCAGTGGCAGGCGGAATAGCCGATAGAAACAATGATGAGTTTATCTTGATTTTCGGCCTGCAGCAGGAATTTTTCATCCCAGGGCACCCAGTGAACGGGATTGTTTTGGTGTGATAATAAATAAGGACTGGTTTCGAACTGCAGCAGGTTTTGCATTAACTTTGAATTTCTGTTGTGGCACAAAAGTAATTAATATGAAAAATCTACTTTTTATTATTGTAACCGTTCTTTTGCCGAATATTCATTTTGCCCAGTGTGCCGGAAATGCCGGAACGGATAAGATAATATGTGTGTCGCATTTGGGTACAGATACGGCTCAGATCGGAGGTAATTACCTGGATTGGGGTACGCCGCCATATACATTCAGTTGGCTTGCATTTGAGCAGGTGCAGGTAGGGAATACCACTTTTACATTTACGGCATCCTCTTTTTTGTCGGATTCAACTCTTTTGAACCCCGTGGTGAATGATGCATTTGATTTTGATTCCGTAGAATTTGTACTACGGATTATTGATTTTAACAATATAAGTTGTTTTGATACTGTAAGGGTTCGTTTTTCAAGATTTGTATCCGGGCTGTCGTTTTTAACTCATTTTATTTTACCCGGCGATTCGGTGCTACTTTCGGGACCGTTAAATATATGGGGCGGAACCGGCAGTTACAATCTGCTTTGGTATCCCAACAACGGATTAACCGATTCTACAAATTCTCCGGTTTGGGCAAAACCCACGGAAACCACTTTTTATTCCTTAAGAATAACAGACGAAGTAGGATGTTTGGCCCACGACGTTGATTTTCAACGGGTTTTTATAAGCGGACTCGGAATGGAAGAAAATGAATCGGAACTCTCCGTTTACCCTAATCCTGCACGTGAGAGGTTTTATGTGAATCATGTCTCCGAAGTTGGAGAACTTGAAATATGGGACATGGAAGGTCGATTAGTTAAAAATGTGCGTAACCTGAATTGGGGAATTTCTGTTGAAGATTTGCCTACGGGCATGTATGTTGTAATTTTAAAAACCCCTGAAGGCCCAAAAGCCCTAAAAATTCAAATTCAGCAGGATTAAGTTTCCGGAAACCTGATTTTTAAAAATTAGTTCCCTAAAAA
Source organism: Flavobacteriales bacterium (assembly GCA_022402535.1). Taxonomy (GTDB): domain Bacteria; phylum Bacteroidota; class Bacteroidia; order CAIKAF01; family CAIKAF01; genus JAKRSD01. The sequence continues at coordinate 24,249 of JAKRSD010000017.1, read as the reverse complement.
TCAGCAGGAAAAGAAAAAGTAAGGAGGAGAAAAAACATTCCTGAATATTTTTTTGCGAATTAGAAAAAGTGCTTATCTTTGCAGCCCCGTAAAAAGTGGGAATCAGTTAACCGGATAAAAAGGTTTGAAGTGAATACGTTAAGTTACAGAACTCAGTCAGCCAATAAGGCTAGTGTAGAAAAAGAGTGGATCTTGATAGATGCCGAGAATATGGTATTAGGCCGTTTAGCCTCTAATGTGGCTAAAATTCTTCGCGGAAAACATAAAGCCACTTTTACTCCGAATGCGGACACCGGCGATAAGGTAATTATCATCAATGCCGAAAAAGTACGCTTAACCGGAAATAAAATGGAGGATAAAGAATATGTTCGCCACACGGGTCATCCGGGCGGTCAGCGTTTTACTCCGGTAAAAGATATGTTGGAGCGTCATCCTGAGCGTGTGGTAGAAAAAGCCATCCGCGGTATGTTGCCCAAATCCCGTTTAGGCCGTGCGGTATTTTCGGGAAATCTTTTTGTTTATGCCGGATCGGAGCATAAGCAGGAAGCACAGAAACCTCGTCAGATTAATTTAAAAGATATTAAATAAACCGAATGGAAAGGATTGCACAGTCTGGAAGAAGAAAAACTTCCGTAGCCCGTATCTACTTATCCAAAGGCACCGGAAACGTAACGGTAAACGGAAAAGACTACAAACAGTATTTTCCGAATATGGTGCTTCAGTACAAAGTTGATCAGCCTTTTCTTCTTACCGGTGAGGATAAGAAGAAATATGATTTAGTAGTAAATGTTGATGGCGGTGGAATAACCGGTCAGGCCGAAGCGATTCGTCTGGCGGTTTCTAAAGCCTTAGTAGAAATAAATGCGGAATACAAACCGGCTCTTCGTGAGCAGGGATTAGTTACCCGCGATCCGCGCATGGTTGAGCGCAAGAAATTCGGACGTGCCAAGGCCCGTAAGAGATTCCAATTCAGCAAACGTTAATTGTTTATATCAGCGAAAAGTTATGCCAAGAACTTCGGTAGAAGAATTACTCGACGCAGGTGTTCACTTCGGACACCTTAAGAGAAAATGGGATCCTGCAATGGCTCCTTACATTTTTATGGAAAAGAACGGGGTACATATTATTGACCTCAACAAAACCGTAGTAAAATTAGAAGATGCATGCAATGCACTTTCTCAGATTGCTAAATCGGGTAAAAAAGTTCTTTTCGTAGGAACCAAAAAACAGGCCCGCGAAATCATTGCGGAGAAAGTTTCTAAAATCAACCAACCATACGTTACAGAGCGTTGGCCCGGTGGAATGCTTACCAATTTCGTGACCATTCGTAAGGCGGTTAAAAAAATGACCAACATCGACGAAATGATCAGCGACGGAACCATTGATACGCTCAACAAAAAAGAGCGTCTGACCATGACCCGTACCAAAGCGAAACTGGAAAAAGATTTCGGAAGCATTGCCGACATGAATCGTCTTCCAGCTGCCGTGTTCATCGTGGATATCAAAAAAGAACACATTGCCGTAGCTGAGGCGCGCCGATTGAACATCCCTACGTTTGCTATTGTAGATACAAACAGCAATCCGAATGAGGTGGACTTTCCAATCCCTGCCAATGATGATGCGACCAAATCCATCTCTCTTATTTTAGATGTGGTTTGTCAGGCAATCATCGACGGATTGAAAGAGCGCAAAACGGATAAAGAATCTGCCAAAGAAGAAGCAGAAGTATCAGGAAAAGAAGCCGGTGCTGAAGTTACCGCTTCTACAGAAGAATAATTAATTTATCATTAAAGGAAATTTTAAATATGTCAGCAGTTGCAATTAGTGCCGCAGAAGTAAACAAACTCAGACAAACTACCGGTGCGGGCATGATGGATTGTAAAAACGCACTGGCTGAGGCCGGAGGCGATTTTGAAAAAGCCATAGAAATTTTACGTAAAAAAGGTCAGAAAGTAGCTGACAAACGCAGCGACCGCGAAGCTACCGAAGGATACGCCATCGCTAAAGTTACTGCAGACGGAACCAAAGGAATTATTACTGCACTGAACTGTGAAACAGACTTTGTAGCCAAAAATGGCGAGTTTGTGGCCCTTTCAGAAAAAATTGCAGAATTAGCGTTAGCTAATACGCCTTCAGATAAAGAAGCCTTGGGTGCTTTATTGATTGATGACCGTTCTATCAATGACCACATTGTGGAAATGGTAGGAAAAATCGGAGAGAAAATTGAAATTTCTGACTATGCGGTAATCAACGCCCCTTATGTAGCCGCTTACATTCACCCGGGTAACCGTGTAGTATCGCTTGCGGGTTTCAACAAAGCCGGTTTCGCCAATCAGGCTGAAGTAGGTAAAGATGTTACCATGCAGATTGCCGCTATGGCTCCCATCGCTTTAGATGAGAATTCAGTTTCTACCGATATCATTGAGAAAGAGTTGGAAATTGCCCGCGAAGTACTTCGCAAAGAAGGCAAACCAGAAGATAAAATTGAAATGATCGCTCAGGGTAAATTGAAAAAATTCTATGCCGAGAGCACCTTACTCAATCAGGATTTCATTAAAGACGGTAAGTCTAGCGTGAAGCAATATCTTCAAAGCATCGATAAAGAATTAACTGTTACCGACTTCAAGCGGTTCTCAGTAAGTTAATACTCAAAAAGAGAGAATGAAAATTCTCTCTTTTTTTTTGTTTTATTTATCCGGAAAAACAGAACGACCCGTGAAATACAAAAGAATACTATTAAAACTCAGTGGAGAAGCCCTGATGGGCGACAAACAATTCGGAATAGATCATACTATTCTGAATCACTATGCAAAAGAAATTAAAACCGTTACCGACAAAGGAATCCAGGTTGCCGTGGTAATCGGCGGAGGAAATATATTCCGCGGCATTCAGGCTGTGGAAGGTGGTTTTGATCGTGTACAGGGCGACTATATGGGTATGTTGGCTACGGTAATCAACAGTATGGCTTTGCAATCGGCTTTAGATTCAGAAGGCGTGCAAACCCGTCTTCAATCGGCTATTGAAATGAAAGAGGTGGCAGAACCGTTTATCCGCCGCAGAGCCGTCAGGCATTTAGAAAAAGGGAGAGTGGTTATTTTTGGCGCAGGAACCGGAAACCCTTATTTCACAACCGATACAGCAGCCAGCTTACGTGCCGTGGAAATAGAAGCGGATGTGATTTTAAAAGGAACCAAAGTGGACGGCATTTATTCTGCCGACCCCCGAAAAGATGCTTCTGCCGTTAAGTACAACACGGTTTCCTTTCAGGAAGTGTATGAGAAAAACCTGAATGTAATGGATATGACGGCCTTTACGCTTTGCAAAGAGAACAATCTGCCTATTGTGGTATTTGATATAAACACACCCGGAAATTTGTTGCGTATTGTACAAGGCGAAAAAGTGGGTACGGTGGTTGAAGTTTAACGTTCAACTTCATCAAAGTTTCAGTCTATATTTTTTTACATTTGCGCCTCTTGAATAGATTTAAATCAACGAAACGATGAGTCAGGAACTGAATGATATTATAAATGATGCCCAGGCATCCATGGATAAAGCCTGTAATCACTTGGCACAGGAATTATTACGGGTTCGCACGGGAAAAGCCAACCCGGCTTTATTGGAAGGCATTTTTGCCGATGTATATGGTTCCAGTATGCCCTTGAATGCAGTAGCCAACATTACCACACCGGATGCCCGTACCTTGGTGGTTCAGCCTTGGGATAAGACTACTTTGCGAGCTATTGAAACCGCAATTATCAATTCTCAGTTAGGATTGAACCCGGGCAATGATGGCGAAATTATCCGCATTTCATTACCGCCCCTGACCGAGGAAAGACGCAAGGAATTGGTAAAAATGGCAAAGGGTATGGCGGAAGATGCTAAAGTAAGCATCCGAAATGCCCGCAGAGATGCAAACGAAAAAATTAAAAAACTCCAAAAAGACGGATTAGCCGAAGATTTGGCGAAAGACGGTGAAAACCGTGTACAGCAAGGTACTGACAAACATATTGTAAAGGTCGATGATATTCTTGCCGCCAAAGAAAAAGAAATCATGACAGTATAATCCGACTATAGCTTCATATTGAAAGAGAATACTCCGGTATTCTCTTTTTTTTTACATTAGTGAACCTAAAAGACGTATGTATGGAGGCAAAATGGATTGAAAAAGAAGAGGTGCATCAGGTGAAATTTCCGACGGAAGATGTGTTGTTGACATCGGGAGAAAAGGAGATACGCTTTGCCAAATTGGAAAAGGCGATGCTGTTAGGCAATGGATATAAGGCTAAGGTGAAAATCGTATTCCAGACCACCGAAGGTCTTAGAAAAGTGGAAACTACGGTTTGGGAAGCTTCTGAAAATCAGTTAATGCTGAAAGGCGATGTGCTTATACCTATTCATGCTATTGTGGACGTAGAATTATAATTGATAATATAGTGCAGGATTTAACAGATATTCAGCAATTTATAGACTTTGCAGAAAAGGAATTACAGGTTCAGGGGCTAAGCCCTCAATCTGAATTTCGAAAAATAAGCAGTTGGAGTTCTCTTAATGCCTTATTGTTTATTTCGGGAGTAAATGAACATGCGGATGTGTTGATTTCTTCAGCCGATTTAGCGTCCTGCACCACGTTGGGTGATATTCATTCCCTTATCGTAAATCGTATTCATGGCTTTAGCACAAACTAAAGGAGCTTCCATTGAAGGGATTGTAACTGTGGTTCCATCCCAGACTGAAGACAATAGCCTGTTGGATTTATTGACTGAGTCGGAACGTGAATCGTTGATAACCCATACGGGAATCCGCTACCGGCACATTGTTCCTGCCGGGGTTCGGTTTGTGGATTATGTTCAAAAAGCAACGGAGATTCTTTGTGAAAAACTGGAGTGGAGTTCCGATTCCATTGATGTGTTTATTACCGTTACCCAAAGTCCGGACCAGCCGCTGCCGAGTGTTTCGTGCGATGTGCATGGGAAAATGGGTATGCCTCCGCATACTTTGTGTTTTGATATAAATTCGGGCTGTTCAGGATTTGTATATGGTTTATATACGGTGTATTCCTTACTGCAAGGGTTGAACAAGCCGGGAGCGAGGGCCATATTGATCTGTGGCGATTTTTCATCGCGGTTTACCGACCCACAGGATCGCTCAGTGAAACCCGTATTTTCTGATGCGGTGTCCGCTATCGGTATTCGTTTTGATGCCCATTCGGATACTATTTCCGGGTATTTCAACTTAGAAACCGTGGGTAAAGGGTTTGATGCCATCAAAGTAACTCCGCCTGATGCCTTTATGCGTATGCAGGGCATTGATGTATTTAACTATACGCTTCGCTACGTGCCCGATAACATTCAAAAGTTGATAACCTATTCCGGAAAAAAACAAGAAGAATTGCAGATGGCTGTGTTTCATCAGGCCAACCGGCTCATTAATGAAACCATACGTAAGAAAGCCGGATTTCCGGAAGAAAAAGTTCCTTATACCTTGTATGAGTATGGAAACACGGGTTCTGCCACCATTCCGCTTACCTTGGGCTGTGCATGGAATGACGGGTATGACAGCTCCTGGATTTTAATATCCGGTTTTGGGGTGGGCTTTTCTGTAGCCTCCGCATTAATTCCTTTTTCTCCCAAAGTGTTCGGGTTACCGGTTGAATTATAGGGTATTTTCTTTTACTTTGTTCTCATGCCCGAGCTCGATATCGTAATTCCATTGTATAAAGCGGAAGCGCACTTAAAAGCCTTGTTGGACAGGCTTCAGGAGTGGATTGACTTTTCGGGAAGAAAAGTGCGCATCATTTTGGTGGATGATGGTAGTATGGATCATACATTCTCCACTTTGAAAACGCTTAAACCGTTATATTCTTTCGAAATTTTAGCATTACGTCTTACCGTAAATTATGGACAGATGGCAGCAACGGCCTGTGGACTTTCGTATGCTGAGGCTCCCCTTATAGCCACGATGGATGATGATTTGCAACATGATCCTTTTGAGTTGGAGAAGTTGATTAAAAAAATGGAGGAAGACGAAGCCGATTTGGTTTACGGCACTTTTGCTCAGCGCAAACATCCCTTTTTTCGCACGGCGGGTAGCCGGCTGCTAAAATTTCTTTTGCTTGAAAAAAATAGAGATTATACCCAGGCTACCTCATTCCGCTTAATGAAATCGGGAACAGCCGCCATATTTAAAAATATCAATACACCGGTAAAGTATATTGAGCAATATTTTCTGCATTATGCCAGTATAAAATCGAGCTGTGTGGTGGCGCATGGAAGCCGGGCCCAAGGCCGCTCGCAATATTCTGTGTATAGGCTTTTTAATCTCAGCGTGGAATTCTTGTTGTTTCACTCTTCTTTACCCTTAAAATTCATTACCCGATTAGGCATTTTTATGTCTGTTGTGTTTTTTGTAATGGGTTTATATTTCATATACAGAAAGTTGTTTCATTTTACCGAAATCGGATATACTTCCATTATCGTTTCTATATTTTTTTCTACCGGATTGATTATGCTTTCTTTAGGGATAATCGGTGAATATATCCGCAGAATCTGGTTAAATCAGAATAATCTGGAAAGATTAATCGTGTCGGAGGAACTTCGATGATTCTGCATGGTTGGGGCATTCGGCTTGAACCTTTGAATTCAGAAACTGCCGAACAGGTAAGGGTGTGGCGAAACAGTCCTGAAGTATCTTCCCAGATGGAATACAGAGATTTCATCTCTACTGAAATGCAGCAGAAATGGTTAGAACGTATTCAGAATAACCGATATGCTTATTTCATGATTTACAGTGATCAGGTTCAGGTGGGCATGATTCATCTGGCACAAATTAATTCCGAAGAAAAAACTGCGGAATCGGGTTTGTTTATCGGCAACCTATTGTTTATCGGCACAGGTGTTGCTTTGGCCGCTTCTTTGCTTTTATTGGATTATGCTTTTGATACGTTGGGGCTGGAAACGATCAGGGCGAAAGTAAAACAAGACAATATTCAGGCGGAGCAATATAACCGGTTATTGGGTTTTCAAAAAACAACAGAAACCGGTACAGGTTTCTATATTTGGGAACTGAGTAGGCAGGCTTACACAATAAAACGGCCTAAATTAACGGGTATGCTGGCCTGATTTTGCCCGTATTCGCCGGATATCCAGTTTTAAATTCATGAGGGTGAATAATGCCGGATTTAATCCCCATTTAATGTATCGCACGGGGAAACCGCTATCGTAGTAAGGTATATTTCGAACATCCAATCGATGCCATAGCCTTGGCTTTATATGACGAAAAAACTGATGCCGGTTATGCCAATACAGTTCTTTATCCCGTTTCTTGAAGATTTCCATACCCAAATGAAACGTCAGAAATTCTTTGTCAAATAATTTGAAGTTCCTACTCAGGGCAAAAAGGTTGTACGCCAAAGTAGCCTCCATAAACGGAATACCTACACACACGGTTCCCAGCTCCATCTGTGGAATCAGCTCCCGTTTAAAAATAAAGCAGTCGAATCCCGGGTGAGATTTTCCTTTCTGCGTATATAAAAAGTCCAAATCCTCGGGGGTGTAATTTCCAAACGGAATCCGCCTTCGGTTAATGATGAATCCGTCAAGACCTTCATGGATTTTTTCCGCTATAAATTGATAAAAATGGGGTTGTACGGCAATATCAGAATTGGTGTAAATAATATATTCTGCCTGGGTGGCTTTATATGCCGTATTCAATATATCCGATAACAAGGGCAGATTTTTCTTTTGTGGGTTATTCAATATTGTTCGAATGCTTCTGTCGGATAAATCCATGATATTAAACCTTCCGGGCACAATGTCTTTATCCTGATTGTAGCACAAGGCCAGCAATTCGGGTTGTATTGTTTTTTTTGAAAAATCTGCCGCCCTGATTAAGGAGGCAAAAGTAATGGGTTGGGCGATGAATAAATCAACGCTTTGGTTAACTTTGACCGGATTGATGATATGACAGAATGAACCCATCGGGCCCAAAAGTAATGATTCCCTTAGTGAAACCTATAATATTGCCGGAGCAGGAAAAATTCTTAAATGAATTGGTTCATCATCCGGAATATAACACTACGGGGCATTTTGCATCTCTCTGTGAAATCTGGTTGGAAAGCCGATTTTCGGGCAGCAGGGTATGGGTGGTTTCGTCCTGTACCCATGCATTAGAAGCGGCTTTTATGGCCTTGGATCTTCCTGCCGGCTCCGAAGTGGTTATGCCTTCGTGGAATTTTGTTTCAGCCGGAAATGCGGCTGTTAGGGCAGGACTTAAACCTGTTTGGGCCGATATCGACAGGCAGGGTAATCTCTGCCCTGAAAGCGTGGAGCGGGTTATCACGTCAAATACCCGGGCGCTTTTGGTGATGCACTATATGGGCATTCCCGCACAAATGGATACCCTTTTAGAAATCGCTACGCGAAACCATCTATTCGTTGTGGAAGATGCCGCATACGGGCTCTTTTCAGAGTATGAAGAAAAGCCTCTTGGGAGTTTCGGGCATATCAGCTGTATATCGTTTGATCATACCAAACCGCTGCACGCAGGCCGGGGAGGTGCGCTTGTAGTAAATGATTCCCGATGGGTGGATCCGGTAGAAAAAATCATCGATATGGGCACCGACAAAGCCGCTTTTTTACGCGGAGAAAGCCCAACGTATCAGTGGGTAAGCATAGGAAGTAAGTTTCGTATGCCCGAAGCTTCGGCAGCCATTCTTTGGGCAGGATTGCAACACTACGGGGAAATTCGGATTGAATTGGAACGTGTACTTTCCCGGTATAACCGGGAATCCGGATATAAAATCCATGGAAGAGCGGGAGCCTTTGTTGTTTTGCCCCAAGAGGCCGATAGACCCCATGTAATTCAACAATTTCAGGAAGCGGGTATATATTGCACGTTTCATTATCAGCCTTTGCACCAATCGGTATTTGGAAGCCGTTTTCCTGCACATTCCGAATCGCTTGAACATACTAACCTGTTTGCCGATACCCTTCTCCGTTTGCCGCTGTATGCCGGCATCAAACACGAAGAAGTAAGCTACATTATCCACGTATTGAAACAAATACTCCGCTCATGAATCCATATACTCTCATAACTTCTGAGCCGGATTCCATGCAGGTCTATCTGAAAAAGATATGGCGTTCCCGTTCGCTTATCCTCACGTTTGCCCGCCGCGATTTGAAAGTAAAATATGCACAGACTTATCTGGGCCTTGCCTGGACTATACTTCAGCCGGCAACCGGAATTGTGTTGTACACCTTTTTCTTTGGTTACCTGTTAGAATTAGATTCGGGTTCCGTGCCTTTTGTACTGTATGTTACATCAGGACTTTTGGCCTGGAATTTTTTTGCGTATGGTGTGTTTCAAGGTACGGCAAGCATACAGGAATCGGCACAGGTAATCAAGAAAATTTATTTCCCCAAAGCGGTTTTGCCCCTCTCAAAAATAACGGTAGGTCTGGTGGAACTGGCCATCAGTCTGGTTCTCATTATTCCGTTGTTTTTCTGGTTTGGTATTATGCCATCCTGGCGGATTATTTTCTTGCCGGTTGCCGTTTTACTTACTGCTTTGAACGCCATGTCATTAGTGTTTTGGATTTCAGCACTTTCATACCGTTTCCGCGATTTGATACACATTGTTCCTTATGTGATTTATTTCGGGATATGGGTTACTCCGGTTTTTTATGCCCGTAGTCTCATTCCTGAAATACTGCAGCCTTTGGTTTGGGTAAATCCTATGGCTGCCTCGGTGGAGTTTTGGCGTTGGTGCTATTTTGATGCCTATGATATCTCTCCCTTATTTTCGCTTTCTGTGGGTTTTAACTTACTTTTGGTTATAATCGGTTTTTGGGTATACACCCGGAACGAAACGAAATTCACTGATTTTGCATGAGTAGTGAGGTGGCCATACGAGTTGAGAATGTTTCCAAAAGGTATCATATGCGTCATCCTGTTACCACGGATACGGAAGAAGAAACCCATGAATTATGGGCCTTGAAAGATGTCAGTTTTGAGATCAAAAAAGGGGAATCCGTGGGCATTATCGGGCCTAACGGCAGCGGTAAAAGTACTTTGCTGAAAATTCTTGCAGGGGTAACCAAGCCTACTTCCGGAAAGGTTGAAATATTTGGCCGTGTGGCCTCTATATTGGATATCGGTGCGGGTTTTCATACTGAACTGAGCGGGAGAGAAAATGTGTTTTTAAACGGACAAATACACGGATTTACGAAGAAAGAAATAGCCGCCAAGTTTGATGCGATTGTTGAATTTTCAGGCATTGAAAAATTTATTGATGAACCGGTAAAAAACTATTCCAACGGCATGTACTTGCGTCTGGCTTTCAGTATCATGGCGCATTTGGATTTTGATGTGTATTTGTTGGATGAGGTGTTGGCTGTCGGAGACGAAAATTTTCAAAATAAATCGGCAGAATGTATAACAAAATGGAAAGATGAAGGCCGGACGCTTTTGATAATTTATCATGATTTTAATTCCATTAAAAATGTAATCAACCGTGAAATCGATATTTTGAAATTTAGTGGACATTCTAATATAAGTATAGCAAAAAATGATTCTGAAACAGCTGAAGAATGGGATTTTGTATGGAATGATAATTACCTTGATAGGGTCTGTATTCCAACAGACAGATTGTTTAGGAGAGGGAAAATTACACTCTCATCAAAGATAATTTTATACATAACAGCGGCATCAGGTAGTGGGTTGGCAGCATCCGATATTTATACACTTGCTGATTTAGAAAAAGTAGAGGGTCATTTTGTTATAAAATTAGGCTTTAAGCTTGCCGTAGGGCGTTATATATTTCAAATATTGCAACCATTAGTAAATTCACATGAAGTTCTAGATTCTTGTATAGTTCATGTTACACAAAATCATGGAACTTATTTTACTTTTGGGCAGGAGGTAAACTCGGTAATAATAGTATAAAAGGGTAAAATGCATTCAGCAGAATCAAATAAAATATATGATAAACAATATGCTGCGGATTACGAGAGCAGGTTTTTGTTATCTCCATACTCTAAGTTAAGTGCAGATTTTGAAAAATCTATTTTAAGTAATCTTATCCGGTCAGAAACCCGCTGGTTAGACGTAGGCTGCGGAACCGGTTATTTTCTCAGTCTTTTTCCTGAAATAAAAAGATTCGGAATAGACGCTTCTAAGGATATGTTGGAAGTGGCAAGGTTAAAAAACCCTGACGTTAGGTTTATTCAAGGTGATTTTAGAGACATATTGCCAAAGCTTAATGAAAAATGGGATTTAATTTCTTGCATGTGGACACCTTATAACTATTTGGATTCTATGTGGGAATTTGACCGGTTTGTCCAAAATCTGGTCAATCTCGTAGATGTTGAAGGTTCATTGTTTATTCCTGTGGTAGATTTGGAGGACTTGAGACCTCACACCGTGTTGCCTTATGAAATGCCCACCGATGTGGACGGATATAAAGGAACGGTATTTCTTACTTCAACTACCTGGACTTGGGTTGAACATGAAAATGGGAAAGAACATAAACATTTAATAGCTCCTCAGATTGATTATTTTATTAGTCTGTTGAACGGATATTTTGAAACGATAGAAGTGGTAAGATATCCTGAGTATAAGCCGGGTTGGGTGAGGAGGAAGGCTATTGTTGCAAAATATAAATTTAATGTAAAGCATGAAGAATCCGAATTATTAAAAAATGATAATTCAACTTCATTAAATAATAATGTATTTGAATTGAATAATTTGGCACAATTTAAATCTATACAATTAGTAAAGGAGTTGTTCAAAAGATTTTTTTATCAATTATGAATAATAAAAAGTTTGTTGAACCTTATAATGAAGATTATGCCAAGATGTATAATCATAATTGGTCCCAAAATCCAATACATAAAGAAGAAGCCAATTCTCATATACAGACCATTAAATCTTTATTAACCCTTCATGCACGTTGGTTAGATGCCGGTTGCGGAACGGGTTTTTTTCTCAGTCATTTTTCTGAAATCAGTCGGGCAGGATTTGATTTATCTGAAACAATGATAGAAATTGCAAAAAATGCTAATCCCGATGCTTTATTTTTAAATACTCATGACCTGTCTAAACCCAATGCGGAGTGGAATAATAATTGGGATTTAGTTACCTGTACAGGACAGCCGTGGGCCTATTTGGGTAGTCTTGATTTGATTGAAAAATCAGTAGAAAATTTATGGTCTTGGGTATCTTCCGGTGGAAAACTTTTTTTGACTCCACTTGATATACAGGATTTATACGGTGTAAAAGTTAATTATCATTTTACAGAAGTAGAAGCTCAATCGTTAAATTCACTAATGAATGCTGTTATTTCAACTTGCAACGAATCAAATGGTGTAAGTCATTTAAATTTGATTTATCCTAATCTGGACCAATGGGTTCGTTGGTTAGGTAAGTTTTTTGGAAAAATAGAAATTGGGACATGGGATAATGTTCAATCATATTCTTTTCCACGCAGATACCTCGTTTGCAGTAATAAAAAAACAAAACCTGATAATGTGCAGCCTTTTTTGAGTTGGATTTAAAAAATGTTGATGTATTCTTTATGAAGTTGTTTTGTTTGGTTTTCAGGTGTTTATTTTTTGTTTTATTGCTAAATTCATGTAGGCATAAAGAGATTATTTTTATTACTGATGTTGTTCAGCATTCTGAATTACATTTTTCAAAATCACCCTTTCCTTTAGAGTTTATTAATGATGATACAGTAAGCTATGATTTTTTGTTAGTAACAAAGGGTAAGAATCTGCTTTTTTCTGATTCGTTAATTATTGCTACAGCTTTATCATATTCTGAAGGTTCTTACAGCTCTGGCCAGGATTCAGTTTTAGCGGTGTTTGATTTTGTACATAATCAATTTAAACATTATTTACCTGATTTTAGAACTATGGGGTTTTCAGGCCAGGATATGCATCATCCCGCCCGTTTTTTTAATGTGTATGGCTTTGGTCTTTGTGATGATGCTGCCGCAGTTTTTGTAAATTTGTGTAAATCAATGGGTTTTAAATCAAGAGTTTGGGGGTTGGATGGTCATGTGGTATCTGAAGTTTTTTATGACGATGCATGGCATTTTTTTGATCCGCATAGGGGAGTGTATCTGCAACTTGATGGTGAAATATTAAGTATTGATAAAATAACATCAACTCCCGAATACATTTCAAAACTTTATCACGGTCCTCTGGATTTTTTATTTGAAAATATACTCAAGTCAACATTAAACAACAAAGTAGAGCTTTGGTATGATACTATACCCGTTGCTCCCGAAAAAAAATATAGTTTTCACTTGTCAGAAGGTGAGTCATTGCTGCTAAATGTTTCTGATTCGTATATACCCGCAGATGTTATTGCCCGAGATAAAGAGTACAGGAGAATGAGAAAAGGTGAAGGGGTTAAGACAAGCATTAAAAATAATTTAATGGGTATATATTCTTCATCTTTTCGTATTTCTAATCTTGAAATAATTTCAGAAATTAATTTGCAAAATAATATTTGCTTAAAAACAGATTATTTTTCAATTCAATTACACAAATACAAAAGAAAAGACGGGAACATACTATATCACAATGATTCACTATTGTTGATGCTTAATGATTTTCCTGTGTATACTTATGAGATTGGGGAATCGAGCGGAAAAAGTATTTCAGGGTTCTCTGGTCAGGTTAAAAGTACGTTTGTGTTCAATCCGGATGTATTCTTTGAGAGGAGCGATACCATTTTTGAATTTCAGGTTTTAAAAGACTGACAATATTTATAACCATTAAATAAATTCCGATTACCTTCGATACCTCATGTGTGGAATAGTAGGTATAGTATCGCCCGATGGATTTAATAAACAGGAGCTTTCCGAAGCCGTCAGATTATTGCATCATCGGGGCCCTGACGATGCAGGGGAATATGGGAATGCTTCCAACACCGTGGGCTTGGGGCATACCCGCTTATCCTTTTTAGATTTGGGGAGTTCGGGTCACCAGCCCATGACGGATGCCGGCGGATATTTGCATGTGGTTTTTAATGGAGAGATTTATAACTTTCCTGCATTAAAAAAAGAACTGGAGAATTCGGGTTTCACTTTCCGGACAAATTCTGATACAGAAATACTTCTTCACGGTTATAAAGCATGGGGAAACAGACTGCCCCAAAAACTGAAAGGAATGTTTTCTTTTGCTCTGTATGATGAGCAAAGCGAAAAAGTGCTGTTGGTGCGTGACCGGTTTGGAATTAAGCCTTTGTATTATGGAATTTTTGGCAACACTTTGGTGTTTGCCTCTGAGTTGAAAGCCATATTCCCGTTTTCTGTGACCGAAAAACAGATTAACCGTTTGGCTGTATCGCTTTTTCTGGCCAACCGGTATATACCGGCACCTCAAACCATTTGGGAACACATATTTAAACTTGCCCCTGCTCATTTTTTGGAGTGGGAGGTAAGCACCTCTGAATATACTATACATCGCTATTGGAAACTGAATCCGCTCCCCCGTAAGTTTTCTGATTCTGATGGTTTGCAGGCCGAAATAGAAGAACGATTGTATCAATCCGTTTCATCGCATCTGATCAGTGATGTTCCTGTGGGGGCTTTCCTTTCCGGTGGGATGGATTCCACGACCATTGTGAGTTTTATGAAAAAAGAATTGGATAAGCCTCAGGCATTTTCAATCGGTTTTACCGGTTGGGAAAACAGTGAAGACCGGTTTGCCCGCATGGCTGCGGACGCTCTGGGTGCCGATTTGAAAGTGGAATTATTGGAAAAAATAGATTTGGGTGATGTAGAAAAACTGATGTATTTCTACGATGAACCCATTGCGGATATATCCATATTGCCCACCTTTAAAGTAAGTGCATTAGCCTCAAGCCATGTGAAGGCAGTTTTGTCGGGCGAAGGGGCGGATGAATGTTTCGGTGGATATGGGTGGCAGCAACCTGATAATTTCTATTTTCCTGATAAATGGAGCAAGCTGAGGGCTGACATTTTTGGAAAACGGTTTTCAGATATTAAAACGCATTACATTCAGTCCATGAGTATGGGCCTTTTTGATACCGGTGAATTACGAAAAGCTTTCACCGAAGAATGGCAAAATGCCATTCCCGTAGACCCGTTTACTCATTTTGATCAATATCGCGAAGAAGGTATTTCTACTCTTAAGCAGATTCAGTATTTGGATATTCATACGTTTATGTCCGAATTGGTTCTGAACAAAGTAGATAGAGCTTCCATGGCAAATTCACTGGAAGTAAGGGTACCGTTTTTAGATCATGAATTGGTGGAGTTTTTATTTTCGATTCCTGAAAAAGAATATTTTAGAGCAGGTAAACAGAAATGGAGACTCAGGAATTATCTGAAAGATAAAGTCCCTGCTGATTTATATGACCGTCCTAAGCAAGGATTTGTGGGTCCGGATCAATTTTACAAGGATTATGATTTGTATCACCAACTTCTGATACATGGCCGGCTGGTGGCTGAAGGGGTAATTAATCAGTCTTATATTTCAGGATTATATCAAATTAAAGACCACTGGCGGCTTTGGAAATTGTTTGTGTTGGAAAACTGGTGGAAAAAATGGATGTAATTTGCTGTAATGACCCGGATTCTGTTTCTTTAATCCATGAGTAATGTGAAAGATAAAGTTTATGTATTTGTGGTTTGCGGAGACGCATCTCATATTCATACTCTTCACTATTCGCTTGCTGCACTTAAAAAAAGAACAAAACAGCCTGTTTGGATTGTAACGGATCATAGCAGAAATGAAATTCCCATACAACATGAGCACGTAATACATATACAGGTTCCTGACACATATTCTAATCATCAGGCTGCCATTTATTTAAAGACCGGTTTGGCTCATCATTTACCTAAGGGGAATTTGTATTGTTATCTAGATACGGATGTAGTGGCGATTCATAAAAACCCTGACTCTGTTTTTGATGAATATAAAGCCCCTGTACTTTTTGCGCCGGATCATTTGCCATTGTGTTTTTTTAGCCCATATGCTGTAAATTGTCGGTGTATTGAAGATTTTCATTCAGATTTGGAAGCATACAAAACGCATGTTCTGGCAGAAAAAAATGAGGTGTATATGCGCATAAATGCATTGATGAGTAATAAACAGTCAGGTTGGATTAATTTCATTCAATTGAGATGTCGATATTTTTTATCCGCCCGTTTTTTCAACTTAAATGCAGAGTACCGCTTCGATAAAAAGACGAAAGAATGGTTTTTGAAAGGTAAGAATATGACTGTTGAAGAATTTTACTCTTTTGAAAATATATTCAGTGATAAAGAATACATGAAAGAATATTTAAAGGTAAAAACGTTGAGCAGTAGTGTTTTTTCAGGTTTTTCAAATGTATGTACTCATATTTTTTCTTCCATCAAAAGTAAATTTGAACTAGATATAACAGACTGGAATTGGCAGCATTGGAACGGGGGCGTTTTTTTATTTTCAGATGAGTCGGAATCTTTTATGAATTTATGGCATTCATACTGTATTTCATTGTTTCAAGATTCGGAATGGAAGGTAAGGGATCAGGGAGCTCTCATAGCCGCTGTATGGAAAATGGGTTTGCAAAACCATGACAAGTTGTCTTCTAAATTTAATTTTATTGTTGATTATGAAAATAAGGCTTTGGAAATAAATGAAAAGGATGCTCTTTTTTCGCATAATGGCAAAGATTGGTTAAAACCTGAATTTGTGCATGTCTTTCATCATTTTGGCGACGAACATTGGACCGTATGGAAGTATATCATGAAAAATGCAGCAAACGATATGTATGCTTAAGCTGTTTTCCACATTCAAATCGCCCAAGCTGCTTCAGTTGTTTAACCATAACTTTGGTCTGTTTGCTTTTATATATACATGGCTATCTCTTAGCCATGGTATAGAAGGAATTGAATTTTTACAAAGTGCCCTTGTTTTGTTTTCTTCTTTCTTTTTTATTGGTGTTTATGGTTATGTACTCAATGATATTTTTGATGTTCAGGCTGATGAATCGGTTGGAAAATATAATATTGTCTCACACTGGAATAAATATCAAAAATGGGGCGTGCTTGTTTTTTCTGCATCTACCGGTGTTTCAGTCTTGGCTACACATAATATAAAAACATTACCTTTTCTGATTGCTCAATTGATTGTATTATTTATGTATTCGGTAACCATAATCCGTCTAAAAGAAAGGGGAATGTTGGGGATATTGGCGGATGCATTTTATGCATATATAAATCCGCTCCTCATTATGTTTACTGTTCTGGATCAATTTGCAGAAAAGTTTGATTTTGTAACTTTGTTTTTACTGCTATTTTATTGCTTGATAGGGCTGAAAAATATATTCCAACATCAGGCTGAAGATGCACTCAACGACTCATATACCGGCATTAAAACTTTTGGGTCAAAATATCCGGATTTTACGCATAAAGCGTTTTATTTTTTCATAATGGCTTCATGGTTTATCTGGACCGTATTTTCCTTCTATTCGCTGCCTCTTGTGAAGGATGTTTTATTTAAACTGATTTTGTTTTTACCTGTAATATCCGTGGCCGTAAAGGGGATTTTTTATTTTTTATTTAAAAAGAGCAGATGGATTTCAGCATCTCCAGAACTGGATGTAATGTTTTATGGCTTTTTATGCATTTGGATATCCATATTATATGATTCAAAAGTGCAATACTGGCCAACACTTATGTTTATATTTATTCCTGCCATCCGAAATAAAATTAGACTATGGATTATTCAGATTTATAGGATAATATATTGGTATGTAATCAGTTTCTCGGTGAACTATTTTTTGTATTATTCCTTCAAATTATTGGGGGTAGATTTAAAGCAAAGAGCAAAGCAGAGGAATGAAAAAAACAATAAACCGCGGGCTGTCATTAAAAGGCAAAAAAGCTGTGAAGAAATAGTTGATAAATGGATGGAATTAATATAATAAGGTATTATGAGTACTAAAATCAGCCCATGTTTAAGCATAGTCATTGTAGTTAGAAATGATAACTATGGGGGGGATTTTACCCAAAGGTTTCAAAATTCGTTGAATTCACTCTCAGGGCAATTGATTAAAGCCCAATTGCCGGTAGAATTGGTGTTGGTCAATTATAATCCTCTGACGAATGAAATGCCTTTTGAAAAGATGATTACATGGCCGGTTGATCATCCTTATCTTATAATTCGCATGATTACCGTGCCTTCTGAAGTTCATGAAGAGTGGTTGCGCGACGGAAAGGAAAGAATGAAACTGCCGGTATTGGAGTTTATTGCCAAAAATGTAGGAATTCGCAGAGCTTCTGCTTCTTTTGTGCTAAGTACGAATGCTGATATTGTATTTGATGACAGGTTATTTTATTGGTTAAAAAAACATGAATTGGAAAGCGGGGCATACTACAGGTCTGACAGATTTGATTTTGAGAAATTGAGTGAAGACGATTTGTTGAAAGGAATTCAGGTTTCCAAAATTTGGAAAATTTATACCCGGCTGGGTCTGTATGAGCGCAAAAAATGGAAACCATACTGGCTTTTTAGGTTTTTGGCTTTCGTTTATGCCCGGTGGGGAAGAGGATATTCTATTTTATTAGCTCCGTTTTCTTTTTTGGAAAAGTATAGAAATATTATACCCTATGTGCCTAAAAGGGAATTGTTTCTGCTTAAATATCATTTTCACGCCTGTGGCGATTTTACTCTTACGGCTAAAGAAAATTGGGAGAAACTGCGCGGATATCCTGAAGATACCTATTCGGCCATGCATACCGATTCCCTGTTTTTGATATCTTGTCTGGCCTCTGGTTTAAAAGAGAATATATTACCTTATCCGGTGTATCATCAAATGCACACGAATACCTTTGAACATAATGCGCCTGAATATTACAATGACAAGATGTTTAAAAGACTGGTGGAAGCTTCACGATTCATAAACGGTCCCGTGGATTTCTTGATAACCAATCCCGAAAATTGGGGAATGGCCGATAAGGAGTTCGAAGAAGTGATATTACCATTGACTACATAAGATATGTACGGTTTCTGAATTTATTGATTTATGTTTGCGGTAAACGGCAGCAGCATGAAAACAGCGTTTTGTACAATTTCTACACAAAGTCATGTATTTAAGTCGAATGCTATGCTGGAGTCGGTAAAAAGACATACAAAAACCGATTTATTTTGTCTGATTACGGATGAAATTACGGATGAAATAGAACGTGATGGAATTCATTGGCAAGGGTTAAATGTGCTTAACGGTTTACATGCAAAATCTATAATAGAAAAATACACCGGAAATGCCCTGAGATGGGCTTGCAAGCCCTTGTATCTTGAATATTTGCTGAAGCAGGGGTATGACGCGGTAATTTATGGTGATAACGACTTGTATTTTTATGCATCCGCTGATTTTTTATTTGAAAAACTCCAAACTTCCGATGTATTGCTGACGCCTCATTTTTATCCGGTAGATTATGAAAAAAATCAGGATCAATTGGAAGCGAATTTTAGAGTGGGTTTATTTAATGCAGGATTTATAGGAGTAAATAAAAATGCATTAACCGCTATGAACTGGTGGGCCGGTTGTTGCAAGTATAATGTAAAACAGGCTGCACACAGAGGGCTTTTTGACGACCAAAAATACTTGGATTTGTTTCCAATATTGTTTGACCGCGTAGAAATTCTGAAACATAGAGGCTGCAATGTGGCAGCATGGAATGTGGAAACAAGTCCAAGAAGCTTAAAAGACGGACATGTATATTTGAACGACGAATTTCCTTTGATTTTTACGCATTACAACATTTTCACCATTCGATGTATTCTAGACGGTACGGATGGGCTTTTAGCTCCAGGGATGCAGCAGTACGAAAAAGCGCTCCAAAAGCATAAATCCGGATACACGTTGGCGCAAGAGTTGGCAAATGACAAAAGCCAGAAAAAAGCCAAACGCCGTAATTTTTGGTGGAGGTGGGAAAGGAGGTTTGAATGAAGTTTAAATACATCTATATTCCTGTTGTTTTGTTATTATTTACAGGAATATTATCCGCCGCATTATATCTGATTATTTTTATCTCTAAATTTTTGACATTGGGCGAAGAGTTTTATAAAGCGAATTTCCCTAATTACTCATCACAACTTTATTGGATAGCCCAACACTCTTTTATGCTGATTTTACTGCTTATCATAGCTGCTTTCGTAGGTATAACTGCTGCAGTATTTCATTATGAACCCATTCATTTTAAAAAAAATGCCCTTCTGTTTTGGGTATCGGTTTTTATCACATTCGGAGCCGTAGAAATTACACTGCGACTATATAGATGGAAGCCCGGCAGGGTAAAACCGTATACCTACTTTCACGAAGTGGATTCTCACTATGAATTGCAAGGATATTATTGTGATTCGTTGGGAATTATGAAGGTATCGCCGTTGGCGGCGGATAGAATTCAAAAGAAAAGAGAACAAGGCAAGATTTTTACCGAAGATGAACTGATTTCGTTTACCGGCTTGGAAGAAGTGTATATACTGGCAGAAAATTATTTGAATTTACCGGATAATTCATATTCAAGATTTATATATAAAATTCAATCGGAAGGTTCTCAAAATGAACTTGATTCAGCCATTCTTGAATATCACCGTTCGCCAATAAATGAACAAGGTTTTAGAAGTATTGCATTCAAACCTGTTCAAACAGATGCAACTAAGATTTTGCTTCTGGGCGATTCTTTTACCTGGGGACATTCAACAACCAACAAAACCAATTCGTTTGCCGATGAGCTTTTAGCCAAAGGGTATGCGGTGTACAATTCAGGAATTACAGCAACAGATCCGGCACAATATCTTGCTGTTGCAAAACAATACATTCCTATACTGAAACCGGATGTTGTGATTATGAATTTTTATATGGGAAATGATTTATTAAATTTTAAAAGAATCCCTTCCTCCAATATGCCCCTGTTTACGTTTACCAATGCTGGAGCTATTATGAACTGTCCGTTGGGAGTGTGTTTTTCTGATTATAAAACGGCATACGAATATGCAGTCAGTAATCTTAAAATTCCTTCCCGAAACAATGGGTTTAACCGCTGGTGCTCTTTAACCGCTACGGGAGCTTTATTTTGGTATGCATGTAAAAAATGGGAACTTGTTGACTTCAGACATCCCGAATGGATAGAACAATATACCAAGGAAGACGCTATTAGGCTGGATAATCCATATATGGGCGATATTGCTGAAATTAAAAAGTTGTGCGAAGAAAACGGTTCCACATTCATTCTTTCCATATTACCCGATATTTCAACTTTTGGTCAGTGGGTTACACCCCTTGATTATCCTGCTGTTTTTTCAAACTTCGAATATTATATGGCCACGTTTTCTAAATCAGATTATGAGATGAAGAGTAATCATTTGAATGATCAAGGCAATTATACGTATTCGATTTTTTTAGATTCTCTGATACAGGCTAAAATTTCACAGTAGTTTCGGTTTTTTATTTTCATTACATTCGTTACTGAACACCTGACATTAATATGAGTACAAAAGCCAAAACGGTATCCGTTTCTCCCGTTCCCTTCTGGAAAAAATATACCGGTTTGTTTTTAGCCGCTTTAGCTTTTATACTGTTTGCCAATACCTTGGGGCATAGCTATAATATGGACGATGAGCTGGTTACCCGCAAACATAAATACACCTCCAAAGGATTACACGCCATTGGTGATATTTTTACGAATCCCTACTATAGCGATAATATGGGTTATGCCTACGGGTATAGGCCTATGGTGCATCTTTCCTTTGCCATAGAACATCAGCTTTTTGGGGAAAGTCCTGCCACGGGACATTTTTTTAATGTACTGTTGTTTGCCATACTTGTGATGTTGTTTTTCAGGCTCCTGCATCTTTGGATGGGGGAAAAAGGGTTTACGGTGGCCGTGTTGGCTGCCGTGCTGTTTGCCGTGCATCCGGTGCATACCGAGGTGGTGGCCAGTCTCAAAAACCGCGATGAAATCCTCGCATTGTTGTTTGGTCTCATGGCCGGAATTGCGGCTACTCGTGCGGTCAGGAAAAATGCAGTACTGCATTTCGCTTTATCGGCCATATGGTTTGTATGTGCCCTGCTTTCAAAAAAAAGTATGTATCCGCTGGTGTTTATTTTTCCAATGGCGCTCGTGCTGTTTGAAAACACTTCGCTAAAAAGCCTGCTCATACTATCCTTACTCTGGGTGATTCCCGGTTCTTGGATTGTTGCAGACGTTCCAGACATGAAAATGCTACTCCTGCTGATAATGCCCCCGTTGTTTTCCGCAGTTTTTTTTACGGTACATCAATCTATAAAAAATGGCTCATACGGATTTCAACAACTTAAAGAAAAATCAACAACTCTGCCATTCATTTTAATGGGAATTTCTTTATTCCTAGCTATAACTGGATATTTAAATTTTTCTGTTTATCCGGTTGTTTTCAGCATTACTTCTGCAGTTATTCTACTTTTTCTCAAGCCTCGTTTAGGGCTTCCGTTCATGGCACTTTTGCTGGCATGTACCGGTACGTTGTTCCAATTTTCTTTTTGGGTAACATCAGGGATTGTTTTAGGTTTTTATCATATGGCTCTTCGATTTGAGTACACTGAAAAAAGAGACTATTTTGCCTGGATTGCGGTTGTTCTGCCCATAGTATTGTATTGGGTGGTTTTTCAATCTTGGGGTAAGGTTATCGAAGTCTTTATTTTGGGTATTCTTGTATTTCTGTTCAAAAGAAAGAAGCTGTATGGACTCGTTTTCGGGCTGTTAGTTTTAATTGCCACTCTTGTTTTTGAGAAAGGGTTTGCTTTTTTTGAGGTAGCCATCCTGTGGTCTGTTGTGGCTTTTGCCTTGGAAATAAAGACTTCACGAATTCCCCTTGCAGAAATCAAAGTGACCCTGCTCGCTTTGGTTTGTATAGGGTTTATTATACAATGGAAAGCAACTTTACCTGCACCGGAAATCGTTTCCAATGAAATAAATTCTGCTCAGGAAATCCGGGTTTCCGATTTACAGGAAGGCCGAAAACTGGAATACGTGGAAAATACGCTCATGGCCACTCATACCTTCGGGGAAAAAATCGGTACCGGGGCGATTATCCTGGGCGAATATCTGCGCCTGATGATTTTTCCCTACGAACTTTCTTTTTATTACGGGTATGCCAAAGTAAAAACCGAAGGCATGGGAAATCCCTGGGTTTGGGTTTCGCTCTTGTTCCACGTGGGAATGGTGGTTTTGGCCTTGTGGCAGTTGCGCCAAAGACCTATGCTAAGTTTAGGAATTTTCTGGTATCTGGTTTCTATTTTGTTGTTCAGTAACTGGGTGGAACTGGTGGCCGGTATGATGGGCGAACGCCTTGCTTTTACGGCTTCCGCCGGCTTTTGTATTGCTGTTGCTGCCATATTTCAGGGGTTCAAACCCGATTTCTCGTTTAAAAATCTGAAAATTCCTGAAGTCGTTTTTCTGATTGTGGTAATTGGGTTCGGCATGCGCACTTTATTGCGCAATACCGACTGGAAAGACAACCTGACCCTGATGGGCAATGATATTGAACACCTTGAAAATTCGGCCCAGGCGCATAATCTGTATGCCCTGAATCTGATGGCTTCTTCGTACGATAAATCGCTGAAATGGACACCGCAGGATCAGCTTTCCATGCGGCAACTGGCCGGTTTTCATTTTGATAAAGCCCTGCAAATATGGCCCGAGTTTTTTAATGCTGCGTATGATAAAGGCCGGGTAGGGCTGGTTATCGGGGATATGGATATGGCCATTGCGGGCTTTGAAAAAGCCGTAACTATTGACAATACATTCATGGATCCGTATTATCAACTTTCCGAAATTTATGTTACCAGGGGTATGTATCCCCAGTTTCTGGTAAATGCCCGACGTATATATCAGAAAGATAAAGAGCGCTACGAAAAGTACAGCCTGATGGCAAGAGCTCATTTTTTGAATAATAATACCGACAGTGCCAAAGTGTATCTGCGTCAAGGAATAGTAAAATATCCCCCAATTCCCGACCTGTATCTGAATATGGCCGAAGTATTCCGGGCCGAAGGAAATACCGACAGCGCCAATATTTACATACAGCGCAGCGGACGATAAAATGCTGATTTAAGGTTGATGAGTAAATCGCTGTAACTGTCACCCATCAAGAGGAGCAAGGAGAGGTATTAAGTAGTAAGTATTGAGTATTTAGAAGTTTATGCCTAAATAATGTTGACCGTTTTTCTCTACTGTTTAACATTATTA
>JAKRSD010000016.1 GCA_022402535.1 Flavobacteriales bacterium | reverse complement strand
TAATATATCTACTGGCAAAAGAACTGTATAAAGAGCACTTACCATAGTAATTTCCGACACCTGCTGCAATTGCCGTTTCGTAATGCATCCCGCACTGCCCCATAAGTTTTTGGTGCCCGCTCTCACACTCACTCTCACTCTGCCAAACAGGGGGGGGTAAATATTTGATATTCATTAGGTTGCATTTTCTGTCAGCTTTATTTGTAAGTAGTGAGGGTTTTCAAATATAAAAAAAGGGAATCTAAACCTCCAAAGGCCGGTTGAAAATTTAACGTATTCAGGCAAAAAAAAACGGTTGGTGAAAAACACCAACAGGAGAAAAAAACGGTACTGGCTACTTTACAAAACCTCAGCGAGCTTTGTCTTTTGTTATAAATCCTTTTTCTGAATACAACTTAATTCAGTTCTATTCCATACTACTCAAGTGCAAGGCTACGAGCATAATCAAATACGAATCTTTTCTTCTTTCATGTAATACCGATGATATATGTAAAATAGTCCAAATTCGATTTTATCTCATTGCACTATTTTTATTTTATATCGGCATTAACCATTGTAAAATTTTTAAAATAGATTGGTCTATTTTAAAATTACAATTGGTATAATCGGTTTTTCAACCGTATCCGATTCGCCAAAATTTATCAACTTGCTTTAAACCAATTCAAAATTGCCTTGTTTTATCAGAGTAAATACACGTGGAAAAGTGGTGGAATAATAACTTCAAAAAGTTTCTTTTCTCTTTTCTATAATGTTAAATTTGCGGAAAATTCACAAATCTCAATTGTTTAAGACAATGGCAGAACAAGCAAAACAACTTACGGCAATCTTAAACTCCAGTATCGGAAAGAAGGTACTCATGTCCCTTACCGGTCTGTTTCTGTGCTTCTTTTTGTTAAACCACCTGTACACTAACCTGCTTCTTTACAAGCCTTTGTTCAACGAGGCCGATGGGGGCGCCAGTTTTAACCAGGCTTCACACGAACTGGTAACCAGTATTTTGGTACGCACGGTAGAAATTGTACTGTTTGCGTCTATCATTTTCCACGTGTTGCAGGCCATCCGCCTCACTATGGCAAACAAAAAAGCCCGCCCTGTAGGTTACGAATCGGGTGCTAAGGCCAAAGCCAGCTGGATTTCTAAAAATATGGGACTCACCGGCAGTGTGATTCTGTTTTTCCTGATTGTACACCTGTACAACTTCTTCTTACCCTACCGTATTACCGGTGAAGTGGGTGGAGATTCAGGCATCACACTGGCTAAACAGGTTACCCTCGCATTAGCCAATCCTTTGTACTCCGGGTTATACCTGGTGGGAACGCTGTTGTTGGGCTTACACCTCAGCCACGGATTCCAGTCGGCTTTTCAAACCCTGGGACTGAACAATAAAAAATATGAATCCATACTGAAAATAGCCGGAAATGCATATGCCGTGCTCGTTACCGTAGGATTTATGTCATTCCCCGTTATGTTCTATTTTAATATTCTCGGCTGTGCCGATAAAATTCAATAATTCCCGTTATGACAAAGTTGAATTCTAAAATTCCATCCGGTTCCATCGACACCAAATGGACCCAGTACAAAGCGTCGGTTCCGTTAGTGAACCCCGCCAACAAACGCAAAATAGAAGTCATCGTAGTGGGAACCGGACTAGCCGGAGCTTCTGCAGCCTCTTCGCTGGCCGAATTAGGCTACAAAGTAAAAGCTTTCTGTTTTCAGGATTCTCCGCGCAGAGCCCACAGTATTGCAGCCCAAGGCGGTATTAACGCAGCAAAAAATTACCAGAACGACGGCGACAGTGTGTACCGTCTGTTTTACGATACCATCAAAGGAGGCGATTACCGTGCCCGCGAAGCCAATGTTCACCGCCTTTCTGAAGTTTCAGGAAGCATCATTGACCAGTGTGTGGCTCAGGGGGTTCCTTTCGCCCGCGAATACGGCGGATTATTATCCAACCGCTCATTCGGGGGGACACAGGTTCAGCGTACGTTTTACGCCGCCGGTCAAACCGGACAGCAGCTTCTGTTAGGCGCATACAGTTCCTTGCAGCGTCAGGTGGGTATGGGTAACGTGCAGATGTATTCGCGCCACGAAATGCTGGACATCGTGATGATTGACGGCAAAGCCCGCGGAATCATTGCCCGCAACCTGATTACCGGCGAACTGGAAAGACATTTCGGACATGCCGTTTTACTTTGTTCGGGCGGATACGGAAACGTGTTTTACCTGAGCACCAATGCCATGGGTAGTAATGTTACCGCTGCATGGAAAGCCCACAGAAAAGGCGCCTATTTCGGCAATCCCTGCTTTACGCAGATTCACCCTACCTGTATCCCCGTTTCGGGCGATCATCAGTCTAAACTCACGCTGATGTCTGAATCACTCCGTAACGACGGACGGATTTGGGTTCCCGCAAAACCGGAAGATGCCAAAGCCCTGCAAAACGGCACTAAAAAAGCGAACGATATTCCCGAGGCCGACCGGGATTACTATCTCGAAAGACGTTATCCGGCATTCGGGAATTTAGTTCCCCGCGACGTGGCATCCCGTGCCGCCAAAGAGCGCTGTGATGCCGGTTTTGGTGTAAACCCCACAGGTCAGGCCGTATTTTTAGATTACGCCGCCGCCATAGAACGTTACGGAAAAATTGAAGCCACCAAACAAAACCTTTCCAATCCCGACTCCGCCACCATCAAGGCGTTGGGAAAAGAAGTGGTGAAAGAAAAATATGGTAACCTGTTTGACATGTATCTGCAGATTACCGGCGAAAATCCGTACGAAACTCCGATGAAAATATACCCGGCGGTGCATTACACCATGGGTGGTCTGTGGGTGGATTATGAACTGATGACAACCGTGCCCGGTTTATATGCGTTGGGAGAGGCCAACTTCTCCGATCACGGTGCCAACCGCCTGGGCGCTTCGGCGCTGATGCAGGGACTGGCCGACGGATACTTCGTAATTCCTTACACCATCGGAAATTATTTATCGCAGGATATCCGCACGGCGGCCATTCCTACCGACCATCCGGCTTTTGTGGAAGCTGAAAATAATGTACGCGAACAGATTAATAAGTTCTTCGCCATCAAAGGAACCAAGTCGGTAGATTATTTCCACAAACGCTTGGGAAAAATCATGTGGGATAAATGCGGAATGGCCCGTAATGAAAAAGGATTGAAAGAAGCCATTGAGGAAATCCGTGCGCTGCGCATTGAATTTTGGAGTGATGTGCGCATTCCCGGAGAATCCAATGAGTTTAATCCGGAATTAGAAAAAGCGGGACGTGTAGCCGATTTTATCGAACTGGGCGAATTGATGTGCTTAGATGCACTCACCCGCGAAGAATCGTGTGGCGGTCACTTCCGCGAAGAACATCAGACCGAAGAGGGGGAAGCCCTTCGCCACGACGATAAATTTGCCTTTGTTTCAGCCTGGGAGATGAAAGAAGTGGGCAAATGGGAATTACATAAAGAAGAATTGGTTTACGAGAATATTAAAATTGCACAGAGATCTTATAAATAGGCAGGAGGCAATGGGCAGGAGGCAATAGGCAGGAGGCAATAGGCAGGAGGCAATAGGTAGGAGGCAATGGACAGGAGGCAATGGGCAGTAGAAGGAAAAGTCAGTAGTCAATAGTTAGAGAAATAAATAGAAAGAAAAGTCAGTAGGCAATAGAATGGGAAAAATAAATGGGTTTAAAGATTTGTTAGTTTGGCAAAAAGGAATAGAAATCAGTATTGAGGTCTATAACATATCTGCTAATTTTCCGGGCGATGAAAAATTTGGGTTAACTAATCAAATAAGAAAAGCTGCTACATCTATCGCCCTCAATATTGCTGAAGGTTACGGGAGAGGAACAACAAAAAGTTATCTTTCATTTCTTAGAAATGCTGTGGGCTCTTTATATGAACTTGAAACGGCCATAATAATTGCAACCAAACTCAACTACTTGGATGAAAATACGAATAGTAAAATCACCCATTTGATTGTAGAAGAACAAAAAATGCTTTACTCACTAATTGAAAAGATAAAAGATAAATCAAATAACTAATCACGCAAAAAGCACTTGACCAGGCTATTGCCTAACATCTATTGCCTATTGCCTAATAAAAATTATAATATGAGTACAACCGGAATGAACCTAACGCTGAAAATATGGCGTCAGAAAAACGGAAATGAAAGAGGACGTTTTGAAACGTATCCCGTATCGGGTATTTCGGAAGATATGTCCTTTCTGGAAATGTTCGATGTGTTGAACGAACAGCTGATTACCGAGGGAAAAGACCCTATCGCTTTTGACCACGACTGCCGTGAAGGAATCTGCGGTATGTGCAGTATGTACATCAACGGGCAGCCACACGGACCTAACGACCGGGTTACCACCTGTCAGCTGCACATGCGTAGCTTTAAAAATGGTGATACCATTGTAGTGGAACCCTGGAGAGCCGCCGCTTTCCCGGTAATTAAGGACTTAGCTGTAGATCGTTCTTCGTTTGACCGTATTATTGCTGCGGGCGGATTTGTGAGCGTAAACACGGGAAATGCTCAGGATGCCAACAGCCTGCCCATTGCGAAAGAAAATGCAGACGAAGCGTTTGCCGCGGCAGCCTGTATCGGATGCGGAGCCTGCGTAGCCGCCTGTAAAAATTCATCGGCCATGCTGTTTGTTTCGGCCAAAGTATCGCAATTAGCCTTGTTACCTCAGGGGGAACCTGAACGCCGCGAACGCGTGATTAATATGGTGAATAAAATGGACGAAGAAGGATTCGGAAACTGCACCAATACAGGTGCATGCGCCGAAGAATGTCCTAAAGGCATATCGCTGGAAAACATTGCCCGGCTCAACCGTGAGTTTTTGCTGGCCAATGTAAGCGGAAAATAATATCACACATTCATATAAACCGAAAAGACCCTGCCAGACAGGGTCTTTTTTTATTTATCCGAAACCGTCATGGCTACCCGAAAGCCGCGGTCAGCCCGGGGAACATCCTGCCCCGAAAAAGGATCTTTGGCAAAAATGGAGACATCCGCTCCGCAAACCCGCCACGAGCCTCCCTTTGCATCCGGTGAATCAGAAACCATTTCCGAAACATTGCCGGCCATATTAAAAAGCCCAAAACCATGAGGCCAGTAGGCTTTTACGGGAGCCGTAATACTGGCGCCCTCATTCAATGCCCCGGCGACTCCCATATAATCACCGCCAAGGCAGTTTTGTAAAATTTCCGATTTACCTGTAGACGCATTGTAGGTGATGCACTCTTCGCCTCCCCGTTTGAAATTGCACAAATAATACCCCTTACTATTTCTAAGATAAGGTCCGCCCCACGGATACGTAGCCAATGATACACCGCCGGAAGCCGCATACATCCATTCTACTTCAGAGGGCAAACGTACCGTTACTTTTTTGTTTTTCCATTTCGGAAAAAGGATGTGAAGGTTTTCATTCATCCTGTCCGTAAGCCAGTCACAATAGGCTAACGCCATTTCACGGCTTACGCCCACCACCGGATATTCAGCATAGGCCGGATGACGCAAATAATAGGTTACATACGGTTCATTATACGCCAGGGGGTTACGCCAAACCGTGGTATCGGGCAGTAATTTCTTTGCCCGTTCGCTTTGATTATGTTGATTTAACCAGGCAATGAATTCCAGATAATCCCGGTTGGATGTTTCCGTTTTACGAATCCAAAAAGATTGAAGAGAAACCTCACTTTTGTCGGGATTTTTAAAGGAACCCATGGGAATTTCAGCCCAATAATCCGCCGGCTTTTTTAGCTTTTGAACTTTTTGAGATTGTGCCCACAATACAGGATAGGTAATCATCAACCCGAATAGTAGATATCCTATTTTTTTCATAAAGTCTATATTTTCAGACACAAGTAACGGATTTTTAAAGCCTGTAGTGGTGTAAACGGGGTAGAATTAACTTTTTTTGAAATTTATGTGCCCTAAAAGGTATTTGGGTTAAACATTTCGTATTCAAAATTGTAGATTATATTTACCAAACATTACACGTATATGAAGAAAATTTACATCACTACTTTTTGTTTTTGCCTATTGGGTTTAGGTTATGGACTCATGCCCAGAAATGTGAACGCCCGTTTATCCGGAAGCTCATTCGGAGCCAATTATTCGGGAATTAACGGGGGAGTTACCTGCAACACGTCAGGCTGTCATACAGGGCAGTTAAATAGCGGTCCGGGAAGCGTTGTCATTGCCACAGATGTACCTTCTAATGGGTATATAGGCGGCACGGAATACTCGATTTCAGTAATAGTGAATGCCGGTGGGGCCAACGGAAACCGATATGGTTTTATGGCTTCGGTAGTGGAAGAAGGCACTACCACATTTGCCGGCGTGCTTTCCGCAGCGGACAATACAACCGTTGCCCAGGCAAACGGAACACGTATAGCGCACAGCTCTTCTCCCAACGGAAATGGAGTCAATTCATCACATACTTTTACGTTTAAATGGACAGCTCCCGTTACCGGTACCGGGAATGTGAAAGTATGGGCTGCGGGTAATAGCGCAAACGGTACAGGCAGTACGGGTGGCGATCAGATTTACACAAACTTTTTGGTTATTGAGGAAGCACCCGGAGCCGGTTTAACCGAAAATATTGTGGATGCATTCAACCTTTATCCTAATCCTGCCAACGAATTTGTGCAGGTGAACATCCCCGATGTATATTCCGAAGGACAAATACGAGTTATGGACGTTACAGGTAAATTGGTGTTTGAAAAATACCTGAATGAAAAAACACTTTCAATTAATCTTGCTGAATTTCCATCCGGATTATACATCGTTCAGTTGAATAAAGGAGAATTATCCGCTTCGATGAGGCTGATCAAAAAATAATAATAAACTTCAATTTGATACGAAAGCGGACTTTAACAGGTCCGCTTTTTTTATAATCGGCGGCTTACTTTCTCCACCATCTCTTTTTTCCAAACTGCAAATTCTCCACTCAGGATTTTTTCGCGGGCCGTGGTTACCAACCAGAGATAAAAGCGCAGATTCTGCATGGTGGCAATCTGCATGCCCAAGATTTCGCCCGATTTAAACAGGTGATGCAGATAGGCTTTGGTGTAAACCGTTCCGCCAAACAGATTTTCATCCTCATGAATCGGTGTAAAATCTTCTTTCCAGCGTTCGTTTTTAATATTGATGATTCCTTCGCCCGTAAAAATCAGTCCATGACGCCCGTTTCGCGAAGGCATTACGCAGTCAAACATATCCACTCCCATACCGATGGATTCCAAAATATTGGCGGGAGTGCCCACACCCATGAGATAGCGGGGTTTATGCTCGGGCAGAATATCGGTTACCTGCTCCGTGATTTCATAAATCAATTCCGAGGGTTCGCCCACCGATACGCCTCCGATGGCATTACTGGGCAGATCACATTCGGCCACAAATTCGGCTGATTGCCGCCGCAGCTCCGGAAATGTACTTCCCTGCACGATGGGAAACAAATTCTGCTCATGACCATACAAAGGCTCCGTTTCCGAGAAACGCTGCATACATCGTTTGAGCCAGCGGTGGGTAAGCTCCATGCTGTTGCGTGCATACGAAAATTCACAGGGATACGGCGGACATTCATCAAAAGCCATAATGATATCCGCCCCGATACTGCGTTGGATATCCATCACGTTTTCAGGAGTAAACAGATGTTTGGAACCGTCGATATGCGAGCGGAACATCACCCCTTCTTCTTTGATTTTGCGCTGTGCCGCCAAACTGAACACCTGAAAGCCCCCGCTGTCGGTAAGCATGGGTCCGCTCCAATCCATAAAGCGATGTACGCCGCCGGCTTTTTCCAGCAATTGGGTTCCGGGTCGTAAATACAAATGATAGGTATTGGCCAGAATGATTTTAGCCTGAACGCCCTCCTTTAATGAGGCCTGGGGAACCGTTTTTACCGAAGCTGCCGTACCCACGGGCATAAATATGGGCGTAGGAATATATCCGCGCGAGGTGGTGATTCCGCCTGCACGGGCTTTTGTATTATTATCTTTGGCCAGAATTTCAAACTTCATACACTTGCATTAACAGGGCACAAAAGTACCCTAAAGGGCCGAAATACCATGATAAACTCCTTATTATATCCCGCCATGGCCGTGTGTATGTTTTCCTTTCTGGGCTATTCGGTGTATCTGTTTGGCATTTATGTGCGCTTTCTCTTCCGAAAAGAAAAAGATTTACCCTACAACCACGAGCCTCTATCCGTCATCATAGCTGCACGGAACGAAGCGAATAACCTGCAAAAATTTCTGCCGGCGGTGCTTCAGCAGGATAGGGATAGGTTTGAAGTGATTGTGGTGAACGACGGTTCTGTTGATTCGACGCGGGAAGTGCTCAATCAGTTTGTAGAAGATTTTCCATCATTAAGGGTAATACACTTAGACAAACCGCTGGGCAAAAAAAAGGCGTTGACAGCAGGCATCTGCGAAGCACGGTACGATTTACTCCTGTTTACCGATGCCGATTGTGTGCCCGCAAGCCGTCGCTGGGCCGCCGAAATGGCCTCTCATTTTACTGACGGAATTGAAATCGTGCTGGGGTATGGAGCCTATAAAACCGCTCCCGGCCTGCTGAACCGGATTGTACAAACCGACACGGCTCTGATTGCCGCCCGATATGCCGGATTTACCCTTTGGAAAAAACCGCTGATGGGTGTGGGACGAAATCTGGCGTACCGCAAAAGGCTTTGGGAAAAACACAGCGGTTTTTCGGCCGATGAAGATATCCCTTACGGCGATGATGATCTCTTTATTATGCGGGCGGCCAACGCTAACAATACGGCGTTGTGTTTTCATCCGGCGGCATATACCTATTCGGTTCCCCCTCGAACATGGAGAGCCTGGTTCAACCAAAAAACCCGGCACCTGAAAGCCGGTACCCGATACCAAAAACCGAATTTATTTTTGCTGGGTGCAGAGCCTGTTTTTGAAGGATTATTCTGGCTTTCGGGACTGATAATGCTGCTTGCCGGCGGCGGTATATGGTTTTTGTTTTTCCTTTCCTTTTATTGGGTTTACAAAACATTAATCTTGCGAAGCATTTATAACACCCTGAATATCAAAACGGGCAAACTTTTCATTACTCCGGTTTCCATCATTCTGCTTTTTGCTTTGTTTTTCATCGGAATAAATGCCACCTTCGTGAAATCGGTATCATGGAAAGAGAAATAAATCCAAACAAAAAAGCCTTACAGGATTATGAGTTGGTGCGTCGTGCGGTAGATCATGGCGACCAAAAGGCATTTGCCGACCTGTTGGAGCAATACCGCGAACCCATCCATTTTTTATTACTGAAAATGGTGAACAACCGCGAAGATGCTGAAGATCTTACCATTGAAACGTTTACCAAAGCATTTCATGCGCTGCCCAATTTCAGGCCCGATTATGCATTCAGCACGTGGTTGTTCCGGATAGCTACCAATGCCGGCATCGACTTCATCCGTAAAAAGAGGCTGAAAACCACTTCTATTGACAATACTTTTACCAGCGAAAGTGGGAATGAAGTAAAAATCAGTATCCGCTCGGGCGATATGAACCCCGAACAGGAACTGATAACCGCCGAAAAAGCCGAAATGCTCCGTGCGTTTGTTGATAAGCTGAAACCACGCTATCAACAGTTGATTGATTTGCGCTATTACAAACAACTTTCCTACGAAGAAATTGCCGAACAGACAGGTTTACCCTTAGGCACGGTGAAAGCGCAGCTTTTCAGAGCCAGAGATTTGTTGTTTAATGTAATGAAATCCAGTAAGGATAAATTCTGAAACGTTATTCCGTTTCAAACTTCAGGGTGCGGATAACCAATTTATCTCCTTCGTTGAAGAACGAAACGTACACACGGAATTTGCCCGTTTTACCCGAATAATTTCCGATGATATATTTAGAATTTCCGGAATCGCTTTTGTGCAATGTGGCGTATTTGGCGGGAGCATTTTTTGCGAAAAAATCAGCCACCATACGTTTTGCCTGCTCCTTTCCGTAAATCACTTCTTTTTCACCTATGGTAAGCTCTACCGAAGAGGCAAAATAAACCGAAAGTGCCGTAGCGTCCGACTGCCTGAGGGCGGATTCCGTTTCGGTGCATTGGGAAAAAACGGCTGATATCCATCCCGTAAAAAACAATATGACTAAAACCCCTTTTTTCATCTTTATTCGTGTTCATCAGCAGCAAAAAGACCGGCTGATTTTAAAACGTGAAACAATTTTACAAAAACTGAGCCAATTCAAACACAGGCAAAGCTATATTTATGCCATGGAATTCGTTTTACTCTGTACGGCAAAAACAGACAGCAAGGAAATCAAAGCGTTATGCGATGTTTATGAAAAACGGCTGAAGCATTATTGCCGTTTTCGGATAGAAGAAATTTCCACCCCGAAAATTCAGGATGCCAAGAAACTATCCCAAAAAGAAGGAGAACTGATTTTGGAGCGGATTCAAACAGCGGATACCTGTATTTTGCTGGATGAATTGGGAAAAGAAATGAATTCGGAAGGGTTTTCGGTGTTTGTGCAGAAACAGTTAAACACGGGAGCCAAACGGTGTTTTTTTGTCATCGGTGGACCTTTTGGTTTCAGCGAAGCCGTGCGGGCCCGGGCCGACGGAAAAATATCCCTTTCGCAGATGACGTTTACCCATCAGATGATTCGTCTGTTTTTTACGGAACAACTCTACCGGGCTTTCACCATTCTGAAAAATGAGCCCTACCACCACAACGGATAAAATCAGAAAGAATATCCTACGGCCAAATTGAAGGCCATGCCCGGAATAAATTTATTGGAATAAGAGCGGGTATAATATGCCCCCTGCGCATTACTCTGAAACTGGGGTGTAGATTCACGAATATCGCGGAACACCAATCCGAAGTAATATTCGGTGTAGAAACTTTTGAAAATATGATCGTAACTCTGCCCTATCAAAAAGCGATATTCATTGATGGAATAGCCACAGGTAAGTTCCTGCGGAAAGGGCTTTAATTCGGCATCGTACTGCACTAATGAGGCACGCATAAAATACGCGCGGTGCACAAAATCGGGAGAAAAGAAGGTACCGCTCATCCAGCCATCGGCAATGGGATAAAAACGCAGCCCCGCCCTGACGGAATACCCTCCGGTGGGTTTAAAAATTGTATTGGCAAAAGTGGACGAAGTAAAGCGTTCAAAAAAACGGTCGCGATAGGTTCCTCCGGCTCCCACCTGCACCGAAACCCAAGGTTTTATCTTGCGTTCGTAAAGAATAACATAATCTCCGCGAAGCGGACTCATCAATGAAATCTTGATAATATTCGCAGGTACTTTGCTCTTCTTAACCAGATTGGGCAGTTCGGATCCGTCGTAGTCATTATTGTTAATAATCCTCGCCTTTTCGTTCCCTTGCTGAGCCGAAACCCACTGAAAAGTGAAAAAGCCGATTAAAATCAATAGATATCTCATGGACACAAATTGAACGCAAAAGGTAAACATTTGTTCCGAATCAGGAATACAATCCGCCGTTTATTTGCAACGTCTGCCCCGTAATATAGTCTGCCTCGTCCGAAATAAGCCAGCGCAGCAAAGAGGTAATATTTTGCGGATTGCCGAATTTTCCCGCAGGAATTGTGCTTCTGATTTCTTCCCGGATATTTTCGGGAATGCGGTATAACATACCGGCATCAAAATAGCCGAGCGCCAGGTTATTTACGGTAATTCCTTTCTGTATATTTTCTGCTGAAACGGCTCGGATTAATCCGTCAAGTGCGGCTTTGGATGCCGCATACGCGGCCGTACCGGGAACCCCTTTAAATGCCACCACCGAACTCATATTGATAATCCGTCCGAATTGGCGGGCACGCATACCGGGTAATAATTCCCGCATGAACAAAAAGGGAGCCGTCAGATTCACCGCCATGCATTCATTCCATTCTTCTAAGGTCAGTTTCCAACTCATGCCCGATCCGGGAACCCCGGCGGCATTGATAAGTACATCCACGGTACCCATTCTTTTTTCCGCTTCGCGAACCAGTTCCACTATTTCATGCTCATTGCGCAAATCGCAGGATATGAAAAAGGAATCGTTCAACAGGGTGACATCGCCCGCTGTTTCGCTTTTCCCCGTAAGGGCAAGGCGATGACCTTCCTGCATCAGAAATTCAGCTAAAATTTTCCCCAAACCTCCCGTAGCGCCTGTGAGTAATATGTTTTTGCCCATGTGTTACAGTAAAAATGCGGGAAGATATCCCCCCTTAAAACAAAGATATTCAAATTCGCTGCTTCCGAATTGTTTATTGAATTTTCGCACGTTTTCGGCATTGGCACCGCCAAAATCGAGCACCCGGTATCCGTCTTCGTGGAATTTTTTCATCATTCTGTCCATCAGAAAATGCCCCGCCCCCGTATGCCTTGCCAAATCGGTCCCAGCACCTTTTACGTATAAGGCCGTGCCGTTAAACCCGGAAAAAAAAGCCGAATACAGCAATTGTCCTTCCCGGGTAAACACTTGAGTTACGTGGGAGTCGGTATGTTTCTGTAGCGTGTACAGTAAATCATGCAGCCGCTGAAAACCCGCATCGCCAATCAGTTTTACGTGTTCGCCCTGTTGGTTTTTAAACCCTTTGATGACGGTTTCAAAATCAATGGAAAACTGAATATTCAGTCCGTTTTTCTCTGCTTTTTTAATGTTGCGACGGGCATTTTCTACATATCCGCTCCGGATTTCATCTACCGGCCTATCCAGCGGAATATATTGCGATACACGGGTTTCAGGCTGTCCGGTTTTTACCAGCGGAGTGCATTGGGGCGTCAGGTACAGTTTCACCTTCCCGATTTTGGAACTCAGAAACTGCAGGAATGCCTGCACCGTAATTCCATCTAAAGGCAAGAGCGAAAAAATGCCCACCTGCTGCACAAACAAAGGCTGATAAGCATAGGAAAGTCCCACTTTATGACGCAGGGGAACCGCCATCACCCGCTCATAGTTTTCATCTACCAATCCGTACCAATCGGGGCAACAGGCATCCAGATACCACGACATGCCGTACACTGCCGAATTGTGGGCAGATTGTACCGTTTCGTTCCAACGGTTTTTATCAATCTTGGCGTTTGAAAGCAGGCGCAGATTCATGTGCGGCCAAAGGTAAGTTTTTGATGCAAATGGAACACCGGTCTTTTGCGGGTGATTTTACTTCAGCACATCCGATACGTTGCGGAACGTGTGGCGGGTGTGATACCGGGCAAAAAAGCGGTCTAAATAATCGAGACTGAAACGGGTGCATGCCTTGGGATGCCCCAGTACGGTGAGGTTTTTTATATGCGGCGTGTGGAGTGCGGAAGGCAGGCGGGTAACAAAATATCCCTCGCCCGAAACATAATGGGAATTCCAACGGGTAAGGTATTTTTTGCGCATTCCCGGCGAAGGCACGGGTTTTCCGTTTCCGATAGGTTTATGCTCCGAGGGTTTCAGACGCCCCAGAATAAACAGTTTCCAAAAGAAAAAAGGTGACAGTTCATACACCGAAATAGGCAGTTCCGTGAAAAAACCCCTATCCACGGCCACACAGGGATCTTCTTCAAACTTCCATTGTTCTGCCGAAGGACAATCACGAAAATCATACGCATACAAATCCGACTGAAAATATCCGCCTTTGAACACGGAAGAATCCAATCGGATTCCATTTACCCGGAGGGCTTCCGAAATATGCGAAAAAGGCTGCACACACCAGCCGCCGGCCCGGTAGGCTTCCACGGCCTGTCCGGAAACTTCGCGCAAAATTTGGGTATAGCTGCGAATGATTTCGGCTGCTTCTTCTTTTGAAAAATCGGCCAATTTGTAGCGGTTCACATTCATTATCCAGCGGTTTCCGTCAAAATAACTGTCTTCCCAGTGCGGATGAATGTGAAGCTGCACCTCGCAACCGGCTTTTCCCATGTCTTCAATCTGACGGCACACGGCATCGTATTCATCCCTGACCTGCGAAAATGTATCTTTTAATTCTTTCAGTCTGAGCAGGTATCCGCAATCCACAAAAAACGTCATGGGAATGTTGTATTTTTTACTCATAGAAAGCAAAGCCTGAGTCGGCTCTATCATGCAGCTTTGAGCCGTTCCCGTTTCGGAACCGAAATATAGCTCATAATCCCAGGTGAAAAATACATTCATGCGGGGCAAAGGTAAGGGTTTCGATGTTTAGTGTTTGGAGGAAAATGCAGTCAGCTTAGAATGAATAATGTTTGAGGGAAAAATTCTTGGCTTAAGAGGCAGAATTTTATTATCGTTAATAAAAAAACCGCACCTCTTTCGAAGTGCGGTTTATGAAAGCTCAAGCAATTTCTCTTACCTTTTCACCATGCGTTTGGTTTCCACGGGTTTTCCGTCTACATAAAGCGTGTAGGAATATATGCCCGAGGCCAGTGTTTCGGCATCGGCAGCTACGCTGAATTCGCCACGGTCAAACAACAGTTGGTTTTGGATAATTTTCCCTTCATTTGAATAAAAGATAATTTCGGCTTTGGCCACCGAAACGGGCAGATATACCGGAATACGGGTCTGCA
>JAKRSD010000015.1:106969-205640 GCA_022402535.1 Flavobacteriales bacterium | reverse complement strand
TTTACTCTTAATTGTACACAATCAATTGTTTGTGATATCTTCCGAACACTTGTGGGGTCTACAGCAAAGTGAACCATGCAACGGCCAAAGGCAAACAATGGCTCTTTGGGGTCACGGTCAGTTTGGTATTGTCGGATGGCATGTTTTACATTCTGACCTGTCCAGGGGTTTTTTAGTTCAAAGGTTATAACGGGAAGGCCGTTGATGAACAAGGCCATATCCAGTGAATTGTTGTTGCTGAGGCTGTAATACAGTTGACGGGTAATGGAAAATATATTGGACTGATACAGTTTGGTGGCTTTGGCATTGAGGGTGGAGGCAGGGCTTTTGAAATACAGCCATACATTGAGGTCGAGGTCTTTAATGCCTTTACGCAATACATCAATAATGCCCCGCTGTTTGATTTGCTCGGCAAGGCGTTTCAGGAATTTTTCTTCGCCCCGCTTTTGGATGGTATCCCATGCATCGGGCTGGGTGCTTTGCAAAAACTCAAACAATAGCTTTTTATTCAGGCATAGATCCCTGTCGTAATCCGTTGGGTACGAAATACGAAAGTCCTGCTCCTCAACCAGGCTTTTTTCGATGAGGGTTTCTAACCCTTTTTCTGATGTATCTGTACTCATAGATTATGCTACTTTAATTCTGCCTGTTACCACTTCGGCAATCAGGCTTTGTTTTAATTCTTTGACAATTTCGATTTCTCTTTCTATACGACCTATTACTGTGAGAATACGATTTGTCTCAGTATTGATTTGTTTAATTATTTCCAGTTGCTCATCAATTGAAGGAACAGAAATTTTAAAATTGCTAAGTTTAATAGATGTAATTGCTGGATAGGTTATACCTGTAGAATTTGCCATAATCTCATCCAAGACTTCTTTCTTCCGAACTGCAAAATTTAAAAACTCAGGTAATATTGTTTTTTGTCTTGGTGTTAATACCGCATAACCAGTAGAAACAATAATGTCTTCTACTTCTGAGTCAAAAAAGGTAATAGACTGTAAATAGGTTCTTACGGTTGATATAATGACATCTCCTTTCCTTACAACTCTTCTTGCTCTGGAAGGAGCATCTTTGAACTTTATTTTTTGAATGGTTTCAGATTGATTTCCTCCTTCATCTACAGAACTTATGTCTAAATATGTAAATTCAAATTCCAGGTTCGTTTTTTCACCTAAGGAAAGTTTGTTTACGTTTGATACAAATTTCAGCTTCATCCTTTCCCATTTCCCTTCTTTGTCTTCCAATAGTTCATTAATCACCGCTTGCTTCTGCTCCTTCAACAATGCAATCAGCTTTTCCTTTTTCTCAATAAAGCGGTTGATTTGTTCGGTTTTGGCATCGAGGTAGTTGGCAATGGCGGTTTGTTCGGGGAGTGGAGGGAATGGTAATAAT
This sequence comes from Flavobacteriales bacterium, assembly GCA_022402535.1. GTDB lineage: Bacteria > Bacteroidota > Bacteroidia > CAIKAF01 > CAIKAF01 > JAKRSD01. The sequence continues at coordinate 204,245 of JAKRSD010000015.1, read as the reverse complement.
GAATCTTTGAACTCAGCATAGTCAATATTCTGCCCTTCCCTGATACCGGTTACAAAAAGAGTCAATGAATTAATGAAAGGATATGATTTGAATAAGTGTCTGTAAAAAGCCTTATTCACTGCCACTTTGTTTCTTTCGTAAAAAATAGTGTAAGCCGGGCTAATAATACCCCTGTGATAAGCATACTCAATGCCGCCTTGAAATGAACGTAAGCTGATAACAAAATCTTCTTCTTTGACCAGTTTCAGCAAATGAAAATCCTTTTGTGCTGTAACGGTTCTGTTCTCATATTCTTCTTTCCTTACTACACCTTTTGTTTGTGTGGCAGCCAACAACGGTTCATCAGGATAGCCCTTCTCTGAACGTTCCTTAAAAATATGCTTGGCCTTTAATGCATCCCAATGCTCAGGCATTTCAGGCAGCCAGGGAATAGAGGTTGATTTATATGTAGGGTATGATGCTCTCATTATTTTTTAAGTACGAATGTGATGATGATGGCTACCACCACCAATGCCCAGGTGATGTAGGTAAGTGTTTGCTGTTTTTTGGCAGCGGTATCTACAGCTGTTTGCAAGGCAGTTTTTGTTTGTTCCAATCCGCTTTGCAGGGCTGCACGGGTTTCTTTCTGGTAATCCTGCATATCTCGTAAACGGTCGGAAATATTTCGTTCCAATCCATCCAAACGGCTTTGCACCGATTGTATGGCAGCCATAATACCGGCTACATTGGCATCCAGTTTATCTAACCTTTCAGGGAAATTGATTTTCTCGACCCGTTCGTGAAAGGACTGCACTGTTTCCTTCAACTTGGCAAGGGCTTCCTGCTCCAGCTTAACCTGTTGCTGTATTTCGGTGGTAGTTTTTTGCAGTTTTTTGTTTTCCTCTGTAAAGCCGGAAAGCTCCTTTGCAAACAGGTTCTTTAATTCATCCTTATGCTTTGCATCGTTGCTTTTTACCTCCTGCAACAACTCTACATGCTTTTGCGGAATTGCTTTTACGGTTTGTGTAACCTGCTGTGCCGTTTCTACATGCTTAATAGCAGGTTCTAATTTTTCAATTTCCCGATGCAGTGATTCCAGTGCTGATAGTACTTCCTGTGATGCCATATATTATGATGGTTGAGTCAAAAAATGTTTATTGAAATTGCCTGTCCATGTGGCGTAGTACAAAGCGTAATAGTGATCTTCTATGTCGCTAAATGCTTCTTCTACATCATAGTTGAGCACATGGCCGGCAACGGTGTTTTTAAAATGAATGATGAACGCCTGTACATTCAAATCAGGGTCCTCATTATGCTTCCAATCTATTAAGCCCCTTACCAGTTCCTGCTTGGCTTCATTGATTAATTCCCTTACCGTATCGGCCAGTATGAACAATGCAAATGATTTCAATATCCTGAATTGAGGCTTATCAGGGTTGCTGCGAAGCATTCGCATGGCAGAACCACGCAGGTGTTTGATGTTGCTGATAAACTCACCTGTTTCTTCATTGCTAACGAGTGCAATGTATTTTTCAATGGTTTTATCTACCGGCACTTCATCATCCAAATCATCGGGCATGGAAGCATCCAAATCGCCACTTCGGGTACGTTCTATGAATTTGCGTCTGGAATACTTTGCATTGAAGTAGTAGTAGATTTCATCTTTTACATACTTGTTTTGCTCTAATGGGTCTGTAATATTTATGGATGTTTGGCACAGCCTTACCATATCATCAATGGCCTGTAAACGCTTTTCTTTGATTTTGCCGTAGATGAAATCGGTAAGATATTCCAGGCACTTACTGATAACCGTTGCTTTCCCCGCTTTTATCTCTTTGTTGGCAGCCTTCTTCAGTTTTTCAATTTCCCTTTTAGCTACATTCTTAGAAGTGTATCGGGAAATCAGTTCTTCGAGTGAACGGTAATAATCCTGGTCAGTCTTTTTGGTGAATTGGATGGTGTATAGCTTATTCTGATAGTCGATAGTATATGAACCAATGATGCCAATAGATACCAAGCGGTAAATAGCTTTGGCAGTATCGTCCTGACTACGGGGAATAAAATAAGCCCGTTGTAGTTCCAAAGATTGCTCATCTTCCAAATTCAGGAGCTTCTGCTTTACCTGTTCATTTGGTATGTTCAATGATTCAACAAAGTCGGGATAATCCAAGCCGTCAAAAACTGCATCCTTCAGCAAGCCGCCTACGGAAGCCGGTGAAGTAAGGTTTGCGGCAATGAGTTGCTGTATAGCGGCAGTAGCCAACACTTTTTGCAAATGCTCCTGATTGAGGTTGAAGTACATTTTAGACTTTGCCCTCTTGGAATAGAAACGGTTGGTAAAGGGAACAGGCAATGATTTTGTATCCCCTGTAGCCATTTCAGCCAACATTCTTTCCAAACCCATTTGGTGCTGAGTATTCACGACCACCTGGTCGAGCCATGACCTAAGATTATCAACACCAACTATTGCGGTGAAAGGCAGATTTGTCTTTAACCAATCAACCAGTTGGTAACAGAATGCATCGTTTCCGAAATCGTGGTATATGCCTGTGTTTTGATTATCGAGAAATACATACCCGATGCTTGTGCCGGTGATTGTATTAATGAAAATGCGGTTGCGATGGTTGGGACCTCCTAATTTGATGGCAAATTGCACATCATCTGTTCCAAACAGGTCATTGAGCTGGTCAATGAGCATTTGGAGGTTATTGGTATTCGGGTAAGTTATTCTGCTTCGCAGTTCATGAATCATTACCCTTTCTTTCACCTGGCCTTTAAAAGAGTTCTTATGGAAGTACATGAGTACATCCTTATCCAAATGATAGGGTTCTTTAGGCTTAGATGCAATGCGTAACTGGTCGTTGTTAAACAGAATAACGGAGGCTGAAACCTTGCCATCACGACCGGCACGCCCTGCTTCCTGCACAAAAGATTCAATGGACTGTGGAATGTTGATGTGAATGGTCATTCGCACATTTGGCTTGTCTATACCCATACCAAACGCTTTAGTAGCTACCATTACCGATTCCTCATTATCCTTGAAGAGTTCGAGGTGATGGAATGATTCTTCATCCACCTTATCGGCATTATCCTCATCGCCACTTCCCATGAAGTAGCCTAAGGTTTCTGAAATGTAATAGTGTATTGCCTTTTGATCGTCCTGTTCAATCAATACATATCCGGGATTATCAAATACACCATGCGAATTGTAGCCATTCCGAATGCCTAACCAGCCTTGTCTGTGTGGCATGAATACAATCAGCCCATATTGATACAGGGTTGTATCATCTTTCTTTTGCACAGCAAAAGCATCTGTGGAAATATGGAGTTTATTAAACAGTATGCCTTCATATTGTTTCAGGGCTTCTGGTTCGCTACCTGCCTTTTGCAGCCATTCCTGCCTTGTAGTAATAGGCAAATAATTTTTGAAAGAATGTTCAATTATTTCTTGAATAGCTGGCGGCTGATTAAATGTTTGCAGCACCGTTTGCTTGTCGCCTATTAAACCAAAAATGGCATCCTGCTTCTTTTTACCAATACTCTCCCTGATGGCTTTCTCGGTCAGATTGTCTAACCCTTCGTAGGTGTTGGATACTTCCTTTACAAGGTAGTTGATTTCATCTCTTACGCTGTTTTCAAAACGCACCACCGCATTGCCATCATCTTCCTTTATGTTCAACTCTCTTTCAATATCCGCCAACACATCAAAAGATGCAGTTGCGGTTAACCCAAAAAGCGGAATTGAATTGCCGCTGTAGGTAAGGCAGTATTCCTGAGCATTGTCGCCCAGATTTAAATAAGGTGTTCTGAAATCATGCCCCCACTCAGAAACACAATGCACTTCATCAATCACCGCATAAGCAAAACAGTGTCCGTCTTTCCGTGCATTGTCCAGTGCTTTTCTGAAATCATCAATTACAAAACGTTCAGGCGAAACGAATAAGAACTGCAACTGGCCTTTCGCCAATAATTCATGTTGATTAAAATTTCTTTCGGCAGTAGTAAGGGTAGAGTTTATGAACTCACACTTATCTATGCTCAGTTCTTTCAAGCCATTGTACTGGTCAATCATCAATGAACGAATCGGATCAATGACAATAGTAGTACCCGGTTGCAGCATGGCTGCCAACTGATAGGTAAGAGATTTACCGCCACCTGTTGGCAACAACCCAATGACCGATTTGAGTTGCACTGCCCGATTGAGGATAGGAAGCTGACCTACCCGGAAATCGAGTTTACGGAAGATGTCCTGCAATAATTTTTTAAGCAGTTCAGATGTTTCAGCAATAGGCTCAAAAACTTCATTCTGCAATTGGTTTACCAATGGCCTGTATAACACTGAAGGTGCTGATATGACTCCTGTGTTGGTTTTGTAGTGTATGTAATGAGCATTGCGAATGACAATTGTATTGTGCGAAGGCGGAAAATCATCTTTAAAAACAGATAATCTCCGCAACACCGAAATATCAATAACAAGGTCGAAATCCGCAGCGTTCAAAGCAGTAAGCGGAGCAACTGACTTGCCATTATGCAATGGATGGTCCTTAAATTCAGGCGAAGCGAAAACTTGCACCTCGAATGCAGGGATATGAATTTGAGTTTGAGCTAAATCATTGAGGGTATGGAGTAATAAAGAAAGGTCATCAAATGCAGCCATTGCACATGGAAGGTCTCTTTCTGCAACAGCTATTTTTATCTTTTGCTTGGTGATTGCAGCATCATAATGAGCCATTAGGTATTGAAGTACCACCCTTTGAAGCCTTGCCATACCGAAGGGGGCAAGGCACAAGGCAGTAAGTTTGCTCAATAAATATTCTTCATTGCTGTAGTTGGCCTGTGCTTGTCGTATAAATTCTTCTGCTTCAATCGTTCGGATAAATTCTTCTACATCTTTATAAACTCTATCTTCAGTGATGTGGCTGATGTTACGGGACAGCTGAGCAATTTCAAAATCTTTCAGGTCATCCAGTAAATCCGTATGGTACTTTTTACCATCCACCTCAATCACATAAGTCTTGTGGTGCTTAATCTGCACCTGACTGTTATAGCGGTTGGTTCTGTTTTTGGTAAAATCATAAGGTATTTCAAGGCTAAAATCTACCCTTCCCTGATTGTTGTCACGGGTAAAAGAACTACGGGTTCTTTGCTTTTCTAAAAGCTGAGCCAGGAATGCCTGTTTTTCAGGCAATAGTTTTAGGAGAAAGCTGCGTTCAAAACTGCTGTCAACATCACTTACTTTTAGGTACTGGCTTCTGTTCTTTGCTCTTGGGTCAATTGTGTGTAATGCCTTGAAAAGTGAATGGCCGTGTTCATTATCTTCATCAACATTCACGAATGGGAACGCAACTTTACCTCTGGCAGTATTATCCTGCCTCTGTGTAACTGCTAATTTATCAGCAAAGTATTCTTCCAAATGAACACTCGCCAAAGTGGGCAATCCTCTTGTGATAATATTGGATGCTACAGCAAATATGGATGGTGGATTAGCCGGTGTTTCAAGATTAAGTCCGGTTTGCACTTCAAATGTGCTTAGTGACCGTAACAAGCCATGCAATGCAGGTGACTTCTCATTCCGCTTTCCATAAGAGTTGAGTGCATCTCGAACTGATTCTAATATGTAGCCTGCTTGTAATTGCATGTTTTATTACATAGGTTTAAATGGGGTCAGCGATATTTCCAGGGTTACGGGGAATGGGCTTGTAACCATTGGCAGGGTCAAAACAATTGGTTGCCGTTCCTTTGATAATATTATTATCAGTTAGCTTTTCCATAACCAAAGGCTCATTCATAAACTCTTCGTACCACAAGCTAAAAAAGCCTGTCCGAGATGCTACATGAACGACATGTTCAGCAGCGAGAATGGGATTAATAGCTGCGGCAAGGTTGTAAATGTTTCGTGTTGAATTAACAGTTATTGCAGCCAATTTCCGTTCACGACTTCGAAGGTCTACGATATTGGGTCGTTCATCGGTTGCATTCAATTCAGTCAAAGCGATTGTACGCTGTGCCTTGGGGAACTGATTTACATTTAACCCTGGCCTTTCTGTAACTATAGCATGTTTAGCATCTGTTGCATGAGGAACTATTACAAAAGGAAGATGTGTATTGTGCTCTTCCGGCAGATAAAATGTGATTGAGTCAACAGGAGTATTCCCTTTTGCATTATTACATGGACCGCAGGCGAGCAGCATATTTGACCAGGCTAATGGATCACCTACAGTATAACCAGCTGGAGGATTTTTAGGTACTACATGCTCTACTTGTAAAGCATGTTTTATTGGCATATTACAATATGCACAATAGGCACCAATTCTATCTATTAGTGCCTTTCTCCAACTTTTGTAATCTGTAGGCGAAATCGGATTCCCTGTAGAATCAGTAGGCGTATTTCCTTTATTTAATGGCCTCATTTCCCTTTAGATATTTTTTGTAGTTCAAGAAATGCTCTCACTGCCGGGTCTGAAATATCATCCAGTTCCTTTTGAAGCTCACCCACAGTTTTATTTGATTCGAGGTCTTCCATGAATTTTTTGCTTTTATTATAAAGCTCCTCGTTAGATTCAGAGTAAGGACTTGAAATACCCATAATCTCGGTTGCTACGGTATCAATCTTTAACTCGTCTGGAGCTACATCCATTAATTTGTCGAGATTCCAGATTTCATCGCTTTTTAAGGATTGAACAATGAATGGAGAATGGGTAGTAACGACAAATTGAAGGTTTGGGAAAGCTGTTTTCAAGTCATTAACAACATGGCGTTGCCATTTGGGATGAAGGTGTAAGTCCAATTCATCAATCATAACTATTCCTGTTGCTTCATCAATTGCCTTTTCTTCTTTAAAGCCATTCAAAACAATACAACGGTATGCCAGTTCAGCAACCATTTCGGTGAAATAATGAACACCATCACTGTGTAGATTCAAGGGCAAAAGGCTGGATTCTTCATCATCAATTTTCACTTTTGCCCATAATTCTCCGCCACTAAACTCAATCTGGCTTATGTATGGATTTGCTTTCCTTATTGCTGTAAAAAAGGCATCTTTTGTACCTATGTATTCCTTCTGCTGTTTTAACAGCATATCATAACGACCCAACCATTCAGGGTAATGAAATTTAACAGCCCTCATCTCATCCCAATCCTGATAACCTTCACGGAAAATAATCCGACCTAACTTTTGAATGCGGCTCTGTTGGGTAACACGACCTGCACCAACGGCACGAGAAATACCAAAAAAAGCAATCAGTGGCAAAGGGATTTTATCGTTACCTTCTTTCGTTATTTCATGATAATTGGACATTGCTATATCCTTGATACTCCCAACATCTGAATGCTTGGTTGTTGCAGAAGATTTCCCTTCCAACCATTGCCTACGCCAAGTAATTGCACTATCTCTACCTGGAAATTTTCCGGTTGCTTCTACTTTGACCGGGAACTGAGGTACAAGTTGATAATTTGATTCAGTGAAACGAATTTCATCTTTGTGAATATGCCGTGACTTTACCTCAGAGTTTGGGATACCTAAAAAATAAGAACCACTCGCCACCCGTAAGGCATGGAGAATGGTTGATTTACCTTTACCGTTAATACCGATAAAAGCGGTAAAATGTCTATTCAGGAGAAAGGTTCGTTCCTTTCCAATATTCCTGAAGTTTTGTATGGTGATGCTTTCTATATTCATCGTTTAAGCAATTATATCGTTTAATAAACCTTCGGTTTCCCTTTCCAGCTGCACAATTTCCTCGGTGATGGTAGCCACACTTCGCAATGGCTGATAGCGATAGAAAATTTTGGTAAAGGACACTTCATAACCTTTAACCGTTTTGGAATGGTCAATCCATGCATCCGGCACAAAGGGCCAAACTTCCTTTTCAAAGTATTCCTGCACATTTTGCTTTACCGGAACACTCTCGTAATCCCGTAATTCAGGGTCAGCTTCATAAATTACTTCATCTTTATCCTGCTTTTTGATAACAGGTTGGGCTTCTTCATCACGCCATGACAGTGCATCTAAAAATGTTTTCTTCTCTTTTGGCTTCCACTTCAATGACAATTTCTTTAGCTGCGTATCTAATGCAGACAATAGTTGATTGAAATCGTTTTGAACAGCAGTACGAAACTGCTTTTGCAATGCTTGGAGTACCGGCAAATAGTAATCCGTATCCTCAATAGAAGATAGTTTTTCTTCTGTAAGCTGCCATGACAAACGCAAAGGCCGTTCTACGGTAATACTCCAATAAGCAAAGTCATCGTTTTCAAAAATTCTGCTGATTACGTTCTGTTGAAAATCTTTAAATGCATCTGCAATTTGTTGGATATGGGTTTCCGTCAATTCATTTGACTTGCTGCCTAAACCTTTTCGCATTTTGCTGTAGATGCCAGAGGCATCAATCAATTGAACTTTACCTTTTCTTCTTTCCTCTTTTTTGTTACTCAGCACCCATATATACGTTGCGATGCCAGTGTTATAAAACATATCATTTGGCAACTGAATGATTGCTTCGAGTAAATCGTTTTCAATGATGTACTTTCTGATTTCGCTTTCACCACCACCTGCTTCACCTGTAAACAATGACGAGCCGTTATGTACGGAAGCAATGCGACTGCCTATTTCGCTATCGGCCTTCATTTTGGAAACCATGTTCATCAAGAACAGCAACTGACCATCACTTACCCTTGGCACTCCAACAATAAAGCGACTATCAAGAATCTCTTTTGTTTTTGAATCAACAATGCTGTCCTGGTCAACCTTCCATGTCTTTCCATAGGGCGGGTTAGACAGCATAAAGTCAAACTTTAGCTTGGGGAAACCATCATTTGACAATGTTGAACCAAAAGCAATTTTCTCAGGGTCTTCCTCCTTAATTAGCATATCTGCTTTGCAGATTGCAAATGTTTCAGGGTTCACTTCTTGACCGTATAAATGGTAGGTTGCTTTGGGATTTATTTCCAATGCAAAATGTTCGGCTTCCGTTAACATACCTCCACTGCCACAAGCAGGGTCATAAATGAGATAAGTACCTTCCTTTATTTTGTCTTTGACGGGTTCAAAAATGAGATGGGTCATCAACTTAATGATTTCCCTTGGTGTGAAGTGTTCACCCGCTTCTTCGTTGTTTTCTTCATTGAACTTGCGAATAAGCTCCTCAAAAACATATCCCATTCCAAGATTACTCAAACCTTCATGCACAATGTTTCCATCCTTATCTTTCACCGCTACCGGACTCAGGTTGATTTGAGAAGAACAGAATTTTTCAATCAATGGGAAAGTGATATTGCCTTCTTCAAGCGTATCCAACTGATTACGCAATTTGAATTTACTAATGATGTCCTGCACATCTGAACTAAAGCCATCCAGATAATTTTCAAGGTTCTGCCGAATGTTTGCAGGGTCATTTAGTAACTTCTTGAAAGTGTATTTAGAAGTGTTGTAAAAAACGTAACCTGATACCTTTCTTAGCTGTGGGGACTGATTTTCGATTTTCAACTTATTGAGTTGCTCATGCATTTCAATCACCTTGTCTTTTGAAGGCTCCAGCAAAGCATCCAACCTACGTAATACCGTGAATGGAAGTATTATATCTCTGTATTTGCCTCGTGTATAAACATCACGAAGCACATCATCGGCAATACCCCAAATGAAATTGACTATTTGATTATGTTGGATATGGTTCATTTCTTCTTTTTAATCTTTCGTGAAACGGATTTTAAAGCCTCATCAGCCATGTTTTCATCTTTGATAACATCAAAAACCTGGTCTGCAAGCCAAAGGGTAATGAGTTCATCCTTATCAGCTTTCAGAATTTCCGCAAGCAAAGGGATCTGCTCCTTCTTCAAATGGCGTTGCCCTTTTTCAATTTTACTAAGCAGGGCTGTATCCATCTCAAGTAAGGGTGCTACCTGACGCAAGTACAGTTTCTGCTTTTCCCTCAAAGCCCTAACCCTATTACCAAACTGGCTTTCCATTGTATTTTTTTGACTTGTCAATAATTGGCTAATTTAGGCAAAAAAAGAAAATCCCTGACAACAAAAAGAAAATAGCCCTAAAATCAAGGGTTTTCAGGATTTTAAGGAAACGAAGGAAGCTAAGGGCGGTTAGCCCTTAAATTGGGCAGCATGTAGGCAGTTTCAAAGGGTCTGCCCGAATCTGCGAAAGGGCAAGCATTAGCTTACCCTTTCTTGATTTCCGTTAAATCCTGAGTTTCCTTAGCATTGGGATTCAGGTAATGGTCTTGCTTTTCCCTATGTATCAGCCCCCGTTTGCAGAAGTCGGTAATGTAGCCTTCGGCTGTTTTATCGGGTATGGACATAGAGACGGCAATTCTCAGGTACTCCTGCCTGTTGAAGCTGGCAGGTAGGGCATCCAGATACCGTTCCTTTTGGTTTTTACGCTTGGGCATTGGTGCATCTTGGGGTAGTTCGGAAAAAACTTTACTGGCATGTTTCACCAAGACCCGGACCATCTCCAAAGTGGTTTGAAAGTCTCTTTCCTCACAAATGATGCGTTCCGGCAAATCTCCATGTTCCATAATCCGCAAAGCGGATAGGATCATGGCAATACGGAAAGCAATCAACCCCAAACGCCTGATTGTTGCCATGTAGTCAAGCCCCTGCAAGCTGAGGTAGGTGTTTTGAATTTGCTCAAAGAAGGCGTTGAACTGCTCCTGTTGTTCTGCTGTGAGGCAGAACTGTATTTCAGGGTTGGCCATCAGGGTTTGGTACAAACCAAAGAAGTCATTGCCTAACTGGTCAAAGTAATCATCTAAGCCATTATCAGACGAATTGGCGAATACATTTTTCCATACCGGCTGAATATTCATGAAATAGAAAATGAAACGGCTGAATAAGCCGTTTTCAGCATTTGGGATAAGTGCAGAAACCTGCTTTGGTGTTCCGGTGAACATGCCTGAAAGGCATGGGCTTTCAATATCAACATACTCTCGGTCTGTTCTGCGGTAGTATGATATGGTTTCGTGGTGAAATGCCTTGCGGAAACCATCGCTGTAATTGCCGTAATCGGTTTTAAATGCTTGTGCCAGGGTGTCGCCTTCTGTTTCAAACATTAAGCCTCTGCCTTCGTTGTCGAACAGTAATTGGAATACTCCTGTTGTGCTGTTGTTAGCCGGGATGAACAACATTTTTTCAGGCGGCTTGTTGGGCTTCTCTGCACTTGCATCTTTGCCTTTCTTTTCGTTGTACTCCATCATTTCCAATTCATGCTGCTGCTTCATCAATTTGGCTTGCTCCCTCAAATGTTTATGAATGGGCTTTACCAGTTGTTTGCAGTGTACCAACCTGCCTTTACCTGCTGATGCCTGTGCCGTGATGAAAATGTACAGGTTTGAGAAAACCTTTTTGCCATCGTAGATACCGTATAGCTTCTGAAAACAGGCACTGAGTGAAACGATAGTGCCTAACAAAAGAATGTCTCGTTCTTCGTTGAATGAAGCAATCTTGACAACCTTTTGCAGAAACTCAGGAAGCTGAGGATAGATAGATTCAGGGAAAGTTGGTAACTGTACTTTTTCCTGTTCGGTGTATTGCGGTGAAACCGCAATGGTTACACCTGCTTGCTTTGCATGAAAGAAGAATGTTTTCAAGGTTACACCGTGACCATTTGCCTTTAGGCAATTGGTGTATTGGGTATCACATTCGGTTGCTGAGTAATCAGCATAAAACTTACTGATGCGATGAAAATATTCTCTGCCTGATTCACCAAAGGCATCTACAAAAGCAAATCCTATATCCCGCCAATCGCTGTAAGCGGTTGCAATGTCAATTTGCTTCGCTTCGATTTGCTGAATGATTTTTTCAACTTCTGCTGCATCGGTATTGGCTTCTACTTTCTGCGGTTCAGTATTTATTTGGTGTTGGTTTGGTTGCTCCAACCAATCCAACGGATTGAATATCTTTTTCTCCATTGATTATAAATATTTGGGATTGATAAATGCACCTGCATCCTCTGCTAAGAAGCAGGCTCTTGAAACGTCCTTACCTGATTGGTCGACTTCCAACTGATAAGTGTGCTTGATATAGTTGGCAATGGCTTTGAAATAATCGTGGTGCTTTGCCTTTGTCAAGTCAATTGGAATCACCCACTTTAGGCCATCACCAGAAGGAGAAACAAACAATAATTCTGTTTCAAAGTATTCATCCTTCAGTAGCCGGTCTTTCAATTCAGGTACATTGCCAATGTGATCAAAGTCAATTGTGATTAAGCCTGAGTGCCTGAGCAATGACTTGTCATTGCGTTTTGAGAATGTGCCTGAAAAGGTCACATAATCAAATACAGATGCTTTGTATTTCCTTGCTTCTTGCTTATCGGTAATGCTGCGAAGTGTACTTGTACACTGAGCAAATTGATTGCATTTAAGCAAGTGGTACACTTGCAACAAATTGATTTCTTTGAATGGAACCGTGTTTGTTACTGGTGCTTTGAAATAACTGAAAGAAGGGATTGGCACTTTTACAGGCTGAAGTTGCGGAGCAACCGGAGCAATGACATTTTCATTGTAAAAGCCTTTTTGCTTACCGATACGCAAGTAGAGTTCTTCATTCAGCTTTTGGCACAATTCATCACCTTGTAATTGGTAATGCAATGCAGCGAAGTCAAAGGCATCGCCTTTGCCGATGCTGTTCTCCAAATCGTAATGCTCTGCACAATTGTTTACTATCTGAATTTTCAATGTTGGCTTGTTTTCATTGAAAGGGTTCTTAGTGGGTTGGCAGTCCCTTCCCGAAAGGGAAAGGACTGTTTCACCCGGATAGTACTGCCGCAACACATGGGAATAGATTCTAAGCCCGTAGTGTGTTTTATCCAAAATGGCTGTCTTACTTATTTCCATCACCTGTTGATTTAGATTGTGAGTAATTGGATTGCAACAGGTTTTCTATGTCCTCAACCTTGTAGTAAAACTTGCCATTGATGCGGCTGTATGGAAGCGTTCCGTTATCCCGAAGGGATTGAAGGGTACGCTTGCTAATGTGCATGGTGTGCATTACGTCTTGGCCGTCAATCCATGTTTCTTTGAAGTTCTCCAACTTGGATTTCTTTAGTGCCAACACATAAGCCCTGATTACCTCGAAGTCCTGGGAGAGTTGCAGGAGCAGATTCATAACTTCTGTCATAGCTGTATCCTCCCTTTTTTAATGAGATAATCTGCTGCCTTGCTTTCTATTTCATCCTGCGTAGTGGTGCGGTTGCGAAGCAACCATTCATCCAGTTCCGCCCTTCTGAAATAGATTTTCTTCCCGTTGGGCTTGTAATGCGGTATAGCCCCGGTACTGGTTAGCTTGTACAGGTGTGACTGCGACAACTCCAAGTAGTCGCAACACTCGTTAAAATTCAGTACGTCCTTGCGTACCAGGTTCTGGCTCTCAATGAGCTTTTCAATCTTTTCAAGACGCTTTAATATTTCGTCCATTGTCTTACTTATTAATTGTTAGAAATGGACTTCTGGCCAAAAGTCATCACCGATTCCCGATGACGATACAAAGCTCAGAATTAGGCTTTGGTAGTCTTGAAAATGGAAATTTGGACAAGGCTAAAAGCCTTGCCAGTAAAGGGTTTCAGAAAAAGAGTGGAAATTTGAAATGGTAAATTGACAGCAAATTACCGCAATTCAGGACGTTGGAATATTGTCCAACCAGTACTTGCCATCAATGAAAGAAGCTAATTTATCAGGGTTATTAGCCCAGGTACGGAACTGTTTATCCGTATTAGAGTTGTAGCGATGGTCTAAGAACTTCCGAATGTCAAGGGGCTTTATCGGAACCTTACCGGGAAACTTGAATTTATGGAAGTATCCTTTTTTTATAAGTACATGAAAGGAGGCTGCCAGTTCCTGTATTTGGCCGTGTTCGTTTTTGAAGTCGTAGTCTTCATCAATCAATTTCTCAGCAAACAACTGCTCCTCAAAACGTGAAAACCTGCTTGGGTCTTGGATTATATCCGTGTATGGCAAAATCCCCTTTTTCTCTGAACGGAAATCAAATGCTCTTACCTTAAACTGAACTTCATCAGGTTTAGCCGTAACCTGCGAAGCAGGTACTGGCTTATTAATTTTCTTAGCCGGTACAAGAAAAGATTCGTTTGGTATTGGCTCTTTGAAATAGATTTCATTCAGTTCAGCTTCTGTATAAGCATCGTCTTTCAAATAGCCATTGAAAATTGTCTGCAACTCTAAATAGATGCGGATTAGTTGAAACTTCAGTAGCTGAAGAATGTATATTTCATCCAGTGTGTTTGTGTCGGCTTGGTTTTTTTCGAGTGGGTTCGTAAGGGTAGAAAGAAAATAATTATGCTCAGATATACGTGCTGCTGTTTCAGTCAATTTTTGAGCCATTACTTTACTCAGGGTATCATGCGACCAGAAGTATTTTTCTTGATCATTGTATGCACCAACAAAAATGCTGTAAATAGTGTTGAGGTATCGTGTAGCTTCGTTTTCAATTAAAGCATGGTAGTATCTCCGCTTATTGGAAAGCGGTTTTAAAAATGACAATTCATACAATGGCTGAAAAGCAAAATCCTCCTTCTTTACTGCATTTAGAAGTTCTTTATACTTCGCCTCTGAAAACTCTCTGTTAGCCCAGGGGCGAAGCTCCAAGAACAAAATTTTATGATATAGATTTAGTTCATTGTTCATAAGTCGAGTACAATTTTATTAGCAGCTACCTTCTTCTTGTCGTCAATAATCTTTGCATATATCTGCGTAGTTTTTAAATCCTTGTGACCTAATAATTTTGATACGGTGTAAATGTCCGTTCCTAAAGTTAATTGTAATGTTGCGTAGGTGTGCCTTGCACAATGGAACGTGATTGTTTTTGTTACACCTCCCCGCATAACCCACTGTTGCAATTTGAGGTTATGCCATGCACTGTATTTTAAGCCAATGAAAACACGGTCCTCCGGGTTTCCTCTTTCGCCCAACAAGCCGAAGGCTTGCTCTGATATTGGCAATGTTTCTGCTCCTTTGGTTTTCTTCTGCCGGAAGCGTATGTAATAACCAACTTCTTTGCTATGCTGAACTTCTGACCAAACCAATTTCTGAACGTCTGACCAGCGGAGGCCAGTCATTGCACTGAAAAGAAAAGCGGTTTTTAATAATGGTATTTCACATTCAGCTTTTGCAACTGCTTGCAGTTCTTCATAGGTGAGAAATTCTCTTTCAGGTTCACCGGGCTTGATGCCGTCCACAAGGTCGGCAGGGTTCTGCTTGATGATGCCTTCTTTGTATGCTTGCTTTAATGCTGCCCTGATTTTGTTGAAGTAGCTGCTTTGTGAATTTTGGGATAGTGGCTGCTTGCTTGGTGTCTTTGCCTCTTTCATTAAGTACTCCCTGAAACCATCCAACCAGTTCTTATCTACCTGCCCAAATGAAACGTCAAACTTCACATACTTTTTGAGGTGCTTCAATGCACTGTCCCAATTATCATAATTGCCCTGGCTGCTTTTCCTTTTCTCTGCTAAGTACTCCACATAACGCAGGAAGCTGCCTTTTAACTTGCTCTGATCCTGAAAGCCATAAATGCCGTTCTGTATTTCTATCTGCCGCTTTGAACGGATGCTTTCAGCCAGTGCAAGGGTTTCCTTGTTGGATTCTTTTTGCTCCTTAGTGAGTTTGCCTTTCTCCGGCTCTGGAAACAAGTACAGCTCCAAATATTCATACTCCCTTTTTCCTTTGTGGTAGTAATCAAGATAAAGGCTGACCTTATCACCTTTGGTGCGTTGTCTGAGTGTTACTTTCATACGGCTTGTGTATTAAAGAGATTATCAATTGCCTTTCGTGTGATGATTGTACGGCTGCCAACCTTACCAACTTGGAGTTTGTTGCCGGATATAAGGCGGTGTATTGTTCTGCGGCTTGCACCAATAAGTTTTGCAGCTTCATCAATGCTGAGAAACTCTTTTTGCTGTAATGCAATGTCAAATGATTGCTGCGGCTGTTGCTCAGGCTTCGCCTGAGCTTCTTTGAAGTTGTTCAACTTTTCTTCCCGCTTCAGTTGCTTATAATGGCGACTGTTGCAGGTGTGGCCGCAATACCTTGTGGTTAGCGTTTTGGCCGTGTACTCCTTACCGCAGTAGAGGCATTTTTTGGTGATTTCTATGTTGCTTGCCATGTGCCTGTATTTGTCTTTTAGTGCCTTGTAGTGACAGAGTGTGCCTATGTGTGACATTTACTCTCCAACTTGTTGCCCAACAACAAGGGCAACTTTTCAGGGCAACAATCTGGCAACAAATATAAGCAAAAAAGAGTAGTTTGGCAACAAATAAAGGAAGGAAAAAAGGGCTAAAACCTAAGAAAAACAAGCACTTAGAAGAAATCGGAAAACAAATTACTTTCCGATACAAAACTTGCTGAATATATTACCCAATAGGTCGTCGGTTGTGATTTCCCCGGTGATCTCACCCAGATGAAACAAGGCCTGACGGATGTCCATCGCCAGAAAATCGCCCGAAATATGCATATCGATATCGGCCAACACTTTGGTTAAATATTCTTCGGTTCGTTTTAACGCTTCATAATGCCTCAGGTTGGTGATGACTGTCTGATTGTTTTGAAGGGCTGAAGTATCCAAACTTTCAAAGAGCGTGTTTTTGAGCAAGTCAATCTCTTTTTTGAGCGAGGCAGATATATACACTATAGGCACATCGTTGAAACGACTTTCCGCTTCCTGCTGAATGGTCATTTGCTGTTCAACAGTAAGAAGGTCGGTTTTATTGATTACCAAAATCACCGATTGGTTACCGATACGCTCAAACAAGGATTGAAGCTCAACCGGATTCCAGCGGGAAGCATCGGCCAAAAGTAACACCACTTCAGCCTGTTTGGCTTTTTCCAACGCCCGTTCAATACCCATATTTTCAATCGTATCTTGTGTTTCGCGGATTCCGGCCGTATCAATAAACCGGAACAGAAGGCCACGTATACTGATTTCATCTTCTACGGTGTCGCGGGTGGTGCCTGCGATATCGCTCACAATAGCCCGCTCTTCGTTCAGCAGGGCATTCAGCAGAGTACTTTTTCCGGCGTTGGGTTCCCCGATGATGGCCACAGGCACACCGCGTTTAATTACATTACCCAATTTAAAGGAAGCCGTAAGGCTGTTAATTTTCTTCAGCACGCCCTGCACATGGCTTTTCAACAGGTTTCTGTCGGCAAATTCTACGTCTTCTTCACCAAAATCCAGTTCAAGTTCCACCAATGATGCAAAATTTACCAGTTTCTCACGCAGTTCACGGAGTTCTTCCGAAAATCCGCCCCGCATCTGCCGCATGGCGATTTTATGTTCCGCTTCGCTTTCACTATGTATTAAATCGGCAACCGCTTCGGCCCGTGAAAGATCCATTTTGTCGTGCATGAAAGCCCTCTTGGTAAATTCCCCTTCCGTAGCAGGTCTACAACCATGCTCCGCCAGCAGTTCCAATACCCGTTTGCGGATATACGGGGAACCATGCAGACTGAATTCAACTGTATCTTCGCCCGTGAAAGAAGCCGGTGCTTTAAAAAGAGTCAGTACAGCTTCGTCCAGAATTTGAAGGCCATCCATAACTTTCCCAAATACTACACAGGGATAAGCTCTGTCGGTCAACGATTTATTTTTACCTGCGGGAGTGAAAATTTTTTCGCTAATGCGAAAAGCCGACTCTCCCGAAATACGGATTACAGAAAGTGCTCCATATCCTTCCGGAGTGGAAAGGGCACAAATGGTATCGGTAGAAAATGAAAACGCCAATGATGAAACAGATTTGAAAGTCCGAAAGTACGGGATATCTTCATTTTAACATTCACATTCCTGAAAATCTTGAAAAAACATTCGTTTTTCATTTGATTATCTGATATTTACACTCTATATCTTAGCACAATGTGGAATATTTTTAATCAATTTTTTATTGTCCATACAAATAATACATTTATATTGCAGAGCCTAATCGAGTTAATGAAAATATTTATGAAAAAACTTGTACTCAAATCCTTTCAATTATTCTTAGCAATAATTGCCGTTAGTTTAGTGTCTTTCTCTCCTATTTGGGGGCAGACCGTAGAGCTATTCACATCCAGCGGTAGCTTTACCGTACCTCCTGGCGTAACTTCTATTACGGTAGAATGTTGGGGTGGCGGTGGCGGTGGTGGGTCTGCCCGTAACACCAATATTGCTTTAGGCACTCGTCGTGGAAGCGGTGGCGGAGGGGGAGGTTTCACCAGTCAAACATTCACCGTTAATTCAGGTGATGTTTGTAATTTCACCGTTGGTACGGGAGGAGCCGGAGGGCCCAATAATGGGAATGCCGGATCTAATGGGAATGCAACCACATTTACCGCAGGTTTTACAATAACCGCAGGTGGTGGCACCGGTGGTCCCGGAACATCAGGCAGCAATAATGGAAATGCTGGCCCTGGAGGTGCAGGAGGTGCAGGTAGCGGAGGCTCCACAAATTTTATAGGCGGACAAGGAGGAACTGCAGCGGGTAATGGTGCTGGCGGTGGCGGTGCGGCAGGTCCCGGCGGAAATGGAGGTGCAGGAAGCAATACTGCAGCAGGTCTTGGGGCAAGCGGCAATCCTAATCCCACCGATGGGGGTAATGGTGCAGCTGCAAGAACAAATAATGACAATGGATTTGCCGGTGTGTTATATGGTGGCGGTGGCGGTGGCGCTAAAGCCGGCGCATTAGGAAACAGGCCAGGTGGGGCAGGGCAGGCAGGAGCTGTTAGAATTACGTATACCATACCGCCATGTGCAGGTTTACCTGATGGAGGCTCTGCAACACCTTCTACTCAAAATATACTTTCGGGTACTACAGCTAATCTTTCCTTAACAGGTTTATACAGCCAAGGCCCAGGCATTACTTACCAATGGCAACAATCATCTTCTCCATTAGGTCCATTTACAGATGTTACAGGAGGAACAGGAGCCAATACCCCTAATTACACTACACCTACTTTAACAAGTACCACATACTTCCAATGTTTGGTTACCTGTACCAACAGTGGGCAGTCTGCCCCTTCTTCAGTGGCTACCGTGCAAACGTTAACCCAAGTATTAGTAAGTGGCGCGGGTGCAAACAATGTACCCTGCGGTCAAAATTCGTTGTTATTAGACCATGCCGGTAACAGTAATTATGCTAATAACCGTAATGATTGGACTGTATTAAATGCCGGCGATGGTGGAATTATAAATATTAACGGCACTTACAATACTGAATCAGGTTGGGATTTTATTCGAATATATAATGGTGTGGGAACCGGTGGAACTTTATTGTTTGGTCCCGTTTCCGGGAACGGTAGCATTAATTTCACTTCTAATCCGGGCCAAACCATAACTCTACAATTTACTTCTGACGGTTCAAATGTTGCCGCAGGATTTAATTTAGTTACTACATACACAGGTTCGTGTATCATACCTTGTACAGGAACACCAACCGCCGGAACGGCAAGTCCGGCTTTCCAAAGTACAACCGTTGGGAGTACGGTGAATTTGTCTTTATCGGGTCATACTACTTTAAATGGAACCACTTACCAGTGGCAAGAATCATCATCTCCTTCCGGTCCGTTTATAAACGTAACCGGTGGTACCGGAGCAAATACTCCTAACTATACCACGGCCGCATTATCCAGCGACATTTATTATCAATGTATTGTTACATGTTCAAACAGCGGATCATCAGATACTACTAACACCGTTGCTGTTCAAGTTTTAACACAGGTTTTAGTAAACGGCACCGGGGCAAACAATGTACCCTGCGGTCAAAACTCATTGTTATTAGACCATGCCGGTAACAGTAATTATGGAACCAATCGAAATGATTGGACTGTGTTAAATGCCGGCGATGGTGGAATTATAAATATTAACGGTACATACAATACCGAATCGGGCTTTGACTTTGTAAGAATATTTGCAGGTGCCGGAACCGGTGGCACTTTGTTAGCAGGGCCATTTTCAGGTTCAGGCAACATTAATTATACAGGGGCAGCTGGACAGACGTTAACCATCCAGTTTACTTCGGACGGTTCTTTTCAAGCCCCAGGATTTAATCTTGTGGCCACATACACCGGGCAGTGTATCATACCTTGTACAGGAACACCAACCGCAGGAACGGCAAGTCCTTCAATACAGGGTGTTTTGTCGGGTGGCACTGCTAATCTATCTTTATCAGGTCATACCACCTTAACCGGTACAACTTACCAATGGCAAGAATCATCATCTCCCTCCGGTCCTTTTACAGACGTAACCGGTGGAACTGGTGCCAATACCCCAAACTATACCACTGCGGGTTTAACGAGCGATACCTATTTCCAGTGTGTGGTTACGTGCTCCAACAGTGGCCAATCGGCTACTACCAATGTGGTCTCTGTGGTAATATTGACAAATCAAATACCTGTTTTATTTGTACAGCAAAACAATGTTCCCTGCGGTCAGCAAACTCTCATTCAAGACCATGCGGGTGGGGGTAATTATGCAAATAACCGTAATGATTGGTCTGTGTTACATGCAAGCAGCAGCAGTGTAATTAATATTGCGGGCAATTACATTACCGAATCCGGCTTCGATTTCATCAGAATTTATGATGGCATTGGTACAGGCGGTACATTACTTGCCGGACCATTTTCAGGAACTGGCACAATAAATTTCACGGGTAATCCGGGTCAAACATTAACTGTTCAATTTACATCTGATGGCTCAAACACGGCTGCCGGATTTAACTTAAATGTGGTATATAGCGGTTCATGTTTAACACCATGTGGTGCGGGTCCTGTAGAATCTGACCCACAATTTACGGCAACTGCAAATTGTGTTGATGGGCAATTCAGAATGGGGGCTTCGGCCACATATACCATTCCGGTAAGTCCTAACACGTTTTATCAGTTTTCTTGGAGTGATAACGGAGCAAGCAATATAAGCGGGTTTTGCGCCACTCCCGCAAACGGAAACGGTGCCGCGTTTACCACAAATCAATCCAGTTGGTTTTCGGGTACCACCACTTCCTTATCCGTGGGAGCTAATATGAGCTCTTGGAATTGGACTACTACTTCAGGAATCATGACCTATCGTGAATTATGTGACACATGGACCGGAGTTACATCTACCGACTGGCACACGCCAACAAACTGGGCTTCAGGCTCGGTTCCGGTTGCTAACTCAAACATAACCATACCTAACGTAACGCCTAACTTCTTCCCATTAATCAGCACTCCTGTCATTGTAAATAACTTTTCCATTTCAAGCGGTGCATCCGTAGCCGTTGCCCCTACTTCCGGTTTAACTTTAAGCGGGGTAATGACCACCAACGGTACCTTTACATTACAATCTGACATGAATGGTACAGCCTGGCTGGATGACTTTACACAAGGAGGTTCTGTGGTTGGCAATATACGCGTACAACGATATGTGCCCATCGGTGTGGCGGGTTTCCGTCAGCTGGGCACTCCGGTGAATATGCCTAATATTTCGGGCCTTCAGGGTTTCACCCCTTCCGGAAATTCCGGTTTCGTGATTCCGCTTTCCGACTGTAACCCGAACTGGGTGGCATGGAACTCACCTTACGGAAACTGGATGCAGCTGGTGGAGAACGGCCCCGTGCAGTTCAACTGTTATCAGTCTTTATATCAGGTGCTCACTTCGGGCGGTATGACCCGCGGACGCGGATACTATATGGATGTACCCGGCGGTACCACGCTTACATTCGTGGGTGCACCGAACACGGGTCTTGTGAATGATTATACGGCCACCCATGCCAACGGAGCCGTAACCAACGGCTGGAACATCGTGAGCAACCCGTATCCGTCTCCGCTGCGCTGGAGTCTGGCGGACGTACCTGCGGGCTTTGACGCCATTGCCCAGGTATGGGTAACGAGCGGTACGTATCTGGGAACCTTCCAACCTGTGGATCCGAACACTCCGGGTCAGGGCATCGCCATAGGCCAGGCCTTCCAGCTCCGTGTATCAAACCCAGGTTCAGCGGTATTCAGCGTGAGCAACGCCAACCGTACCACGGCTCCTCCTTCGTTCCTGTTTTCGGGCAACGACCCCATGACTCTGAACATAGACATGAGCAAAGGCGGTCATGCCGACATGACCAAAATCCGCTTCATGGATGATGCCACCCCGGTTTACGACGGCATGTTTGACTCGTACAAAGTACTGGGCAACGCCAACCAGCCGATGGTATATAGCATCCTGAACAACGTGAACATGTCCATCAACAGCTACGGAAACCTGACGGATGTATATACCGTACCACTGGGCATCAAAGCCGGAACGGCGGGCGAGCATACGTTCGTGTTCAGCAATATGGATCAGTTCCCTGCCAGCACGCTGATTTATCTGGAAGATACCGAAACGGGTACCTGGCAGAATATGCGTGCCGACGATTCATACAGCTTCAATGTGCCCCAGGGCACCCATAACGGCCGTTTCTTAGTTCACTTCTATCCTCCGGTGGAAACAGCAACACAGGATGCATTGTGCGAAGTACCCGGTTCGGTGACCATAACTTCGGCATCTCCCGCGGAGTGGAACTATACCCTTGTGGACGCACAGAGCACCACGGTAAGCAGTGGAACGCTGACCAACGGTTCGGTGACGGTAACCAACGTAGCCCTTGGTGATTATGAACTGACTCTGACTGAAGTACAGAGCGGATACAGCGCGGTGGAAACCGTAACGGTAAACGGCACGGCAGCAGTAGTTGCTCAGGCCATTGCCTCAAGTGTGAGCGTGGAAGAAGGCCAGGAAATCCAGTTTACGGTGAACGCTCAGCATGCGGACACCTATAGCTGGAACTTCGGCGACGGTATGACTTCATCGGATGTGAATCCGTTACACACTTACAACACCGCAGGTACCTACGAAGTGGTACTGACCGCATCCAACTCCACCAACACCTGTTCGGCGGTATCCACGCTGAGCGTGACGGTGAGTGAAGCGGCTACTTCATCAGTAGAAGAAGCGGAAAAAGAAAATGTAAAAATGTGGAATGTAGATAATCAGGTATTTATTACATTTGCCGTCCCCATGGAAGGCAAAACGACATTTACATTGTACGATGCCGCCGGAAAACGGGTAATGAACACCCAGCTGACTAATGCTCAAGGCACAGTTACGGTAGATTGCGGCGTATTAGCCGCCGGAAGCTATACGGTAGAGTTGAGCAACGGACAGAAAGTGTTTACCCACAAAGCCATTATGGGAATTAAATAATTAAAAGAAAACAAGTAACATGAAACATACATCTAAGACAACCCGCCGAATAGTCGCAATCGGTGTTATGATGGTTGGGTTTGGCGTAAGTGCAGTGCTGGCCCAAGGTCCTTTGCCTCCACCGCCACCGCCAACTCAGGTTCCCATTGATGGAGGCGTGCTTTTGTTGGCTGCAGCAGGAGCTGCTTATGGAGCGAAAAAAGTGTACAACAAAAGAAAATCAACGGGGAATAAATAACCCGGTTTGATATCATTCATAACATAGAAAAGCTCAGGTAAATCACCTGGGCTTTTTCTGCTTATAACCTTCCGTAGTTAAAAAAAACTAAATATGTTCTTAAAAACATGACGGTTATAAGACTGAACATATAAATGTCGTTTCCCTGTAAACACGAATATGAAACGCCTCACCCTTGCCTTTCTTTTTTCATCATTTCTACTTCATGTTTGTGCCCAAAACGCCTCGGGTTTGTGGCAAGGACAATGGGCTTCGCCCGAAGGATACGTTTTCAACTTTGTCATGGATATAGATCAACATGCCGACAATAGCATTGAGGGATTTATTAACTGGCAGTTTGAATCTGCACCTGAAAATGACTGGTATTACAAAAACAAAAAAGGGAAAGAAGCTGTGGAATATATAAGGGGAACCATCAGCGGAAACCTAGTTGCGGTAGAAGGCTACAAATCAGACGATCCATATCTGATAATCAGTCTGGACAAATATCAATTTACATTTGATGAAGGATTTTCGTTCTTTAAAGGAATAACGGGAAATCACGGTACATGGAAAGGACGGATGGATGCCGTAAGAATTAACCTGCCCTAAGCTATTTCACCACGGGTAAAAATGCTTTCTCCCAAGCCGAAATTCCTCCGGTAAGATTCACTACTTTCTTGAAGCCCATGGCTTTCAATTTTTCTGAAGCTTCGGCACTTCTTCCACCTGAAAAACAATACACATATAATGGAGTATCTTTAGAAAAAGCGGACACTTTGGAATCAAAATCATCAGACATGATATCGATATTCAGGGCGCTTTCCAAATGCCCTTTTTTAAATTCCCAATCCTGACGAACATCAATCAGAATTTCATCAGTTTCGCTTTCCAATGCAGCCTGAAACTGAACCGGAGACATGGATATATATTTAGATTGTGAAAAAGCATTTGCAGAGAAGCCGGCTAATACAACCAAAAGAAAAAACAGATATCGTTTCATTGACAGTCTTTTTAAATTGTGGCTATTACTTTTAATTCGATAGCGATAGGTGTGGGAAGACAATTTATTTCAAGGGTGGTTCTGCACGGTGGATTTTCGCTGAAATATTCAGCCCAAAGCCGATTATATGTAGGAAAATCATCTTTCATATTGGTCAAGAATACGGTAACATCTACAATATTTTCCCAAGATGAGCCGGAATCTTCTAATATCTGCCTTACATTATTGAATACTGACCTACACTGGGTTTCAATGTCATAAGAAATGATGTTCCTGTTTTCATCCAATTCAACTCCGGGAATTTTCGATGTACCCCGTTCGCGAGGTCCTACCCCTGATAAGAAAAGTAAATTACCCACTTTACGGGCATGAGGATATTTCCCTACCGGTTCAGGGGCTTTAGAAGAATGAATGGATGAATCTGAAAGACTGCTCATAATGTTCAAATAAAGACTAAAGTTACGAATATGCCGATTCCCTCAACGGTCAAGCCTTAATTTATTTGATTATTTAACCAGGCTTCAAACTCCGGGCTACAATGCTGAACCGGAAAAGAAAAAATTGCCGGCGTTTCGTAGGAATGATTCTCCAAAATGCATTTTTCAATCGCAGCATATTGCCCGGCCTGCGTTTTCACCAACATCACCACTTCATCTGCTGTTTCCAATTGATTGTTCCAGCGGTAAATACTTTTCATTGCGGGCAATATGTTTACACAGGCAGCCATCCGGTTTTCTAGCAGCATTTTCCCTAACTTTTCGGCTTCTGCCATCTCGGAAGCCACTATATACACAACAATCATAAACCAATTGTACATTTTGATGTTTAAACCCTTGGGAGCAAATAAATAAAAAATGCACCTTTGCAACGCATGTTTACTAGTGAAAAAGGTAAAAAGCCGGTTACTATCTGGTTGTATTCAGGACTTGTTCTTGTTTTTGTCATGATATTGGTGGGGGCCATTACCCGGCTTACCGAATCAGGCTTATCTATCACCGAATGGAATGTGGTAACGGGAAGCATTCCACCCCTTTCGGATGAAGACTGGTATATAGAATTTGAAAAGTACAAAGCCACTCCCGAATATGAGCTCAAAAACAAATATGCATTCGGTTCGGGTGAAGAAGCGCTATCAAACTTTAAGAAAATATATTTCTGGGAGTGGTTTCACCGCTTTTTGGGGCGTTTTATCGGAGTCGTTTTCTTAGTGCCGTTTCTTTATTTCCTAAAGAAAAATTATTTCACAAAGAAAATTACTCCGCGGCTCCTTTTTATTTTTCTTCTTGGCGGTTTTCAGGGTTTTTTGGGTTGGTATATGGTGAAAAGCGGCTTGGTGAATGAGCCCCGGGTAAGCCATTACCGGCTTGCGATGCACCTTTGTACCGCAATTACCACACTGGGATTAATCTGGTGGCTGATTTTAGACATCCGTCACCCCTACAATAAGGCATTATCAAACAAGTTCCCGCTGTTGAAACGCATGTGGAAAGTGACATTTGTACTTTTAGCCATACAGATAATCTACGGAGCGTTTGTAGCGGGTAAGGATGCCGGCCAATTATATAATACCTGGCCGCTGATGGACGGAAGTTTTGTAGCGGAAGGCACTTTTAATCAAAAACCGCTTTATCTCAATTTAATCGGAGAGTCTGCCAATGAAGGACCGAATGTGGCGGGAATACAATTTATTCACAGAACGTTGGGTATTGTTCTGTACATAGGCATATTAATCCTTTGGATAATGTCTCGCGTATCTAATCTTAGATTCGATGAAAGAAGCTTGGCAAACGCCATGTTTATTATGGTAAATGTGCAGTTTGCACTCGGGGTTTTCACCCTACTATTTGCTGTTCCTATCTGGCTGGGTGTGCTGCATCAGGCAGGTGCCGTTTTGCTCTTAATGATTTCACTGTATTTTTATCATCAGCTCAGGGGAACCCATTGATATTATTTCCACTTCACGGTTTCCACAAGGTGCATTACATCCTGCTTCAAAAAATTAAGTACGGGTGCAACAGAATCGGTGTTAGCTTTGAAATCAAAATAAAGCGAACCTCTTAGAAAATGTTTCTGGCTGTCGGTAACATGAAACTGATAGTTAGAGGCGGCATCTCCTTCAATATTGTAGATAATCCCCCATACTTTATCTTCAGGTGCTTCAATAAAAATTTCATCAATGGCATTGGCTTTTGAGGTATGCTTGTAGGCCAATGTGTGTTGGTCTTCAGAAAACTGTACAAATCTTCCGGTCACATCTTCATAACTAAGATGAAGGGAGGCTTTAAACTTAGGAAAATACACATCGAACCAACAGGTTTTAGTTACATCGCGCTGAAATGGCCTGATGCCTGAATACACGGGATATTCAAAGGTGAAAGGACATTCCTTATCATACACCTGGTATTTTTTTTCGGGAAGTGTGATTTCAAAATAGCCTTTAGGACGAACAATTTTTTCGTTACTGTTTCCGCAGGAATACAAAAGACCTAAGCCGAAAAGAAGGAAAATCAGCATTTTCAGCTTGTTGTTATGATCCGTTCCGGCCGGCTGAAACTCTCCGTCAACAGTTACTTTTACCCGGTTAACCCTGCGCTTATCGGCGTTCATTACTCTGAATGTTAAATTTTTATAGGAAACAGAATCATCTTTTGCCGGAATTTTCCCGCAAATTTCCAGTAATACACCGGCAATACTTTCGGGTTCACTGTCAAAATCATCAAAAAAAGTACGGTCAATTTCCATAATTCTGAGAAAATCCGTCACCGAAGTTTTTCCTGCAAAAATGAAGTTGGTATCGTTCATTTTAAAATAATCCACATCATCGTCATCATGTTCGTCGTTGATTTCACCGATGATTTCTTCAATGATATCTTCCAGGGTAACCAACCCTTCAAATCCGCCAAATTCATCCACCACAATGGCCATGTGCATCTTTCGGGTCTGAAATTCTTTGAGCAGGTCATCTATCTTTTTACTTTCAGGAACAAAGAATGGCTCACGAATCAGTTTGTGCCATTCAAAATCGGCTCCCTCGTTCAAATAGGGAATAATATCTTTTATGTATAAAATTCCCTCAATCTGATCTTCTTTTTCTTTGTAAACAGGAATCCGAGAATGACCTTTTTCCAGAATTTCTTCCAATACTTCATGAAAAGGGGTATCGATGCTAAGGGTGACAGCAGCCGTACGAGGAGTAATGATTGCCTTCACATCTAATGAGCCGAATTGCACGATTCCGCGGAGTATTTTTTGCTCTTCGATTGAGGATTTAGATTCGGTAGTAAGATCAAGGGCATGCGAGAGTTTATCCACCGAAATTCCTTTCACCTTATTCTTAATGCGTTGATCAAAAAACGAAGTGAACTGAGTGAGGGGCCAGGTGAGTGGTCTGCAAATTTTCACCAGCACAAGCATCACCGGAGCAAACATAAGTGAAAGCTTCACCTGGTACTTACGGGCATACACTTTGGGAATAATTTCACCAAAAAGCAGGATGATAAAGGTGATCAGCACCACCCGAATCAAAAATGCAGCCCACTCCGGTACGCCGCCCCAATTGAATTGATTGAGGATAGAATCGGAAACGACAATGATTCCGATATTAACGAAGTTATTTAAAAGCAGTACCGTAGCTAACAGAGCTTTGGGCTTTTCAAGCAATTTTTTTAACCGGGAAACGGAAACCGAGGACTGGGGAAGTGCATCGAGTTGTAATCGGGTGAGTGAGAAAAAAGCCACTTCAGAAGCAGATATCAATCCGGATGTTATGACCAATACAATGGTAAGACCAATTCCCAGAGGAAGGCCGAATGAAGTCCCTGTTTCAAGAAAAATTGAAATTAAAAACTCTGGAAAGATAAGATAACCGCCGGGGTCGTCCAAAGCAAAAAGTATTAGTGTTTTATCAGAAAATTGAAGATGAACCTAGGTCTTCGAAAGAAGGGTCATTGTCTAAAGGCGGAATAACATCATCCTCAGCAGGTCCGAAATCATATCCGTCTTTTGAAGAAGGTTTAACGGCACCCGGGTTGTCCTGACGTCTGTCTAACATAACCAGATTTTCCGCTTCGATTTCCGTTATATTCTTTTTAATACCGTCCTGCCCCACAATCTGACGTGAGCGAAGCTTTCCTTCAATGTAAATACGGCTTCCTTTATGTAAGTATTTTTCAGCCAAATCAGCCAAACCTCTCCATAAAATCACCGTATGCCACTCCGTTCTGTCAAACCGCTCGCCCTGTGCATTCCGATAGGTTTCTGTCGTTGCCATTCGTATTCTGGCTTTTGAGGCGCCATTATCCAGTTTGGTGTACACAGGATCCATGCCCATGTTTCCTACCAAAATCACTTTGTTTACTCCGTTCATAAATTTCCGTTGAATCTTTGACTAGACCAAAAATAGAAATACAACAAATACAAGCAACTTTCTTTCAAAAAAAATTGGTGATTGCATTCCAAAGTTCAACTTTGTAAAACCAATACACAAATCAAAATATAATGAATACAGATACTCTGAGAGCAGAAGTGGAATCCTTTTTTGAGTTTAAAGGCGAATCCATCACCCTAGGTGTTCCTGTTTGGAACAACGAAGTGCTCACGGGCAGCTTCATAAAAGCCCCACTCAAAATGTTTAACCGTCACGGACTGATTGCGGGAGCCACAGGAACCGGTAAAACAAAAACCCTGCAGGTGCTGGCGGAACAGCTGTCCCAAAACGGGGTTTCGGTGCTTATGATGGATATCAAAGGAGACCTGAGTGGCATTGCGGCTGCAGGAAACCCCCATCCGAAGATTGACGAACGGATGCAACAAATCGGTCTGCCCTGGCAGCCTAAACAATTCCCGGTTGAATTATATTCCCTCACCGGAAACGACGGTACCCCTATAAGGGCTACCGTAAGCGAATTCGGTCCTGTTTTATTATCCAAAATTTTAGGGCTGAATGATACGCAAAGCGGTGTAGTATCACTCTTGTTCAAATATGCCGATGAAAACAATCTGCCTTTACTGGACTTAGAAGATTTCAGAAAAACACTCCAATATATCGGCAACGAGGGTAAAGCCGAAGTTACGGCCGCATACGGAGCCATATCCAGTGCTACGGCTGGCACCATACTGCGCAAGGTAATTGAATTGGAACAACAAGGTGCGACCACATTCTTCGGTGAACCATCGTTTGATGTGAATGATTTGTGCCGCTTTGATGATCAGGGAAACGGTCTTATCAGTATTCTCAGATGTACGGATATCCAACACCGTCCCAAATTTTTCAGCACCCTGATGCTTCAACTTTTAGCTGAAATTTATGATAACTTTCCAGAAGTGGGCGATACCGAAAAACCCGAATTGGTATTATTCATAGATGAAGCACATCTGGTATTTGAAGAAGCCTCCAAACCGCTTTTAGACAGTATTGAAAGCATTATAAAACTGATACGTTCCAAAGGAATCGGCGTATTTTTTATCACACAGGATCCAACCGATGTGCCCGACAAAATTCTGGGTCAGCTGGGCATGAGAATACAACACGCGCTTAGGGCATTTACGGCCAAAGACCGCAAAAGCATTAAACTCACGGCAGAAAATTTTGTACCGAGTGCCTATTTTAAAACAGACGAACTGCTTACCACACTGGGTACGGGACAGGCCCTGGTAAACATATTGAACGAAAAGGGAATCCCCTGCCCCCTGATGGCTTGCCAAATGGTGGCTCCTCAAAGCCGGATGGATATTCTTTCGCCACAGGAAATTGCGGCACAACTTAGCCAATCTAAAATGTCAGCCAAGTACGGCCAAGCCGTAAACCGCGAAAGTGCCCATGAAATGTTATCCAAAAAAATACAAGAAGTAGCAAAACCTCAGGAAGCAAAACCGGTAGCACAATCCACTCAACGTAAATCATCCCAAGAAAAATCCACTTTTGAAAAGGTGGCAAACAGTTCTGCAGGCAGAACCATAATCCGGGAAGTTACCCGAGGTTTTTTAGGTGTTTTGGGGTTGGGAAGCAGCCGCAGAAGGAAATCCTTATTTTAGTCTGGTCGGAGCTTACTTAAACATTACGTTTGCTAAATCAATAAAATTTGCGTTGAATGTACTTGGCTAAAATAATAGGAAATGCAAGGTTTGACAATTCCGAAATCTCCACCGTCGTAAAACCCTTCAATTGTTGCAATACATCGGCTTTTACATGTACGATACGGACAAACAAGCGCTGATGAGAAAGTATATGTTTTATCTCCGGCTCAACAGCATGTATGTCAGCGCTGCGGATGCCATAGGTATCTGTAATTTTCTTCAACAATTCGGCTTCCTCTGTATGTTCCGAAAATTCTATGAGAGGAAATTGATATAAACCTTTCCAAATTTCGGTGTTGTCTCTTTTCTGTACCCATATTTTTTGGTTGTGTTCAATCACCGTAAAAACCAGAAACCGGTCTTTCAGGGGCTTTTTTACCTTTTTAACCGGAAATAAAGTTTGTGAGTTATTGGAAAAGGCCATACAAGAATGTGAAAACGGGCATTCTTCACAAACCGGATTTTTGGGTTTGCAGATGAGCGCACCCAATTCCATCATCGCCTGGTTGTGTAAACCGGAGTTTCGGGTATCCAACAGTTCTTCTGCCAACGATTTAAACATTTTTTTTCCGGCTGAAGAATCGGCAGGTTGATTTATTTCATACAAACGAGACAAAACCCTGATGACATTTCCATCTACAACGGCAACAGGCTCTCCCATCGAAAAAGAAGCGATTGCCGATGCCGTGTAATCCCCGATTCCTTTCAATGAAATCAGTTTTTCATACGTGGAAGGAAATACACCTTCGCATTTTTGCACTACTTCTTTCGCCGTGGCATGCATATTTCTTGCTCTAGAATAATATCCGAGTCCCTGCCACAGCCTCAGCACTTCATCTTCAGGCGCTTCGGCGAGTTGGGTTACGGTTTCAAAACGGTTAATAAAATCATAATAATAAGGCAGCCCCTGAGCCACGCGGGTCTGCTGCAAAATCACCTCGGAAAGCCATATTTTATAGGGATCTGAAGTTTCGCGCCAGGGCAGATTCCGTTTAATTTCCTGATACTTTTTTATTAAAAGTTGAGAAAAATTCTTTTGCATGGGTACAAAAATCAAAATAACAAGCGTACATTTGCACCCCGATTGAAAAAAAGGTAAACGCAAAGAGTATCAATTAAAAACGAGATAATAATGACAAAAGCTGAGATCGTAAATCAGATTTCCGAGTCAACCGGAGTAGAAAAAGTGGCTGTTCAGGCAGTAGTTGAAGCCATGATGAAAAATGTAAAAGACTCCCTTTCAAAAGGCGAGAATGTTTATTTAAGAGGCTTTGGCAGCTTTATCATTAAAAAGAGAGCTGAGAAAAAAGGACGTAACATCAGTAAAAACACTACGATTGTAATTCCGGCTCACAACATTCCATCTTTCAAACCTGCAAAAGTGTTCATGGAGCAGGTGAAAAAGAAAGTAAAATAATTTAAATTGAACAGAGCAAAGGCCATACAGCTTATATTGATAGCAGGTACCCTTGCTCTGTTCGCTTTTATTTTTGCGGCTCCTAAAAACTATTCAGAAAAGAAACTTGAAGATAAAGCCCGCAACGAAATCAGGAAAGATTTAGACAACCAATTGGTTGAAATTAAAAAATCGCTCAAGCCTGAAGCCTCTCAAAAAGTAGAACGTTTAGAAAAACAACTTTCTGAGGCGAAAAGTAATGCGGAAAAGTCCATAGTACTCGATTCGTTGGTTTTATTTTGGGATTTGCAAAATTATCCGGGTGCCTCAGTGCTTTATATTGAAGAAAAAGCCGCTTTACTTAATACGGCGGAACTTTGGATTCAAACCGGTGACCGTTACCTGAGCATGTCAGATTTCGGGGATGCCGAAAACAAGCCTTACCGGTTGGATAAAGCGGAAGATGCATACAGAAATGCGTTGGATGTAGACAATACCAATCTTACGGCAAAAACCGGCTTAGGAACTGTTCTGGTAAGAAAGCAGGCAAATCCCATGGAAGGCATTGCCCTCCTGAGAGAAGTGGTAGAAAAAGATCCCAAAAACATACGGGCTCTGCTTCAACTGGCCGATTTCTCCATCATGTCTAACCAACCTGAAAAAGCGTTAGAAAGATTTGATCAGGTTTTGGCCGCCGACCCTTCGTTCTACGACGTATATTTCTTTAAAGCAGAAACGTACGCTAAAATGGGAAACAAAGAAAAAGCATGGGAATTTCTCCTGTTGTATCAGGAGAAAGCCGAGAATGAAGAAGCCTCAAAAGAAGCAGAAAATTATTTGAAAATTAATTACGGTATTTAACTTATTTTATTCATTTAAAACCTTTTACTATGCCTTGCGGTAAGAAAAGAAAAAGAAGCAAAATCAATACACACAAGCGTAAAAAGAGACTCAGAAAAAACAGACATAAGAAAAAGAAATAATTATTTCTTTTTGAATTAGTTTTTTGAGTTTAACAAAAATATCCCACGAACGGACGAATCCGTTCGTGCAATTCCGTTTTAGCGTTTATGACCAATGAGTTAATAATCAACGTAAAAGGAAACGAGGTATTTCTCGCTGTTCTTCAAGATAAAAAACTGGTTGAGTTTAACCGAGAGTTGGTAGACAGCGCCTACACCGTAGGCGATTTATATCTGGCTCGGGTAGCCCGTGTGATGCCCAACTTAAATGCGGCATTTGTAGATGTAGGGTACGAAAAAGATGCATTTCTGCATTATTTCGACTTAGGACCGGGCATACGCACGTTGAATAAATATGTGGAAGATCTGGCGAGCGGAAGGGCAAAAACAGGGAATCTGATGTACCTGAAACATGAACCCGAAATCGCCAAAGAAGGTAAGATAACCGACGTTATAAAACCGGGACAACGCATCCTGGTAAAGGTGGCTAAAGAACCCATCTCACAAAAAGGCCCGCGCCTTTCCTGCGAAATTTCTATTCCCGGGCGCTACCTGGTGCTTTCTCCTTTAGGAGACCGCCTCTCTATTTCTTCCAAAATCAAAGAATCGGAAGAAAAAGAACGCCTGCGTAAAATAGTATCGCCCCTGTTGCCCAAAAATTTCGGATGCATTATCCGCACGGCGGCCAAAGGCATCAAAACAGCCGATATTGAAAAAGATTTACGCGAACAATTGGAACGCTGGGAAGAAGCGGTTGAAGTAATTAAAAACGGTAGCACGCCCGTAAAAGTACTCGGTGAACTGCGCCGTACTTCGGCTATTCTCCGCGATTTGATGAACGAAAGTTTCAGCTTTGATTCCGTAGTGGTAAATGCGGAGGGTTTATACGACGAGCTTCGCGACTTTGCCGAGAAAACCATGCCCGGCAAAGAAAAAATCGTAAAACTGTACGAAGGGAAAATCGATATTTTCGACCATTTCGGCATTACCAAACAGGTTAAAGCCGCCTTCGGAAGAAACGTTTCGCTCAAAAGCGGCGGTTACCTCATTATAGATCATACGGAAGCGCTTCATGTTATTGACGTGAACAGCGGCAATATGACCAAACGCGACAATGACCAGGAATCTAACGCCATTGAAGCCAATCTGGAAGCCGCCGACGAAATAGCCCGACAGCTCAGGCTTCGCGATATGGGCGGCATTATCGTGGTGGACTTTATTGATATGCATAAGTCCGAAAACAAAAACCGCCTGTTTGAACACCTTCGTGCGGCCATGAAAAACGACCGTGCCAGACATAATATTCTTCCTCCCTCCAAAATCGGATTGGTGCAGATTACCCGCGAACGGGTGAGACCGGTAATGGATATTGAAACTAAGGAAGTATGCCCCACATGCAGCGGTACCGGTAAAGTGGAAGCCACTCTTTTGGTGGTGGACGATATCGAAAACCAGATGAGGTATCTGCTCACCGAACAAAAAGAACCGGGAGTAACCATTGAATGTCATCCTTTTATTCATGCTTATCTTTCCAAGGGACTTTTTTCAAGGGCGTTTAAATGGGGATGGCAATACAAAAAAACCGTGAAAGTGCGCCCCAATATGGATTTCCGACTTACGGAATTCCGATTCCGAGATAAAGCCGGAAAAGAAATTATTATTTAACACCGTAGCCTTTATGGTACAACACGGTGATTATATTCCTCATTTTCAGATAATCCGCTTCCCTTTGGAAAGCGGATTATTTTTTGAATTTACGGTACTACGCGAAGATCTGGCCCACGGCTTTTATCAGGGCAATAAATGGTGGAAGCTGAAACACAATCTACAGTATTGTAAGGATAATCAGATACAGTGCCTGCTCACATTTGGCGGAGCATACAGCAATCATATACATGCCGTGGCGGCGGCAGGCAAAGCCTATGGATTAGAAACCATCGGCATTATCCGGGGCGAAAAGCCCGCAACACGCTCCCCCACTCTCGAATTTGCCCTGCAAAACGGCATGCAGCTTGAGTTTATATCGCGGGAAGAATACCGGCAAAAAAGCACGGAACCCTTCCTGCAAAAACTTGGGATTAAATTTCCTGATGCCCATATTGTTCCCGAAGGAGGAAGCAATCTATTGGGCTTGCAGGGCTGTAAAGAATGGGGAGAACAACTCCGAGGAAAAGCCGATATCTTTTGCCTGGCTGCGGGAACGGCCACCACGGCAGCCGGAATAGCCCTGGCAAATCCGGAAGCGGAAGTCTGGGCCTTTTCCGCCTTAAAAAACGGAGGCTTTTTACAAGAAGAAGCCGAACATCTGGCCGGAACTTCACTTCCCAATCTTCAAATTATTACCGATTACGCTTTTGGCGGATATGCCAAACATACGCCTGAATTACTTGATTTTATTGAACACATGGAACGGCAATTTGCGCTCCCTCTGGAACAGGTATATACGGCCAAAGCCTTGTATGGGGTAATCGACCTGGCAAAGCAACACCGGATACCCACCGGTAAAGCCCTCTGTTTTATTCATACGGGAGGTTTGCAGGGAAAACTCCGGGAAACAAAAAACCCTGCCTAATAAGACAGGGTTTTCAAAAAGATATATTGAACGTTTAGTTCTGATTGGCTTTAAACTTTTTGAAGGCTTCCAACAGACGGGGAGCCACATCAAACGCGTCGCCGATAACTCCGTAATCAGCAGCCTTAAAGAAAGGAGCTTCCGGATCTTTATTGATAACCACGATGGTTTTACTTTGGTTAACACCGGCCAAATGCTGAATGGCTCCGGAAATTCCGATGGCAATGTACAGATTCGGACGAACGGTAATTCCGGTTTGTCCTACGTGCTCATGGTGAGGTCTCCAGCCTATATCCGCCACAGGACGTGAACATGCTGTGGCTGCGCCCAATACTTTTGCCATTTCTTCAATTACTCCCCAATGCTCAGGGCCCTTCATTCCGCGTCCGGCAGAAACCACCAGTTCCGCTTCGGGAAGAGGAATTTCACCTTCTTGTTTTTGTACTTCCACCAGTTTGATTTTAGAAGATTTTACGGCAGGAGAAAACGCTTCAACAGCCGCTGAACCGCCAACTTCCTGAATTCCGGTGCTGTTTGGTGTGAATGAAATTATTTTTTTATCGGTGGCGATTTCAACCTGAGCAATCGCTTTACCCGAAAATACGTTTTTCTTAACTTTCAAGGTATTTCCCGAAATTTCAGGATAAGCCGTAGCTCCCGAAACCAATCCTGCACCCATACGGGCAGATAAACGGGGAGCCAATGCACGGCCTGAGTTATCAAAAGGGAAAATGAGTAACGTACTGCCTTCTTTTTCGGCAGCGGCTGACATGGCATCCGCAAAGGCATTGGATTCAAACGTGTTAAAGGCATCTCCTGAAGCATGCAATACTTTGGTAGCTCCATAATTTCCTAATGAAGCCACTTCTGCCGCATCGGCGGCACCAAATAAAACGGCCGTTACACCTGTACCCATCTGATTGGCGGCCTGTTTGCCGTAAGAAACGCCTTCAAATCCGGCTTTTTTTATTTTTCCGCCTACGGCTTCAACATATACTAATACTGACATAATGCAATCTTTTTTTTAATGGTAATCAATTAAATAACCTTGGCTTCATTGTGTAACAATTGTACCAGCTCATCCATATTTTCAGGATCTATCATTTTTACCCCGGCTTTGGCAGGAGGCATTTCAAAGGCGGCAACTTTCACCAGCGGCTGCACTCCCTGAGGTTCTACCACATTTATCGGTTTGGTACGGGCTGCCATAATACCGCGCATATTCGGAATACGCTGATCGGCCATACCTTTAGCGGCAGAAATAACCAACGGAAGTTCAGCTTCCAGCACAAAAGTTGCTCCACCGACTTCGCTTTCCATGCGGGCAACGTTTCCGTTCACGTCTAATTTATTCACCGGAGAAACGAACTCCATGCCTACCATTTCGGCAATCATACCGCCCACTTCGGCATTGTTGTGGTCAATCGTTTCTTTACCCGTTAGGATTAAATCAAAATTTTTGGTTTTGGCATACGCAGCAATCTGAGCGGCCACAAAATAAGAATCGGCAGGGTCTGCATTCACACGCACAGCTTCATCGGCACCGATGGCAAGTGCTTTGCGGATAATGGCATCGTCTTCGGCCAATCCCACAGTAATGATGGTAACCGAACCGCCGAGGGCCTCTTTGAGTTCAAGTCCGCGAACCAAAGCATACCATTCGTCCGAAGGATTTACGATATACTGAACACCCGCCGTATTGAACTTAGTGTTATTGTCCGTAAAAGAAATCTTTGTTGTGGTATCAGGCACTTTGCTGATACATACCAAAATATTCATATTGTTACATTATTTGATGATTCAACCCGACAAATTTAGAAAAAGTTATGCATGACGAGCATTTTTACTTCCTAAAAATCTGAAAGACCTGTTAAGTAAACAATTGCAGCCGATACGGGTTTAAAGTGTGGCGTAATTAAGAGTATTATTACCTTTGCCCCTAAATTTATTGCAATTATGCGTGAAATTCAATTCAGAGAAGCCATAAGAGAAGCCATGAGCGAAGAAATGCGCCGCGATGAGAACGTCTTTTTGATGGGTGAAGAAGTGGCCGAATACGATGGGGCTTACAAAGTGTCCAAAGGCATGCTGGAAGAGTTCGGAGAAAAGAGGGTGATTGATACGCCTATCTCTGAGCTGGGTTTTGCAGGTATCGGAGTGGGTGCGGCCATGAATGGCATTCGTCCCATTATCGAGTTCATGACATTTAACTTTTCTCTGGTTGCTATAGATCAGATTATCAATAACGCCGCAAAAATATATCAGATGAGCGGCGGACAGTTTAATATTCCCATCGTGTTTCGCGGGCCCACCGGTTCGGCAGGACAATTGGGGGCAACACACAGCCAAAATTTTGAAAGCTGGTATGCCAACTGCCCCGGACTGAAAGTGGTGGTTCCTTCAAATCCATACGATGCCAAAGGCTTGATGAAAACAGCCATCCGCGATAACGACCCTGTGATTTTTATGGAATCGGAGCAGATGTATGGCGATAAAGGCGAAGTGCCTGAAGAAGAATATCTGATTCCTATCGGCAAAGCGGATATTAAACGCATGGGAACCGATGTTACGCTGGTATCCTTTGGCAAAATGATGAAAGTGGTTCTGGCAGCTGCCGAAGAACTGGCCAAAGAAGGTATCGATTGCGAAGTGGTGGATTTACGTTCCGTTCGCCCCATTGATTATGATACCGTGGTGAACTCCGTAAAAAAGACCAACCGTATGGTATTTATAGATGAAGCCTGGCCACTGGCCAACATTGCCACCGAACTTACCTATATGGTGCAAAAGCGCGCTTTCGATTATTTAGATGCGCCCATTATCCGGGTTACGGGACGCGATGTTCCGTTTCCTTTTGCCGCTTCGCTGATTGAAGCCTACCTACCCAATGTAAAACGCATTGTGGAAGCCGTGAAAACGGTAACTTATAAATAAGCTTTTATACTAAACAGAAAAGGCCGGTAATTCCGGCCTTTTTTAATTCTATTCAAAACAATTACTCTTCTCTCACCGTAAGCATAAATCCTTCGCTGTGTATATTACGGATTTCAATACGTGGGTCATGAGAAAGATATTTGCGCAGTTTGGTCATGTACACATCCATACTACGGCCCGTAAAATAGTTGTCATCTTTCCAGATTGCCTTTAACGCCGCAGAACGGGGCATCACGGAATCTTGGGTAACCAGTAACATCCGCAGCAGTTCTCCCTCTTTGGGCGAAAGTTTGGCGATGCCGGCAGTGGGATGCACCAACTCGCGGGTGCTGTTTTTGTATTCAAAATCACCGATATGAAAAACCGTCTGCTTTTCCCGGGCATTCTGGGAAGTGTTGCGCTTTAGAATCGCGTTCACTTTCATCAGCAATATTTCCGAATCGAAAGGTTTGGTAATATAATCATCAGCGCCCAGTTTATAGCCTTTCACCATATCTTCCCGGAGGGTTTTAGCGGTAAGAAATATAACCGGAATATCAGGGTTGAATTTTTTTATTTCGGATGCCAAGGTAAATCCGTCCATTTTGGGCATCATCACATCCAAAATGCATAAATCAAACCGGTCGCGGAAAAAAGCTTCACGCCCGGCTTCCCCGTCCGTGCATAATTCCACATCCAGATCATTCATTTTCAGAAAATCTCTCATCAGTCCTCCGAAAGAAGAATCATCTTCTACCAATAAAATTTTGCTTTTGCCTGTTGTACTCATACTTGTTCGTTTTTGGTTATCAGAGGAATGGTGAGCGTAAATGTGCTTCCTTTTCCATAAACACTTTCTACGCCCACTGTGCCTCCATGCATTTCTATAATTGATTTTACGTAGTGTAAGCCGAGGCCGAATCCTTTTACATTATGCAGATTGCCCGTAGGTACACGGTAAAATTTCTGAAATATTTCTTTTACGTCGTCTTTTTTTATTCCGATTCCATTATCGGAAAATGAAATCCGGATATCATTTTCCTCATTTTGGGTTTTGATGGTAATCTCCGGAACTGTTTTACAATACTTTACGGCATTATCCAACAAGTTCACAAATACATTCACCAAGTGCATTTCGTCTCCGACAATTCTATCATTTTCTGCTTCGTATTCTTCGGCAATTCTAATCTCCACGGAACTGTGCTGAAAACGGACCCTGTCGGCAGCAATTTCAAGAAGAGCATGCAGATGAAGGGTTTCTTTATTCAGTTGCAGCGAATCTTTTTCAAGAATGGCTGACTGCAAAACCGACTCGATGTGGCGATTCATCCGCTTGTTTTCTTCTTTAATGATTTCCCCATACTGCAAAATCAGTTCCGGATTTTGAAGTATTTTGGGATTTTTCAGTGAATCCGCTGCTAATGAGATGGATGCAATGGGTGTTTTAAACTCATGCGTCATATTATTGATAAAATCCGTTTTCAGTTCCGACAATTTTCTCTGTTTCAAAAAATTGCGGAGTGTGTAGGCATAAACCCCAATGATGATGGTAGAAAATATGAGAAACAACAAGATAAACGATTGTAATTCGGCAATAATGGATGCCGTTTTGTCCATAAAATCTATCACCAGATACTGAGGTGCCGCAAAAGCAAATTGCGGAAACAATCTGATATAAAACTTTGACTCGTGCAGCGGAGTAAACGATTTGGTGTTGTTAAGCAATAGCGCTGAGTCAATCTGTGGAAGATAAACCGCCCCCATATAACCCGAACGGATTCCAAATTCACGAAGGGTATAATCCAGTATTGAATCCACTTTCATGGGGTCGGGCATCTGCATTCCTTCGCGCTTAAACAGCTCCAGTTCCAACAAAATATCGGTAAACAATTGACGGGCTTCATCCTGTACAGCCGCACGCACGCTGTCGGAAAGTGAGCCGCCTATGGTATTGGTGGCAATGGTGAGCTCAGTTCCGTCGGGTAAGAAAATTTTTTGTTGTGTGGCCTCGGCTTCAGCTTCCGGTTGGCGGATTGTAAAATTAGTTTGATCGAGCAAAGTACCCGAGGGAATGGATGTTGCCGAAGATGAATCCGGGTATCGGGGAAAATAATTGACCCCCTGCCCGATTCTTTCTATCAAAATATTTTTGGTTTCGTAGGCTTCTACCCGCTCGGCCGTTTTGATAAGGGCCATATTTACCCGACTGTCAAAATCGCGACTTTTGAGTTCATACGCCTGCATAAACCAATACACCTGCAAGGCAAAAATGCCGGCAAGCGCCGCAGTCATCATAAGTATGGAAACGGGCAGAAATCTGTTTTTTACCGACATGATATCAAAGGTAAATTCGAAAAACTCAATACCGGACTATTTAACCGGGCATTTACATTCTTTAACCGTTCATTAACGTTGAAAAATACGGCAAAAATCTTTTACGGGGTATGCCGTGATTATTTTTTATCGGCCAGTTTATTAAACCAAAACACCACCAGAAGAAAAATAAAGGAATAGGTGATGATTACATAGGTATATCCGTGATTAAACTGCACAAATGCTTCAGTGCTGTGTTTTTGCAATAATGCCAATCCCACCAGACGAAAAAGATTTGAGCCCTGCACCAATAACATGCCTAATGGGATATACCATAATTTACGTTTCCAGGGGCCGGGATAGGCAATGATTAATCCCGCAAAAATGGCCATGGCAGAAACTCCCAGACAAGAATTACCGATATAAATGCCCCGGGTGCCTTCAATCATAAAAACGCGATCATAAGCCTGTCCTTCATAGCCCATCAGCGTAACCACAACAAAATAAGTAGCCTTTGCTAAAATCATCCCGGTGAAATCCCGAAATGCATCCCAGTACGGAGTCAGCTTGGGCACATTTTCCATCAGGTAGGTAAACCCTTTCCAAAGTAAGTACACTCCGCCCGTCTTAGCCAAAAAAAGGACGGAAGCCAAGGCGGCTTGTTTATCAACCGATTTTAATTTTTCGGATAAGTTACCCATAACGGCGCTAAAATAGTTCTTTTGTACCGTTAAATCGGATTACGATGAAAAATGACAAAAAGCCTGTAGTGAGAATGGTTGTGGCCGTGGCAGAAAACCAAGTAATTGGCAACAATAATGCACTGATCTGGAAATTATCTTCCGATTTAAAAAAATTCAGGGAACTCACCACGGGATTTCCCATTATCATGGGAAGAAAGACCTTTGATTCCATAGGCAGGGTGTTACCGGGACGCAGAAATATCATCATTACCCGTGATAAAGCCTACCAAGTAGATGGGGCCGAAATAGTAAACAGCCCAGAAGAAGCGCTGAACATCTGCCAAAACGAGGAAAGAATATCCATAATCGGGGGTGGAGAAATTTACGCCCGGTTTTTACCCATTACGGATGAATTGTTTGTGACACGCGTTCACACCTCAGCGGAGGGCGATACACAATTCCCGGAAATTGGAAAAGAATGGATGTGCGTGTTTGAAGAAAGCCACCCGGCCGATGAAAAAAACGAATTTGACTACACGTTTTTGCAGTACAAAAAGGGGTAATCCTTTGGTCAACCTATTTAATTTGAATTAATTCAAAATCAGAGTACGGCACAAAACTGCCCACGATTGTACAACGGGCTACATATGAATCTTCATTGATTTGAATTATTCGCACCCCCACTGTTTTCTTGCGTAGTGAAATCATTTCTTTATCCAGCCCTTCAAATTTTTTCGGAGTAAGTTCATAGTTACACGCATCAATCCATTTTACTTTTAATAGGATTCTGTACGTATTGGCGGAGTCAGTTTCAATCTGCCGGTTACCATATCGATGAATCAACGTGGTTTTTCCGGAAGTGGGATCAAATATGGTAAAACTGCCATTTTTAAAGCGGCTGCAATCCCAATTTTGGGCCCGGCTCAAAACTGGAAGTATAGCAAGTATTGTTATAAAAGTAATTTTCATCACCTAAAATTGAATGACAAGTATACCTAATTGTATAGAAATGATGGTATATTTGTTTGTACAACAAACACATCTACCATGAAAACAGTTAAAAAAATCGCCATTGTTTTGGCCGTAATTATTTCTATCCCGTTTATCGCCGCATTGTTTGTAAAAAAAGAATACGAAGTGGTGAAGGATATTACCATTCAGAAACCCCGCTCAGAAGTATACGATTATGTAAAGTATCTGAAAAATCAGGACGAATACAGCAAATGGGCCGCCATGGATCCCAACATGAAAAAAGAGTTTAAAGGAACCGATGCTACGGTAGGCTTTGTGGCAGGTTGGGAAAGCAAAAACGAAGATGTGGGCGTAGGCGAACAGGAAATCACAAAAATCACAGAAGGGGAACGTATTGATTATGAAGTACGTTTTAAAGAGCCGTTTGAGTCAAAATTAGATTCTTACATGGCACTTAAATCCGTTTCAGAAAATGAAACGCAGGTAACATGGGCAATCAGCGGGAAAATGCCCTATCCCATGAATCTGATGGGGTTATTCATGAATATGGAAGAAGAAATCGGTAAGGATTTAGAAATAGGGTTACAAAACCTGAAAAAGAAACTGGAATAAAGTTTCTAACTTTTAATTTCTTCGGTGCCGTCAGCATGTTTTGCAAAACGACCTTTTTCCCGGGCGTGCACCTGATCATACTTGGGCCAGGGCCAACCTCCGAACTGCGTTTTGTGGTAGTCTTCAAACGCCTGATTGATTTCAGCTTTTGAG
This sequence comes from Flavobacteriales bacterium, assembly GCA_022402535.1. Classification (GTDB taxonomy): domain Bacteria; phylum Bacteroidota; class Bacteroidia; order CAIKAF01; family CAIKAF01; genus JAKRSD01. Next base: position 161,196 of record JAKRSD010000015.1, on the reverse strand, counting down.
TTCATCACAAACGGGCCGTATTGAATAACCGTTTCGCCAATCGGTTTTCCCTGCAATACCAATAAACCGGTAGGTTTAGCTCCTGCTTTTATTACCGTTTCAATTTCTGCATGTAGTTCAACCGCATGATAAAAAGGAACCGTTTGTCCGGAAATGTCCAGCCCTTCTCCTTCATAAAAATAGAGTGTCCGGTTTATACCTTTTGACGCTTTAGGTAACTTCCACTCCGCTCCGGCATCCATTTTAATGTTCCAAACCGCCACTTCATTTTCGGGGTTAGCGGCCCAGGAATCCGGAGGAGGCATCACGGCAGAAAGATTACCCATTTTTCCGGCGATGATTTCAACTCGTGCTTTTTTGTCTTGCGCATCAGTATGGGTATAAATGGGAATATTTTCTCTCCACAACATTTTAAAATGAGGCTCTACCATTTTACTTTTTGACGGAAGATTGAGCCAAATCTGAAAAAGTTCCATAGGATTTTCTTTTTCGGCAGAAAGTAAGGGGAACATTTCCGAATGTTGCACGCCTTTCCCGGCAGTCATCCATTGTACGTCGCCATCTCCGTATCGGCCTGCGGCACCCATAGAATCGGCATGATCTACCATTCCTTTTCTAACAACCGTAATGGTTTCAAAACCACGGTGAGGATGACCGGGAAATCCGGGAACCGTTTTACCATGGTACATCCGGAATCCGTCTTTAATTATAAAATCTTCCCCCATATGACGTCCTTTAAAATGGGTGGGATCGGGCCCCATTTTATCATTTCCTTTCGGAAAAGCGTCTTCATGGTGCACACAAAAAAGGAAGGGGTCCGCGGTTTCCCACTGAAATCCTAAGGGTTTAATTTTTTTTATCGGGTTCATACTTTCTCCTGTTTGATCAAATGCTTCTTTAAATGATTTGGCAAAACCAACCGCCGGTGCTGCCATGGCGGCACCTAAACCTACAAATACCCGCGACAGAAAATTTCTTCTGGGCAATGAATTTTGAGCCATAATAGTAACGTTTACTTGCAAATATAACCCAATTCAACTGCTCATTGTTTTGAAAATTGTAATCAAAAAAAATCCCGCCGGTGAAACCTGACGGGATTTTAAGATATATCTGATTTGAATTAGCCTCCGAAATCGTCGAAAGAGATTTTGTCCTGAGGTACGCCGAAATCATCCAGCATTTTTATTACTGCCGCATTCATCATGGGCGGACCACAGAAATAATATTCAATCTCTTCAGGCTCGGCATGTTTACTCAGGTAGTTGTCAATCAACGCCTGGTGAACAAATCCTGTAAAACCTTCACCTTCCGTATCATCCATACTTTTCTTGGCTACCCAGTTATCTTCGGGAAGCGGCTCAGAAAGTACGATGTGGAATTTAAAATTAGGGAACTCTTTTTCGATTTTGCGGAAATGATCCACATAGAACAACTCACGACGTGAGCGGCCGCCATACCAATACGAGACTTTACGACCGGTTTTCAACGTGTGGAAAAGGTGGAAAATATGCGAACGGAGTGGAGCCATACCGGCACCCCCGCCAATGTATATCATTTCGCAATCGGTATCTTTAATGTGGAATTCACCGTAAGGTCCGGAAATTACCACTTTATCGCCGGGTTTACATCCGAAAACGAAAGACGAACATACCCCCGGATTTACATTCATCCAACGGTTATTGGCTCTATCCCAAGGTGGAGTGGCAATACGGATATTTAACATGATAATGTTTCCTTCGGCAGGGTGGTTAGCCATGGAATAGGCACGGAACAAAGGTTCTGGGTTCACCATTTTCAAGTCCCAAAGGCCGAATTTATCCCACTCTGCTTTAAATTTATCCGGTCCGGCCGGATCATCAGGCAGCGGACGAATATCGATATCTTTAAAATCAACCGTAAGCGCAGGTACATCTACCTGAATATATCCGCCCGATTCAAAATGAAGGGTTTCTCCTTCAGGAAGTTTCACCACAAATTCTTTGATGAATGAAGCCACGTTCCAGTTCGAAACCACTTCACATTCCCATTTTTTGATTCCGAAAATCTCATCAGGAATACGAATTTCCATGCTTTCTTTCACCTTCACCTGACATCCCAGACGCCAGTTATCGGCAACTTCCTTACGGGTAAAATATCCTTTTTCTGTAGGAAGAATTTCTCCACCGCCAGATAAAACCTGACATTTACACATAGCACAGGTACCTCCGCCGCCACAGGCAGAGGGAAGGAAAATTTTCTCAGCACTCAATGTAGAAAGTAGCGTACTACCGGCGTTTACATTAATGGGAGCATTTCCATTGATGACAAGCTGAACAGGACCGGAATTGGTCAATTTAGATTTGGCAAAGAGCAGCAAACCCACCAATAACAAAATGATGACCAAGAAGGCTACCGATGCTGCAATTAAAAGTTTTGGATCCATAATAACGGGTCTTTTAATATTATAATTTAATACCGGCGAAACTTAAAAAGGCAACTCCCATTAAGCCGGTAAGAATGAACGTAATTCCTAATCCTCTCAGCGGAGCAGGCACATTGCTGTAGCGGATTTTTTCGCGGATAGCGGCAATCGCTACAATCGCTAAAAACCAACCCACTCCGGAGCCTAATCCGAACACTGTAGCTTCACCTATATTTTCATATGCTCTTGACTGCATAAAGAGTGCGCCACCCAGAATGGAACAGTTTACGGCAATCAAGGGAAGAAAAATTCCCAAAGACGAATATAGAGAAGGAGAGAATTTCTCTACAATCATCTCTACCAACTGCACCATTGCCGCAATTACGGCAATGAACATGATAAAGCCCAGAAATGATAAATCAACCGTGGCATACTCTGCTCCTAACCAGGAAAGAGCACCTTCTTTCAGAATGAAGTTTTCCAACAGATAGTTGATAGGAACCGTAATGCCGAGCACGAAAATTACGGCTGCACCCAAACCTACGGCTGTGGTAACCTTTTTAGAAACCGCCAGATAGGAACACATTCCTAAGAAGTAGGCGAAAATCATATTGTCCACAAAGATGGACTTAACGAATATACTGAGTAAATTTTCCATGTTTTCTATAATTATATTCGATTATTCTTGGGCTTCAATCAATTTTTGGTTTCGTGCACGTTGCACCCAGATAATAATTCCCACGATTACAAGCGCCATGGGAGGCATCATCATAAAACCGTTGTTTACGTATCCCATCTCGTAAAAAGATTGGGGGATAACCTGAAAACCATAAAGTTTACCTGACCCGAACAACTCGCGGAAAAAGGCTACGATAACCAGGATTACACCATATCCTACGGCATTTCCTACACCATCCAGAATGGAAGGCCAGGGCTTATTACCCATTGCAAACGCTTCCAGACGACCCATAACGATACAGTTGGTGATGATAAGACCTACGAAAACCGAGAGCTGCTTGCTGATATCATATTGCACGGCCTTCAGGGTCATATCCACGATAGATACCAAACCGGCAACAATTACAAGCTGTGCAATAATCCGCACACGGTTTGGAATTACATTACGGAGCAGAGAAACCACGAGGTTACCCATAACCACAACAAAGAACACTCCGACAAACATGATTACCGAAGGTTTTAACTGTACCGTGATCGCTAACGCAGAACAGATTCCCAATACCTGAACGGTAACCGGGTTACTGTCGTTCAGCGGATCTGTGATCAGTTTCAATCTCTTTTTACTGAAGAGCGCTTCTGATGGCTCTTTTTTTACCGTTTCAGTGGCTGTTGACATATTGATAATGTATTAACGGTTTGTATTTTCATTTGTAATTAATGAATCCTGTTGCGCAGAAACTTGCAACGAATCGGTTGCCAACGAATCCGCAACTACAGGTTCAATCTTCACGGGCTCAGGAACTTTCACGGTTTCTCCGTATTTGGCGAAAGCGCCTAAAAACATATGCAGCATATCATGCAATCCATTAGAAGTAAGTGTACCGCCTGATACACCATCCACATTGTAATCAGAAACCGGAGCGGTTCCTTTTTTGATTACGGATACTGAAACAAACTGGCCTTGAGGATCGGATATTTTTTTACCGTCGAACTGAGCCTGAAACCATTTTTCTTTGATTTCGGCACCCAGACCGGGTGTTTCACTTTTGTGGTCGAATACCGCACCAAAAATCGTGTTGTAATCTCCTTCTATTGAAACATAACCCCAAATAGCGTCCCAAAGTCCTTTACCGCGCATACCTACCACAAAATAGGTTTTGCCGTCTTTTACGATTTCATACACTGGAAACATCTGCGTGGACACATCTTTTTTACGAAGTTCTTTGGCTAAGTCAATCTTAAACACTTCGTCAAAATCATTGGTCATCACTTTTCCTTCGGGGTTGATGGCGAATGCTTTTTGAACCGATTTTTCAAATTCGGCAGCAGCAGCCGTTCTGTCCACATCAATTTTTACGGCCTGAAGAATGTTTTGCTTTTTCTCCAGTTCCTGATTTACCTTGAACGCAGGATTGGTAGCTCCGAAAATGGTAACCAGTACAACGGCGGTTACCAATACCAATACCGTTGAAAAGAGTATGATATACCCGTTACTTTCTTTATTTATTGCCATTGGTAGCCAATTTTAAACGTTTAACTCTGGATTTAATATTTCCCTGAACTACATAGTAGTCAATAAGCGGAGCCATTACATTGAAGAACAGGATGGCGAGCATCATACCTTCAGGATAAGCCGGGTTTACCACACGGATCAGGATACACAGCACCCCGATTCCAAATCCGTAAATGACTTTACCCAAATTTGTTTGTGCGGCTGAAACCGGGTCAGTAGCCATAAACACGGCACCGAAAGCCAATCCGCCGAATACAAGATGGTAATGAGCGGGCATGGCCATGAATGCGTTATCACCTGCTACTAAATTGAAGATAAGGCCCATTACATAAGCTCCCGTGAAAACAGAAAGCATGATTCTCCAGCTTCCCACTCCTATAATCACTAAAAAAAGTCCGCCTAATAATATGGCCAATGTTGAGGTTTCGCCTATGGATCCCGGGATAAGACCTAAGAATGAATCGATAAATGTATTCTCGTATCCTACACCGGATACATTTCTGAAGTGGCCGGCAAAACTTGCATCAGCCGCCTGAGCCAGATTGGTGGCTCCGGTGTAACCGTCAACCAATCCTTCTTTTACCACTTCGTATCCTTTACGGTTATCCATTCCTACCCACATATCACCCGACATGTACGTTGGATAGGCAAAGAACAGGAAGGCACGGGCAACTAAGGCCACATTTAAAATGTTCATTCCCGTTCCACCGAAAACCTCTTTACCGATCACGACCGCAAAAATAGTAGCTACAGCAACCATCCACAGCGGAATATCAGCAGGTAAGATCAGTGGAATCAGCATTCCTGATACAAGGAATCCTTCGTTAATGCTGTGCTTTTTAATGATGCAGAACAAGAATTCCACACCCAGACCGACTGAATAGGATACAATAACGATTGGTAATACTTTTATGGCTCCATAGAGGAATTTATCCATAAACTCGGCAGATTCACCGGTGGCCAGATAATGCTGGTGTCCCACGTTGAACATACCAAAAAGCAGAGCCGGAACCATCGCCAAAACCACCATAATCATGGTACGCTTGAGGTCGATGGCATCGCGAATGTGGGCTCCTTTGTGGGTAGCGTGACCGGGAACAAAAAGGAAGGTGGCAAAACCATCATACACCGGCCATATTTTCTCTAACTTACCGCCTTTTACAAAGTGCGGTTCTATTTTGTCCGTAAGGAATTTGTGGAGTGCTTTCACGTTTATTTTCCTTTAAATTACATCATTTCTTCCATTAACATATCGAGGCCTTTTCTCACAATTTCCTGTGAGTTGATTTTGGATGTGCAGACAAATTCGCACAACGCAAAATCTTCGGGGGCAACCTCGTAAATTCCCAGATTTTCCATCTGCTCAATGTCATTTGCCAAAATGGATTTGAGCAAATACACCGGGTAAATGTTCATCGGGAATACCTTTTCATATTCACCCGTAACTACAAATGCGCGGTCTTCGCCATGTTGGGATGTGTCAAGTGAGTATTGTTTAGAAGGCGTCAACCAGCTGAAGAATGTTTTGCTGGCCGAAAATTTATTTAATCCGGGCAGTAACCAACCGAACAATTCAGGCTCTTTTCCTTCAGGAATCACGGTTAGCTGATTGTGGTAGTATCCGAGATTGCCGGTTTCGTGGATATGATTTCCCGTAAGAACATTACCGCCAATAATCCGGAGTTCTTTATCAGGAGTGTAGTTACCGTCGATAATATTTTTAACGGGAGCGCCGGATATTACTTTTACGTAGCGGCGTTTTACGATTTCAGAACCGGTTAATGCAACCACTTTTGTGGCATTGTAACGACCTTCGGTAAACAAACGACCCAAAATCACTACATCCTGAGGATGCATGGTCCAAACCGTTTCTCCTTTGTTAATCGGTTGTGTAAGATGAATCTGAACGCCCACATTTCCGGAAGGATGCGGACCATCAAAAGTATTAATCGTTACATTTTTGGCTTTCAGAAATATTTCGCTCTTCGTGCGGGAAGCATGCACATTCAAAAACACAGCCGGAGCCAATTTTGAAAGGGCATTTAATCCGGTCTGGAATTCGTTTCCACATCCATGAACCACAAAATCCATATCAGGAGCCAGAGGAGCCGAGTCAAAAGCAGAAATTACCACGCTTTTGGGAGCATGCTCAGGATTGGCAATTACATCAAAAGGACGTTGTTTTATGGCCGGCCATACACCTGAGCGGGTAATGCGGTCAATAATTTCTTCGCGGCTCAGGCTAAGCGGATCTGATTTCCCAAAATCCACATATTCTGTGGTTTTATCGGCCAATACCCGAATAGAGAGTATTTTACGTTTTTCGCCGCGGTTGATTTCAATCACTTCTCCGCTCACGGGAGAGGTAAACTGAACAGATGGTCTCAACTTATCGTAAAACAGGGGCGTTCCCGCTTTTACGTTGTCTCCGATGTTAACTGATAATTTTGGAACCGAACCATGAAAGTCGAGCGGAGAGATAACCACGGTATCCACATTTTCAGGAGATACGGTGATTTTTTCGGCTTCACCTTTCAATTTTATATCCAGTCCTTTTTTTATCCTGATCACGTTACTCATGCGCTGCAGGGTATTAAATTTTACTATAAAATTTGCGGCAAAAGTAGCCGATTTTTTTATCTACAGAAGTGAAAGTTAAATTTATTTGAAGTTTTGTTACCTAAGTTACCGGATTTGAATTTTATCGGATCCATATCTTGTCAAATCTGAAATTTGCCAAACCAAACACCGATTCCGGCAAAATGTTTGCGAAGGATAAATCCAAAAAATGAAGAACTTTTTCTGAAAGTTTCAGATTTTATCGTTCTTAGTTAAAATTTTATCAATCAAACCTTGATTCATGAACATTCAATCTGCATTAAAGCGTTTCAACATACCCTCTGTAATTCTGGTTGTTTCCACCGTATTTGCTTTTTCGTCATACGCACAGGAACCGGTTTATGATCAGGTTTTTAAGGAAAATATTCATACCGCCGTTTTATTCCGCGAGGGTTCGCCTGGGAGTTTTCCATTAATCGATATGTCGGGAACAGACCGGCTGGAACTGCGTTTTGATGACTTTGACGGAGGTTCAAAAATGTACAATTATACCTTCGAATATTGCGACAGAGACTGGAATCCCTCTCCCCTACAGCCCATGCAGTATATTAATGGGTTTCTGCAACAGGATATCACCGAATTTGAATTTTCTTTCGGCACCAAGCAAGCGTATACCCATTATACGCTCAAATTCCCTCAACCGGGCATGAGGCCGAAGCTTTCGGGAAATTATATCTTAAAAGTGTATGAATCCTTCGATGTAAACAATGTGGTATTGACCAAACGGTTTGTGGTGGCAGAATCTTTAGTGAAAATAGAGGGACGAATCCGCGACGGCATGTCGTCCATGGCCAGACTTACTTCACAGGAACCCATTTTTACGGTAGATGCGTCCAATATCCCAAATATTTCGCCTCAACGAGATATTACGGTAATGATTATGCAAAATCAGCGTTGGGACAACATGAAAACCAATGTAAAACCGGCGTTTTTCACGGGAAACAAAATGGATTTCAGTAATATAGACAACTCCCTAACGTTTAAAGGTTCCAATGAATACCGCTTTTTAGATCTGCGCTCGCTGCGGTTGAAGAATGACAAAACCATTTCGATGGATGAGGATACGGACGGAGAGATACGCATGAAACTCCGTAAAGAAATTTCACGAAACGGACTAGAATACACTTTACTCCAGGATTTAAACGGCAATATGTTTATTGCCAATGTAGACGGACGAAACGGAAACCTGGACGGAGGATACGCCTGGGTACGTTTTTCGCTGTATCATGATAAAGCGAAATCGGATCCCGGTGATGTGTATATCATGGGGCAGATTTCGGGTAACCGCCTGAACCCCGAATGGAAAATGGATTACAACTACCGTAACCAAGAATATTTTTTAGAAAAGTACCTGAAACAGGGGTATTATAATTGGCTGTTTGTATCAAAAACGCCCGACTCTAATGAAGGAGATGCCGAACTCCTGGAAGGTTCATTCCAACGGACAGAAAACACCTATTTTGTGTTTGTATATTTCAGAGATTTGATGCAGCAGGGAGCCGACCGACTGGTGGGTGTAGGTGCATTAAATTCTATTACGGACAGATAATTTGCCCGATGATGAGCCGGCCGTATGTAACCCTTTCCATTCCCGAACCCTGTACTGAACGTTGGGAAAACATGCAGATACAGGGCAATAGCCGGTTCTGTGACGCCTGCCGCCGAAACCTTGTAGATTATTCCAAACTAACGGATGCCGATCTTATAAACCTTTTGCTGAAACAGGATGGAAAAATCTGCGGAAGATTTCATCCCAATCAACTGAATCGAACACTTTTTACCGAAAACACATCTCATAAAGCCAAGGCAGGATATATTCTTTCAGGCATTATGGCACTTAGCCTGCTCTTGCCCTTTCATACGGCAGCTCAAACAGAAACATCCGTAATCCCGGAGTTTTATGCCGAGTTGCGGACGGATGACAATCCTGAGAAAACTAACAGGTGCCAAATTTCAAACCACAATCCGCCGGTAATCAAAGGCCGGCTTACCGATGCCGAAACCGGTGAACCCATATTATTTGCAAGCATCAGGATAGAGGGAACTATGAATGGTTCAACCAGTGATGTGGACGGGTATTTTAAAATTCTAATTCCCGAAGAAGCGGACACATTCATCAGGTACACCTTAATTATAAGCAGCATAGGATATGAAACTAAACGAATCACTGTAGATAAGGCCAATTTAGACCAAAACATACAACTCCATCTGAAACTTGAAGATGCGACGCCTATGCTGGGTATAATCATCATTGAGAAAAAAACGCTGAGAAAACAAAATAATATAGCCTCCAAGAACAAAAAAGAAGAATAATTAAAGAGAATAAAAACATATATAACATACTATATATCAGAATATATTAAATTTTATAGTTCGCCAATATTCGATATTTTTCAGATTTTTGGCGGAATATAAATTGGGTTTAGTTTACTATGTAAACCGTTTTTTATACTAATCACACAGAACACATCCCTTTTAAGTCAAAATAAAAGCCGCCCGTAAGTAACAGGCGGCTTTATAATAGTAATACTTACTAATTCTTATTTATTGTTCAATTTTTCTTGTAAGCCTTCCACATTGGCAGGCAGTTCTTTAAACTCGTAACCCAGGGCTTTCATTTTATCGGCCAGCTTGGCTTTATCGCCAACCACCACAATTACCATTTCGTCGGTATTCAGCAGCTTTCGAGCCAATTCATTGGCTTCGGTCAGGCTCATTTTAGCCGCGATTTTATTACGCTTTGCCGAAAGATCTTTGTCATATCCATTATCCATAATCAGTTTCAGGAAGCCTGATTTCTGACCCGGTGTTTCGTATTTCAGTGCCTCACTTTGGCTGATGGCACTTTGGGCAAAAGCCAGTTCATCCGCTTTCAAGCCATTCTTTTTAAATTCTTTGATTTCGCGTACAAATTCGCTCAGGGCGCTGTCGGTAGCTTCGAGTTTTACCCCGGCCGAACCCACATATACATTTACGTAATCGGTAGACGTAAATCCGGCGCGGGCTCCGTAAGTCCATCCGTTTTTCTCGCGAAGATTCAGGTTTATACGGCTGTTGAAAGCTCCTCCTAGCGGATAGTTCATCACCCCGGCAGCATAATATTCGCCCAGTGCATTGTAATAAATGGAAGGCCATCCGATACGGATTTCACTCTGTGCGGCTCCAGGTTTATCCACAAAATAGATGGTTTTTCCGTTTCCTTTAGCCGTGGAAGCCTTTTGAGGCGAGGCAGCGTTTCCTTTTTTCCAAGATTGTAAAAAGCCTAATTTGGTTTTCACTTCAGATTCTGATATTGACCCTACAATCGACACTTTAGCATTCTCGGGTGTAAACCAGGTGTAATAAAAGCTACGTACATCTGCCATAGAAATATTGGCAATTCCGGCCTCTGTGCCCGGCTCGGGTAAACCGACCACACCGGTTGGCAACATAATTCTCCTGAAAATATCATTTGCCAGAGTGGATGCCTGCGTAGTGCGGTTTTTAAGTCCCTGGGTCTGTTCCGTTTTCAAACGGTCAAACTCTTCCTGACTGAATTTGGGACGGAACATCACTTCGTTCATCAATTCGAGGGTAGCATCCAAATTTTTGTTCAGCGTGGTTACAGAAATGATGATGTCTTCTCGGGAAGAAGAAACGTCCAGACTGCTTCCCAACATTTCGAGCTTGGCACTGATTTCTTCTGCGGTAAAATTCCGGGTAGATTCACTCATCAGATTTGCCAACAAATAAGCGGTACCGGCTTTGTCTTCCGTTTCACGGATTTGTCCCGCCTTTACATATACGGTAATATTGGTTACGGGAAGTTCGTTGTATGAAGTTCCGATAAATTCCAAACCATTGTCTGATTTCAGGCTCCAGAATTCGGGCACTTTTACCACAGGATTTGCTCCGGGAGCGGGGCGTTTGCTCCGGTCGAAATTGTCTTTCCCTTTGTTGTATTTCAGGTTTTGATACTCACTGATATCATTTTTAAAATTCGCCGGCGTTTGCGGGCGGCGGGCATTATCGGCCCCGGCAATTAAACTGCCCTGCCCTTTGGGCACCACACTTGAAACCACACAGGCTTTGTTGTAAATATATCTCCGGAAAACTTCGTTTACCTTCTCGGGGGTAAGGTTTTTGTAGCGGGCAAGCTCTTTTCCGATCAAATTCGGATTTCCTTCAAACGTTTGGTATGCCGCTAACTGCGCCCCTTTGCCTCTGACCGATTGCAGGGAGTTGATTTTGTCGGATTCCATTTTCGCTTTAAAACGATCCAATACATCCTGAGTCATTCCTCCGTTTTTGATGAATTCATCAAAAACTTCATTCACCTTTTTTTCCATATCGGCCAGCGATTTTCCGGGATAAGCCCGTAGGAAAATATCAAAAGTTCCGGCTAATTCTGAGGTAGGATGGTACGAGAAAGCACTTTGTGCTTCCTGAGTTTTTACAAATTTTTGATATAAAGGAGATGTTTTTCCACCGCCCAGCGCAAATGCCAGAGCGTCCAACGCGGCTTCATCTTCAGAATACATGGGTACGGTGGGCCATTGCATATTCAGCTGTGGAAATTTCACATTGTCCTCGTAAGAAATATACTTTTTTGAGTCCAGCACGGGAACTACCGGTTTGGGATCATTTACTTCAGGACCTCGGGGTATGGAACCGTAGTATTTCACAATCCATTTCAGCGCCTGATCTACATCCACATCGCCAGCCAGAGTAAGCGTGGCATTGTTTGGTCCGTACCAACGCAGGAAGAAGTTTTTCAGATCATCTAATGTAGCGGCATTTAGGTCATCAATATACCCGATAGTAGTCCATGAATACGGATGCCCGAAGGGATACATCACTTCGCCCATTTTTTCGCCCACCAGTCCGTACGGACGGTTATCGTAGTTCTGTCCGCGCTCATTTTTAACGGTGGCCCGCTGCACTTCAAATTTTTCGATGGTTACCGCATCCAGAAAAAAACCCATACGGTCAGCTTCAAGCCACAGAGCGGTTTCCAACTGATTGCTGGGCATGGTTTCAAAGTAATTGGTTCGGTCGCGGTTGGTGGTTCCGTTTAGTGTACCACCTGATTCGGTTACAATTTTAAAATGCTCCTCATCGGCCACATTGTCCGAACCCTGAAACATCATGTGTTCAAAAAAGTGGGCAAATCCCGAACGGCCCGGAAGCTCTCTTCCCGACCCTACATGATAAGTAACATCCACATAAACAATCGGGTCGCTTTTATCCTCGTGGATAATTACCGTAAGTCCGTTGTCCAACTCATATTTTTTATAAGGAATTACCAGTTCATCGCCTGATTTTTTCACTTCTTCCACCAGCTTCACGCCCTTGATTTGGGCCAAAGCCACCTGACCTGCCAATAAAAAGCCGGCCAGTATCCATGCTGTTTTTTTCATGTTTTTACTCTTTTTTCCTGATTTTGGTATTATGCCATTTAAAAACAAAGCTAAAAGTATTTGGTTAATTTTGTCGGCTGAAAGTATAATGTTCATTTTATCAATTCAAGAAGTATGTATCCACAAGAAATAGTAAATCCCTGCCGCGGGCAGCTTACCGATAACGGTTTTGAATCTTTAGAGTCTTCAGAAGACGTAAAAAACTTTTTTAGTGAAGCCGGTAACGGAGTTTCGCTGATGGTTATCAATTCGGTTTGCGGATGTGCGGCAGGAACGGCCCGCCCCGGTGTGCTCAAATCCCTAACCCACAGCAAAACACCCAATAAACTGGCAACCGTATTTGCAGGTGTAGACCGCGAAGCTACCGAAACGGCACGCAGTTACATGCTGCCTTATCCTCCTTCGTCACCTTCCATTGCTATCTTCAAAAATGGCGAACTGGTTCATTTTGTGGAAAGATATATGATCGAAGGCCGCAGTGCAGATATGATTGCCGAGCATCTGAAAGCCTGCTACGACCAATTCTGTTAATAGATACAGATGGAAAATCAAAAACCGGTCTCTCTTTTTGATCAGGAAGAAAAGCGTAAACCCATCATTTTTGAGCCGTCGTATTATGTGGCTCATCTCGGCATATTACTTTACATTCTAACAGGAATCTGCATTCAGGCCTATCATTATCTGGCCGACGGGACTTACCGGTTGTTGTCTATAGCCACCTGGCCCTGGGTGCTCACCTCTTCTTCGTGGTTATTGCTGGTCAGTGTTATTGCTTATTTTTATGCATGGCTCACCATTGCCCGCAACATAAAAAAACGACTGGATGATGTTGAAATTTCATGGTTTTCCGTACTTCCGATGGGCTTTTACTTTTTGGTATGGATAGCCATGCTGGGCCGGCTTTTGGCTTATTATATATCTCCGGAAGGTATATATTTTGAAGGGGCTTTATAATGATAATGATGCGTGCAAAAAGTACAATTTTCAAAACATTTACAGGCGTTTTTCTGATATCCTTATTGGCTTCAGGCTGTGTTAAAAAGGAATGTTATACATGTAGAAAATATGCTCCGGTTCCCGGCGGAAACGGAACGTACTTCATAGGCACCCAGAAAGTATGTCCCGAAAATGGAAATATCTACCTGATAGATCCGGTTCCCGGAGACTCTACCGACCTATGGGAATGCGGACAGTAAATCCGACATCGAAAAGATAATATCCCGGAATTGTTACCTTTGCGCCATGAAAACAGGAGCTTCTGAAATATCGCTATTGGGCATTTCTTTCGAGAAATACCTGACTCATGCCCAAATTTCAGAGGCGGTGAAACAAGTGGCGGTGAAAATCAATACGGATTATGCCGGACGCGAAGTTAAATTTGTTTCTGTGTTGAACGGGGCTTTTATGTTCACATCTGACCTGCTGAAACATATTACGGTTGCCTGTACGGTTACTTTTATCAGAGCGAAATCTTATCATGGGATGGAATCGCAGGGGTCCGTGAGTTTGGTTACCGACCTCAGCGAAAACCTGAAAGGGAAAGAGGTAATTATTCTGGAAGATATTGTAGACACGGGATTAACCATGCAAAAGCTTTTTGAACGTATTGAGAAGGACGAGCCGGCATCCTTAAAAATTTGTACTCTTCTTTTAAAACCTGATACTTATAAGGGCGATAGAAACATTGATTATACTGCCCTTTCCATACCGAATGATTTTATTGTGGGGTATGGATTAGATTATAACGAACTTGGGCGCAATTTGCCCGATATTTATAAAGTGAAACCATAGCATTATGTTAAACCTGATATTATTTGGCCCTCCGGGCGCAGGAAAAGGAACTCAATCCGTAAAAGTGGCCGAACATTTCGGACTGGTTCATTTATCAACAGGAGATATTTTCAGAGCCAATATAAAAGGCGGAACCGAACTGGGTGTTCTGGCCAAAAGTTATATAGATAAGGGCCAACTGGTACCCGATGAAGTAACGATTGGTATGCTCAGAGGCGAAGTAGAAAAAAACAGCGGAGCCAAGGGCTTTATTTTTGACGGATTTCCGCGTACCATTCCACAAGCCGAAGCATTAAATGCATTCCTAAGTGAAAAAGGCACTTCTATTTCTTCGGTTATTTCACTGGAAGTGGAAGAAGAAGAATTAGTAAAACGGCTGAAAATGCGTGCCGAAGTTTCGGGCCGGAGCGATGATGCCGATGAATCAGTAATTCGCAACCGTATTGAGGTATATAAAAATGAAACCTTTCCGTTGAAAGATTTTTATGCCGCGAGCGGAAAAGTAAAAATTGTAAACGGCATAGGCGAAATAGAACAGATTTTTTCTGATATTTGCGCCCGCGTTGAAGAGGCGAAAGCCTGACGTAAAACCGCCGGCCTGGTGGTGGAATTGGTAGACACGTACGTTTGAGGGGCGTATGAGGCAACTCGTGGGGGTTCAAGTCCCCCCCAGGTCACAAAAAGTCCATTTTTATGGACTTTTTTTTATTTTTATTATTCAAAAAACATTTCCCCTAACCTGATGTTATACACTTTATGAAACTATTAATCCACTCCATATTAGTCATCATCGCTTATTCGATTTCTGCATTTCATATTAATGCACAGAGTGTATCACTCAGCATAACCAATCTTAAATCATCAAAAGGAAATGTGGTATTGGGAATTTATAAAGACCAGGCTACGTTTGACAAAGAAACCCCATTTCTGAATAAAACTTTTCCTAAAGGAAACAATGTAACCAACGGTACTTTAAAAGTTAATCTGGATTTGCCTCCCGGAGTTTATGGGATAACCATGCTGGATGATGAAAATGCCGACGGAAAAATGGAATATACCTGGTATGGAATGCCCGAAGAAGGGTTTGGTTTTTCAGATTATTATCACACGGGTTTTATGAAACCCAAATTCAAATCATTTGCCGTTACCGTCACCGAAGGCAAAACCACCATAAGCACCCTCAAGGTGAGGTATTTGTAAATAGATACTACTTTTTATACAATATTCGGAGACCCAAATGGGTTAATAGAAAACAACTCCGAATAATATGAAACAGGTTTCCGCTTATTTTTTACACCATGAAAACGTTAAAAGCAGCCTGTTTAATGCTCTTTTTATTTATTCCCTGTGGAGTTTTTGCACAAAAAAAACCGTTCCGGAGTCTGTTTGATTCCGGGGGGAATTTAAGTTTGGGTGTACGCTCCACGGTAAGCACATTCAGCCACGGAAAATTTGATGAAACCGGCATCGGGAGCGGGGGGCATTTCAGACTTCAGCTGACAGACCGCATAAATACGGAATGGTATTTTGATTATCTGCATACTGACATTCAGAAAAAAGCCTACCGGAGAGATTATCACATTGGCTGGTCGGTGATGTATTATCTGATAAAAACCAAAAACTTTACCCGTCCGGTAACTCCCTTCATTGTGGCCGGGCATTGTTTTGATCATACCCGCATTACACCCGTGAATCGCCCACAAGAACGACAACAACGCGGAAGTTCGGCAGTACAGGCCGGATTGGGAACCCACTTTAATATAACACCCCGTTTTGACATCTCACTCAAATGCCAATACATGCTTCATCTGGGACCCGAATTGCATGCCCACATACACGGAGAAGATGTGGAAATAGAAAAACATAAAAATGCGGGATGGGAAGGCCACCTGCTGATCAGTATAAGTGCTAATTATAAAATTGCCCGTTTATGGAAACCAAAAGGATAATGATGGCTGTATTTTTAATTTTCTCTTTTACCGGATTGCTGGGACAAAACGCGGAGACGGGCAGAAAAGGGATGGTATTGTTTCAAGGTAACCTGGCCGGAGGATATCGTTTTGCTCCCGGTATATTTACTGCTTATGTACAAGGCGATACCGACTGGTTTCTGCACGACCGGGTTACCCTGGGCGGACAGGTTTGGTACCATATCCCGATCCGGTCAGACGTACTTAAACACAATCATTCTGTTTTTGCCGGTATAGCTGTACATCCTGTAAAAACCGGGCGGATAGATCCCTTTATCGGATTTCATCCGGGGGCGTCGCTGGTAGGCGAAAGAAACAATGCGTTATCGGTTATCCCGGTAATGTCGGCCTCAGCAGGCGTAAATATTTACACAGGACCATTGTTCCATTTATTTTTAAAAGTGCAGGGTGTTGCCGGAAATTTTAATGGGAGAGAACAAACCTCACAACCCTTACATGAATTGCGATTTTCTGCCGGATTGGCCTATCATTTCAGATTGAAAACGAAAAAATCATCTTGAAGTTGAAACAGGCTTATACTCTTCCAATAATCCGAAGATAATAAGAACTTCCGATACGATATACGTGAAAAAAATTACGAATCCGGCATAGGGCATAGGTGTTTTTAATGCCAGAAAATTAATTCCGATTAACGAATCGGAAAATAAAAACAACAGCGCTCCAAAGAACACCATGCTGAAGCTTTTCGCCGAAACCGCATTGTATCTATTCAGAGCAAAAGCAACCATGGATACCAGAATCGCAGAATAAACTATTACAGGTATAGTGGCTATACTTTTATCGGGATTTTGATATACTGCCGGAGCAATAATTACATTCATCAAAATAAAATATAACAACAAAGGCAAAAAGTAGATTTTCTTAGTTTTGAAAAGTGTTTCCGATGAACCTGATACAGGTTTTGAGAATACAGGAAAAATAAAAAGATGTCTGATTAAAAAAGCGGACAAACCCAACAAAAAATAATATTTGCTTTTGGGTACTCCTGCTATTTCAGTATCATGTATATCTTGTGGAGTAAGCAGCAACGAAACATCTCCAATCCAAGCAAACACAAACGACCCCATAATTAACCACCGTATATTAATCGGTATCTGAAAAGACTTAATCCAAAAAAGCAACGCCAGCAAAGGAAGAATAAACGGTTTGGAATAAAACATCAAATTTTTCCAATGCATTGCTTCTGAAAAGAGCTCTATTCCAACGATCGAAAAAAATAAAACCAATAATATATTGAATATTCGTTTCATTTATTTTCCTTCAAAACGGGCTAATGGCGACATTTTTCCTTTGTTTAGCGATAATGTATTTCCGTTGATGGTGTATTGATCAACTTTGCCCAACATGGCAAAAAAAGCATCTTCCACATTATCGTCTATGCATGCCATTTTAGTGGCCGCAATATTTCCGAACGTAAGGCGGTTTCCTTCTTTCAGTTCAATACTCCCATTTAAACTGTTGCAGCTTCCGTTTCCGGAAACCCTTTTTTCCTTTTCTTCAAAAACCAAAAAAGCTTCTTTCATTTTTTTAGATTTTACCGACTTGCCGTTTAGTTCAACCAAAACCCACCGGGTGTTGTAAAAAGGCATATCTTTCTTTGGAGATGCGGGTTTCATCTTTTCCTGTACAGCTTCCGGTTCTTCTACACCTATTTCGGTTTGTTTTTTTAGCATATACAAATCGGCATCTTCACCTTGTATCACTTCTCCTTTTTCGTTTAGCCATATTAACCGGTTTTCTTCCACTTTGTATGTATTGGGGGCGGCATCCTGCGCCTGCAGGGTTATATAATTCCCATCTTCGCTCCAGGTATATTTTCCCTTTTCCTCAATAAATTCGGGCATGTTGTTTTGGGTTATAATAATTTTATAGGAGTACAGATTATTTTCATAAAGTGAAATCTGCACCTCGCCAACTTCCGGAATATTTCCTTTGTAAATGCCTAAATAGTCTAATGCATTTTGTGCATTGTGAGCATCCACCTGATTTGTGGAATCGGATAACGGCGTTGGTGAACCATGTGCAGGTTCATTATGATTAGGTCCGCAGGCTACAAAAAGCACAACAAATAAGGCAAGAGCAGAAAGAGAAATTGTTTTCATAATGAGTTAAAATTACATTTAATCGGAAACTTTTGAACAAAAAGCATTTCTTTGGGTTCAAGTTAAACAAAATAAATGCCATGAATATCACTACAGGACAAAAAGCCCCCGGCTTCACCCTATTCAACACCGAAAAGAAAGAAATTTCATTAGAAAGTTTACAGGGAAAAAATGTGCTGATTCATTTTTTTCCGCTTGCGTTTACAAGCGTATGTACCGAACAGCTTTGTAACGCGCGCGACAATATGGAAGCCTATACCCGATTAAATTGTACGGTTTTAGGTATTTCAATTGATTCTCTTTTTTCGTTGGGAGAGTTTAAAAAACAACAAAACCTGAGTTTCGATTTGTTGAGTGATTTCAACAAAGAAGTCATCCGTTTATTCGGAATAGAAATTGAAGAATTTGCGTTCGGCATGAAAGGCGTAAGTAAAAGAGCGGCGTTTGTTATCGATAAAGACGGAATCGTTCAATACGCGGAAGTTTGTCCCTCACCCGGCGATCAGCCCAATTATTCGGCTATCAAAAGTACACTTGAAAAACTGGCTTAACGGCGGCATATTTCATTGTAAGGACAGGTAGTACAACGATTCACGTCGTCCGTTTGGGTAAAGGGCACTTTTTCTGAAAACATTTCCGCAAAAAGGTCTTTTAACCGTTGTATAAACTCGTCTTTTTCATCATACAGGTTTTCCACATTCACAAACGGACTGTTTCTTTTGGTTGGGTCTGCCTTTACCCGAAGCAGAGGACTGAATGACTCCGGATCTTCAAACAACTGACGCACACTGAAAACTCCCGCCTGTATTTGTTTATATTCAGGATATTCTTCTCCGTAAATCAATCCGTAAAGCCAGGTCTGAAAAGCGGCTTTATTCCGGTGTGGAATTTCGGTATCAAAAAGGCTTTCCAGCGATGGATATTTCAATTCATCGGCACCCGTTTTATAATCCATAATGCGGGCCACGCCCTTTTTTAAATCCACACGGTCTATTTTGGCCCCCAGTGTTATAGAAAAGGGTTTTCCGTCCGATTCAAAATCAAGTTTCATGGTGCCGTTATGTTCCAATCCCGCAAGGGTAAACGGAGCATAAAACGCATCCTGTTCAAGCATACGCATTACATATTTTCGGATTACCTCCCGTTGAATTAACGACTCCCCTTCAAAATCAAAGGATTCTTTTTCATCGTATCCAAAATGTTCTTTAAACGCTTTTTCGCTTAAGGCATCAAATCGATCGGCAAGGGCAAGCACTTCTTCCGGTTGAATCTCTTTTCCCACCCAATCCTCATAAATCCATTCCATGATATTATGAAAAATGCTTCCGAAAGCGGCATAATCCGCCACATCCGACAAATCATCACTTTCTTTGATAGAGGCAATATACCGGAAATAAAAACGGAGGCTGCACATTAAATACGTGTTGATGGCCGTAGGATACATAGGTCGGGCACCGGAAAGCGTATAATTACGCAATGTCTTGAGCACCTGTTCGCTTTTCATCATCTCTATGGGCGCCGAGTGCCTAAACGCCACTTTTTCGCTTACGGATTTTCGACGAATATGATTTTTATAAAAATTATCCGACTCCAAGCGGAGAATGAAACGGCTGGGTTCGCCCGTGGACATGGCGCCTGCGGACGTATTACAAATCAACACCACCTTTTCGGCACGGTTGAGCAGGCGGAAAAAGATATGCGAAAACTCGGCCGTTCGGTCTTCAGGCAAAGGCATTCCAAAAGCACGGCGTAGCGCAAACGGAATATACGATTTGGGATTTCCCGTTCCGGGAAACTGATCATCGGCCATGGCCGGAATAATTACCGTTTTAAAATCCAGATTCCGGGTTTCGAGCGGACCCATAATCTGCATACCTTCCACGGGTCGTCCTTCAAAAGGAATCCGCGCGGAACGCAACACGGAATTGATGAGCATAAAGGCTGCTTTATCGTCCTGAGGTAAGCCTTCCTGTGCAATAATTTCAGCCACGCCTTGAGCAGATTCCACGGCCGTTTGAACCACTATCCGCTCGAACGGATAGATTTCGGCATCAATATGTTCAAGAATAGACTGCAACAAAGCGGTTAACTGGGCGTGAAAAGAAATTTCAGTAGGCAATTCAAAAAGCAGACTGAAAAAATCGTCGGTGGCCAACATCGCTCTTTCCGGGCGTATTCTACGTTCATGGATCAGCTTATCGGTAAGCTGTCGGGTTTGTTCTTCTCTTCCAAAATTGATGTACGGATGCCTGAGTAACTGCAACACGTATGAAATACGAAAATACGTACCTTTTGTTTTTTGCAGAGTGGTTTTTCGCAACGCATATAACGACTTCACCAAGGAAATCATGGGCGTTTCGGCCAAGCCTAAACCCGATGTTATATTCAGCGTCTGCACGGATTCCGGCAACGAATATAACAACGGAATCAACTGTTTTTCATCAGGAAGCATCACCAAAACATCTTCCTCGCGGTTATTTAATTCCGTGAGGGTTTTATGTATTTCGTGAGCTGTAATTTTTACGGCCGATGTACTGCCTGTAACAGAAATAATTTCAATTTCGGGCGCCGTAAATTCTTTGGGTTCCGGCTTTAAAGACGGAAAAAACGAAGTGGTTTCTCTAAAAAATTGCCCGCCTTCATGCATTAAATCTTTTGCCGCACCCGGATGTTCATCATAATAAAACTCAACGGGGAACGATTTTCGCAATTGATTAAAAAACGATTTTTCGCATGCATTTAAGCGGTTAAAACCAACTACCAACACCTTTTCTACAGTTTCCATGCCCGCAAAAAGGGTCTTTGGATTTTCCACCGCTTTGCGATGCAGAAATCCTTCATAACCAAACCCTTTTTCTGAAAGCACCTGCGTGAACCCATGATACACCTCATACAGTTTTTCCCAAATGCGCAAAAAACGTTCTTTGGGTTCGGTAATTTTGGGTTCTTCATACGAACGCCAAAACCGCTTTATGAGCTGAATCTGTTCCTCGGTAAGAAAGGCAAACTGTTCGTTTATTTCTTTGAGTCCGGCCAGATTCGCATATAACATGCGGGCATCGGCCAGGTATTTATCAATATCATCAAAATCATTGATGAGCAAATCGGCCCAGGGGAAAAAACGCTCAAACGGTTCGGGTTCGCGCTGAAGTACGGAGCGGTATACGTGGTGTAATTCTGCTGCCAGACGTATTTTGTTACCAATTACCAAACCCGATGCTTTTTCCATCTGTATGCCCGGCGTCATACACACCGGTGCCCAAAGCGGCTTATCAGCTGCACAAACAGAAAGGGCTTTCACAAAAAAATGAATTCCCGTGCGATTAGGAAAAAACACGGCTATCTTCTGTAAATCATACCCATTTTGATGAATCAGGTTTTCGGCAATGGAATGTAAAAAGGGCTTCATAGGGTATATTTTTCGGTTTTTCCTGTAGCGGTATATAACAAAACGCCTGTTATATTTTTATAACCCATGGCATGCAAAACCTGCATGTAATCTTTAATCTGCAACACATGTTTGGTATCTTCCTTACCTGTTTTAAAATCACCCACAATCACTTCCTCATTGAGCAATGCCATTCTGTCGGGAATTTTTAAGGAAACGCCGGGCGTAATCAGGGCAGCTTCTGTTTTGATGATCGCTTTTGGCGAAAACAATTTCTGCACCGTTTCATCCTGAAGCAATTTCTGCATACTTTCCAGCAAATCTCTGCTGTCCGATTCGGGCAAAACACCTCCATGTGTGAGGCCTTGTATTAGCGTTTCCAATTCTTCAGCATGTTTCAATCGGCTTAGGATTTCGTGCATCGCAATGCCTTTTCGGCGTTCATCGGAATAATGTGCCACATTTTCGCTGACTCTCAGTTTTAGCCGGTTTCCGGGATGGGTAATATAATAATGCGGAAGATTAATTTTTTCAATGGATTTATCCTCCGATTTATCTTCGGGAATAAACTGAACAGGTGCTCCTGATTTGAGCGAAATCCCCGATTCATCTTCAAAATAGATATTGGTAAAATCTTCCCCTTGGGATATTTCGGGGCGCATCACAGCCGTTTGATATAACAGATACGATAAATTGGAAAAATGCGATACGTTGCTGCTTTCATCGGGTTTTATACCCAGAATATGCATTTCGGATTTGGCTCGGGTAAACGCCACATATGTCAGATTTAATGCATCAGAAATCGCTTCCATTCGTTCCTGAATATATTCGGCAGCAAACGCAGTATCTGCCAATTTTTTGCCGTAGGTAACGGGAATATAGGGCAACTGATTAAAAGGCGCTTCTGAAGATTTTACCCACAAGGGCACTTCGTGAAACGCTTTATGATCGGTGGCTTCATTGAAAAAGGGAATAATCACGGCTTCAAACTCCAAGCCTTTGCATTTGTGGAAAGTCATGATGCGGATGGCATCAGCTTCTTCAGGTGCCTTCACGGATTGACGGCTGCCTTTTTCTTCCCAATAATTGAGAAATCCGGCCAAATCGGCTTCATAGCGGTACGAATAGTCCGTAACCAAATCGCGGAAAGCCGCCATATAAGAGAATTCACTTTCGCGGGTATCTAATTCAAAAATTTTCAAAAGCGAATCAAATAAAGGTCCGGGTGCCATGCGCGACAAACCGGATTCCTGTTCGGCAAAAGCCTTGGGTAAAAGCATGCGTAATCGGTTTCCCGAAAAGCCTTCCATCAACAGGTCTTCAAACCGGATTTGCGAAGGAAACAGCGTGTTATATTCGAGTATGACCCCGGCATTGTTCACGGCATCTTCCGGATTTACCAGAAATTTACCCAATCCGATTAAAAAATTCAATACCGAGGAGTTAGACAAATACGAGGCTTCGTCCGAAATTACATCGAATACATAAGGCGAATCGGGCTCTGCGCGTCGGGCTTCATGCAAAATATCGGCAGCTTGTTTTGCCTCGGCATTTTTTCGCACCAAAATGGCAATATCTCTGGCTCTGAAACCCCGATCCTGCAATGATTTTACGAGGGCAACCACTTCGGTTTCCACGTCGGGTTCTTCTTCTAATTCTTCATCGCCCGTGGGTTTTGCCAGAAAGCGCATGTGTACATACCCACCGTCTTTTTTGCCCGACCATTTTTGGGTTACATCCTGATACGTTTTGGTAAGTAAATCTAATGAATGCATCACTTCCGGATTGCTCTGAAACTCCGCCGTGATGTGTTTTTCCACTTCGGATAATAGAAGAGAAAATACCGTGTTATTGAAGCGGATAATTTCGCGACGACTGCGCCAGTTGGTATTGAGGGTATGAATTTCGTGCGAAGGAAATTTGGCCGGCACCTTGGAATTGATCAGTTCGCGGTCGCCGCCCCGCCAGCGGTAAATAGATTGTTTGGGATCGCCTACCATGAGGTTGTCATGCCCTTCGGAAAGTGAATTATGAATAAGCGGAGCCGTGCAATCCCACTGAAATGCGGATGTATCCTGAAATTCGTCCAACAGATAGGTGTTATATCGGGAACCGGTTTTTTCATAGACAAACGTGGCATCATCCATGCCGGTCAGATTCCGGAGTAAATCCACGGCATCGGCCAACATCAACACATTGTTTTCCTCGCGGTAAGCTTCTAATTTTTTAATCAGTTCCGAAAAAATACCAAACACAAACAGGTTGCGTTCCGCGGCCTGCAACGAATAATATAAACCCGCTTTTTCTTCGAAAAAGATGCAGATTTCTCTTACACATTCATTCAATCCTGAGGCAAATACGGCGGAAATTTCTGTTTTACGATTTGATGTTTTGGTTACCCAATTTTCTTCATTATCCAACAGGTTCAGAAAGGTGTTGGTTGGTTCTTTTAAAACACCATCTGCCCATATCTGAAAATTTTTGAACGGACTTTTGCTTCCTCCTTTAAAATCTTCAGGAAGCAGATTGTGTTGTTCCATCAGCGAGAGCGCCCGATTTCCAATTTCAGAAAGCGAATTTTCTAATTCTGTTCTGCGTCCTCTAAGATCAGCCTTAAAAGCCCCTACGGTGGCATAGGTATCATCTACCGCTTCCAGTTCATGCGCAATAGCCCGGAAACTTTCATCAAATATTTTCATGCCGAGGCCTTTTATCACCGAACGGAAATCACGCGATTTTCCCTCTTCGATTTTATCGGTCAGATACTCGGTAATCCATTCCGTCAGGGGCATTCCCGGTTTCAGCTCTTCCGTGAGTTGCAGCACAATTTCATCCATCACCCGTTCGTAATCCAATTCGGGTTCAAAGCCTGTATCCACATTGATTTCACGGGCAAAAGAACGAAGTATGCGCTGAAAAAATTTATCGAGTGTGGTTACCGTAAAATCGCGGTAATCTTTTAGGATATGTCTAAGCAACATATCAGAACGGAATATGAGATCTGTGGGCGATTCGGCTACTTTTTGCAGGAGGTATTCGCTGTGTTCGGTGGGTTCGCCTGAGGCCAGTTTTATCAACGTGCTGAATATCCGGGCCTTCATTTCGGCCGTGGCTTTATTGGTAAATGTAAGGGCAGCAATCGCCGAAAATTCAGCGGGATTTTCCAGTGCTTTTTCCAGATAGCGGCGCGTGAGCGTAAAGGTTTTTCCGGAACCTGCCGAGGCTCTGTAGATGTGAAGCACTGACATCAGCCTGGAAGGGTTTCGCTTTGAAAATGAAAAATACGTTCCTCCCCGAATTCATCTTCTTCCAGTTCCACTTTCACATAGCGGAAAGTCATTCCTTTTATTTTGCAATGCACGGGATCGGGAAAAAGATCAGGCAGAAACAAT
Source organism: Flavobacteriales bacterium (assembly GCA_022402535.1). GTDB lineage: Bacteria > Bacteroidota > Bacteroidia > CAIKAF01 > CAIKAF01 > JAKRSD01. The sequence continues at coordinate 135,922 of JAKRSD010000015.1, read as the reverse complement.
TCTGTATCGGCACTTTGTTGCCAGTTTTTGCAGGCCGATTCAAATGCGCCCGATTTATCGTCGGAGGCGGCAATCAGAGCAAAAAATTCCTCGGCAGACAGATATAGCATGGCTTCAAAAGAATTTTCGCCCAAATACACATGGCAATCGGCCAGAATGAGGTCATTATGTTTAGCGAATCCGTAAGCCATCAGCTCCGGAAACGAATAAGTTCGGTCTGTTTTAAATTCCATAGGGATAAAGATAACTTCAAAACGGGATTTATCCCATTTTATGCATTAGAATTTTTTGTTGTTCTGTTTTCTATTGCATTGGATTAAAAACCAACTTACACTCTGCGATTAATTATAAAAGAAAAACACCAAACTACCTCACCACCAATTTACCGGTGTAATGGTATTGAGCGCCTGCAAGTTTTATAAAATATACCCCTTTAGGAAAACCGGTCAGAGAAAGTGTGGCTACTTCGGAAGTATTTGCCAGATTCATTTTGTGCACGGTTTTACCTGTTATATCCATAACAGAAAGGCTGTTATATTTTTCCGAAGGAAAATGAATATTTACCATATCTGTTGCCGGATTGGGGAATATTTTCACCCCCGTTTCGGGTTTTTGTTCGGTTACGGAAACAAACGAACGGGGTTTGATGCGTACGCAGTAGTCTTCCACTTCGCCAAAACCGGAATCGCCACACTCCACAGGCTGCTGCAAACCTGCTGCCGCCACACGCATGCGCGTAATACCCGTATCAGCAGAAACCGGAGGCGTGATACTTGCCGTGATGGCTGCCGAACCATTTCCACTGTATGCCACTTCCGAGTTTTCAAACACCCCGTTTTGATTCCAATCTACCCACACAATCCAATTGGCACCAACCGGAAACAGCGGGAATGCCGGCGTAAGGGTAATCGAAGAGGCCGAATCAGCCATCAACCAGGCATAATTTCCGTTTATAAACTGGGCATATCCACCATTGTCACCGCTGGTATTGTTAATGGCACCCAGTTGCACTTTATCTATGTATAAAAAATCTGATCCTGCCGTAACCGTACAATAGGTTGCTTCTTCACAGGCTCCGCAGCCTTTACTTTTAAAGGTAGATAGGTTACCGAAAGGTGTGGTTTGTTGCGCACAAACCGTAGCAATCTGATATTCGTAAGTAGTGCAGGAAGAAAGTCCGGAAAGAGAAGCCGAAGCCGTAGTAATTCCGTTCATTTCGGTCCATGTGCCGGCTCCGCTCGCGCGATAGCGGAAATTATACGAAACAGCTGCCGTTATGGGAGTCCAGTTTATTACGGCTTCCGAAGTGGTCAATCCGGAAACGCTGCTGCTCAGCGGCGGTTCACAACATCCGTCGCTGCGGAAAGTGAATGTGTTGGTATAACCGGAGGAAGAATCGGTTCCGCATACACTGCGAATACGATACTCGTAAAAAGTACATTCTTCCAGCCCGCTGATTTGGGCGGGAGAAGTGCTTACCACGCTTTCATTCCAAACGGATGCTCCGGTTTCGCGGTATTGTAAGATATATTGCGTAGCCACGGCATTGGCATTCCAATTAATCTGCGCCGATGACACCGTGATATTGGAAACCGAAAGTCCGCCCGGCAAAGGACAGGGTCCGCAATTATTGAGCACTTCCATCACGGCATTGAATGCATTCAGCCGGTTTCCGGAAACCGTGATTCCGGCAAGGCTTGCATTGGGATCGCCCGACTGCATGATCCAATCTTTAATCTGCAAAGTGGCTGCCGCCGGATCAGCTTTGGCAAACTGAATAAACTCCGGACAGGGCACCGAATACATGAGTGCCGCCGTTCCTGCCACATGGGGCGTAGCTCCCGAAGTTCCGCCGAAGGCGCCATAAGAAGTCTGGGATAACGTCCAGGTGTCCTGACCAAAAGCCCCTATATCAATGGTTGTGGCGCCATATCCTGCCGAGGTAACCTTTACATCGTTGCGGCCTACATTGGTTACCGAAATCAGGTAATCACTGGCACAGGCCGTAGGCAAATCACCCACCACATCTATATTCGAGTTGGCATTTGCCGTAGCACCCGCACTTAAAATTCCGGCTACGCCCATGCTGTCGTACATGGCACACCAGAGTGGATAATTAGCGGGATTTCCGTTATCCACACCAAACGAACTGTTGGTGGCTACCACAAAAGCGCCCTGTGTTCCATTCGTCTGATTGTAGAGTTTTCGCATTTTGAGCGCATATCCGTATGCCGCTACCACAGTGGCTTCGTTTCCGCTGCTGCCGCGGATAATCATCAGTTTCACGTCCCAATTTACACCGGCCACGCCTACTCCGTTATTTCCTTTGGCTCCCACAATGCCCGCTACGGGTGTTCCATGGCTTCCTCCGGTGATGGTTCCGTTGTTATTGGCGGCATTCCAACCATTAAAGTCATCCACATAACCGTTTCCGTCATCATCGATTCCGTTGCCGGGAATTTCAGCAAAATTTTTCCACAGATTATTTCCAAAATCTGGATGATTGAGATTTACGCCATCGTCTATAATTGCCACCACAATGGAATCTCCCTGTGCGGTAATTCCGCCGGTGGTGATATCCCAGGCTTCGGGCGCATCAATATCGGCATCCACCACGCCACCGTTGGAACCATCGTTATCATATTGCCACTGCTGTGCATAGCCCGGATCGTTAGGCTCCGTGGCTCTCAATTGCACATAATGATTGAACTGGGCTTCGCGCACATGGCGGTTCAGTTTTACGGCCAATAACATATCCTGTTCCGAAACTGCCTGCGGGTTAAAACGGATATGCCAGATATTCACCACATCCGAAAGTTCTGCAACGGCTTCAATTTCCGTGGCCTGTCCATTCCACACTTTTAAGTCAGAAAGCACCAGATGTATAGTGCCGGGTTTTACCAGTTGAAGTAATATTTCACCGGGGACATAATCGGATTCGGCAGACTGCGTAAAGCCCGCACGGAAAAGTAACACCGAAAATAAAAACAGGAATATTTTTTTCATAAGGATATTAATTTATCGCAAATTGCGTATTAATATGGGCTAAGGTATTAAAATCACCTTAAAATCTGAAAAACCTAATAAAAATCATCACCTGTTAAAGGAAAAGGTTTGTATTTTGCCGATATAGAATACCGCATTATGAAAAAAATCTTCGGACAATCCATTTATCTGGGCAATGTATTGGGAATTCCCATTAAAATCCATTGGACTTTTTCGCTGCTGATTTTATGGATTTTCGGCAGTAATATCTATCGGGGGGCTTCCATAGAATCGGCATTATGGTCGGTGCTTTTTGTGCTTTCGCTTTTTGCATGTGTTTTTCTGCACGAACTGGGTCATGCCATGGCAGCCCGGCGCTACGGAATACGCACCATGAGCATTTTATTGCTTCCCATAGGCGGTGTAGCCAGTCTGGAAAAAATTCCTTCAGACCCGAAAAAAGAAATGATTGTAGCCTTTGCAGGCCCTGCCGTAAATGCAGTAATCAGCCTGCTGATTGGCACCTATTATTTCATAACCGGTTTTCCGGAACTGAACATGGAATCGTTAGCACAGATAAATTCCGGCAATATCTTTTTTATGATTATGACAGCCAATATTTTTCTGGGCGGATTTAATTTAATTCCGGCATTCCCGATGGATGGCGGAAGAGTACTCCGGGCTTTACTTTCCATCCGGATGGGAAGAGTAAAAGCGACTCGTGCGGCGGTGTCTGTGGCCAGTGTTTTTGCCGTATTGTTTGTTATATACGGTATCTATATCAGAAACCCGTTTATGGCTGTTATAGCGCTGTTTATTTATATGGGCGCAAGGTCTGAATTTGAAGCCGTAAAAACCGAATTTTTTATTGCGGGAAGTGTGGTGAAGGATGTGTTGATGAGAAAATTTACCGTACTGGATGCCCAAAGTCCGCTTAAAACCGCCATTGAAGCCCTTTTGAACGGACAGGAAACCGCCTTCCTTATAAAGGAAAATGAAGTAATCACTAAAATATTAACCAAAACCGATATTATCCGTGGTCTTTCAGAAAAAGGAAATGAAAGCTCCATCGGAGAATCCGCCTCCGAAATCCGATTTTTTGTACATGAATCCATGCCTTTAGAGGATTTGATTGATGTAATCCGCCGAGAAAATGTGTCGGTGGTACCGGTAAAAAGCGGCGAAGAAGTAATCGGTATGGTGGATATTAATAACCTGACAGAATTTCAACTATTAAAAGCGGCTACAAGTCATGGATAAAGAACGGCTGAATCAACATGCTGAAAAGTGGCATGCACTGGAAAGTGCGGAAATTATTGAAATACTTAAAAGCTCCCCACAAGGAATAAGAGACGGAGAAGCAGAAAAAAGAATCCGTGAACTGGGATATAATCGTCTTCCCGAAAAAAAGCCACCTACGGTTTTACAGATTTTTATTTCGCAGTTTAAAAATCCGCTGATTTATATTCTGCTTACGGCCGTGGTGGTTTCTGTAGTGCTGAAAGAATATACGGATGCTGTTTTTATTTTGGTGGTATTAACTATTAATGCCATCATTGGTACGCTGCAGGAGGCTAAAGCCGTGAAATCGGCAGCGGCTCTGCAACAGATGCTGCACATCATTTCTACCGTGAAACGGAATGGAAAAAACATACGTACCGATGCCGAAAATTTGGTGCCGGGCGATGTGATTGTGGTAGAATCCGGTAACCGGATTCCGGCTGATTGCCGTATTATAGAAAGTAATCTGTTATTTTCTGATGAATCACTGCTTACCGGAGAATCCATTCAGGTGGCTAAATCTGCCAATGTGCTTAAAGAAAGCACCCTGATGAGTGACAGAAAGAACATGTTATATGCAGGTTCGTCTATTGTTTCGGGGCGAGGATTAGCGATTGTTACATCTACCGGAACCGATACCCAGGTGGGTAAAATTGCCAAAGCCATCACAGGAGCGGAAACTGTAAAAGCGCCTCTGGTAATCCGCATGGAAAAATTTGCCCGTCAGGTTTCGTATGCCATTCTGGGGGCAATGGTTATATTATCTATTATCGGAATCTATAACGGAATCGCTTACCGCGAAATCTTTTTCCTGACCGTGGCTCTCGCCGTATCGGCCATTCCGGAAGGACTGCCTGTTGCCGTAACGGTAACCCTTGCCATTGGAACGGGCCGTATGGCAAAACGAAATGTAATTATCCGAAAACTCACGGCTGTAGAGGGGTTGGGGAGCTGTACGTTTATTGCCAGCGATAAAACCGGAACCCTCACGGTAAACTGTCAGACGGTAAAAAAAATCGTATCGCCCGAAGGAGAATTTTTTGAAGTTACCGGCGAAGGATATAATCCGACAGGAGAAGTATTGAACGCATCCGGAGCCACTGTGTCCGGTCCGGATGCCGATTATGTTGCTACGTTTGCCTTTTGCGGAAGCATCTGCAACGAAGCCGAATTCACTTTCAAAGACGGAGCATGGAATCACAACGGAGATGCCATGGACATTGCCCTGCTGGTGATGTCGCACAAAGTGCAAAATATGCCCAAACTCGCGGATGCAAAGGTGTATCATACCATCGCTTTTGAACCCGAACATAAATATGCCGCTGTGTTTTATACCCTGAACGGTAAACATTATGTGGCCGTGAAAGGCGCATACGAAGTGGTGGCGGATATGTGCGCAAACTCGTTTTCCGGCCATGAATTTAGCCCTGAAATGGGCGACCCGCAGGTAGAAATGCTCACCCGCAAAGGATTTCGGGTGTTGGCTTTTGCCTACGGAGAAGTGAATGCCGATACACCACCGGGCAAAGAGGCGTTGAAAGGGCTATTTTATCTGGGACTGGCAGGGTTTATCGACCCGTTAAGACCAGAAGCTCAGGATGCGGTGAACAGATGCCGCAAAGCCGGCGTAGAAGTGGCTATGGTAACCGGAGATCATCCTCAGACGGCATTATCTATTTCAAAAAGCTTAGGCATTGCCGAAAACGAATCGCAGGTGCTTACAGGAAAAGATTTGGAAAAACTGGGCGATCCGCTGAGCGAAGAATATGCGGCCAAAGTGGCCCAATGCCGGGTATTTGCACGGGTAAGTCCGCTTCAAAAAATGCATATAACCGATGCACTTAAGCGAAAGGGACATTTTGTAGCCGTTACGGGTGATGGAGTAAACGATGTGCCGGCGCTTAAATCGGCGCATATCGGGGTGGCTATGGGCTCAGGAACCGATTTAGCCAAAGAAACAGCCTCCATCATTGTTACGGACGATAATTTCAGTTCCATTGTAAAAGGAATCGAAGGCGGAAGAGTGGCTTTTGACAATATCCGAAAAGTGGTGTATCTGTTAGTTTCTACGGGTGTGGCAGAAATTCTGATTTTCTTTTTGGCATTGAGTTCGGGCATGCCGATACCACTCACGGCCATTCAGTTGTTATGGTTAAATCTGGTGACCAACGGCATTCAGGATGTGGCTCTGGCTATGGAAGGAGCAGAACCTGAAACCATGCTGCGCAAACCCCGGAAACCGGGTGAAGGTATTTTTAACCGGCTGATGATTCAACAAACCGTAGTTTCTGGTGCCGTGATGGGCGGAACAGCCTTTGCGCTCTGGTATCTGCTGATTGAGGCGGGAAGCCCCGAAATTCATGCCCGAACACTTGTGTTGATGTACATGGTGCTGGTGCAAAATGTACAAACCATGAATTGCAGATCAGAACTGGTTTCCATTTTTAAGATTCCTTTAAAGAGAAACTGGGCCATCGTGTTCGGAGTATTGGGCGCCCAAACCATTCACATCATTGCCGTAAGTATTCCATTCATGCAAAATTTGCTGGAAAGCGACCGCGTAAGCCTTGCAGAATGGGGGTGGCTATTCGGGTTGGCCCTGATGCTGCTTCCTGTTATGGAAATTTTCAAATTCATAAAAAAAAGGACAATGCGTATATAACATTGCCCTTTTTATAAAAGTCTGTATATAAAATTATTCGATAATCAGTTTAATCACTTTTGGCGTTTGATTTCCGCTGTACACCGCTAACCAATACATAGCCGAAGCCACTCTTTTCAATTGGATAGACTCGTTCAGTTCGCCTCCGTACACGTCAAATCCATAACGCATGATGGTTTTTCCGTTCATGTCGTACAATTTTATTTCTACCTCGTTTCCCTGAATTCCATTTACCTGAAGGTTAATAAAACCATTGCTGGGATTGGGAAATACACTTACCTGCATTTCATTTTGCAGACTATTTTCAGGGATGAAAGCAATATTCACCACCTCTACATTTACCGAAAATACACATCCGTTGGCATCCTGAATAGTCACGGAATACGAGCCCGGCCCTACTCCGCTGAAGAAGCTGTTCGATTGCAACGGACCACCATTCAAACTATACTCATAAGGCGAAACACCACCCGTAGGATTTACGGTAATGGTACCATCATTTTGTGTTCCATCTGAAGGGGTAGAAACAGCCGTGCCGCCGAGTTGAGGCACCGAATTCACCACCGTATTGGCTACCTGTGCACATCCGTTAGCATCGGTTACCGTTACCGAATAATTTCCCGGAGTAAGCCCCGTAAATGTGTTGGAAGAAACCGGATTGGCACCGTTCAGACTATACTGATATGGAAACGAACCACCCGAAACAAACACGGTGATGGAGCCATCGCCCGAATTAAAGCATTTTTCAGATGCAGGAACCGCATTGGCAGTGAGTGCGGGAAGTTCCGTAACCGTAGCGGTTTCAGAAAATACACATCCGTTTACATCTTTTGCATATACCGTATATACGCCCGGAGCTAATCCGCCAAACGAAGGGGACGCACCGTATGAAATTCCATCTAATGAATACGTAAATCCACCGGAACCTCCGTTCACGGTTAATATAACCGTTCCGGATGCACCTCCTGCACATAATACGGGCGTAGAGGAAGCGCTGAGCACCGGAATGGCCGCGGGATTTACGGTTATAGAAGTTGGTCCTCCCACACAACCCGAAGCATCCATGGCATAAAAGGTATAATTACCCGGAGTAAGCCCCGTAAACAGAGCACCGGGCTGAAAATTGATTCCGTTGGATGAGTAGGTATAACTTCCCGTGCCCCCCTGTGCCGAAACCGTAACCTGGGCCAAATTGCCTTCACAAAAAACAGGAGTGGATACCACAGGAGTAACCACAACCGGAGACGGATTAGCAATCACCAGCGTGTTGCCCTGCTGTACACACAGATTGGCATCGCGAACAAACACCGTATAACTTCCAGGTTGTAACCCTGAGAAGGTATTGGAAGGTTGATAATTGGTTCCGTTTATGCTGTATTGAAGTGTTCCCGTGCCGCCCGATGCATTCACGGTAATGGCACCGTTGTTTCCATTGTGGCAGGTTACTGCCGTTAAAACAGTTCCATTTGCCGAAATAGCCGGCGGATTGGCGATGTTCACTACATTGGAAGTGGCCGTACAGCCCGCACCGTCCGTAATTGAAACAGAGTATGCCCCGGACGTTAAACCGGAAAACACATTACTTGTGGTGGATGTGCCCCCGTTCAGGCTGTAATTAACGGTTCCCGTAGTATTGGTAACCGAAACGGTTATTACGCCCGTAGCGGCATTATTACACAACACAGAAGTGGTAATCTGTGGAGTTACCGTAATGGGACTTCCCTGCCCTACCGTGGCCTGTGTGGTAAACACGCAGTTATTCACATCTTTCACATAAAGCGTATAGGTTCCTGCAGAAAGATTGCTGAATGTGTTGGAAGCTCCGTAATTCACCCCGTTAATGGAATAAGTAAATCCTCCTGAGCCGCCCGTAGCATTCACCGTGGCCGTACCGCTGTTTCCGCCAACACAGGCGGTTGATGTGGTAGTTGCCGAAATCGATGGTGCATTGGGAACCGTTAACGTTACAGAAGTGGTCGCTACACAGAGTTTAGAGTCACGCACATAAAAAGTATAGGTTCCAGCTGCCAATCCGCTGAATGAATTGCCCGCTCCGAAGGTGGTTCCGTTTTGTGAGAAGGTATAAGGACCTGTGCCTCCGGCCCCCGAAAGGGTTACTGTTCCCGTGGTGCCGGGACAGGTGAGTGGAACGGTAATCGTAGCCGAAGCATTTACGGGAGTAGGATTGGCTAAATTCAGGGTATTGCCCGTTTTTACACATAAATTGGCATCGCGCACATACACCGTGTAATTTCCTGCGGATAAGCCTGAAAAGATATTAGAAGGCTGATAATTGGTCCCGTTGATACTATACTGAAGACTTCCCGTACCGCCCGAAGCCGTAATGGTAATTACGCCATTATTGCCGTTCGCACACGAAATTTGTGTGGTAATGGCTCCGCTCACGGAGATTGCGGGCGGATTAGATAATACCACCGGAGAGGATGTTGCCGTGCAGCCTGCGCCGTCTGTTAGTGTGAATGTGTATGTATTGGGTGATAAATTACTGAACACGGAATTGGTGGTATTGGAACCTCCGTTCACACTGTAATTTACGGTTCCTGATGTTCCCGATGTGCCTACGGTTATCACGCCGTTATTGCCGTTGTTACAACTCACGGGAGTAGTAATCACCGGAGTAATGGTAGGTGTACTTACGCTAATGATCACGGTAACTGCGGCAGTATCGTTACAGATTGCATTATCGGGTGCGGTGCCGTTTATCGTCTGGGTAACGAACGTTACCGTATTGTTTCCATTCACAAGACCGGCAACGGGCACTATGATATTCGCCGTCTGCCCGGAATTGATGGTCTGCGTGTACGGATGATTTACAAATGAACCGTTATTCACTTTATAGCGCAGAATACCGTTGGTAATATTGGTGGAACCTTTGTTTTCTACCGTTACGGAAAAATTATCCGTAGCCGAACAAAGAGAGCCATTATTCACTCGGGCGGCACTTTTCAGAGCCAAATCCAGCGCATCGCGGTTTATTTTCAGCGAAGCATTACGGGTTCTCCATTGCCCGCCCGATACAATATACTGCCCGGTGAAAAAGAATGTTTCTTCATCCGTGGGATCGAGCGACATATGAAAATAATCGCCATAGCGGGTATCTGCCGTTCGGCTGCCCGTTCCGGCAAACAGCACCTGCTCGCTCATGCTCATCACACCCAAGGGGTCGCAGGGTTTTCTGCCCGTATAGCGAAGTGAGGGAAACTGCCCGGTGGCGGTACCCGAAGTAGCATACGCCAACAAAATGTTCCCGTGTTTATCAATCTGAATGGTGGGCATCCAGCGGTTCAATCCGTCATTAGGCGCAAAAGTGCCTTCCTGATATAAGGTCCAACCGCCTGTGGAAACTCCCAATGGTCTTCTGAGTTCAGCCCAACGCACGCCTCCTCGGTTTGACCCCACATTCGTTACCCAGGCCATCACCATAGACTGATGCGTATCAAAAACCCGGAAAGGAATATCGAACATAATGGGTTCGCGAAGCGGATCTAAAGTTACACTGGTTCCAGGCTGACCGAAACAGTTGAAGCTCGTTAATCCGCAAAGCGAAGAATTGAATTCAGAAACAGCAATATTCTGTGTGATGGCAATGCTGATGGCATTGGTGACCCAGTTTACGGTAACTTCATAAATGTCTATAAAATCATTTCCGGGAGTACCGATGGGATTATGTACTTCGGTATCGCGGTGGCGGGCAAACATCGGTTTTTGATTTATGGGAATTCCCGCTCCCTGAGGATTTACGGGTGTTATGGATGTAAATCCGAATCCGGATAATTTGGCCGTTGTGGTGCGCAGAAATGTGGTGGCGCCGCCCGTGAGCATGGGACTTCTCCTAATGGCATATACGGCATTGGTTCCCTCATTGGTACTTACAATAATGGCATCCTGTGTAGGCCAGATAGCATATTTGGGATAATCCGGAAAGCTTGGACAGGTAAACGTATATACATAATAACTTCCCTGCGGATTATTGGTCTGTGAGTAATAGACAATCAACCGGTTTTGGGTAGATGAAAACTGCGAAAGCATCCATCGATCGGCGGCCCTGTCATATAAAACAATCGGATCGCCCAATCCGGTGGGGCCTCCTATGGAGCTCATATTGGCACTGGCCAACACATCTACACCCGTGTTTTTATTGATAATACGGTATGTAGAACCGCCCGAAGCATTTATAGCCTGAATATAATGCTGCGTACTCACATCTCCTGATGGATCCGGTGGCGAAACCGCCGTGGTGGATAATCCGAGTAAATTCCAATTCACGGTGGCGCTGGCTGCTTTTTCCATGTTGTTGAACTGCTGCCATACCGGGTCGGGACTTTGAACCCCTTTGTAAAACGTTTCGGGTTTATCCCTTTTCTGAAAATTGGGTTTCAGAATCACCGTATCCACTTTGCCCTGTTCCAATTCTACGGGAACCAATGTGGCCACCGTAGGATAAACAGGTCCCGAACTCCATGATTCCGGTTTGGTTTGCGAATACGAACTGATGAAAGTGGTGAGGAAGAGAGCGGCTAGCGTAAAGCGTAATCTCATGTTTGTGTGTAAATTTTCTGATGTGAAAATACACATTGCATGGAAGTTAACATCCCTCCATGTATTAAAAAGATATAAATTGGGAAAACTATGCTTTAGAAGCAGGAAGGGGTTTAGTATTTTCTTTGGCCTGTAAAGCCTTATCAGGAGCATAACTTTCCATAAACTGCCGCTCCGTTTTTTTGCGGAAAACCACAAATTTCAAAAACCACATGATTAAAAAACCGGGGATAAAATCCGTGAATGGAATAATTTCTTCCAGAAACACAAACATCCCTCCAAACACACCCAGATATCCGCCATACATTACATAGAGTGCAAACCCTGCAATGGGCGCCCAAACAATATCGCCAAACTCACCCAACGATGGAATGAAGTATGACAGAATACCGATTACATCAAAAATTATGGATAATACCAACAGAATATTTTTGCGGTTCGCAAATTTTCTGGATAACTCGGGTGATAAAATGTTTGATTCCATGCGTACGTAAAACGGAGATTTTAAGTATTAGTTGCACTAATACCATTCCTCAAAATTAAAAAATTATAAACCACGGCATAACATTACCTTTGCCGTCAATCCGTTTCCGGCTTGATAACCCATTTTATGAAGTTTGAAGAGTATAACATAGCACCCGAAATCAAAAAAAGCCTGAATGAAATGGGCCTGCGAAGACCTACGGATATTCAGTTTAAATCGTTGCCGGCCATTCTCAACCGCGAAGATGTATTGGCCATAGCCCAAACCGGCACCGGAAAAACGGCCGCTTTTGCCATTCCGGTGCTCAGTTATCTGCACGAACGAAAAAAAATCAAAGGCACCGATTTTATCCGTTGTGTGGTGATGGTGCCCACCCGCGAACTGGCCCTACAGATTACCGATGTGTTCAATACCATCGGAAAATATACGCAGGTAAGCACACTCTGTGTGTTTGGCGGCGTGGAACAGGACGCCCAGATTGCCAAACTGAGCAAAGGCGTGGATATATTGGTAACCACACCCGGACGTATGTTCGATCTGGTGAGCCAGGGTTTTATTAACCTAAGCCGGATTGAAGTGCTTGTGCTGGATGAAGCTGACCGCATGCTCGACCCCCGCTTTATTTCTGATGTGAAAGATTTGATTAAGTTTTTACCCAAACAACGGCAGACGCTGTTCTTTTCGGCCACGATCGACAACAAAATCAAAAAACTGGCTTATTCCCTGGTTGGAAATAAGGCCCTGCGCATACAGATATCTCCCAAAGACCCCGTTTCCAGAAATGTAACGCACTTTGTCACCTTCATTGAAATGGACGACAAACGATTTTTTCTGGAAAAGCTGATTAAAGAAAATCCCGGGCAGAAAATGTTGGTATTCGTGCGCACCAAAGTGCGGGCCGAACGGGTGCATAAAGCCATGGAACGGGCCGGCATTGAAACCGGAACCCTGCACGGCGATAAAGAACAAAAAGAACGCATACGGGTATTGAACGATTTTCGCGAAGGCAAATTTCATATTCTGATTGCCACCGATGTAAGCGCCCGCGGCATTGATGTGAGCGGCGTTCAGTTTGTGATTAATTACGACCTGCCCGAAGACCCCGAAAACTACGTACACCGCATAGGCCGCACTGGCCGTGGAACCCAAAAGGGACAGGCCATTTCGTTTTGCAGCAAAGAAGAAAAACCGCTTTTAACAGAAATTGAAAATCTGCTCGGCAAAAAAATTGATACCCTGAAAATTAATAAAGACGTTTACAAAGAAATTGTGCTGGAAGCTCAACCCGAAATGTACAAGCTGGATGAACTGCTGAAAGAAGCGGAAGAACTGGAAGAAAAACAACGCAAAAAGAAAAAGGGAAAATAAATCTGATCTTTCTTTTTGAAAAGCAGAAGCAGTACTTAAACCAATTTATTAATACTCATAGATACATTCACAGCCATTTTTCCAACCCCTCTTTATAACTGGCGCCAATCGGGATGGTTTTACTGCCTATATAAAGCATGCTATTCTCTATCGCGGTTATTTTATGGTTGTTTACAATAAACGCCCGATGGATACGGGTAAACATCTCATTCGGCAATTCCTCCTGCAGTTTTATTAACGGCAGATATACATCAATCTGCGTATCAGATTCCAGAAAAATACGGGTATTGTTTCCCTTTGATTCGCAATAGAGAATATCTTCCAAATTTACCTTGAGTATTTTTTTACCCTGTTTTACATGGATAAAGGTTCTGCCTGAAGATGCGGGCTGAGTTTGTTCTTCAGGAATAAGTTTCTGAATGGCTTTAATAAACCGTTCAAAGGAAACCGGTTTCAACAGGTAATCAATCACATTGAGTTCAAAGGCCTCCACGGCATGTTCGGAATAGGCAGTAACAAAAATTATTTTGGTATTCTTTTTCACCGATCGGGCTAAACTCAATCCCGACAATAAGGGCATGTTGATATCCAATAATAGCAGATCATAATGTGTCTGATTCAGCAATTCCAGGGCTTCTACCCCATCTTTGGCCAAGGAAACTGTATGAAAAAAACGCGATTTTATACAGTAGTCCTGCATAATCTTTCGTTGAATGGGCTCATCATCGGCAATCAACACACTAAATTTATTCATGGCTTTATCAATTTCAGGGTTAATGCAACGGTAAATATGCCCTTTTCCTTACTTGTATGCAATGCATAGCTATTTTCTCCCAGCAGACTCAGCCTGTTTTTCACATTCTTCAACCCTAATCCATGACTTTGTTCATCCGTCATCTGCACAACATCGGGATACGAGTTTTTTAAATAAAAATGCATTTCATCCTGTTGTACTTTTAAATATCCTTCTATCTCAATCAACTGGCTCGAAATGGTATTGCTGTGTTTAAATGCATTCTCAAAAAACACGATAAGAATCGAAGGAGGAATATACGCATTCGCGTCCACCGCTTCGGGAAAAGAAAACCGGAACGACAAATTATCTGCATGACGGATTTTTTGAAGTGCCACATAATCCTTCAGAAAACGAATTTCTTTATCCAAAGCAATTTTGGAATGTTCAGAATGATAAATCTGATGCCGCAGGATATTGGAAAGACGGAGCATATAATCGGGCAGCTCATCCGATTTTTCTAAGGCTAATCCATAAAAATTATTTAATGTATTAAACAAAAAATGGGGGTGAATCTGCGAGCGTAAAAAGTATTCTTTTTGATTTAACAGATTTTGCTTGATATCGATTTCTTTAAGTAAATTCAGATACGTTGAACGGGCGATTTTCAGTGCCAAAGTAAAGGCTGCCAAAAAAATATAAAACGGTAAAAAATTAAACAGGGCCACTTCATCGCCGCGGGTGTTGGTTACATTGTAAATCCAGGCACTGGCCTGAGCTGATAAAACTGTAATCATGATAAAAATCAGCGCCGAAAAAATGTACTTTTTTCTGCGGAATAAAAAATCGTAAGCTACATAAAGCACTGCATTTACATACAAAAAATACGTAAGCAGGGTGCCGAAATAATTCAGCATAACATAGCGCCACGAAAATGAATTTCCCCAAAACCCGATGCTGAACGCGGAGGCCAGTATAACCCAAAAAAGCGCATGAAGTACCATGCGCCTTTTGAGTATTTTATTCAATAATTGATTATTCACGCTGATAACTTACTATTCAAATGTATCCAATTGCCGAAATCCGCATTACTTTTTTCGATTTTTCTTTTCATTAAACAGTAAAAGCGCCATGCCGGCCTGCACATCATACCCGATAGAAACGGGCGAATTAAAATTCAGCGATTTTTCAAATACCATACAATCTGCCGACAAAAAGAAACCCACACCCGTTTTATTGGTAACCATATTCCAAAACCGCAATACCATGGGCACCGAATACTGAATACATGTATATCGGCCTCCGTTTTGGGGTTCGTACGTATCCTTAAACGGATAATACTGGTTTCCGAAAGCATCCAGCGTGTCGGTCCATTCGCGCACGCCGCTGTTTTTGCCACGTACCCCGCGGTTAGGAGTAATATTACCCCCGATAGACACCGAGGCAAAATTCACCTCATAAGTACCAAACCATTTCCCTTTGCGGGATTCGGGACTATATGCCGACATGGGCTTCAGGATGTTTACGCCGAGACCGCCGAAACCCAGGTTGAGCATCATTAAATTAATGCCGCCCGATAAGGACCAGTTATTGCCATAATAGAGCCGGGCAAAGGGCGCATAGTACACTTTCTTTTGGCCCACGTATCGGTAACTGAACATACCGGCGGCTTCTTTGCGCGATCCGGCCGACCAGGAATAGGGTTTCCAGGTGGTTCCCGGACTTAAGCCCATATTGCCCCACCCGCCGCCTAACTCAAAACTGTGTTGGGCATACGGGGTAAACGAAAGGGTAAAAAACACCATCGCCAAAATCATTCCTTTGATTTTCATATTGTTTCAATTTAATAAACCAAAGGTACGGGGTTAAAAGAGCGGACTTTTCCCACCCGGATAAAAACCCCTCAAATCGGGACAGAAACCGAAAATGGCAGGATGAAAACAAAAAAAGGTGAAAACACCAACCTTGAGCAGAAAATATTTCTTTTTACGCTCGCCGCGGGGCATTCTTTTTTCCTTGATGAAAAAAGAATCAAAAAAATCAAGGCTGCGGGTTTTCGGCGACCCACATACGGTTCAATTCCTAAAGGGCGGGAAGCCGGCCCCTGCGGTGCCTTTTGACCCGCCCTTTTGACGGAATTTTCACCGTGTGGGTTCCCCGCCTGCAAACCCGATGCCATCCGGAGAAAGAAGCCCTGCTTTCGGCAGCGTAGGAAGAAAAAGGCGTTAAGAAACGGCGAAGCCTTGGAGCCGTTTTAGCCTTTTTCTTCCGGTGCTCCGCAACGCCTCCGGAAGCAGTGCCTTTTCTTTGTTTACTTTCTTTGGGCAAGGCAAAGAAAGTAAAAGCCCGCCCGGCTTGAGGGCTATGAATAAGGTCGAATATAATATACAATTAGCCATTTTTTATTTCGCCGCTTCGGGGCTTATGACCATAACATGTCCACCTTATTTCTAATCATATTCCGCCCCTATAGGGCTCTTTATTTGAAATTAAGAAAAACGCCAACCCTCAGCAAAACAGGAAAAAATAAAAAAACGGGATTATACTTCCTGATTAACGGCTCTTTTTTTCTTCAGTATGACCAGCACATTTACCAACACAGGCAATTGCCATGCCCCCAAAAACAACAGGGTAGAAAATATATCGGGTGGCGTGAGCAAAAAAGAGAGCAACACACCGGTTCCTTCCAAAATAAAAAACCCTTTCCAACCCATAAACATACCTGACTGATTTAGGGTAAGACGGTAAATCATTGCCGGCAATACGACAGTAGCACTCAAGATTGCAAATACGGTTTTAAAAACGCTAAACACAAGCCTATTGAAATTATCTGACAGGTTTATATCCGATGGATTTTCGGAAAGAATATGAACCGCCCATTGATGCGCGATAAAATAGCTCCCGATACCTGTTATGATAATAAGCAATAGCGGGATGATCATTTGTTTTACTTTCATGTTGATGCCTGTTTTGATCCTTTTCCGTTTATACCTTGGCAGGTTCAGTTTCCTTGCTGCTTTTATGATTGTATGGACAAAGTAAAGAATTTATACAACGGTTGTATAACCCAAAAACAGTTCTGCAATTGAGAGGGAAATTAGAAAGCGCATCCACCGAGGGTATTCGAGGGGCATGGAATAGACGGGAAGAGCGAAGGTGAGATGACCCCGAAGGGGTCATATGTTTAAGAAATCAATTTCCCTATCCCAAAACGCCCCCGACATTCATCGTCGGAGGTCGAACAATTTTATTAGATTTGTGAAATACCATGCATTCAACCATAAATAATAAAGCAATGAAATTGATAAACAGCCTCTTAAAAAAGGGAAACCCTGCTTTTTTTCTTCTTATGTTTTTACCATTTGTGGCCCTTGGCCAACAGAAAAACGGAGAAACGGAAACCGTATTTAATTTAGTTGAAAAAATGCCCCGATTTAAGGGATGTGAAAATGCAAAAAGTGAAGAATTGGCTGCAGAATGCACCCAAACAGAAATAGCCAGATTCTTAAGTAAAACCATCGTTTACCCCCAAAAAGCGAAAGTCGCCGGTGTGGAAGGATTCGTGTATGTATCCTTTGTGGTGAATACAAAAGGTAAAGTAACCGAGATAAAATTACTGAAGGGAATAGGCTTCGGGTGTGATGAGGAAGCACTTAAAGCCGTCAGTAAGTTTCCCAAATTCACTCCGGGCATTCAGAGAGGAAAGCCTGTGAAAGTTATGTTTAATCTTCCCATTTCGTTTAAACTCAGGTAAGCGGATAAACATATCCCGTTTCACCGCCTTCAAAAATTCCCAACCAAAAAACGCCCCCGACATTCTTCGTCGGGGGTCGAACAACATGAATTCAACATTTTCAAGAGGATTACAATTCCCATTTTTATGGCTTACAGATTATATATCCTTAAGAACGAAGCCATTAACCTGCATAAAGATAAATATACGACCCCGTAGGGGTCACATATTTATAGAAAAACAAATTCCTCGAAAATGAACGACCCCAGAGGGGTCGAATATATTGTTTCAGACAACAATGTTTTATTTCGCCCCTACCCCGACGATAAATGTCGGGGCTTATTTCAAACTTGACTGTCTGGTTACTACCCATATTCCGCCCCTATGGGGCTTTTATTTGAAATTAAAAAAATAACCACCCTTAAGCAAAACGTTATGTTGCCGCTTTACTTCATTTTGTGGCATTATTTTCGTCTGTTTAGAAAAATGGTAGTCGTATTATCCTCACGAACGATAACACATTTAAGTTTGTTTTTATCTACGATTGTATAGGTGCATTCAATTACCCAGTTGGTTGACCGTGTCGTTTCTTTCGTTTTTATTGAAGCCCCCACAACCTGCATTTCATTTACTTCAATTTCTTCGCCATCGCTGCTATCCCATTTCACCATTTGGAGTATATCCTCTTTGTCCTTAAAAATGACTGTTCTGGTTGATGTGGCATCTGATGCCCAATAGCCGATAAAGTTCTTGTTTAAACCCTTTTGACTAAATGCCGGTAAACTGGTTATACAAAGGATAACGGTGACTAATAAGAGCTTCATTTTTATGTTCATCTTTCTTCGTTTTGTCTTTGTTAATCTGTATGGTAACGGTTTGGCGCTTGGCGAAGTGGCGTCCCGATAACTTTAGAAATCGGAGCACTAAATGTACATTTATTTTATAAATCAACCTTTATCGTATGTTAAAAAACGCTAGTAAAAAATGCTGAAACAATCACCTGGGCAGAAATAGCACAAACAGAAAAAAGGTGGGTGGAAACATCAACCTTGAGTAAAAAATGCTGAAACAATCACTTAGGCTGAAAAAAGTCATACAGAAAAAAGGTGGGTGAAAACAACAACGTTGAGCAGAAAATTCAGCGCATTTTTTCATTTTGGGAGGGTTGTGCACAAGTGCCGACCGCAGCGTCGGTAACAGTTACCCGTGTTGGTGGTACTGCTACTTTCAGAAGTCTTCAAGTTCGTAGTTTGTGCTTCGTCCACCCTGTTGCTCCTGGCGTAATATTCCCTTTTGAATTAAATCCTTAATGTCACGCAATGCAGTATCGGGTGAACATTTGGCAATCTTTGCCCACTTTGATGATTTCAGTTTTCCTTCAAATCCGTCAAAAAGTTTGTTTAACACTAATCTTTGTCGTTCGTTAAACGCACTACGTTCGTGAATTTTCCAGAACTCCGTTTTTCGCAATATTTTTTGCAGAGCAGCCTCTGTTGCCAATAATGAATTTCTAAGGCAATGCAAAAACCAATATAACCACTCTGTAATATCGCCAGTGCTATGTTGAACCTTTTGCAAAATCTCGTAATACTGTTTTCGTTCAACCAAAATTTGGCTTGACAAACTATAATATCGTTCAGTTGTCCTATCTGCACGGGCAAGCATTAAATCTGAAATTGCTCTTGCTATTCTTCCATTGCCATCGTCAAAGGGATGTATGATAATAAACCAGAAATGAGCAATTGCAGATTTTAGAACCGGGTCTATTTTATTATTATCGTTGAACCATTTTAAAAATCTGTCCATTTCTTCTTTTACTCTGTTTGCAGGAACCGCTTCATAGTGAACTTTTTCTTTTCCCACTGCTCCTGAAACTATTTGCATCTCACCTGTTCTATAGCGACCAACTTCTATTTTGTGCATTCCGCTGTGTCCTGTCGGAAAGAGTGCCGAATGCCAGCCAAACAGTCGCTTGTTTGTCAGTGGTTTTTGATAGTTTTGAGTTGCATCAAGCATCATTTCAACAACACCTTCTACGTTTCTATTTGCAGGAACAAGTCCGGCTATATTAATACCAAGTCTTCTTGCAATGGATGAACGAACTTGGTCATAGTCGAGTTTTTCTCCTTCTATTTCAGAGGATTTGATTACGTCAAGCGTCAAAGTAGTAAGTGTCGCTTCCTCTTTGGTGGCAAAACCCAAAGTATTCATCTGTCCTACAATCTTACCTTGCAGGTTGCGGACTTCACCAAATAAGGTATTGATGTCAGTTTCCCGCCAAGTAAAGTCTGTCCAGTTTTTGTATTCGTAAATGTATTTAGCCACTTTTTGAAACAGATGTTGCGGCAAATATAAGCATTTTTCTCCGCATATTTGCGGCAAATACTGTAACTATTCTCCGCATGTCAAATCCGCTTTAGGTCGTCTTTCTGAGTCGCTTGTTTAATACTAAGTGCAGCAAAAACATTACCGCCAACGGGTTGTCAGTTGGCCAAGTGGAGTCCCGATAACTTTAGGAATCGGAGCACTATAAGTACATTTATTTAATAACTCAACCTGTACCGTATGTTAAAAACGCTGGAAAAAAATTACTGAAACAATCACCTGGGCAGAAATAGCACAAAAAGAAAAAAAGGTTGGTGAAAACACCAACCTTGAGCAAAATATTATAAATCTAATTATTACTGGCTTCTGTATTAAACAAAGCCCAGCACCCGATGACTTTCAAGGGCTTTTAATAAACCAGAAGTTTGGGGACAAATCACAAGTCAATCAAGTTCAATTCCTCCAATCTAATCGCCATGGCTTCTGTTGAAACATTAAAAATTTTTGAAAGTGATATAAAATGCTTGTATTTGTAGTATTCACAACTTGCAATAATCCTAGATAAGTCACGCTTATTTTTTACTTTTTTCCGCAAATCTTCGATAGAACTGAAATTAAGAAAACGAGCCGTTTGCTCATCAATTATTAATTTTCTTACACCAAACAATTCTTGAAAAAGTTGTGTTACAATTTTAGAAGGTAATAAAAAAAATGCAGCAAATTTGTCTGCCTGAATTTCCTCGATTGGTCTGTTTTTGTCAGAAATAGTTCCATCTAGCGGTATATCTCTGTGTAACTCTATTTTATCATGCATTAAAGCATGTCCCAATTCATGTGCAGTAGTGAAATTGACTATATCAGTTTTATACATACCTGATATAGTAATTGTAAAATCTCTATTATTTATTATACCAGCAATTTCTTCGTTATGTTCATTATAGCCTAAAGTTTCAACTTTGTGAAATGCATATTTTAAAATTTCAATAACTTTCTCAGGTTTTAAAATGTCAAATACGTTTTGAGGTGTATTATCTGACCAAATCAAATCGCGATATTTCCAAAGTGAATTTTGAATTCGTCTTGCAAGATTTTCAATTTCATGATGCGATATTTTTGATTTTCCATAAAAAGACTTTCTTATGTCAATAAATTCTGCCAGAAAAATACTTTTTCTTATCGCTTCAGAGTCTAATTCCTCAAGCAACTTAGAATTTTGATTGTTCAGCGCATGATATTCTTTCTTTAGGGTATTTTTTTGGTTATGAATATTATCAGTCCAGTGGCTTTTGGGGAATGATTGCAAATTCAAACTTATGATAGAGATACATCCAGAAAGTCCAGATAACGCACTTCCTAGTGCAACACCTGAATCACCTCTAGCTGACTTGAATCCTTTTTTGAAAACTATTACTGCAAATTTCCCAAGCCTAATGCAAAGAAGGGATATTTCTATAGGAATTTCAGTTGATAACTTAAGTTCTTTTAATGATTCGTTCTGAAGGTAATTTTTTAATCTCTGGTTTATTTCTTCATCTCGTTGAATTCTCATTTTTATGGCTTTATCGAATTGTATTGAATCTTCCTCAAATAAAACTTCAAGCCTAGGACCAATTTCATTCAATATAATATCTCTTATTGATTCAAACTCTTCTTTACAGTTTGAATACTTTTTAGCTCTCTTCGGATCAAGTGTCAGCTCAATTACTGTTAACAATAATTTACAGCATAAAATACCATTAAGAGAAGCAGCACTTCCAGAGCCAGGTTTGTGACTTCCTGCCCCGATCTTTTCTAATAAATGTAGTGTAGGTAGTTGAAGTAAACTTGAACTCATTTAGTCTTTTCTAAAGTAACGTGAAGATATATGTTTTTAAATTGATTACCAACATTTGGGAAATTTGTTGTAATGGCTGAATTTGAAAAAATAAATAATGACTTGTACATCATCCGCAAATTTTAAGTATGTGCTATTGGGCGTTGTTATTTTTATCTTCTGTTATTTCAAATTCTGTTTTGAATATTTCTAAATATGTTTTTTTAAATTCGTCTGTAACCCGAAATTTTTTAAATATTGGCCAATCCTTATAAAATGTCTTATTTAAAACCTTTTCATTGTCTCCAATATTTTTCATTATTTCACAAGCACTTACATAATCATCAATTAATACTTTACTTGCTAACTTAAACAAATCTCCAGTTGCAGTCCAATCAATTGAATTTATAATTTCTGTACATTCTTTTTCTTTGTCTAACCATTTATATGTTTGTGCTCTATTAAGCAAAATCCTGAGCTTTAGATCTTCATTAGAATATTTCTTGATGTACTTATCAGAAAAATCATAAAGCGTTTTAGCTAAGTCCAATTGGCTATTCTGAATTAATTCAAATGAAATATTTAAAAATGAATTATCTGCCTTTTCTAATTCGTCAGGCAATAGATTACGTCTTATTACCTGATTTAATTTAACTCCTATTTCAAAAAGACATTTAAAAGATTTATCAAAGTATTTTAATCCAACATCAAGTTCGTCCCCTACTTTTAATTTATCATCCAATTGTACGTTGTTTTCTTTACAAACATTTAAATATTGTGTTGATATTTTTCCATCATTATGTACAAACAAATTTCTTCTTTGAGTTATTTCTATGAACGTCTCCCAAATTGAAAGATCTTTTCTTAATTGAATTTTTAGTTTATTTTCAAACCACTTAAATTGTTCTGTGTAACTCTCTCTAAGAACAGTTTCAATTTCTTTTTCAATTATATAGTCTTGAGCGTCTTGAATACTTTTGAATCTATTTAATTCCGAAAAAGTGAGCTGTTTTTCTGAGTTCTGAATAATCTCTGGTCGCACTTCAAAGATTGCTTTTATTAAATCTGAAACGTACGTATCAAACTGGCTAATGATTGAAACTAAAAAATTTCTCTTAATTATTTTTATTGCAGTTGTCGAATTGTCAACAGATTTCCTTAATTGGGTATTTTTTCTAATGTGTTCAATTGGAATTAAGAAGTGATTTTCACTTTCAATAAAATTACAATTATTGTTTAAAAATTCATTGTGTTCTAAAATAGCACTGTTCTTGGTTCTTTCAATTGTTTTTAATACAACAGGCATTGAAGTCCATAAACTTTCGATATGATTTAAGTATTTGTTGACTGCTTTATCAAAGTAGTCTGATTTTATTTCTATCATATTGTGAATTTTCAGTATTTATAAGATCAAAAACTTGTTTATCCCCTAATAAAAAAAGGGGGTATTCTATCTAACCTTTTCCTGAATTCCACCCGCAAAAATTATGGTTTTGTGGGTTTTGGGTCAGGTAAAAATTTCACTTCCAAATTTATACATTTTTTCTAAGATTTCCAACAAAAAAGCCACCCCTTACGGAGTGGCTTTGTGTTATACTTTGGTTTGTGGCATCTGATTACATCATGCCGTCCATTCCGCCGGGCAGTGGGCCTATATAGCCTAATCGTTTAAATCTAAAACAATTTTAAGGTTTTCCCGCACTCTTTCAGTGAGTTCTTTAGGCAACTCTCCAATTTTCTTTATTAATCTTTTGTTGTCAATGGCTCTTAACTGATCTATCATTACATCGCAGTTTTCTTTAACTTTGGCTGTCCCTTTTTTTAAATGAACACGTAGTATTTTACTCTCAAGTTGCACATTAGTCGTTATCGGACAAATCAGGGTTGACGGATGTACTTTATTTAAAATGTCCGTCTGTACCACTAATACAGGTCTCGTTTTGCCGGTTTCTGTTCCAAATCTCGGATCTAAATTTGCAAGCCAAACCTCATACTTTTTAGCTGTCATAGTCGTCCAGTTTTTCAAATTCTCCCAGTACCTTTAAGGACTCCTCACTCACGAGTTTTGACTCTGACACAAGCATTTTTTCAATCATTTTCTTTTTCTGAATACGATTGTAATATTGTAATGCTTCGTTAATATACCGATTTCTGGGTTTCTTTATTTTTTCAAGCAATTCCTCTGTTTCTTTAAAAAGTACTTCGTCGAGCTTGAGTGACAATGTTTTCATCTTTTTTCCTTTTAGTATACTCCAAAAGTATATACTTTTTTGAACATTTCAAAATGTATTTAGCTGATTGGGGGCAATACAATCAGGCAACGAATTTATTTCCAACAAAAAAGCCACCCCTTACGGAGTGGCTTTGTATTATACTTTGGTTTGTGTATGCGATTACATCATACCGTCCATACCACCCGGCATGTGTGGCATGCCGCCCGCTTTTTCTTCGGGTTTGTCGGCCAGTACACAGTCGGTAGTGAGGAGCATACCGGCAATGGATGCCGCATTTTCCAACGCCACACGCGATACTTTGGTAGGATCGATTACCCCGGCAGCCAACAGGTTTTCATATACCTCGGTACGGGCATTGAATCCGAAATC
Source organism: Flavobacteriales bacterium (assembly GCA_022402535.1). Taxonomy (GTDB): domain Bacteria; phylum Bacteroidota; class Bacteroidia; order CAIKAF01; family CAIKAF01; genus JAKRSD01. Next base: position 111,378 of record JAKRSD010000015.1, on the reverse strand, counting down.
GTCTTTGCCTTCTTTTACTTTCTGCACAATGATGGAACCTTCGAGTCCGGCATTGGCCACAATCTGGCGCAGCGGCTCTTCAATGGCACGCTTCACGATGTTGATACCGAAGTTTTCGTCTTCGTTGTCGCCGGTGAATCCGTCCAGCGCGGAAGCTGCACGTACCAGTGCAACGCCTCCTCCGGGTACGATTCCTTCTTCTACCGCCGCACGGGTGGCATGCAGGGCATCGTCCACACGGTCTTTTTTCTCTTTCATTTCCACCTCGGTGGCTGCCCCTACATACAGTACGGCTACTCCGCCCGATAATTTGGCCAGACGCTCCTGCAGTTTTTCTTTATCGTAATCGCTGGTAGTGGTTTCCATCTGCGATTTAATCTGTCCCACACGGGCTTTGATATCCTCGGCAGATCCCGCTCCGTTCACGATAACGGTATTGTCTTTATCGATGGTTACTTTTTCGGCCTGGCCTAAGAAAGAAAGGTCGGCATTCTCCAGTTTATATCCGCGCTCTTCGCTGATTACGGTACCGCCGGTAAGAATGGCGATATCTTCCAACATGGCTTTTCTGCGGTCACCGAATCCGGGCGCTTTTACGGCGGCAATTTTCAGCGAACCGCGCAGGCGGTTTACCACCAGGGTAGCCAGCGCTTCGCTGTCCACATCCTCGGCAATAATCAGCAACGGACGGTTAGTCTGGATTTGTTTTTCCAACAAAGGAAGCAGCTCCTTCATGGACGATATTTTTTTGTCGTAAATCAAAATGAACGGATTCTCTAAATCTGCATTCATTTTGTCGGCATTGGTCACGAAGTACGGAGAAATATATCCGCGGTCGAACTGCATACCTTCCACCACATCTACATAGGTGTCGGTTCCTTTGGCTTCTTCTACGGTAATTACACCTTCTTTGCCTACTTTCTGCATGGCCTCGGCAATCAGTTTACCGATAGCCGAATCGTTGTTGGCCGAAATAGACGCTACCTGCTCTATTTTCTGGTTGTCGTTTCCTACTTCTTTGCTCAGGTTACGAAGACCTTCCACCACTTTGGCGGTGGCTTTGTCGATACCGCGTTTCAAATCCATAGGATTGGCACCCGCGGTTACGTGTTTTAAACCGGCACCTACAATGGCTTGAGCCAATACGGTGGCGGTGGTGGTTCCGTCTCCCGCTACATCGGCGGTTTTAGAAGCCACTTCTTTCACCATTTGGGCACCCATGTTTTCGATAGGGTCGGTGAGTGATATTTCTTTAGCTACGGTTACGCCGTCTTTGGTTACGGAAGGAGCACCGAATTTTTTGTCGATGATTACGTTACGACCCTGAGGGCCCAAGGTAACTTTTACGGCATTTGCCAATTGGTCAACTCCGCGCTTTAAACGATCGCGGGCATCAATACTGAAAATAATTTCTTTTGCCATAATTACGTGTATTTACGTGTTGTTTTGATTAGAGATAAATGAATTAAACGATTGCGAAAATGTCGGATTCACGCATGATCAGGAAGTCTTTTCCGTCAATCTGCACTTCGGTGCCGGCGTATTTTCCGTAAAGTACAGAGTCGCCCACTTTTACGGTAATGGGCTCATCTTTTTTGCCATTTCCGACTGCCACAACGGTTCCACGCTGGGGTTTTTCTTTAGCCGTATCGGGAATATAAATTCCGGAAGCGGTTTTGGTTTCTGCCTCTGCAGGAAGAACGACTACGCGGTCGGCGAGCGGTTTGATGTTTACTTCTGACATATTCTTAACTGTTTAAAATGTTATACAAAATTTCTACTGCCCACTTTCTCACATTATATGCCAATTGCAGATTCCACCCCCGATTGTGACATTTTTTCCTGTTTACCCGGGGATGTATGACACGGGGGGCTGACTATTTTTCAGAACGGGGTATTGCACAATAGAAATATTGGTTAACTTCGGGTCAGAATTTACTAATCATCAGGAATTTATGCCTAAACTTTTTCCCGCCCTATGTGCCTTTTTGCTGCTCACGGGTTTGTCGTTTCGCGCCCAGAGCCAATGCCCCTCGGGGCAATCGCAGGTAAGTATTGTTATCGTGCAGGATAATTTCCCCAACGAAATTTCGTGGGAACTGCGCAATGTGCAGACCAATGCACTCATAGCTTCGGGCGGAGCCGTGGGACAGACACTCTGTGTACCGGATAATGTCTGCCTTAAATTTACCATTTTTGACTCCTATGGCGACGGCATCTGTTGCGGCTACGGTAACGGCTCCTACACCGTTACCCTGAACGGAAATCTGATTGCCACCGGCGGAAATTATACTTTTTCGGAAAGCACCTATTTCAACTGTCCTCCGGGATTTTCGTGTAATACGGCCGTTCCGGTTACTCCCGGCAGTCATTTCACTTCAACCAACGATTACTGGTATGCCTTCACCCCTGCGGCTACGGGCACTTATGAAATTAGCACCTGCGGACTCAACAACTGCGATACCAAAGTGTGGGTGTATGACCACTGCGTGGGACTTACTTACGACAACTCCAACATCGGCACCATTTTCTACGATGATAACAACGGAGGCTGCGGTCAACAGGCGGTGGTTACGGCTTTTCTGGCCGGCGGAACCACGTATTATATCCGCTTAGGCACGGTGAATAACAGCTGTCCGTTCAATATCAACTGGACCCTGAATTATGTGGGACCCGTGGTGGGATGTATGGATCCTACGGCCTGTAATTTCAATCCGCTGGCTTCGGTAAACGGTACCTGTTATTATCCGGGAAATCCGAATTGTCCGAATGCACCCGACCTGACCGTACTGCAGAATGTGATTCATAACAGCCTGCAGATGGATTTTATCAACTCCAACGACGGCTGTCTGGTTGCAGAAGGTTGCGTGGGCGGATATGGGCTGCGCGAAATTCTTCGCTTTACCACACACATTAAAAATATTGGCGATGATGATTATTATCTGGGAGCGCCCGGAAGCGGAAATAATCAGTTCACATTCGATAACTGCCACGGACACTGGCACTACGAAGGCTATGCCCAATATCTGCTCTATGATTACGATGGAAACCTGATGCCCATCGGCTACAAAAACGGGTTTTGTGTGATGGATCTGGAATGTTCCGGAGGCGGTTCGTTCCAATACGGATGCGGAAATCAAGGAATTTCGGCCGGATGCGGCGATATTTACAGCTCCGGATTGATGTGTCAGTGGGTGGATATGACCGACCTGGATACGGGAAATTATATTCTGGTGGTGAAAGTGAATTGGGATGAATCGCCCGATGCATTGGGTCGCGTGGAAAGCAGTTTCCAAAATAATCATGCAAAAGCGTGTGTAAAATTTATGCGCGATATTCAGGGTAATCCTTCCTTCCAGCTGCTCCCCTCCTGCCCCGATATCGTGGATTGTAACGGCACACCTTACGGCAATGTACAGGCCGACTGTAACGGTGATTGCGGTGGAGTGCTTGTTCACGGAGATATGAATGCCGATACCTTGCAACAGACGGCAGATGCATTGCTTTATGTAACCGGAATTCTGAATGCTTCGGTGGCAGTGTCGCCCTGTAAAGACCTGAATAATGACTCTCGTATTTCGGTGTACGATGCAGCCCTGATTAATAACTGCGCCATCAACGGGCAACCGTTCAACGATTTGTGTACATTCCCAAGGGGTATTTTAAACACCAACGATACCGTTACGCTGAGCATGGCTCCCGTGAATCTGGCTGACGGCTATGTAGATATTTATGTGCGGAATCCCACACGGAAATTATTGGGCTATCAATTCAAGATGAAAGGCATTAAAATATCCGGGGTTCAAAATTTGGCTTCTCCTTTAGATTTTCCGGTTACGCCCCAATACCTGAATGGCGGAAACGAAGTGATTGCGCTGGCGTATCAGGAGCATAAACTGCCCAAATACCTGGTGAATACGCCGCTATGCCGTATTTATTACAGTGAACTGACGGATAGCGTAATCTGTATTGAGGAAATCATTGACATCGTAAACGAGAACTACGAACAGACCCTAAAACAGGTGGAAGGACCTTGTTTCCAACATGCGTTTGCTTCGGTTTCGGAAAATGAAGCGGTTCAGTGGGCCTTGTTTCCCAATCCGGCCGATGAGCAGATGTTCATTTCGTTGCAGCAATCCGGAGAGGCGGATTTAAACATCCGTTGGATTGATGCCACGGGTCGTGTGGTGCGTCAGGAATGGATTCCCCGTTTTATGGGCGGTCAGCTTCGTTTTTCGGTTGAAGATTTGGCGAATGGGTTATACACCGTTTCGCTTACCTCTGAATACATCCGTGAATCGAAGGTGTTGGTGGTTAATCATACCGCAAAATAAATTCATCCGAAATTATATAATATTATTGCCTAAGGTCGGTGTTTTCACCGACCTTATTTTTTATTTCGCCCCTAC
>JAKRSD010000015.1:17907-106869 GCA_022402535.1 Flavobacteriales bacterium | reverse complement strand
TATTATTGCCTAAGGTCGGTGTTTTCACCGACCTTATTTTTTATTTCGCCCCTACCCCAACGATGAATGTCGGGGCTTTTATCGTATGGTGATGTATGCTCCCAATATTATTGCCTAAGGTCGGTGTTTTCACCGACCTTATTTTTTATTTCGCCCCTACGGGGCTTTTTATTTAATGGGGATACATGTATTCTATTCACATTTCGCCCCTACGGGGCTTTTATGGTATGGTGATGTATGTATTCTATTCACATTTCGCCCCTACGGGGCTTTTATGGTATGGTGATGTATGTATTCTATTCACATTTCGACCCTATGGGGCTTCAATCTTATGCAGACATATATGCAATCAACATTCTAATCCTATTTGCTGACCCCGTAGGGGTTACATATTGGTAGAACAATCATGGTAAATATCAAAACGACCCCAGAGGGGTCGAATATAATTTTTGCCTAAGGTTGGTGTTTTCTCCGACCTTATTTTTTTTCGCCCCTACCCTACGATGAATGTCGTGTCTTCAATCTTTTGCAGACATATATACTACCAATATTTTAATCCTGTTGCTGACGGGTCATAGATATGTAGAAATAAGCCCGCCACCAGCAGAACGACCCCAGAGGGGTCGAATACAAAGCACAGATAACGATGTAAAATTATTGCTTAAGGTCGGTGTTTTCACCGACCTTGTTCTTGCCTTGACTTTTTTATTTCGCCCCTACCCCCGACGATGAATGTCGGGGCTTTTATCGTATGGTGATATATGCTCCCTATATTCCGCCCCTACCCCGACGATGCATGTTGGCGCTTTTATATTTGGGTCATCGCCAATATGCCTATAAAACCGAGATGTAAAAAACGAAGTAAAAAAAAAGGGCTTCTCTTTTCAGAGAAGCCCTTTGCGTAGTTAAGCTGTCAATTATTTTTTAATCACCTTGATGTTGGTGCTGATGTCGCCATTGGCAATTTCTAAGGTGTAAATACCGGCAGCGAAAGACGATAAATCGATAGATTTAACGCCGCCCTGACCAAGATTTACAGCTCTTTCAGCGTATACCACTTTACCGGTGATATCCACTAATTTGAGCGATGCGGAAGAAATTCCGTTTTCGGCTTTAATCGTAATCATACCATTGGTTGGATTAGGATACACGGACAAACCGAATGCATTTTCAGCAATTGAGGCATCGCTTACCACATTAACCGTAACGGGTACTAATTCAGAAACACATTCAATGCTGCCGGCTTCAATTTCCCAATCGTAGAAATAGTAGAATAAGGTAGAACCTTCGCTGCTTCCTGTTAGTGAAATTATATTCGGAACGGAGTATGGATAAGAAACACCTCCGCCATTACTTCTTTGAAGACGCGGACCATTAAAAGAAAAATTGGTATTGTTAGTGGCGGCATCTGTACCAATAGTATAACTACCCGGAGTCAGGTTGAAGTTCAGGTCGATACGGGTACTTCCATCAGGTAAAGCAGTAGTGTTTGGAATATTCACTAAGGCTTCAGCCACTACGTTTCCGCCTTGGTCTTTCACCTGGATTAAACGTTCCCCTTCAGTATCGGTATATACTTTTACAGAGGCCAATACGCAGTTTGCCAACACATCGAAGCTGGTTGTAGCGTTAGTGGCATTTGAACCGCTGAACTGACTGGTTCCGGAGTGGTTGGTCTGACCGGTAAAATATTCTTCACCGGGATAACCTGTAGAGCCCTGTATGTAATAAGTAGTGGTTTGTGTCAATACCGGTGTGGTGAAAGTGTTTCCTGTTCCCACCTGATTGGTTCCTGATGCATCTGAATACCAAACCACGTTGTTACCGGCTGTTGCATTCAAGGTTACAGAACCCGAATTTACCACAGTGGCTCCGTTAGCAGCAGGAGTAGGATTGGAAAGCACTTCTACTTCAATCGGTGCCGAAGTGAAATCCTGACAGAATCCGGTAATGGTAAGCGTATATGTACCGCTTTGCGTAATTTCAGCTGTTTGACCCTGAGCCCCGTTTGACCAGTTGTATGCACTCATGCCTGAAGGACCTTCTAAAGTAACACTGCCGCCTTCGCAGAAACGAGTATCACCGGCTGCCGTGATGGTAGGCGTTTGATCTGGACTAACTTCTATAGTTACAATAGGCGAATACGCACCGCAGGCTCCTGACATGGTTTTAACGCTAAACTCTCCGGTTGTGGAAACCTGAATAGTTTGTGTAGTTTCTCCTGTAGACCATAAATAGGTATATCCAGGACCTGAAGGAGCTGAAAGCGTAACGGTTTGACCTGCACATAAAAAGGGTGAACCCACATATGAAATCTCGCTCACGGGAGAAACACAGGTATTTTCAACCACATGATAAAACTGATCTACCTCCTGATTGGTTAGTGTTACAGAATTCCCGGAAGGCCAGTTGATTACGGCAGAGTCAATCACGGTAGCCGTACCTAAACCAAAATGAAGGTGGAAAGAGTTGGCATTTCCGTAGCTTTCACCGGCACGCACTTCGCGGGTTTGAACCCCCCAGGGACCATATAAGAAAATACGGGCACCCACGGCATCGCGGTTACTTGCAGTACCTTGAAGATGGTAAGAAACAAAATGATTTTCGTTTTGAGTATTGTTTAACCAAAGAATATCATCTGTGGTTGTGGAAGGTGTGGTATATCCGGTGGCATATCCTGCATAAATATCCAGTTTACCATCGTGGTTAAGATCGCCTACACCAAAAGACTGAATTCCTTTGTTGGTAGGAAATGCGTTCAACATGGGTGAGAACGTATTATTTCCGTTGTTTTTGTACAAACGGGCCGATGTTCCTGTGCTACCTGAACTTCCCGTAACCAAAATGTCGATAAAACCGTCGTTATCAAAATCGGCCATTTTTGATTGATAAGGTGTAAATGCGATATTTAAACCCGCTCCGTTAGCCGCATTGATGTTGGTAAATGTGCCGTTTTGATTATTGAGAAATAGTTGGTTGGGCACATCGTGGTTTGTCAGATAAAGATCGAACCAACCATCGTTATTGATATCATCCCAATTGGCCGTCCAGGTCTGAGCACCTATATCCAATCCGTAGTCAGCCGCTGATTCTGTATAGGTTCCATCTCCGTTATTACGGAACAGGAGATTGATTCTGCGTGGGTCAGAAGAACTGTTTACCCCCTGACGGCATTTAGCCACATATAAATCAATATCTCCATCATTGTCAAAGTCAGACCAAACCGAGCCGTAATTACCTGAGTCATCGGTTGAAGAATTCCCTTGAATATCAGGAGTAACATTGAAGTTAATAATGTTTGATACGGTAAATGTACCCGAGCCATCGTTTACCCAGATTTTACTCAGACCTACGTCGTTACAACCGAAAATATCTAAATCTCCGTCGTTATCCACATCCATCATGTTCATATTCTGAAGGAAGTAGTTAGAAGAAGGTAAAGTGGTTCTGGGCAAAAATCCGGTTCCTGTAGCATTGGGCAATGAAATATTGGCTCCACTACCAAAGCCGGCAACTACAGACTTATTACCACTATTCGTGGCATCTCCGACCACCATAGACCATGCTGAAGATGTTCCCATATTCACTCCGGGAATATTAACAAATGTCTGGCCCGGTACCTGCTTCTGCACACTTAGAATGTACCCCTGATTCATTCGGGCAATATCATCTAATCCGTCGCCGTCCATGTCCGCCACGGTAATCCCCACACCCGACTTGAATGTCTGGGTGGACAATTTGGAGGTGGCATTAGTAAATGTAATCTGCGATAGAGCCGCCATGGGGAGCGCTCCCAGCAGAAGAGCCGCTAATGCGGCATTTTTGTGTAGGTGTTTCATAAACAAGGTAAAATTTAATTTATAGCTTAACAACTTTTTTAATATAGTTTCCTTTATCGGTTTCCAATTTAATGATGTATTGACCCGAAGGGCCACTGAGCACATAATTCAACTGCTGTGCGGTAATCTGTTGAATCGATTCAATTCTTCTGCCCGACATATCAAAAATCTCAATAGAACGGATGGTTAGACCCGTCTGAGAAATGATGTGTACCATTCCATCTACGGTGGGATTTGGTCCTATGACCAAGGCTTGTCCCAAATCCGTTTCATTCACAGACATGTTGGGCGTAAGCACAAACAACATCTGCGTAGAAGCCACCAAAACCGGCGACTTATCGGCCGAATTGTACATGGATTCGAACGTGTTTATTTCGGGTGTGTTTACATCAAACATTTCCGAAACCCAGCGCGGAGGCACAGCCTGATAAAAGACCTGAGCATACACATTGATGCTTCCGGTTAAATTACTTCCCCCGGGAACCCGGATATGATACGTAATACGATCTGTACCGGAGCCTTCAGATCCATTTTCCACATTAAAGTCAGGATCTCCGTTTGTGCCGGCCACGTAAACCGTATCGTAAACCGGCGAAGTATTCAAAAAGCCCAGCGGCACCAACCGATTATCTTTCACTTTGAGTTTGGCCCGTTCCAATAAGGTGGTGCGGTTTCCGGCCACATCCGTCATCACCATTTCGTAAATCTGCACCTGATTATCGGATGTAATCAGTTGATGATGGGGTTCGTAATTGGCATCATGACCCACAAGTTCGTAAGTGGGATCTAACATCCCGGATTTGAATAATGTGTCGCCCTGTTGGGTGGTGGCCACAAAACGAACAAATGCCCGTCGCGACGGATAACCCGAAGGAAACTTATGCCCCGCCAGATTGGTCAGTTTCAGGTTAAAGGAAGCCACCGTATCGGAAATCCATCCGTCGAAATTTAAGTTCAAATCCAACGTGGAATTGGTAAGCAGGCGCATGGTTGCCACAATACTCGAGTCAAAATTGGTATCGGTAGCCGTGATGCCCAATGCCGCTTTGTTCGCTTTCATTAACTGAAGCATAAAGGTATTGGCACCCATAAATTTATGCAGATTAAAGGGCGAACGCGGAGGCAGGTTTAAAATATCGTTAGCAATAACCACCGGACCCCGAATACTAGGCATATGGCAGGTTTGACAAGGTTTTCCTAAAGAAGGATAGGAAGAATTAACCCATTCATGATAGGTGGATTGCTCCACAAACTTTTCACCGGTGTAATTTCCCTGTAAATCGACCACATCAGTAACCAATGTATGACAGGAGGCGCAAACATTAGAAGTATGCATGTGAGGCCCATAAGTAGGAATCAAACCTGTATACAACTGCATGGGCCCAATCATGGGGTCTTCGTATGGTCCGTACATTTTGCGGGTGGTATCAAACTGAATCACCCCGGAATACTGAGAACCGGCATCCGGCCCCTGAATATGGCAGCTCATGCAGGAAACACCATCTAAGCCCAAAGTATCGGCCAACATATCAGTAATTCTGTACGGACTATTTCCTTTGAAGAAAGCGGTATAATGCCCCATGGGCGCATGGCAGGAAGTACATTTATTTTCGAGAGAAGCCGCATGGTTGGGATTGTTGTGAATTTCTCGGCTTAACTGAGCCCGCCACAACGGGTCTTTGGCCGAAAGCGCCATCATAGTGGCCGCCCAGTCATCAAACAGGTTTACATCATTCCCTTCAGAATCCACATTCGCGATACCCTGCAATACATCTTTGCCATGACATCCTTTACAATTTTTGGAACCCAGAAAATACTCACCTGGGGCAAGCCCCTGATTCATTTTAAAAAAGGATAATTCGCCATCAGAATGGTACCGTTCGCTCAACTTTTCCTGCTCCTTGCGAAGCGAGGTGTGTGAACTCAATAACACAAACAGCGCTAAAGCAGCTGCCGAAAAGATTTTCTTATATCTGGATAATAAATTTTTAATCATGAACATCACCCTATACCACCTCAAATTTGTAAAAAAATCTGAATATAAACCAATTAAATGAGGTCAAATGATTTATTAATAAACGTTAAACAGGTGAATAGTTTACTTAACACCAATAAAAAAGCCACCCTAAGGCGGCTTTGCAATATGATGTATGAAAGTAAAATTATTCTTGGGTAGGCTGAATTCCCAGCGGCTGATTCATTACAGCAGGAGGAATCACATCTTCAATATTATCCACTTTAGGACCGTTGTTTTCAGGGGTAACCTGAGTACGGGTAAAGAAAAATCCTGAGGTAAAGCAAAGCACAAACAAAGCAATCATAAGCCCCCAGGTCAGTTTTTCAATGCCGTCAGTCGCTTTTTTCACGCCACCAAGCATCTGGGTAGTAATACCCACGTTTGAGGCTAAACCACCGCCTTTGGCATTCTGAATTAAAACTACGCCCATTAAAAGCAGCGCACAAATGATGATAAGTATTACAAAAAAGACCTGCATAATTATTTCTTTAAATCGGATTCTTGTTTTTTCAATTCTTTGATAAGGGCGGCAAAGTAATTACTTTTTTCCGGATTAATCAAACTCAGTTTCTTATAAATTTCTTTCGCTTTGGAAAACAAGCCCTGTTCGGCATAAATACGAGCCAGTGTTTCAGAGATAATTTCTTCAGCTTCGGGCAGGCGTTTATCCACTTCGGGCACTTCGGGCACATACTCCGATTCTCCACTTTTTCCTACGGGTTTAATTTTAGGAGCATTTCTAATAAAATTCTCAATAACCCGGGTTTCCAGTTCTCGTCTTTTGGCGGCTTCAATGCCGTGGGTCTGCGCAAAACGAAGCCAATCCAGAAAAGTGAAACTTTCCGCTCCGTTTCCGTTCAGCACATCGCCATATTCGGATTCAATATCGTAGTAGTTCTTTTTTGCATTCATGGCTGCGGGCACAAAGGTATTGATTTGGTTTTACCAGTTTATGAAAGCCCGGTTGAAGATATCCTGAATCAGCTGCTCGGAGATAACCGGAATCAACTCGCCCTCCACCGCACTCAGACTCTGGCTGCTGGAAAAATCAGCAAAACGCGAAAAAGAAGACGTGAAGTTCTGTTTATCATCCAGATTATTGATATATGTAACCGTAACCCCTATGGTGAGCCGGTTGGTGGCCGCCGTTTCATTCCCCTGAACCGCCATTGGCGCCACATTGTAAGTGGTTACCGCGCCTTCAAATTCCAAATCGCCTCCGCTGCCTATCAATTGCAGTCGGGTTTCGCGCTGAAATTTCGTTTTCAGTTCCTCGGTAAACTGCTGGCTGAATGTGGGACTGGCCAAAGGCGCCTTATTGATGAAAAAACCTACCGAAACCGTTTTGGCATCGGGTGGAATACTTTGCCCCGAAAGGGTATATTTCACCGAGCAGGAAAACATTCCGGCAGAAACGAAGAGCAGTAAAACCAAGACTTTTTTCATGTTTATAAATTCAGGTCGTACTCTTTGATTTTTCGGTATAAAGTCCGTTCCGAAATACCCAGTTCCTGAGCCGCCGAACGGCGTTTCCCGCGGTGTTTCTGCAAGGCTTTTTCTATCAGGTCTTTTTCTTTGTCTGTCAAAGAAAGGGATTCTTCCACTTCTTCCTGGTGCTCCAAATCTTCAATCGGAGCAGACGTATCGATGAATGTAGGGCGATATGCGCCCTGCGTAGGTACTATTTCCGGTTCCGGCTGACTGAACAGACGGTGAAGTGTCTGCGCATCCTGTTCGTGTAAGGTTTTATCCCCTTTCAAAATTCCCGAAACCAAGCCTTTGAGGTCGTTGATATCCTTACGCATTTCAAAGAGCAGTTTATACACCACTTCTTTTTCGGCATCATCACCTCCCATAAATGCCCCATCGCCTGCGGCAGAAGTAACCAGCATGGGAAGATTCCGCTCGCGGTAATCGGGAAGATATTTCAACAACGTTTCTGCCGATATGATACGCTCTTTTTCAAGAATGGAAATTTGTTCGGCCGTATTTTTAAGCTGACGGATATTTCCGGGCCAGCGATAATTTTCCAGCATACTTACGGCATCATCAGTCAGTTTGATGGGCGGAATGCGGTATTTTTGGGCAAAGTCGGCCGCAAATTTTCTGAAAAGAATATGTATATCATCCTTGCGGTCGCGCAGGGCCGGAATGCGGATAGGAACCGTGTTCAGACGGTAGTATAAATCTTCGCGGAATTTGTTGCGTTCCACTGCCTGGGCCATATTTACGTTAGTGGCTGCTACCACGCGCACATCGGTTTTTTGCACTTTGGATGACCCCACCCGCATAAACTCACCGCTTTCCAAAACCCTTAGCAGGCGCACCTGCGTACCCAAGGGCAATTCGGCCACTTCATCCAAAAAAATGGTGCCGCCGTCGGCTACTTCAAAATAGCCCTTACGGGCTTCGGTAGCTCCCGTAAATGAACCCTTTTCGTGTCCGAATAGTTCAGAATCAATGGTTCCTTCGGGAATGGCTCCGCAGTTCACGGCAATAAAATGGTTGTGTTTTCGCGGACTGCTGTGGTGGATGATTTTAGAAAAAACCTCCTTACCCACTCCGCTTTCTCCGGTAATCAGCACCGACATATCCGTAGGACCCACCTGAACGGCGATTTCCAACGCCCTGTCCAGCGTGGCGGATGTGCCTATGATTCCGAAACGGTTTTTAATATCTTGTAAACTCATGGTATGTTTATTTAACGGGAAACGGTTTATACCAACTCGCCGATTAAGGTGGCCGATGTGCAGGTGTTCACTTTTACCTTCACATATTGCCCTTTTTGCGCATTTCCTTTCGGAAATACAATCATTTTATTCTGGCTGTTTCTTCCGCAAAAATCATCTACCGATTTTTTGGAAGGTCCTTCCACCAATACTTCGAAGACTTTTCCTATATCTTTTTTATTGCTCTCGAGCGACATGCGGTTCTGTAATTGGATAACTTCCGTGAGCCGGGCGGTTTTCACCTCTTCCGGAATATCATCGGTATATTTACGTTCTGCTGGGGTTTTAGGCCTTTCGGAATATTTAAACATATACGAATAATCGAATGCAGCCCATTCCATCAGCGATAGGGTGTCTTTGTGTTCTTCATCCGTTTCGGTGCAAAAACCCGTGATGATATCGGTGCTCAAGGCACAATCAGGGAGAATCCGTCGAACCGCTTCCACCCTGTCCATATACCATTCGCGCGAATATCCGCGGTTCATGAGGCTGAGCACACGGGTATTGCCCGACTGCACCGGCAAATGAATGTATTTGCAGATATTGTCATAAGCAGCCATGGCATGCAACACTTTATCCGTTAAGTCGCGGGGATGTGAGGTGGTAAAACGCACGCGAAGTTCCGGACTGATTTCGGCAGTCATTTTTAATAAATCGGCAAAATCTACCGAAGCTGCTTTTTCTTCATCCGAAAGGAGTTTAAACTCCTTTTTGGGGCCGCCGCCGAACCAAAGATAGGAATCCACATTCTGTCCCAACAGGGTGATTTCGCGGTAGCCTGCCTCAAACAGTTCGCGGGCCTCTTTCATGATGGATTCGGGATCGCGGCTGCGTTCACGACCGCGGGTAAAAGGTACCACACAGAATGAACACATGTTATCACAACCGCGCATAATGCTGATAAAAGCCGAAATTCCGTTCCCCGTAAGGCGCACGGGATTAATGTCGGCATAGGTTTCTTCGAGAGAGAGTAATACGTTCACCGATTTTGAACCCGACTCAGTACGTTCTACCAAAGCTGGTAAATCACGGTACGCATCCGGTCCCACCACCAGATCCACCAGTTTTTCTTCTTCCAGAAACTTTTCTTTCAGACGCTCGGCCATACAACCCAATACACCCACCATCAGATGCGGTTTTTCTTTTTTGAGTGCTTTTAATTCCGAAAGGCGCTTGCGAACCCGCTGTTCCGCATTTTCGCGGATGGCGCAGGTATTCAAAAAAATTACATCGGCATCTTCGGCCGTTTGGGTGGTGGCATAGCCATTTTCGGCCATTACGGAAGCCACAATTTCGCTGTCGGAAAAATTCATCTGGCAACCGTAACTTTCCAGATACAGGTTTCCTTTTTTATCTTTTACTTCCGCATTGAGCACGGTAGCTTCACCCTGACGGGTTTCGTCGATTACTTTATTTTCAGATATGAGCATGAAATCTATTTAAGGAGGGCAAAGGTATTGAATTCGCTCATTCTGTCAAAATGGCAGAGCGCTTTAGGCAAAAATTAACGCAGACTTTCGATTACCTGCGAAAATGCGGAGCAAAAGGCGTAAAATTGCCCGACGAATATGAAACTCCAATCCAATTTTCGCATTCAGGCTTTGCTGCTGAGCATTACGGTGCTTTTATCTGCCGTAAAATTTATGGCCTGGCTGCTGACGGGTTCCAACGCTATCTTTACCGATGCGCTGGAATCGCTGGTGAATGTGGCGGCCGGTGCGTTTGCGTTGTATAGTTTGTATCTGGCGGCCAAACCCAAAGATGAAGATCATCCTTACGGTCACGGTAAAATTGAATTCATATCGGCGACCGTTGAAGGCAGCCTGATTGCAGCAGCGGGTATTGCCATTTTAATTAAAAGTGTGTACAGCCTGTTATATCCCGAGCCGCTTTCGCGGTTAGATTACGGTATTTTGCTTACGGCTTTTACAGGCGTGATAAATTTCGGAATGGGCTGGTTTGCCGTGAAGCGGGGTAAAAAAACAAACTCCGCCACCTTACGTGCCGGCGGAAAACACCTGCTCTCCGATGCCTGGAGCACTGCCGCACTGATTGCCGGTCTTTTATTGCTCCGGTTTACCGGATTACAATGGATTGACACAGCGATTGCTCTAGTATTCGGAGCGTATATATTGTACACCGGAATAACCATTCTGCGCGAATCGGTGGCGGGTATTATGGATGAAGCCGACCCCAAACTGATTGCCGAAATGGTGAATCTGCTGAACAAAAACCGTCGTAGCGAATGGATAGACATACACAACCTGCGGATTATTAAATACGGAGCTTCCATTCATATCGACTGCCATGTTACCCTGGCCTTTTATTACACGGTGGAAGAAGCTCATGAAGAAGCAGAAAACGTACACCGGCTTATTCAGGAACACTATGGAAAAGATGTAGAAATTTTTGTACACATAGATCCCTGCCTGCCCAGTTCCTGTAAGCTATGCGGAATAGATTCATGCAAAAAACGGAGCGAACCTTTCAAAGGGCAAACTGCATGGACAGCCGAAAACGTGGTGCTGAATAAACGACACGGTTTGTAAAAATTAAATTTTCTTATTCCGTTTTATGCCTAACCTTAATTAACAGTGTATTGAGTAAGGTAAATTAAAAAACACTATTCATGTTCACAATGGCATGATAAGCGCCGTTTACCACTTCAGTCATTTTATCAAAATCCAGGGTGTCTATCGTATCGGAGGGTAGATGATAATGCGGATTTCGGAGAAATGAAGTATCATTAATCATGAGGGCCGGAATATCAAATTGCCAATAATTTCTATGATCAGACATGCCCGCAAGCGAAGCAGATGCGGGTGAAATAACCTCGTAAACATCTACAGTCGTATTTTCCGACATCAATGCTTTAACGTTCATGGTAAATTCTGCGTACTTATCAATCCCCACAACGGCAATAAAATTGCCTTTATCGGGATATTTATCAGCCATCTCTTGGTTTGGAAACGTTTGCGAACCCGGCAAATCCGAAAAATAACCGATCATTTCAAAACAAATCATTCCGAGCACATCGGTTTTATTCTTGTGAAGAGAATGTGCATGAATATAGCTTCCCATGTGGGGTGTGTCAAAAAAAGGAGGTTCTTCCAAACAATAAGCAACTAACTCTATGGTATAATCCAGTTCAGGCTGATTTTGACCTAAAAGGCGGGCTATTTCAAACAAACCAGCCACGGCACTGGCGTTATCATCTGCTCCGGGTTGTTCGCCATATACGTCGTAATGGGCTCCCACCACCAGAGTTCTTGCTTTACCCTCATTATAGACAGCAATAACATTGGTAAATTCTTTACCCCGTACATTCCATTTCTGTTCTTTTATTGATAAACCGAAGGTGTTGAAAACGTCAATAGCATACTGACACACTTTATCCAGACTTTCCGGATTCGTAAAATTTCGGTAAGGCCTCAATTCCGAGAGAAAGGAAACATCTTGATAAAGTCGGTGTTTTTGTGCAGACATAGATTAATTAAACCTTGAAAGGAAATAAATTAAAGAGTAACAAAGTAATGAATAAACGTTTATTATCTTCTAAATTTAGTTTTGTACTTCAACACTCTTTTTTCAAGCAGATAATACGAAAGAATGGCTGTTACAAATACTAACACGATGTTTAAGGGAAACTTTTGAATGGCTAAACTCCCACCGGGACCGGTACGTAAGAACAATCCCTGATATACGTACACTCCATAAGATATTTTACCTAAAAAAGCCACAGGCTTTACTTCGAAAAGATTTACCAATATACTGTTTTGATTAAAATATATCCACAGCAAGACAAGAGAAACGGCGATAGGCATACATAAAAAAGATACGTAAGGCGACCAAAAAGGCATATAACTTTCGGCAGTATATAACATAATCGCAATCACCAGAAATAATGGATTTGATTGAAAATATTTCTGAATAGAATCTTGGTAAAGGAAAAATACCAGACTGGTTACAGCACCTACCATAATCGGCAAACAGGCAGGGATGAACCATCTTTCTACAAAACCGTAATTTTTTAAATAATGTATACTCCCATCAATATAAAAAGGGAATTTGGAAAAATACTTAAAAAGTAAACAAATCAGAATGATAAAACCGGCAATAAATAAGCCCGATTTTATTTTAATTATCCGGTTGATTACAAAAGGCCAGAGAAGATAAAACTGTTCTTCGACTCCCAATGACCAGGTATGTCCGAGTTCACCGATATAATATTGAATAGGAACAAAGTTATAGAGATAAAAAAAGGAGATAACTAAAGCCGTATAGTTTTGAGGAATAAGCCTGAATTCCATTAAAAGAAAAATAGCCAGGTAAAACACAAGTAAAGGAGGAAGCAGCCGTAAAAAACGCCTGATAAAAAAATGTCTGAAATGTATGCGACCTAAAGATTTTTTCTCATGAAGCAAAAGAGAAGTAATCAGGAAACCACTGATGGAAAAGAAAATCATTACACCCGAAGTACCCGAAATCAAATAGAAATTCTGTTCTAAAATATCAATGCCTTTTATTTTTTCATAAAGCCCGAGATGAGTAAATAGCACAAATAGGATAGAGATTGCACGAAGTCCGTCGAACCCTTTTATATATGTCAAACTTTTTCCCTTGGTCATCGCGGACAAAGTTCATTTTTTATTCAGATATGGGTGGTGAAAGGAATGCATAATCACGAAAAGAAAAAAGCCCTGAAATTTTTTCAGGGCTTAAAACATAGATACATTTAATTTTTCTGTGTTTTCTTCTTAGGTTTTAATCTATCCCAAGAAAAGCTGAGGCTTCCGTAGAACATACGCCCGATGGTGGGTCCGCCGAATATTTCGCGGCGGCGGTTATTGAGCAGGTTCGAAGAACCGGCGCGGGCCGTGAGCGTATTCTGGCCAAAATCAAAGGCATAATTTATCTGGGCATCCCAAATATGGTATGAACGGATGTTGCCGTCGCCAAACGGACTCTGCCAAACAAAACCGTCCACCCACTGAAAAGCCGTGCTGAAACCGAGGCCTTTCCAAAGGCGGTTCCCATTCAGCCCGATATTGATTTTATGGGGAGCCGTGTTAAATCCGGGAATAATGTCTTCTTCCAAATCTTCGGTGAGCAATTTGGCGTAGGTATAATTGAAATTAGCCTGTAAGCCTTTGATGATATAGTATGAAAGACCAATACCCGCTCCGAGAGAGTTTACCACTTTGGCGCTGTTTACGGGAATCTGATATACTTCGTAGTTGCCCGTGGCAATGGCATCGAATCCGCTTTCTTCGCCGGCAATGGCTCCGCCCAACGGCCTTACCACTCGCACATCGCCGATGAAATTGGTATAACGGTTCCAATACACATCAGCATCTACATAAAGTTTTTTCCATAGAACGCCCCGGTAGCCGGCTTCCACGGTAATTACCTGCTCAGGTTTGAGCCTATCGTACGAAACCGATTTTAAAATATTGGGGTCAATGGTATTTAAATCATAATTGCCCGCCAGACTGTCGTTAAAAGCATTTACAGAATTTAGGGTATAGAGATTGTCAAATCCGTTCAGGTTGCCCAAAAGTGTTATGGGACCCAAATTAAGGCGGATGTACTGATTCTGTAAGGTAGGAATACGGAATGCCGACTGCGCGCTTACGCGGAAATTATGGGATTTGTGCGTGAACGAAAGCGAAAGACGGGGCGAAAACTGTGGTTTGAAGTTTTTGTTTTTATCAACCCGAACGGAAGCATTTATTTTAAACCGGTCGTTAAAAAACTTTTTGGTTGCCTGAATATATCCGCCCAGTTCCCAAACATCAATCCGGGTAAACTGCGCATTACGGTCTGCAGCGCCATTGGCCAGGGTATCGCCCCGGTTTACCAACGTATCAGAAAAAATGGTTCCGAAAGAACGGGGTGCATAATACCGGAAATTAGCTCCTGCCTGCAAATCGAGCCATTTCACCATATCAAATGTATACTGACCATCCAGATGAATGAGAGAGGAGCGGTCTTCGAACAAAGAGCCTCTTTGTAAATCGGAATTGGTAATTATCGATTTTCGGGTACTATCGTAAGCAGATGTTCCGGGTTGGTACCATGAATTATTGGCTAAAGCCATAGCCACGTTCATGGCGCTGTCCACCATCCAAGGCTGCGCATCATTATCATAATCATTATTGAGGTTACCGAGGGTTTCAAAAAAGTTGCGCAGATAGGTGGGCACCCAATTATCGCCTATTGACGCCTTAGAAATATTGATACCCGTAAATACGGCATCATAGGATTTTCCGGCGTCTTCAAATGTTCCATAGGCTTTTACGAGGTAGTTTTTGCCTTTCAGTTCCAGCTTATGCTGATGAAACAAAATATCGCGGATGGCGTAGCGGTTGGCTCCCTGATAAATGGCACTTCCCAAGCCGAATTTTCCCGTGTAGGAAAGCTCGGTCTGGGGCGTAAAACGGTAATGTAATCCCAATCCGGCTTTAATGCTTCTAACGCGATTATCGGCCAATTGATTTTCCATGTAGCCCGGTGCGTTCACGGGTTTTTTATTCAAACCCACCTGACCCACCACGGGGTTAAACTCAATATAGTTATTGAGTGCCACCCATTGGTCACGATCTTCCTGCGTAAGCGAAGAATCATATTGCAATGAAGATACAATACTGCTCAGGTTTACATCGGCAGAGATATCGCCGTAGCGGTTTGCCTCTTCGGAATCGGCAATCCAGTCATTCATCTGCATGTAAGAACCCGTAAGTTTAACGGCAAATTTTTGTTTGGCTCCGAAAGCCTGTGCATAGCGGAAATTTCCTTCAATCCAATTGCGGCTTCCGCCTTTAATTTCAGCATCAATTCCCTGATAATCGTACGGATTTTTTGAAATCATATTCACCACTCCCTGAAAAGCATTGGGACCATACAATGCCGAGGCCGGTCCGGTGATTACTTCCACACTTTCCAAGTCGAGCGGGTTGCCGCCCACAAGGTTTCCTACCGGAAAGTTCAGTCCAGGCGCCTGATTATCCATTCCATCTACAAACTGCACCACCCTAACCGGGGCCGTGGTATTAAATCCGCGCATATTTACCGCCTGAAAACCCGCGCTGGATGTACTGATATCTACTCCTCGTATATTTTTAAATCCATCGTAAAAATTACCGCCTGACGTGGAATTCAGCTGTTGGGCATTCATTTTTTGAATACTTACCGGCGACTCCATCAAACTTTCCGAAACCCGGGAACCCGAAATCACTACCTCTTTCCCCATAATCGCATTGGGAGAAAGACTTACATCTAATCGGGTATCCGATTTACTGACCACTCGCACTTCCTCTTTGTACCCGATAAAAGAAAATGTCAGGGTGTAGGAAGTTTTCCCACCACTGTAATCTAAATTGAGGGTATAAAATCCTTTGTCGTCGGTGGTGGAACCTTTTCCGGTTTCTTTGATGACCACCCCGGCAAAAGGCATGGGCAATCCGGTTTCAGAATCGGTTACTTTCCCGGATAATTTAACCGTTTGGGCATAAACACCCGTAAATAAAACACTGAAAGCTAGGAGTAAGAGTGTTCTCATAAACTAGGAAGGTAAAGTTTGGGTCGAATTTGAAAATTATTTTTTACAAAGCAATACAATTATATTAAAAGTTAAAATATTGTTATAGATTTGGTTCACAAAATTTATCAAAACGCTTTTTTTGGTATGAAAAGAATTATTACCCTTTCCCTGTTTTTACTCACAATTACTGCCCTCCGGGCACAAAACAACAACGGTCAGTTAGACAATATCCGGGAGCTGTCTACCAAAGTTACCATCCCCATTGAAATGCCCGATGGCATCAAACTGATGACGGATGTATATCTGCCCATTCTACAGGATTGCGTATTGGTTAATGTGGATATTCCTTTAGTTGGTAATCAAACCATTCAGATTTTACCCAAAGGTGTACAGTTTATCATGTATGATTCGGTAAACGGACAACCCAATCCGTTTCCATTTCAGCTTCCCATGGTTTTTTCCAGAACTCCTTACAACAAAGGATCATGGGATGATGCCGCAGCACCCATCAACATTTTAGGTTATTCTTATGCCGTGCAGGACATGCGCGGTCGTTACACATCCGAAGGGGTGTATATGCCATTGTACAGCGATGGTTGGGACAAAAATCCTTACCACCCCACCTACGGACATGTATTGGATGTAACGCCCCTGAGTGACCCAAGAAACGGAAACCGTCACGAAGACGGATACAATTCCATTCAGGCAATTTTGAACCGCGACTGGATGTTTGACAACGATGCTGACGGTGTACCCGAAACCCCGGGCAAACTGACCAACGGGCGAATAGGTATGTTTGGCGCTTCAGCCTTGGGCTATAATCAATATCAGGCGGCAGCGGCCCGAAAAGTAAATCCGGATGAACCGGGTTTAAAATGTCTGATTCCGATCGTGGCCACCCAGGAATTTTATAAAAGCACCGGTTTCCAGAACGGGGTGTTTCGCGATCAATTGGTGAACGGTTGGTTAAAAGGACAAATTTTTACCGGAACGGATGATGATTTAAATGATATTGATAATGATATCGACAATAATCTGCACTCCGCCACCGATTACGGATTACCCAACAAATTTGAAGCCGCCAACCGGGCCATCAGCCATTTTGCCTCGGTGCGTTATTTAGACGGTCCGGCAGGATATTATCCGAACAGCATCGGCCGCCGCGACATGGATGCTTCCAGAGCGCCCGTGAATGCACAGGGTTTGGGGGATATAAATGGAGAATATAGCCGCTATACGAATATGGAAGTGCCCATGTTCCACCTGACGGGATGGTGGGATATTTTCACCGACGGTCAAATTGAAACCTGGAATCTGCTGCGTAAACATCTGGACCCAAACAAAAGAAGCAAATACCTTCAAAAATTGGTTATCGGTCCGTGGGCACACCAAACCATAGGAAGTCGCAAAACCGGTGACGTAACCTATCCAGAAAATGTGGCCGATATCATCGGGTTCAGTCTGGATGATTTTTCTTCCTCAGAACTGCCCATTTCTAAAGCGTTGCAATCAGAAATTATTTCGTGGTACCGCTATAATATGAACTACGATTCATCCCAATTTTTGGGCGAACCCAAAGCCTTTATTCCCGCCTCCGATTCCTGGAATACGGTGGCTACGGTTTTCCAGATACGCGTACCGGCAGAAAATTATATAATCCCATTGAATGATCTGGTGGCCTTCATGAATGGCTCAGCGGGATTAAATGGGGTTAAAATTGGCGTACGCGACATTCTTACCCAAACTGAAAATATAATCACATTAGATATTCCTCAATTGGATAATCCGTTGATTACAGGCATTGACGGAGGCGAAATCAATGCGATTCCATACAAAGATTTCCGTCAGGTACCCGATATCCGTTTTTATGTGGTGGGTCCGGTTGATGACCCGGCGAATGAAGGCGTAGGAAATTACTGGTTCGGTTCTACCGATTTTCCATTACCAAGCGGTACCCGTTGGGAAAACTACTACCTGCATCAAAACGGCACCATGGACCAAACCATGCCTGCTGCCGATGAAGGATTTAAAATGTATCTGCACGATCCGGATGATCCGATCCGGACTATCGGCGGTGCCAATATGATCGTAAAAACACCCGACGGACTTCGCGACAGTCAGGGGCAGTTTGACCTTACCGAATGGAGCGAATATACCATGGACCGCCCCGGGGTGATTAAATTTGAAACAGCAGCCCTGACCGATACATTAACCATTATCGGATTTCCGGAAGCTGCCATCTACGCCAAATCAAATCCTGCGGGTGTTCAGACCGGTCCAACCGATACGGACTTTTTTGTGCGTATCGTTGATGTTTATCCCGACGGACGCGAACTGTTTGTGGTGGAAGGCTGTGTAAACGCCAGAGCCCGTGAATATGCCCGTTCCATTGCGGCAGGACAGGAAAATGATGAAGCTGAGTTTTCAAACATCAACATCGGTGAAATTTATGAGTACGTTTTTCAGCTTATGCCTATTGCCTACACATTCGGCCGTGAGCATAAAATCAAAATCTTAATCAGCAGCAGTAATTACACCCGTTATCAGGTGAATCCAAATCTGCCTATTATGCCGGGCGAATTTTTCAGAAGAAGACCAGGCGACGGACAAACCTATGTGTACAACGGAGTGGAAATGGCACCCCGAATTGCCATTAACCGCGTGGCATTTTCTCCGGCTTGTCCTACCCGAATTAAACTTCCTGTGTTTGATAAAGCCCTCGCCGGTATTGAAGAACCTGCACAACCTGTGAATCCGGATTATACCATGAATGTGTATCCTAATCCTACAAAAGATTTGGCCATTCTGTATATGAATTATGCCTCCGGATTCAACGTGCAAATCCACGACATTGCGGGTAAAACGGTACAATCCTTTCAGTTTATGGGAGAGCAGACCACCCTTGATGTTTCTGAATTAAAAGAAGGCCTGTATATTATTACGGCTACCGATACACAAAACGGAAAACGATTTACTTCGAAACTCGTAAAAAGAAATTAATCCCCAGCGAGTATTTCCAGGAAGCCGTTCCTTTGGGAGCGGCTTTTTTATTTGAATTCAAAACCGATTTGTAAGCAGAATGTTATATCGGGCATACTTAACGGAAAATACTACTTTTGCACCCTTATAAACAGAAAGACATGCATCACGAACTTTCGGAACAAGAACAGGTACGCCGTCAGGCTTTAGAAGAACTGAAAAATTTGGGAATAGATCCGTTTCCAGCTCCCTTATATCCCGTAAATGCCTATTCTGCATCCGTCAAACGCGATTTTGACCCCGAAACTAATCCCATGAATGACGTATGTCTGGCCGGCAGGCTGATGAGCATCCGGATTATGGGAAATGCATCTTTTGCCGTGCTCAAAGACGCCGAAGGCGAAATTCAGGTTTATATAGCCCGCGATTCCATTGCTCCCTGCGAAGACAAAACACTCTACAATACCGTATTCAAAAAACTCATACACCTTGGCGATTTTGTGGGGGTTAAAGGATATGTTTTCAAAACCAAAACCGGCGAAACATCCATACACGTAAGTGAATTTACATTATTGGCCAAGTCGCTGAGGCCGCTTCCCGTGGTAAAAAAAGATGCCGAAGGAAATATATATGATGCGTTCACTGACCCCGAAAAACGCCACCGTCAGCGCTATGTGGATCTGATTGTGAATGAAGGGGTAATGGACACCTTTATTAAGCGTACCAAAATGGTTAATGCCATCCGCGAGTTTTTGAATGAGCGGGGCGCCTTGGAAGTGGATACTCCCGTGTTGCAGAATATTCCCGGAGGGGCAGCCGCACGTCCTTTCGTAACCCATCATAATGCGTTAGATGTGCCCTTTTATCTGCGGATTGCCAACGAGCTTTATCTGAAAAGGTTAATCGTGGGTGGTTTTGAATGGGTGTATGAATTTTCGAGAAATTTCCGGAACGAGGGAATGGACCGGACACATAATCCGGAGTTTACCGTACTGGAATTTTATGTAGCCTACAAAGACTACTTCTGGATGATGGAAATTACCGAGCAACTGTTCGAAAAAGTGGCGCTGGCCACCAATAATTCCACTGAAGTGCCCGTAGGCGACAAAACCATCAGTTTTAAGGCGCCCTTCCCAAGGGTTTCCATTTTTGAAGCCATTAAAGAACACACCGGGTTTGACGTAAGCAACATGAATGAGGAGGAGTTGCGCGATGTGTGTAAAAAACTGCATATTGAAACCGATGCCAGCATGGGCAAAGGCAAACTGATTGATGAAATTTTTGGCGAAAAATGTGAGAAGCATTATATACAGCCCACATTCATTATAGACTACCCCGTAGAAATGAGTCCGCTTACCAAAAAACACCGCTCCAAAGAAGGATTGGTGGAGCGTTTTGAGCTGATGGTGAACGGAAAAGAACTGGCCAATGCCTATACGGAGTTGAATGATCCGATTGACCAGCTGGAGCGCTTTCAGGAGCAGATGAAACTGGCAGAAAAAGGAGATGACGAGGCCATGTTTATTGATCATGATTTTGTGCGTTCGCTGGAATACGGCATGCCTCCCACTTCCGGAATCGGTATCGGGATTGACCGTCTGGCCATGATTATGACCAACCAGCCGTCTATCCAGGAAGTCCTCTTCTTCCCTCAAATGCGGCCTGAATAGGCCTCATTCACGAACTCCTTTAAAAAAAATGAAAAACGGCGTGAGCTAAATGAGGCCTGAATAGGCCTCATTCATGAACTCCATTAAAAAAATAAAAACGGCGTGAGCTACATGCGACCTGAATAGAGAGCATGTAGCGTTTATTAATTGTCCTCATATTTCTGCGTTTCCGGCACTCCAGCCGTATAACCGGATTTAGTACTTTTACCCGTTAAGCCCGCGGGGAAAGAATGAAGTTAAAATCTGGGATTTGGATTATTTGTCTGCTTTGGCCTATGTGGGTTATGGCACAATTTCCCACATCGCTGCGCGAAGTAAAATTCCCGTTGAGTGATACCCTACGGCTCGATTCCCTAAGTATCCGTTCCGAAACCTTTTCACTCAAATTGTCCGACGGCACCCCATTGCCGGAATCCGCTTACCGTCTATTTGCGCTGGAATCCTATGTAGTTATGAACCGTGCCGAAATACTAAAACAGAACGTACAAGCAGATAGCCTAACCGCCCGTTTTTATGTTTTTCCTTTTCGATTCGGGAAAGTCTATCAAAACAAAAAAGTACCCGTAATCCGCGACCGTTTTAACCCCGACAGCCTGTATGCCTGGACCTTTCAACCCGATAAAAAAGAAGAAAATGCCTCCGTGTTTGCCTTTGAAGGATTAGATAAAAATGGAAGTCTTTCGCGTGGAATCAGCTTTGGCAATTCACGCGATTTGGCCGTTAACTCCTCGTTCAACATGCAATTGTCGGGATATCTGGCCGACAGTGTAAGCATAAAAGCCGCCATTACAGACGAAAATATTCCTGTTCAGCCCGATGGGAGTACCTATCGCTTACAGGATTTTGATAAAGTTTTTATAGAAATCGGATACCGACAGCATAAACTGATTGCCGGCGATTTTTATGTAACCCGCCCTGCTTCTCATTTTCTGAATGTGTTTAAAAAAGCACAGGGTTTGCAGGTTCAGACACGCTTTGCCAATGAAGGCATTTTTAAGAATAATGCACCCAAGGGCGAAATAAGGGCACAGGCATCCGGAGCCATTTCACGCGGCAAATTTGCCGTGAACCGATTTAACGGAATCGAAGGAAATCAAGGACCGTACAGGCTTGCAGGTAATGAAGGCGAAAGTTTTATTACTGTACTTTCCGGTACCGAACGCGTGTATATTGACGGAGTTTTATTGAAACGGGGGCGCGAATTTGATTATGTAATTGACTATAACACCGCAGAACTTACCTTCACTCCGGCACAACTAATCACCAAAGACCGCCGTATTACCGTAGAATTCGAATACGCCGACCGAAATTACGGACGGTTGTTATATCACATCAACAACGAATGGGATTTAGGTCGTTTTAAATACAAACTCAATATTTTTTCCGAACAGGATTTAAAAAATCAGCCCCTTCAGCAAACGCTTACCGATAATCAAAAGCTGTTATTATCACAGGTGGGAGACAGCCTGAATCAGGCGGTAATACCCTCGGGTTTGTTTACCGATTTTAATCCCGATGAAATTTTGTACGCCAAAAAAGATACACTCATCAACGGCGTTTCAGATACCATTTTCGTGTACAGCACTCATCCCGATTCAGCCCGCTGGCGTGTAGTTTTTTCGCCCGTGGGAGCGGGTAACGGACGTTATAATCAGGTACCCGGAACCGCCAATGGACGCGTTTTTAAGTTTGTGGGAGCGGGTCAGGGGAGTTTTGAACCCTCGGCCAGATTAATTGCTCCGCAAAGTCAACGTATGATTACATTCGGCACTGAAATAAATATAACAAAAACACTCACCGCCGAAGGCGAAATGGCCTACAGTTACCACGATATAAATACCTTTTCAAACTTAGACAACCGTAACAACTCCGGTTATGCATTCCGGGCGGGTTTGAAGCAGATTCTTCCTTTAGGAAAAGAAATACGGCCCGGAGTCCGTAAAAACAGATTAAAGTGGAATGTGTATTATGAACAGGTAGAAAAAACATTTTCTCCCTTCGTGCGCTTCCGAAATGTGGAATTCACCAGGGATTTCAACCTTACTGCGCTGAATCCGCAAGGCAACGAATATATCCCGGGTGCCGAAATGGAATTTACACGCGAGGGATTAGGCCGTTTTAATTATGCATTCAACGGATTCATCAAAGGGAAAGATCTGCAGGCTTACCGTAATCAAATTGAAGCACAAATTCAACGTGCCGGATGGAAACTGACCCATTGGAGCAGTTATACCTTGTCCTCGGGCAAAATAGCCAATACCGATTTTTTCAGGCACAGAACCCGGGTTTCCAAAACCTTCGGAAAATCACAGGTGGGATTAATCGGCGAAGATGAATACAACGTATTCAAAAGAACAGGAAGCGATTCGCTACAAAAAAACAGTTACCTATTTAATGACTGGGAACTTTTTGTAGGAAGTGCAGACAGCAGTAAACTTTCCTGGAAGGTATATTACCGTTTTCGTTTAGATCATCTGCCCGACGAAAGCGCACTTCGCATGTCGGCGATTGGACAAAACACGGGTGTAGAAATGGCCTGGGTAACCCATCCCCGCCACAAAGTGAAACTAAATCTGGGATACAGAAACTTATCCATTTTAGACACAACCCTATTTAAACAACAGGCAGACAACTCTGCCGTGGGAAGGTTAGAATACAGCGGCAATGCCTGGAAAAATGCCATTGTATGGTCAAGTTATTTTGAAGTGACCTCCGGACTTGAAAACAAAAGACAATATGCCTACCTACCTGTAAATAACGGACAGGGAACCCATTTTTGGGATATAACACTCGACTATAACGGAAATGGCGTACCCGATCTGGATGAATTCCAGCCCGCACAATTTAACGGACAGGGGAATTATATCAAGGTTTTTTCGCCCTCGGGCGAGTATGTAAAAACGTTCGATACCCGGTTTAATCAGACACTAAACCTAAGAGTTCCTACTTCGTGGGCAGGAAAAAAAGGATTCAAAAAATTCATGTCGAAGCTCTATTGGCAAAATGTATATTCTATAGACCGAAAAAGCCAAAACGGAAATTTAGCGTCTATCCTGAATCCGTTTGAATCAGCCATTCAGGATTCGGCTTTACTGAGCCTGAACAGTACCTTGCGAAGCAGTTTGTTTTTCAACCGTAATAAAGGCAAAGCGGGTTTAGAATTCACGTATCGTGAATTAA
Source organism: Flavobacteriales bacterium (assembly GCA_022402535.1). Lineage (GTDB taxonomy): Bacteria > Bacteroidota > Bacteroidia > CAIKAF01 > CAIKAF01 > JAKRSD01. The sequence goes on along the minus strand of JAKRSD010000015.1, from coordinate 82,912 downwards.
AAAACAAGATATTACTCACCAACGGACTGGAATCAAGACAAGTACGTGCCGGACAATTTAAAGTCCGTTATAACATCACTTCATTTTTAACCTTCAATCTGGAATCGGAAGGCGGACGCAAAGAAAACCTGTCTCCCATGCTACGAAACCGAAATTTTGATATTGAATATTACACCCTGAGTCCGAGGTGGGTGGTACAGCCGGGAACCCAATGGAGACTAACCCTGGCCTACGATTACCGAAGTAAATTTAACCTTCGGAAAATTTCTGATGGCGTCCCTTCAGGCGGAGAAAAAGCCAGGATACATCAGGCTTGGGCAGAAGCCAATATACACCTGCTGAAAAAAGGATTAATCAGCACTAAAATTTCCATGTATCACATCCGCTATAACGGAACCGTAAACTCTGCTTTGGGCTTTGAAATGCTGGAAGGACTTGCACCTGGATTTAATGGCACCTGGAACCTGAACGTACAATATAACGTAGGACAAAACTTACAACTGACCGTAAATTACGACGGAAGAGCCGGGCAGAATTTTAAATCGATTCACCTGGGCGGAATGCAGGTCCGCGCCTTTTTCTGATGGAATTATTTTAATTCAAAAGTGCTGCGGGCAGCTAATGAATTTTCAATATACACCGTTATGGCATAATTCCCTTTAGGCAAATCCTTTACATCGGTATATTCCATACACAGTTTTTGATTTTTACCATCAAAATAAAATGGTTTATCTGCCGTGTATGAAATAGCATTCTCTCCGATTTTAAGCACTTTTTCAGCACTTTCTCCCAACAATTTCCCGGTGGGGTCTTTTATAATCAGATAGGCTACTTTATCCCCTTTTTCTACCACTTCATTTTCAAAAACCGTAAAACACGATTCTATTTTATTGGCACGTTTTGATTTATCGGTCTGTTTTTCGTTTCCGTTCTTGGCTACCCGTAATGCATACGATTGAATCACACTGATTTTTAACTGCTTCGCCAAATCAACCTTATCAGACAGGTTTTTATTAGTCGATTTCAGCTGGTTGTTATCATCCGTTACCGTTTTTAGTTCATCGGCCAACAGGGCTTTTTCATTTTTTAAATCAGCGTTTTGCTTTTTGAGAGCGGCCAGTTCTTCTTCATATAATGAGAGTTGAGAACGTAGTTTAGCCACCTCTGCTTTAATTTTAGCTGAACCGCCTGAATTGCCGGAACCGGAACGGATTTGCATTCGTAAACTTTCAATTTCACGGTCTTTTACATCTGCTAAACTGTCGAGCGAAGTGTTTTGCAATTCGCGAAGCAGATCATATTGAGCCTGAAGGTTGATGAGTTCGTCATTCAGTTCTTTTTTCTCCTGCTCAATTTTTATTTGTTCTGCCCTTACCTTTTCCACTTCGGATGCATTGCCTAAGTATAAATAACCCAGAAAAAGGGCTGCACCTGACATGATGATAACCAGTACGGCCAACACAACAATTAAGGCTATATTTCCTCCTGATTTCTTGGGTGATGATGCGGTTTGTGGAGTAGTTTGTGTGCTCATGTGTGTAAATTTTAAACAAATCTATTATTTAATTTGACTTCTCCACTTTATCATACAAAGGCAACATAACCCTGAAAGTAGTTCCTTTCCCATCTTCAGTGATAAAATTGATGTTACCGCCCGCTTCACGGACAATATTGCGACAAATAGCTAATCCTAAACCCGAACCACTGGATTTGGTCGTAAAATTTGGAATGAAAATACGGTCTCTCAACGCTTCTGGAATCCCCGTACCGTTATCTTTTACCAATACGGTTACCGTAGCACGATCCGTAAAAGCAAAAACTTCTACCTGACCTTGCACATGGGAAGGAATAGCCTGAATGGCATTTTTAATAAGATTATTAAACACACGGAGTAAGTGTTCCTTATCCGCCCAAACATCCATAGGGAAAGAAGGTTCTTTATAGCTTATCCTTACTCCCTGTTCGTTTTTTTCATAAAGTGCGACAACCCCTTTCAGCACTTCATTCAGGTTAGTTTTTTCATTTACCGGTGGCGGCAACTTAGCAAAATTCGAAAACTCATCCGCAATATGAGAAAGTGTATCAATCTGCTCAATCATCATGGTTTTAAAGCGAACCAATCTTTCAAAAAAATCATCGGCACCATCGCGCCAAGCCTTTTCTAAAAACTCCACATTCAGTTTCATGGGAGTAAGTGGATTTTTAATTTCATGTGCCACCTGACGGGCCATTTCGCGCCAGGCACTGTCTCGTTCTTTTTCGGCCAAAAGTTTAGCACTCGCCTCCAACTCATCGGAAAGCCTGTTATATTCATTTACTAAATCTCCGATTTCATCGCTTCCCTCATACTTAATTTTTTGCGATTTGGTTCCGTATCGTAGTTCGCGCAAACGTTCGCCCAGCTCGCGCAACGGGTCAGTAATCCGATTAGTGACCAACAGTACAACAGACAATAACAAGGTAATGGCTGCCATAAAAATATTCACCAGTGAATTTATCGATCCCGAAAGTTCTTCACTGATTTCTTTCTGTTTTAAAAAATGAGGAATATTTAAATACGCTGCAGTTTTACCATCTTCATCTAACAGTGAGGCGTATGCAGATATATATTTTAACTCTCCAATATTTTCTTCTCTGACAAACTCGGTGATTTTTTTATTGTCCAAATCGCGAAACGCATCCGGAGAAATACGTTCTGAAAGGAACCCGGAAGTATACAATTCCGGGCGGGAACCCGAAATCAGGAATCCTTCCGTATTATATACATTAATATCTGTTCCGAAGAGGTTTCCAAGTTCTGAAAGTTTATATTCCAAATAACCCTTTTGGTCACGAATACGGGACATTTTACCGCCCATCGTTTCTTCAATATTTAAGGTGACGGCATGTACTTTTTCAATAACAGAATCATTATTCTGCATAGCATGCTGTCGTTTTAAAAAATAAATACTTCCCGAAACCATCACAACAAAAAAGGCGGAAACGGTGATTAATATCACGATTTGTATTTTCCGCTTAAAACCCAAATCGCGAAGGGAATGCCGAAAACGTTTATCAGACGATAATAAATAATCTATAGAGAGTAACAATAAAAAGGCTAAAAACCACCAGGAAAAACGACTTAAATAATCCGTGAGGGTTTGCGCTTCTCTGCTGATTACCAAATAATCATTTACAGAATTTTTTTGAATGTAATGCCAATGTCCACCTAATTTAATTTTTGCCTTTAAATCTCCTAATTCAGCCCATTTATCAAACTCTACAAAATAGGGAAAGTCACCGCTTTTATTGGTTAACCGGCCCCGTGTATACCGTGCATAACTGTAGCCGTACATCAACTGATTGGCCAGAAAAGAGTTATCCATCAAAACATCCGGCAAACCGGCCGTTTCTGTAATGGTGCGTGAATTAAATTCCAAAAACAGCGTTCTTTCCGGAAAACCCGTTTTAGAAGAATCCACAAAATCCAACTTACCAATATAAGATACTCGGCCTGTAGGTTTTCTAACGAAAAAAAATCCCGGAATTTCGGTAGGCAAACCCGAATTATCTATTATTTCCTGATAATATTCATAATCATAAACACCGGTATTACTCAGGTTTAAACGAGAGCGGGTTTTACCATCAAAAATACCGGCACTGACATTGTATTTCAACCAATAACCACCAAAGTGTTTTTTAATCAGCTGTTCAGTAAATTCTCCCGTGATTTTAGACGGAGAAAATATGCCGGTAAAGAACACCTCATCTTTGTTGATGTTATCGTAGGCCACGGAATATAAATATTCAGTAACCGGATCGTTTTCTAATACCATTTTAGACGCCAAAACGGCGGCTTCATTGTCATTTTTGGAATCAATCGCAGCCACCGAACCCATTACAAAGAGTAACCCACCGCTTAAACCCAACAATAAATTATGAAATAGATTTCGTGCCGATGAGGGGGTAAACAGGACAAAAGAAAAAAGAATAGAAGGAGCAAAAATTAAAAACGCCGGATTAACCCAAATTCCCAATGCTAAAAAAGGAATTAATAACAGAAAAAAACGCCGGGTAAGTTTTTTAGAATCGTTACTTACAAAATGTTCAATCCAATTTCCTACGCCATTTTTAAGTGCCAGTAAGCAATTGAGCAATGCCAGCGCCACCCAGATTGAGTAGAAAGAAAAGTCGGTAAGGTTATCGGTGTCCGGGAAAACCGTTGAATTCAAGATGAGATCCGTTACCAGTTTGTAAAAAAACAAAAAGAATATCATTACAAAACTCAAAACGGCGAAGGATACCAGGTACCGGTTGGATATTTTAAATCCTTTCAATAAACCATTAAAAATGTATTTAATTCCATCGAAAACAAATAATATCCAAAATGAAAAAAGGACAAAACCACCCAAGGAATTAAAAAAGCTACCTGCATAAAGACTGGGGCCAAAAATCACTAATTCAGAAAAAGGGAGGATACCATACAACCTGCCTGAGAAAAGGACATAGCCGGTTACTACCGCCAGTATTAAAAACACTCCAAGCACTGATTTTCTTCGAGTAATACTGCGAAGAAGAAAATGCATGAAAAGAAAAAAAGCAGCCACCGAAGCGAATAATAACAAGGTGATAGAAAAGTCAGTGGCATCGGTATATTCCCTTTCGTACAATATCGGCAACAACGCTTTACCTTCTTTGTTGGACAAATACACGGTTGCAAGATCATCGGTAACGACCTGGGCGGTTTTGGGTACACCAAAATCGGGTAAAAAATAATTTTGTAGATAGGTATTCGAAACGGAGTATTCTTCTTTGATTTTAATCAGAGCCAAATACTTTCTTGAGCCCACTTTTTCTACAATCGGGTAATACAATCCGTTTCCGGGATTTATAATGCTGCGGGTATAAAAATTATACGGATAATAGGATGGGATAGGTATACTTCTATCCGTCCAAAAAATCATTTTATCATCCTCAAAAATATAGTAGAAAATATTTCTTCCCTTATCCAAATACATATATTCCGTACCAAAAAGATTATTCATCTCATTGGCCGAATATGTCTCGGAAGCTTGGGTTAGTCGCTTAATGCCTTGATTAGCCTCCTGGATTTTATTCTCTAAAACTTCGGAAAATTTTTGAGCAATGTATTGCGGACTATTCTTTCTTTCTGCATCAACCGTCAGGAAAGTCAAAATACCCGTAAGCAATAGAAATATACCTGCGGTAACCAGTATTTTTACTTTTATTTTATTGGATGCACCCATGTATCAACTCAGCACCAGAGATAAAAACAACCAAGCTCCACCTGCCATTATGCTCAGAAAGTTTAAAATAAACACCATTGCCAACACTTTTCCAAACGGAATGCTCTTTTTCAAAAACAGCCATACAAATACGGTTTCAAATGCCAAAACCAAAAATTCGCCGATAAACCAACCCATTCCCGAATTGAATATCCCCATAATGCCGAACCAAAATATCGGATGTGAAATACAATTAGCTAGCAAAACACCCAGTAAAAAATTTCGTTTGGGAGCATATTTAAAAAGCGAAAGCAAAATAAATAACGCAGACAGCTCAATAATTAAGGTCATTAAAAATGCACGGATAAATGCATAAGGATTTACATCGCGCACAAACCAGGGGGTTTCATTTTTCACCTCAATCCCCGATGCATTTACCGCGACTTTATAGGTAGAATTAAATGCCTGCTTTTCAAAAACGGGGCTTAACAGGGTGTCGTCTTCAAATACAAATAACAGCCGGTGAAATGGTTTATAACCATAGGCCAACGAGCGGCATGTACCCGGTCCTTCACAAAAAAATCCTTCCGGGCCTTTGCTCATGTTATCATGCAGGGTGTCAGCGTTTCCCATACCGTCGGCATTGTCATACTGTAATTGATATGCACGTACATAACGCGCCGATAATTCCGCACTCATTTCAATATGAAACTTCATGGTAGGCTTCGGACCCATATCGGCACGAAGTGTTCCAATCCCGAGAAAAAACGATAAAAAGTAAAGAAATGTAAATCGTATCACGGCGTTAAGTTATTGAAAATTTAGCACTTCGTTGTATTCATGATTCCACTGCTTGTTGAATTCTGCCCATTGTGTCGGAGAAAATCCGCTCCATTCAGCAAAATGAGCGTCTATCAAACGGGCCGTTTCAGTCACTTTGGGACGGTTAAAATATAACAAACCCGTACGACGATTATAAAAATCGGAAGGTTTTACCACCCATTCGTGCTGAATGGTATATAACAATTCAGCTAAAACCAGCGGGTTTTCCAATGTACGGTTTTCTGAATAGATATCATACGCCATATTCAGGATTACATCCGTTTCGGAACCGTATTTATCAAACAACGATTCCAACACCAAAAGCGAACCCGGAATCTGCCCCGCAGAATCTTTTAACGTTTGCAGAAATTGTGTTTTAGATTCAAAACCGGCACCCGCCAGTTTAATGGTTTCAGTAAAACAAGGTTTGCATTTTGCCTGCAATTCAGGGGTATTACGTAAAAATGTATCCACACTTTTTCGGGCCATCTGCCGGTAGCCCGTCAGTTTGCCGCCGGCAATGGTTATCATTCCGGTTTCTGAAACAAACAATTCATCTTTTCGGGACAACTCGGAAGCCGATTTTCCTTCTTCCATAATCAAGGGTCTTACCCCACTCCAGGTAGATTCCACATCGTTTTCCGTCAGTTTGGCCTCGGGGAAAAGCGCATTCACCGCATCCAAAATATAACACACATCCTCTTGGGTAACATTCGGATTATCGGCATAATCGTAAAACGTATCCGTAGTGCCCGCATACACGGCCCTTCCGCGGGGAATTAAAAAGATCATGCGCCCTTTATCGCCTTTCACATCAAAATAAAGGGATTGATTTACCGGCAACTTTTTGAACGGAAAAACCAGATGCACCCCTTTAGAAAGTTTAAGGTATTTACCCGATAATGAACCATCCGCTTTGCGGATTTCATCTACCCAGGGGCCCGCGGCATTAATGACTCCGGAGGCTTTCACCGAAAATGTATCGCCGGTCAGCTCGTCCCGGATTTCAAAACCTCCTATTTTTTTTCCTTGATACACGGGTTTTTCGGCTTTGGCATAATTAATCACCGTAGCCCCAAAACGTTCGGCAGTTTTTAAAATTTCAACCGTAAGCCGGGCGTCATCCGTGCGATATTCCGTGTATAAAGCCCCACCTTTGAGTATCTGTTTGTTTAAGAACGGTTCTGTTTTGGCCGTTTCTTCGGCAGAAAGCATTTTCCGTCGTTCGGAGGCTTTCACTCCGGCGAGGTAATCATATAGATAAATGCCCACCGAAGCGCCTAATTTGGATAAAGAACCCCCTTCTACTATCGGCAACAGCATTTTTTCGGGATGAACCAGATGGGGAGCGTTTTTCCATACGATAGCCCGTTCGTGCCCCACTTCGCGCACCAGCCCGAATTCAAAATTTTTCAGATAGCGAAGGCCGCCGTGGATGAGTTTGGTACTTTTGCTGCTGGTTCCCGATGCAAAGTCATTCTTTTCTATCAGCAGGGTTTTCAGCCCCCGCGAGGAGGCATCCAAGGCAATACCGGCACCGGTAATTCCTCCACCGATAATCAGCAGGTCGTAAGTTGTATTTTGAATTTCCGCAAGTTTCCGGCTTCTGAGTGCTGCTGCCGTGGGTAATGACATATTCTATCGTGTTTCTCTATAAGTAAACAAAGGTAGAATTATAGAGTTTACGAAAGTATGCTCTCTAGTTACAACTGCAGGCTTCGCATTCCGCTTTGGTGGCGAAACCTTTCTGACTGCAACCCGAATAACTGATCTGCGAACAGGACTTAGTTTCGGTGCTGAAAAACCAGCGTTGAAAATACGCCTGGCAGAGTTCACCCACCGGAACGGCATCGGCACAGGTGGGATCCGGCCCCGGTTCGCAATCGGATTTGCAGGAAAACAGCATTCCCGAAATCAAAAAAACGGTCAGCATACTATTTCTCATTATTGATACCATTTTATTATACATTCCCTTTAACGTCTGATAAGCGGTTAAATGTGTGTTAAGGTAAAAAAAGTGCCCGGGGGTTGATTAATTTTAAGTCAAATTTTAACATCCTGCACCATGATCATATTATTCAGCTTAGCCGCCGGTTTACTTCTTTGGACGTTTATGGAGTATTTATTACACCGGTTTTTGGGACACGAAGCAGAGGGGAAAAACTTCTTCAAAAAAGAACATACCCTGCACCATGCCCTATTTAATTATTTTGCCCCCGTTTCAAAAAAAATCGTGCTTTTGGCCGTATTATTTTCCGTGTTTACATTTTTGGGCAGTCTGTTTTTACCCTTAAAAGTGGTTATTCCTTTCCTGACGGGTTTTCTGGGTATGGCGCTGCTTTATGAACTTACCCATTTTCGTTATCATTCGCGTAAACCCGTCGCCCACATTTTCATCATCTTGCGCAAACATCACTTTTATCATCACTTTCATAATCCAAAATCCAATTATGGGGTTACCACCCGACTTTGGGACCGCGTTTTCGGCACGTTTAAACCGGTAGAAAAAGTACATATTCCGGAATCCATGATGATGGGCTGGTTACTGGAAAATGAAGATATCCGCCCCGAATACAAACCGCACTTTCAGGTTAAAAGAAGGCTTATGGATGTTTAAACAATTACGGCTTCTTTTGTAATTGTAGCATAACTTTGTTTACAAATACTATTAACTCACTTAAGTTCTTTAAAAACTCTTGATTTAAAGTTAGTTCATACTTATCTGAAAAATGAAGTCTATTCCTATACTTGTTTAATTCACCTATAAATTTTAAAAGATTAAAATCTATATTATAATGCATAGTATAGCCACTTTTCAATAAAATAGACATCCCTAAAGTTTTATCTGATAAACAACTATTAGTATGAAACTCGCCACTTTCCATGATAAAAGGCTCAATTACCTGAATTTCACCATATAATACAGGTTCTTTGAATTGTTTTTTTCTTAATTTCTTGAATGGATCTTCATCTTTAATCAAGTGAACAATAAAACCTTTATAAATTAGACGAGCTTTCATATAGTTTTCAAAAAAAATGAGAATTCGAATTGAATCTATTAAATATTCAAACATAAATTCTTGAATTAACTTATGAGAATCCGTTGAATGAGGACTGATATTTAAATCATGAGTGATTTTTTTAAGCTTACCAAAATCTTTTATTATCTTACTATTTCTATATACATCATAACCAAATGCAATTAAAGAGGCTGCGGTGTAAGAAAATTTATTTTCAGAGTATATAAAAAAATTGGGTTTATTTTCCATTACCTTAATTATTAGGGATTACATTTATTATTCCTCTTCCCACTTCATACAGCGCTGCACGGCCTTTTGCCAGCCGGCATATTTCTCAGCGGATTTTTCTTTGTCTTCATGGGGTAAAAACACGCGGAATCTTCCGTTTCGATTAATGGCTTCCAGCGAATTAATACCCGCCTGAACAGCCGCCATATGCGCCGCACCCAATACGGTAGTTTCCACCATGGAAGCCCTGTGCACGGGTACCTGAACCATATCGGCCTGAAACTGCATCAAAAAATCATTCAGTGTGGCGCCTCCATCTACCCGCAGGGTCTGCAATGTAATGCCCGAATCCTGCTGCATAGCATCCAATATATCTTTGGTCTGATAAGCCAATGATTCCAGGGTGGCCCGGGTAATATGTTCGGCGGTTGTGCCGCGGGTAAGGCCCAAAATGCCGCCGCGTGCATACATATCCCAATAAGGAGCACCCAACCCTGCAAACGCAGGCACGACATATACACCGCCTGAATCAGGAACGCGCATGGCAAATTCTTCGGATTGGGATGCTTTTTCAAAAAACCGAAGTCCGTCGCGCAACCATTGAATGGCCGCACCGGCAATAAATATGCTGCCTTCAAGTGCATAGCGGGTTTCGTTGCCTATTTTCCAGGCAAGTGTGGTCAACATGCCATGTTTAGACTGAATAGACTGATTGCCCGTATTCATCAGCATAAAACATCCGGTTCCATAGGTGTTTTTTACCATGCCGGGTTCATAACAGCCCTGTCCGAAAAGGGCCGCCTGCTGATCACCCAAAATTCCCGTAATGGGAATTTCTGCTCCGAAAAGGGAAACTTCCGTTTTTCCAAAAGCATGCGCTGAATCATACACCGCCGGTAAAACCGAGACCGGAATCTGCAATATAGTGCACAGGGATTCATCCCACGAAAGGGTATGAATGTTATATAACATGGTCCGCGAAGCATTGGACACTTCGGTGGCATGTACTTTCCCGCCGGTTAAATTCCATAACAGCCAACAATCTATCGTGCCGAACAATACCTCCCCTTTTTGGGCTGCTTCTTTGGCGCCTTCCACATGTTGGAGTATCCAATGCAGTTTGGTTCCCGAAAAATACGAATCGGCAATCAGGCCGGTTTTTTCCCTGATTTCGGTTTCATGTCCGCCCTTTTTCAGTTCCTCACAGATGGAAGCCGTGCGGCGATCCTGCCAAACCAAGGCATGCCCATAGGGTTTACCCGTGTGCCGGTTCCAAACCACCGTCGTTTCGCGTTGGTTGGTAATGCCAATGGCTTTAATCTGCGAAGGATTCAATCCCGATTTCCGGAGGACTTCGCGGGCCGTGAAGAGTTGGGTTTCCCATATTTCGAGCGGGTCATGTTCTACCCAACCCGGCTTGGGAAAATATTGGGTAAATTCCTTCTGTGCCGTTTCAATCACATTGTAATCGGCATCGAACAACACACTGCGCGAACTCGTGGTTCCCTGATCTAGGGCTAAAATGTATTTAGAAGACATGGTATATAATCAATTAGCCGAATGTAAGCTTTTTTACCAGAAAAAAGACTGGAAGCCAATATCAAATACAAATTGGATAACTGACCTTATAGGATATACATCTGTGTGAACGATAAAAGCCACTAATGATTCTGCGGAGAATGAGTTTCCAATTGTGAAAGCATTGTATACTTCCCATTCCCGATATTTTCTATAATTATGATAGAGCAATTTTTAGGGTTTTTGAGCCTTTCAAATTCTTCAACAGTCCAATGAAACCATTTCATCAAAAACAAACGTAATGTCATTCCATGCGTTACAATAATGCAATTCTCGGGGAAATCCGGCTTTTCAAAATCTCGGTGTAACGTGCCGAAAAAATCGCTGACACGGTCATACACATCTGCAGCGGATTCTCCATCGGGAATTCTGTAATAAAAAGTACCGTAATGGTCTCGTTCCGCATCTATTCGTTTACATTCATCTATGTTTTTCAAATGACCCCACTCCTGTTCGCGAATGCGAGGTTCCTCCCTTGAAATAATGGAAACCGGGTCAAAGGACTTTATGATTTCTTGAAAAGTCTGCCGGGTTCTCCACAAAGGAGAAACATAGAAAAAACACGACTCATTTCCGGTGATTTTTCGCAAATCTGCTCCGCAGGCAAATGCTTGATTTATTCCATTTTCTGTTAAATTCAGTTTATAGTCGGGAATTGTTTCATAGGCATGTCTGTTTACATTTCCTTCTGATTCGCCGTGTCTGATTAAAATAATTCGTTTGGGTTTCATATAGTATTTAATTTAATGTTCCAAGAAATACAGTTCAATACACCTCCGTCGTTGGCTATTTCATTACAATCAATTGGAATTATATTATAATGAGTAAAATGTTTATCAAACAGATTGAATGCTAAGTCATCTTCAGGCAAATTATAAACAGGAATAAAAACGAAGTTTTTCATATGCAGATAGTTTATGTATTCACCATTTGCCTGCATCAGATTTGTATTACTCAGTATATTTCTGGGTACAGTAATCCAATCTATGTTTATTTTTCTTACTGCATTTTCAAAATCTTTTTGAAAAGAAATGGACTCGTCTTTAAAATCATTCACCAAAAGGGTGTGTTCATCTAAAAACAGTATCATGCCATCTGCATGTCCCGTAAAATCATCGGGTAATTCGAGAATGAAATAAATGCTGTCAACTTTTAAATATTCATATAACAACGAGGTAAGTTTTTTCTTCGTAAAATGAGGATTATCTCTAAACACCCGTTCCGTAATAATCACTTTATTTTGAGAATGAATGACATTTCCACCGTCTAAAATAATCGGGCATTTTGTCGTTCTCAGCGATAAAGATTCACAAATTGTATCCACATCTGAACGGTATTGGAGCATTCCTTTTAGATAGGATGGATTATATTCAAACTGAACAAATTGTTCATCATCTGTTTGAATAGGCATATAATCTACCGCCCACACATCTTTTGTTTTGGGAATGAACGCAAAAGGCGTGTTGGATTGCTCAAGAATCTGTTTAAACCGTTTAAAAAATGTGGGATAAAATTCGGGAAGTGTATCCGCTAGGTAAAGAAAATTGGTTTGGGAGTCGGGAATCATTTTATCACTTTGTATCCCATAATCTTATTTATAAGTTCGGGATTATCAATTTTCTTCTGATTAAACAATTCCAATACAACCTTAGTTTTATCCTTAAATTTATGACCCCTATCCACATCTACTAAATATCTGTAAGAGAAATCGATAAATCCTTTAACATCCTCTGGCTTTCTTGTTAAACCAATACGTTTAGATTTAAAAAGCTTAGTAGCTTCATATTTAAAATCATTTGAATCAACTTCCCTTAAAGCCATTCCCATCAATCCGCCTTCCATTTTTTCGAAAGAAAAAACATCTCCTATCTTGGAAAATAATTCTTTGAGCACATTTGAAGGACCACTGATATATTTTGGCTTTTCTTCTATTGTTCTTATCCCTCTGATTAATATCCCACCAAAAACATTATCTCCACCTATTGTAATATCTAGTCCCATTCCGTTAAAATACCACATACCTGCTGAAAGCTGCATATCATCATTATGAACATAAGGGTCATTATGCCCATTTTTGTCATTATAATAAAATTCAATTTCAATTATTCTGTAAAGACTTCTTCCTACTTCTAAGCAAATTGAATTCATAAGCAATTCAGCTATTTTGTCAAAATACTCTTCAACATTCTCATTAGCCGTTAAGCCCTGAATTAACTTTTTAAATTCATTTAATTTACCATCATTTGAAGGGTTTAATACAATAATTTCTTTTTTCATTTTTTATTTATTGGGATTAATTATGCCACAAAGGTAAAGACAAATTATTCGAAGAGGCAACTATTTTACCCCTGAAATAATTTATATATAATTATATATCAATACATTATAATATTAAATAATAATATACAGCACAATATGCTATTTATCAGTAAAATGATAAATCAACAAAGCGAAAATTTTGATGTAAAATATTTTTACGAAATGTGAAAATTTAACATTTCACATCTACTTTTCTTCGTGCAATAATTCTGCTTTTTGAATAGAAGACAAAATCCCCAAACATTCCGAAACCGTTTCCACAGGCTTAAATACAATCTGCAGGCGGTCGTTTTTCTGTTTCATTTCGCCTCGTTTATGGGTTTGCAGGTATTGCAAAACCCGACTGAATACCGCACTGTTATAGTAATCCGCTTTGGAAGTAAATTGTAAAATGAGTGTATTCTTTTTAAAAACCATTTTTTCTACTCCGCAGCGGCGGGCAATTAAGCGCAAATGCATGGTCTGGATAAGCTCTTCCGTTTGGGATGGAATTTTCCCGAAACGGTCATGCAATCGTTGCGAAAAAGCATCAAGTTCTTCTTCCGAAGTAAGTGAATCCAACTCCTTGTATAAGTTTAAACGCTCGGGAATATTATCCACATAATCGGCTGGAATTAATATTTCCAGATCAGTATCTATCACACAGTCATCGGTCCATTCTTTTCCTTCGCGGTTATTTTCTTCGTGGAATAACTCGGCAAATTCGTTTTCCTTTAATTCGGCGATGGTTTCGTTAAGAATCCGCTGATAGGTTTCATACCCGATATCATTAATAAATCCGCTCTGTTCGCCACCCAGCAGATCGCCTGCACCGCGTATATCTAAATCGCGCATGGAAATATTAAATCCGCTGCCGAGTTCAGAAAATTCCACAATGGCTTTCATACGCTTTCGGGCTTCTTCGGTGAGTACGGTAAGCGGAGGCGTAATCAGATAACAAAAGGCTTTTTTGTTGCTACGTCCTACCCTTCCGCGGAGCTGATGTAAATCGCTCAACCCGAAATTCTGCGCCTGATTGATGATGATGGTATTGGCGTTAGGTACATCCAATCCGGCTTCCACAATAGCGGTGGAAACGAGCACATCAAATTCGCCTTCAATAAATTCGAGCATCACTTCTTCAAGTTCCTCCCCGCCCATCTGTCCGTGGGCCACCCGAATTTTAGCCTGCGGCACGAGGCGCTGCACCATGCCGGCGATATCTTTAATATCATTTACCCGGTTATGGATAAAAAACACCTGTCCGTTGCGCGATATTTCGTAATGCACGGCATCGCGGATAGCTTCCTCGTTAAAGGTGAGCAATTCCGTAACAATGGGGTAACGGTTGGGCGGAGGCGTGCGGATGATGGATAAATCGCGGGCTCCCATCAATGAAAATTGCAGCGTACGCGGAATGGGGGTTGCCGTTAGCGTTAGACTATCCACATTAGCTTTCAGGGTTTTCAGTTTGTCTTTTACGTTCACCCCGAATTTCTGTTCTTCATCCACCACCAGCAGACCCAAATCTTTAAATTGTACATCTTTCCCCACCAACCGGTGGGTTCCGATGATGATATCCACCTTTCCGTTGGCCAATTTTTCCAAGGTTTCTTTTTGCGCTTTAGCCGATTTAAAACGGTTGATATAATCTACCGTAACCGGAAACTCTTTTAAACGCGACGAGAAGGTTTTAAAATGCTGTAATGCCAGAATGGTGGTGGGTACCAATACGGCTACCTGTTTTCCGTCGGTGGCGGCTTTGAATGCCGCACGTATGGCCACTTCCGTTTTTCCGAAACCCACATCACCACAAACCAGACGATCCATAGGCCAGGGTTTTTCCATATCGGTTTTTACGTCGCGGGTAGCTTTATTTTGATCGGGTGTATCTTCGTAAATGAACGAAGCCTCCAATTCATGTTGTAAATAGGTATCGGGATGGTAGGCAAAGCCTTTTTCGGCTTTCCGTTTGGCGTATAATTTAATCAGGTCGAAAGCCAGTTCGCGGATGCGTTTTTTCGTTTTCGCCTTGGTGGCTGCCCAAGCCGTACCGCCTAATTTATGCAGAGAAGGTGCCGTTCCCTCCTTACCGGTATATTTGGCAATGCGGTGCAGGGAGTGGATGCTCACATATAACACATCTTTATCCTTATACACCAATTTTACGGCTTCCTGAATTTTGCCGTTGACTTCAGTTTTTTCCAATCCGGCAAATACCCCGATTCCGTGGTCGATATGAGTTATATAATCGCCAGGTTGTAAACTGCCCAATTCCTTTAGGGTAATGGCCTGGTCTTTGGTGAACTGACTTTTTAATTTGAATCTTCTGTAGCGCTCAAAAATACGGTGGTCGCAAAAGCAGGCGATTTCGAGTTCCTGGCAGATAAATCCGTCCTGCAGGGAACCCAGAACCGGCACAAACACCTGATGGAATGAATCCTGTTCGGTTGTTTTTTGGCTTTTATGTAAATCATCAAAAATGGCAGAAAGACGTTCAAATTGTTTTTCCGCATCGGATAAAATATAATTTACACATCCTTTTTCCGCCTGACTTTCCAAGAGCTGATATAACAAATCGAAATTCTTGTTGATGACCGGCTGCGGTTCGCAGGACAGATGTAAATATTCATCGGCAGGGCCGGAATAATTTCCGTAAATGAGTTTACGAAATGGCTTAATTTCTTGGTTATACGCCGCGGCAGATAAAAACAAATCGGCGGGTTCGCTCCGCTTAACCTGACCGCTCAACGATTGAAATTCTTTTTCGGCTTTGTGAAACACATCTTCCACCAGTGCCGTCAGACGGTCGGGTTCGGATAAAACCAAAATGGTATCTTCGGAAATGAATTCAAAAAATCCCTGACGGGTTTCCTGAGCCTGTTTATTCTCCAGATTGGGAATAATTTTGGCTTCATTAAATTCCTTTACCGAAAGCTGATCTTCCGGCTTGAATGTCCGGATGGAATACACCTTATCCCCATCAAATTCGATACGATATGGCAGTTCTTCCGCATACGAAAACACATCCACAATACCGCCCCGAAGGGCAAACTGACCCGCTTCATAGACAAAATCTTCGCGCTCAAAGTTATATTCGATCAACAGGTCGGTGATAAAATCCAAATCTACGGCTTCGCCTTTTTTCAGGGTGAGGGTAACTTCCGCAATTTTTTCGCGGGTTACCACTTTTTCACTGATTGCCGATGGATAAGTAACAATAATATCAGCACGGTTTTCCGAGATTTTTTCGAGCACTTCCGTGCGCAGCATGATATTGGCATTATCGGTTTCTTCGGTTTGATACACCCTGCGGAAACTGGCCGGAAAAAACAAAATACTTTTCCCGGGCAATAACACTTCCAAATCATTGAAAAAATAGGCGGCTTCTTCTTTATCGGGAAATATAACCACTAATTTTTGCGAAGTTATCGAATGAATCGCCGCAACCACAAAAGCGCCCGCAGAACCCGTTATGCCTTTCACATGCAGGGTACTTTGGGCATGATCTAATCGCTGTGTCCCTTTGCGGAGGGTTTCGGAGCCGATAAAACGCTTTAAAATATCTTCCGGTGTGCTGAACATGTTATGGCATTATCCGTAAACCGGAAATTTGGGGCGATTATTCAAAATAGTTTCTATGCGCTGCATGAGTTCTTCGTTGAGTTGTTCCACCACTTCTAATGCCGCCAGATTTTCTTCCAGCTGATATACTTTGGATGCGCCCAGAATTACCGTGCTTACATTCGGATTTTTGAGGCACCAGGCAATGGCCAGTTTAGGCAGAGAGGTTCCCAGTTCATCGGCAATTTGTTGAAGCGCCTGTACTTTGCGCACCATTTCTTCGCCTTCCGGTCCCGAGAATCGTTCTTTGAGCCAGGTCAGTTCGGGTAAATGCGCACGGGTATCAGCAGGAAGTCCGTGGTTATATTTTCCGGTGAGCATACCCGAAGCCAGCGGAGACCAGATGGTGGTTCCGTAACCAAAATTTTTATACAGATTACGGTATTCCAACTCAAACCGGTCGCGGTGAAACATGTTATATTGAGGCTGCTCCATAACGGGCGGAACCAAATGATTTTCCTTGGCAATGCCGATGGCTTCCGTAATACGCTGGGCATCCCATTCACTGGTTCCCCAGTATAAAATTTTACCCTGACGAATAAGATCATTCATGGCAAAAACCGTTTCTTCGAGCGGGGTTTCAATATCGGCCCTGTGGCAAAAAAACAAATCCAGATAATCTACCTGTAACCTTTTGAGTGCGGCATGACAGGCTTCGGTAACATGTTTACGGCTCAGTCCATATTGATTGGGTAATTTTCCGCCCCAGAACACTTTGCTGGACACCACAAACGTATCGCGGCTCCATCCCATTTTTTTCAAAATGGAACCCATCACTTCCTCCGATTTTCCATTAGCATACACTTCGGCATTATCGAAAAAATTAACTCCTGCATCATACGCTTTCACCATAAGCTGTTCGGCTACATCATCGCCGATCTGATTTCCGAATGTAACCCAAGAACCCAAGGAAAGGCGGCTTACCTTAAGGCCCGAACGGCCCAAATTTTTATATTCCATATTCTCTATTTTTTTAAACAAGTTCGGGGCGAAGGTCAATGACCCCGCCCGCATACCAACAATGTGCAAAGGTAATGGTTTAAATACCGCTACTGAATGGACAGGGTTATTTTTTCCCTGCCACCACGGTGCTCAAACCCGTAAGGTGTTTCTGTGCGCTTTCGCGGACCTGTTCTGCAGTTACTCCTTTAATTCCCTCTACATAACGGCTAAAAAAAGTAAGGGGCAGATTATATTGTATTAAACTTTTATACCGGTCCATAATGGCCTGCGGACCATCAAACGAACGCAAGAAAGACCCGTTGATATAGGTTTTCACCCGCTGCAGTTCCTCTTCAGACAATAACTCATTTTGGAGTACATCTATTTCATGAAAAATTTCCTTCCGGGCTTGTTCAGAAACTTCGGCACCCACATCGGTACTGATTTTAAACATATCCGAAAAATATAACCGGGCCACACCCGACCCCACACCGTAGGTGAAGCCATTTTTTTCCCGGAGATTGGCCATCAGACGGCTTCCGAAATACCCGCCCAATGCGGTATTCATAATCATGAGCGGTACATATTCTTCCACATTCCGCACCCAAAGTCTTCGACCTATAATGAGGGAATGCTGCACCGAATCGTCCACGGGAAGAAATAATTCCTGCGGTGGATTATGTTTACTGGCAAATGCTTCAACGGGAATTCGTTCGTCGCGGATTAAACTGCCAAATAAGGAATTCAGCAGCGATTCCCATCCGGCGGGGACATTTCCGCTCACATACATGCGGCAGGGAGAAGCCAATACTTTTTTGTGAAAAACCAGGGCATCATTGGCCGAGAGCTGCGTAAAATGCTCTGGCTTTACATATTTTCCATAACCCGAATCTTCGCCAAACAATACCCCGGGAAAACGGGAAGAAGCCAGATAGTCTGTTTTTTTACGATTGATTTCATACGCACTTTTACGGGCATCGAGCCACACCTCAAATTCATGCTGCGGATAAGCCGCTTCCAGCATCATCTCAGCCACTATGGGTAATACATCCGGCAAAAAACGACGCATGGTGAACAATCGCATGGTCAGTTCATCTCTGCCTGAATCCGCCGAAAAGTAGGAACCATAATATTCCAACGATTCAATGAGTTCAAACCCGTTTCGCGTGAACGTTCCTTTATTGATTAATTCGGCACAGGCTGCACTCTGCATTACTTTTTCGGCAAAAACAGAACCCGCTTCAAACACCCATTCTATTTTCAGGGTTTCGGTTTCTTCAGATAACACGGAATATACTTCGATTCCGTTATCCAGCGTAAACATATTGGGATGTACAAATTCCGGAATGGCAAATGCACGTTTTTCCGGGCCTTCTACAAAATTAATTGGTTTCATATCCATTTTGGGATTTGTAGTACAATGTGGTTGATTTTTCGGGAACGATCTGCGATAAGTTTTCGCGAAGCGAATCGGGGGTTACCGCCGCGTAAAAGGCTTCTTCCCGGGTAATCATATTGGCATCGCCCAGCAGTTCAAAAGCGCAGAGTTTGGTGGCTTTGTTCATGATGCTGTCATTTTCAAAAGCACGCCCTGTCAACATTTTATTCCGGATTTTTTCCAGTTCGCGCAGGTCGGTTCCCGCAGATTGTAAACGGTCTAATTCTTCCCAAACGGCTTTTTCTGCCTTTTCAAATGTAACGCCCGGCATTAGTCTTCCGGAGATAACCAGCAGGCCTCTGTCTAACGAACCCAGCACATAAGCGCCTACTTGGGTAAATATTCGTTTTTTCACAATTAATGCCTGATATAACCGTGAACTTTCGCCACCGCCTAAAATATCTGAAGCTAAATCCAACTCGGCATAGCCGGGAGCCAGATAGGCCGGACAGGGAAAGGCCAACATAAATAGATCCTGCGGCACGGGCCTTAGCACTTCGTGTTTTCGGGCAACGGTCTGTTCCGGCTCCTGAGGCAGATTTCGTACATATTTTTCCCCTCCGGGCAGTGCACCAAACCACTTTTCAGTCATTTGAAACACCTCCTCGGGATTTACATTTCCGGCTACACATAACACGGCATTGCACGGATTATAAAATTTCCGGTGAAAAGCCTGTACTTCTTCCAAAGTAGCTTCGGCTACATGATCCGTATTTTTACCTATGGTGGGCCATTGATACGGATGCACCGTATACGCCAGTTTCCGGAGTTCTGCCCATACATCACCGTATGGCTGGTTCAGGTATCGTTCTTTAAACTCTTCAATCACCACTTTTTTCTGAATATCCAGTTTTTCCTGCGTGATATCCAGAAAACCCATACGGTCGGCTTCGAGCCACAAGCCGGTTTCGGTATTTCCTGCCGGAAGCGAGATATAATAATTGGTAATGTCGTTGCTGGTGAAGGCATTATTGGTTCCGCCTGCATCCTGCACATGCCGGTCAAAATGTTTCACGTTTTGAGTGCCTTCAAACATCAGGTGTTCAAACAGGTGGGCAAAACCGGTGCGATGCGGATTTTCGTCGCGGGCACCTACATCGTATAACACATTTACCACACTAAGTGCCGTATTTTTATCCGGATGCACAATAACGCGCAATCCATTAGATAAAGTTGTTTTCTCTACATGCATAATCATCTAACAGTTTAATGAAAGAAAATTCAAACCACCCAAACCATTGCTTAATGGATTTTCAGGTTATTTCATATACTTCCAGTTTCTGGATTTGCCTTCAGCAATCCATTCCACAGCCTGGGCAATCCGGTTTCTTCGGGTTTCTTCGCGTTTGGCTTCCATTATCCATTCCACATATTCTTTTCGGTGCGAATTACTGAATTTATCAAATTGAGCTTTAGCTTCTGTTTTCGCCGCAATTGCTTCCGCGAAGTCAGCAGGAATTTCTACAGCCGTGGACACTGTTTTCTTTTTAGGAACCGAAAGATGATTCACTTCTACCGCTTCGGCTATATATTTCTTCAATATCACATCGGGAGGTAAATCCTGCAATCCGGTAATTTTTCCCAGACTGCCCATACCTGATTCGCCCACTTTATGCAGAATGCCTTCGGGATCGGGCATTAATTCTGCATTGCGAAATCCTATGGCACAATGTTGTTTGAATGCAGCCATATAACAGATCACTTTGCCGTCCTTAATAAAATGGGGAAATCCCCATTTCAGGGTTTCTTCCGCATCGGCACAAACACTGTGAACCAGGTGGCGAAAATGGGCTAAAACCGGCCGGGCAAAAGGAGCTGACTTCGCAATATAGGTATCCGTTTTTTCTGTGGACATGTTGCTTTATTTAGTAGGCACGGGCATTTTTACCTTCCACAAAATTGATGAGCGCCCTGTTACTCACCCGCATGCCTCCTGGTGTGGGATAATCACCCGTAAAATACCAATCGCCTAAATTCAGCGGACACGCCTTGTGAAGATTATCCACCGACTGATACACCACCGATACCTTAGATTTTATATCGGGCGGCGATACCAACTCCGCAATTTTATCCGAAATTTCTTCATCGGTAAAGGGCGCGTATATCTGTTTTGCGCAGTTTTTCGTGTGCAAAAGCCCTTGTTTTTCCAGTTCTTTGGCTTCGGTGTAGGCATCCGTAATCACATGCCATAATCCACGTTCTTCCAACAGGGCCGTGGCCGCTTTAAAGGCAATAAAATCCTGAATTTTGGCCATATCAATACCGTAGCAGTCGGGATATCGGATTTGCGGAGCAGAAGAAACAATTACGATATGCTTCGGATTTAACCGGTCAAGCATCCGGATGATACTCTTTTTGAGTGTGGTACCGCGCACAATACTGTCGTCAATCACCACCACATTATCCGTACCCGGTTTTACGGTTCCGTAGGTGATATCATATACGTGGGTTACCATGTCGTCGCGGTGTTCATCATCAGTAATAAACGTGCGCAGTTTTACGTCTTTAATGGCCAGTTTTTCCACCCGGGGTCTTTCGGCCAAAATTTCGGTTATCTGTTCCGCCGTAAATGTATTTCCTAAGGCTTTAATTTTATCGGCTTTCAGCGTATTCAGGTAGTTTTCTACCCCTTTCAGCATACCGTAAAAGGCGGTTTCGGCCGTATTGGGAATAAAGGAGAAAACCGTATTGTCCAGATCATGTTCAATTTTGTTCAAAATCTGCGGCACTACCAAATTCCCCAATTCTTTACGCTCACTGTATATTTCGGCATCACTGCCCCTCGAAAAATAAATTCGTTCAAAAGAACAGGCTTTCCGCTCGGCCGGATTCAAAATATCAGAAATGGAAATTTTCCCGCTTTTCTTCACAATAAAGGCATGACCCGGAGGCAGTTCGTGAATACCTTCATAAGCCACGTTGAACACGGTCTGTATCACCGCCCTTTCTGAACATACCACCGCAATTTCATCATCGTGGTAGTAATACGCAGGGCGGATTCCATTAGGATCGCGCAACACAAAACCGTCGCCATGTCCCATTAACCCTGACATCACATATCCACCGTCAAAGCGTTCGGTGGCTTTTTTCAGAATGGTTTCAATATCCAGATTTTCAGCAATTTTTTCCACCGCCTCTTTTCTGTCAATACCCGCATCGCGGTATTCGCGATACAGTTTTTCATTTTCCTTATCCAAGAAGTGACCGATTTTTTCCATCACCGTAACCGTGTCGGCCTTCTCTTTCGGATGCTGACCCAGTTCTATCAGCTCATCAAAAAGCTCATCCACATTGGTGAGGTTAAAGTTCCCGGCCACAATCAGGTTTTGGGTCATGCGGTTGTTCTGCCGCAAAAACGGGTGGCAGCTTTCAATGCTGTTTCGTCCGTAAGTGCCATAGCGCAGATGCCCCAGATAGAGCTCCCCGGCAAAAGGCACTTCGCGTTTCAGTTTGGGAATATTGTATAAAATGTCCTTATCGGCACGGCGGGCCTCATTCACGCGGCTGCTGATTCGTTCAAACAAATCTTTGATGGGCGTTTGGGCAATGGATCGTGAGCGGCTGATGAAACGGTGACCCGGTTCGGGGTCAAACTTAATGTTGGCAATTCCGGCGCCGTCTTGACCCCGGTTATGCTGTTTCTCCATCAGGAGGTACATTTTGTTCAGGCCGTAAAGTGGAGTACCGTACTTCTGACGGTAAAATTCCAGCGGTTTTAAGAGACGCAGAAAGGCAATTCCGCACTCGTGTTTTATTTGGTCGCTCATTGTTCAGAATGGAAGCGCAAAGGTACTATTTTTCCGGCTCAAAAACCCGCAAATCAACCGGGTGCTTAAAGCGCTGCATTGGGGCGTGTCCCTCCGGGCCGGGCTGTCCGCTGCAAGTCCTCATTCCGCTTCGCTGCATTGCGGGCTATCCGCTTCCATCCCTCACGCGGGGTGAAATGTAACAAACGTATTCAATCAGCTTTTTGAATCTAAAAGCCTTTTTATAATTTCATCCTTGGCAGCCAATTGTTCATCTTTTACCCTCAACTGATCAAGCAGCGCATCAATTACCCTTGAATCATTTTGATTTGTTTGATATCCGTTACTGTTCGGGCTTTCATGAAAATTCATGACTATGGGGCTTTGGCTTTTGATATCTTCCGTTTTTACACCCAAAGCCTCGGCAATTTTTTCAATAAGGGCTTCATCCAGGTATTTGCGATTATTGTTCTCAATATCCGAGTAAGAAGCCTGACTCATACCCAATTTTTCGGCTACTTCCCCTTGTTTAAGGCCTCTGGCCTTTCTAATACTGGCAATTTTGCTTCCGTACATAAGCACTCCTTTTTTACCAAAAGTATATGATATTGATAAAATATCGGAATTTTTCAATAATTTACAGGCTTAAAGTTTTGGAAAACAAATGCTAAACAATATAAATTTGGTTAACACTTCGCCAAAGTGAACGGAAATGTAACCAAAAAGTTCGAAATTTATGGCTAACATAAGGGCTAGGCGCACGTGAGTCTGGTTTAAATGGTACGTAATTAAAAGCCAACGGAATATTAAAAAGGCTGTTTCAAAATTATTCATAAAATGAAAATTAAAAAAGTTAAGAGCTTATCTACAAGCAAACTATCGTCTCTAATTGGAGGATCAAGACCAGGTGGTTCTAATGACAGTCAGGATGTTACAAGCGAATTAGCATCTGGTGGAACAACCACTGATACTGACAATACTGGATCTGACAATCAGGATGTTACAAGTGAACTTGCATCTGGTGGTACTACCACTGATACAGAAAGATAAAAATGAGGGCATGTGCCTTGAGAGGTACATGCCCCCTAAATAAATTATTAAGACAAAATGGAGAAAGAATATTACGTTTTTGGACTGGCTGAATTAAGCAAAAAAGTACCCGAATTACTGAAAAAACAAGTTGAAAACAAGTCAAATCCAGAGAAATGGACATGGAAGCCTCATGATCCTAAGAAAATAAAAAACATAGTACAAGAAGTTGAAAAAGAAAAAAAAGAAGTTGATTATACTATTATAACTAATTATGAGCCAAGTGATAAAAAGCAGAACATTGTACTCGTGTTTGCAATTGGCAACCTTAGCTATGGCATAATCAATCAATTAAAAAACAATAATCTAAAATTCTTTTTTATTGATTTTGTACGCTTTATATTTGAAGGTGAGATAAAATTCATAATAAATGATAATGAAACAAAATCTATACTAAATGTTGATGACGTTTATTTAGATCTTGATGATGTTTCGATAGTGATATGGAATACTCCAAAATATCCATTTCCTCTAGTCGATTTCGAGATGATTCCTCAGTTTAAAGGCCGAAATAAATTTTTATTTAAAAAGCGTTGGAAACAATCGTTAAAAGAGATATCTAAGTTTATAAGAAAGGATGCTATTTGGATCCCTGGTAATCCTTTTGTTGGCTCTCAAGAGTGGCAGGATAAAATAAGTGAATTGAATCTTGCAAAAAAAATAGGATTTAATGTGCCAGAAACTATCCTAACTAACAAAATCGGAGAAGCAAAGAATTTTGCGAAAAAACACAGCCATGTTTTACTAAGAGAATTTTCAACACCTCCTTTCTCATTTCCTCCTATAAAAATTGATTTGAACAGCATGAATTTATCCAAATTAAAAAATTCACCGTGCTGTTTCCAAGAATATATAGAAAAAGAATATGAAATTCGGGCAATTGTCTTATTTGAAAGGGTATTTGGATGTAAAATATATTCGCAAGACTCAGAACTAGCAAAAGATGATTGGAGAGTCCATGATGATTCAAATGTAAAATGGGAGCTCATTAAACTTCCTGAAAATATTAATTCAAAATTAATTAATATATGCAAGGAATTAAATTTAACTTGGTGTAGTGTAGATTTGATTTTAAGTAAAAATTCAGAGTATTATTTTTTAGAATTAAATCGACCTGGAGCCCACTATTGGCTAGCCCCTTTCATTGGATTAGATATAACAAAAGAAATTATAATGGAAATAAGTAAACTAAAAGTAGATAAATATGAATAATATAGCAAAAATAGTTTACATTACTATATTTCTATCAAAAACCGCAATTGCTGCGCATTGCCAAACAACTAATTATAATTCAAGCATAATTGAATCTAAGGATAGCATTATTGAAGCAAAAGAATATCTAAGAGACGGAGAAAAATATTATTTTATATCTCCCGATTCATCACTACATTATTTCAAAAAGGCTATCTTATACTTTGGGAACAATTTTGAAAATTTAGAAAACGTAGGAATATGTCATCAAAATATTTCATTCATCTTCTTTGAAAAACTAAACAATCTTGATAGTGCAGTTTATTATGCCGACTTGTCAGTTGAAAAGTATCACTTATCAGGAAATGATTTAAAAAAAGCAAATATGTTGAAATTTGAAGGTATGATATGGGGATTAAAAAGTAATATAGAGGAAGCAAAATCACATATATACATGGCTATAGAGATTTTTAAAAATAATGAGTTTGATCAAGGAGTCGCTGTTTGCTATTTTGACTTAGCAATATCTTATGAAAAAAACAAAAATTTAGATTCAACCATAGCATACATAACGAAAGCAAATAACATTTGGTATAAATCAGGCAATGACGATCGAATTATACAATATAATAATTACCTTTTAGAAAAGGTAATTGACAATGATTATTTTAAAGAAATTGCTTTAAAAATTTTTTTAGAAAATGAAAGTTTAATTGAAAAAAATCCTATTCCTGACAATATCAAAACACAATTTTTCACTTTAGCTTTAAATTATTTAGAAGGAAAAACCTGTTTAGCAGATAAATCAAAAAAAAAATATTACGAAATGTTAGTAAATGGGAATAAGAAATAGCGTAAAAATATCCTTTCCGTTTTACCAACAACCCGATATAATGGACTGCGGTCCCACCTGCATACGCATGGTGGCCAAACACTACGGTAAAAGTTATTCGCTGCCTTACCTGCGCCGCATGAGCCAAACCACCCGGCAGGGGTCCAGTATGTTGGGAATGAGCGAAGCCGCCGAAAAAATAGGCTTACACAGCCTAGGGGTAAAAGTGCCATTTGTACTGCTCAAAAAAGAGGTTCTCTTGCCCTGCATTGCCCACTGGAATCAAAACCATTTTGTGGTAGTATACAAAATTTCGGTTACATACCGCCTGTTCGGCAAACCCAGAACCCGGGTACACGTGGCCGATCCGGGGCACGGGCTGCTCAGCTACACCCGGGAAGAGTTTATACAAAACTGGGCCGGTGAAAACGGCACGGAAGGCCCCGAAGGAATATTGCTGCTGCTGGAACCCACACCCGCCTTTTACACCCACGAAGAAGAATCAAACCCGGAAGAAATACCCGGCAAATCCGAGGGAATACGGGCGCTGTTGCCCTACTTTTTCCGCTATAAAAGAATAGCCCTTCAAATTTTAACGGGGCTGGCCGGAGCCGCATTGCTACAACTGGCACTGCCGTTTCTTACCCAGAGCATAGTAGATACCGGCATTCGCAACCGCGACATCCATTTTGTTTGGCTTATACTGCTGGCCCAGCTTTTGTTATTTACGGGCCGCACCGTGCTCGACATTATACGGCAGCAACTGCTCATGCATCTAAGCAGCCGGGTAAACATGGCTATGGTAAGCGATTTTTTTGCCAAACTCATGCGGCTGCCGGCATCGTACTTTGATGTTAAACTCACCGGCGACATCATGCAGCGCATAAGCGATCAACAGCGTATAGAGCAGTTTTTAACCGGCTCCGGACTCAATACGGCGTTTTCTCTCCTAAATTTATTGGTGCTGAGCGGGGTAATGTATGTGTACCACCCGCCCATCTTTTTTCTGTTTTTGGCAGGCAGTTTACTCTATGCATTATGGATAAGCCTGTTTTTGAAAAAACGCCGCGACCTGGACTATAAGCGGTTTGCCAAACAGGGTGCAAACCAAAGCCAGGTAGTGGAAATGATACACGGCATGCAGGAAATAAAACTGCATAATGCAGAACTGAGCCTGCGCTGGGCATGGGAAAAATTACAGGTAAAAATTTTCAACCTGAACCTGCAAAGCCTGAAACTAGATCAATGGCAGCAAAGCGGAAGCGGACTCATCAATGAACTGAAGAACATGCTCATCACCGTGGCCGCCGCCATGGCCGTAATTAAAGGAGATATGACCCTGGGCATGATGCTGTCGGTTTCCTATATTGCCGGTCAGCTTAATGCGCCGGTATTGCAGTTGGTAGATTTGCTGCGCGGCTATCAGGATGCCAAAATAAGTGCGGAACGTCTGGATGAAATCAGAAACAAACCCGACGAAACAGACCCCCGCCTGACGGAAAACCACGTAACACTGCCCGAACGTAAAAATATTCAGCTGTCCGGCATATCATTCCGATACGAGGGAGCCGGAAACGAAAATGTACTGAACAACCTGGATTTGGAGATACCCGAAGGAAAAATAACGGCCATCGTAGGCTCCAGCGGCAGCGGCAAAACCACGTTGCTCAAACTGCTGCTCCAGTTTTACGAACCTACCGAAGGACGCATTAAAGTGGGTCCGACCGACCTGAAATTTATCCCGCACGGGTATTGGAGAAGCTGCTGCGGAACCGTAATGCAGGAAGGGTATATTTTTTCGGACACGATAGCGGGTAACATTGCCCCCGGCGAAGATGCTCCGGATCCGGCCAAACTGGCCGAAGCCGCCAAACTGGCCAATATAAATGAGTTTATAGAACAATTACCGCTGGCCTACCAAACCAAAATAGGCCGGGAGGGCATTGGGCTAAGCACGGGTCAAAAACAACGTATTTTAATAGCGAGGGCCGTGTATAAAAACCCCCTGTTTTTGTTTTTTGACGAAGCCACCAGTGCGCTGGATGCAAAAAATGAAAACGAAATCAGTAAAAACCTTGAAAATTTTTATCAGGGAAAAACCGTGGTAATCATAGCCCACCGGCTGAGTACCGTTAAAAATGCCCACCAGATTGTGGTACTGGAAAAAGGGAAAATTATGGAAACCGGCACACACGCCGGGTTGGTAAACCAAAAAGGGGCCTACTGGAATTTAGTTAAAAACCAATTAGAACTGGGAGCTTAAAAATGCCGTTGCCGAATACTAACCGTACCGAAGAATTGGATGAAATTCTATCCTCGCCGCCCGGGGGCTTCGTGCTTTACGGAAGCATTACCATTACCTTGTTTATCCTGCTGCTGGGAAGCATATCTTTGTTTATCAGCTACCCCGACAAACTGAACTCCACGGGGAATATAGGCCCCGAAAACCCGCCGATCATTTTAAACTCAAATGCAGGGGGAGAATTATTAACCCTGACTGTTAAAAATGGGGAACAGGTAAAACAGGGAGACATTATCGGAACGTTCAAAAACACAACCGATACGGCAGCCCTCGATTATGCGGGCCGGGTAGCCAAAATGATTCAGGAAAATATAACGGGACTTCCCGAATTCTATTTCATAAACCCCGATACCACACTTATTCTGGGCGATTTGAGCAACACCTACTACGGCATGGTTTCGGCATGGAAAGAACTTCAATCCCTGAACGACACCAAAATATTTGAGAAACGAAGTCAATCCATAAAAGCTACCGCATGGCTGCTTAAGCAGAATATAGCGGTTTCAAAAAGGAAAAATAAACTGACCGAAAAAGAGTATGAAAATGCTGTCCTTAAATTTGAAACAGAAAAAAAACTGTATGAAAAAGGAGCCATTTCAAAAATGGATTTTATAAAGGCCGAAGGAGATTTCCTTTCCGCAGGAAAGGCATTCGAAGCGGGCAAGGAGCAGATAAACGCGCTTGAACTTCAATTGGAAGCAATGCTGAAGCAACAGATTGAACTGGAATTTGAAGAAGATGAAAAACAAAGAACCTTAAAAGAAAATATTTTTAACGCCATTTATGCCATAAGCGATTTTAAAAACAAACTTGATTTTAATTATTCGATATCGGCACCAGAAGAGGGAAGACTATTTTACATAGGAAATAACATAGAGGTAAACAGGCATTTTCAACCCAATAAACCCATGTTTTACATACTCCCCGAATATGAAAATTTGATTTACTCGGGTAACCTGCCAGCCGAAGGAATAGGAAAAATAAATAAGGGCAACCGTGTTCAGATTGAATTACCCTCTTTTCCGCCCGAAGAATACGGTTACCTCAACGGAACGGTGATGCTCATTTCTGATTTGCCACAAGACAGTTCCTACCGCATTAAAGTTAAACTGGATACGGATTTACAGACCGATATAGGGAAAAAGATTCCGTTTACCCCGGAAATGCAGGCCCGGGCAACCATTTTTACAAAAGAGTACACCCTGGCCCGCAGGTTTTTGCTGTTGTTTACCGGTAAGCGGATTTAATACCAATTGTAATTTTGAAATAGACCAATCTATTTCAAAATTTTACAATGGCTAATGCCGATATAAAATGGTAATAGGGCAATGAGATAAAATCGAAATTCGACTCCCATTTTAAATGTATCATCAGTATTATTCAACCGCTCCGCGGTTGTGTTGTAAATTGCTCATTTTGTGCACCGCATTTCATGCGGGCTATGCATATTCAATCCCTTCGGGATTAAGTCGCCAAAAATTGAACAACTTCTCTAATGGCCGCATTTCATGCTGACCTATACATACTAAATCCCTGCGGAATTGCGCAGGGAAACCGAACAAAAAAGGCAACAACGGTATCATAAGTTCAAATCTAAAAATAGCTGTCAACCCGCTAAAATCAACCGCCTGAAGAAATATGTTGCCAAACCCCGAAAATTCCGTACCTTTGCCGCCCCAAACGTTGAGTACTTATATGATGGATTTACAAGCATCCGCTTCACTCAGCCTCATGCCGCACGAATGTATTCCCGGAAAGATCACTTTCCGCAGTCCTTCCAATATTGCCCTGGTAAAATACTGGGGTAAACGCGAGGTGCAGATTCCCATGAATCCTTCGGTGAGCTTCACACTTTCCGCATGCCACACCGAAACGGTACTGGAATACGCCTATTCCGATACCGGAAAAGTACAGGTCGATTTCTATTTTGAACAGAAAGCCAATCCCCTTTTTGCCGCCAAAATCGAAAAGTTTCTGGAAAGCATCGCCGATTCACATCCCTACCTTCGCCAACTTAAACTGAGCATCCATTCCCACAATACCTTTCCGCATTCAGCGGGTATTGCCTCATCGGCTTCGGCCATGAGCGCACTCTGCCTCTGTATCTGCGAAATGGAAAAAGAACTGTTCGGCACCCTACAAACACCCGAAGAGTTCGGGCAAAAAGCCTCGTACCTCTCACGCCTGGCCTCCGGTAGCGCGTGCCGCTCGGTTTATGGCGGACTGGTGAGCTGGGGCAAGGTAAACGCTCCGGGTTACGAATACACGTCTGACTTGTACGGTTCTCCGCTTACGGAAGGCATTCATCCGGAATTTTTCACTTACCGCGATACGGTTATAATCTGCGACCCGGGAGAAAAAAGTGTGTCGAGCCGGGCCGGTCATGCACTCATGAATACCAATCCCTTTGCACAAAGCCGTATTGAACAGGCCAACCGCAACATCGTGGATTTATTCAGCGCCATGAAAACAAACGATTTCGACACCTTCTGCAAGATTGTGGAAACCGAAGCGCTCACGCTTCATGCCATGATGATGACCAGCGATCCGTATTTCATCCTCATGCGGCCCAAAACCCTCGAATTTATCGAGAAAATTTGGGAATTCCGCAAACAAACCGGCACCCGAGTATGTTTTACACTCGATGCCGGACCCAATATACACCTACTTTACCCCGAGGCGGAAGCAGAAAAAGTGGACAAATTTTTGGAAACCGAAATTTCCATATCTTTGCCACCGAATTCCATCATTAGGGATTTTGTCGGAACAGGCCCCGTGCGCACGAACTCATTAACTTAAACAAAGTGGCCAAGAAGTTCTTCAAATCAAAAATTCTCCTTTTCGGAGAATACAGCATCATCCACGATTCCATGGGGTTGACCATCCCTTTTGATTTTTTCAAAGGGAAACTCACCTTCAAAAGCCGCAATTTTTCGGCCGAACAGGCTGCAGAGTCTAACAGACACCTGAAAGAGTATGCCACCTTTTTGCGCAGCAAAGTGGATAACGGGGAGTTGAATTTCAAATTCGACATTGAAGCGCTCGAAAAAGACATCGAAAAAGGAATTCTATTCGACTCCACCATTCCCCAAGGTTTTGGCGTGGGCAGTTCGGGTGCTTTGGTAGCGGCTCTTTACGACCGCTATGCGTTTGATAAAATTATCAACGAAGAGGCACCGTCCGGCGAAAAAATCATTGAGCTGAAAAGCCATTTTGCGCAGATGGAATCTTATTTCCACGGTACAAGTTCGGGTATCGACCCATTAATCTGTTACCTGCAGGAACCTTTGCTCATCAACAGCAAAACCTCCATCAACCCCGTGGGCATGCCCGGTTCTACCGAAACCGACGGAAACCGCGGAATATTCCTGATAAATACCGGAAACCCGGGAAAAACACAGCCCATGGTAAATATCTTTTTAGATAAATGCCGCGAAGACGGGTTTGTGAATCTGGTTCGTAAAGAAATGATTCCCTTCAACAACAACTGCATCAAAGCCTTTTTGAAAGGAGAGGTAAAAGAGTTGCTGAGTAATGTGAAGGAACTTTCTAAATTCCTGTTAGAATACTTAAATCCGATGATTCCCGAGAAATATCAACGCATCTGGAAACAGGGATTGGAAACCGAAACCTATTACCTGAAACTATGCGGCTCAGGGGGCGGTGGTTATCTATTAGGGTTTACTGAAGATTTAGAAAAAACGCGTCAGGAACTGAAAGACGTAAAAATTGAAGTGATACACCGTTTTTAGTTAGCATTGGGTATTTAGTATTGAGTATTTAGACTTTAATCCTTCAAATACTGAATAACGTCGTGTTTAAACAAGCCCATCTTTATTTCTTAACGTTTGAGGGTGTTTTGAAAATTGTTTTTCAGAAAACCTGAACAATAGAACCTTGAAACAAAAAAACAGGTAAACAAGTTTCTCATTGCATCTTAAAACTACTGCAGAATTCTTAACGTTTAAATGCTGTTTTAAAAATTGATTTTCAGAAAGCTTGAACAAGAGAACATTGAAACATAAAAACAGGTAAACAAGCTTGTCCTTTTATCTTAAAAACTACTGCAGACTATAGCCCCAAAGGCTCCCGTAGGGCTCTCATGTATATAATCAGGTAAAACAAAGCCACCCAACTGATGATTACCACCTGAATAACGCGGTCTTTCAATAAAATTTTAGTAGGATTTCCGGTTTTTCCACGTACGAATGTAAGCTGTAAGTACCTGAGCACACCCAAAATCACGGGAAAAGCCGTGATATATAAATTATGGGCGTCCCAACGTTCCGCTACCTCATCCGATAACACGTACATGATGTAAGAAACAATGACAACCCCCGCCATCATCACCATGCTGAGATTGATAAATTCAAGATTATATCCGTCCACGGATTTGCGCATTTTTTTGCCGCTGTCCATGTAAATCAATACATCATCGCGTCGTTTGGCAAAACCCAGTAACAGAGCCAGCAGGAAAGTCATCAGCACAATCCATTGTGAAACGGGAATATCGGCCACGGCACCGCCTGCCATCACACGAAGCACAAAACCCGTGGCAATGATGGTGGTATCCAGCACGGCAATATGTTTAAGTCCGAAGGTGTAAGCGACATTCATTACAAAATAGGCTGCCAGAATCACCAAAAAGCGAAGTGATAAAAACCAGGCTCCGCTAAATGCCAAAACCAATAATAAAATACCCAGAATGATCGCCGTAGAAGGTTTTACTGCACCCGAAGCCAGCGGCCTGTTTTTCTTGGAAGGATGGTTCCGGTCACTTTCGATGTCCTTATAATCATTGAGAATATAAACCGCTGAAGCAGCCATCGAAAAACAAAGAAATCCCCAAAATACGTTGAGCAGCAAGTCGTATTCAAAAAGTTTGCCCGCAAAAAACAGGGGTAACAGCAGAAAAAGATTCTTTACCCATTGATGAACCCGCATGAGTCGGAAAAAAATCAGCATAAATTGATTTGCTTCTTTAGATTTGTGGGAAATTTTCTCCAAAGAAAATGATTTGCGCCGAATTGCAAGGAAATTCATCCTATCGATTGGTGTGTATTATTCAATTAATGGTGGATTCATTGTTTTTAAACTGACCTATGAAAAGAGTTTTGGTTACCGGTACGGCCGGATTTATCGGATATCATCTTACCGAAAGGCTTATTAAAGAAGGATTTACCGTTGCCGGGCTGGATATAATCAATGACTATTACGATACCCGGGTTAAATACGGACGTTTAGCCAATCTGGGATTCGCCCGGGATAACATCCAAAACGGGATCAACCATTCAGAAAAGCACAATAATCTTACCTTTTATAAATCAGACCTCTGCGACAAATCCGGGCTGGAACAAGTGTTTTTGGAGTTCAGGCCCGAAATCGTCATTAACCTGGCGGCGCAGGCCGGCGTAAGGTATTCCCTTACCAATCCGCAAGCTTATATTGACAGCAACATACAGGGTTTTCTGAATATATTGGAAAACTGCCGGCATCAAGGGGTTAACAATCTGGTATATGCCAGTTCCTCTTCGGTTTATGGTTTAGATAAAACCAATCCGTTTTCGGTTTCGCATCATACCGATCACCCCATGAGCTTGTATGCCGCATCAAAAAAGAGTAATGAGATGATGGCTCACGTTTACAGCCATTTATTTGGTCTGCCCACCACGGGATTACGTTTTTTCACGGTGTATGGCCCCTGGGGAAGACCCGATATGGCGCTTTTTCTGTTTACCAAAGCCATGCTGGAAGGCAAACCCATTGATGTGTACAATCACGGAAATATGCTCCGCGACTTCACCTATGTGGATGATATAGTGGAAGGTATTTACCGCACGGCATTAAAACCTGCCTCATCGTCTCCAGAATTTAATCCGGCCAAACCGGATCCGGCGATTTCTTCTGCCCCATTCCGGATATACAATATCGGAAACAATAACCCGGTGAAACTGCTCGATTTTATTGAAGCCATTGAGCACAAACTGGGCATGAAAGCCGAGAAAAACCTGTTACCCCTGCAGCCCGGAGACGTACCCGAAACCTATGCCGATGTAAGCGCCCTGGAACGCGATTTCGGTTACCGGCCCAAAACCTCCATTCAGGAAGGAATAGACCAATTCATTGATTGGTATAGAGCATTTTACGGCAAATAACTACCATTTCATTTCTCATTTAAAGTCAACTTACATCGGCAAACAACTGATTTTCTTGGTATTAATATCTGATTAACATTGCCTGCGTAATTCAACCTTTCCTTTTATTTGATTTTCAATTGATTACAATTTTGTTAATATTAAATTAACATAGTTAACCTTATTATAATGATTCAGGCATTCTGAATTAAAGTTTGCATAACATTAGCCTTTGTTTTGCACCCTACTTTTGCCGCCGTTAATCAGGCAGTGATTTTAAAGTAAGCATACAATCAATTAATTTACAATATTTTAAAAAGTATTTTATCCGGCGCATGCTTACCCAAAACACCTTAACAATTCCGAAACCGTTTTTCATGAACAATTCATCCAAGAGTATCCTTACCAAATCGTTTTTCATAGTTCTGGGAATAACTTTCGTTTCCATTTCTCTTTGGAGTCAGGTGGACAGTACCTCCGTAAATCAGGGGAAAGCCAAACCTAAAAACGGAATAGAAGAAATGAAAAAAAATGTAGTGGGCTGGTTTCAGAATATTTCCATCCGAGGCTATATGCAGGTTCGGTATAACCGGTTATTGGAGACCAATCCGAAATTACGATGTGAACAATGTGACCGCTCGTGGGGAGATGGTGGTGGAATTTCGATCCGTCGTATGCGGGTAATTATTTTCGGAAAAATTCATGAGCGGGTGTTTTTCTATATCCAACCCGATTTCGCCAGTTCACCCGGCAGCGGTGCAGGCAATTTTGCCCAATTACGCGATGCTTATTTGGATATAGGTGTTGACAAGAAAAATGAATACCGGTTCCGTATCGGACAAAGCAAAGTGCCGTTCGGGTTTGAAAATATGCAATCGAGCCAGAACCGGCTCCCACTTGACCGGAATGATGCGCTCAACAGTGCCGTAAGTAATGAGCGGGATCTGGGTGTTTTCTTTTATTGGGCACCCGAAAAAATCCGTCAGCGTTTTTCTATGCTGGTAAACGAAGGGCTGAAAGGCAGCGGAGATTATGGAGTGGTAGGTGTAGGGGTGTATAACGGACAAACCGCCAATCAGCCTACGTTGAATAAAGGCGTTCATATTGCCGCCAGGGTTACATACCCTTTCGTGGTTAAAAATCAAATTATTGAGGCCTCATTACAAGGCTATACGGGAAAATATCAGTTGGACCGTGCACGTATTTCAGAAGGCACAAAGTACAGAGCCGATATGCTTTACACCGATCAGCGGGCGGCGGCTTCTTTTATCCTGTATCCCAAACCTTTCGGTATCCTGGCAGAATATAATATAGGGCGCGGACCTCAATTTAACCGCCATACCGACAGCATTGAAACCCGGTTTCTGCATGGAGGTTATGTAATGGCCAGTTACATGATCAATATTAAAAAACAGGTGTTAATTCCGTTTGGCAGGGCACATTTTTACACGGGAGGCAAAAAACACGAAACCGACGCACGTTACCATTGGGTGAATGAATATGAACTGGGCGTGGAATGGCAACCCATCAAGTATTTTGAATTTGTAGCTATGTATACGTATTCAAAAAGACGATTTGAAGACTTCAAAACCCAGGCAAATTTTCAGGAAGGCGGATTATTGCGATTGCAGGCCCAGCTTAACTTTTAGAAAACATCAACAACCGCTTATTAACTTTGCCATAACATTGTTAATGGTATAGTAAAATTACCGGGATACTATGATAATAATCGGTTAACAGACTCCCCATATTGCCGGGATACCTTTGCGGCAAGTTATAATACAAGGTATGAAACTATTCAAACTCGTTGCAGTATTTTTAATTACACTGGCTTATACCGCTGCAAACGCCCAAACAGGCAAACTCTCCGGAAAAATTTTAGAACCCTCCGGACAAACCGTAATCGGCGCCACCGTGGTGGTGAAAGGTTCTACTAAAGGAACCGCCACCGATATAGACGGATACTATTCTCTAACTCTGGATCCCGGCAAATATGATATTCAGATTTCATCCATTGCTTTTGAAACCAAAGTGTTTACCGGCGTGGAAATTAAAGCAGGGCAAACCACTACATTAAATACCACCCTTTCTTCTGCCGACAAAACGCTGGGAGTTATTGAAATTGAAGCGGCTTCTGAAAGGGGTTCTGTATCCACGATTGTGCTGGAACAAAAGAATTCCGTAGTGCTGTTTGACGGATTCAGCAGCGATCAGATTAAAAAAACGCCAGACCGCACCACTGCCGATGTACTTCGCCGGGTAAGCGGGGCCACCATTCAGGATAATTCGTTTGTGGTGGTTCGCGGTCTTCCTGACCGTTATAATGCCGTATTTATTAATAATGCTCCCCTGCCAAGTTCTGAGCCTGACCGCAAAGCCTTTGCCTTCGATATTTTTCCGGCCTCCTTTATCAATGATATAAAAGTAATTAAAACCGCCATGCCTTCCCTTTCAGGTGAATTTGCCGGCGGTTTGATTCAACTCAAAACAAAAGATATTCCTGAAAGTAATTTTTATGCGGCTTCACTCAGCGTAGGTTATAACACCGTAACCACAGGAAGAGATTTTTACCGTGGAAACGGAGGCAAATATGACTTTTTGGGCATTGATGACGGAACCCGCGCCATGCCTTCCGGTTTTCCCGATGTGGAAACCTTTAACGACCCCAGCCTCACCAAGCCGGAGCGATTGGAATATTCTAAATTGTTCGGCAACAATTGGAAACTGAACCAAAGCAAAGCACTACCCAATTTCAACGGACAATTTTCCATGGGACATAAAATCAACTTTATCCCCAAATCAAAACGCGAAAATACCCGGAACAAAAAAGAACTGGGAAGTGTATTTGCTCTTACCTACATGAACAACAACGCATACACCATGCGTAAACGTTATGACTATACCAGCACCAACGACCTGGAACTTGAATTTCAGGATGACACCTATACCAAAAATGTGATGAGCGGCGGTATCTGGAATCTTTCGTTCCTCAGCTCAAAAGAAAACGGAAGTAACCACAGAATTTCTCTCAAAAATCTGTTGAATGTAAATTCTTCTGACCAAACCATTCTGCGCGAAGGTTACCGGGCCGATCAGGGACAGGATATTAAATCGTACAATACGCTTTACACCCAAAACCGGTTAATCAGTACCCAGTTAATGGGGGAACATTTTATCCCGAAAGGAAAAATTAAAATTGAATGGAATGCCGGTTATAATAACCTGAAGCGCGATGTGCCCGATTACCGTCAGGTAACCTACAAAAGAGCCATAGGCGATACAGCCGGACTATGGGCGGTACCTTTCAGTACACAACCTTCATTCAATGATATCAACGGTAGATTCTATTCTACCATGCTTGATAATATTTATTCCGGAGCTGTTGATGTAGCCATTCCGTTTATAACCGGCCCGGTTCGTCATGAAGTGAAATTTGGGGGCTTTGCCCAGTACAAAGACCGCGATTTTCAGGCCCGAACCTTTTCATACGTGAAATACCAGTCTTCTTTGTTCAACAATTCCCTTCCCTTCCACGCCATAGATTCTTTATTTGACCCCAGAAATTTTGATGAGAACGGATTTATGATCCGTGAAGCCTCACGTAAATCAGACACATACACCGCCAATAGTTCTATATATGCCGGCTACTTGCAGTATGAATTATCAGCCTTAGAAAACCGCCTGAAAGTAATTTTAGGACCGCGCTTTGAATACTGGCAACAAAACCTGAACTCGTTTACCGTGGCCGATGAAAGCCCCGTAAACGTGAACATGGGTAAATTCGATGTATTGCCATCCATCAACATCATCGGCGGACTTACCGAAAAAATGAATCTGCGTTTTGCTGCCTCACAAACTGTTTGCCGTCCCGAGGCCCGCGAATTGGCCCCATTCCAGTTTTATGATTACAGCGTATTCCTGGTGGTGGAAGGAAATCCGAACCTGCAGCGTACCAAAATCACAAACCTGGATCTGCGTTATGAGTTTTATCCCGGTTCAGGTCAGTTGTTATCGGCCACCGTATTTGGAAAATATTTTGAAAACCCGATTGAGAAAAAACTCGAAAACGCCGGTTCCTTTAACCTGATGCGTTATGTAAATGCCCCTTCGGCCTATACATACGGAGCAGAACTTGAGTATCGTTTAAGTCTGGGTACATTCTATAAATGGTTTAGAGGCACTACCACCGAAAAAGGATTTTTCCATGGGTTTTATCTTTTCGGAAACGTAGCCCTTATAAAATCAGAAGTGAACCTGGCCGGATTTGCGGGTACGGAAGGAAAACGTCCGCTTCAGGGTCAGTCGCCCTACATTGTGAATGCCGGGGTACAGTATAATGACTCTAAATATGATTTCGGTGTCAGCCTTTCCTACAACCGAATCGGACAGCGTATCGTAAGTATCGGTTTTGACACCTACCCATCGTTTTGGGAAACCCCCAGAAACGTGTTGGATTTCCAGATTACCAAAACCTTCTGGAAAAAAATGGAGTTGAAATTCAATGCCCGCGATATCTTGGCGAATCCTACCATCTGGTATCAAAACAATGATGTGAAAACCGGATTTGATGCCGGGATAGATAATGAAATTCTGCGCATTGTTCCCGGAGCGACCTACTCCTTCTCCGTTGGATTTAAATTATAATGAAAACACAATAAACAGAAAACCCCGGTAAACACCGGGGTTTTTTATGTTATGAAAAAACGGTTAATACTAAATTAGCATAACACAGGTAAGGTTAACCCATCCATAACATGAAACTGCATTTCAGTTAATCCGCAATCCCGAACATTGCATCAGAATTTAAAAGAACAAAATCGTTATGAAAAAACAATTACTGATCGGAGCCTTCGCTTTAGCTTCATTTGCTGCTGTTGCACAGTCGCCTTTCTTTCAGGCCGTGCCATACCGCGGAGCTTTCGCTCCGGAACCTGCTACTCCCTGGACTGCAGGATGGACCAATTTTAACCCTCAAAACACCGCATATCCTGCCACTACCGTGAACGTTCCCGGTGGCGATATCACAACCAACACCACATGGACATCGAACAATGTTTATTTGTTAAATGACGGATATGTGTATGTAACCAACGGAGCCACACTTACCATTGAAGCAGGAACCGTAATCCGTGGTACAGGAAAAGGTACGTTAATTATTTGCCGTGGTGCAAAAATTAATGCACAAGGTACAGCTGATGAACCCATCGTATTTACTTCAAACGAAGCTCCCGGCGACCGTGATTATGGCGACTGGGGTGGAATCGTTATTCTGGGTGCTGCACAACACAATATTTCTACAGGAGCCGATGCTCCAGCAGAAGGCGGTATTGCCAAACCCTTGCCCAGTGGCGACGGACGTCATGGTGGAACGAATGATGATGACAACTCGGGTGTGTTCAGTTATGTACGTATTGAATTCTGCGGTATTCCCCTTACTTCAGCTTCAAACTCTGAGATTAATGGGTTAACCATGTACTCCGTAGGAAAACAAACAAAAATTGACCACGTTCAGGTATCTTACTGCGGCGACGACTCCTTTGAGTGGTTTGGCGGAACAGTAGATTGTAAATACTTAGTGGCTTACAAAACTTGGGATGATGATTTTGATACCGATAACGGATTTCGTGGTCGTCTTCAGTTTGGTGTTGCATTCCGCGACTCTCGTTTTGCCGACCAATCCGGTTCTTGCGGATTTGAAGCCGATAACGATAATGCCGGTTCAAACAATACTCCTGTTTCTGCTCCCGTATTTTCTAACTTCACCATCGTCGGACCGAATTATACCGGAAATGCCGATACTACAAACACTTTGTTTACCCGCTCTATTCACCACCGCAGAAACAGCCGCCTGTCTGTATTCAACTCCATCATCACAGGATGGCCTACCGGTTACACCGTAGACAGACGTTTGGTTGCGGCCAACTTATGCGAAAGCTTATCTGATTTTGAAAACAACATCATGGCCGGTATGACCACTACATGGGCTATCGCCTCAAATTCTGATACATTATGCTTGAGTGATGCGGCCTCAGTAGGTACTTTCTTTACCTCTGCACCTCAAAACACTTCTGTTCTTGCCGCATCAAACGATGTAAATTTGGTAAATCCGTTCGGAAACAGCAATACCAATCCGGATTTCCGTCCCACTTCTACTTCACCGGCGGTATCGGGTGCTTTGTTTACAAACAGCAAACTGTTACCCTTAGATGTTTCATCTATCAATGAAGTAACGGGTATCAACGAGTTTTCTGTTTATCCAAACCCGGCTTCTCAGTTCGTTACCATTACCTTAGGCGTTAACAACGGAGGTTCGGCAAACATTCAAATTATCGACCTGAACGGACGCACGGTTAAATCTGAAACCGTAA
Source organism: Flavobacteriales bacterium (assembly GCA_022402535.1). Lineage (GTDB taxonomy): Bacteria > Bacteroidota > Bacteroidia > CAIKAF01 > CAIKAF01 > JAKRSD01. Next base: position 42,075 of record JAKRSD010000015.1, on the reverse strand, counting down.
GTGTATCGGAAGGAAGCAACACCTTTGTGAGCAATATTTCTGAACTAACTTCCGGTATCTATATGATCCGTGTAGTATCAGGAAATGAGCAGCAAATCAGCAAACTGGTAGTTCGCTAAGTCGTTTTCTTTAGTTTTCCTCTTATATAGAAAAGCCCTCCAAGCGGAGGGCTTTTTTTTATTTCTTGTACCTAAATAAAATATACTTTTATACTCAATAAAAGTTCAGTTTTGTTAGAGAAACAACTAAGAATAATATGACTTTCCCTTTGAAAAATCCTTTTTACACCCTGCCTATTATACTCCTTTTCGCATTCACTTCCTGTAAAAATGGGAAAGACAATATTAATCCGGAATTCAAAGACATTACAGAAAGTGTATATGCCTCCGGTATCATCAAGAGCAAAAACCAATATGAAATCTACAGCAAAACGAATGGCATATTAGAAAATACATTTGTAAAAGAAGGAATGCGTATCAAAAAAGGAGATTCTCTTTTCAAAATTGAAAATAAAAGTGCCGAAATATCGGTGGATAATGCACGGCTTACTTCCGAAACAAACGATTTTATGGTTAATACCCAGCGCTTGGATGATGCATGGAATGCTATTCAATTGGCTGAGAAAAAATTAATCAATGACTCAATGCTCTATTATAGACAAAAAAAACTTTGGAGCAATGAAATCGGATCACTCGTGGAGCTGGAACAGAGAGAACTGAACTTTGAAAATGCTAAAGTTAATTTGGCACGCACAAAAATGGTTTATGATGATTTAAAACGCCAATTAAAACTGGCTTCCGGGATAAGTAAAAACAACCTGAAAATGGCAAAATCAACCGATGAGGATTTAATCATACGAAGCTTAACAGACGGCGTGGTATATAAAATTAATAAAGAACAGGGAGAATGGGTTTCTAATCTTTCTGCTTTGGCTGTAATAGGCGCTGATGACTTTATTCTGGAACTGAATATTGATGAATTAGATATTGTAAAAATAAAACCCGGGCAAAAAGTAATTGTGCGAATGGACAGTTACAAATCGAAAGTGTTTGAAGCCATTATATCCTCTATTGACCCGATGATGAATGAACGAACCCGAACGTTTAGAGCTGAAGCCGTTTTTACCCAAAAGCCGGTAATTCTTTATCCGAATCTAACTTTGGAAGCTAATATCATTATAAATACAAAACAAAAAGCCCTGACCATTCCAAGAAATTACCTCTTGGGCGATACTGCTGTAATACTTGAAAATGGAACCATTCAAAAAATAGAAACAGGATTAATGGATTATAACCTTGTGGAAGTAATCAGCGGGATAGATCCGGATTCAAAAATTAGCCTCCCTAAGAAATGAGAATCAAACACATCACAGAAATATCAAAGGCCTTAATACTGGCAAGGTGGAAACAGACCCTCGTAGCCGCTGTAGGTATCACCTTTAGCGTGGGACTTTTTATTACATTACTTGGTTTTATGGAGGGCTTAAATCAACTGCTTGACGGACTGGTTCTTAATCGCACTCCCCACATTCGGTTATATAATGACATTAGCCCTTCAGCAATACAGCCGATTGATATGGCGCCTGAATTCAACAAAACTTACAACTTTGTCAACTCCGTTAAACCGGCAAATGCCAGAAAAGAAATATATAATGCGGAGGCAATCATCAAAAAACTGAACTCCGACCAACGCGTGTTGGGGGTGGCTCCCAAAGTAACGGCTCAGGTATTTTACAATCTTGGAAATATTGAATTGAATGGAGTAATTAACGGTGTGGATGTAACCCAAGAGGCAAAACTTTTTAGTTTTAGAGACTATATTGTGGGTGGCAATTATTTTGATTTAAAAAACACCTCGAACAGTATTATTCTGGGTAAAGGAGCCGCCGAAAAAATGTTGGCTAAAAAAGGGGATATCATCAAAATAACTACTGCAACCGGCGAACAGTTCTCGCTTAAAGTAGTCGGTTTTTTTCAATCAGGAATAGCAGAAATTGATAAAGTACAGAGTTATGCAAGTATAACTACAACTCAAAAATTGATGGGCAAATCGAGTAGTTATATCAGCGATATTCAAATAAAATTAAACGACATGAGCCAAGCGCCCGTAATTGCCCGCGAATACGAACAACTTTTTAACCTCGATGCCGAAGATATACAAACAGCAAATGCACAGTTTGAAACAGGAAGCAGTGTGCGTTCCATTATTTCCTACGCTGTTGGAATTACGTTGTTGATTGTTTCCGGATTCGGCATTTACAATATTCTTAATATGATGATTTATGAAAAAATGGATACCATTGCCATCTTAAAAGCAGCCGGCTTTGCAGGATCGGATGTGAAGAAAATTTTTATAACCATATCGTTGAGTATCGGAATTTTAGGCGCATTAGCCGGGGCCATTTTAGGTTTTGCTCTATCTTCTTTAATTGATGCCATTCCGTTTAATACGGCTTCTTTACCAACCATTAAAACATACCCTATTGATTATGGATTACAATATTATTCCATTGCCGTATTATTTGCCGTTGCGACCACCTATTTTGCAGGCTGGTTACCAGCCCGAAAGGCCAGTAAAATTGACCCCGTTATAATTATCAGAGGAAAATAAATGGATAACAATATTGTACTGGAAACTCAATCCATAAGCAAATACTTCTATGACCCTGTAAAAACAGAAGTATTAAAGGATATTACATTTACGATTAGCCGCGGGGAATTTGTTTCCATTACCGGTAAATCAGGCTGTGGAAAATCTACATTATTGTACGTGCTTTCGACTATGGATACCGATTATACAGGAAAACTTATCATAGACAATGAATCTATGGAACATAAATCTGAAAAAGAATTAGCCTATATCCGTAATGAAAAAATAGGATTTGTATTTCAGTTTCATTATCTGCTCAATGAGTTTAGTGTTTTAAAAAATGTCATGCTACCCGGTTTTAAATCCAATAAATTATCTGAAGAAGAACTAAACCAAAATGCGCTCAATCTGCTTAAAAGCTTGGGAATAGAAAAGTTGGCTCATAAAATGGCTTATCAACTATCTGGAGGCGAAAAACAACGCGTGGCAATTGCCCGTTCCATGATCAATGACCCGCTTATCATCATGTGTGATGAACCTACGGGAAATTTAGACAGCAAAAACACGGAACTGGTTTTTGAAATCTTCAAAGAACTTACCGAAACGTTCAATAAAACACTTCTGGTAGTAACCCATGATTTATATTTTGCAGATAGAACACAACGAATAATCAAAATGGACGACGGCAAAATAATCGTGTAGATTTTCGGAAAAACATAAACAGATTCAATATTAATCTAATAAAAAAGCCCCCTGTATGCTACAGAGGGCTTATCATTTATTATTACCTTTTTACTTGGCTTCTTTTATGGCTTCGCGGGGAACTACTTTGCCGCTGGGGGCAGGTTTGTTTCCGTTAGAGGTATTGGCAGGGCGGGTCTGTGAGGACTGCTGTACATTGTTTTGTACAGGAGCCGTACCTGCCTGTCGGTTGGTAGATGCCGGGGCCTGCGTATTTACCGATGTTTTAGACTGGGTAGATGCAGGTGTCTGACTTGCGGGAATCGTCTGCGGACGCTCCATCTGTTTTACAGGCTGTGCAGCAGGCACTTCGCGTGTTGTTTTTCTTTCCGCATCTGAAGGTTTACCCGTTTGGGCAAAACCGGCAGTTCCCAGCATTAACGCTATTGCAAACATACCGGCTGATAAACATGACTTTTTCATATGCTTAATTATTTATGAATGTGCTGAATGTTCAATTTCAATGCCGGAATATACTTTTTATTTTACCACTTGAATTTTGTCGGCATAAACCAGTTGTCCGGCCGTATTTGCTAAACGAACGGAATACATTCCGTTGGCTAATGCCGATACTGAAATTAGAGATTGTCCATTATATACGGTTTGGTAAACGGTTTTACCGTTCATATCTACAATATGAAGCGTTCCGGCAAATCCTTCAGGCACACCCTGCAGCGAAATCCACTCCGATGAAGGGTTTGGATAAACATTAACATTGGGCAGAAGTGCCGAAGCGGGTGTAGATAAAAAGATCGGATCTGATTTAAATTCAGCACGCTGGGGATTGTTATTGGCCGGATCCAATACAACGGACACAATTCTATAATCACCGTTATTAGCAAACCAATCGTATGATTTTTCAACCACGATACCGGTAGTATTGCCTAAGAAAATACCGGGAGCAATAATAGAAATGCTGGCGGCAATATCATTAGTGATTACATTCCAACCGGCTACTAAATTAATCCCTAATACAGGAATACTCACCGGCTGAAGCAGATAAGCAAACGTAGTGTCATTATTGGTTTGTGTATTCAAACAACGCAAAGCCGGATAATTGCCGATAGGCAACTGCATAGTTCCGAATGCATCAAAATCAATGTCCACTTGTCCCAGTCTCTTCAGGCGCAATGAATCTAACTGAATTGTAATATTACCCACCAGAGGCACATTCACCGTAGTGTCAATACCGATGTATTCAGTCACATCAAAACTGTAGTTCTGATTTATGGTGGTTCCTAAACCGGTAGGATAGGTTAACAGATTAAACGGAGGATTGTAAGGCGCGCTGAAAGCAAATCCGCCGAATCCGCCGCCATTACCCAAAACGGCAGCTCCTGAAGCCGTATTATTGAAAAAAGTAGCTGCACTTCCTGTGATTAAGGCCACGTTGGCATTTGGAAAATCTGCACCACCGGGGGCGGCGGCAGGATTAACAAATAAAAGCGTATCAAACGCATCAATAGTCAGGGAGGTAAAATTCCAGGTTTGGGCAGTTGCACTTGCATTACCCACGGCAAGTCCTGTAACCGAATTGTCTGTAGCCATATAAACCGTATCGCCGGCTACCGCAAAGTCAGATTGATTTAATGTAATTTGTGCCTGTACGGCAAAGGCCGTAAACATGGCAGGAATTAGGAAAAGTTTTTTCATGATTATATAACATTGTGAAAAACAAATGTATGATAATTCTTTGAGGAATGGATAGTCTCATAAACCAAAAGCACTATATTTGAACAATCTATTTAGGAACGGCCTCTCAACATTAAGTGCTTCACGCACTTAAGATTTGAGTCAAATCAAAAGAGATTATGCCCTACAAAGAAAAATCGGAGACGGACATAAAACTGTATTACACCATTGGCGAAGTAGCCGATAAATTTGGCGTAAACGCTTCGCTTATCCGCTTTTGGGAGAAAGAATTCGAAGCCCTTCGACCTAAAAAAAATGCGACCGGCAAACGACTTTACACGAAAACCGATTTAGAGAATCTGCAGTTGGTATATAATCTGGTAAAAATTGAAGGATATACCCTGGAAGGAGCCAAAAAAGTGATAGATGGTAAACTTTTTGACAACCGTAAAGACAAAAAAATCATCCGTTCTTTGCAGGAAATACGCATGTTTCTGCATGGCCTCAGAAACGCGATAGAAAACGAATCACCCGTGCAGACCCCAAAAGACACATTTGATAAATACGACAATATAGAATAATGAAAACGGTAGAAATTTCCACCCCGATGGGCGTCATGAAAGTAAAATTGTATGACGAAACGCCTATCCACAGAGACAATTTTTTAAAACTGGCCGAAGAAGGTTATTATGACGGAACCCAGTTTCATCGGATCATCAAAGCGTTTATGATTCAGGGCGGCGACCCCAATACCAAAAGCGAAGCTACCATGGGTATGGCCGGAACAGGCGGCCCGGGTTACACCCTGGAAGCGGAAATCAAACCCCAGTTTTTTCATAAAAAAGGAGCTTTGGCCGCCGCAAGACAAGGCGATGCCGTTAACCCACAGAAACGATCAAGCGGTTCCCAGTTTTATATCGTGCAGGGAGATACATATTCCACTGAACAGCTAAATGCATTTGAAAAGCGCATGCAATACGCCAAACCCGGATTTGCATGGACCGATGAGCAAAAAAAGATTTATGGAGAAATAGGCGGAACGCCTCATTTAGACGGTGATTATACCGTGATTGGAGAAATCATAGAAGGGTTGGATGTACTCGATGCCATTGCGGCCACACCCACCCGTCCGGGCGACAGGCCCTTGGAAGAAATTCGTATGACCATGAAAGTGGTGCAGGACTAGCCTGTTATAACTATGTTAATGATAAAATCATTTCACAAGCCTATTTACATTTGAATCATTAAAACAAGTAAGTAAAAATTAATATGAAAAAAGCAATCCTTTTCTTTTCGTTTGCTATTGCAGCATTTGGTGTACAAACCGTTTCTGCCCAAACTGCAACCGGACCCAAAATTTCATTTGAAAAAGATGTGGTAGATTATGGTGAAGTTGAATATGCCAGCAACCGCGAACGGGTTTGGACATTCAAAAACACGGGTAAAGAGCCCCTGATGATTACCAACGCTACCGGATCTTGCGGATGTACGGTTCCTTCATTCCCCAAAGAGCCTATCATGCCAGGCAAAACCGGCGAAATCAAAATCAACTATGACACCAACCGTCAGGGTGCTTTTGAAAAAACGGTAACCATTACCACTAACGAACCCGATGGTTCAAACAGCCATACCATCAAAGTGAAAGGAACGGTTAAATCGGCCCCTGCTGCTCAGCCTGCCTCCAAATAGACAATCTTACCATGTAAATCCCGTTTCTTATTTGATCAGAAGCGGGATTTTTTATTTTACACAGGTATGAACAAAACGATACTGATACTTCTTCTTTCGGTGATTTGGCCTTCTATTTCAGTATATAGCCAAAACGGTCCGAAATTATCCTTTGAAGAATTTATGATAGACTATGGAACCTTGCCCTATGGGGCCGACGGGGAAAGAATATGGCATTTTAAAAATACAGGAAATGAGCCGCTGCTGATCACCCAGGTAAAAGGTTCATGCGGATGTACGGTAGCAAAATATCCTAAAGCGCCCATTGCGCCCGGAAAGGAAGCATTCATCAAAGTGAAATATGATACCAAAAGACCCGGAAACTTTGCAAAAACCGTTTCCATAACCACCAATGAAAAAGAACCCGGAAACTTTCATGTCATAAAAATTATGGGAAAAATTGAACCCCAGGCCAACAAAAAATGATACCCGGCAAATAGGCCGATACCTCTGTAAGCCGCATCATTGCTGTTATTTTTTTGTTAATCGAAATATTGTACGCACCTCTCGACTTAACTTTGGCTCACAAATTGAAAACAAGTATTCAAAAGAAAATATTTATCAGTATGAAAAAAATTGCACTATTAATCGGCTTTGTTACTGTAGGATTCGCTGCTTCTACTCAGGTTTCTGCCCAAGCGGTATTAGGACCAAAAATCACCTTTGACCAAGATTTTGTAGACTACGGCGACGTAGAATTCAGCGGAAACGGTGAGCGTGTGTGGAAATTTAAAAACACCGGAAAAGAGCCTCTCATGATTACCAATGCAAAAGGGTCTTGCGGATGCACCGTACCCACTTATCCTAAAGAAGCCATCATGCCGGGCAAAACAGGTGAAATCACCATTAAGTATGACACCAAACGTCCCGGTCCTATTGCTAAAACAGTTACTATTACTACCAACGAACCCGAAGGTTCAAATACACACGTGATTAAGGTAAAAGGAAATGTAAAAGACGCTCCCTCCAACAACGGAGTACCCGTGAAAGAACAAGGTGGAGCACCTGTAGGTATGTAAACCGCGTTTTTTTGTTTTTGTTTGTTTAATTGATTGCCCTGTATTCACTTCGAATACAGGGTTTTTCTTTTATAGCGGTTCTTTTTGTTTCCGACTCGCAGAATAACCTTAATTTTACCCACATTTTAAATTTGTCAGTATGCCCGGTATTTCTTCCAAAGGTCTTGAACTTCCCAGCTCCCCTATCCGTAAATTGGTTCCTTTTGCCGAAGCCGCCAAAAAGCGGGGCACCAAAGTATTTCACCTGAACATTGGGCAGCCCGATATTCACTCGCCCCAAGAAGTACTCAATGCCATTCGCGGATTTAATATGGAAGTGATTGAATACAGCCACTCTGCAGGATTTGAATCATACCGGAGAAAATTGGCGGGCTATTATCAAAATCTGGGCATCGAAGTAGATCACGAGCAGGTAATGGTAACCACCGGTGGAAGCGAAGCCCTTATGTTTGCCATGATGTGCACCCTGAACGAAGGAGACGAAGTCATTATTCCCGAACCGTTTTATGCCAATTATATCAGTTTTGCCAAAGCGGCCGGCGCCAACATTGTTCCCGTAACCGCCCGAATTGAAGACGGTTTTGCCCTTCCGCCTATTTCGGATTTTGAAAAACTGATTACCCCAAAAACCAAAGCCATTCTCATCTGCAATCCTTCCAATCCCACGGGATATTTATATTCCAAAGAAGAATTGGAACGCCTGCGCGATATTGTGCTGAAACATGACCTGTGGCTGTTTTCGGATGAAGTATACCGCGAATTTGTGTACGACGGGCATGTGCATACCTCCGTGATGAATCTGGAAGGATTAGACCAACATGCCGTGGTGGTGGATAGTGTATCAAAACGATATAGTCTATGTGGGGTTCGTATCGGCTGTGTGGTATCTAAAAACCGCGAATTGATGCAAACCCTGCTCAAACTCGGACAGGCGCGCCTGAGTCCGCCCACCTTAGGGCAGATTGCCGGCGAAGCCGCCATGGATACACCCGCATCTTATTTTGAAGAAGTAAACCGTGAATATGTAAAACGACGCAATTTTGTTACCGAAGCCCTGTCCAAAATTCCCGGAGTAGTTTGTCCAGTACCGGGAGGTGCATTTTATGCCACCATCAAATTACCCGTTCAGGATTCCGACGATTTTTGTCAATGGCTACTGAGCGATTTCAGCTACGAAGGAAGCACCGTGATGTTGGCTCCCGCTTCGGGTTTTTATGCCACACCGGGCTTGGGTAAACAGGAAGCCCGCATAGCCTATGTACTCAAAATTGAAGATTTGCAACAAGCCGTGAAATGCCTGGAAGAAGCCTTAAAAGTTTATCCGGGTAGATTGGTAGCCGAAGAGTCAACCGTAACCAATCAGCATTCTGCGTAATCCGATTAGTACAATCGGGTTCCGTCAATCTGTAAAATAAGCTTATACCCAAACATACCTGCGGGTGTCTGATAGCCTTTTTTATCGGTTCCCTTCAACAGTTCAGAAACAATATATACCGAGGTTTCGGCTGTAAGTTTATAGCCTTCAGGTCCTTCTATGCGCACTTCTTCTGATTGTCCGGCCGCATTCCAGGCTTTCCCCCACACCAACGAACGCCCCGTTTGGTTTTGTTCTTCCGTGGGTCCGGTGATGTTTTTAGTTACATACGCCTTCACCCGGTTTTTTACCCATGCCGAACGCATAATAGGATTAAAAATTATCTGAAACTTCATGAACGTATGAGACGATTTGGAAACTGCCGTATAGGTTTCAATATTGGGAATTCCGGTGGTATGATGCGCCGTGGAAACATCGCCCCAGGGAATGGTCATACAGAATCGTTTTTTACGGCCAAAATCTACGGTCATGGATTTATGCCCGGTAGGTTTGGGTACAATTTTCCCGTTTTCGCGCACAGCCCCCGATGATCCCAAATTTTCGACCATAGTCTGCATGGTGCCATGTGAAATACTTCCTCCGATACTGGTAAATGCCAATTGCAAATGGGTAGCATCCGGTAATTTTTGATGCAGATAAGCGGCGGCACAATCCGTGGGCACCACATCAAATCCGGTACCCGACATCAGGATGATTCCTGCTTCTTTCGCTTGGACATCAAAGGATTTTACCCGTTCAAAAACCTCGATTTCACCCGTGATATCCAAGTAATGTGTTTTTGCTTTTATACAGGCTTTCACCATATTTTCGGCCGTACGGATAAAGGGACCGGCACAGTTCATCACGATTTGAAACGGACTTACTTTCTCCGCTACCTCATCCACGGAATCCAACGAAAATACCAAATAAGAAAGCCCAAACGATTCTGCGAGTTCTTTCAACGGAGCTTCCGTACGTCCGGCGAGAATGGGTTTCATGCCTTTACTCACGGCCAGTTTTACCATTAATTTTCCGGTGTAGCCCGTTGCGCCATATAGTAACCATCCTGATTTTTGCATACAATGTTCTTTATTGTGGAAAGATAATGGATATTGCTTTATATACCTGATATTTTATGCGTTTTACGCATTCTTCCGGCCATAATTAAATATAACAGAATATCCATAGGAATTTTTAAGGCTAAAAACATGGCCCCGTGCGACCAACCCAACCAATGCGGACCGGCAATGAACAAATGCATGGGAATAATGCGCAGGTAGGGCATAAACATAAGTCCACCTACGCTAAACGGCGGATTTGTACCCTTATCCGCTTTTCGGTCATTGATAAATTCCACCAGACCGGCAAATAAAAAACCGCCCACCGTAAGCCAAAAACCGTGAAACATGTTGGGACTACCCACAGTTACCACAAGCAAAAACAAATAGGCCAGATGAAACCCCATAAAATGAAAAAAGAAAAACACACCCGTAAAATTGCGCGACTTTTTTCTCAAACTGATCTCAGGAGGTGATGTTATATTTTGAGTTGGATATAACAGAATGCGGGCCGTATTAAATAATCCGATAATCACACTTTGCATCCAGTATGCCATCATTACCGATTCTATGGGCATATTAAAAAATAAAAAGCGGATAAGCAGACCCAGATTTACAATCAAAAGAATCCAAAAACCGCTATCCCTGTATGTTTTCATGAAAATTTACTTTTTCCAGATTCTGAAAAAACCATAGAGCGCAATACCCACCCAAATTACGTTAACCACTGCGGATGGATACGCTTCTTTTGCATAGGTATTGATAATGAGAAATACACTTCCCGCAAGGTTTAAAAACTGAAAAAAAACCGACTTTGCCGTGGTTTTTCCGGAAGAAATCAGAAAATACGCCAACACCACCATGGCTCCCCCAATCCAACCGATAACATCTATAAAAAGTTCTGACATAAACCCCGTTTATGAGGCGAATATAATGAGGGAATGTGCTACTTTGTGTAAAATTTGAAAATATGCATTTTCTTAAAACATACGGGCATACTTTCCTGCTCTTGTTATTGATTTTGGGATGTGGTCAAAAGCCCACCCCAACAACGAATAAACCGACAGGTTATCAGGAATTTGCTGAATTTTGGACACACTTTCGCGAAGCCGTTTTAAAGGAGGATTGGAAAACGCTAACCGGCATGACCGTAACTCCGCTCAAAACTCGGGGAGTAATGGATGATATGCCAGAAATTGCATATTCCGAATCCGAACTCGAAACCTTATTTCCGCTCTTTATGGCTTCACCCACGGGGTTGAATATGGAAAACCTAAACGAAACCCACAAAGAATATATTCAGGCAAACCCGGAAATTATATTCCGTGAAGGCCGGTTACCCATGAAATCTTCCGAAAACAAAGCCTCGGTGGCTTCCATGGAATTTGAAAAAAATCAATCCGGTTGGAAATTGGTTTTTCTGTATCTGGAAGAAGACGTGTACACCCAAACCGGTAAGGATATTGCGTTATGAAAAACATACTAAACATCATCACACTTTGTGTTATAGCAATAAATACTTTGGCACAACATGCGCCTTTTCGTGTGGCATTCGGTTCCTGCGCCAGGCAAAGCCATCCGCTGCCGGTTTTTTCCACCATTGCCGAATGTAATCCCGATCTGTTTTTGTTTTTGGGCGATAATATTTACGGAGATACCCGAAATATGAACGTGTTGCGGAGTAAATATGAAAAGCTGGCCCAAAATCCAAATTATATGAAAATGACTGCTCAGGTGCCCGTAATTGCGACTTGGGACGATCATGATTATGGGCGGAATGATGCCGGAAAACATTACCCGTTCAAAAAAGAATCGAAAGAAATTTTTCTGGAATTTTTTAAAGAACCGGAACACTCGGAACGCCGAAAAAGAGAAGGCATTTACACCTCGTACCGGTATGAAACGGGAGGCAAAATCATACAGATTATTTTGTTGGATAACCGCACCTTTCGCGACAACCTGAAACGGTTTACCGGATTTTTGAAAAAGGGAGAAAAGTATCCATACCGGCCCGATTATGTTCCCCATAAAGACACCTCCAAAACCCTGCTGGGTAAGGCCCAATGGCAATGGCTCGAAGAACAGCTCAAACAGCCTGCCCACTGGCGCATTATCGGTTCGGGTTCGCAATTTGGCATTGAATATAACGGATACGAAGCGTGGGCCAATTTTCCTCATGAACAGCAACGTTTCATTAACCTGATTAAAAAAACACGCGCCGAAAGGGTGTTATTTTTAACGGGCGACGTGCATTATGCCGAAATTTCCAAAATTCATCCTTCGGATATGTATCCTCTATATGATGTTACGGCTTCGGGCCTATCCTCTACCTGGCTGTTTGCCACGCCCAATAAAAATCGTATTGAAGGACCTGTTATGGATAATCACTTTGGCTTGCTGCATATTTATCCCGACAGCATTGTAGCCGAAATCCGTGATGTGCAGAACACGGTCAGAATCCGCAGAACGATTCAGGCCCATGAGCTGACCTTTCGATAAATGCAATCCTTTTTTAAAGAATATTAGGGCTAAATAATACCTCGGTGCCAAAGGCTGAGCAAATCCATGGTAAGCGCCACAAACACATGCAACGCCGCGCCCAGCCATACCGATCCCGTGCGGTAACTCATGGCGCCTAAAATCAGTCCGGCAAATATGGAACCGATGCATTCAGGCAACGGTTTGCTGAAATGGATCATGCAATAGGGTACCGTCATGGCGAGGATGGAATAGGCGCCCATGTGTTTTTTGAGGCCCAATACCATAAACCCCCGGAAGAAAAATTCAAGCGAAAAAAACTGCAGGATGTAAAACACTTCCCAGATGAAAAACTGCGGAAATAATTTATCGGGCGAAGTGAAGCGATAAAAAGGATAGGTGTGTACAAACTCCGGCGAAAAAGAAACCATCACCACCACCGGAAACATCACCGTGGCCATCAACAGATAGCCTTTGGCGCCAAACAACATGCCTTTGATTTTTAAGCCGTAATCCGAAATATTTTCCCTGAAAATCAATTTTATCACCAATACCGGAAGCAACACATAAAAGCAAAAAGAAACCGAGGCCCAATACACCAAATCCCAAAGTTGTGCATCGGGATGCCGGTTCGTGGCATATTCCAGTTGATCGGCCAAGCCGGCAATACCCAGGCTTTGCCACAAACTCATGTATTCGCCTATGCGATGCGAACCCGAAAAATAACGGATACCGATAAGCGAAAAAGCCGTTACCACGGTAATGGCAATGGGTTTTAGCGGAAGTTCTTTTACTTCTTTGCGGGTAAACGGAAAAATACGGAACAAAAAATCCATGGGTTAAACTTACATGTTTGTACCCATTGTGAAGATAAATCACATAAAAAAAGCCCCGCACAAGGCGAGGCTTTTCAAAGTATGAAAAAGACGTTTATTTAATCATTACCCGTTGAACGGCGCGAACCCCATTCACCGAAATATGAATCATATATACACCGGACGCTACATTTTCGTCCATGCTGATATAATTCATGCCGGCAGTAAGAGCGCGGTTTGTGATACGAATAGTTTTGCCGTGAATATCCATCATGGAAATTTCGGCCATTCCGCTTTCTTTTGAATCAAAAGCCACGGTGAAAATTCCGTTCGATGGATTCGGGTAAATATTCAATGCCGCAGAGGCATCGTTTTCGCTGATGCTTCCTCCGTAAAGGATATCTTCCAGTTTGCGGGGAATAATCTGATAACCGTCGTTAAAAGGAGCCGAAGTGGTGGTGGCAAACTGACTGCCGATACCGATTACATCAAAATTACCCACGGGAGCATTGGCATTAATGGCCGTGGTAGCCGAATGAATTCTCAATTTAAAGGTTCCACCTGTACAGTTACAATCCACGTTGAAGGAGTTTCCTCCGGGTGTCCACTGAGATGGATTTACCAGCGTACAGTTGTTTAAACGGATTAACGAACTCTCCGTACTTTCATTCAGTGCGCTCACCCAGGCCGGATTTCTGAGATTTCCCTGACCGGCAGGAATGATGGTATCCAAAAAGGCTATCTGGGCCAATCCGCGGAATGTGATTACATCACCCCAAACACGTATACTGTCACCTTCCGTAACGGTATATCCGAATGTATTGGCATTTACGGGAGCATACACGCTGATTCCGGCCGTTCCGTCGTTAATGGTAAATTCCAATCCGCCGGGACGATAATTGATGCCATAAACGGTTCCGCGCAATTCGCAGGTTACGTTCAAGGAATCAGGACCTCCGTTGGCGTTGGCGCCACGAACCTGAGCAATGGTGTATACCGGAGGACCTAGAACCGGCGCATCGTTATCTGTAACCGTAAGGGTGAAAAGTGAATCGTTTCCGTTTAGCATTCCGGCAGAAGGATTACGTAAAGCAAATACAAACGTTTTGTTGCCATCTACCAGGGCATTATCGGTAATGGTTACAGGTACCGTAGTTGAATTAGCACCGGCAGTGAACGTGGCGGTTTGTGTGGTGTAGTTTCCTATATCGGCCGCATTACCTGATTTCAACACTACCTGAGCCGTGAAAGAAGTAGTTTGTGAGGTGGGGTTGTATGCCACGTTGATGTTATACGTTCCTGCATTTTCGGCCACAGAACCGGCAACCGGGCTGAAACGAACCAAGGTATCCGGTGTGCCGCCGCCTTGCGTGGTGAAATTAATTTCCAGGTCATCAATAGCCAATCCGTCATCCGATCCAAAAATATTGATATCGGTCCAGCGAATCCAAAGCTTAGAACCGCTTTGTAAGGAAATCGAAACCGTTTGGTTTAAGTTCTGACGATTTCCGGAAAGGTTTCCGTCAAGCGCAGAAGCTGTAGCAGGCGTGTTGATGGAAAAAAAGCTGAGTGCGTTTACCGGAGTCCAGGTAGCCCCGTTATCGGTTAACGAAGTAGCATTGGTGCTGTAGGCAAACATCAACGAATCTTGTTTTCCGGCGGTGGTGTTCCCTCTTCTCCATTGCTCACCAAAATAAGAAAGCGTAAAAGAGTTGATTTCCTGTCCGGTATTGTTTTCAAAAGAGGCTCCGATATTGGCCGTAAGGTTGTTGGATGCCAATCCGCCAAAAGCGCGGTCTGATGCCGAGGCGGCTCCATAACTGTAAGTATCTCCGGTGTTTCCTGCTCCGTCGGCAGCGCGGTATTCTCCGTTGGCGTTATTGCCTACTTCTGCAAAAGCCCATCCTGCTGGCACGGCAGTGTTGGTAGTACCCGAAGAAGCTAAAGTATTAAAGTCCTGTGTATAGGAAGGACTGCTTCCCGTCAGGGAAATCTGTGCATGTGAAGCTATGGCGCCAGCCAAAACCAGGGATGCGAGGGTAAACGTCTTTTTCATTTTTGCTTATTTTAGTCTTGTATTATACATTTTTGAATAGCCACGGAACCGTCTTGAAACTGACACTGCAGGGTGTACACACCCGATGCAATACCGGTTGTGGGAATAGAAACCAATCCGGTTTCCTGCCCATTTTTCTGCAAAACAATACGCCCCTGTATATCGGTTAGCTGATACGAGGTAAGAATTTTTCCTTCGGAAATAACCACCTGAAAGGGTTCGCCTTCCGCTACCGGATTGGGGTATACATATACTGTTGAACTTACTAACGGATTTTCTTCATTTTGTAAACCAATGGTACAACCCGCATACAGGGTCATGTTGTTAAAGTTGATGCAGTCCGCCAATTCCGGGTAATCGATAAACGGATTCCGGTTGTATTGCAGGCTGAATATATATTCATGTTTGGTGCGTTCAAAGGCATCGGGCGGGTCCTGCTCATGCCACATTTTCATTAAATCCTGATTTTGCTGGGGCGCCAGCGAAGGCATACTCTGATACCCCCAAACCCCACCGTTGTTATTATAACAGACCATCATATAAAAATGGCTGCGGGCCACATCGCCTTTTATGGAATTCCGGGGTTCATACACCGTGATTCCCTGGCTGTTGGTTCCCAATTTACCTTCCAGATATTGAAACGTTACATTTTGCACAATACCGTAAGGCACATTGGAGCGTTTCCCGTTGGCTTTTTCATGATTGGCCGGAATCAGGTTATGATAATCCGCCCCGTCCTGATTGTCGGTATTTCCGCCCGTAAACATCCAACTTTTGGGCAGACAGTGTTCCCGGGTATATTCGCCCGATGAACTGCTCCAGAAAAACGGAGGGGTAAATACCTTGGTTTCTCCCGTGTATTGGCAATTGATGACTTCCTTCCCATCCACCGTATCGCGGATGTAAATATTCTTGGTTACCGTGTTTAAAAAGCCGGGAGTATAGGATTGAAATACCCTTCCGTTGTTCAAACGGGTTTTTAAATCATTTAAAAAAGTAGGGGAATTCCCGCTGAGGTTGGTATAATACGAATTGGGATTACTGAAGGGCGTGGTGACGGAACCGCTCAGCGGATTCACATTAAAATAGTCGATTTGCTCTCCGGCGCCGTTATAGGCGTAAATGGCAAAGTAGTAGGTGGTGCCTTCCAAGGTTTCCCGCAGGGAAATGGCCGAAGTGGACGACATGGAAAACACTTTCATGCCGGGGGCAATCCCCTGCCCTTTTTGATATTCTATACCATCAATGGGAACAAACGAAATAGGAGAAAGCGAACGTACCACGAGATACCCGTCTGCCTGAGAAGGGGTAAACGAAAGAATAAAACCGTACGGTTTTACATTAGAAAAAGACAAATTAGTAGGCTGCGAAGCCGGTTGCTGAGCCGCCAAATGCAAGGAGACTAAAAACAAAAAGGAAAATGCGGCGACTCTGATCATAATATATTACTTCTTTTCACGGAGCAAATATACCAAAACCGGGAAGTGGTCGCTGTATCCCCCCTGATACTCATTGCCTACATAGGTTCTGAGCGGATACCCTTTAAAGTTGCCCGTTTTTTGGGTAAGAAAAGGTCGGTTAAATACTTCCGCTTTGCTGAAAAACCAACCCTCTTGGGGGGTAGTTACCCATGAAGGCGTAAAAATCACCTGGTCAAATAAATTCCAGGAATCCTGCCAGGCCAGTGTGCCGATTCCTTTTTTATAGAAGGGTTCAAACGGATTGAACATGTGGTCTTCCGTAAGTTTTTCGGTTTTACCCACAGCATTCAGCACTTTTTTTATGCTGGGGCTCAGGGGATCATCATTCAGGTCGCCCATGATAAGGGCTTTAGCACCGGGTTCGGCCACCTTGATGCTGTCAATAGTATGTTTGCAACGGGCTGCGGCCTGCTGCCTGAGCGGCGAACTGGCTTCTTCTCCTCCTCTTCGCGAGGGCCAGTGTCCCACAAATACATGAATTTTTTCGCCCATCAGATATCCTTCCACCCAAAGAATATCACGGGTTTTAATATAATTGCCCGATTCATTCTGAATCTGCGGATTGATGGCATGGGAAGCAATCGGCACAAAATATTTGGGATTGTACAGCAAACCCACATCTACGCCACGCATATCGGGCGAATCAAAATGCGAAATGCGGTAACCCCGCGAAGCCAACAGCGGATGAGCCGTTAAGTCTTTCAAAACCGAACGATTTTCAATTTCAGCTACACCCAACAAAGCCGGACCGTCGGGTGTGGTTTCCACGGCCAGTTTCGAAATTACTTCCGCCAGTCTGTCCAGTTTTTCTAAGTATATTTTGCCCGTGTACCGTTTATCGCCTTCGGGTAAAAATTCTTCATCATTGCGGTTTGGGTCGTTAAGCGTATCGTATAAATTTTCAAGATTATAAAATCCGGCAGAAACCACATGATATTGCTTTTCCTGTGCCTGCAAAATAACGGGGAGTAAAACGGGGAACAGGAGTGCGAAAAAAATTCGTTGAATAGAGCGCATTACAAAAAATCTGCGGCAAAGGTAAAGATAAATGTCTCCGTCCACAAAGTCATTAAATTAACTTAGGGTTAATTCCTCAGGAAAATTCCGTCAAAAGTTTGTACGTGACCAAAATGCCCGTACTTTTGACCCCCGAAATACACTATACATGCGATTTTTTAAAGGGTTTATTCTTGTGTTGTTGACTACCATTACCGCAGCAAAAACACAAGCCCAGACAGGCCGGATTACCGGTATCATCAGTGAAGAAGAAACTAAAATTCCCGTTCGATTTGCTTTACTCAGCTTAACGCCCTCGGAAACCGAAACCGCTTCCGGACCCGACGGTTCCTTTTTATTCGACAATATTCCCGCGGGTACATACACCCTGGAAATTATAGCCAACGGATACCAGAAGTTCAGCAAAGAAATTACCGTAAATGCCGATGTGAACGACTTGGGCGTCCTCAGCATCAAAAAGAGCTATGAACCCGGCGTAACCAACTCCGATGATTTGGTACCCATTGTAGCCGGTAACGACAGCGAATCGGCTGCCGGAAGTTCCGGCGATAACAATATTTCAGGCGTACTCTCAGCGTCCAGAGATGTGTATGTAAGCACCGCTTCCTTCAACTTCGGACAGGCCCGTTTCCGCACCCGCGGATACGACCCCGATAATTTTGGCGTATTGCTGAACGGAGTGCCCATGAATAACATTGAAAACGGCGAAGTATATTGGAGCCGTTGGGGCGGGTTGAACGATGTATTCCGCTTCCGCGATAACTCTTACGGTTTGGAACTGAACACCTTTTCCTTCGGGGAAATCGGAGGAGCCACCAATATGGATATCGTGGCAGCCCGTCAGCGCAAACAGCTGAGCCTTTCGTATGCCGTAGGAAATCGTTCTTACACGCACCGATTGATGGGAACTTACAGCACCGGTATGCAGAAGAACGGATGGGCACTTTCGGTGTCGGCTTCGTGGAGAGCGGCCGGCGAAGGATACGTTCCCGGTACGTTTTACGACAGCAAGGCCTATTACCTGGGCGTTTCCAAAAAAATGGGCAAACACCTGCTCAGTTTCACCACCTTTGGCACCCCTACCCGCCGCGGAAAAATGGCCCCTGCCATTGCCGAAATGTACGAACTGGCCGGTACGCCTTTCTACAATCCCAACTGGGGCTATCAGAACGGCAAAAAAAGAAACTCCCGCGTATTCGACAGTTTTCAGCCCGTATTTATGCTGTCGCATGAGTGGAAACCTTCCACAAAAACCACTTTAGCTACCACGGCTTCTTTCCAAATCGGCGAAACGGCCAACTCGGCCATTGACTGGTATTTCGGACAAAACCCCGCTCCCGATTATTACCGGAATCTGCCCAGCTTTCAAACAGACAGTGCCCTGGCTTTTGCCGTTCGCGAAGCCATCCTGGCCGACCCCAACCTTATTCAGCTGAATTGGGATGCCATGTACGAGGCCAATGCCAACAACACCGAAACCATTAACAACGTAAACGGAATTGCCGGAAACAACGTAACCGGAAAACGTTCCAACTACATTTTGGGCGAACGAGTGCAGACCATGAAAGATTTCGGATTCAACAGCACGCTGAATCACACGTTTAACGATCATATTTCCATTACCGCCGGGTTGATTTATCAATACCAGCAGACCGAAAACTTTAACCGCGTGAAAGACCTGCTCGGCGGCGATTTTTATGTGGATTACAACCGCTTCGGGCAAATCGGAATTCCGCTCGATACCAACTCCCTGCAAAACGACCTCGACAATCCGAACCGCCTTGTGAAAGAGGGCGACAAATACGGAACCATGTATCAGTTTAAACTGCACAAAGCCCAGGCTTGGATGCAGGCCCAGTTCTCGTACAAGAAGGTAGATTTTTATCTGGCCGCACGCATTTCGGTTACTTCGTTCTGGAGAAACGGACTTACCCGGGTGGGTTTATTCCCCGACAATTCATTCGGCGAGTCCGAAAAGAATATGTTCATCAATCCCGGGGTAAAAGGCGGATTGACCTACAAAATCAACGGAAGGCATTATGTGTATGCCAACGGAGCCTTTACCACCCGCGCCCCGTATGTGAACAATGTGTTCCTTTCGCCCAGAACCCGTAATACCATTAACGAAAACCTGACTTCCGAAAAAATTGTGTCCGTAGAAGGCGGTTACATCTGGAACTCGCCCCGCATCCGCTTTAAAGCCACGGGATATTATACCCAGTTTTGGGATGGAATCGAAACCAAAAGCTTCTTCCACGACGATTTCAATGCCTTCGTAAATATGTCGCTTTCCAATCTGGACCGCAGACATTACGGGGGAGAATTCGGAGCCGACGTAAAAGTTTACAAAGGATTCGGCATGAATGCCGCCGTGGGTATTGGCCGTTCTCAATATACCGACAGACCCATAGTTACCCTTACACAGGATAACACCAACGAAGTGCTGGCCCAAAACCAGACCGTTTATCTGAAAAACTATAACGTGGCACAGGGACCGCAATGGGCGAATACCATAGGCCTTTCGTACAACTCGCCTAAGTTTTGGTTTGTGCGGGTTAACTTCAACTACTTTGATTGGATTTGGATTGAAACCAACCCCATCCGCCGCACCGAATCGGCTGTGGAAGGGATGGACACCGAAAGCGAACAATATGCCCAGACCATTGATCAGGAGCGCCTGCCCGGACAGTTTACCATGGACCTTTTCGGAGGCTATTCCTGGAAACTCGACAAAACTTTCAAAACCATCAAACGCCCCATGTTCCTCGTGTTTTCACTCAGCGTGAACAACATGACCAACAACCGCAAATTCATTTCTTCCGGATTTGAGCAGCTTCGTTTTGATTTTGACGACCGGAACCCGAACAAATTTCCACCCAAATATTTTTATAACTTCGGTATCAATGCCTTTTTCAACGTGGCATTCAGAATGTAAAACAGATTTTAAAATTTAGAAATACTATGCAATCTCTTCATATGAAAAACAGCAGCAGAATTCTCGCATTCATGCTATTCTCGGTAACCCTGCTTACCGCATGTATCAAAACCAAATACGATGCCCCGCCTACCGACGGAACCGATCCCAATCTTACGCCTACCATGACCATTGCCGAGTTTAAGCAATTGTACACCGGTACCAGCGTTGAAATTCAGGATTCTATTCTGTTGGCGGGGGTAATCATTGCCGACGACAAATCGGGTAATTTCTACAAAACCTTAGTATTTCAGGATGCCACGGCCGGTATCGCCATCCGTTTGGATGCCACGGGACTGGCCAACAGCTACATGATAGGCCGTAAAATTTATGTACAGACCAAAGGATTATTCCTCGGTTCTTACGGCAATATGATTCAGCTGGGCGGAGCCGCCACGGCGGGTTCCCCTACCGAAGTGGATGCCTTACCGTCTTCCCTGATTACCCGACACATCATTAAAGGTTCGCTGAACAACGAAATCGTACCCATTACGGTAACGATTCCCGAACTGAACGATGCCTACCAAAACCGCCTCATTAAACTCGAAAACGTACAGTTTTCTCCGGCCGATACCGGCTTTACCTATGCCGACGGCACATTACAGCTCACCAAAAACGTAACCGTGCAGGATTGCAACGGAAACACCATCATCCTGCGCAACAGCGGATACGCCACCTTTGCCAATGCTATTCTGCCTTCGGGCAAAGGAACGCTCACCGTGGTGTACAGCGTGTTCGGTACCACCAAACAATTATACATCCGCGATCTGTACGATGTGGTGTTTGACCAACCCCGTTGCGGAAGCGGCGGCGGTGGCGGCGGAAGCGTTACGCTCTTTGAGGAAAAATTTGACGGATTGGTAGATAATGTCATTATTACCTTACCGGGTTGGGTGAATTCATCTGAAGTGGGCACCGTAAAATGGAAAAGCGGAACCGCCGGAGCCAACGGCACCAACCCCTGGGCTGAATGTTCTGCTTTCGGAACCAATCAGTCAAGCGTAAAATCGTGGCTGATTACACCCGAAATTGACCTGACCCAAACCACCCAGGAAAAACTGGAATTCAGAGGAACAGGCGGTTTCCACAACGGAGCCTTACTGCGTCTGTTTATATCAAACAATTACGACGGAGGCGCCACACCCTGGACCGCCACCTGGACCGAACTCAGCTTTAATGCGTTACCGACTCAAAATCCGGGATTTGCTCCTTTTGCCAGTTCGGGCATCATCGACATCAGTGCGTTTGACGGCACCGTTCGTTTAGGCTGGCTCTATGAAGGAGGTACCGCTACCAACCAGACTACCACGTGGGAAATTGACAATATTATCGTTACCGGCGAGCAATAACCAAACACAGCATACTTTTTTAAAAGCCGTTCCGTAGGGAGCGGCTTTTTTCGTTTGGTAAATCCAAACCCCCGGTTCACAAAACCGATTTGCATAATCGCCGGCGTACTCCCATTTTTGAAAAAACAAACACATGAAATCAAGATTCTGGATGTTGTTGGGGCTTATGCTGCCGTTTATCGGGGTGCAGGCCCAGGAATTTGGCACCGTAAAGGATGCCTCGGGCAATGTATATAAAACCGTGAAAGTGGCCGGCCGCTGGTGGATGGCCGAAAACCTGCGCACCACCAAATTCCAGAACGGAAATCCGATTCCGGAGGTAAAAGAAGCCGCCAAATGGGCTGAAGCTCCATTTAATCCCACACCGGCCTGGTGTTGGTACGACAACAACCCGCAAAACGACAAAATCTATGGAAAACTGTATAACCATACCGCTATGCGCGATTCGCGCGGCGTATGCCCCACAGGCTGGATGGTGGCCGGCTCCGGCGTATGGAGAAGCCTGATTGTTTCCCTGAATCCTCCCGACACATACGACCCCGATCATAGCGCACCGGCCGAGAAAATTCTGCCTGCCATACACGGAGGCAACGACAGCACCGGACTGAACCTGCTTTATGCCGGCCGCCGCGACGAAAAAGGAAATTTTACCGAAAAAGACGTAAAAGGGCTTTACTGGGTGAATGATAAATTTCCGGTTCAGGTGTTGGTGGAGTTGGGGCTGGTAGGTCCCGATTTTAAAGTAAAAAAAGCATTTATCTTCAGAGCCTACGGGCGTTTTGATTATAAAAACAGCGGATTTCCCATCCGATGCGTTAAAACCGTTGAATAAATCCATGTACTTATGTGTAGAAACACTTCTTTCCAACCCCGCAGATTCGTGACAGGTATGGTGTTGCTTTTGGGCATTACCCCGCTTTTTGCCCAGCCAATGGGCACCGTAAAAGATAAGGAAGGCAACGAATACAAAACCGTAAAAATCGGGGAAGCCGTCTGGATGGCCGAAAACCTGAAAACGGGTAAATTCAGCAACGGAGAACCGATTACGGAAATGAAACAGGAAGTGCCGACAAATCCGGCTTTTGTGAGCAGCAAATACAAAACGGTTCCTTCGTGGTGCCACTATATGTACAATCCGGAAAACGAAAAAAATTACGGCCGGCTCTACAATTATGCGGCGGTACAGGATCCGCGGAATGTTTGTCCCAGCGGGTGGCATGTGGCCACCGATGCCGACTGGAACACGATGGTTGGCGTATTGGGCGAAAACGCGGTAGCCAAACTGAAAGCCACCGAGGGTTGGCCCGAAGGAAGCAACGGAACCAATGAAAGCGGATTCAATGCGCTGCCGGGCGGATTGGGAAACAGCGGGAACTACTTTGACCGTGTGGGGCAATACGCCTACTGGTGGATTACCTCCGTAACTCCCAATGCTGCCATTACGCCCCAGCGGGCCATTTTTTACTTCGAAAACCAGGTAAGGCCCTTTGCCGCCGAAAAATCATCCAATTACCAGTCGGTACGCTGCGTAAAAAACGCGGAATAACGGAAATCAGTGTGTGAATGGAGAGCGAGAGCGGGAGGGTGCGAGAGAGGAGAATTTGCTTTCATCCAATAGTTTGACCCCGGAGGGGTCAAAGATTTATAGCAAAGCCAGATTAAAAAAAATACGACCCCGGCGGGGTCGAACAAAAAACACAGATAATGTTTTTATTTCGCCCCTACCCCGACGATAAATGTCGGGGCTTTGTTCGAATGGGGTTGCATATTAGCTACTGATATGTCGCCCCTACGGGGCTTTTTATTTTGCCCCATATTGTTATTATTCCCAACAAATCCGTGCGAAAGCAGAGAACTTGCATTCATCCAATATTTTG
>JAKRSD010000015.1:0-17807 GCA_022402535.1 Flavobacteriales bacterium | reverse complement strand
TTTATAGCAAAGCCAGATTAAAAAAATACGACCCCGGCGGGGTCGAACAAAAAACGCAGATAACGTTTTTATTTCGCCCCTACCCCGACGATAAATGTCGGGGCTTTTTATTTTGCCCCATATTGTTGTTATTCCCAACAAATCCGTGCGAAAGCAGAGAACTTGCATTCATCCAATATTTTGACCCCGAAGGGGTCAAAGATTTATAGCAAAGCCAGATTAAAAAAATACGACCCCGGCGGGGTCGAACAAAAAACACAGATAACGTTTTTATTTCGCCTCTGATTATGAATGTCGGGGCTTTTTTATTTTGGTCAGATAAATACGACAAACCCCTCCCCCTCATTTTCCGTAGCACAACCCCAAACCTTTCGAAGCACAGAGCGGAGCGTAATAAATTTCCGGAGCGCAGCCCCGAACCCTTTCGTGGGCATGCAACGCACGAAGCAAAGCGCAGAACGCAGTCCCCGATTGCTATCGAGGGGCACGTAGTAATAACCGCAAGCGTAATAAATTGGTTTTCTCATCAGCACATCGCCCCCATCAGCACATTGACTCATCAGCACATCATCACATCATACTCATCAGCACATCATCACATTAATTCATCAGCACATTTAAAAAAAATCCCCTCCCCTTTTGCACAAAAAATAAAAACCGTTACATTTGAACACCTTAACGTACTTAAATTGAAAACCCCATGAAAAACCAATTCCATTGGCATATTGTTAAAAACGTAGGAGTAAATAAAAGGTACCTAAGGTGCTTCAATAAAAAAGATTTGCGTAACTCTAATGAAACATTTTGATAATGACAGAATCATTATTTAAGAGAACTTTTTCATATAGACAGCGTGAGAATCACAGCCCACTTGAAAACTACCTGACTGAAATATTCGCATACTGCATTGAATCAGACCTTAAATTTCGAAACGATTTTCACAAAAAACTGCTAAATATTTCTTTACCTAAGAAAATTTTCAAGATTACGACACAACATGAGTATATTGGTATTGGAAGACCTGACATTGAAATTAATTTTGATAATACTACGATTATTATTGAAAGTAAAGTAGAAGCTCGCGAGAGATTAAATCAACTAGCAGACTATTGTAAAATTTTAAAAATCCACAAAAGTGACGAACAAAAGCATATTGTTTTACTGTCGAAATACTATGAACATAGGGAGATTCAATCTAGTAATGTTACTCTTCATCTTTTACGATGGTTCGACATTTACAACCTGATAGAAAACTCTCACAATGAAATTACCCAACAACTAAAAATATTTTTAAAAGAACAAGGAATGGAAAAAATTAAAAATTTTAATATTCAGGATATGCTCGCAATGAAAACTATTCCTGAAACCATTACCAAAATGGACGAAGTATTGGAGCATTTTAAACCACAATTTGAAAAAAACTTTGGGGGCTTTTCTAAAGACTCAAGTCGTAGTACTCGTTTGCCAGGCAGGTGCTATATCAACTATGTGACGCTTAATTGGGGTAAATTCAAATATTGGTTACTAATAGGATTCTTTTGGTGGGATGACGAAATAGAGATACCTAATGTTGGTTTATCTGTTGAAATTCCAAAGAAAGAGTTTAATGAATCACAGCTTGAAACAATTCTCGACAAAGAATTGCTTGGAAAAAAGGGCTGGGAGCTCCACGAATATGATACTATATACTATTATTCAGCACTTAAACCGTTGACTGAATTCATCACAAAACAAGATGACAATATTCCATCAATAAATAAATTTATTGACTCAAACCTCAAAATACTTTTAGAATTGCAAAGTAAATTTCCACAACTATTCAAAAAATAGAGTAAATGCATATCAACACATCTAAACCAACTTGAAACAAAAGCCCGATAACGTTAGCTAAAATCTTAAATAAATAAACTACAAAAATGAAAGTATTTTTAAGCTGGTCTGGTACCAAAAGCCATAAATTAGCACTGACACTTCGTGATTGGTTACCTTCTGTTATTCAATCCGTTGAACCATATGTTTCATCTGAAGACATTGATAAAGGTGCAAGATGGAGTACAGATATTGCTAAAGAACTAGAAGATTCTGGATTTGGAATTTTGTGTGTAACTAAAGAGAATCTAAATGCTCCGTGGTTAACATTCGAAGCAGGAGCACTATCAAAGAAACTCGACAAGTCATACGTCAGTCCTTTTCTTTTTGACATTAAACGTGCGGAAATTACTGGCCCAATTCTTCAATTTCAATCTACAGTATTTGAAAAGGAAGATGTAAAAAAATTGGTTTACACAATAAACAAGGCACTTGGCGATGAAAAACTAGCTGAAACTAGACTTGAGAAGACTTTTGAAGTATGGTATCCCAACCTTGAAAAGGAGTTAAACAGCATAAATGAAGATTTCGAAAGCACTGAAACGCTCGAAGAGCCATTAGAAGAAAATATTAGCTCAAAAATTCTTGAAGAAATTTTAGAACTAACTAGAATAAATCAAAAATTATTAAGGTCGCCAGACATTCTTTTCCCGCCTGACTACTTGAGACACATTTTGAAAAGTGAAGAAGAAGATGAAAAAGAGAAAATGTTTCAAAGAGAACAAAATATGATGTTAAGAGAAATTGAGCATACATTTTTTAGGCTTCGTGAAATGATTGATATATATAAAAATGAAGAAAAGCCTATTGATAGTGAAATAGAAGAAATTGTTATGAGGAGTTTATCGATATTCAAGGAATACCAACATATTGAACGCAGACTTAAACGAAATAAAAGGCTTTAAATAACACTGGTTTGCGTAAGGCGAGGTTCTGTTGACAGTTTTGTACTCATAAACCGACACTGGCCAAGTGTAAAAACGTTAGCGGTAATTTTTAAAAATAATACTTAAATATGATAATAGGACTATTTCAAAGACATTTCAAGACATATAAGGGAGCTAAATATATTCCTTTTGGAATTAAAGAATATGAAAATTTTAATTTATTTATAGGACAAAATGGTGCTGGAAAAAGTTCTATATTAGAATGTTTGAATTGTTATTTTAATCATACCGAATTTATTTATCATACAAATGAAAAAAGAAGCGAAGCTTTTATTGCACCATTATTTTTAATAAAAAAATACGAGCTTTCTAGATATGACAAAAAATCCCAAGCTCTTATTCCAATTATTTCAAATTTCTTCATTAACACATTAGATATATCCTCTCATTCAAACTATAGTCAGTATAGTAGTTTCATGGATCAACAAGCATATTTAAAGAGAATATCTGAAAGTCACTACGTATTTACTATTGCATTTTGGCCTCAAACTGATAATAGTAGTCAGCACTTTTTCACATTCGATAATTTATTAAAAAAGAAAATTTTAGAATATCCAGAAATTGGAATAAAAGAGTATGAATCATCAATTAATAAATTAAAAGCTGATATACAAAAAAATTACAAATTCCTATATATTCCAGTTGAAACCTCAATAGAAGATTTTTTGAGGTTAGAATCTAAGGGTATGCAAGATTTAATGAGTGAAGATGTAAAAAAGAGAATTGAAAGAGTCTTAAATGAAAAACACCCTATAAAGGGTGAGAAAGTTGTAAATAAAAGTATCCTTGATATAGTTAATAATGATTTAGAAACCTTTATTAAGGATGTAGAAAAGACAATACAAAAAATTGATAGTGAATATGATTTTGAAAAGGAATATAAAGCAAAAACTAAGCTTACAGCAAATCATTTATCTGACGTTATGATTGAGACATACTTTTCAAAAAGAAAGTTGAAAAAAAGTGGGAAACAGATAAAATACTTATCTGCAGGTGAAAGAAAAAAAGCATTAATTGATATTGCATATTCTTTTCTAACACAAGAAGAAAATAGAATAACAAAAATAATATTAGGAATTGATGAACCAGAATCTTCATTACACATTTCTATGTGTTATGACCAATTTGAGCGATTACAGGAATTAAGTAATAACTTCGATGTACAGACGATGATTACTTCACATTGGTACGGTTCACTACCAATAATCGAACAAGGAAACCTATATCATATTGAAGACAAGAAAGATATAATTAATATAGAACAGTTTTCTTTTAGAAATTATTTTGAAGATGTTAAAGGAACTTCTTCAGACATTCATTTTAAAAGTTTTTTCGACTTATCATCAGCAATTATAAGTTCTCTAAGAGTAAAAAAAAATAACTGGTTAATTGTTGAAAGCGAAGAAGATAAAAAATATATCTTAAAGCATATAGAGAATATTGAAAACCTGAAAGTTTTACCAGTTGGTGGTTGTGCAATCGTTAAATTATTATATAATTATTTATATACACCTATTTCTCACAATGCAGAAAAATCAGAATTAAATGGGAAAATATTTTGTTTAATTGACACTGACTTCCAAGGTGTTGGTTCTGTTAATTTTCTAGAAGATTTAAAAAATGGCATGTTGAAAATGAGAAGATTACAGGTAATGGAAAATCAAGAAATTCAATTACATAAAATTTCCACTGACATAAAATTTCCAACAGAAATTGAAGAATCATTAGATCCTAAAGCTTTTTATTCTGCTTTAGAAACTGTTATAAAATCATCAGGTAACGAAAAAATAATTACTGTTTTCCAAAAATTCAAATTTGACGATAAAGCTGTAAATAGTTACATAAAAGGAGATAACTCTATAATTTATCCAGATACAACAAAAGAAATTGAAGGTAATCCAAAACATTTAAAAGATACTATTGCTAAATTTATTGAAGACAATAAAAAGAAAATTTGTGACGAATATTGTAAAATAGAAGAAATTGAAAAACCAAAATGGATAAATGAAATAGAAATATTCTTTAATAAATAAAAAACGGCTGCTAACAGGCGTAGCTGTTACCCACGCTTTGCTCGATACAGATACAAGCATTTTTTTTAACTACCCCTATTCATGCAAAGAATTACACACCATAAAACAATAACTACCCCTCTTTGTAACCCTTGTAACCCGGAAACCCAAAAATAAAGCGGTATTTTGCCGCAAAACGGTATATGTCGGAATCCATCAGACTCGGGCTCAAAGAAAATGCAAAGCAGTTTACCCTTCTGGTCATCGTAAATGCCTTTGTGGGCGGTATGATCGGTATGGAGCGCACCATTTTTCCGCAGTTTGCCGAGCTGGAGTTCGGGGTGGCGTCCAAAACCGCCATATTATCGTTCATTACGGCATTCGGCATCAGCAAGGCGCTGGCCAATTACTACACGGGGCGGCTGGCTAACCGGTATGGCCGCAAAAATTTACTCGTTATGGGCTGGCTTTTGGCCCTGCCCATTCCCTTTCTGCTCATGTATGCCCCAAGCTGGGGCTGGGTAATCGGAGCCAATGTGCTGCTGGGTGTAAGTCAGGGCCTCACCTGGAGCAGCACCGTGGTGATGAAAATTGACCTCGTGGGCGAAAAAAACCGGGGTTTTGCCATGGGATTGAATGAATTTGCCGGGTATTTTGCCGTGGGGATCGTGGCTTTTCTTACGGGTTATGTGGCCCAACAATACGGGGTAACCCCCTACCCGTTTTATATCGGCATCGTGATTTCGGTTGTAGGACTGGTGTTATCAGTGCTGTGGGTAAAAGATACCCGGGTGTTTGTGCATAAAGAACATGCCGGCGACACCACCGCCCGGCTCGACCATGTGTTTTGGGAAACCACGGTGAAAAACAAAACCCTGAGTTCGGTAACCCAGGCCGGACTCGTAAATAACCTGAACGACGGCATGATCTGGGGACTGCTTCCCATCCTGTTGGTATCGCTGCACTATAACCACGAACATATCGGCATCATCACCGCCATTTACCCTACCGTATGGGGCATCGGCCAGTTATTCACGGGCAAAATGGCTGACCATTATTCCAAAAAAGCCATGCTGTTTTGGGGCATGCTGTTGCAGGGACTCGCCATTTTATGGATTCCCTTCACGGCAGATTTTTATGTACTGGCTTCGCTTTCGGCGGTGTTGGGTTTGGGAACGGCCCTGGTATATCCTACCTTTTTATCGACCATAGCCCAGGCCACAAGCCCCACACAACGGGCAGAAAGTATCGGCACATTCCGCCTGTGGAGAGATTTGGGCTATGCCTTTGGCGCCGTGATATCGGGCATTACCGCCGATGTATTCGGTATTGAATATGCCGTATGGGGCATCGGGGGCATCACGATTATTTCTTCGCTGATTATTCAATTCCGTATGCCCGCACAAATAAAAACCACCCAAGTCTGTATGAACGCAGACGAAGTAAAGCAGGCGCTTCGCACCCACAAAAAAGTGCAGCTGCTGGATGTGAGAAGCCGGGAAGAATACGAACAGGAACATATTCCCGAAGCCCTGCACATAGCCCTGCCCGATTTACCGGAGCGTATTCCGCAGTTGGATAAAGGATACCTGTACATCACGGTTTGCGACAAAGGCGGCGGACGATCGGCCGAAGCAGCCACACGCTTAAAAGAGCAGGGATTGGATGCGATTTGGCTTTGCGGGGGCACCCAGGCATGGCTGCATCCGAACCCTGAGGCCTAACGGGAAAAAACAAAAAGAGCATAAAAGCGTTATTTGTTTTCTGAAATTACGTGAGCCAATGACCCCGCAGGAATTATCAAAATTATCTGACAAAGAGTTGCTCGAAGCAGCTAAAAATAACAAGCCCTCGCCCATAATCGATGCCTTTTTTATCGGCTTTTTAGTGGGAATACTGATTTACGGTGCGGCCGCAAACGCCTGGGGTTTCAGTTTCTTACTTCCGTTGTTTCTCATTTATCTCTTATTGAAGAAACCGAAGAAATATGAAATGCTGAAAAATGAATTGAAGGCACGAAATTTGTGATAGGATTATCAAAATAATCATCCGTATTTAAAAAATTCGTCTTCATCCTATGAACGCTTTTCCAAAAACCTTTTTAATGGCCGTTTCAGGCATATTTTTATTGTCATCCTGCGGAAGTCTGGGCAGTGAATTGGAAAACAAAATCAAAGAACTGGAAAATAAAACAGAATCCCTGGATTCGATGATCAATAAAGAAGTGGACAAGGTAATGACCCTGGATTCGCTGATTGAAAAAGAAAGTGAAAAAGTAAAAAAACTGGATACGTTAATCGAAAACTCCTCCTCAAAGATTGATTCTATTTCTCAAAAAGGCACGAGAATTCTGGACAAAATTAAAAACTGAAAAAGAGGGATTCCTTCTGAATTTCAGCCATTCTGTGCTGATTGGTGCTGAATTACATTTTCTCCATCATCTTGGCAATAAACCGGGAAGCGGCTGTGGGCGCCAGGCGATATAATATATCCAGAAAACGGGCATCGTTCCCGACCAGCACACGGGGTTTATTTTTTTCCATGGCGTTAATCATGATGCGGGCGGCTTTATCGGCCTGTAATATTTTTTGTTCCTGACCCGCTTTTTGTCCGGGCATTTTATCCACGCCCGAATTCGTCATGATATTGGTGTTCACGGCCCCCGGCATAGCCAGGGTTACGTGTACGGAGGTATTACGTAATTCGGAATTCAGGCCTTCGGTAAGCAGTTTTACGGCCGCTTTGGATGCCGAATATAAGGTCTGTCCCGGGAACGGAATAAAACCGCCCATACTCGACACATTGAGAATATGCGCTTCGGGCCGGGAAAGCAGATGAGGCAAAAAAGCCTTCACCATATAGAGCGTTCCGTAAAAATTAATATTCATGATGCGCACGATAGTATTTTCGTCCAAGTCCCGAATGGGAATAAACGGCTGTATGATGCCGGCATTATTGATGATTGCATCCACCTGACCGAAATGATTAATTACCCATTGCGGAAGAGCAAACACGGCCTCGCGGTCAGCAATATCCAACTTACATGAAGCCAATGCGTGGGCATTTGCACCCGATAGGGAAAATGTTTCCTGCAGGGCATTTTCGTTAACATCGGCAATCGCCACACGGGCACCTCGCCGTAGCAGTTCCAACACCATTTCGCGGCCCATTCCGCCTCCGCCGCCCGTAACCACTATCACTTTATCTTTTACTTTCATACGCGTACGCTGTTATATCTATTTCTACCTAGGGGCTCCGTAAGCATTTTTATTTCAGTAAACCGGCAATGATATCGGCCGAAATTTTCTTATACACGATGGTTTTATTTTTATCTATAATAACAATCCTCGGATAGGTTTTTAAGTTATAGTGCTGTTTAACGTCTTCCACATTTTCGGGCGTGAAATTGTAAAACCACTTTCCATACATGTTATATTTTGCATAAAAAGCTTCCTGATTTTCTTTATTGGCCGGCGACATCCAAAAGGTAAGGAATTGAATCTGTTTGGTTCCGTTTTGCAGCGCATCATGCGCTTTGACCAGTTCTTTGATTTCGCTTTCGTTATTCTTGGCATTATCATTCACAAAGAAGAGCACCAGATAATCGCCATTGCGGTTATACAAGGAATTTCGGTTTCCAAACAAATCCAAAAAGCTGAAATCGGCCGCTTCTTTTCCAATCCGGGTAGGTTCTATCTGCCGGGCATTGGTCACAATTTTTTCGAGGGTTTCCTTTTCAATCCAATCGGCTTTTCCGGTGGCGTAATATTTCAACGCGAGATGGCAATACACATCTTCGCCCCAGATTTTATTGGATTTGGCATATTTATTCAACAAATCAACCAATACCACTTTAAAAACCTCTTTGTCTTTTACAGCTTTGTTGAGTAAAAAATCTACGGCAGCACTTACCGAATCGCCCTGTTGTACGGTTAAATCATCCAGATAGGTGGTTATGCGCTCATAAAAATCGGGCGTACGCAACAATCGCGGATCATCGAGCACAAGCAGTTTTTTAAATTCCTGTTTGTAGGTATCAAACATTTGGACCTTCTCGTTGTCGGTTTTTCCTTCTTTGTAAGGAGGACGCTGACTCAAGCGCACCACTTCCGTAGCTAATGTACCCTTGTATTGCGAAGAAAACACACCGGTGATGATCTCAAACCGGTTTTGAATGCTGTCTAACAACGTATTCTTTCGCGTCTGGGCAATAGTTTTAAGCTGATTCACCGAATCGGCGATTTGTTTCAATCTTTCCGTTTTATTTAAATGGGCATAAAAACGGGTATTTTGTGGAGAACCCGTAAAACTTAAACTCTGCGGAATACGATTAATATCGGCTTTCACCACAAATTTGGGTTCGTTATCCAACATAATCTGAAAGTAATTATTATCGGGCGGATACACGACGTAATACACCCCTTTTTCAATGGTGGTTTTTAGGTTGCCTTTTCCGGCGGCATCCAAGGATACGGTATCGCTGATATACGTTTTCCCCATCAACGGATACGCAAGAAAAATTTGTTTTCCGCCCAATTCGGGCATACTGAAACTGATGTCAAAATTGCCTTGATAATTAACCTGTGCATATGCGGTTTGAATCAGAAATAGAAGAATTGTCCCAAGTGCTGTATGTTTTTTCATGCGGTATAAATATTGACCAAGATAAAAATAATAGTTTAACTGTAACTTTTCAGCAAGTGGGGCGTCTTACCGTCAAATCAAAAGAAAAATGAAAAGAATAATCACCTTGATGTTAGCGGCTGCAAGTCTGTTGCCCGCATTAGCCCAAACCGATGGCGAAACGGGCAGTAAAACCGATACGGCCAAAGTGCGTATTGGCGACAAAAAAGTTTGGATTTTTAATGAGCGCGACAAAAAACTGAATCCCAGAATGCATAACAATTTGGTGTGGGCCGGTTTTGATATCGGTATCAACGGATGGATGAGCCCCGGCTACAAGGCGCAGCCCCAGGGCGATTATGCCTTTATGGAACTGGATTACGGACGTTCGTGGAAATTTGCCTGGAATGTGTTTGAAGTGAAAGCTCCCTTAAACAAAAAGAAAACCGCCACTTTTGTGACCGGAGCGGGCTTTGAGTGGAACAACTACAGCTTTAAAAATAAAATTGCCCTGCGCGAAGCCGATGATGTAGGTATGGTTACTCCCGGAGGCCCTGTTTTTGTGGATGTGGCAGATACCAATGTTACGTACAAACGTACCCGTTTGCAGAATTCCTGGTTTCAGATTCCGGTGATGTTCAACTTCCGCACGGTGCGCAAAACCAACAAAAAACAACAGTTCAACTTTACGTTTGGCGTTGTGGGCGGAGTGCGCATGGGGGCAAACCAGCGCGAAGTGTTTCTGGATAACGGAAACCGTACCCGCAACGTGCGCCGCGACGATTTCATGATGGAACGTTTCAGAGCCACCGCCACCGTGCGTATGCGTTATTCGCACTTCAGCCTGTTTGGCACCTACACGTTTACTCCCATGTTTAAAAACGGCGCGCCGCTTATTTATCCGTGGAGTGCAGGCATAGCGATACATCCTTATTAATTTTTGCGTTTGTCTTATACACGTAAAACCCGGAAACTCTCCGGGTTTTTTATTTAAGTTTACATTTGCCCCATGCTCACCAATTACCATAGTCACACCCATTTTTGCGACGGCAATGAAGCCCCCGAAAAATATGTGCTTGCCGCCATAGAGGAAGGTTTTACTTCGTACGGTTTCTCTTCGCATATCCCGCTCCGCGATGTTGACACTTCGTGGAATATGAAAAAGGAAAATCTGGAAGTGTATATCACCGAAATTAACCGGTTGAAAGAAGCCTATAAAGACCGGCTGGATATTTATTGCGCCTTTGAAACAGATTACTTATGGAGCATCCATCTGCGCGATGAACTGCTGAAAAAATATCCCGGGGTGGATTATACGGTGGGTTCCATTCATTATGTGGGAAATTTTGATGACGGCCGTCCCTGGGAAATTGACGGTACCCGAGAAGTATTTGAAACCGGTTTGCATCAACTCTACGGAGGTGATATCAAAAAAGTGATTCAGGAATATTTCAACCTTACCTGTGAGATGATTGCCAACGAAAAACCCGACATATTGGGCCATGCCGATAAAATAAAAATGCACGGTTTTATTGATGAATCCGAAAAAGGGTTTACAAACCGTATGTTCGAATTACTGGAGCTCATCAAAGAGCAGGAAATCATCCTAGAAATCAATACCCGCGGGTTTTATAAAGGATATACCACCGATTGGTATCCGGCGGTGCGCTGGATAAAAGAAGCCTCGGCAATGGGAATAAAGCTACAGGTAAACTCCGATGCACACACTCCGGCCGAACTGTCGCTCGGGTATGAACCTGTATTTCGTTTACTGCACGAAATCGGCCACAACCATGTATGGATACGCAAAGGGAATACATGGATTGAACAGGGAATATGATATATTTACCCTGAGAATAATATGAGAAAAAATATATTGGTTTGGGGCCTTTTGGGAGTAACCCTTTCGGCAAACGCCCAAAAGAAAACATACCCACCCGTTCCGGTGGATGCTGAATTAAAAAAAGGCAAAGAACAGTTTATGCAGGGTGCTCCGGCTCCCCAAAACGGAAGGGCGCCAAAACGGCCTAATGTAATTCTGATTGTGGCCGATGATTTGGGCCGTTATGATGTTTCGGTATATGGCAACACGCTGATTGAAACGCCCAACATAGACCGCTTAGCCAAAGAAGGAGCCCTGTTTACCGAAGGTTATGCCACGGCCGCCATCTGTAGTCCATCGCGTGCGGGATTGCTTACGGGCCGCTACCAGCAACGTTTCGGCTATCATGTGCAACCGCATCAGCGTTACCCACACAATAAAGCCGAATGGTGGTTTTTCAAACATCTGATTAATACCAGCTACCTGGAACCTGCCGATTTCGGACCGTTTCCCTCCCAAAAAGGCGTATTGGATGCCGGGTTGCCCCAATCGGAAATTGCCCTTTCGGAATTAATGAAAAAACAAGGATATGCCACGGCGTGGATCGGAAAATGGCATTTGGGATACAGTGAACCGATGTTGCCCAAAAATTTCGGATTCGATTACCGCTACGGATGTCTGGAAGCCTACACCCTTTTTGCCGAAGTAAAAGACCCCAATGTGGTGAATGCCCGCATCAACGAATTTACCGATAAAGTGATTTGGAAAGGGGGACGGAAAGAATACTGCGCCATCCAAGAAAACGAAAAGGAAATTGACGAAAAGGAATACCTCACCTACGCGTTTGCCCGCAGGGCAAAAAACTTTATTTCTGAACATAAAGACGAACCGTTTTTCATTTATCTGCCCGTAACGGCACCCCATACGCCCTATCAGGCGCCTAAAGATATTTATGACAAACTGGGCCATATTGAAGAACATAACAAACGGGTATATTATGCCATGGTAGTGGCGCTCGATTTGGCCGTGGGCGACATTATGAACCACCTGAAAAAGGAAGGATTGGATGAAAATACGATGGTGATTTTTACCAGTGATAACGGAGCTGCGTTATATTCAGAAACGGTAACCAACAAACCCCTGGCCGGAGGAAAAATGGCCTTTTTTGAAGGCGGAATCAATGTGCCTTTGATGATATACTACAAAGGCATAATTAAACCCGGCACCGTGCTCAATACCCAGGTAAACCTGTGCGATGTGTTTGCCACCGTGGCAGCCGTATCCAATGCCTCTTTACCCGAAGACCGGATATACGACGGCGTATCGCTGCTTCCTTGGCTCACCGGCGCCCGCAACGATGCCCCGCACGAGGCCTTATACTGGATGGCCGATTATAACCTCGCCATCCGCATGGGAAGCCTGAAACTGATGATTAATACGCTGGACCGCACGGTAGATTTATACAACCTGTCTACCGACCGGGGCGAAACCACGGATTTGAGCAAGGCCGATTCGCGCACCGTAGCCCAATTGGAATCCAAACTCAAAACCTGGGCTGCCCAAATGCCGCCCATGCGCTGGCCCCGGATTATGGATTACACCCTCCGGGTAAACGGAAAGGTATATCGGTGGGCCATTTAAAATACCTTATGATTATCGGTTTGGGATGGAGCCTGCTATCAGGCTGTACACCCCAAGGTACCCATGTTCCGGCGAGTAAAACCGAAGCTTACAAAACTACAACCATACAAGGCGGAACGTTTACTATGGGTAACGGCGATGCACCGGACAATCCCCCGGTGGAAGTAACGGTGCAAAATTTGGAAGTACAGGTTTACGAAGTTTCTGTTATTCTTTTTCAGGAATTTGTGCGGAAAACGGGTTATAGAACACAAGCCGAAAAAAGAGGTGGTTCCTATGTGTTTTTACCGGGCAACACACCCGATTCATTATCCATTCCGGGTGCCCCATGGTGGAAGTTTGTCCGCGGCGCATATTGGATGCAACCCCGTGGACCGGAAATGACGGTGGAAGAAGATATTTTGTACAAGCCCGTGAGCCATATTGCCTATGAAGATGCCTGCGCCTATTGCGAATGGCTCAATATGCGCCTGCCCACGGAAGCGGAATGGGAATATTTGGCGTATGTAAATCAATCCGAAAATAATTTTAACCGTTGGGAAGGATTATTTCCCCAAGAAAATTCGGGAGCCGACGGGTATTTGAATACAGCGCCTGTGGGCAGTTTTCTGCCCGGAAAGGCAGGATTGCACGATATGCAGGGCAATGTATGGGAATGGTGCGCCGATTATTACCATGCAGGTTGGTACACCCTGGCTCATGATTACCCGATTGCACAACGGGCTAAAGGGCCTTCGAAAAGTTATGACCCCGAAAATCCGTATGTCGAATCGCGGGTAATACGGGGCGGTTCTTTTTTATGTGCCGAGAATTATTGCTCGGGATATAACACCCAAACCCGCATGCGGAGCGGATTAGAAAACACGTTTGAACATATCGGTTTTCGGTGTGTGAAAGAGGTGAAGTGATTGGTTTAGATTTGTTTTACTCGGATTTAAATTCTGTGGTTAAGGGATTAGAGGAATTTAAAAAAATCTCTTATGACTATCTGAGATGTTGAATAATCAAGAAAAATTAAGAGTAGATTAAAAAGGAAGTTGAACAATCCAATAATCACTTGGAAAATAATCATACGCTATTATTTCATTATCATGAATATAAAAAATCTTCATATCATATATGTTTGTATTTTTTCGAGTATCTTCTGTGCAGCAAGCATATTCACATATATTTATATAAACTTTAAATACATCACATCTTAAATTATTTACACTTTTAACACCTTCATATTTTATGTAATAATCGAATGGAATTTTCATAGATTTATTACTATATTTTGTAATAATCCTTTTCCCAGACACTTTGCAATAATCTGAATAATTAGGATTTGAAAAACCAATCGGATAAATTTCAATTGCGTCACAATAAATAAGTCCCTTAATGGACATATAAATTGTGTCATTTTTATTAAAAGTAAATCCCGACAAAAAGTATAAATTATTTGTAGATATTTTACTGAAATAATTTATTTTAAAATCAGAAAGGTATTGAATTGTAGGGCATTCGTAGTCATTACTTGTATTACGTTCATTAATGCAGGATAGTAACATCAAAACATTAAGTATTACAATAATTATTATCTTATTCATCACTTTCAAATGTTATCTTATATGACTTTTCATCTTTTTTGTTAATGATTCCCATTGGACTTTGTTATCCATTTAGTGTTCTCTAGGAGTGTCCTGGGGGCTTATTTAATAACTTACTTACCATGCTTAGCAGCCCTAAGTGTATAAGCAAAAACACTCTGCATTGAACAAATGTAAGGATTTTAATTATTTTGTCTTCGCACTCGCTCTCCACTCTCAATTTGATTCGTTGCCCTCAAGCCGGGCGGGCTTTTACTTTCTTTGAACTGCCCAAAGAAAGTAAACAAAGAAAAGGCACTGCTTTCGGAGGCGTTGCGGAGCACCAGAAGATAAAGGCTAAAACGGCTCCAAGGCTTCGCCGTTTCTTAACGCCTTTTTCTTCCTACGCTGCCGAAAGCAGGGCTTTTATCTCTGGATGGCATCGGGTTTGCACCCCGATTGCTATCGGGGGGGTACCCACACGGTGAAAATTCCGTCAAAAGGGCGGGTCAAAAGGCACAGCAGGGGCCGGCTTCCCACCCTTTAGGAATTGAACCGTATGTGGGTCGCCGAAAACCCGCAGCCTTGATTTTTTGGTCCTTTTTTATCAAGAAAAAAGGACACCCTGCGGCGAGCATACAAAAAACACTTTATGGTTCAGCTCCTTTTTTGCTGAACGCAATTCCGCGGTTTAGGGCTTTGGGATATTATGTCTGGAAGAGTGAATCTCTCGAAGATCGGGGTAATACTAAATATGAATTTTCAGTAATAAAATTTTTTAAACGAAGTCCGAACAGAAATTTTAATATATTGATAAACAATATATTATTTATTATTGACGGCGGATATTTGTTCATTGTCGTTTTATCAAAAATCTCCTAAGTTTGTCAAAATCTCCGTATTATGAAAAGAATCCTTTGTTATTTCATCACCGTTTTTTATTTACTGAATATCGGGCTTTTTAATGGCTACGCAAAACAAAAGCCAGACGGCCTCCTCTCAAATATTGACAACCGTTTCTTCATTGAAAATAAAGGCCAATGGCCAGAAGAGGTATTGTATTTAACCCGTATGGGCGGTATGGATGTATGGATTACCAAACAAGGAGTAAACTACACATTTTACAGGGTGGAAAAAAATCTCAATGCATCAATGAGAGAAAATGAAGATTTTCTTAATGGAAAGTTTGACCATCACCCAGAAGATAACATGCTACTGGGTCATCGTGTAATAACCGAATATGTGGGTGCGAATACTAACCCTACAAGAGAAGGAAGACAAAAGCAGGAAGGGTATTACAACTACCTGATCGGCAACGACCCAGGCAAACACGCCAGTTTTGTGGGGCTATATAAAGAAGCGTTGGTAAAGGAAGTATACAACGGTATAGACATCCGTTATTATTTTGACCGTGGCTGTTTGCGCTATGATTACGTGGTTCACCCAGGAGCAGACCCCACTCAAATCACATTTCGTATATGCGGGCAAAATTCCGCTTATCTGAAAGAAAAAAATCTTGTCTTTACTACCCGTTTCGGTGAGGTACAGCTGAGCGATTTATACACCTACCAAGGCAGAAAACCTATTAAAAGCCATTTTGTAAAAAATGGGGATAAATGGCAAATATCGGTAGGCAATTATGACAAAACCCAAACTTTGATTATTGACCCATTGGTGTATTCTACCTACCTTGGTGGAAGTATTGGTGAAGAAGGCAGAGGTATAGCAGTAGATGGCAGTGGGTGTGCGTTTGTAACGGGTTATACAAATTCAATCGACTATGATGTCACAGTCGGCCCGTTCCAGACGACGCATGGAGGAGGAAACCTGGATGTTTTTGTAACGAAGTTAGCGGCCACAGGTAATAGTCTAGTGTATTCTACATACATCGGGGGAAATAGTTTAGATGCGGGGTTTGCCATTGCATTAGATGGCAACGGGAATGTGTTTGTGACTGGTAGAACTTGGTCAACTGATTATGACGTAACCCCAGGGGCGTTCCAGACTAATTATGGGGGAGGAAATTCTGATGTTTTTGTAACGAAGTTAAATCCCTCAGGTAGTAGCCTCATGTATTCAACTTACATTGGAGGAAGCGGAGAAGATAGGTGTCTTGGAATTTCCTTAGATAACAATGGGAATGTATATGTGACGGGTCTGTCATTTTCAACCGACTTCCCAGTCACTGCCGGGGCGTTCCAGACGACACATGGGGGAGGAAATTCTGATGTTTTTGTCACCAAGTTAAATTTTACGGGAAGTGGTCTTGTGTATTCTACCTACATTGGTGGAAGTGGTGATGATTTGAGCAGAGGCATAGTCATAGATGGCATTGGAAATGCGTATTTAACGGGTAGGACAAATTCAACCGATTATAATATAACTCCCGGGGCGTTCCAGACAACTTATGGGGGAGGATATTCTGATGTTTTTGTCACCAAATTAAACCCTACAGGTAGTAGCCTCGTGTA
This sequence comes from Flavobacteriales bacterium, assembly GCA_022402535.1. GTDB lineage: Bacteria > Bacteroidota > Bacteroidia > CAIKAF01 > CAIKAF01 > JAKRSD01. Next base: position 854 of record JAKRSD010000015.1, on the reverse strand, counting down.
TTCTACTTATATTGGTGGAAGTGGTCAAGATGAGGGTCTTGGCATAGCCATAGATGATAGTGGACATTCGTATATCACTGGTGAGACATGGTCGGGTGACTATGATATAACTACAGGGGCGTTCCAAATGACATTGGATGGACTTTCTGATGTATTTGTCACCAAGTTAAATCCCACAGGTAGTAATCTCGTTTACTCCACCTACCTCGGGGGAAGTGGTAAAGAATCTGGCTATAGTATATGCTTAGATGGAAGTGGAAATGCTTGTTTGACGGGTGAGACAAGTTCAAGTAACTTTGCTGTCAGTAATGGGGCTTTCCAGATAGATTATGGCGGGGGAAATTCTGATGTTTTTGTCTCTAAGTTAAATTCTACAGGTGGCAGCCTTATGTATTCAACCTATATTGGTGGATCCAACTCTGATATTGGCAATTCTATAGCTGTAAATAGTAGTGGAAATGTATATGTGACGGGTGGGACATATTCAACCGACTTTGATGTAACCACAGGGGCTTTCCAGACGACGAATGGTGGTACTCAGGATGTATTTGTTGCGAAGATAGATTTATATGGTATATCAGGAATTACTGATTTTTTAAGTAAAACTATTCATTTCTCCATTTTCCCCAACCCCAACAACGGCCAATTCAGCATCCTTTCAGAAAAAGGTGGAGAGTTTGAATTGTTGGACATAAAGGGTAGTATGCTTTTCATTTATCGTTTCGACAAAACAGAACTCATAGTCAGAGAAAAACTCTCTATCGGGGTGTATTTTCTGCACCACAAGGAAAGTGGTCAATGTCTTAGACCCCTATTTTTTGGATAAAACCGTTCGAAGAGTTTAGGTCTATTTC
>JAKRSD010000014.1 GCA_022402535.1 Flavobacteriales bacterium | reverse complement strand
AATAGACCTAAACTCTTCGAACGGTTTTATCCAAAAAATAGGGGTCTAAGACAAAGAATCATATCATAAACCGGTTGTTCTGTTTAAACATTCTACCCGGTGTGGAATCAGTGCCCATAAATTGCATGATTTGGTGCTGGAATGGAACTTTTCAACTGATTATCTTACGCTATATTATCTGGATTTACTGACATACCGAAGTATATCGGATTTAATTGCAAAAGAAACACGAATAATTCATCAGTCACCTCAGCTTATCCTGCTCAAAAACGGAAAAGCGGTTGACAATACTTCACACGCCTATGTCACGGTTTCCTTTTTAAAGAAATCCTTAAAAGAAACTGCCTAATATTCCGTTTTTGTTTCAAATTCATATTTCTCCATTATTTTCATCATAATCAAATTATATCATGAGAAAACTATCCTTTTATTATTCATTCATTTTTTTGTTCACCATCACCTTTATAACGGTAAATGCCCAACGAAAAGGCTACTGGCAACAAAGGGCCGAATATCAGATGAATATAGATTTTGATGTAAATACCCATCAATTCAAGGGAACGCAAAAGTTGGTTTACTACAATAACTCGGGCGATACATTGAAAAATGTGTATTATCACCTGTATTTCAATGCGTTTCGACCAAACAGTGTGATGGATGTGCGATCTCGGGCTTTACCTGATTCTGATTCCAGGGTAAGAGACCGGATTCAAAAATTGAAGCCCGAAGAGGAGGGATGGCATGAGATTTTATCGCTTAAGCAGGATAATGTGCCGGTTAAATACCATGTGGAAGGAACTATTTTAGAAGTGAAAACGGCTAAACCCATTCTGCCCGGAACTCAGGTGGTTTTTGATATTGAATTTAAAAGTCAGGTTCCTGTGCAGATTCGCAGAAGTGGAAGATATAATGCCGAAGGCATTGCGTACAGCATGAGTCAGTGGTATCCCAAAATGTGTGAGTTTGACGATGAAGGATGGCATCCAGACCCTTACATAGGTCGTGAGTTTTATGGAATATGGGGTGATTTTGATGTAAAGATCACGATGGATAAAAGTTTTACGGTAGCGGCTACCGGAGTTTTGCAAAACCCGCAGGAATGCGGTCATGGTTATGAAGACCCTTCAAAATCGCCGGTAAAAACACAAGGAGATAAAATTACGTGGCATTTTTGGGCAAAAGATGTGCATGATTTTGCCTGGGGCGCCGACCCTACATTTGTGCATGAAACGCTTCAAGTACCTGATGGTCCCTTAATGCATTTCTTTTATAAAGGAGACCAGAAGTATTCCAAAACGTGGAAAGAGTTTCAGCCCTATATGTCGCGCTTTTTTGTAGAAATGAGTCGTAGGTTCGGGAAATATCCTTACCCTCAGTTTTCTTTTGTGCAAGGCGGCGATGGAGGTATGGAATATCCGATGCTCACGCTGATTACAGGCAACCGTTCTTTGGGCAGCCTTGTCGGGGTGAGTGTGCACGAAGCGGTACATAATTGGTTTTATGGTGTATTGGCAACCAACGAAGCCAAACACCCCTGGATGGATGAAGGGTTTACCACTTATGCTTCTGAAGAATTGATGGATTTTCTGTTTGAAAAAAATAACCCGAACCGTCAGCTTGGAAATTATCGTCAATATTTTTATCTCGATAGCATCGGGTGGAGAGAGCCCCTCTGTACACACAGCGATTTTTATAAAACTAATACGGCATTTGGAATTAATGCATATTCTGCAGGAGCCATTTTTTTAAATCAACTCCATTATATTTTAGGAAAAGAAGTATTTGAAGCGGCCATGCTCCGCTATTTTGAGGAATGGAAATTTAAACATCCCAACCCAACTGATTTTATCCGTGTTATGGAAAAATCTTCTGGTTTTGTGCTTTTATGGTATCTGGAACAGTTTGTTCATTCAACCAATACTATAGATTATGGGGTAAAAGAAATAAAAGAAGACGGTAAAAAGTCGGTCATCGTGTTGGTTCGTAATGGAGACTTTCCTATGCCGGTAGATGTGGCGGTAGAATTGAAAAACGGAAAGATGTTATATTATACCATTCCGTTGGATATCATGCGTGGCGCTAAAACCATAGATAATTCAATCAACTATACGGGTTTACCGGACTGGCCTTGGGTGAATAAAACGTATGAAATTACCCTTGAACACAAGATTAAAGAAATCAAGAGGATTGAGATTGACCCTACTGGGCGATTAGCCGACAGAAGAAAAGGAGACAATGTATTGATCCCATAATAAAAAAGCCCGCTGAAAAGCGGGCTTTTTTTATCACATTTAACATGCTTAGTTAATAATCTTAACTCCTGGAAATTTCGATTTGTCAAATACAAATGCATTATCAGGAATATTTACGTTCGGTTCCATTTTTACCACTTTATAGGTGTAGCGACTGCCGTTTTTAGCCTTGATTTCAGCCCTTGCTATACTGAGTTGGGCCTCTTCTACATATAAAGTAATCATCGAATAATCTTTCTTTTTGGGATCCATAGGATATAAGTCAATTACGGCAAGTTTTTTAGAACCCTCTGTTATGTCTTTCACATAGCGGATTTTGAAACCCTTGTCATACATCATGAATATGCTTTGTGGCGTAATGCTTTCTTCGTCCATGTCGGCCATATCCTGTACTAGGGCTTCGTTGCTTTCTTTTTGGTAGGTGTACACTTTTTTTCCATCACAGAAAACTTCCTGTTCTCCCATTTTCATGTGGTATTTTTCTCCTTTCACGGATAAATTTCCCTGATTGGTTTCGTTGATTTTTTGTTCGGGATTATTTACGGTAAAACTGAACTGCACTTTGTAGGCGGTGTACGATTTCGTTTTTGCACTTACTTTATCCAGTAAGTCTTTGGCTTTTTTATCAACCTGGGCAAAAGTGATTCCTACGGATAAAAGGGCTGTCAATAAAAATAAGGCTGTTTTTTTCATAAATGTTATTATTCTCTTTTTGGCGGCGCAAAAGTCGCGCTTTATTTCAACTGTTCCAAAAACTGTTCCAAACTGGCTTCGTCATGTATGAGTACCTGACGCGCTTTACTTCCTTCATTGGGACCAACTACCCCGGCAGCTTCCAGCTGGTCAATCAGACGGCCTGCACGATTGTATCCCAGTTTTAATCTGCGTTGTAAAAGAGAAGCGGAGCCCTGCTGATTTTGGACGATGATACGTGCTGCATCTTCAAATAGCGCATCTTTATCATTAATGTCGAAGTCGGTTTTACCTTCACCTTCTTCGCCCACGTATTCAGGCAATTCAAATGCACCTGGATAACCACGCTGTTCTCCGATAAAATCGGTCAGTTTTTCTACTTCGGGCGTATCGACAAAGGCGCACTGCAAACGGATTAAATCACTCCCCGAAGAAAGTAGCATATCTCCTCGGCCTATCAGTTGATCCGCTCCGCCTGTATCCAGAATGGTTCGGCTGTCAATTTTAGATGATACCCTGAACGCAATCCGTGCCGGGAAGTTTGCTTTAATGGTACCCGTGATGATATTCACAGACGGTCTTTGTGTGGCAATGATGAGGTGAATACCGATAGCTCGTGCCAACTGGGCCAGACGGGCAATAGGTAATTCCACTTCTTTGCCTGCGGTCATGATCAGGTCGGCAAATTCGTCCACCACCAGCACGATATATGGCAGGTAACGATGCCCTTTATGCGGACTCAGTCTGCGTGATTTGAACTTCGCGTTGTATTCTTTTATGGTTCTTACCGAAGCATCTTTCAATAACTCATATCGGTTATCCATCTCAATACACAATGAATTCAGCGTATTGACAACTTTTTTAGTATCGGTAATAATGGCATCTTCTTCACCGGGAAGTTTAGCCAGATAATGTCGCTCAATTTTATTAAAGAGTGTGAGTTCCACTTTTTTGGGATCAACCAATACAAACTTAAGTTCCGAAGGATGTTTCTTGTATAACAGGGAAACCAGAATGGCATTCAACCCGACGGATTTACCCTGACCGGTAGCTCCCGCCATTAACAGGTGAGGCATTTTGGCTAAATCGGCTACATAGGTTTCATTGCTGATGGTTTTACCCAATCCTATCGGTAAATCAAAGGAAGTTTTAGCAAACTTTTCTGAGGTGAGAATGGCCCGCATGGAAACGATTTCTGCATTTTGATTGGGCACTTCGATACCGATGGTTCCCCTGCCTGGAATAGGGGCAATAATCCGGATACCTAATGCCGAAAGACTGAGGGCGATATCGTCTTCCAGATTTTTGATTTTGGAAATACGCACCCCCGGTGCAGGCACGATTTCATATAAGGTTACCGTAGGTCCAACCGTAGCTTTTATGCTCTCAATAGAAATGCTATAGTTATTGAGCGTGTTTACAATTTTGTTTTTATTGGCTTCAAGCTCTTCTTTGTTGATGGTTATATTTCCGGAACCATGTTCTTCGAGTAAATCTACAGGAGGAAATTTAAAATGAGGTAAATCTAAGGTCTGATCGTATTCGCCAAGGGGTATATCATCAGGATTTTCGGGTGTCTGGTGCTCCAAATCGGTAACGGTAGCTTCCTGAATTCCGGTTTCTACCACAAAGCTGAAGTCATCGTCCGTTTTGGGTTCTTCTTTTTCTGGTTCGGGAATGGTATTGGAAAACTCAATGGGTGCCGAAATGAGCTCTTCTTCCTCCAGAGCTTCATCCTGAGGCGGAGCCGGATGTAATTCATTTTCTAATTCAATGATTTCAATCGGTTCCGTAGGTTCGGGCGAAGGTTCATCAAAAGTATCAATCGTAGGTTCAGGAGCTAATTCTTTCACTTCAAACTCAAAATCATCGGGTAGTGGAGCATGGTCAATGATTTCGGCATCTGTATGGAATTCATTTTCTTCAAGATTTTCATCCGTGTCATCATCCTTAATAAGTTCGGGTTTAGGGATTTTAGCCATCCGCAGTTTTTCCCACCATTTTTTCAAAAAGGAAAAACTCATATTATACGCCACAGCCAGATAAATAATCATGGAAAAGGCCAATGAAAGCCCCACACCCAGATTTCCGATTTGTTTTGCCAACAAGGTGTAAAGTCCCCATCCGAATTTACCGCCCAGAATGTCCAGTTTTCCACCATAAGTGATAAAACCCAACAGGGTAGTGGTCCACACGAATGCCAAAAATGACATCAGATACCATTTGATGATGGAAAATAATTTTTCGCGAAGCAGCAGATTCAATCCGGAAACAAAAATCAGCGGAACAAGAAATAGAGCCCCTATACCCAGATTGGAAATGAAAAAGTAAGAAACACGGGCACCCAGCTTACCCATGAGATTACTAACGGCACTATCCTGGCTGTTTCCGATAATACTTTGGTCGTATTTATGGGTGAAAAAGAAACTCACAAAGGCAAATGCCAGAAACACCGATACCAAAATACAAATCAACCCAAAAGCTTTGTGGGTGCGTTCATCAGATAAAAAGGCCTTGAATTTTCCCGATTTACTGCTCCCCGAATTTTTTGAGGGTGCTTTTTTAGTTGCTTTTTTAGGAGCGGGTTTCTCTGCTTTCGTTTCTTCCGGTTCGGGTTCTCTGTATGTGTTTCTTTTCGCCATGGTATTCTTCCTGATACAAATTTATAACGATAAAATCGCCTCAGGCTTGCCTTGAGTACAAGATATAAAGAGGAATCTGTTAACAAATGAAATTCAGCTTTTGTAGTAATGGCGGTACAAAGCGAACAGGTTGTGGTGGATAAAGTAGAATTGGTTTAACGTCAAAAAAACGGGGTAGGGATTTTTTTCCGTTTGCCCCTTGTAACGCTTTGTAAAATCTTATTGGCAGTATTTACAGGCAATTGTGTGGGCCATTGCACTTTTTCACCCATTTATTTATATAATATCCATCAAACCTGAGCCGAACATTTATTTTAAAAACTTGCGGATTACCCAAATTAGCACAATCATAAAAATAAAAGAACCGCCCACAATCAGCAGTTTTTGCGTGTCGGATGCAAAGCGGATATTTCGGTTTTGGTCTATAATAGTAAGGTCTTGTTTGATGATGGTTTCCACCTGCTCAGGCTCAATGAAGTAGGCGGGAAGCAGGTTTTTCCTGAGCCAGTTTAATTCCTCATCATACGTCATGTCGTTATACAGTGTATAATTGTCCTCCTTAGGGTCTGAAAACCGCATCCGGTTTCTTTCGCAGTAGTTTACACGGTATTCATTTTTGGTCGTATCTCTTTTAATATACAACAGCCATTCCTGTTCTTTTTCAAAAGGCATTCTGCAGGCTGAAGCGCAGTCATGCGTAATTTCTAACACTTTGGGAATTCCTTTTCCTTTGAAGAGTTCTATTCCTTCAAAACGGGTAAGGCTTTCTTTTCCCGAACAGGGAAAAGGCAATACCACAGAAGCCCGCATGATTACATCAAATGAATCAGATTTGGAACGGGTAATTTTCCCCGGATGGGATGGACAATCGCACGAAAAGGCTTTGGGAACAAAGAGAAATGTACTTAGACCAATGCATAAATAGCTGAATATTTTAATCATGATATTCAGCTATTTATATTTTGTAATTTTGAATACAGATCAAGGCTTTTTCCATATCCTCATGCATAAAAACATCCTCCGGTTTGTGTGGAATTAACGCTCTGAATTGGCTGTATAAGGACTTTGTATTTGGCGACATTTTTTCCTTATCCCGGTATTCCATTCCTCGCGCAGCGGTCAATAATTCGTAGGCAATAATGCGTTCACAGTTTTCAAAAACCTGCATACATTTTACGGCGGCATTGGCCCCCATACTCACATGATCTTCCTGTCCATTGCTGCTTTCCAGGCTATCTGCCGAGGCGGGTGTGCACAGTTGTTTATTTTTAGAAGCTATGGAAGCTGTAGCGTATTGAAGAATCATGTATCCCGAGTTCAACCCTGCATTTTCGGCCAAAAACGGAGGAAGCCCTCTTTTGCCGGCTAACATTCTATACATCCGCCGCTCCGAAATGCTTCCTATTTCTGACAATGCAATGGCCAACATATCTAAGGCAATGGCCAAGGGTTGTCCATGAAAGTTTCCGCCCGAAACAATCAAATCTTCATCCGGGAAAATCAGCGGATTGTCGCTCACGGATTGATTTTCGGTGTTGAATGTTTCGTGCACGTAGGTTATGGCATCATACGAGGCGCCCATCACCTGCGGAATACAACGGAATGAGTAAGGATCCTGTACATCTTTTCCTTCGGTTTCGTTGATGATGCCACTGTTTTCTATCCACCTGCGCATTTGTTGTGCGGCGTAAACCTGCCCTTTGTGGGGTCTTACGGCGTGTATGGGACTTAAAAAGGGCGCTTTTTGACCGTTGTAAGCTTCCAGCGAAAGGGCAGCAACCAACATGGATTTCTCCCATAAAACCAAAGAATTAGCTGCAAGAATGTTTCCGTATGCGCCCATAAACTGGGTTCCGTTAAGCAGAGCCAATCCTTCTTTGGCACCTAATTTTATAGGGGATAATCCCTCTGAAGCCAACGCTTCAGAGGAGGTTTTCAAAATACCTTGGTGATATACTTTTCCTTCGCCTAACAGGGGCAGACTCATATGTGCCAAAGGAGCCAGATCGCCCGATGCGCCCAATGATCCCATTTCATACACCACAGGAATGATATCGCGGTTATAGAGTTCGCACAACATGTGCAGTGTTTCTACTCTTACGCCGGAATGTCCCAAGGCCAGATTTTGAATTTTGAGCAGCAGCATGGCTTTTACCACATCCGAAGGCACTTCGGCACCCGCACCGCAGGCATGCGAAATCACGATGTTTTTCTGTAATAATTCTAATTCCTGAGCGGGAATTATACTGTTGCATAAAGCACCAAATCCCGTATTGATACCATAAATGGGGGTTGAATCTCCGGCAATTTTTCGTTCAAGATATTCGCGACATGTTTTCACTCTTACCTGCGCTTCCGGATGCAGGGCAACCTTTCGGCCCGAATGGATGATTTCCTGAATAAGAGCGGGAGTAAGGTAGGTGTTTATATGAAATGTTTCCATGGTCATGTGTTCGGTTAATGCGAAGTCAGTTTGCTGATCAGTTCCTGTTGCGATAGCGAAAACTGTTCCCGGGTTTTCATGTTTTTGAGTGTGAGCCGGTTTTGTTCGATTTCATTACTTCCGGCCAGGCAAACCCATTCAATCCCGGTTTTGTCGGCATGTTCCATCTGTTTCTGCAGTTTGGATGCATCAGGATATAACTCGCATGAAACGCCTTCTTTCCTGAGTATTTGAGCCGTTTTCAGGCAGTAGGCGGCTTCATTTTCGCCAAAGTTGACAAACATGAGCGTAACGGCAGGATTTACGGAATCGGGGAATAATTTCAATTCTTCCATTACATCGTAAATACGGTCGGCTCCAAACGAAATTCCCACACCCGAAACGCCGTCGAGTCCGAAAATTCCAGTAAGGTTGTCATACCGTCCTCCGCCACAGATACTGCCCATCTGCACGCCGTGGGCTTTTACTTCAAAAATTGCCCCGGTATAATAATCAATGCCGCGTGCCAGGGATAAATCAAATTCCAGATTGGCTTTCTGAAGTCCGGCTTCCATGGCGTGTTTAAGCACAAAGGCCAGTTCGTTCAGTCCTTTGAGCCCGATTTCGGAGGACTGCAAACGGTTTTGCAGGGTTTGTAGAACGAATTCCGAGTTTCCCTGTAAGGTGGCGAGATTAAGCGCATCCTGAGCTATGGTTTCTGAAAATCCGCGTTGCAGCAATTCTTCCAAAACTTTGTCCCTGCCGATTTTATCGAGCTTATCCAGCGCCACCAAAAAGGAGGGAAGATTATCGCCCACACCGGTTACTTCGGCCAATCCGGCCAATATTTTACGGTTATTGATTTTTATGGAAAAGCCCGGTAATCCGAGGCGGGTGAGTACTTCGTCAAAAATCAGAATCAGTTCCACTTCGTTCCACAGGCTGTCGGTGCCGATTACATCGGCATCGCACTGGTAAAATTCGCGGTAACGGCCTTTTTGGGGCCTATCGGCCCGCCAAACGGGTTGAATCTGGTAGCGTTTGAAAGGAAATTTGATTTCGTTACGGTGCTGTACCACATAACGGGCAAACGGCACGGTAAGGTCGTAACGGAGGGCTTTTTCGGAGATTTCAAACGTGAGTTTATTCGAGGTATATTCAGTAATTGGCTGTTTGAGCGAACCGATATAATCCCCGCTGTTCAATACTTTAAATATCAGCCGGTCACCTTCTTCGCCGTATTTTCCGGTGAGGGTTTCCAGGTTTTCCATAGCCGGGGTTTCCAGCTGCCGGTATCCGAATTTTTCATATACGGATTTAATGGTATCGAATATATAATTGCGTTTGGCCAACACGTCGGGAGAGAAATCGCGTGTGCCTTTGGGAGTGGATGCCGTAATCTTTGCCATAATGCTTTACTGGGCGCAAAGATAAGAAAGCGGGCGGGAGTATGAACTGCGATTTGGGTAAGAGAAACAAGAGGATTACTTACAAATCGTAATTACCGCGCTGCTTTGAATCGTATTCCCGTCGGGAGTATTGATCATCATTTTATCCAAATACACTTTTTTCCCTTTACTCTTTTCGGTGAGATGGGGTAAAAAACGTGAAAGGGAATTGCCTTCGAGACGCATTTCAATGATGGAGTTTTCCTTCTCGCCGGATACCGCAAATGAGATGATTTCGCCCGCTTTACAGGATAATACGGGGTTTTTCATCAGGTAGCCATACGGAATACAGCCTGATAATTCCATTTCTCCGAGATAAATTTCGGGGGTGGATGTTTTTTGCGCGTAGGCTTTTGTCGTAAACAGAATCAGCAATAAAAAAACGATTTGTTTCAAAGGGATATGGTGTATTGATTATCAGCTCAAATTTACCACTTCGTTATAAAGGCATTTCAGAAAAAAAGAGAAGAAATGTTATCAAGTCAAAATTAAGCCAATCCTTTAGGTGCTACCTTTGTGCCCATGCATTTGTTTTATTCTCCCCACATTCAATTTCCCGACACAGAACTTTCTGAGGAAGAGGCGCATCATGGTATACGGGTGCTCAGACTCAAAGAAGGGCAGACGGTTTGGATAACGGATGGAAAAGGAAAAATTTTTGCCGGACGTTTTTTGCCCTATACGCAACGCCATGCCCGCATTGCATTGGATGAAACGCCCGTGAAAGAAATTTCACTGCCCGTGAAAATTACCATGGCGGTGGCTCCCTTAAAATCAAACGACCGCTTTGAATGGTTTTTGGAAAAAGCCACGGAACTGGGCGTTTCAGAGATTGTTCCGCTGCTTTGTGAGCATAGCGAACGGGTAAAATGTAATACCGAACGCTGGCAAAGGGTAATTCTGGCCGCCGTTAAACAATCTTTAAATCCTTGGATGCCACAGCTCCATGCCCCGGTTTCGTTTGAACAGTTTGTAATAGAAAACCGGAAAAAAACGTTTTTTGCCCATTGTGCAGAAGGAGATAAAGCTGAGTTAGCCGGTGTTTTGGGGCAGGATTCCGAATTTTGTATCTGTATTGGTCCCGAAGGCGATTTTTCCGCTTCCGAAATCAAAAAAGCAGGGGAGGCAGGGTATATACCCGTTTCTTTGGGCGATTTAAGACTACGCACAGAGACTGCCGCATTGACTGCATTAATTATTGGGCGTTACTTTTCAAAGGGTTTGTAGAGAGTTTATGAACAGCCAAATTTTAAGAAAGAATTTTAGGGGTAGGGGTTGCATTATTAAGAATCATATCCTACTTTTGCGCTCCAATTTATAAAAATCGATAGGGTTATGGCAAAAATTTGTGTGATAACAGGAAAAGGATTACAAAGAGGAAACCACGTTTCTCACTCGAATATTAAAACCAAGCGGGTTTTTAATCCGAATTTACAGCTTAAGAAATTCTGGTATCCTGAAGCAAACACTTGGGTAACCATGAAAGTTTCGGCTCACGGAATCCGTGTAATTAATAAAATCGGCATTCACGAAGCCCTGAAACGTTCTGCCCAAAAAGGCATTATTTAATCAGGCAGCATTGACATTACTTTTGACAGAACGTTGTTCCTTACGGGACAACGTTTTTTTTATTTTAGCCCCATGGAAAATCTGAATCAGGAAACACAACACACAGAAAAACCGGCTTACGCCCGAAACATTACGAACCCCTTTATTTTATCGGCATTAGCAGGAGATAACTCCTGGTATAAATATGTTGGCGGTGCTTTGCTCATCATCGGTTTTTTTCTGGTGGGACAGACTCCGCTCAGTATCGGTCTAATGGTTTTTGCTTTCATGAAAGGACTTGACGCCGAATCGATGGGAGATATCGGACTGATTATTTCCTCCGGGTTTGATAAAAACCTGTTTTTGTTTTTGAATATTGTCGCCTTCATGATTGGCGTGTTGGGTGTGTGGATTGTGGTAAAATTCTTCCACAAAAGACCGTTCTTAACCTTAATTACGTCGGCTAAAAAATTGAACTATAAAAAGTTGGCCCTGGCATTCGGAATTTATTTACTGCTGACGGCTTCCATTGAAATGTTTATGTATTTCCAAAGTCCGGACAATTACATATTGCAGTTTAATGCGGGTCGTTTTGCCATTTTAATGCTTATCACGGTGTTTTTTATGCCTTTTCAAACCTCGTTTGAAGAATTGTACTTCAGAGGTTATTTGATGCAGGGCTTCAGTTTTTTGTTCAGAAGCACCATTCCTGCTTTGTTAATTACCGCGGTTTTATTTGCTTTGGTTCACAGTGGCAATCCTGAGGTGAAAAAATACGGTTTTTGGGTCATGTTCCCCTATTACTGTGGTTTTGGCCTATTGTTAGGTTTTATCACCCTGAAAGACAAGAGTATGGAGATTGCATTGGCTGTTCATGCAGCCAATAATATGTTCAGTTCCATGTTTCTTACCTTTGAAGGCAGTGCTTTGGAAACGGATGCTATTTTTCGTCAGAAAGAGATGGATCCCATGACCATGATGCCTTATTACTTTGCGTCCATGTTTGCCTTTTTACTCATTTGTTCTTTTGTTTTCGGTTGGTGGGAAAAATCAACCCCAACTGAACAAAATGCGGCCTGACGGGCGAATAAACTAATTTTAGCTTAATTTCGTTTCCTTATGAAAAAAAGTATGATGCGATTTGCGAGAGTTTTTTGTGTTTTGGTTTGCAGTACAATACTTTCTGCCCCTGTTTTTTCGCAATATGAAGAAGAAAACGACCGTCCTGAAAGGGCTCCTAATTTCAGAGGGAATGTAATGGTAACGGCCACAGTGCCCATCATGATGTCTAACCGGATTCAAAGAGAAGCATTTAGAGGACTGATCGGTACGGAAGTCACAAATAATATTTTGGTGGGAAAAGGTGTTCATATTGGGTTTGGAGCCCAATACAATGTTTTTCAGACCCGGAGCCCCAATGATTTCAAAATTAAAAACAGGGACATTCTTCAGCATCATATTACTCCCGGAATCTCTTTGGGGTATGAAGCCCGCATTAAAAGCGATCAACGTTTTTCGTTTTATCCTTCGATTTTTGCGGGATATTCTTTCGTTTACTTTTCAGGATTACGGGCCGGGGTAGACACCAGCTTTTATCCTAATCCCCAACGTTCTTTTTTGAGTAACGGAATCACGGTTTCTCCCCAACTGGCTTTTTTCATGAGCATGAATGATGAGTATAATTCTGTGGTGGGTTTTACCATCGGGGTAAATATACTTACCTATGAAATGAAGAAAACCCATATCTACTTAGAAAAAATAGTGAATGGCGACGGAGTAACCGATGACGCTTACTTTATCAACGTACCAGATAACGGTATCACTTCATATTTTAAAATAGGATTTGTATTCCTGCAGCGATACAAGAAACTCAAAAATAAATTGCCCAACTAGGGTTGTTTATTTATTAATTATCAACGTTTTGGTTCCTGCATTTTTCCCATCCGTCAATAAAATGACCTGATAATTTCCCGAAGGTAAATGGGAGAGATTAAAGGCTGAGGAATTATTGACTTTCATTGCGGCTACTTCCATACCCCGGTTATCCACAATTTGTATGGAAGTATTTTTAAGTTCCGAATGGAATTGGATGCTAAAAAGTCCATTTCCCGGATTAGGATGTATGGAAAAAACACCCGATTCGACTTCATTTTCCTGAAAGCCTACGGTTTGTTTTCGTGTTCCTATACAATATTCACCTTTCATCAACGGTGAAATGGTAAGTGTTCCTTTTTTGTCGTTCGCAATTTGCATGTTTACGGTCGTATTGGGAGCCGGTCTCCATAAATCCCCTGAATTTTTTCGATAAAAAAGCATCACACTGTCTTCGGCATAAATGATTTGATCCGGACCATTGGTACTGCCATCATATGCAAATTGGCCTGTGGTTACAAAGTTCTGTGGAAATATTCCATCAATTTTCCAGAATCGGTCGGGAGTGATCTCATACAACCAGGGTTTTTCGATGTTAGGGTCAGGCGCAGCCCAATGATATTCAGACCTTACAAGCGCTGAATCTGTAACACTCTGCGGATTAAAACGAAAGTTGGAATATGAAAACGTAACATTTCCTGTTGATTTTACTTCCCGTTCATCGGCTGTTACACCATAAAACAACTTTTGAGAGCGATTAATAAAAACGGCTTCGGGAATAAATGGAACCGTATATGTGCCTACGGTTTGTTGACCTGAGTGCATATGGGTAGCGGTAAATTGGGTTCTATCTGCTTTAATAAAGGTAATTTCAAGAGGAACTTCCGTAAACAAGTGATAAGCTGCTCTAAGCCTTTGTGATGTGCTTAAGGTTACATTAAATTGATTTCCTGCCGGTTGAACGGTAAAGGAGTCTAATAAAAATTCGGCAAAGCCGGGTTGTAAAATCCAGTCATCAAAAAAGGGCGTAGCGTCATAACCCGTAGAATCGATCAAAATATCGCGAAATTCAAGAGCATTTACATTTCCATATCGGCGTGCATTAAGAATTGATTTCAGTCCTTTAAAAAAGAGCGAATCGCCCATATATCCACGTAGTGACCACGCCACAATTCCACCTTTATCATACGAGTGTTTGCCATAGGTGTGTTCTTGTGGCACGCCACTTAATGGATGGTAACCGCCGTCTGAGGTGTGGGCGGTACGAATCACGGAAGCATGGTCTGTGCGGATATCCGAAATGGCCGAATTACGATTGTAGAGCTGTTCGGTAAACAGAAACTCACTGAAAACAGCCATTCCTTCATTTATCCACATATCTTCTGCGGTTTCACAGGTCACTAAATTACCCCACCAGTGATGACTGAGTTCGTGTGCCATCACTCTCTGATACGTAAGATTTCCGTTTACCAATGTTTTTTGATAAGCTACATTGGTGGCATGTTCCATGGCTCCTCCGTTAAATGGAACCAATACATACCCCACACGATCCCATAAATAGGGACCATAAAAATCTTCATAAATATGAAAAGCCGCTTCCAGATTGGCAAAGGAGTTTTTCATGGCAGTGGTGTCAGCGGCCAAAGCCGCCATAATTACGGGAATACTTCCTGTCATTCCCTGAAATTCCTTGTACACAAATTCGAATGGACCAACAGCCGCTGAAACCAGGTAGGAGGGAACAGGCTGATTTAATTGCCAGTGCCAGGTTTTTGATGCATCCGGATTTGTGGTGGTACTGATCAGATTTCCGCCACATACCGCTTTGTGCTGAGGTAGCGTGGTGATGATGACGTCATATAGCGATTTCTCGGTGAAATTATCAAAACAGGGATACCAAAAACGACCGGCTCCATGGGGTATGTCAAACAGGGTAACTCCCATATTGAATGCAATTCCCTGATTCCAATAAAAACCGCCCCAGCCGCCTGAGCCCTGAACTGCCTGTCCCTGATACCAAACCGTAAACTTCATGGTGTCGCCCACAGATAAAGCAGTATTCAGCGGAATTTTTATTAGGGAATCATTATAGGAAAAGGCCGTGATTGTATTTTCTGCCTTTATGGAATCAACCTGAAACTGATGGAGGTCTAACTGCAATGTTTTTACTCCGTTCATTCTGGGGGTGATATATATTTCCGAAAACCCCGAAATGGTGTTATTGGTGAAATCGGTAATCTTAAGGT
This sequence comes from Flavobacteriales bacterium, assembly GCA_022402535.1. Taxonomy (GTDB): domain Bacteria; phylum Bacteroidota; class Bacteroidia; order CAIKAF01; family CAIKAF01; genus JAKRSD01. The sequence goes on along the minus strand of JAKRSD010000014.1, from coordinate 1,112 downwards.
TTATGACCTGTTTGGGTATATGCAGACTGTCAGAACGTGGATCTGTAGGAAATTGGGCATGTAAAGACAAGGAAGCAATTCCTATAAATAAAATCGAACCTAAAATGGATAAAATAGACTTTTGCATACTTCAAAAGTATCAGAAATAACCACTTAGCAGGAGAGATATTCAAAAAAAAGAGGCTCCGAAGAGCCTCTTAACTAATTATAATTATTGAAAATTATCTTGCGATAACCACAGGAATGGAAGTAACAGGGTTTCCATTTAAGCTCACGCTGAAATAGTAAGCACCGGGAGCCAAAGTAGCTGTATTCACCTGCACATAATTTGCTGCACTGGTGATGGCATATTGGTTATTCATGACAGAACGGCCGGTAACATCAATTACATTTACCTGAACGTTTGCATTGCTTACCGCATTACCAAATACAAGGTTAACGGCATCGTTTGCAGGATTTGGATACGCTTTCATTGTCAAAGAAAGAGTTTCTTCGTTTACAGAAACGTTATTAAACTCAGTAAGAACGGCAATGGCCAGTGTGTTTTCAGTTCCGAAACCGCCACCATACCATGCATCCGTAAACAATGGATTGATAGATTGTGAATAAGCATCAACAGTAGAAGCATAATCTAAGTTACCATCAATTCCGAAGAAGAACGTGAGATCCCCTTCGTATTCTACTGCAGCATAATATACTTTGTTATCGGCCAGACCCGGCATATCATCAAACTCAATGGTAATGAATTCATTCTGGAGATTAGATTCATAAGAATAGAATCCAATCGCAATGTCAGTTAATTCATCATCTGTAATACCACCATCTTGATTTAAATCTTCCCACTCATAAATAAAACCGGTTACAACCTGACCATTTAAAGAGTCTGTTGCGGGAGTTGAGGCGGAGAATTGTATACCGGTAACTTTAATTTGTGAACCGGATTCAGCATTCATGAGAATACCCCACTTTTTGGCAGAGTTATCAGCTGCCGTTAAGCCTGAAGTACGAACGGGCTCACCTGCCGTAAAATCATATCCTGATTTTGAATATACGCCATCCGTTACATGGAAATCTTGAGTAAGAACATTGTCACTTGGATCTTGATCTGTTGA
>JAKRSD010000013.1 GCA_022402535.1 Flavobacteriales bacterium | reverse complement strand
ATATAAAAAAAGGGAATCTAAACCTCCAAAGACCTGTTGAAAATTTAACGTATTCTGCGGCTGGGCCGCATTGCTGAACCTTGGTCCCATGCCCACGTTGCCTGTAGCCGTAAGGCGCATAATTTCGCGGCCATTGGGTGCAGTACCGTCAAGGTCTGCACCGGGAACAGTATTATCTCCAAAACCTGCCGTAAAGGCAAAAAGCAGATTATCCGGCCCTAAACTACCCGTCTGTGCATTATCGCCCCAAACAAACATGGCATCGGTAACATCGTTGTTGCTTCCGTTTCTTCGCGGTCCTACATACATTAAATCATTATTGGCGGTAAATGTTATACCGCTTTGCATCCAATTCCGAAAACCGCCCGTTCCCATGGTGTTACTTTCATAGCCATTTAAGTGAAGGAGCGAAAGCGGCCCTCCGGAAGGGTTACCCAGCACATCGTTCCAATTGTTTGCTGAACCTAAATTACGGCCCAGCCCAAGATAACCGTCACGGTCCAATGCAGGCTGCCCGTTTACCGAGGTATTCCGGTTGCCGTTGAGCGCCATACGATTAATATTATTGGTGCGGAACGGCAGAAAGGTGTTAGCCGGCTGGCCTGCATTAAAACCCAGAAAGCGACCACCCGTACCCCAATCATTTGTAGCAAAAGTTGACTGGGAAAATACATTTGATAGGGAAACTCCCCATAAAGCAGAAATAATTACTAATTTTTTCATAATTCAATCGGTATTTTACCTTACCAACTGAATATATCCTTTTTTGTAAAACACACCCGACTGGCTTTTCATTTCAATTACGAAATAGTAGGTTCCATCTGAGCAGGGTTGCGATGTGAAGCTGTTTTGGCCCGTCCATGTCTGCTCATTGCCCATTTTCTGATATACCAGATTACCCCATCGGTTATGTATGCTCCAGGTGGTTTCAATTCCCTGCGGAAGTTTTACCTGTACGACATCATTTACACCGTCTCCGTTCGGGGTAAAGATGTTCGGCATGCTCAGGTCTGCGCCCTTTTTCAAAGAAAAGGCATCCAGATAGTAATGGAACACTACGGTTTCAAGAAACGGATCGTTCGGATCATAAACGTAAAAACTATGCTTCATCTGGTTCATGTTCCGGAAGAAGCCCACTGTCATATATTCCTCGCCCCCTTGGGCCACAAACGGCAGCAGCACCTGCTGCCAGCCGAGGCTGTCGTTGAGTAGGAGGCCCGGATTGCTTTCTGAGGTAGGTTCATACGGCAGTATTCCGTAAAACAGAGGATCCGGGTTCATCACGGATGTCTCGGTAAAAAGCACCCCTATCCGGTCCGTGGCAGGTGCACACCTTCTGTGTCCGAGCGCTGTGCCCAAATTCGAATCAGGCAAACTCACGTAAAACTCCAGGGTGTAGACACCGTCCGCTTCCAAGGGTTCGGTAAGCCGCGTTTCAAAGTATTCACGGTATTCACCAAAGATTTCCTTGGTAACGGAATGTCTTGCGCCCGTATGAGCGAAGCCTGCATACCCCTTGCCCTCTTTGGCAGGCTGATAACCGTTCCAGTTCAGGGGAACACCCTGGTTCTGTATGCCCAAACTAAAAGGAGCACATTCGTGGTAGTTATCAATGGAGCCCGAGGTGGCTGCCCACCAGCCCTGCACCGTAAACTCATCATCAGCAACACCGCTTGTATTCACCGGGCAGTCATCCAACAACTCAAAACTGCCGTTGAAAATCAACTCTGTCTGCGCCTTGGCACTGAGGTAAAAAACCAAAAAAAAGAGTATGTAAAAAAAGGATTTACTCAATTGTAAAGGTTGTTATTGTTATAAACTTTACTACCACCCTCACTCAGGCAGCGGGCGAAATATTAACCCTGTGGCAGCATAAAAGTAAGTTACATGTTTGTATTTAATTTTCATCAAACCTTAAAACAGTAAAAATACTATTAAACCCGTCAGATTAATAACATCCTCCGCACTTTGGGGCATCCCGCCCCGCCGTGCGAAACTATTCTGATTTTTTTATTCTCCCCGCAAAGGCATACCTTTGCGCCCGTGTTTGGAACCTAGTAATTTTAAACACCGGAGGGAGACTGTTTATCTCATAAGCGGTCTCCTTTCTTTTTTGCTAATATATCTACTGGCAAAAGAACTGTATAAAGAGCACTTACCATAGTAATTTCCAACACCTGCTGTAATTGCCGTTTCGTAATGCATCCCGCACTGCCCCATAAGTTTTCGGTGCCCGCTCTCACACTCACTCTCACTCTCACTCTCGCTCTGCCAAACAGGGGGTAAATATTTGATATTCATTAGGTTCCATTTTCAGTCAGTATATTGGTTAATTGTTAGAATTCAAATATAAAAAAAGAGAATGTGAACTTCCAAAGACCGGTTGAAAATTTAACGTATTCAGGCAAAAAAAACCGGTTGGTGAAAAACACCAACCGGAGGAAACTGTATCAAAAATTATAAAAGAGAAATCAGAAACTACCCGGCAACTTCAACTTCGTTGCCGGCATACATTTCCAGCGGCGGGCAGGTACACATCAGGTTTCTGTCGCCATAGGCTTCATTTACCCGGCCTACCGAAGGCCAGAATTTGTTATTTCTAACCCATGTCAACGGAAACGCTGCTTTGTTGCGTCCGTAAGGACGGGTCCATTCGTCGTTAATCACCACCTCTGCCGTGTGGGGAGCATGTTTGAGCACGTTATTTTCTTTGTCGGCTTTGCCTTCTTCTATTTCGCGGATTTCGTTGCGGATGGCTATCATGGCTTCGCAGAAGCGGTCAAGCTCTTCTTTGCTTTCGCTTTCGGTGGGCTCAATCATCAGCGTACCGGCCACAGGAAAAGACACCGTGGGCGCATGATACCCGTAATCCATCAACCGTTTGGCAATATCGGTTACTTCAATGCCGGCCGTGCGTTTAAAATCGCGGCAATCGGCAATAAATTCGTGCGCCACACGTCCGTTTTTACCGGTGTATAATGCATCGTAATGTCCTGCCAGTTTTTCTTTCATATAGTTGGCGTTCAGTATGGCCAATTTAGTAGAATCGGTCAATCCTTTTGGCCCCAACATGCGGATATAGGCATACGAAATAATGAGAATGAGTGCACTGCCCCAAGGCGCAGCCGAAACGGCATGCATGGCATTTACCCCGCCCGTTTTAGTGATGGCATGTCCCGGCAAAAAAGGCGCCAGGTGGCTTTTCACCCCGATGGGGCCCATACCCGGACCGCCGCCACCGTGTGGAATGGCAAACGTTTTATGCAGATTCAGGTGACACACATCGGCACCGATATTTCCGGGAGAAGTAAGTCCCACCTGGGCGTTCATATTGGCACCGTCCATATACACCTGTCCGCCGAACTCGTGAATGATTCCGGTAATTTCGCGGATACGCTCTTCATACACCCCGTGGGTAGATGGATACGTAACCATCAGGCAGGCTAACGCATCTTTATATTTTTCGGCTTTGGCGCGCAAATCGTCCACATTGATGTTGCCGTTTTCGTCGCAGGCAACCACCACCACATCCATTCCCGCCATTACGGCGCTGGCCGGATTGGTTCCATGGGCCGAAGAAGGAATCAGCGCAATATTGCGATGGCCTTCGCCTTTGGCTTTCAAATATTCACGGATGACCATTAAGCCGGCATACTCGCCCTGGGCACCGGAATTGGGCTGAAGCGAAACCGCATCAAAACCCGTAATTTCGGAAAGATAGGCTTCCAATTCGGTAAGAATTTCCACATATCCCTGCACCTGATTAATCGGAGCAAACGGGTGAATGGCATTAAACTCCGGACGGCTGAGCGGAATCATTTCCGTGGCCGCATTCAGTTTCATGGTACATGAACCCAAGGATATCATAGAGTAATTCAACCCGATGTCTTTGCGCTCCAACTGGTTAATATAGCGCATAATTTCTGTTTCAGAATGATGGGAATTGAATACTTTATGGGTAAGGAAATCGCTTTTGCGCGATAATCCGGAATGGGCAATGTTATTAACCCCGGAAACCGCAGGAACGGCTTTATCGGCCACTCCGGCAAAAACAGATAAAATGGCCTGTACATCTTCTTCGCGGGTAAGTTCATCCGTGCTGATGGATATCGTGGCATTGTCACGATAAAAGAAATTGATACCCGCTTTTTCGGCCGCTTCTTTGATGGCGTTCAGTTGGGCAGCATCCACCGTTACGGAAACAGTATCGAAAAATAAACCTTCGTGTACGGAATACCCTAACGATTTCAATCCATTATAGACAGCCGTAGCGGTGAGGTGGGCGTTTTGGGCAATGCGTTTTAAGCCTTCCGGTCCATGATACACGGCATACATGGCGGCCATATTGGACAACAGTGCCTGAGCCGTACAGATATTGGAAGTCGCTTTGTCGCGTTTGATATGTTGTTCGCGGGTCTGCAGTGCCATTCTGAGGGCAGGATTTCCGTTGGCATCGAGTGTTACCCCGATGATACGGCCCGGAATCAATCGTTTAAAATCTTCTTTGGTGGCAAAAAATGCGGCATGCGGACCACCGAATCCCATAGGTACGCCAAAACGCTGGGCCGAACCGAACACCACATCGGCACCCCATTCACCCGGAGGCGTGAGCAGGGTAAGGGCAAGCAGATCGGATGCTACGCCAACGAAAATATTGTGTTCTTTGGCTTTAACCGTAAACGCAGAAAAATCATTCAATGTGCCGTATGTATTCGGGTATTGGATGAGTGCGGCAAAATAGTCAGGACCAAAGGCAAAATCGGCATAATTACCGGTTACAATTTCCACACCGATAGGCTCTGCACGGGTAATGAGTACATCGAGTGTTTGGGCAAATACGCCCTCGCCTACAAACAGTTTATTGGCTCCGGCCTGCACTTTATCTTTTGTCCGGGCAGCCAAAAACAGGTGCATGGCTTCCGCGGCAGCGGTGGCTTCATCCAACAGGGAAGCATTGGCGAGCGGCATACCCGTAAGGTCGCACACCAAGGTCTGAAAATTAAGCAGGCTCTGCATTCTTCCCTGCGATATTTCGGCCTGATAAGGCGTATAGGCCGTGTACCAATAAGGACTTTCGAACACATTGCGCAAAATGGGCGAAGGTGTAAACGTGCCATAATACCCCTGTCCGATATGACTCTTAAACACCTGATTTTTCGTAGCCTTATCGTGGATTAATTCCAGATATTCACGCTCGGTAAGCGCATCCGGAACCTGCAGGCTTTTAGCCAGTCTGATATCCGAAGGCACCACTTCATCGGCCAGTGAGTCTATCGATTCGGCGTTTACCGCCTTAAGCATGTGTTGGATTTCGGTTTCATTGGGACCGATATGGCGATCCTGAAATTTTTCCCCTGTGGTCATATTGAATTTATTTCTGAAAAAACGGAACGCAAAAGTAACCAATAAGTTCTGCGCAAATACATATTTTTATTCGTTTTATGCTTTTTTATACCCCTGTTTTACAAGTGTTTATCCGTTCGGTTAAAAACTTCTTTTCATCAGAACGACAAATCCGATACTTTTAGAAAAATTTTAGACCCGATGAAGCATTTTATTTCTGCCCTGCTGCTTTTAACGCTTTCTGCCGGCGGTTTTTCTCAGGCAAATCACGAAACGCTGATTCTTCAAAACGGCAAACGCTTCAAAGGATTTACAGGCCGATTTGCTCCCGACGGATTGGAGTTTGTGATTGAAAAAAAGGGAGCCAAAGTCTTTGACGCCAAAAAAATCAACATGATAGTGAGCGACGGAAAACGCTATTATCCATTTGAGTCTCTTCACCGGTTTAACGGGAAGAACATACCCATAAACAAAGTCCGCCACGATGAAGAGTATGTCTATTTTGAAGCCAAAGGCAAAAAGAAGGAACAGAAACTGAAAAGAGATAAGGTGTTCAGTTATAATTTTAATGAAGAAGAAGTGGTACTTTATAAAGAAACCATTTTTCAGGGAGATACCCTTACCACGGAGCGTGTACGTGCCATGGTGGAAGGCCGGCAGGATGCCCGCATTTATTATAAAAACCCGTACACGGGATTGGTTAATTTTGGATTGGGTTTTGTGGCAGGCGGTACGCTGAATTATTGGGGCGTGTTTATTCCGGCGGCGTATGCAGGTATTTATTCTTCCATCAACCCCCTAAAATCCAAACGGAAGGTGCGCCTGTTGGGGCCCCGTTATCTTTCTGATGATTATTACCGCTACGGGTTTAACAGCCGGGCTAAAGGCGAAAAACTGAAATGGTCGGTAGGCGGCGGATTTACCGGCATTGCCATAGGCGTGGGTATTTTAGAATACCTGAAAAACTACAAACCCGAAATTATTGACAAAATCTGGTAAAAGCGCATGAAATGCATTCGCGCGATGGTTTATTCCAACGCATGGGTGGCCGCTGCGGCTCCTTCCATGCTTTGGGTTACCCGATTATACACCGGGTTAGATTTTCCTTCCGCGCTTTATGTGTTTGTTTTTCTGGGCACATTGGCTACCTATAACGTACAACGGCTCTATGGGGCGGACATCTACCTAAGTCCCGGACTGCTTCCGCGCCACGCCTGGATACAAAAAAACAGGAATTTACTTTGGGTGATTACGGCATCTTCCATGGGAATCCTCATCGTACCGGCTCTTGAAATCCGTCTTACCTTTTTTCTTTGGTTATTGCCTTCCGGAATTGTGTCTCTCGTTTACTTTCTTCCTATTATTCCCAACGGGGGAAAACGAATCAGGCTTCGCGATATTCCTTTTCTCAAAATCGGCCTGGTGGCTTTTGTATGGTCTTGGACAACAGTGGCGGCGCCCTGTATGGCATACGGCAACCCGATTCCGGGTTGGTTACCGCTATTCGGATTTCAGTTTTTTCTCTGTTTTGGCCTTACCCTACCCTTCGATATCCGCGACAGGGAGCACGACCGGCAGGCGGGTACAAAAACATGGACAACCCGGTTCGGCATTACATACACCAAACTCATTGCCTTAAGTTGTTTTTTGATGGCGCTTTTTTCTGCCGTTTTTGCCTTTCCCGAACCATTTATATATGCGATTGTGCTGCTTACCGGCATGGCCTCAATTTTGGTTTTTTACACGAACCCTAACCGTTCCGAACTGTATTATGGCGGATTACTCGACGGGGTATTTGTAATGCAGGGGTTTATATTCTTCTTATTCAGACATTTATTCTCATAAAATACAATTTAGCGAACAAAGATTTGTTAAAATTCGTCAATTGTATGCACGCATAACATTTTTCCTATATTTGTTTGATGATTACAGGAAAAAAAATGAAGCGGGAAGAAACCGTTGACTTTAATATAAAGTACACCTGGCATTTGATTTCCAGGATGTACAATACCGAGGCACAAACCCACGGAATCACTACGGCCATAGGGTTTGTATTGCTTAATATTGATTCGGAAAAAGGCACTCCGGCCACCAAAATTGCCCCCCTGCTGGGCATGGAACCCCGCTCGCTGACCCGCATGCTCAAATCGCTCGAAGAACGCGGACTGATTTACCGGAAAAGCGATAAAGAAGATAAACGGCTGGTGCGTATTTTTTTAACCGAAGAAGGAAAACTGAAACGCGAAATATCCAAGTTTACCGTAAAGCACTTCAACAATTTCATCAAAATCTCCATTCCCGAATCGGAACTGGAGGTTTTTTTTAAGGTACTTAAGAAAATCAATCACATGATTGAAAACGAACAGATTATATTTTAAAAACGACAAACCGAAAATTTAAGAATACATCATGAGAAGAATTAAAAAAGCGGCAGTACTCGGCTCGGGAGTTATGGGTTCCCAAATCGCCTGTCACTTTGCCAATATCGGCCTCGACGTGCTGCTGTTGGACATTGTGCCCCGCGAACTTACCCCCGACGAACAAGCCAAAGGACTGACCTTAGAAAACAAAAACGTACGCAACCGGATTGTGAACACGGCGCTTCAGAATGCCATCAAAATGAATCCGGCGCCCCTGTACGACAAAAAATTTGCGGGCCGCATCAAAACCGGAAATTTTGAAGATGACATGCACCTCATCAAAGATTACGACTGGGTAATTGAAGTGGTGATTGAACGTCTGGACATCAAAAAAACCGTTTTTGATCAGGTTGAAAAATTCCGTACGCCCGGAACATTGATTACGTCCAACACTTCGGGTATTCCGATTGAGCAGATGCTCGAAGGACGCAGTGAAGATTTTCAGGCACACTTCTGCGGTACACACTTTTTCAATCCGCCGCGCTATCTGCGCCTGTTGGAAATTATCCCGTCCACGAAAACCAAACCCGAAATCGTGGACTTTTTCATGGATTACGGAAGCCGTTTCCTCGGAAAAACAACCGTACTCTGTAAAGACACACCGGCGTTCATCGCCAACCGTATAGGGGTGTACAGCATTCAGGCGCTGTTTCACGGCGTGCGTGATTTAGGCTTAACCGTTGAAGAAATTGACAAACTCACCGGTTCGGTAATGGGCCGTCCCAAATCGGCTACCTTCCGTACAGCCGATGTGGTGGGATTGGATACCCTTGTAAATGTGGCCAACGGACTCAAAGCCAATCTGCCCAACGACGAGGCTAAACATCTGTTCGAACTGCCCGACTTCCTACAAAAAATGGTGGAAAACAAATGGTTGGGATCTAAAACCAAACAGGGTTTCTACAAAAAAATGCCTGATGGAGAAATTTACTCCCTCGACCTGAATACCCTGGAATATGTGCCTCAGAAAAAGGTAAAATTTGCCACCTTAGAAATGGCCAAACAAGAGGACAATCTGGCCAAACGCACCAAAATCCTCTTCAACGGACCCGATTCTGCCGGCGAGTTCTACCGCAAATCGTTCGCCAACCTGTTCCAATATGTAAGTAACCGGGTTCCAGAAATTACGGAAGACATCTATAAAGTGGATGATGCCCTGAAAGCCGGCTTCGGCTGGAGCATGGGACCTTTCATCAGCTGGGATGCCATAGGTGTGAAAGCCGGCGTTGCTAAAATGGAAGAGTTGGGCGTAAAACCTGCCCAGTGGGTGTATGATATGCTGGCTGCAGGAATTGAAACGTTCTACAAACTGGAAAACGGTGTAGAAAAATATTACGACTTAGCCACTAAATCGTACAAAACCATCCCGGGCCGCGAAGCCTTTATTATCCTCGACAATATCCGCGAAAGCAAAAAAGTGTGGGGAAATGCCGGTTCTACCTTGCACGATTTGGGCGACGGTGTATTGAACTTAGAGTTCCACACCAAAATGAATTCCTTGGGCGGAGAAGTACTCATGGGCATCAACAAAGCCATTGACATTGCCGAAAACGGTGATTACCGCGGTTTGGTACTGGGCAACAACGGGGATAATTTCTCAGCCGGGGCCAATCTTGCCATGGTGCTCATGCTGGCTGCCGATCAGGAGTGGGATGAATTAAATTTTGCCATCAAAGCCTTCCAAAATACGGTAATGCGTGTTCGTTATTCAGGCATTCCGGTGGTGGTGGCTCCCCAAGGTTTAACGCTTGGCGGAGGATGCGAATTGTGTCTTCATGCCGATGCCGTAGTAGCCGCAGCCGAAACGTATATCGGTTTGGTAGAAGTGGGCGTAGGTGTAATCCCGGGCGGTGGCGGAACCAAAGAGTTCGCGCTTCGCGCTTCTGATGCCATGGGTCCTGAAGACATCCGCATTCCTACGATTAAGGATAAATTCCTCACGATCGGTCAGGCTAAAGTAGCCACCTCAGCTTATGAAGCCTACGGATTGGGTATTTTCCGTCCTGGACAGGATAAAGTAGTGGTAAACTTAGACCGCCGCCTGGAAGAAGCCAAGCAGGAAGTTATCCGTCTGGCCGATGCCGGCTACACCCAAAAACCACAGCGCACCGATATCATGGTATTGGGCCGCGAAGGACTGGGCGTAGTATATGCCGGAGCCAACGCCATGCTGAGCGGACACTACATCAGTGAACACGATGTATTGGTATCCCAAAAACTGGGGTATGTACTCTGCGGGGGCGACCTGAGTGAGCGCACTTTAGTGAGCGAGCAGTACCTGCTGGATCTGGAAAGAGAAGCATTCCTGTCTCTGCTGGGAACCCGCAAAACGCTTGAGCGCATTCAGCATACGTTGAAAACGGGTAAACCACTTCGTAATTAGTATTAAGTAGTTAGTATTGAGTATTAGGATAAAGTATCAAGTAGTTAGTATTGAGTATTAAGATTAAAGATGCACAATTATAAGGAACTCATAATCTGGAAAGAATCCATGCGATTAGCTAAAGAAGCATATCTTGTTTCTGCTGCTTTTCCGCAGGATGAGCGATTCGGGTTAACTTCCCAGGTAAGAAGATGTGCGGTTTCTATTCCATCCAATATAGCTGAAGGCGCCGGTAGAAAATCAGATAAAGAGTTTCTACATTTTTTATCGCTTGCCTCCGGCTCAATTTATGAATTGGAAACGCAACTGTTATTGTGCATTGATTTGGGATATTCACAATCAATAAAACTGGATGACTGTTTTATGCTGATAACCGCTTTACAAAAGATGTTATATAAATTTCAAGAGCAGCTCTCTATTAAAACCAGCAGTGCCAAAGTCTAAATACTCAATACCAAAAAAATAATTCACAAACAATAAATCTATAAACATGAACAAAGCATATATAGTAGCAGGATACAGATCTCCTGTCGGAAAATCCGGAAAAGGAGCCTTCCGTTTTATGCGTCCCGATGATATTGCCGTGCAGGTTATCAAACGCATATTGGAAGATGTTCCGCAGCTCGACGTAAATAAAATTGACGATGTAATCGTGGGTAATGCCGCACCCGAAGCCGAACAAGGACTGAACATGGGGCGTATGCTCTCCCTGATGGGACTGAGCACAGATAAAGTACCCGGCATGACGGTAAACCGTTATTGTGCCTCAGGATTAGAAACCATCGCCATCGCTTCAGCAAAAATTGAAGCCGGTCTGGCCGATTGTATTCTTGCCGGCGGTGCCGAATCCATGAGTGCCATTCCTTTCGGAGGTTGGAGAATTGTTCCTAACTACGAAGTGGCCAAAAATGACCCAACCTATTACTGGGGCATGGGTCTGACTGCTGAAGAAGTAGCCCGCCGTTACAATGTTTCGCGCGAAGACCAGGATGCTTTCGGATTAGAGAGCCACAAAAGAGCGGCTACTGCTATTGCAGAAGGTCGTTTTAAAAGCGGTATTGCTCCCATTACCGTAAATCAGGTATTTATTGACGAAAAAGGCAAACGCAAAGAAAAATCGTACGTGGTGGATACCGACGAAGGCCCCCGCGCCGATTCATCCTTGGAAGCATTAGCCAAGTTACGTCCCGTATTCGATGCCAACGGAACCGTTACCGCAGGGAATGCCTCTCAAACTTCAGACGGAGCAGCTTTTGTACTGGTAATGTCAGAAAAAATGATGAACGAACTGGGCCTGAAACCACAAGCCCGTCTGGTGTCGCATGCCAACGTAGGATTAGAGCCCGCCATTATGGGGGTAGGTCCTATCTGGGCGATTCCGAAAGCGTTAGAAAAAGCAGGTCTGAACAAAGAAGATATTTCCGTGTTTGAACTGAACGAAGCTTTTGCCTCGCAATCCATAGCCATTGTGCGTGAATTGGGACTCGATCCGGCGAAGGTAAATCCAAACGGAGGGGCCATCGCATTAGGCCACCCGTTGGGCTGCACCGGCGCTAAACTTGCCGTTCAGGTAATTCACGAGGTAAAACGCCAGGGCGGCAAATACGGCATGGTAACCATGTGCGTAGGAACCGGCCAGGGAGCCGCGGGAGTATTTGAGGTTTTTTAGTTGGATGAGTCAAGAATCAAGAGCCATGAGTCAAGACTAAATTAGATTGAGACCAAGAAAGATTTAAATGCATAATTTTAAAGAATTGAAAATTGGGAAAGATTCATTGCAGCTTGCACACGATGTGTATAAGCTAACCAAAAACTTTCCTGCTGATGAGCGATTCGGGCTGGTTTCCCAAATCAATCGCTGTTCGGTGTCAATACCTTCAAATATTGCAGAGGGGTCTTCTCGAAAATCATCAAAAGAATTCGGTAGATTTTTAGAAATGGCACTTGGATCAAGTTTTGAGCTGGAAACCCAATTATTAATTGCAGAAAAATGCGGTTACGTTTCTGACCAAACTTGTAATGAACTTCTTGAAAGAATCTCAAATATTCAGAAAATGACATTCGGTTTTAAAGAAAAAATAAAAGAACAATAACACACAGAATCAGATTAAAGAGCCATTGTCTTGAATCGTGGCTCTTGACTCTTGATTCCTAAATTAAATTAAAAACATGAGTGCAACTACAGCCACAGAAACAAAAAAAGCCCTCAAAGGAGGCGAATGGGTAATCCGCGAAACGTCTTATCAGGATGTGTTTATTCCGGAAGAGTTTGACGAAGAGCAACGCATGATTGCCCAAACCTGTCGCGATTTTCTGGTGAACGAGGTATGGCCCCGTCTGGATGAAATCGACAGCATGAAAAATCCTGACCTGATGCCGCAATTGCTTGATAAAGCCGGCGAACTGGGTCTGTTGGGAATCAATATTCCTGAGCAGTACGGCGGTTTTGGTAAAGATTTTACCACCGGAACCCTGGTAACTGAAGTTACCGGAGCCGGTCACAGCTTTGCTGTAGGTTTTTCTGCCCATACCGGAATCGGTACATTGCCTATTACGTTGTATGGAAACGAAGCCCAAAAGGCTAAGTATCTGCCTAAATTGGCTACCGGTGAATGGAAAGCAGCCTATGCCCTTACCGAACCCGGAAGCGGATCGGATGCCAACAGCGGTAAAACCAAAGCCGTGCTTTCGGCCGATGGAAAACATTACGTGATCAACGGACAAAAAATGTGGATTACCAACTCCGGTTTTGCCAACATTTTTGTGGTTTTTGCCAAAATCGACGATGATGCCAACCTTTCTGCATTTATTGTAGAAAAAGAATTCGGCGGTATTAAACTGAACGAAGAAGAAAAGAAAATGGGTATCAAAGGCTCTTCCACCCGTCAGGTGTTTTTTGAAGATTGCCATGTACCGGTAGAAAACCTGTTGAGCGAGCGCGGAAACGGATTTAAAATTGCCGTAAACATCCTCAACATCGGACGTATCAAACTGGGTGCTGCAGCTGCCGGAGGTTCAAAACAGTGTATTTCCACTGCCGTGAATTATGCCAACGAGCGTCAGCAGTTTGGTCGTCCCATCAGCAAATACGGAGCTATCCGCTACAAAATCAGCGAGCAGTGTATCCGTGTGTTTGCCTGCGAATCGGCCACCTATCGTGCGTCTAAAAACATCGAGGACATGATTGCCCAGTATGTTGCCGACGGCATGGATCATTCTCAGGCTGAACTGAAAGGTGTGGAGCAATACGCCATTGAGTGTGCCATTCTGAAAGTGTACGGTTCTGAAACTTTGGATTACGTGGTGGACGAAGGCGTACAGATATACGGAGGTATGGGATACAGTGCCGAAGCGCCTATGGATCGTGCTTACCGCGATGCCCGTATTAACCGAATTTTTGAAGGAACCAACGAAATCAACCGTATGCTTACGGTTGATATGATTCTGCGCCGTGCCATGAAAGGCGAATTGGATCTGATGACTCCTGCCATGAAAGTAGCCGGTGAACTGATGAGTATTCCTGAGCCTTTTGAGGATGACGGAACCTTATTCTGCGCCCACAAAGAATACCTGCGCAAATTCAAAAAAGCCATTATGATGGTGGCAGGCAGTGCTGTACAAAAATTGATGCAGTCGCTGGCCAAAGAGCAGGAAATTCTGATGGATATTGCCGACATGGCGATTGAAACCTATGTGGCAGAATCTACCATGCTTCGCGTGGAAAAATTAGTTCACCGCGATGGTGCCGAGGCCCATGCCGAGTTGATTGACATCGTGAATGTATTATTCAACGATACGGCTGACCGCATCAACATCAAAGGGAAAAATGCCATCAACAGTTTTGCCGAAGGCGATGAGCAGCGTATGATGCTTATGGGCCTTAAGCGCTTTACCAAAACGGAGCCTTTCAACGTGAAAGAAGCCCGTCGTCGTATTGCCGCCAAAGCGATTGAGGCAAACAAATATCCTTACTAAAAAATAGGTTTATTGGTTACTAGAACGCCCCGCAGGAATGTGGGGCGTTTTTTATTTTAAAAGAGGTAACCGCTAAAAAAAACGATTTACTCCTTAATCAGTTTAGCCGAAAACGTCTTTCCCTGATTATCGGAAACGCGAAGCACATAAAGTCCTGGTTTGAGGTGGTAGGTATCTATTGATGCGGAATAGGCTCCCAATCCGGACGCGGAGAGAATTCTACTTCCTCTCAGGTCATAAAGAACTGCATGAAAATCGGTAGATTCCGTGAACGAAAGAAAAACGTTCTCTTTAAACGGATTGGGAAAAACCGAAACGGGCAAAATCTGTGAAACATCTTGATTACTTAATAAATTAAATTGTGCTGCTTTATCGGCACACTTTTCCGGACCAGAAAAATCATCCCTGAAACAAATCAGATAAGGAACTCCAAAACAGTAAATAGCTCCGCAAAATTCATCCAATACAGGCTCAATAATGGAATAGTATTGTCCGTCGGCAACAATAGACCGTTGATTAAATTCTTTTTCTGACAGGCCGCCTGATTGATTGAAAAAATTCACCCGATAGCTTTTTAACGAAGTACCGGATATCGTCTGCTCATCTGTTGAAATCACCGTCGATTTCTGGTATATCAACAGTGAATCTTCCTCCGAACAGGATGTCTGCCCGCTCATATAAGCAGCAACGGAACTTTCGTAATAAGGTGATAAAGTGCTGTCACCCTGAGAAACATTAAAATCGGCTATGAGGTTACCAGGCCCCGCTACCGAATTTATATAAGAAAGAGTATATAAAGAATCATTTCTTTCCAAAAGATAAATAGTTCCTGAGTATTGGTTAAAGCCAGTTATTGTATCTGCAATAAAATACCTGTGTTTTGTTTCTGAATGAATTTTTAGGTACCTGCCATCAGCCCCCAGGCTGTCACCCAAATAAGTCCACTTTTCAATACAACTGAGAGTGCCCAATCCTCCACAGTCAAAATACCAGGTAGCACCGGGTAACGGGTAATTTTGAGCTGTGCTTACACAGTTCAGTATTAAGTAAACAGGAATAATTAAAATATATTTATTGAATTGTGTATACATGTTAAAAGTACGATATATCTTATTGATTCTTTCAAATATAGGCTATTACGAAATTATAACAAGTACGTATAACAAAAAAAGCCACTTCCAAAGAAGCGGCTTTTATCCATAAAGCAAGGGGTTGCTTAATTTTCGTCAAATAACATTTCGGGAGAAAAACCTCCGGAAGTTACTGCCACTGCAGGCTCCTGTTTTTCTTCTTGTACCATTTCGGTTTCCATTATTACCGGCTCAGCAATAGTTTCCGGCAGGTTTTCGAATACGGGCGTTTCCACTGCCGTTTCTGCAGCACCCATATCTAATATTTCAGCCGTTTCCTGTTTTTTGGTGCGCACAGGTTTGGCTTTGTTAACCACGGAAGCCGTCTGCGGTTTTACCACCTGCACGCCTACAGGTTCTATGCGGTTCTCGCGCAAAAACATACCCAATACCACACCGCCCATCACGTCGGTTACTTTAAATTCTATTTCCCATTCATCGCCATTTAATCTTGGGTTGGCGGTAAAAGGAGTTTTACTTTCGGTGCAGTAATCAAAAATAAGAGCAAGATTTTTCGTTTTTACAATTACTCTCGGTTTATCGTTCTGAATCATGTCAATTAATTTTAATGGATGCACAAAAATACCCCTTCCTGCCGGGGTAGGCAAAAGGTTATTAACAGAAAATTGAATTCGTTGATAAGTTTTAGCCTTGTACTTATATCACGCTTATTTTAAGCATATTAGACATGCCTCTTTCTTCCAAAGGAATGCTGGCGATATTCACAATAATCTCACCCGGCTGTGCAAAACCCTGTTTTTTAAGCAGATACTTGATATCCGCGATGGTGTGGTCTGTACTTACAAATTTGTCGTAATACACACAACGAACCCCCCAAACCAGACTCAGCGCATTCAAAATAAACTCATTGCCCGTAAAGGCATAAATATTCGCTTTAGGACGGTAGCTGGACAATTTGATGGCCGAATACCCCGAATGGGTATTGGCTACCAAGGCCACTGCATTGGTTTCATTAGCAACGCGGCAGGCTGTACGGCAGATTTCGTTCGAAATAAATCGTTCTTTATTGGGCTGCTCTTTGCGGTTCAGGTTTATGGGAAAATTATAAATCTCCTGGGCTTCCACATGGGTAATAATCCGTTTTACGGCATTGATTACCCTGTCGGGATGTTTACCCGTAGATGTCTCTCCGCTCAGCATTACGGCATCAGCGCCGTCTAATATCGAATTGGCGGCATCATTTACTTCGGCACGGGTAGGCGAAAAGTTCACAATCATACTCTCCATCATCTGGGTGGCTATAATTGCAGGTCTTCCGATGCGCAGGCATTTATTCACAATCATTTTTTGGATGATGGGTACCTGTTCCATGGGCATTTCTACACCCAAATCGCCGCGGGCCACCATAATGGCATCGCTCTCTGTAATAATATCATCAATATCTTCGAGCGCTTCAGGTTTTTCTATTTTGGCAATGATTCGGCATCGTTTCCCGCTTTTGCGGATACGGTGGCGAAGTTCAATGATATCAGCAGCCGAACGTACAAAAGACAAACCGATCCACTCCACTTCCTGCTCCAACAAAAAATCTAAATCGGCCAAATCTTTGGGTGTTAATGAAGGAATGGACACTTTGGTATTGGGTAAGTTTACGCCTTTTTTAGAGAGCAAATTTCCACCGCTCACCACTTCGGCTTTAGCGGTTTTTTCTCCATCGGTTTCCAAAATGCGCAGTACAATTTTTCCGTCGTCAATCAGCACCTGCTCTCCGGGTTTTACATCGCGGGCAAAAAATTCATATTTGATGTAAATGGTGGTGTCTTTACAAATAGTTTCCTCTGTGGTAAGAGTAAGTACAGAGCCCTCCTTCAATAATAGCGGCTCATTTTCCACCACGCCCGTGCGGATTTTGGGACCCTGCAAGTCGGCCAGAATACCGATTCGGGAACCTGTATTTTTATTCAACAGGCGTATGTTGTCAATAACCTGCTGATGATCCTGATAGGAGCCATGTGAAAAATTCAAACGGGCAACATTCATACCTTCCCGGCTCATTTTTTCGAGCATTTCATAAGAGGAAGAAGACGGACCGATGGTGGCTACAATCTTGGTTTTTGTAAAATTATCCATAGTTCTTTTAGATAAGTAACAGTTCTTTTGTTTTAATGGTTTCGGCCGAAATTCGGAAAGCGGACGTAATGAAACGGATCGTTCTTAATTTTCGGGTGATTTCGTCGCCAAAAGTAGGAGGAAAATCTCCGAAAACGACCAATATATAATCGAAGTTTTTGAATTCGGGTGCCATAAATCCGTGCGGGCAACGGTTGGATTGCAGTCTCCAGATGATTTCATCTTCTTCGCCGGTTTCATATTCAAATCGCGAAAAAACGAGCTGTTCATTCCGGCCTTTGAGGCTGTATATCGTCTCTTCCACCTGTCTGAACGGAATGCCAAGCACTTTTTCCATGGCCCATACCAACCGGAAATCCGGTTCGGTGCAGGTAAGCAGAATCACGATTCCTTCAAAATCTAAGTCGAAACTGAATTTTATGTTCCCTGAAGTTTTCATGATGCGCTCACGAAAGTACAAAACTACCCCGAGGCAGGAGTGTTAAGCTTTGCTTAAGATGCAGGAATCAAGAGCCATGACTATGGAACTAGTGACTCTGCCTAAATTTGGTTGACAGTTTTTATACTGATTTCTGTTAAATAATTT
>JAKRSD010000012.1 GCA_022402535.1 Flavobacteriales bacterium | reverse complement strand
GTGCGGGTTTTACGGATAATTATAAAATATGACAAGCTCCGTAGGAGCGGCATATATTTTAATTGCGGAATCTAATTACGTGGCTATAGGCTTACGGATTACTACGCAATCCGCTTAGCACAGGTAAATTCGGAAGGGGTGAGGATGTGTTATGGACAGTTTTTTATTTACAATTTTTATTCAACAAGTCGTTTGCATCAGGGGCGCCTAACTCCATAGCCTTATTTAGATCTTTGCAACCCTCGTCTTTCATATTGTAGCTCAGATAAATCAGACCTCGCCAATAATAACTGTCAGGCAACAAATAGTTTTTTTGGATTGAAAAATTAAAATCGTCAAATGCACCCTTTAAACTATCGATTTTATAATAAGCAATACCGCGCTCGAATTTGATCTCTTCCATTTTTACATCATATTCAAAGCCTGTTTCAACGAATGAATTTTCAACTTTGTCCATATAAATTAATTCTCCTCCTTTGGTTGAAATTGCCTTGTCAAAATCAGCAATGGCTCCTTTGTAGTCTTCTAGTCGATTTTTATTTTTTCCACGATTCAAATAGGCTAAGCCGTTGTCAGGATCCAATTCAATAACTTTTGTGTAGTCATCAATGGCTCCTTTGAAATCTTCAATCGTTGATTTATCGAATGCTCTGTCGAGCAGAGCTTTTATATTGTTTGGGTCTTTCTCAATTGCTTTGTCAAGTAGCAAAATTGCTTCTTTGAATTTCTCCTCTTGCTCAAGCTTATTTGCTTCCCTGTGATATTCCTCCGATGATTTGAAGTTACACCCAGTCAGAATTGCAACCGAAAATATTATTGGTAGAAGTTTCATTTTAAGATTCACCATAACGTTCGGCGGCTTGGCGAAGGTGGCGATTTCCCCACAAAACTCCCAAACACCGCTTAGGCTCCGAAATTAGCACTTAATTTTTATTTGAAAGCACCAGCCCGTCACTTTTGCCAAGGCGTTGTTGGCGGTAGTACTTCATCTTTTCGTCAATTGTTTTATTGATGTAATGTGTGTCGAAATAACAATTGGAACTATGAATGAAGGAAGTAATATATAGGGAAACGAGAGTACTGCAATATTGGGTTGTTCAAATGACAGTTGTTGAATAGATAAAGGGGCTGATAAGATAGCTATTACTACAATATTCATTAAAAACAAAAGTCCGAAAATATTCCAAATCAGAAGTGTCTTTTTGCCAAGGTTGACTTTGAATATTTGACTTAGAATGAAAAATATAAGTGCCGATATACCAATAATAATATCAAAGTTTAAACCATTAAAAGTCATAATTTCAGGTACTTGCTTTCGTAAAAACAAGAAATACAACGTTATTTCTACTGGAACACGTAATGCGTGAACTAGCATTGCGTAACGATAATCTAAGGCAACAGCTTTAAGTCTTGAGTATAGAAAAGCTATCAAAGCAATATTGCCAATCAACACAATCAAAAACCTTGGCGGAATAGTATTTGTGTTTTGAAAAAAGCCTGTTAAGGAAATCGAACTAATTAAAACGAGCCATATAATAGAAACTACTAAAACTCTTTTATTCCTACCTGTCCCTAAATAAAAAAACAAGAGGAATAAAAGAGTCGTAAAAAGGAAACAAATTTCAAGCATTATTTTGTTTCTATAGCTTTTTTAAGTAAATCCATTCCTTGCTGATTGGTATTTTCCATTTCGGATTTAGCACCAAATAGCCACATAAAAAATGCGTCAACCAAACCAGATTCCAACTTAAAATCTTGTTTAACTTCAATTCCGTTTGCCGTTTCAGAAAAATAATAGTCAAAGGTTGGTTTAGCAACAAAGGGCTTTTGAATATCGCACTTCATACTCACATAGTTGAGTTCGTCAATTTTTACGATTTCTTGATAACCTAAATCTTTTCCTTTGTTTCCGTCCCAATGGTATTGTGCACCAACTGTTCCGTCCGTGCCTTTAACTTCATATTTCTGCGTTGGGTCTTGTGCCAAAAATGGCGACCATTTTGGGAAGTTGTTCAAGTATTTTACCATATCAAAAACTTCTTGTTTAGTTCCTTTAATGGTAACTGTTTTGATGATTTGAATTGATTTCAAACCACTCGCTTTATATAAACCAAATCCGATGAACGCTACAAGAGCGATTCCAATTATTGCGAATATCATTTTTTTGTTCATTTTAAAATGTTTTTAATTAGTTCATTGGTATTACGTCTCTTACTTCCACTGTGCCACCCATAAAAAGTATTGGGCATTTTTTTGCAAGTTCTGCGGCAGATTCCATTGATTCGGCTTTTAAAACCATATTGCCACCGATGGTTTGTCCTTCAGCAATATGAAATCCGTTTTCTGTGCTTTGATTGGCAAAAATCTTTTTTCCTTCAAAACCTAATTGGTGCGTACTTACCAATTTGCCTTGCATAGCAATTCCACCAATAAATTCTCCCCAATGTTTGTGCATTTCTGATAATTGTTGTGCTGTCGGCTCTTCGTTACTCGGTTCGTATCTGAACAGCAACATAAATTCTTTTAACTGTGTCATATTTTTAAAAATTTTAAGATTAATGATGTGGCAAAGTTCAGCCAATCAAAAAAAATAAAACTTGCCATATGACAAGAAAAACTATTCGCTTGCAATTTCTTTTCTAATTCGGCTCAATGAAGTGTCTGTAATGCCCAAAAATGTTGCAATATGCTTTAAAGATACATTTTGAACAACGTGAGGCTTTTCTTTGACCAACCTTAAATATCGGTCTTTGGCTTGGTCGGCTATCATAGAAATACTATGTCGTTTTAGTGCAAAGTAGCTGCTTACTAATGTTGTTCTCCCTTGTTCTCTAAAATTTCGGATGCTATGAAAAAGTTCTTGAAATGTCTCAAAGTCCAATTGCCAGCATACACAATCAGAAAGTGCTTGGATATTCTCTCTTGTTGGATTTCTTAAAAAGAAAGATGGCCAGTCTATAACAATATCACCAACCGAAAAAAAGTTTGTTGTAATATCATTTCCTTCGGTGTCAATAACGTAAGACCGTATAAAGCCACTTTGAATAAACCAATAATGGTTTGCTGTTTTACCTTCTTCTAATAAGAAACTATTCTTTTCGAACGTTAATTGTTTAAATTTGGAAATTGCAATTTCCTTTTCTTTTTTGGTCATATCCGTTTTGCCAAAGACATTGTTTAAGAAATGTTGTTCTGTCATATATTGTTTTATTAATTTGTTATTGTTCTGTTGGGTCTGTTAATATTACCGCCAACTTGTATATACCCCTGATAAAATCCGACCTATACAACACCCCTGTGTTGGATAAGCCTGATAACCGTCAGGGTTTATTTATTCAAATATATCCGTTTTTATAGCATCCCAAAATCTGAATGTATAAATGCCTTTTATGTATTTATACAGGCGGCATCGGCACATTTTTCGCCATCAATGGCTGCCGAAATAATACCTCCGGCATAGCCGGCTCCCTCCGCACAGGGAAATAATCCCATCACCTCCGGATGGTGCAGGCTTACTTTGTCACGTGGAATGCGTATGGCCGAAGACGTGCGGCTCTCCGTAGAAACGGCAAGGGCTTCCGCCGTTAAATAGCCTTTCATTTTTTTATCAAATTCCACAAAGGCTTTCTGCAGCCGGTCGAATACAAAACCGGGCAATACTTCTTTTAAATCGTATGGCTCGGTACCGGGTGTATAACTGCATACGGGTAAATCGGCCGATTTTTTTCCTTTTACAAAATCAGTGAGTCTTTGGGCGGGAGCCGTTTGGTCGTTCTGCCCGTTGATGCAACTGGCTTCTTCCACTTTTCGGCGGAATTTCAGGGCTATAAACGGGTCTTTTTCCACATCGCCCAGGGTGGCTAATTCTTCATAGCCTATTTCGGTTACTATGCCCGAGTTGGCAAAAGGATTGTTTCGTTTGCTGGGCGACCAGCCGTTGGTAACCACCAACCCGGGTTCGGTGCTGCACGGGGCAATAATCCCTCCTGGACACATGCAGAATGAATACACACCTTTACCGCCTACCTGCGCCACCAGCGAATAATAGGCAGGAGGGAGGTACTCGTTCTGAAAATCGGCTTTATACTGAATGCGGTTGATCAGTTCCTGCGGATGTTCGGCCCGAACGCCCAGCGCAAAGGGTTTGGCTTCAATCCGGATGTTGCGGTGATGCAGCATATAATACACATCTTCGGCGGAGTGTCCGGTGGCCAGAATCAGGTTGGAGGCAGGTATCCATTCATTGCCGTTCAGGCAGATATCGGTCAGTTTGCCAAAACCGGTTTTTAGGTCGGTGAGTTTGGTATTGAACCGGATTTCGCCTCCGCAGGAGAGGATAAATTCCCTCATTTTTTCGATGATGCCGGGCAGTTTGTTGGTGCCGATATGCGGACGGGCATTAATCTGTATATCTTCATCCGCCCCAAAAAAACGGAAAATGCCCAGCGCCCGCTGGATATCGCCCCGTTTGTCGGAACGGGTATAGAGTTTTCCGTCGCTGTATGTGCCTGCGCCGCCTTCGCCAAAGCAATAGTTGCTTTCGGGATTTACGATATGGTTTTTGGTGAGATTGGCTAAATCTCTCCGGCGTTCACGCACGGTTTTTCCCCGTTCTATAATGACCGGCCGGAATCCTTTTTCTATCAAACGGAATGCGGCAAAATATCCCGCAGGACCCGCCCCGGCAATGAATACTTCCGGAGCATGCTGCACATTTTTGTGTATGAGCTCGAACGGAACTTCGGCAGGGGCAACCTGGTTGAAAAATAGAACTACCCTCAGGTTGAATTTTACCTTACCTCCGCGGGCATCGATAGAGCGTTTACGGATGTTAAACCCTTTGATATCGAGCGCTTTTTTACCTAATTTTTGATGTATGGCCGAAAGAACTGCCGCTTCATCAAATGCCTTTTCGGGGAGGAGTAATAATTCAATTTCCTGCACGGGTTCCATGGAATCAAAGGTAATCAAATGCCGCTTGCCGAAGCGGGTGAGTGGTTATAATGACCCTTCGAAAAAGAAGGTGAACATGACGGCACGTGTGTGCAGTCTGTTTAATGAGTTGGAAAAAGTATGGTCTTCGCGAACAAGCATATTGGGAATGCCCCAACTTACTTTTACGGCAGGGGAGAATTTGAAATATCGGAGATAAATGTCTAACCCGGTGCCCATTTCAAACGAAATATCGTTTTTTTTGATTTTGACAAAAGAGGCACCTTTATCATCAATGTTTTGTTTGGAAGCCAGGTCATACGTGTATTTCATACCGGCATCCACATACACCCTGAAATCGTTCAACCGGGCCGATTTGAGCCTGAGCGCTATCGGGAAATCGAGATGGGTACTTTCTACGGGTTTGGCCACATTGTAAAACTCAGTATCGTTTACTCCGCGCATGGTGTAGTTCAGCGTTCGCTGCCCAAAAGACAAACCGGGCGTAAACCGTACACAGAGTACATCGGTTAGGCGGAGGTTGGTCATCAGACCCAGTGAAAAACCGCTTTGGGGAGACGATTCAATGGCGTACACACTGTCCACCACACCGGGATTATCCATGGGGCGCACGGCAAAATTCATGGTATTGACTCCGATGTGAAAACCAAAGTAGAGCAGCTTTCTGTCTAAATGCGGAAGCGCAAGCGGTTTCGTGGCAATCTGACCCAATACCGGAGTCATAATGCCCAAAACCAACATAAAGAGGAGTGTATTTTTAACTGTTCTTGTCAAAGCCGATTACTAACGCAAAGGTGCAAAAATTATTTTGACGCGCTGTAAAGACTGGCGATACCGAAGGTGAGCTTACGCTGAGATCCGTTTTTGAATCCGGCCTCGTGCATGAGCTTTATAAATTCCTCGCCATGCGGAAATGCATTAACACTTTCGGGTAAGTAGGTGTAGGCGGCGTTATCGCCCGAAATAAACTTACCCCATACCGGAAGAATAAACCGGAAATAGAAATTATAAATCTGTTTGAAAGGGAAATGTTCGGGTTTTGAAAATTCAAGTACAAATAAGGTAGAGCCGGGTTTCAGCACCCTGAATATTTCGGAAAGTCCCTGAACGGGATGCTCGAAATTACGAACGCCAAAGGCTACGGTGGCGGCATCAAAACGATTGTCTTCAAACGGTAATTTTTCACTGTCGGCCTGAATCAGATTGATTTTGGCTGACAGATTGCGGCTTTGCACTTTTTGTTCGCCTACACGCAGCATACCCGCCGATAAATCGGCTCCGGTAACTTTGGGCACACCCGAAACCGCCATCATAATGGCGAGGTCGGCCGTTCCGGTAGCAACATCGAGCACATATTCAGCCTGTGTTTTCAGCACAGCTTTAACTGTTTTTTTTCTCCACGAAACATCAATTCCCAGGGATAGAAAACGGTTCAAAAAATCATAGCGCGAAGATATGTTATCGAACATTTCGGCTACTTCTTGTTTTTTGCTTTTGTCTTGGCTGTTATATGGTTTTACTGAACTCATCGGTGTTACTAACAATTATAGTTTGATTCGGTTTTTATCCCACCATAATAAAGGCATTGGGATATTTATAGTTATTGGAAATGGATTTGCGGCTGAGTGAAACGGCCAGCGTAAGTGTGCCCACTCTGCCGATAAACATGCTGATGATTAGAATTACTTTTCCTGCTGAGGATAAATCGGCCGTGATGCCTGTGGATAATCCCACGGTACAAAAAGCGGAGATTTCTTCGAAGAATAATTGCAGCGGATCGATATCGGGTTCCGTAAAAGTTAGGCAGAATCCGCCGATAAAGATGATGGTGAATGAGAATATGAGAATTGTAGCCGCTTTTTTGATCGTTTCTTCGGGAATGGTATGCTTAAATACCTGAACATCTTTTTTGCCTCGGATGGTTGCCCAGGCTGACAGAAATATGGTGGCAAAGGTGGTGGTTTTAACGCCGCCGCCCGTGGAAGCGGGAGAGGCTCCGACGAGCATTAAAAAAATAAAGAAAATAAGAACAGGTGCCGAAAGTATACTGAAATCTACCGTATTGAATCCTGCGGTTCTGGTGGTAACCGATTGAAATACGGAAGTGATTATTTTTTCAAATTCATTTTTTTCGGCCATGCCTCCTTTAGCCAGTTGCAGCGGATTGGCGGATTCAAATACATAAAAAACGACAGTGCCCGCAAGAATCAGAAATACACTGGTATAAATAACCAATAACGTGGAAGGTTTGTATCTTTTCCAAGGTTTTTCAAGCCTTTCGCGCATGTTTTTAATGGAAAATAAATCGTTTAGCACGGGGAACCCGGCTCCACCGATAATAATCATCATGCCGATAACCACATGCAACATGTAGCTGTCCCTTGCATATTCTTCAAATAAGCCGTTGGAGAATAAGGAGAATCCTGCATTATTGAATGCAGAAACAGCGTGGAACAACGAATAGAAAAACCGTTCTCCGGTGCCATTGAATGCTAATTGGGGGCTCCATAGAAAAAAGAGCATCAGGCATCCGATAATTTCTATCGCAAAGCTCATGATTAAAATATCTCTGAGCATTTTTTTGGTGGACAAAAGACTTTCGAAACTCATGAAATCCATGACAATGGCCTGTTGTTTCAACCCTACGCCTTTTTGAGAGAAGAACGTGAAAAAGGAAGCAAAGGTAATTACGTTCAGTCCGCCTAACTGCATAAGAATAAGGAGGATAAATTGTCCTTTCATGGAAAAATACGTGGCGGTATCCACCACGATAAGCCCCGTTACACAACAGGCGCTGGTAGAGGTGAATAATGCATCCAGGAATGGCATAAATTCCTTTTGATTATTGGTTTCGGGCAGCATTAACAAGCCCGTACCCAACAGAATAAGGAGTATGAAGGAAAATACGAACATGGCCGCCGGAGAGATGCCGATTTTATGCAGGTATTTCCCCACTTTGCCGAGTTCCAGAAAAACAATCAATAACAGAAAACCCAATATTGTCAGCAGGAAAAATTCAGAAAAAACAGGAATATCATTCAGATAGAAAAAATGCCGGAGGAATGTTTTTCCGAAGATGAACAATCCCAAACTGTCAACTAAAATGATAGCCAGTAAGAGGAATTCAAACCAGTTTTGCCGAATAAACTTGGAGGGCTCATAATCAAAGAAAAGCCTGATAATGAAGCTGATGATAAAAAAAATAAATGTACCTCTGACCACCCCGATGAAAAGTGGAATTTCTTGTTCCGAAATACCAAAGCCAAAATAATATAATGCAAAACCGAGCGTAAGCATTGAAATAATCAATCTAAGAATCCGAAGTATCCGTAATACGCTCTGTTTACTGTTGTAAATGGAGAGGTTTATGCTTTCGCGAAGATGACCGAAGAATCCTTGTTTTTTCATTTTGCGACAAGCGTTTTAATGGCTTCATTCAGCAATAATGTCTTATTCACGGGAACCACACCGGGCCATTCACACACTAATCCTCCGGCCAGATTGGCAATTGCTGCCGTAGTTTTGAAATCCGCTCCGGCAGCCAGACATAAGGTAGCCACGGCAATCACCGTGTCACCCGCACCCGATACGTCGGCAATATTACGAACATGGGCAGGAATCTGAAAGGCTTCGTTTTGGCTTTCGCCATAAATTCCTTTTTCTGATAAAGTGAGCAGGGTATAGGTATGGTTGAGTTTCTGGCGTAATAGGGTACAGGCATTTTGTAACTCATATAAATCATGATTGTTCAATGACTTATTGAGTCCTGTATTCATCTCTTTCAGGTTTGGTTTAAAGAGTGTACAATTTTTATATGCATAAAAACTGCGCACTTTGGGGTCTACCGCAATCGGAATATTTTTCTGTAATGCGGCATTGGTGGCATTTTCTATCAATGACGGAGAAAGATATCCTTTGTCGTAATCCTGAAATAACAAGGCGTCTGATGTCTGAAGCGATGCAGTTATTTTTTCAAAAGCTGCCCGATATTCATTTTCTGAAAGATACTGTGTATTTTCTTCATCAATACGGAGCATTTGCATCTGATTTCCGATAACTCTTGATTTGGATGTAGTAATCCGTTCACTTGACTTTACCAAAAAACGTTCATCAATGCCTGATGCGGTAAATTGCTTTGAAAGCGCTCGGCCATTTTCATCGTCACCCGTAACGGAACATAAATGTACTTTACAACCCAGCGATTGTAGGTTTACAGCCACATTACCCGCCCCGCCGGGTCTCATATATTTTTTCGTTAATTCTACAACAGGAACAGGAGCTTCAGGAGAAATTCTGTTTACTTTGCCCTCCAGATAAATGTCTGCCATAACATCACCCGCTACCGTAACCGTAAGTTCGTTGAAGCGGTTGAAAAGATCGGTGAGGAATTTTTCTGTTATCATTTCAGAATAGAGTGCAAGTTTACTAAATAACCATGGTACTCGCTGAAAATAGTGTAAAGAATATTATATTTGTTCCAACAACTACTAACTAAAGAAATGGGAAAAATAAATAAAGAAGTCGGTCCATTATTGGAAAATCTTCCATTAGACAAACTCATTCTAACCAATAGGTTTGAATATGAAAGTGAACGGCTTGTGGGTGTGCTTATTTATGTATCCTCTTGGGTAGATTCTATCATTTTGGATGTTACTAAGCCTTATGATATCACCCGTCCCCAGTATAATTTATTAAATATTCTCTGTAATAATTATCCTGCCAAATTACCCATGGGGACCATTACGGCACGTATGGTAGATAAAAACAGCAATGTAACCCGTTTGGCAGACCGTCTTATTGAACGGGGACTGGTAATTCGCGAGCAAAACGAACAAAACCGAAGAATACACGAGTTGATCGTGACTCCGAAAGGTCAAAAACTGTTTGAGGATATCCGCGAAGGACTGCACAAAAATCTGTGGTCATTGATAGAGGAGCGTCTTCAAGAAGAAGAGCTTAAAAAACTGGTTTACCTTTTGGTAAAAATGAAAGGAATAGTTTAAAAACTATTCGCTTTTATTCGGTTTTGCGAATGCGATCACATCGTCTTTGGTAATCTTTGCATCGCTTAGAATAACCAATCTTTCAATCACATTTCTGAGTTCCCTGATATTTCCTGACCAGTCTAGCTTTTTTAATTCGTTGAGTGCCTCTTTGTCAAACGACTTTTGGGGCATACCCTGTTCTTCGAGCACGATACCCAGAAAGTGTTCGGCTAAAATGGCAATATCGTCTCTCCGTTCATTCAATGAAGGAACATGAATGGGAATCACATTGAGACGATGATAAAGGTCTTCTCTGAAATTTCCTTTTTCAATTTCAGCCCTAAGGTCTTTATTGGTTGCCGCCAGAATGCGTACATCTACTTTAATATCTCCGTCACCGCCAACACGGCTTACTTTATTTTCTTGTAATGCCCTCAGCACTTTGGCTTGCGCCGCAAGACTCATGTCACCGATTTCATCCAAAAAGAGAGTTCCTCCGTCGGCCTGTTCAAATTTTCCTTTGCGTTGTTTAACGGCGCTGGTAAAAGATCCTTTTTCGTGTCCGAAAAGTTCACTTTCAATCAATTCTGAAGGAATGGCTGCGCAGTTCACTTCTACCAAAGGCTGTTCCGCACGTTTGCTCAGTTCATGAATTCTGCGGGCCACCAGTTCTTTTCCGGTTCCGTTTTCGCCCGTGATTAATATTCGGGCATCGGTGGGCGCCACTTTTTCAATCAATTCCTTGATTTTCAGAATTGCTTCACTGTTTCCGATAATGTCGCCCGATTTGCTTTTAGACACTTTTTTGCGAAGCTGTTTGGTTTCTTTTACGAGCGTCTTTTTGTCCAAAGCATTGCGAACGGTTATCAGAAGACGGTTTAAATCAATGGGTTTTGAAATATAATCGAATGCCCCTTTTTTGATGCATTCCACGGCGGTTTCAATATTTCCATGCCCCGAAATCATAACCACGGGCACTTCATCATTTTTTTCCATGATTTTTTCCAACACTTCAATGCCATCCATTTTGGGCATTTTTATGTCACAGAAAATAACATCATAGACATTGTTTTGAGCCAATTCCAGACCCTTTTGGCCGTCTTCGGCTTCGGTAACTTCATATTTTTCGTATTCCAGAATATCCTTCAGGGTACTGCGGATACTTCTTTCATCATCGATGACCAATATTTTGCTCATAGCCAGTGGAAATATTAAACTTTGCGGGCAATCATCAGCCCGTCTCGCAAAGGAAGTAAAATATTTTCAACCCGCGAATCGCGGTTCACCATCTCATTGAACCTTTTTAAAGCGATAGTTTCTTTATCATTTTCTTTCACGGGTTCCACTACTTTTCCACTCCAAAGCACATTATCGGCAAGTAATGTACCCCCGGTTTTTAAAATTGGAATAACCAGATCGTAGTATTTTTCATAATTCTCTTTATCGGCATCTATGAAAACAATATCAAATTCCCGGTTCAGAGTCGGTATGATTTCCAGTGCATTTCCTTCGAGCAGTTGAATTTTAGAATGGTATGCCGATTTTTCAAAATACTGCCTGGCCATGGCATTGGTTTCCGGGTTATTGTCTATGGTAATCAGAGTGCCGTTTTCAATCAGTCCTTCTGCCAAACAAAGAGCAGAATATCCTGTGAAAGTGCCAATTTCCAAGATGTTTTGAGGTTTAATCCAATGCGAAAGCATGGCCAGAAAACGCCCTTGCATGTGTCCGCTCAGCATACGGGGGCGGGTGGTCCGGATGTGTGTCTGTCTGTTCAGTTCATGCAACAGGGGCGACTCACCCGAAGTGTACATTTCACTGTATTCAGAAATGTTATGCGGTAGAAAATCCATGTTACAAAGAGGTTAATTCTTTGGGCGCTTTAGCCACTGAAGGGTCTGCCAATTCACCGGTTAATGCACCTAAAAAGGCTACGATTTTTTCCACTTCGTTATCGCTCAATTCATAGTCTAACTGGGTTTTGCCCATAATGCGTACTGCCTGGTCCAGTGCTTTTACACTGCCATCATGAAAATAGGGATAGGTTTCCGAAATGTTTCTTAATGAAGGTACCTTAAACATGAATTTATCGGCTTCATTTTTAGAGTTCGCAAATACGCCATAATCCACTTTGGAAGAACCGGTTAAAGGAGTGAAATCGTGGAATACGCCAAACTTTTGAATGGAATTTCCTCCTAATAATGGACCATAATGGCATGATGCGCAGCCTACTTCAATGAATGTGAGCATTCCTTTTTTCTCCTGCAGGCTCAACGCCATGGAATCCCCTTTCAGGTATTTATCAAAACGGGATGGGGTAATCAATGTGCGTTCAAAAGCCGCAATGGCTAAGCGCAGATTTTTGTAGGTAATGGGATCGGTTTCTTTTGGAAAGGCACGACTGAAAAGATCCTGATATAAAGGAATACCTTTTAGGCGGGTAATTAAAAAAGCTTCGTTGGGAATATTCATTTCCACCGGATTCAGAATCGGCATTCCGGCCTGTTGTTCCACATCGGCGGCTCTTCCATCCCAAAACTGAACGGTATGTAATGCGGCATTCAGCACGGTGGGAGAGTTTCTATCGCCGAAACCGCCTAAATCTCCGGCAGATGTGGGTTGTCTGTCAACCCCGAAGGTTTCGAGGTTGTGGCATGTATTGCAACTTTGGGTTGCATTTTTAGATAACCGGTTATCATGATACAGGTAATAGCCCAACTTTGATTTTTCGGGTGTGATTTCATTTTCCGGATTGGAAGCAGAGCCACTGATTGAGCTGAATACATTTTTTGATTTTTCGGCCAAAATAACATCATAGCGTTTATGCTCACGTAGTTCCAGCTCCTGTTCGGGCGTTAATGAAGAACCACAGGATGTGATAAATAAAAGCGCTGATAATGCTGCGGGGTATAATACTTTGTTCATGGTAATAGTATTTGAATATCGGTTACAAAGTAAGAAAAAATGAAAGATAAGGATGTATATTATTTTTCTATTTCGGTATAAGATCAATAATAATAGTGGCTCAACATTCTGAAAGTGTTGGCATGTGCTTCGCATATAACTGAGAGGTCTTCAGAATAGCCACCGCCCAAAGCAATGGTAATGGGGGTTTGGGATTTGTAGGCTTCTTCAATCACAATATTGTCTCTTTGTCGGCAACCTTCAATACTAAGACCTAACCGTCCCAGTTTGTCTGATTGCAGCACATCTACACCACACAGATAAAAAATAAAATCGGGCTGAAAAGAATCTAACGTGATTTTGAGATGGCGCTCGAGCAAATCAAGATAGGTTTTATCATCGGTACCATCGTCGAGTTCTACATCCAAATCTGATATTTCCTTGTGTAGGGGGTAATTGTTTTTACCATGCATGCTGAATGTAAACACGGATGGATTGTTTTCAAAAATTTTTGACGTGCCGTTGCCCTGGTGTACATCAAGGTCTACAATCAATATTTTCTTAGTTTTTTTATGCTGTAAAAGCATATTCGCTGCAATGGCCATATCATTCAACAGGCAAAACCCTTCACCGGAATCGGCATAGGCATGGTGGGTACCTCCGGCAATATTTGCTCCGCATCCGTGTTCCAATGCATTAAATGCAGCATCCACCGTGCCTTGCATAATAATACGTTCTCTTTCAACGAGCTCGGGAGAATAGGGGAAGCCGATTTTGCGGATTTCTTTGGCATTGAGTGTACCATCTGCCAGTTTTTGTAACCACTCAGCAGTGTGGGTGCTTAAGAGGGTTTCATGGTCGGAAGGGGATGGTTCAAAAAAGTCAGATTCTTTGAGGGTTCCTTCGTAAACCAACTGTTCCGGCACCCAGTTATATTTTTCCATGGGAAAACGATGCCCGGGTGCCAGCGGATGACAATATTTTTTGGAAAAAGCTACTTTAAACACTAGCGGTTGATAATCAATTTATGGTATTGTTCACTTTTTGGTGAAGTGATTTTAATAACATAAATGCCATCTGAAAGTTCATTAACCCCAATGTTTTCGCCGGGAAACCCCTTGCCCGATTGAACCGTTTTTCCTTGCATGTCCAAAATTTGGAACGTGAAAAAATTGTGTTGGTTTGCGTAAACAGAAATAAAATCAGCCGTTGGATTGGGGTAGATGTTTGTGTGAATTTCTTCAGCTTCTGATATATTGTTGTTTTCAGTGCAGGGTTCAAAGGCTTCGCCTGGAGAAGAAGTAAGGCTGCCATTGGCAACATACCAGTTCAACCATTCGCCGCCCGAAAAATCGTTGAGTTGTGTTAAATGGCGATACCTGTTTCCTGTGGCGTTTCCGGCTATCCTATATACATACAGGGCTTTTTGATTCAGATTCCAGGTGAGGGGAGTGCCCGATGTGCAGGTTTCGGGTGCAAAAGGGGTTTCGCAGTTCGAATGAATAAAATAGGCATAATCATCGGGATATTGGGGATCTCCCCCGAATACAACTGCTTTTCCATCCGAGTCAATACAAACGGCTGTGTATTCATCGCAGGCAATCGCATTAAAAGGCATGTTCAGGTCGGTAGTTAATCTGCCCAAAAATGCAGTTGTGCGTCCGCGCCGGTCGGGATTATCAAAATGAGTGTCCGTGATATACTCCGTTAATATGGGTATATTCACAAAAGGTTGAGTTACCAAAGCCACTTTATTATCGTAAGGGTTGTTGAGCGCCTGGGCTGAGGTAACCGTTCCGTTTTGTGCCGAAAAATAGGCGCCTCCCAATATGGCCATTCCGGCACTGGTTCCGCCTAACGGTCCTCCCTTTACATTTACCAGATGGGTTAAAGCAGAATCCACTGCTGAATTTTTCCAGAACCTGTGATAATTATATTGGTCTCCGCCGGCAATGAATATGGCTTCAGCTTCCTGTAATCTGCGGCGAACATAAGGATGCCTCGCAGAAGCAGAATCGGGAAGAACTAAGGTCTCCACAGAGTTAACTGTAATGCCCAGATCGCTGAATAAGTAGTCATTATATCCGTTTCCTCCTGATGCTCTTATGACAACTACATCGCCACCGTTTGCTCGCTGAAGAAACCAAGTCATGGCATTGTCATCTTCGGTTGCGCCGCCCATCAGGCAAATACCAAATGTGGGTTGGATATTTATGTCTGTGGTATCTCCCGTAAAATAGGATGTGTACGATTGTGAGTATGCTATCGAATGAAAAATAGCAGATCCTAAAAAGGCTAAAAGGACTTTTTTATGGATATACAAACACATTCGGCTGATTAACATTATCAATAAACTGATTGTTGTTTTCAGATAGCTGAGAACTTTGTTTTCTGGCAATTGCCCATCCGCCGCTATGACTAATCTGGCTGTTTGAAACCGAAACTTTTCCGGATTGGCCTGTATAACTTCCCAATACAATATTGGCTTTTCCGTCGCTCAAGGGAGATTTTTTAGAACCGCCTCCCGTAATGATACAATTCGATAATTCATTGTTATCCGAATCCGATTGAAAAGATAAGCCTACCCATTTTCCGTTTCCACCCTGAATACCTTTGAAAATAATAGGGTCTTCGGTTGTGCCTATAGCTTTTAATGAGCCACCGGGTTTCACACAAAACCCTCCTTCAAAATCAAACTCAAAAACAGTTCCCGGTTCCAAAGTAATATCCGCTCCGATTAAGGTTACCCCTTCGGTTCCTCTAATTCTGTAAGGAATACCCAAATTTTTGAAAGTACCGGGTTGGTTGATATCAATACCCTGATTAAATCCGTCATTAAACAAGAATACATATTTAAACGCGTTAGGTGCCGACGCTGGATTTAGTTCACATCCCGTTCCAATTTTAGGAGCCAGAGAAAAGGGCATGCCGGCCGGTGCCATAAGCGATGCGCCCACTGTATTTGAATAAAAATCGATAAAATAGCCTTTCAACGGACTTACATAAAATCCGTAACCACCCGAATACATTACCTCTGTGTTGCTAATCCATGCGCAATTGTTGCGTTCCTCTTCTTTTTGACGGGTTATTCCCACGGATGTTTTTGCATCCATAAAATCAACAACCAGACTGCCTGCATACTTAATTTTACAATGCTCTAACTTATTATTTTCGTTTTCAGTGCCGAAAAATATCCCGGACCATGAGCCGGCATAGGTTTCGGATCCTTCAAATTGAATGGGCATTTCTGCTGTTCCGTTAGCTGTAAAACTTCCACTGTCGGCCACAAAAATACCGGATTCCAGCCCCAGAAATTTTATTTTGGTTCCGGGTTCCACCACGGTGTTTCCGCCGAGTATATACACAGGACAGGAAATGATGTAATCCGTTTCTTTAAATGGATAATTTGTAAACGTGTAATTATCCGTTATATACACGCCTCCGTCAGTCGAGGTGATATAAACAGGCGTACTTTCAGGCAAGCTTGGACCTGGAAGGTTGGATTGATTATCCTTTTTGCATGAATACAACGCAATAGATAAAATACTCAGAAATATGAGCGTATGAAGGATTGAAAATTTAGATTTCATGGATTGAGTTTGATGAGGGTAAAAATATTTAAATGTTTGCAAAAAGCAGAGGTACTGAAAAAAAAAGAATCAAAACACCTACTTTTGCACGCTTATTATTCATCATGATAAAGATAACATTACCCGACGGCTCTGTAAGAGAATACGATGCACCGGTAACCGGTTATGCGGTTGCAGAGAGCATCAGCAGAGGGCTTGCCCAAAAAGCATTAGCCTGCGAAATTAATGGTGAAATCAAAGATTTAAGTCTTCCTATATATACGGACAGTTCGCTGAACATTCTGACCTGGGATAATGACGGGGGCAAATCGGCCTTTTGGCATTCTTCAGCCCACGTATTGGCTGAAGCCGTTCAGGCGCTATATCCACACGCAAAATTTGGAATCGGACCGTCAATAGAAAATGGCTTTTATTACGATATTGATTTTGGAGACACGCCCATAAAAGAAGAAGAACTGGCTGCCATTGAAGCCAAAATGCTTGAGTGCGCCCGCAAAAACAGTCAATTCAAACTTTATCCGGTTTCCAAATCAGATGCATTGGCTTTTTATACCGATAAATTTCCAAATGAATATAAGGTAGAGCTGATTGAAAATTTGAATGATGGCGAAATCACCTTTTGCACGCAGGGCGATTTTACCGACTTATGTCGCGGGGGACATATTCCAAACACCGGCATCATCAAAGCAGCCAAACTGCTCAGTACCGCAGGAGCGTATTGGAGAGGAAATGAAAAGAATAAGCAGTTAACCCGAATTTACGGAGTTACTTTCCCTAAACAAAGTATGCTCGATGAGCATCTGGCATTATTGGAAGAAGCGAAAAAGAGAGATCACCGCAAAATCGGAAAAGAGTTGGAATTGTTCATGTTCTCTCAAAATGTGGGCTCCGGACTTCCGATGTGGCTTCCCAAAGGCACAGAATTGCGCGAGCGCCTGGAGCGCTTTATGCGTGATGAACAGAAAAAAGCGGGTTATCTGCCGGTGATTACACCCCATATCGGAAACAAAAAGCTTTATGTAACCTCGGGGCATTATGAAAAGTACGGTAAAGACAGTTTTCAGCCGATTCTTACTCCCGAAGAAGGCGAGGAGTATTTCCTGAAACCTATGAATTGTCCGCACCATTGCGAGATTTATAAAAGCAAGCCCCGTTCCTATAAAGACTTGCCCCTTCGTTTGGCTGAGTTCGGTACGGTATATCGATATGAGCAAAGCGGAGAGCTCAGCGGACTTACCCGGGTTCGAGGGTTTACCCAGGACGATGCCCATATTTTTTGCCGTCCCGATCAGGTAAAAGAAGAGTTTATCAAAGTGATTGATTTGGTATTATATGTATTTAATGCGCTGGATTTCACTGAATATACGGCTCAAATCAGTCTTCGCGATAAAGAAGACCGTGCCAAATACATAGGAAGCGAAGAGAATTGGAATAAAGCCGAAGCATCCATCATTGAAGCGGCTGCCGAAAAGGGACTTAAGACTGTGGTAGAATATGGTGAAGCGGCATTTTACGGTCCTAAGTTGGATTTTATGGTTAAGGATGCCATCGGCCGTAAATGGCAGTTGGGAACCATTCAGGTAGATTATAACTTGCCTGAGCGTTTTGAGTTGGAATATATCGGGGCTGACAATTCCCGGCATCGTCCGGTAATGATTCACCGGGCTCCGTTTGGCTCATTAGAGCGATTTGTGGCTGTATTAACAGAGCATTGTGCAGGTAAATTCCCCCTATGGTTAACCCCGGAACAAGCTGTGGTTCTGCCTGTTGGTGAGAAATTTACAGAATATGCAAAAAAAGTTGCACAGAATTTAAATAATTCCGAAATTCGCGCCTCCGTTGACGAGCGTAACGAAAAGATAGGTAAAAAGATAAGGGACAACGAGTTACAGAAAATTCCTTATATGCTTATCGTAGGTGAAAAAGAAGAAAACGACCAGACTGTTTCGGTTAGAAAGCAGGGAATGGGCGACTTAGGCACCATGTCGGTACAGGAATTTGCGGATTTAATTGCGGGAGAAATTCAAGAGAAGTTATCCCGCTTGAAAACGATACAATAACTTAAAGAAAGGAGGGAGAAGTATAGCACTTCAACACAAAGGCGGCAGAGGCCAACGTTTAGTAAGAAAAACAGAGCCTGAACACCGCATCAATGAAAGAATCACCTCAATGCGGGTTCGCTTGGTTGGTGAGAATATTGAGCCTGGTATTTATACGTTGGCTCAGGCTTTGCGGAAAGCCGAAGAGTTAGAAGTGGATCTTGTGGAAATTGCACAGGATGCTGATCCCCCTGTATGTAAGCTTGTTGATTACAATAAGTTTTTGTACGAACAGAAGAAGAAACAGAAAGAATTAAAAGCAAAAGCCACGAAAGTGGTGGTAAAAGAAATACGCTTCGGACCACAAACCGATGATCATGACTTCAATTTTAAATTGAGCCATGCGAAAAAGTTTCTCCAGGATGGTGCAAAAGTGAAAGCTTATGTATTTTTCAAAGGAAGGTCCATCATGTTCAAAGATCAGGGCGAAGTGATGCTGCTTCGTTTTGCGACCGAACTGGAAGAAGAAGCAAAAGTGGAAAGTCTGCCATCCATGGAAGGTAAGCGTATGTTAATGATGCTTGCTCCTAAAAAGAAGAAGTAAAATATAGTAGAAACGATAAAAGCGACATAGCGATGCCTAAAATGAAAAGTAATTCCAGCGCCAAAAAAAGATTCAAAATCACAGGCACTGGTAAAGTGAAAAGAAAACATGCTTTCAAAAATCACATTTTGACCAAAAAGTCTACGCAGCGTAAAAGAAGGTTGACAAAATTTGCCGTGGTTGAAAAAACCGAGCTGAACAACCTCAGATTAATGCTTCCCGGTCAAATTGATTAATTTACAAACGAATTAAAGAATATTAAGATATGCCACGTTCAGTCAATCATGCGGCTTCTAAAGCCAGAAGAAAAAAGATATTAAAATTAGCGAAAGGTTCATACGGACGCAGAAAAAACGTACTCACAGTAGCCAAAAACTCTGTAGAGAAAGGTTTGGGTTATGCTTACCGTGACCGCAGAAACAAAAAACGCGAATTCCGCGCATTATGGATTCAGCGTATTAATGCTGCTGCCCGCGAAGAAGGAATGAGCTATTCAGAATTCATGGGTAAGTTGGCCGCTAAAGGCATCGAACTTAACCGCAAAGCGCTTGCTGATTTAGCATACTCTCAGCCTGAAGCTTTCAAAGCGGTGGTTGCTTCTGTGAAGTAATTTCTTACCACATACTTTTTCTTAAAGACTCCCTAGGGAGTCTTTTTTATTGCGCTCAACCAGTCAGAAACGGTTGATTTCAGTTTATCCATTTCCTTTTTATGGAAGGCAAAATGCTCATTTTCTATTATTTGCATTATGTTGCTCAATACAAAATCTTTTTGTTTGATGATGGGAAAACCCCATTTTTCAGAAAAATGACGGGCCAGATATTCTTGTTCAGTTTGTCCGGGTGTGGGTATCAATACTGCCTTTATATTGAGTTTCCATAAATCCATCAGGCTAGAATAGCCACTTCGGCAAATGATTACCCTACTTTCGGCATATGCTTCCGCAATTTGATGATGATCGGCAAGTTCAAGTATTTGCACATTTTCAGGTGGAATTAACTCAGCATCCGTTGTTCCTCTTATCAGTAAAAAGCGTTGTTCTTTCAGTTGGGCTGCCTGTTGTACAAATTGATTTTCCAGTAGCGTTCTTTGGGGTTCAGGTCCCGATAAAATAAGTCCTGCATCATATTTAGAGGGTTTCACTGGGAGAACTTCCATACGGCTCAATGGACCGATATAATGCAACTTATCTGACTTTTTCACATCGTGAGATAAAACACCGGAAAGATTCTCAGAACCTTCAAAATCAGGAATCCACCATGCTGTAAAACGGTTCATATAAAACCGGTGTAAAACCCCGGCGGCATAATCCGTTATCGGGTTATGGGTTTGAATATTAATCTGATGAGTAATATATACTGAAGAAACTTTTGAGGAATAGGCCCCAAACCGGTTATCAGAAATGATTCCATCAATCGATTCCTTTTGAAGAAGCATATCAATCCATTTTGATTCATCATGGATTCCTTTTAGAGCTCGGGGCATCTGCTTCATCATGCTCCAGGTCATGCTTTCGTTTTCTCCTGCGTACACAATGGAAGTACCCGGAAATTTTTTCCATTCCAACGTGGGGAATTCCTTTCTTAGCAAAGCCAGCGGATTATTATCCGCCGCAATTACGGGCTCAGCTCCCTGCGATAAAAGCTCATGAATAACAGGAATGCACCGGCTGGCATGACCAAGCCCCCAGTCGAGAGGGCATACAAGAATTCTGGGCGCTTTCATCAGTGTGAATATACAGATATGAGGTACATTTCAGCGTTTCGGATGATATTTTTATCGGTTGGATATATTTGATTAGATTTGAAAAAAATCAGCGTGAAAACAGCGATAGTTACAGGGGCAGGACGCGGAATCGGAAAATCGGTAAGCGAACATTTACTACGTGCAGGATATAAAACGGTGGGAATTTCGCGCACAAAAAATGATTTGGATAGTCTTGCCGAACACGCGCTTTTTTTACCATTTGTGGGCGATATAACAGACGCGGCTGTCCGGACTGAAATTCTTGAATTTTGTAATTCAGAAAATGTTATGCCCAATGTATTGGTAAACAATGCCGGGTTATATAGCCAAGATACGGCAGTTTCGCTTCCTTCTCAATTAGTCAACAGTTTAGAAATTAATCTGACACAAGTCAGGGAATTCACAGCGTTATTTTGGCCACGAATGATGCAAAATAAATCGGCACATATATTTAATATTATCAGTGTTTTAGGTGTTTCTTTGAGGTCCGACGCGGCTTCCTATACGATTGCTAAACATGCTTTATCTGCTTATAATAAACTGCTGGTTCAGGAGGGAAAAAAACAGGGCATAAAGGTAACGGGAATATACCCGGCATCGGTTTATACCTCGGCTTGGGAAGGAACCGATGTGAATCCTGAGCAGCTCATCAGTTCTGACGATATTGCCCAAACGATTTTATATGCCCTTTCTTTATCCAAAGCGGTAGTACCCGAAGCCATTCATATCGGTTGCATGACCGAAGGATTTTGAAATTTCAAAAATCTATTCATAAATTAGTGCAGCCGGTGAAATTTAACCATTATGCTGCCCCAAAGTCCTTTATTCAGAGTTGTTTTGCCTGTAATAGCAGGTATTCTGTACGCAGAATATATAAACATATATCCTGATAGGTTGGGTATTGCATCCATTTTGGGATTGCTCATTTTAAGCATTTTGATTTTTACGGAAAAAGGTATTTTTCATGTAGGCTTAAAATATCCGGGAATGAATGGTTTTTTACTCACATTCACTCTTTTTGGGGCATCAGCTTTTTATACCCATGTGTATAAGCCTGTAAAACCAACTCTTCCGGAGGGAAAATATATTTCGGCAAAGTTTCGGATTCTCAGCCCTCCGGTAGAAAGAGAGAAAACATACCGTGTAGAAGCCCGTTTGCTTTACTATGCGGATAGTATTTTAGTTCCTTCTGATGCGAAAGTGTTGTTATATGTGGCTAAAAATTCAGAAGTAAAGCGATGGGAAAGAACAGATGAAATCACCGCACGGGTAAGATTAAATCCGGTTGCTGGTCCTAAAAATCCTGGCGAATTTGATTTGCAATTATTTAATCGAAGAAAAGGAATTTATTATACCGGTTATCTGAATGCGGAAAATATTTTGTCGGCAAAAAAGGGGAGTAAGTTCAGTGTATTGAAATGGGTTGACCGTTTGGCAAAGTATATGGTTTCCATTCCGGATACCTATTTTAATTCGCCCGCCGAAAAAGCGCTTGCCAAGGCATTGGTGCTCGGCTATAAAGATGATTTGGACGAAGAAACCGTAAGTAGGTTTTCGAAATCAGGAACGTCTCATATCCTAGCTGTTTCGGGATTACATGTGGGGATTTTGTGGGTATTGATAGATCGGCTGCTTTTTGCCCTTAATTCCAGAAAATTACTAAGATGGCTGAAGTTTTTTATAGCCCTGTCAGTTTTGTGGAGTTATGCCTTAATTACCGGTTTGTCGCCTTCCGTGATGAGGGCTTCCATCATGTTTTCCTTTTTTGCACTCGGATCACTGATTCACGCACGATACAATTCGTTCAATATCTTGTGCCTGGCGTCTTTAGCCATCTTGATATTGAATCCGATGTTGTTGTTTTCTGCGGGATTTCAACTTTCTTTTACGGCCGTAGCAGGTATTCTCTTTTTGTACCCTCTTTTTAGGAATGCAGTTTATTTTCGTAAATCATGGCAACGTACACTTTGGGAAATAACTTCTATCACGCTGTCTGCCCAATTAGGTACATTGCCTGTTTCGTTATATTGGTTTGGTCAGTTTCCGGTTTATTTTGCTTTTGCTAATCTACCCATGGTTCCTTTAGCGGGTATCACGCTAAATGCTGGAATTTTAGCAATGCTATTGGAACAAATTCCTCATGTGGGGATTGTATTATTTCACTTCTTCATGTTATGTATTAAGTTGCTAGACTCAATGGCTTCGTTCTTTTCCTCGTTGCCTTATGCTACGGTCAGTATTCATATTGGAGCTCTTGAAATGTTCGCGCTTTATGGGATTATTATCGCCTTAACTTCTTATTCACTCAGACCTGCTTTTAAACCACTATTCATTTCCTTGTTGTGTGCGGGTATGTATTTGGGATGGGGTTGCTATGATTTATTTGAAAAATCAAGGCAGGAGGTTTTGGTTATATACTCCATAAAAGGAGGGAATGTAATCCGCTTTCAAAAAGGGAATAAGGCTATGGAATGGAAATCAGAAACCCTGAAAGAGAAATCTTATTCTTTTTCTGTGTTACCTTCTGAAAGAGAATTTGGGACGGACAACATTGTTTCGGTAAAAGGTTATAATGGTTTTGTTTCTATAGGAGGAAAAACGATTGTTTTGCTGGCACAACACCATTTAAAAAGCCCTCAAAACAAACCTGTTCAATGCGATTTTTTAATCATTGATGGTCTGTCTTTCCTGCCTTTTGATAAGCTGACGCAATCGTTTCAGTTTTCTGAAATTGTGATCGGAACCAATACTTCCGCAAATAGCAGAACCTATTGGAAAAAAGTATTCGATGAAAATGGCTGGAAATATTGGGATTTAAACGAACAGGGCGCCCGAATACTCAGCTATTAATTCGAATAAATAACTGATGTTATGCAAATTGTTTTAATATCAGATTAAGAAAAATTGAGTGATAAATAATCCTGCAAATACCATCGCCGAAACTACGCACCAAGTGCAGAATGCTTTAATAACAAAGGCTTGAATGTAAAGAAAATACATAGAAAATAAAAAGCCAAAACTGATTAACGCCATGGCGGGCCAGAGGGGAATAATGTTTTGATTGGCCAGCAACAACAGAGTTAGAATTGCCAAAAGCATGCCCAGCCCTAAATAAGGGTTTTTGATTCCCATGGTTTTGCTGTATTGGCTGATTTGTACTTTTTTACACCATTCATCGGGGAAAAAGAGGCAATACACTGCTGTGCCATTTATAGCATGATAACTCAGATAAAGGGTGTTGATTAGACCTAAGATTGTAATTACAAGGGCTGCAAGCATTGGGGTTTCCATAATCCAGAAATTTATACAACAAATATCCGAATGCCATTAAACACAGCCCATGATTTTAGTCATATACGTGTGATTTTTTAATTACAGGGTTTTTCCTGTTGTGGCGGCGAAGTTACCGGCCGACATTTGTATCAATCAAAACACAAACCTCTCCGTCAGCCCCCAAACGGAAGTCCCTAAAATCAGGTTGAATGTTGACCATCCTCTATCCCAAACCTCTATCCCCGCCGGAAAGCGGGGATTTTTTTTATACCAGATTTCTGTTCAGGGCTGTAGCCAGTGGTTTTAATGAATTGTACAACTCTGTAAATTCGTTAAAATCCAGTTGTTGCGATGCATCAGATAAGGCTGATTTGGGAGTCGGGTGTGTTTCGATAAGCAGTCCATCCACACCCATTGCCATACAGGCCCTGGTAAGATCCGGAACCCCATAGGCATATCCCATGGCATGACTTGGGTCAAGAACCACGGGCAGATTGGTATATTCTTTCAGGTAGGCAACTCCGCATAAATCCAATGTAAAGCGGGTTTTGGTTTCAAAGGTACGGATGCCTCTCTCGCATAAAATTACGTTAGGGTTTCCGCCCGAAAGCACAAACTCTGCCGATTGCACAAACTCCTGAAGGGTAGAGCCAAATCCTCGCTTGATTAGTACCGGTTTTTGGGTTTTACCGCAACGGTTTAGAATACCATGGTCATACATTGCCTTCGCACCGATTTGAATGATGTCACTGTATTCGATAATTTCTTCAATATGCGAAGCGTCCTTCACTTCGGTGATTACTGCCAGTCCATACTTTTCGCGCATTTTTGCCAGTAACTTCAGTCCTTCGAGCCCTAAGCCCTGAAATGAATAGGGGGATGTGCGCGGTTTGTAGCATCCGGCCCGTAAAATTTTTACACCCAGTTTCACACACAATTCGGCAGCCAGGGTTATCTGTTCTTCAGATTCAACAGAACATGGACCGCTGATCATCACCGTGTTTCCTGAATTTCCGCCAATGGTAACGGA
Source organism: Flavobacteriales bacterium (assembly GCA_022402535.1). Classification (GTDB taxonomy): domain Bacteria; phylum Bacteroidota; class Bacteroidia; order CAIKAF01; family CAIKAF01; genus JAKRSD01. The sequence continues at coordinate 186,608 of JAKRSD010000012.1, read as the reverse complement.
ACCCAGTTTAACCTCACGGGTTTCTTTTCGGTAATTTCTTGAGGCAAGTTGAATATCTGAATCGGTTACATAAAAAGACTCTGTGAGGTCTTCCAATCCTTGAGGTAAGTTTTTCACACTGCCCGCGGTTATCAGGATGTGGGTATTGTTTTCTTTGAGTAAAATAGATTTATGAAGAATGCCCAGTTCTTTTGCAGTTTCTTCGGAAACGGAATTTTTTAAATGAATAATCATGATTCTCCCCGGATTAGTGAATTGAATGTAAGGTAACCTGTTAAACGAAATTCATCGTCCACCACAGGTAAAAAATTAACAATGAACGTTTGTTTTTTAATCAATCTCAGGAGCTCCGTAATGTTTAGGTTTTGATTTACTGTGAGCGGATTTCTGTTGATGAAATCATGAGGCGGCACATCGTTCAATTTGAGCGGATGTTTCAGCACTGCCTTGCGTATATCGGCATTACTGCTGATTCCTGTTAATCTGCCGTTCTCGTCGGTGTAAAAAACAAATCCGTTTTTATATTTTTCAATGGCGGCTACAGAGTCTAAGAAAGTACAGTTTTTTTCAGGCATTACGGGCATTTCAGGGCCGTCGTGCATGAAGTCTGCAATTTTATAGGATGAATTCACTTCACGATGGAGCAGATCTAACATGGCAGCCCCCGGAAATTGATGATTCACCAAAAATGAACCTGATACCACAGAATCGGCGCCCAATAGCCTCAAGATGAAAGATACTTCGCCATTTACACCACCATCCACATGGATTCTTTTACCCGGAAACAGGCTTGCAAATTTCCGTATGCGACGAAAGTTCTCTTTATTAAAAACCCCTCCGCTTTGGCCGGGAGTAGTGGTCATAAACAGCACAAAAAAGGCGGAGTCGGCAAAGGGCGTAAAAGCTTCTACCGGTGTTTCAGAGATGATTGAAATTCCAAACCGGCATTTACTTTCTTTGGGAAATTGAAACGGCTGAACCGCATTTTCCAACTGAACCTGCACATATTCTATTTCCATTTCAGCCGCCTTGTTTATAAAGGGCTGCGGATCATCTGAAATGATGTGAAGATCTATAGGGGTTTTGCTGAGTGAGCGTATCTGTTTTATATCTTCAAATACTCCCGGATTGTTATTGCAATCAATATGAAAAGAATCCACCTGATAAGCATCCAACATAGGAATAAGCTCAGGAAGATTTTTTTCTTTTTGGGAGTATACCGAAGCAGATATTTTCATCTGCCCTTATTGGAAAATGGAAGACATGTGTGATTCGGTCGGTCTTGGGACAATACTCAATACCGGAATCTCACTATGATTAATAATGGCCTGCGCCTGAGAACCGATGAACAGATCCGTAAAATCATTCTCCTGCTGCGTCATAATCATGATTAAATCCGCATTTACCTTATTGGAATACTCAACAATGGTATTGGCTACCGTTCCGTTTTTCTCAATAAGCTCTGATTGGGCCTTAATCCCATGATCTTCAATATATCTATGTACCTGACTCAACTGACGCTGAAGATGATTCAATGTAAACTCATCATTGGTTTCTAATACAGACACTACAAAAATTTCAGAACCGAATGATTTGGCAAAATCCAATGCTTTGCCCACTTTTTCCCGGGTTTCTTTGGTTAAATCCAAAGGAAGTACAATGGTTTTACATCCGCGTGAATGCACTTTCCCTTTAATAGTGATAACCGGCACTTTACTTTCCTTTACCACGCGAAGGGCATTGGAACCTATAAATCTTTTGATTCCCACACTGCCGTTAGTGCCCATGATGATAAAAGAAGATTCTTTCTCTTCAGCAATTTCGCTGATTTTATCATAAATTTTCCCGGTTTTAACCTCAAAATTTACGTTTATTCCCCATTTTTGAACCAATTCATCGGCTGTTTTTTTCAAGTGTTCCGTTATTTCTTTTTCTTCTTCTTCATGGAAAGCCTTTGCCGATGCGGTTTTGAAAATGCCGGGGGCATCTTTTACATGTAAAAGTAACAGAGTATGATTTAATGTTTTAGCCACACTGCAGGCTTGTTCTAAAGCAATCATAGATTGTTCACTCCAATCTATGGGAACGATGATTAATGGTTGTTGAGACATGAGAATATAACGAGTTTGTTAAATTTGAGCGCAAAATTACAAAAACCCTATGGGAATGCATACTGAAATATTCAAACCTTCCGAATTAATTATAAACTCCCGTGGGGCGGTTTATCATCTGAATATTCGTCCTGATGAACTGGCGACAAACGTAATATTGGTGGGCGATCCGGCTCGAACCGAAAAAGTAGCCCGCTACTTTGATACGGTTGAATGTAAAAATGAACACAGGGAATTTAAATGGATAACGGGAACAATCGGTTCCGAACGAATTACGGTACTGAGCAGCGGTATTGGTACAGACAATATTGATATTGTACTTAATGAACTGGATGCCCTTGCAAATATTAATTTTGAAACCCGAAAGCTGAAAGAACATTTCACCTCACTGCGTATTATGAGATTGGGAACTTCAGGCTCTCTTTCGTCTGATATACCGGCTGGTTCTATCGTAATTTCTGCTTATGGTATGGGTACCGATGGCTTATTGAATTATTATGTGCATACTCCTTCGGAAAATGAAAAAAGCCTGACGGATGCTTTTATTGCTCAGACTGATTATCCATCCGCGTTTGCGAAGCCTTATGCCTGTGAAGCGGATGCTGAATTGCTTGATACACTTTCTACTGAAACTTTTACAGGTATAACTGTTACGGCCTGTGGTTTTTACGGTCCTCAGGGGCGTATCTTAAGGGCTCAGCCTCAAACCGATAATCTTTTGGAACGTTTTCAGAAAGTACATTGGAACGGACTAGCCGTTACCAATTTTGAGATGGAAACATCGGCTATTTACGGCTTGAGTAAAGTTTTGGGACATAAAGCCGTTTCAGTTTCTGTTATTGTGGCTAACCGTATCCGAGGGGAGTTCAGCGCAGATGCCGATGCAGACGTGGACAAAATGATCCGATATTCGTTAAAAAAAGTATTTGGGGCATAGGAATTCCCTTTGTTTCTTCGTTACCTAAAACATGGGCAGATACAAATGAGCGCACAATATCCATTAATGGAACATTTTTACACCGTACAGGGCGAAGGTGCCAATTCGGGTACGGCTGCCTATTTTTTAAGATTAGGCGGTTGCGATGTGGGCTGTGTATGGTGCGATGTGAAGGATTCGTGGGAGGCTGATAAACATCCGAAGGTTTCTGTGGATGAAATGGTAGATTTTGCCCAAAAAGCGGGGGCGGCTTCAGTGGTTATTACCGGAGGAGAACCCGCTATGTATGATTTAACAGAATTAACAACGGCCCTGAAAAATGCCGGAATGGCCGTATGGATTGAAACTTCGGGAGCCCATCCGATTACCGGTAATTTTGATTGGATTGTGCTTTCACCCAAAAAATTCAAAAAACCGGTTGAGTCTGCATTTGCCCTTGCCGATGAATTAAAAATTGTGGTTTACCACAAATCTGATATTCCCTGGGCCGAAGAGCTGGCCCAAAAGGTAAGACCCGATTGCCGCCTCTATTTACAGCCCGAATGGAGCCGTGAAAAAGAAATGAGCGAATTAATTGTGGATTTTGTGAAGAAAAACCCCCAATGGCGGATTTCGCTTCAAACCCACAAATTTTTAAATATTCCGTAATGAAATATAACATGATTTCAAATAAACTGCTTGGTATCCCTGTTTTCTTAATCGCTTTATTTTGCTCGGTTTCCCTTTTGGCTCAGCCGGGAGGAAAGTATTCTTCATCCGACAAAAAAGCGGTGGATTCGTTCAGAAAAGGGTTTTCGGCTTATCTGGCAAAAGACTTGAAAAATGCCGAAAAAAATGTGCAGAAAGCCATCTCGCGCGATCCCAATTTTTGGGAAGCCCACATGCTGATGGGAGATATCCGTAATGATAAAAAGGATGTGGACCGGGCTACCGAAAGTTATATGAAGGCCTATTCCTTATCTCCAAAGTTTGCTAACAAAGGCGCTCTGTATTCCGCTTTAGCCGAAAAAGGCAGAGCGAATTTTAAGAAAGCGGAAGAATATGCATCATTATATAAAAGACAGTTGGAAGACCCCAGGCTTATTTCAGATGCCAATGATTTATTGATGCGATGCCGCGTGGGAGCCGATATCATGGCCAATCCGAAACCGTTTAAGCCGATTAATCTGGGTCCGGAAATCAACACCCAAAATGCGGAATACGGACCTACGGTTTCTACCGATGAGCAACTCATCATATTCACAAGGTTAGAGCCCACAGCCCGCCGTTCATGCCCCACACCCGATGGAAGGCTGGAAGATTTTTATTTTTCGGAGTTAAAAGACGGGGCTTGGAAAACCGCCCAAAATATGGGTCCGCCGTTAAATACCGATTGCAATGAAGGAGCACAGAGTATTTCTCCGGATGGCCGTTATTTGTTTTATGCAGCCGTAGGCCGCAAAGAGGCTATGAGTGAAGCCAGCGATATATATGTGGCTGAAAAAATGGGCGACCGGTGGATTAACCCCAAAAATATCGGCGCGCCAGTTAATACCCGCAGTTGGGAAAGTCAGCCTTTCATTGCTTCCGATGGAAAAACGCTCTATTTTGTAAGTACCATGCCGGGCGGACAAGGCGGTGCCGATATATGGAAAACAGAAAAAATGGCGGATGGAAAATGGACAAGACCCGTAAATCTGGGTCCCGATATTAATACTCCCGGCGATGAGTTTTCACCGTTCATTCACCCCGATAATCAGACGCTTTATTTTGTGTCAGATTTCCATCCTGGAGTGGGTGGATTCGACATTTTTTACAGCCGCAAAGGCACCGATGGTAAATTCGGGAAACCCGTGAATCTGGGCTATCCCATAAACACCTTGGGCGATGAGCGGAGTCTGGTAATCAGTGCCGACGGGAAAACGGGTTATTATGCTTCCAATGCCTTGGAAGGGTTTGGTGATTTTGATCTGTACAAATTTGAATTATACCAGGATGCGCGTCCGGTTCCGGTTACTTATATGAAAGGCCGAGTAACCGATGCATATACTGCAGCTTCTTTGGAAGCGCGTTTTGAGTTGATCGATCTGGAATCGGGTGAGGTAATTATTCAGTCTTTTTCCGATAAAATTTCGGGTGAATTTTTGGTGGCCATCCCCGTAAACCGAAATTATGCGTTGAACGTAAGCAGAAACGGATACCTTTTCCATTCTGAAAATTTTGAACTGAAGGAAGTGAAGGATAGGGTAGAACCCTACCGTAAAAATGTGAAACTTACGCCGGTAAATACCGGCCAATCTGTGGTATTGAAAAATATCTTTTTTGAAACCGGGTCGGCCCAACTCAAAAATGAAAGCCGTGTAGAATTGGACAAACTGGTGGAGCTGCTTCAGAAAAATCCGACCATGAAGATTGAAATATCAGGTCATACCGATAATGTAGGCTCCAAGGAATCGAATATGAAACTATCGGATGAACGGGCTAAATCAGTGGTAAATTATCTGGTGAAAGCCGGAATTACTTCTTCGCGGTTAACCTTTAAAGGATATGGCGATACACAGCCGGTGGATGATAATAACACGGCAGAAGGAAGGGCAAACAATCGCCGGACCGAATTTAAAGTTACTGAGATATAATATAAATCACACGATGAAAAATACGATATATATAGCGTTTTCAATATTATTAATCGCTTCATGCGGACCCAAAGCTCCGCATCCTAATGAAATTTCAGAGCATAAACCCGTGAATGATTTTATTCAAAATCCACAAATTAAAATTAAGCCCGATTTTGATATTCAGGGACATAGAGGGGCTCGGGCTTATTTTCCCGAAAATACCTTGCATGGTATGATCAGCGCTTTGCGTTTCAAAGGCATGACAACCTTAGAAATGGATGTGGTCATTTCTAAAGATAATCAGGTGGTTTTATCGCATGAACCCTGGATGAGCAGTGAAATCTGCTCATTTTCCAATGGGGACCGGCTTATGCCTTTCGATGACGAAAAAATTAGATTGTATGACATGACCTACGACGAAATCATAAAATTTGACTGCGGCATGCGTTGGAATAAAACCTTTCCCAAACAGAAACCCAAAGCTCAGGTAAAGCCATTGTTGAGCGAGGTTTTGGAAGCCGTTATTGAGTATTCGGCGGAGAAGCAGCTGCCCGATGTGAATTTTAATATTGAAATCAAAAGCCATCCGGATTGGGATAACTTTATGACACCCGCCCCTGATAAATTTGCCCGTCTGGTTTATGATGTAATTGCCAGTGCCGGTCTGCAGAAAAGAGTTACCATTCAATCTTTTGATCCCCGCTCACTGATTGCCATGAATAAGATAGATCCGCAGGTGGCACTGGTTTTACTGGTGGAAAAAGCGGAGGATGTGGAAACCCGATTTGCTGATTTAGGTTTTACTCCTTATTCATTCAGCCCCAATTATACCTTTTTGGATAAACCCATGGTAGAAAAAATGCAGGCCAAAGGCATGAAAGTGATTCCATGGACCATAAACGATTCTTTGGAAATGATGAAAGTAATTGAAATGGGCGTTGACGGAATTATTACCGATGATCCCGAACTATGCATCCGCGTGGCGGATTTGTATCGATAAAATTACTTGGAATTCAGAATATACACGGCATTTTCCAACATACAGGGAAGCCAGATGCGTTTCGTGGGTATATCAAAAAAGAAATCGGCAGGACCTTTGAAGAAACCTTCTTCCGGTTTTATTTCCCTAAGCCCGGATTTTCGGATATCGTAAATAAATAATCTTCCTTTACCGTCTATTCCCCAATCGGAAACGTAATATCTGCCGTTGCTGTAAAACACGCCGTCAAACAAGCCGGATTCTTCAATCACTTTTTCATATTCGCCCGTTCGCAGGTTCAGCCGGCCGATTTCTCCAGGTCCTTTATTCGTACCGTAGGAAACCACAAATAAAAAACTGCTTACCAAATCGGCTCCAAGTCCGTTGGGCGACATGGGAGTAAATTCATTGCTGATAATGCGCACAGAATCGGAGAGAAGGTCGATTTCATAAATCTGGTGAACGTCCGTAGCGGTAACATACAGGGTGTTTTCGTCGCGGGCTAAAATGTCATTTAAAAATTTGGGGCCTTCAATATGCATCCCCCAAACCTGTTTGCGTGTTCTTACGTCAATCCCTAAAATACTGTCCACATCGGTTACAAAAAGCACTTCATTCAAAACGGTCATGCCTTTAGGAGAATTCAGGCGGATATTGGGAAATGCATTCATTTCCATGATTTCGCCAAATTTGTTCAGTTTCATGATAAAACCATCTCCGTCTTTAGCCATCGGATCTAATACATCGCCCAGATTACTTACATAATAGAATCTGCCGTCAGAGGCTACCGATTCGGGATGTTTAAATCCTCCTTCAATTTTTTTAATTACAGCGGGCTGTGTTTGTGCCGCCAGGAAAGAAAAGGAGCTAAACAGAAAACAAACAGAAAAAAGATACTTCATAGAATTGCGAATTAATTATTCACGGATTGTGTAAAAATGCGAAAAAATTCAACGGTCAGATACCCCAGGGCAAATAAAATAAGCACGGCTACAAGAGTTTTCAGCAGATAGCCGCCTCCGATTTTATCGCGTTTTTTGTATTTGATAAAATCAGGTTTGCTCATTACTTTTTCAGATTTAGCAGGTCATCCATGTTGTAAACCCCTTTTTTGCCGATAATCCATTCAGCTGCGGTAACGGCTCCTGAGGCAAATCCTTTCCGGTTGAATGCTTCGTGGGTAAACACTAATTTATCATTTGGCCCCTGAAAAGTGAGGGTGTGGGTACCCGGAACGGCATCTGTGCGAATAGCCCGAATTGGAATTTCATCGGGGCGGGGAGAGGTGTCCATACACCAACTCGTATAATGTGGATGTGCCGAGCACACTTTCTGAGCCAGGGTAATGGCTGTGCCGCTGGGTGCATCTAATTTTTGCGTATGATGAATTTCTTCAATATCCACGGTGTATTCAGCGTATTTAGAAGCAAGTTCGGAAAGATATCTGGAGGCTTCAAAAAACAGATTCACCCCGATACTGAAATTTGAAGCATAAAACAGCGTCCCGTTCTGTGTGTGGCAAAAGGCGGTTATTTCATCCAGATTTTCATACCATCCTGTAGAACCTGTCACGATAGGAATTCCAGCCTTCAGCACCATTTTTATGTTTTCTTCGGCTGTGTGGGGTGTAGTAAATTCAATCACAACATCCGCCTTTTTAAGCAATTCGGGAGTGAGCGTATCCTTATTGGACGCATCAATTTTCCAGACGATTTCGTGTCCTTTATCCAGTGCGGCCGATTCCACTTCGCGGCCCATTTTTCCATAACCTAAAATTCCAATCTTCACGGTTTCATGATTTTTTAAAAAGTCAACGCTACTTTAATTCCTGTGTTGGGCGAGCCCCAAGTATTTGTATTGTTTGCCGTCCATTGCAGGGCGGGTCTGATTTTCATGCTTAAATCGTCACTTACATCAAAGGTGCGCAAATGGGCATCTACAGCCGCATCTACTATGTTCAGTGCGTAAACCAGCCCTACACCGATGATGCTGTAATCGCGGTTTGTTCTGTAGAAATCGCGGTCAGATAGAATCTGATCGGCTGAATAGGTTTCGTATTTGGGATGAACGGTGAAACCTGAAACGCCTACCCGGGCCCGATAAGAATTCCGGGCAATGATGAATTTTTGTTGGTTGTCTATCAAAAAATAAAGCGAAACACCCAAACCCACATAAATGATAGGTGGTTTCCAGTACCTTCGATTGTAAAATTGGCCCAGACTGGGCAATACAGCCGACATCCAAGTGGCTTTTACGGGAGAATGGTAGCGGAAATCAGGTTTGGGTTTCTTGCTTTTTGATGTGTTGGCAGAATCAGCCACCGCAATAACCGAAGCGGAATCAGAAGAAGAAATTTTAATTTTTCCGCCTGTTTTTATCTGGGTAGAATCCGGTTCAGTCTGAGCTGACGCAGAGTGGAAAGTACACAATATTCCAAAGAGGCTAAAAACGCCTGAAATAAGGAATATGTGCAGACTTTTTTTCATAAATCGTCCCACCCAAACGTGAAACGAAGGGCTTTATTTTTCGATAAGTTTTAATATCCGGTTAAGGTCTTCGGGAGATGAATAACTCAGGGTTATTTTTCCATCGCCCTTTTTGCCTTCTTTGATTTCAACATTAGTCCGGAAAAAGTCAACCAGCTTCACCACCAACGATTCATAAGGATGTTTATCGTCGCCCGGTGTCTTATTTCCTGTTGTTTTAGTCTTATTTTCTGAAAGTTTTCTTACCAAATCTTCCACCGCTCTAACGGACAGTCCTTCTTCAATGATTTTATTGAATATTTTGAGCTGTTTCGCTTCGGTGGGCAGATTAATCAGGGCTCGGGCATGCCCCATGCTGATAATATTTTTCTGTATTCCCAGTTGAATTTCAACCGGTAATTTTAATAATCTCAGATAATTGGTGATGGTGGAGCGTTTTTTGGCTACTCTTTCACTCAGTTTTTCCTGGGTCAGATTACATTCATCGGCCAATCTTTTGAAAGAGAGTGCCACCTCAATGGCATTCAGGTTTTCGCGCTGAATGTTTTCCACAATGGCCATTTCCAGCATTCCCTGGTCATTTGCCGTACGCACATAGGCCGGAATTTCAGATAACCCGGCCATTTTGGAGGCTCTGAATCGCCTTTCGCCCGAAATAAGCTGGAACGAGCCGTCATCCATTTTCCTAACGGAAATGGGCTGTATGATTCCTAATGCCCTGATGGATTCGGCAAGTTCTTCCAAGGCTTCGCTGTCGAACTCGGTTCTGGGTTGAAACGGATTGGTTTCAATTTTATCAATGGGAATGGCGGCCACCCCGGTCGGCATTTTTTCTGCGGCTTCCGGAGTCAGTAATTCTGCATTGTCTTCATGGTTGCTAAGCAGAGCGCTTAAGCCTCTTCCAAGCCCTTTTTTCTTTGCGTTCATTCTTCGGTGTTGATAATTTTATCCTTATTTTTCATTTGGGTCAGGTCGTTTCGTTGTAGAATTTCTCTGGCCAAATCCAGGTAATTCTGTGCTCCTTTTGATTCAATGTCGTACATAATCACCGATTCACCATGACTGGGAGCTTCGCCCAGGGTGGTATTTCGGTTAATCAGTGTTTCGAAAACCAGACTCCCGAAATTAGTCTGTACATCTTCCACCACCTGATTGCTCAGTCTTAACCTGCGGTCGAACATAGTGAGCAGGATGCCTTCAATTTCGAGCTCGGTGTTCAGGCGAGACTGCACGATTTTTACCGTATTCAGCAGTTTTCCTAAACCTTCTAAGGCAAAATACTCACACTGCACGGGAATAATCACCGAATCAGAAGCCACCAGCGCATTTACGGTAACCAATCCCAGCGAAGGAGAACAGTCAATGATGATAAATTGGTATTTTTCTTTGAGCTTGTCCAATACCCGCTTCATCATGTATTCCCTGCGGGGCATATCTTTCATTTCCAGTTCGGCGCCCACCAGGTCAATATGCGAAGGAATGATATCCAGATTGGGCGTGCCCGTTTGTAAAATAATGTCTTCAGGAGCAACATCGTTCAGCATACAGTCATAGATGCTGGTTTTGATATTGCGTTGGTCAAATCCTATACCCGATGTAGCATTAGCCTGTGGATCGGCATCAATAATTAAGGTTTTATACTCTAATACAGCCAACCCGGCTGCCAGATTGATGGCCGTAGTGGTTTTGCCCACTCCGCCTTTTTGATTCGCTATGGAAATAACTTTTCCCATTTTGTTGTGTTACTTTGCAATTGTTCGTCCTAAAATCAGGAAGGCAAATTTAATCATTAATTGCCCTTTTGGGCGCAATTATAGGGGTAGTTTTAAACATAGGTTATTTTATTGGTTATCAATGATTACAGTACTTTCATGCACAAATCGTGAACATAATCAGACTCAGATTCTGGCGAAAAAATATTTCGATACGTTAAAAAATATTCATCCCGATACGGTTTACTTAGATTTCAGGAAGCTTCCGGAGGATATGTTGTTTACCAATCCGGTGTTCTCAGGAGCTGGCAGTAAACTGCAACAAGTAGCGGAAGATTTTATTCTTCCTTCAGAAAAATTAGTTTTCGTAATTCCCGAATATAATGGGAGTTACCCTGGAGTGCTTAAAGTTTTTATTGATGGGATATCACCTGATTGGATCAAGGGAAAAAAAGCAGCCTTAATCGGAATGGCTACCGGACGAGCCGGCAATCTCCGTGGGATGGATCACCTCACGGATGTGCTCATGCATTTAGGCGTACACGTAATGCACAACCGGCTTCCGGTTTCGCGTTTTAATTCGCTTTTGGGAGAACAAAAAGAAATTAAGGATGCCGATACGTTGAAGGCACTCGAAAAACATTGCAGGCAGTTTATTGAATTTTAGTTTATTTGTACTACACAATAAACGTATTGATATATGTGCGATCATGGCTCCTGTTTTGATTCTGGTCTTATTTACCTGATTTTAAAATCATTTGGATTGATTGTTTTGTCTATTCTCTTTATTCAGTCAGGATTAGACAAAATTTCTGACCGAAAAGGAAATCTGGAGTGGCTGAAAGGGCATTTTGCCAATTCTCCACTTAAAAATACTGTGCCTTTCATTTTAACGGTACTTACGCTTCAGGAAGTGCTCACGGGTGTTCTATGTCTTTCCGGACTTGGTGTTTTACTTATTATAGGGCATACGCCTATTGCCATTATTGGGCTTTCTTTAGGGCTGCTCACTTTTGTGTCCTTGTTTTTGGGCCAGCGCCTTGCAAAGGATTATGCCGGAGCCGCATCACTTGTACCTTATATGATATTCAATGCTTTAGTGTTATTTTTGTTTGTTTAAGCATGTAGATTTGTTACATTAATGTAATGCCCGCTTAACAATTTGTTAATATTAGAATCGGGTCTGCATTCTGTTAACTTCTCACCTTTGCGCAAATTATAGCAGCCATTTAGTATGGGCAAAAAGAAAATCATCCCCAAACCCGGAAAAAGAAAATTTCCATTAGATGTAGTTCGATTAGTTGCTGAAGAAAAAACTTTCGCCATTTTTATCGGTTTCTGCCTTGTTCTTTCTGCATTGGTATTGCAGTATACTTACATTGCCATGTGGTTAGGTTTTATTTTTGCTGCGTATTCGGCTGTGGCGAATGACAGTATTCAGTCTTTAGGCACTTTCATTGAGTCGAACCGCGATAAAAAATGGTGGTTTCTTTGGATTTTCACCGGATTGATTTTTTTAGGCACTGTTACAGCAAGTTACTTGATTTATGATGGAGACGTAACATATCAAAGGCTTTTAGATTCTGAAGGAAATACAAAATACCCGAATCCTTACGAATTGGAGCAACAGGGAATCGGAAATGGATTTTCTTATTTACAACTGGTAGCCCCTTTGGTACTTTTAGTTTTAACCCGCCTTAAGATGCCCGTTTCTACCACTTTTCTACTTTTAAGTGTATTCAGTGCCAATACATCGGGAATTACGTCAGTGGTAGGTAAAAGCTTGAGTGGATATGCCTTAGCATTTATACTTTCATTTATTATCTGGTATGCCGGTTACAATTTTATAAAAACCTATTTTAAATCCAGAAAAGCCCATGTGGGTTGGACAGTAGCCCAGTGGGTTATCAGTGGTTCTTTGTGGTCAGTATGGCTTATGCAGGATGCGTCTAATATTGCCGTTTTTCTTCCCAGGAAACTGAATTTATATGAATTTTTGGGATTTGCCGGGGTAATATTTGCCGGGTTGGGAATACTCTTTTACCTGAGGGGTGATAAAATTCAGGACGTGGTGAGCGAAAAAGTTCGTATTTCGGATGTGAGAGCCGCTACACTGGTAGATATGACCTACGTGTTACTGATGATATACAAATTGTTTATAAGTACTATTCCCATGAGTACAACCTGGGTATTTTTGGGTGTAATCGGGGGTAGAGAAATTGCCGTAAGCCTTTCCCGCAAAAAGGAAGGTAATATCCACAAGAAAAAAGCCTTGAGAATGGTTGGAAAAGACTCTCTTATGGCAGCTATTGGTTTGGCCGTATCAATGCTTTTGGCTATTGGTGTAAATGAAGGAATACGAAATTCCATTGCCGAATGGTTTAGAGGATTGTTTTCTTAAAATGCATTGTTCGGTTTCACAAACCAGATTTAATAATTTTCACTACGCACTAAATTAATTTCGTTTCTTGTTTCTTTTCTGTTACATTTACCTGACCAGAAAATGACATTGCTGAATACATGAAACGCACCGAAAAAATAGCCCTTTGGAAACGAGTGGTTTATTTTTTCCCTATCCAGTTGTTGCTTATCCAGTTACAACGAAATTTTTTGCTTCTTTTCTTTTGGGCTATTATAACCGCCTTCTTGCATGGATGGGTCGGCAATTCGTTGGGTATCCGGTATCTTTTTCTTGCACCTGAATATTTGGGTAAGATTTCGTTCACATCCTTTTTTATTATCGGAATTGCTTTGGGTGGGTTTATTGCTGCTTTCCAAATTTCCAGCTATATACTGAACAGTAGGGCTTTCCCTTTTCTGGCCACTTTATCCCGTCCGTTTTTTAAATACTCGCTCAATAACTCACTTATCCCATTTGCTTTTGTAGCTTCTTATATTGTGGGTATAATACGCTTTCAGTATAAAGCTGAACTGCTCACGGGGATTAACCCTTACTATTTTGCCGGCGCATTGGTGTTAGGGATTTTGGTATTTAACTTTTTAATGTACACCTACTTTTTTGCCCTGAGTCGCGATTTGAAAAAACTATTTGGGCGAAAAGTACTTCGTAAAAGCCGGGCAAGGAGCACAGTGGGTCGGGGGAAAAAAAGAAAGCTAAAACCGGGAAGAAAATTTTGGCGAATTTTTGATTCTACTTATTCACAACGGGCCGAAGAATGGCCTGTGGAAACCTATCTGAATAATCCTATAAGTATTCGTTACGCCCGTTCCGGTATGCATTATCCGTACGAAATGTTGGACGAAGTATTTCGTAAAAATCATTTCAATTCGGCTGTATTTCAAATTTTAACCATGATATCCCTGTTGATATTTGGTATTTTCAGAGAAGAACCAGCCTTTCAGATTCCCGCTGCCGCTGCGATTTTGCTGGCCAGTACCGTACTTTTAATGCTTGCCGGTTTTTTTCGTTTTGCATTTGGCCGATGGGCCATTTTTGTCGTGATTCTTCTTTTTGGTATTATAAATTTTTTGGTATCTGAAAGGGTTTTGGTCTATACAAACTATGTTTACGGATTGGATTACAAAAGAGAGCCGGTTTTTTACAATACCGACTCCATAGCCGATCACATTTTTTCCATGAAAAATGTGATGGATGAAGATAAAATCCATCACGAAAACATTTTGAATAACTGGAAGAAAAAGGTATCGCAAGGAAAAAATAAATATAAAAAGCCCAAACTCATTATTACGGTCGCCAGTGGCGGAGGCTCAAAGGCTGCTTATTGGACCATGACTTCATTACAACATGCCGACAGTCTGCTGCAGGGAGAACTTCTGAACCACACATACATGATGACGGGTTCTTCCGGAGGAATGATCGGATCCACTTATCTGCGCGAATTAATGTGGAAAAAGCAGAATGAAATGCTGGGTTCATACTATGGAGACAGTCTCAGGAGGAATGTGGGCAAAGATTTATTGAATTTTGTGGCGCTTACCCTTTCACTCAATGACTTGTTTATCCGAAATGGAAAATTCGAATACGCGGGCCATGAATACCCCAAAGACAGAGGATACGCCTTTGAAAAACTATTAAATGAAAATACCGGATACTTGTTGGATAAACCCTTAGTGTCACATAAATCGGCCGAATACAAAGCTCAGATTCCATTGATTGTATTCGCACCAACTATAATAAATGATGGACGCAGATTGTTGATTTCGGCCCAACCGATGTCATTTTTATCGCACAAAACCCCCATCAAAGAATTCAACTATCATCCCAAAATCGAAGACATTGAATTTTCGCGACTGTTCGAAAATCATGGAGCCGAAAACCTGACATTGACCACGGCCATCCGGATGAACGCTACATTTCCTTTTATCCTTCCGCCCGTTTCGCTGCCTACAATTCCGGTAGTAGAGGTGATGGATGCCGGTATTCGGGATAACTATGGTTTTCATACGGCACTTAAATACATTTTTACCTTCAGAAAATGGATTGAAGAAAATACGGATGGGGTGATTTTACTGGAAATCAGCGATGGGCTTCGATCCGATTATGAAAGAGCTAAAGACAGAAGACCGATCCGTAATCTGGTAGAAGGATTTATAGCGCCTTTGGGTGGAATTTTAGGCAATGTGACCAGTATACAGGTTTATCATAATCAACAGTATTTTTATTATGTCGCCGAAGCTTTGGGCGGAAAATTACAACATGTGGTTTTTGACCTTACCGATTATTCCAGCAAAGAAATTTCCATGAGTCTGCATCTGACGGAAGCTGAAAAACGAAAAATTGCAAAATCAATGGATTTGCCCTGGAACCGCAACGCCGTGAAAGAACTTGCAGAAGCTCTTAAGGTCGAATTAAAGGAGTAGGTAACAGTAGTAATATATTTTATTACTTTTGAATAAATTTATACATCATGAAAAAACTATTCTTACTTTCCCTTTCTCTGGGAATGCTTGTGTTGGCTTCTTGTGGAGGCGGTGAACCCAAAATGACTCCTGTTGAATACAATGATGCCATTATCGGTGAGCAGACAAAAATTTCTAAAGTAATGATTCGCATGGCTGATTACTTTTCTACAGACTTGAATGAGTCTGATAAAGTGCGTCTTGAGTTGGTGGATCAGTGTCAAAAATCAATTGATTTTCTGAAAGAATTACCCGATTATAAAGGAGATAAAGAATTCAGAGATGCCGGTGTGGCTCTTTTTACCTTCTACAAAGAAATCAGTGAAAAAGAGTACAAAGAAATGATTGATATACTTAAAAAAGAAGAAATCGAACTGGCCGATATTGAAGTATTGACCAAGTTGGAAGAGCAAATTGCCCAAAGAGAAGGTCCTCTTGATGATGCCTTCCAGGGAGCTCAGCAGGCATTCGCCAAAAAACACAACCTTTCTTTGTATGACAATGAAATTCAAAAAGAAATTGATCAATTAGGCCAATAGCCTTTGTTGAAAGTTTAGTTCTTAAACGGTCTCCATACGGAGGCCGTTTTTATTTTATAAATTCGTCAAAAGGAAAAAGGGGAAAACACCGTGAATTTTTTAGCACATGCCTATCTGTCTTTCGGTGATGATGAATTACTCACGGGAAATCTGATGGCCGATCTGGTGAGAGGGAAACCCTTGACAGTACTGCCGGAGAGAATAAAAAAAGGGATAGAGCTGCACCGGGAAATAGACCGTTTTACCGATGAACATCCCGTGAATCATGAAGCATACCGGATATTCAGATCATCGGGTGGGCGATTGGCGCCGGTTTTCTTAGATATTGTTTACGATTACTTTTTGGCAAACCATGTCCATTTTTTTCAGAACGAATTGGCTCTTCACGACTTTGCTTTGGCCACTTATGTAAAAATAGAAGGTCAGCTGCATCATACTCAGCCCCGTTTTCAAGAATTGTTTGAGAATATGAAAACCCGCAATTGGCTGTACAATTACAGAATCCGGGAAAATATGGCACGAAGTATCCAAAGTGTTACTTACCGGACAAAATTGATTGAAAATACTACCCCTGTTTTTGAAGCATTCCTCGAAAACGAAAATGAGCTGAAATCCGCATTTGATGCGTTCTTTCCCGATTTAGACAGGCATGTTAAAAATATGTTATTTAGCATCGGTTAACATGGTTTATTAAGATTTAAAAATATGTTTGTTTACGAATAGAAATTATATATTTATCGAATGAAAGAGATACTGACTACAAACCTGTTTGCCCTCCTCACCGCAACAATGTTTGGAATGTCATATCAGCCGAATCCCGGCGACTCCGTTGAAACGGAGGGACATACCTGTAATCACTTCGAAGATATTTTTCCGGCCGAAAATATTTATGGCCAGTGGGATACCGATGCCGTGCATTACTATGGTCAACAGACCATCGAACAATTTGCCAATACTCGTTTGGTTTTGGCTCATAACAGCAACTGCGATTTCTTTTTCCCGATTCCTAATGGCCGAATTACATCCAAATTCGGGCCCCGTGGACGCAAAGGAAGAATGCACAAAGGCATTGACATCGATTTGGAAACCGGAGATCCCGTGTATTCTGCTTTTGAAGGTAAAGTTCGTTATGCCGCCTACAATGATTCTTATGGAAACTGTGTGGTGGTAAGACATCCCAACGGATTAGAGACTTATTATGCCCACCTTGATAAATTGGGTGTAGCTTCCGGAGATTATGTTCAGGCGGGAGATTTTTTGGGCACCGGAGGAAATACCGGACGTTCAAGAGGTTCGCACCTGCACTTCGAAGTCCGTTTTCTGGGTGTGGCTATTGACCCCTTTTCCATTATCAAAGAAGGCGAATATAAATTGGCTTTAGAAAGTTTGGTCATTAACCGTAAATCTGAAAAAGTGGCCACTATCCGTACTGCTGAAAAATACCATACCGTGCAACCCGGTGATGATTTACAATCTATTGCAGAAAAATATTGTGTTCCGGTAGCATCATTGATTGAATTGAATTCCATTTCTGAGAATACGATGTTGCTAATCGACAGTAAAATTCGTTTTCAGTAAAACAGTATAAAATCGTATTTAAATCCTGTTCTGTATTAAGAACAGGATTTTTTTTTGCGTCAATTTGTCAGAGTAAAAACGCTTGGTATTCCGTTTGAGAAGCTGGTATCCAAAGAAAAGTAGTTATGAGCAAACAAGGTACAATCAGTGTAGAAACAGAAAACATTTTTCCTATCATCAAAAAGTTCCTTTACAGCGAACAGGAAATTTTTTTACGCGAATTAGTGTCTAACGCCACCGATGCCTGCACCAAGCTTAAAACCTTGGCAGAAAAAGGAGAAGTACAGGGCGAAATCGGAGAACTTAAAATTGAAATTTCGATAGATAAAGAAGCAAAAACCCTCACCGTGAAAGATACCGGAATCGGTATGAGCGAAGAGGAAGTGGATAAATACATCAACAGGATTGCCTTTTCGGGAGCTAAAGAGTTTGTGGAAAAATTTAAAAACGACTCACCGGCAGGAATAATCGGACACTTTGGGCTTGGTTTCTATTCGGCGTTTATGGTGGCCGATAATGTGGAAATCATTACTAAATCCTATACAGACGCCCCTGCGGTTAAATGGATTTGTGACGGTTCCACTTCATTTACGTTGGAAGAAACCGCTGAAAGAACGGAACGAGGAACAGATATTATTCTGCATTTGAATGAAACCGGTGCGGAGTATCTGTCAGAAGATAAAATTACAGGATTGCTCAAAAAATTCTGCAAGTTCATGCCGGTGCCCATTTGGTTTAATGGCCAACAGGTAAATGCCGTAGAACCTATCTGGACTAAAAAACCGGCCGATTTATCTGCCGAAGAATACAATACTTTTTACAGAGAATTGTACCCGATGACGTTTCAGGATCCGTTATTTCATATTCATCTGAATGTGGATTATCCCTTTACACTCACCGGTGTATTGTATTTTCCTAAAATTGACGGAAGGCTTGAACTTCAGAAAAATAAAATCAGCCTTTACAGCAACCGCGTATTTGTTACGGATTCGGTAGAAGGTATCGTGCCCGATTTTTTAATGCTGCTCCATGGTGTGCTCGATTCTCCTGATATTCCGCTCAATGTTTCGCGTTCTTACCTACAGGGTGATCCGAATGTGAAAAAAATCAGTAATCACATCACCAAAAAAGTGGCAGACCGCTTGGAAGAGATGTTTAAAAACAGCCGCCCCGAGTTGGAAGAAAAGTGGGAAGATATTAAGCTGTTTGTGGCCTATGGCATGCTGACAGATGAAAAATTTGCTGAAAGAGCGGCCAAGTTTTTATTATTCCAAAGTGCCGGAGGCGAATTTAAATCTTGGGCAGAATGGCAGGAAGCCTTAAAACCCATTCAGACCGATAAAAACAATAAACTGGTTGTATTATATACTTCTGACAAGGATAAAGAACACAGTTACATTCAAAGGGCAAAAGAAAAAGGCTATGAAGTGCTCATTTTAAATACTCCCTTGGATGCGCATTTGTTACAACACCTGGAAGGAAAATTCCCGGAGGTGAAGTTTGCCCGGGTAGATTCAGATTCCATTGACAAACTGATTGATAAGGGCGAAGAACAATTCAGTAAACTGTCTGAAGAGGAAACCAATACAATAAAATCTGTTTTTGAAAAAGTAACTGACAGTCAGAAATTTGTGCTGCAGTGTGAAGTGCTGTCAGAAACGGATTCGCCCGTGATTGTAACCCAAAATGAATTCATGCGCCGAATGACAGAAATGAATGCCGTAGGCGGAGGAGGTATGAGTATGTTCGGCAATCTGCCTGAGAGTTATAATCTCGTGTTGAATACCAATCACCCGCTTATGGGAAAAATTTTGACCGAATCAGACGAAAATGCGCGTGAAAAAGTAGCCAAGCAGGCTATAGATTTAGCCCTCTTGGGTAAAAATTTATTGAAAGGCGAAGAGTTGACGGGCTTTATCAAACGATCTCTCGAAATGATAGGTTAACATAAACCACCCCAAAGAATGCTTTATTCTTTTTTCTTTCGGTCTCCTTTTTTGCTGATGTCCCCTTTATAGCCGGCCTCTCGGTTTTTTCTGCTGTCAAGGTCATCTCTGATTTCAGGACGTGGTTTTTTAGATTCGGGTTTTTTAGGATCTGAATTAGCATTCTTTTTCATGTTAAATAGATTTGAGTGAACTCAAATTTAGTGAATTGTAAAATACGATTAAAGGTTAAATAACTTCGGCTTCCCAATTTATAACCATTCTTTTCAAAAGGGTATTGTGAAGAAAAAATCATGTAATTTTGAATCGTAGTTTTTGAAATAAAAAAAAAGCGCTATGTTTGCACCCCCAAAATAGGGGTATTAATATTAAAGGAAATGGAAAACCTGATTCAATACGTACAAGACACGCTCATTAACAAGAACGAACTTCCTGCTTTCAAAAGCGGTGATACTATCGTGGTTTCTTACAAAATAGTTGAAGGTAACAAAGAGCGTGTTCAAAATTTTCAGGGCGTTGTTATCCAGCGTCGTGGCGAGGGGGCTACCGAAACATTTACAGTTCGTAAAATTTCTAACGGTGTAGGTGTAGAGCGTATTTTCCCTGTTAACTCTCCTTTCATTACCGGAATCAGCATCGTTAAAAAAGGTAAGGTACGTCGTGCCCGCCTGTTTTATCTACGCGAACTTCAAGGTAAAGCAGCCCGTATCAAAGAAAAGCGCAGCTAATATACATTACGTTTATACAGGAGAAGTCCTTCCGATTCGGGAGGACTTCTTTGTTTTTAGTAGGTGTATAAACCCGGACAAAATCATTACTTTAGCAACCTATGGAAGAATTAGGATTTGAGCCTCACAAAATAAAATTGATTGCCTTAGATGCCGACGGTACTCTCACAGATGCAGGGATTTATCTCACCGCTTCAGGCGAAGAAATTAAAAAGTTTAATGCTCGCGACGGACTGGCCATGAGCCGGCTCAATAAAAACGGAATCTGCGTGGCGATTTTATCCCACAGTAAAAATGTGGATATCATAAAAAAACGAGCAGACATGCTGGGTTTGGAAACCTGGTATGCCGGCAATGAAAAAAAATCGGTATTACTCCAAAAGTGGATGGATGAGTTAAATCTGCAACCTGAAAATGTGCTCTATATGGGCGATGATTTAAATGATTGGGATGCATTTCAATTGGCAGGAGTAGGGGTTTGTCCGGCTGATGCCGATGAGCTGATCAGAAAAAAAGCCACCTTAGTTTTGCGTTCCCAAGGCGGAGGCGGATGCTTTAGAGAATTGGCAGACAGGGCTTTTAGGGAGTTGTTGCTTTTTCCCGAATAAAATAAAGCCGGATATGAAAAACATTGTATTAATAGGAGCCGGAAGCTGGGGAACCGCCCTGGCTAAAATAATCTTGGATTCTCCCGAATATGCCTTAACCTGGTATATCCGTCGCCCCGATGTGGCCAATGCAATCAGTAGTACGGGACGAAATCCGGTGTATTTATCAGATATAAAATTAGATTCCTCAAGAATTACCACACAAACGGGACTGCCTGAATTGCCTGAAAATACAGATGCTTTGGTGGTGGCCCTGCCGGCCGCTTTTTCGGGCGAAGTGTTGGAACAACTTCCGTTGTCCTCGTATGCAGGTCCTGTGATTTCCGCAGCAAAAGGATTGATTCCCAAGCATCAGCTCACCGTTACCGAATGGCTCGAATTGAGCGGAAAAGTAAACCGCGATAACCTGTTTATGATTGGCGGCCCCTGCCACAGCGAAGAAGTAGCCAAGGAAAAACGTTCGTACCTCACCATGGCCGGAAACGGAATTTTGCCTTTGAAAACCTACACCGATTTATTTAATCCCGGCTATATTTCATGCAGCAGCTCGAGCGATTTGCGGGGCGTTGAGTTTTCAGCCGTGCTGAAAAACGTAATGGCTGTAGCCTGTGGAATTGCCTTGGGAACAGGATGTGGCGATAATTTTTTATCCGTATTGGTGAGTGCCGCTGCCCGTGAAACCGAATTGTTTTTGAATACGCATTTTCCGGGTACGGAGCGCGACGTAAACCATAGTGCTTATCTGGGCGATTTATTGGTTACCTGTTATTCGCCTCACAGCCGCAACCGTGGCTTTGGCATGCTGGTGGGCAGAGGATACAGTCCGGCGGAAGCTAAAACCGAAATGGCGATGGTAGCCGAAGGATATTATGCCGTTAAAGGACTGGATATACGGTTTGATTTAAAAGGTTTTCCCATCATAGAAATGGTGTATGCCTGCATGCATGAAGGACTACCTGCCGGAGAAGCCATAAAAACGCTGCAAAGCCAAATTCATTAAACAATTATGTACATACCGCCCGAATTTGAAATTACCGATAATGAGGCCATCCGCACTTTTTTATCCCTACATTCTTTTGGTATTTTATCCGCTGTAAATCCGCAGGGACGGATACTTTCGGCTCATCTTCCTTTTGTGATTTCTGAAGAAAATGGCATTCGTAGGTTCTACACCCATCTTGCCAATAAAAATCCACTTTCTCTTTTGAGTGACGGACAGGAGGTGCAACTTATTTTCACCGGAACTCACGGATATGTTTCTTCTTCGTGGTACGGTCATCCCAATGTGCCCACATGGAATTATATGGCTGTACATGTATATGGAAAGGTGAAAAAACAAACTCAGGAAGAACTGTTTGCAAGATTGAATGAACTGACTTTTCATCACGAAAAAACAGTAAGCGGACATATAAATCCGCACGAATTACCCTCATCGCTTATTGATTCCTACATGAATATGATTACCGGATTCAACATAGAGGAAACATCCATTCAAGCGGCTTTTAAATTAAGTCAAAACCGTAATCCCCAAGATTTCTTGCGTATTTTGAATGAGTTAGAAACGCATAATAAAGCGCTTGCCCAAGAAATGCGGCGTTTTTACCCGGGTAAAGAGGTATAGAATACATATTCAGGTATTACCTTTAAGCGCTATTTCTCTATGGATATTTTTGAAGCACAAGAACGTATCGCAATCCTCACGGAGGAGCTGAACCGACATAATTATCTGTATTACGTGAAGGCTGCGCCGGTAATCAGTGATTATGATTTTGACATGAAGCTGAAAGAACTGGAAGCGCTGGAAAAGGAGTTTCCGCAGTTGGCCGATCCCAATTCGCCTACCAAACGGGTGGGGGGAGATATCACCAAAAAGTTTCCCGTGGCAGAACATCGTTTTCCCATGCTCTCGTTGGATAATACTTATAACGAAGAAGAATTGTTTGATTTTGACCGTAGAGTGCGGGAAACCTTACAAGAAGTAGAAATTGAGTATGTATGTGAATTAAAAATTGACGGGGCAGCCATATCTCTGTTATATGAAAAAGGCCGATTGGTGAGGGCAGTAACCCGCGGAGACGGTACCAAAGGCGATGATATTACCGCCAATGTGCGCACCGTGAACAGTATTCCGCTTACACTAATGGGCTCAGGATGGCCGGATTTATTTGAAATGCGGGGTGAAATATTTATGCCTTCCCCGGTTTTTTTGGCTATCAATGAGGCTATTCGGGCTGAATTGGAAGATAAAGGATTACATGAAGATGAAATCACCGACAAACTATTGAAAAACCCACGTAATGCAGCTGCAGGAACGCTGAAACAGCAGGACAGCAAAGCCGTGGCAGCCCGCAAATTGGATTGTTTTGTGTATGGCATGTTGGGTGATAATCTGCCATTCAGTTCTCATTTCGAAAATCTGGAACAATCGGCCGTTTGGGGATTTAAAATCAATCCTTTTGCCCGAAGGGTAAAGGGAATTTCGGAAGTATTGCATTTTATCCACGAATGGGAAACACGCCGAAATACGTTGGATTACGAAACGGATGGCATCGTAATTAAAGTGAATAATTACGGTTTTCAACGTTCGTTGGGTTTTACGGCCAAATCGCCCCGTTGGGCCACGGCCTTCAAATACAAACCTCAAAACGAAGCCACCGTGCTCTTATCGGTTTCTTATCAGGTGGGCCGGACGGGAGCCGTAACGCCGGTAGCCAACCTAAAACCCGTTCAGCTGGCCGGAACCACCGTAAAAAGAGCCTCTTTGCATAATGCGGACATCATTTCTCAGTTAGATCTTCACGAAGGGGATACCGTGTTTGTGGAAAAAGGCGGTGAAATCATCCCTAAAATTACAGGCGTGGACATCAGTAAACGGCAACCCGGAGCAAAGCCGGTTCATTTTATACAAAACTGTCCTGAGTGCCAAACGGCCCTCGTGAGAGCCGAAGGGGAGGCTGCTTATTACTGTCCCAACGAAAAAGGCTGTCCGCCGATTATTCTGGGTAAACTCATTCATTTTGTAAGCAAAAAAGCCTTGGATATCAATACGCTGGGCGAAAAAACGCTGGAAGAGTTATTGAAATCCGGTTTTATAAAAAATCCTGCGGATTTATACATCCTTCGTGCCGAGCAGGTTTTATCCATGGAAGGCTATAAGGAACTTTCCGCTAAAAATATACTGGAAGGAATAGAAGCCTCTAAATCTATTCCTTTTGAACGGGTACTTTTTGGTCTAGGAATACGCTATGTGGGCGAAACGGTGGCTAAAAAGTTGGCGTTTGCCTTTCATAATCTGGAGGCTCTTTCGGCTGCTGGAATTGAGGAATTGGCTTCGGTGGAAGAAATAGGAATCCGCATTGCGGAAAGTGTGAAAGAATGGTTCGGTAACGAAGAAAACCGTTTGCTTTGCCAACGGCTTAAATCATATGGTGTGCAGTTTACCCTCGATGAATCTAAACTGCAAAAAATGAGTACGAAACTGGAAGGTAAAACCTTTGTGATATCGGGTGTTTTCAGTCGTGTTTCGCGCGATGAGCTGAAAAAAATCATTGAACAAAACGGAGGCAAAAGCACTTCGGGAGTTACCAAAAAAACAGATTATCTGCTTGCGGGAGATAAACCGGGTCCCGATAAAGTGAAAAAGGCGGAAAGTCTGGGTGTTCCGCTACTTTCTGAAGATTCATTTTTTGCTCTTATCGGTCAATGAAAATGCTGCCGTTCAACGACCCTGTGCTTTCTAAAGCGGTAAAAAATATCCTATTGCCGGTACTGAGTCCGGTGAGTGATTATTATTCCTATCTGATTCGTTCTGTGGTGTATCAACAGTTAAGCGGTAAAGCGGCATCAACCATTTATGGGCGGTTTGAAGCTTTGTTTCCAGATTATTTTCCCGAGGCAGAGCGAATAATTTCGATTCCTTTGGAAACATTCCGTGCCGTGGGGTTATCGGCTCAAAAATCAGGGTATATTAAAAACATCGCCGAGTTTTCCCTAACCCAAAATATGACGGATGAATATGTAAATGCATTGGAAGATGAAGCTGTAATTCGTCATCTGACACAGATAAAAGGTGTGGGCAGGTGGACGGTGGAAATGCTGCTCATATTTGCCATGCAAAGGCCCGATGTATTTCCCGTGGATGATTACGGTATCATAAAAGGTATGGAAAAGTTGTATTCTTTGCCTTCTGTAATGACAATGAAAGAAAAGAAAACCCGCATGACAGAAATTGCAGAGTCTTGGAAACCCCACCGCAGCTTGGCCACCCGGTATATTTGGGCTTGGAAAGACGGGAAGTAAAATCTCCTTACATTTTTACAAACTTTTTCCGGTAGGGCAACATACCCGCTTTTCGGAATTCAACAAAGTAAATACCCGATTTCAATATGGAAACATCCATTGCCTGCTGCGTATCGATTAAATAATCCGATCGAATTAGTCTGCCATCCGTTCCATAAATGTGAATGACTGTATTTTCAGGAGATTGGATATACAGAATATGTTGAACCGGATTGGGGAATATCCTGAATATTGTTTCGTATTGAATTTCCTCAAAGCCAACATTGGATATGGTAATGCTTTTACAAATGGTGTCATAACAAAGTGTTCCGGTTGTTCCTGCATAAGAAATAATAAGACAGACGTTGTATGTTCCTGGTCCTGAAAACGTATGAGAAGGATTTTGGAGTGAAGAAGTATTGTTGGGGCCCGAAGCCGGATCGCCAAAATTCCAATTCCAACCGATTGCACTGCCTCCCGTAGTTCCTGTGAAAGAGACGGTATTATTGGTTATGATATATGTGAATCCGTTTCCTGTGGTGTCGCAGGGCGGTGGATTGTTCATCAGGGTTATATCCATGCAAACGCTGTCCACGCATTCAATGGTGGTGCCATCGGCTGTGGCAACCTGTACATATACCTTTAAACACACAAAAAAGGCTCCCATGCTTGAAAAAGTATAGGTTGGATTTTGTAAGGTGGAGGTGTCGTTGGGAGAATTAGGTAAATCTCCAAAATTCCACTCATAAGCCGTAATAGAACCTTGGGAAGTAGTGGATGTGTTTGTAAATTGAGCTGTAGTCCCATTATTAGTAAATGTGAACGAAGGCTGAATATTGGCTGAATCACATAGTGCGCATGTGGCGCTTTCTTCCAGACAGATATTGTCAATCAGCACTTCTGAAGTGGGAGAAAGCGTAGAGTTGAAAATGATGAGTCTTGTAAAATTTTGGGGAGCATACCAACCGTTTATACAATATTGTTGGGGTGTGGCAGGAAAATTTACCTGTTCAATGCCGATAAGCATAGCCGAGCCGGGCGGATAGGTATTATTAATCAGAGAATTATAGGTAACTCCCGGATTATTGTCGGCAGCCCAAAACTGAACATCGTTCATAGATGTGGCACCCAATGGAATGCCCATACACATACACAGATTATAACATTTACCTGAGTCAATCTGAACGGTCTGATACATTCCGTCTCCATCCTGAGGGGGTAAATTGTTAGCTCTTAATACCACAAAATTATTTAGGCAACCTTGGACTTGATTTACAGGAGGAGGAACAAAACCGTTGAACGTCTGCCAACCTGTTAACCCTGCATTAAAATCAGCGTTCGTCAACAAATTATTTGTGCATTGTGAATATGTGGATTGATAGTATAATCCACTTATAACAAGAACAATGTATATAAACTGTTTCATGAGTAAGGAATTTATTACCCAAATTTAATTAATAACTTGTTAAAACAAATTAATTTAAGAATTATGTAGAATTCGTCAGTTTTTCAATCTTCCTGATATGCCTATCCCCACAAAAAAATCAGGCGAAGCCTGCGTGAGCCCCGCCCCGCCATGAATATCCAACTGCCAATTGCTTTTGGGTTGATACGCAAACCCTGCTTGGGCCACATGCACGGGCAAACCTAAATTGCCCACAAACCCGTAAATTTCTCCAAAAGCAGATAAATTACTTAAAATGCCCAGACCCGGTGAAAAGGAATAGGTATATGTAGGCACGGCTGAATTTCCGTACCATTCCATCCCCAGGTTGTAATTAAACGCCAAGGTTTTATAAATTACATGTTGCGCAGTCAACGTAAGATTGGGTGCCGGATGAGCCACCCGCTGATTTTTAGTAGCCGCCTGAGGAATAGCCACATGAGCCAGAAGCGAAACCGCCGGAATCAGTTTTTCATTTCCTTCAAAAAGATTAACCTTGGTTCCTATTTGTAATGGCCTTACATTCCAAGAGTTTCCTGGAGATTTCAGGGTGTAAAATACATCGGTCAGTAAGCGAAGTTCCGCTCGTTTTAATATGCCGATACGAATAGCTGTTGACGGCAGATATACATTTGAAAGGCCTCCTGACCTTTCAAAAAGAAAACCGGTTTCAAACTGAAACCGTCCTTTGGGTACAATGAATGGAGCCCTTGCCCAGCTGGGGCGGTCGGTTTGTATGGAAGGTAATTCATTCTGCGAAAAAAGAGACCCGCTTATCAACACAAAAAATGCAATCCACAATGAAATTCTCATGAGCCTTATTTTATATCGCCAAAAATAGGTTTTGAATGCAGAATAATGGAATTGATTTTGTGAAACCATGTTTCGGATATACGAAGCGTATAAATAGTACTCTTTGCCGAAGTCAACTTTATTACTTTTGGCGCATAAAACAGGCAATTGACCGATTCATCAACACATAGCGATTCTAATCATTCGGAGATTGATCCGTTTTTCAGAAAGTTGGAAGACGAAAGGCTGTTTGTTTCCCTGCCCGAAAAATTCACCTTTCCGTTTTATTATGAGCCTCATCCACTATGTCTGGCAGCTGCCGAAGATTTGCAGCATTATTTGAATCATCAGACCGAATGGGAACATAATTTCGGGCATATTCCGGGCAAAAGCGGAGTGGTAAACGGCAAAATGTTCGGGGTTTTGGTGGTTCAGAATCAAGCGGGCGAATTAGGTTATCTGGCGGCTTTTTCGGGTAAACTGGCCGGTAAAAATGAGCATACCCGCTTTGTTCCGCCCGTTTTTGATACACTGAAATCCGAAGGGTTTTTCAAAAAGGAAGAAGAGCAACTCATTGCTTTAAACCGGCAAATTGAATCGCTCGAAAATGCGGAGGAATTGATTAATCTTGAACAAAGGTTTACCAAGCAGTATGAACAGTTACTACGGTTTGAAAAAGAAGGAAAAGAAGCACTCAAAAAAGCGAAATCGGATCGTTATGCCAAGCGCGAATCAGCCCAAAAAAAACTTTCAGATGAAGCACTTTCCGAATTCCTGAAAAACCTCAATGAAGAAAGCATACGGCAGAAAACCCATTTTAAGAGAGAATTCACACGGCTTAAGGAACATTATACCGAATTGGAAGAATTGGTCAAGCAAAAGCAGCAGGAAATAGTAGCCCTTAAAGAAGAACGAAAGCGGAAGTCGGCGCTTTTACAACAAAAATTATTTGATACCTACACGTTTTTGAATATCCGGGGTGAAGAGAAAAACCTGACTTCTATTTTTGAATTTACGGCAGATAAAAAACCGCCGGCCGGGGCAGGGGAGTGTGCGGCTCCCAAACTGTTGCAGTATGCATTCATCAAAGGGTATAGACCCGTTTCCATGGCCGAATTCTGGTGGGGACAATCGCCGGCTTCCGAAATTCGTATTCACGGACATTTTTATCCCGCCTGCCGCGGAAAATGCGAACCCATTCTGCAGCACATGCTCAGCGGAATTCCTACGGATGAAAATCCTATGGAGCAAAACCCGGCAGAGGGCAAAGAGTTTGATATTGTGTTTGAAGATGAGATACTGTTGGTGGTCAACAAGCCCGCCGAGTTTCTGTCTGTTCCCGGTAAACTGATTCAGGATTCCGTGTATTCGCGCCTCAAACGCATGTATCCTAATGCTACGGGTCCTTTGGTGGTGCATCGGTTAGATCAGAGTACATCGGGTTTGATGTTGATTGCCAAAACCAAAGACATTCATAAAAAACTGCAAAGTCAGTTTATTGGCCGAAGTATTCAAAAACGCTATATTGCCCTGTTGGAAGGCAATGTGGAAGTAGATGAAGGCTTTATCAATCTGCCTCTTCGCGTCGATTTGGACGACCGGCCCCGACAGGTGGTGTGTTATGAATTTGGAAAACATGCCCGCACCCGTTTTGAAGTCATTGAACGAAAGAACGGATTTACCCGGATTTATTTTTATCCCGTAACGGGCAGAACCCATCAACTCCGTGTACATGCTGCGCACCGCGAAGGCTTGGGCTGTCCTATTGTGGGCGATGATATATATGGAAATAAAGCAAACCGGCTTCATCTGCATGCCGAAAGACTGGAATTTTTGCATCCGGTTACGTGGCAGAAAACAGTCATAGAAGTGGCTCCGGAATTTTAAGCCGTGGGTTCGGTTTTGGGCTTCATCGCATAATACATCACTCCGTGATACACCGCCGTGAAAACGAAACTGAGTGAAGCACTGAAAGGAGCGGCCATTTCGTTCAGTATGGGCTTGAATATAAAAAACAGCACAATTAATACCGCCAGATTAATCAGTGAACCGTAAAAATTGATGCGGTTTAGTCCTTTTCCGGCAAAGTAATGGGCATAAATATTTCCTACGCTCAAAGCCAGAATGGCAGGACTCAGCCAAACCATCAACGAAGAAACTTCGGAAAAATCTTTTCCAAATAGAAAAGTGAAAAACGAAGGCGGTATAAAAACCAATACCAAAATACCGGCCGCGCTGATAAACCCGCTGATGGGAATGTATTTCCGGGTGATGGTCCTCGCGTCTTCATCAGAATGGGTATTAACAATACGCGAAAACTGAACGGTGGAAATGCTTTTAGAAACCATCCAGATGGATTCGGCCAAAGCAAGAGCATTGGAATACACACCCAAAAAGGCCCGCCCGAAATAGGTATCAATCAGATAAAAAAGCACCCGGTAATTCATGAACTGCGTAAGGTTGGCCAACTGGATAAAAATACCGTGTTTAAACAAGGCTTTCCAACTGCGTTCTTCTTTCAACGTTACCTGATCGGTGATGGTTTTAATCCATATCAATGATACAATGGCTGTAATGCCTTGCGAAGCTGTATAGGCGTATGCAAATGAAAACAGACTCTTTTGATACAGAAAAAGTAAAAGGGTTAAAAATCCGGCACTCATCAGCGGATTCAGAAATTGCAAAAAATTATAGGCCTTGTTATGTTGTCTTCCGAGTAAAAGGGTTACATAACTGCTCCAGCAGGCATACAACACGCCTGAAAGGATAATGTATATCTCATAACCTTTGGGAAGTAGCCCCGAAACCCAGAGAATCAATCCGCAGAAAATGCCCGAAAAAATGCTCCATACCGTAGAAAGATTTATCAAAAAGGGGAGAGGATGCCGGGGAGCCAGATAACCGAGCGAACCGCCTCCGAATAAATTGGTAAACAAATGAATGATGGAAACGCCTACCACAAAAAGCGCATGGTCTCCTTTGACTTCGGCACCAAGCTCGCGCGAAATGAGCACACTCACCAACAGACCAAATGCGGCCGAAGAAACCCTGGAAAACAGATTAAAGAGGATGGCCCAATTCACAAATCCGGTGAGTTATGTTGAAGGGCCGCAAGATACAACTCAAAGAAACGATTTCCTACCGCTTCCATACTGTGGTTTTCCACAGCATATTTCCGTATGTCTTCACGCGAGAAAGAAACCTTTCCCGCAGCATAATCCAGCAGGGTTTGGGTGAGTTGCTTTTCATTTTCAGATTCCACAGTGGTTCCCCGGCCGTTTTCCAGCATTTCTGGAATAGCGCCTACCGCCGTAGCCACTACGGGCAAACCGCAGGCAAATGCTTCGGTAATCACCACCGGCTGGTTTTCGTACCGGCTGAACATCACAAATCCATCGTGTTTTCGAAGTTCATCGGCAATTGCCTTTCCTTGCAACAAACCCGTGAAACGGATGCAATCTGAATTTCCCGTTAGACTATACGCCAGTTTCTGCATATTTTCAAAATCAATGCCATCTCCGATGAGCGTGAGCGAAAGCTGTGGATTCTGTTTGTGCGCATCGGCAAATGCATGCAGCAGTCCGCTGATGTTTTTGGGTTTATCATCAAAACAGGAAACATGCACCCATTTCAGGCACTGATTTCCTTTAGGTTCGGGTCTAAAAAGGGAGGTATCCACCACATTGTTGACCAAGGTATAATGTGGATTTTTCAATCCGTGAGCCTGCATGGCTTCTGCCAGTTTGCGGCTCACCGGCGAAACGGAAGTCGCCCTTTTCACGATAACCCGGGTTAGGTATTTTCGCAAAAAACCTTTGTAATCGCCTTTATTTTGGGGTAGATAGCGCGACCAATGTTCCGTAATCAGATAAGGAGCACTGCTTATAGAATGTAGAATCAGCGGAAAAATTCCGGCTCGGGTAAGCACGTGCACATGATTCACGTCGGGCAATCCCATTACACCATTCAGGTGGATATATCCTTTGCGTACGGCATTCAGATATCGGTACCCGTTAATCAGACTTTTGAATAGGGGAAGTTTTGATTTTTTGAAATAAATCCGGACGGTTTCCACTCCGTTTTCTGATGCAGCCACCAATTCATACACAGGACCCTGTTCCCGGTTTTCGCCCAGGGCAAATACCACGCCCACATTTAAAATCTGTGCAACCGCTTCAGCGTGGCGCTGCACAAAAAGCCCGAACATGGGGTCGTTTCGGTGCGGATACCAGGCCGGGTAAAAATAAATGGTGAGGAGTGATTGGCTCATTTAGTATTCTTCAAGCCGGAAGGTTCTTTCCACCGCCGGTCCTTTTTCGGTTTGGATTAATGTGGCGCATTCATGCACGGGATCATGCTCAAAAAAGAGAATCTGTTTTTTCTCGGCGGCCGTATTCATCACGAGTTCACGTTCTTTCATACTATCCAGCGGACGAATATCATAGGCCATCACCCATGATGGGCGTATATGTCCCACGGAAGGCGCCACATCAGCACAAAAAACCACCTGCGTGCCTTTGTAATCCACCACAGGAATCATCTGCGATTCGGTGTGGCCATTGGCCCAATACACATTAAAACCTTCAAAAAGCGATTCCCCTTCGTTCAAAAATTTCAATTGTCCACTCTCCTGAATAGGTAAAATATTTTCAGACAAAAAAGAGGCTTTTTCGCGCACATTGGGTTTTATGGCATGGTTCCAATGTTTTTCGTTGCTCCAGAAATGTGCATTTTTAAATGCAGGTCTGAAACGATCTTTGGCTGTATTCCATTCAAAACTGCCGCCGCAATGATCAAAATGCAGGTGCGTCAGAAATACATCCGTGATATCATCCCGGGTAAATCCGTATTTGGCAAGGCTTTTATCCAGCGTATCGGGTCCATGCAGGTAATAATGACCGAAAAACTTCTCATCCTGTTTATTGCCGATTCCGTTATCAATCAGCACCAACCGGTTTCCGGCTTCCACCAATAGAGAACGCATAGCCCAGGGACACATATTGTTTTCATCGGCAGGGTTTATTTTATTCCACATGGTTTTGGGCACCACACCGAACATCGCGCCTCCGTCTAAGCGGAAATGACCTGTATTGATAGTGTATAAGTTCATATTGCGTTTTATCGAGCCCCAAATATAGGATAATACCCCGAGAGGCTGATTTAGCCGTAATGCACTACCTTCGCCAGATAAAAAGATTAACTTGACCAGACTGGAATTTCAAACCGAAATAGCCTGTAAGCCTCAGACTCTTTGGCATTGCCTGTGGGAACCCGAAAATTATAAAAAGTGGACCAGCGTGTTTTGTGCAGGCAGCTATTACCAGACTGAACAGTTTGCTCAAGGCAGCCGCATTCATTTACTCACTCCCGAAGGAGACGGCATGTACAGTATCATCGACCGTTTGGAAGAAAACCATATTCTGGTGTTCAGGCATCTGGGCGAACTTAAAAACTTTGAGGAACAGCAGATGAAAGAAGACCAAGAGGTTTGGGGCAATGCCTTGGAAAGTTATGAAATTACGCCAACCGAAAACGGGGTAAAGCTCACGGTTTTGGTAGATACGGCGGATAAATACCTGGCCTTCATGAATGATTTATTTGTGAAATCCATGCAGATACTCAAAGAAATGGCTGAATCTGAACAGAAAACAAAAACAAGCCCTTAAAGTAAAATCTGAAAAGGAAAATTACCTTTGCAACATATTTATTTGTTCATGAAAAATTTGTCTTTGATTTTAAATGGGGTTTTAATTGTAGCCGTGGGTGTGCTTTACTATCTGCATTTTTCTTCCGGAAAAGGAGGAAATGATACACCGCTCAGTAATGCCAACCCGGATGCGAAAGTGTTGTATATCAATACCGACAGTGTAGTGATGGCATATAACTTCACCAAAGACAAGTCTGCTTTTATCGACGAAAATAATAAACAGCGTGAGCAATTGCTGAGAAGCAAACAGGGCGCTTATGAAAATGCCATCCGCAAATTTCAGAGCGAACTGCCTATCATGACCGAGCGCGAAAAAATGGCCAAGCAGGAGCAGATCATGAAACAGGAAAATGAACTCATGCAGCTTCAGCAGCAGTTTCAGCAGGACGCCATGATGGAAGAGCAGGCCTTATTGCTCAGCATCATCGACACGCTCGAAAACTTTATGGTTGATTTTACCCGCGGAAAACCGGTTGATTATGTGTTGGGGTATCAAAAAAATGGAACTATTTTTTACCGCAATCCGGCCAATGATGTAACGGCAGATGTAATTGAACAATTGAATGCCCGCTACAAATCGGTAAATGAAAACGCCGCTGCAGCCCCCAAACCTTAAGAGTAAAAACCGCTTGCTATGGGCGAATTGCTTTCTAATCCCGATGTATGGGTAAGTTTTCTTACCCTCGTGCTCATGGAAATTGTATTGGGGGTAGATAACATCATTTTCATTTCCATACTTACCGGCAAACTCGAAAAATCTAAACAGGCATCCACACGTTTTATCGGGCTCAGCCTGGCTTTAGCCATGCGTGTATTGCTCTTGTTGCTTATCGGGTGGATTGTAAGTCTGCGTTGTCCCTTGTTTGAATTGCCTTTTCATATTCCCGGTGCCCATGTGGCGCTGGATGCTTCCTGTGGCGTAAATCCCGAAGGGCATCCCGTTTCGGGGCGTGATTTGATACTCATTATCGGCGGACTGTTTCTGGTTTTTAAAACCGGATATGAACTGTATCTGAAGCTTACCAAAGTAGAAACCGACCATGTGGACGCCGAAGGCAAACGGATTTATCCGTCCGTCGTTTCCATTTTTCTGCAGATTATTTTGGTGGATATCATTTTCAGTTTCGATTCCATTCTCACGGCTGTGGGTTTGGTGGATGATGTACGCATTATGATTGCGGCCGTGGTGGTTTCCATGATTTTTATGATGGTGGCCAGCAAATGGGTCAGCGATTTTATCGATAAATATCCGGGCATTAAAATCATTGCCCTGGCCTTTTTGGTAATGATCGGTCTATACCTGTTTCTGGAGGGTTTCCATTGGGAATTCTTCAAAAAAGAATACCTCTATTTTTCGCTGTTGTTCGCTCTAATCTGCGAAGCACTGATTATCCGTTACCGCAGGCTGACCAAACAGTAATTCCCGTTCATAAATCCGTTTTGGGGTTTTGTACAATCGGTTTCTGCCGGAACTCCGGATTATTGTACCTTACCCGTATGAAAAAAGTGCTGTTTCTATCCGGGGTAATGATCATATTCTTTGCCTCCTGTGTCAACACCACATTGGTGAATCCGTTTGTGGAAACCCGCTGGGAACTGTATCAATATACGCTTCCTAATCTGGCTAATCCGTTGCCCCTGACCGATACCTTATTTTTTGGGCAGGAACCCAACATGCTGTATAATGGAAACCAGACAGTTTACCGGATATACGATACAGGCAATGCGGGAGTAATCCGCTTACTCATGAACGGAACCCCATTTGGCGACATTTCCGGATTGGTGCAGCTTTCCATGATCCAGAACGGCCACATAATCGGGCAGACCTTTGGGCAGATTGGCGCCCAGGGCGAATATCAAATTTGGTTAAGGAAGGTAGATTGAGGTTTCGTGTTGATGAGTTGAAAATTCTACGCAAAATATGCGGTGATAAAAGGTGTTTTCACCGCATATCAGGTTTCTATTTCAAGTTGGCTAACGGCTAGCTTCATAAATCCTTATAAAAGGAAAGACTTTATAATAAGCAAAAACCTTAATTGTGCTCTATTAGCAAAGGGCTCGTGTTTCTTCGGAGTTATGATTTAACCGATTGAAATGTTCAGCTGTTTCCCTAAACCGATTTCAATTAATTTGAAATATGTAGAAATTTGGATATCACTTAAGCCCCGTTCAATTCTAGAAATGTAACTTTTTTTAGTCCCCGTTTTTTCAGCAAGCTCTTCTTGTGTTAAGTTCGCTTCTACACGTGCTTCTTTCAGCATCACACCTAATCTGAATGCAAGAGAATCCGCATCAAACTGATCTCTTTCTGTGTTTCCTTTTTTTCCGTATTTCTCGTCAAGGAGTTGATCAAATGTTTTTATGTTTTTCATCTTCTTTCTGTTTTAAATATTCTGTTTTTAAATACTGAGCGAGTTTGATTTCATTTTTTGGAGTTTTTTGGGTTTTCTTGACAAATGCGTTGGTTAAAACCACTAATGTTCCTTCGTCCATGAAACATAGAATCCGAATGCTTTTTTGTGATGTAATGATTCTTACTTCATAAATTCCGTTAGTGCTTTCCAGTTTTTTAAAGAACTTAATAGGGACTTGTCTTTCAAAACGAACTAAATCCAAAACATATTCAATTTTCAACTGAACTTTTGAATCCTGTGATTTGTAAAAATCAATTACGTTATTCCCGAAAAAAATGATTCCTCTTGTCACGAACGCAAAGTTAACTAATTAGTTTACTTTATCCAAAGTTTTCGCGCATTTTTTTGTGCCATGAAATGGCATTATACGTTTGAAAAGCTGCTGCTATATGTTGTCAGTCACATCAAGTTTTGTCTTTGCGTCCTTTAACTTGGTGAACAAAGTAAAACCGTCATTGTGTGCTTTAATAAAGTCGTTATTTAAGTTTTTAAGATCAGTGAGTGAGTAATAATTTACTTCTCTAACTAGAACTTTTTTGTTAAGACGATAATTATAAAAGACCAAGTCCTCACCATCTTTAATATTGGATAGAATAATTGAATGTGTGAGATTATTTCTTTTCTTACGAAGTTCTTGAAGTCTTGAAACCCATGAGTTTACTTCATTGATAAAGTCTGGATTTTTAAATTGTATAGATAACTCGTCATTAAAATTATTCAACTTTTCTTCAAATCGAGAATTCGCAAAATAAATGTAAGGGGATTCAGTCAAACCGAAATCGAAAGCAACACTGCTTATGAGAAAATCAATTCGAGAAAATGAAAATGTAATCTGCCCAAGTATTTGATATAATTCAGTCATCTTCTCTTTTTAGTTGGCTTATTACTAAATTTTTACGTTATTGTTACTTGTTTATTCGAATATTCGGACTTTAATCAACACAATATTCTATTTCAAATTCACTTTACTTACACGCACAAAGCTTCTTTTTTTCTTCCGAATCGTCCAATACATCCCGCAGGGTAAAGGTGCTGTCGCAGGATTGGATGTTTACCCGCACCGAACCCAGGGTAGGATTTTTTAAACCGATCAGGTATTCGGGGCAGGGTTTTATGCGGGGTTTACTCTTGCTGAAATATACTTTTCCATCGTCCAGTGATTTTTTCAGTTCCTCTTCATTCCAGCCTAAACAGCGGTAATAACACGAATCGGCCTCCGAAGCCCTTGCCGATTTCTGGATTTTTTCTTTCACTTTCCCGGCAGGCCAAAAGGCCGGTAAATCGCGGTTGGCATACATGAAAAAATACACAAACACACTGCTGATGGCAAAGCCGATTCCGAATAACATCAGGCGTCTCAAAAACTTTTTATCCATAATACTCAGGGCCTACATGGCCGCCATGATTAAATTTAAATCGGTAAAGGGAATGTTGTACATGTCGGCAAAAAACTTGTTGGTAAGCGAGCCGTTGTAAATATAAACTCCCGAGCGGATGCCCACATCGTTTACGAGGGCTTTTTGCAGGCCGCCTTCATGGCCTATATGCTGCAAAATGGGGCCCATGATATTGCTGAGGGCAAAGGAGGCCGTATGGGCCACCCGCGATGAAATATTGGGCACACAGTAATGAATCACCCCATACTTTTTAAACACGGGCCGCGTATGGTCGGTGGGTTCGCTGGTTTCGAACACACCGCCCTGATCTATGCTCACATCCACAATCACCGAACCGTATTTCATTTCGCTCACCATCCGCTCGCTCACCACACAGGGCGTGCGGCCCTCGGGTGCCCGCATACATCCGATCACCACATCGGCATTTTTCAGTGCATTGGTCAGATGATTCTGGTTGAGCAGGGAGGTATATACGCGTTGGCCTATATCCACCTGAAAGCGGCGCAGACGGTGAATATTATCGTCAAATACTTTTACGGAAGCCCCTAAACCCAAAGCGGCACGGGCCGCAAATTCGCCCACGGTACCGGCGCCTATAATCACCACTTCGGTGGGGGGAACCCCCGAAATCCCTCCAATTACGAGTCCTTTTCCTTTGCTCACGGAACTGAGATATTCGCCGGCAATGAGGATGGAAGCGCTTCCGGCAATTTCACTCATGCTGCGCACCACGGGATACACGCCTGCCTCATCGCGGATATAATTAAATGCAAGGGCATTTACCCGTTTGTTCATCAGTTTGCGGATGATGGATTCGTAACGGTTGGTGAGCTGTATGGCCGAAATAACGGTCTGTCCGGGACGGCAGAGTTCAATTTCTTCTTCCGTAGGCGGTGAAATTTTCAGCACAATGTCCGACTTGTAGATTTCCTCCCGGTTATAGGCAATTTCGGCCCCTGCTTCGCTGTAATCTTTATCCTGAAAAAAGGCATTGGAACCGGCGTCGGTTTCTATCACGATATTGTGCCCCAGCGCTTTTAAATACGCCACGGTGTCGGGCACAAGGCCTATGCGGTTTTCTTTGAAACTGGTTTCTTTCGGAAGCCCTATTTTCAGGGATTGCTGTTTTTTGGCTATTTCGAGGGTCTCTTCCTGCGGCAGCAGGTGAAGACTTTTCAGTGCGTCAGGGGATATGTTCATGGGTGTTCCCGTTTAGTTGTATTGTCTGAAAAACTTAGTTTCCAAAGGTAAGAATTCTTTTTCCGTTTTCTTCGCAAATGCGCACGGAGGTATGTTTTTCCTTCGCCAGTATGCCTTCAATTTTTTCGCCCCACTCAATCAGGCAGATTCCCGAATCAAAATATTCATAAATGCCCATGTCCAGCGCTTCGCTTTCGTTCTGAATGCGGTAAAAATCAAAATGAAAAACGGGCATTCCGTCGGGAAGACGATATTCATTCACCAACGAAAAAGTTGGACTGGAAACCTCTTCGGTGATGCCCATTTGTTGGCATAAGGTTTTGATGAAGGTGGTTTTTCCCGCACCCATTTCACCACGAAAAACCATAATAGGGTTGTGCCGGAGTTGTTCCATGGCATAATGTGCGGCACTCGTTAAATCGGTAGGTGTTTCGCTGGTGAATTGCATGCCCCAAAGGTAGCAAATACCGCATTTACCGGTAGAAGGTAATACCCATAAAATAAGTCCGGGGGCGCATGGGGCCGTATATGTACCCGGCATCGCGCTGTATGCCAAAATCTAAGTCTTTCTGAAATGCATTCAGCAGATTGGAAACACCGGCATCGAATCGGATTTTCCAGGTTTTTTTCAGCAATATGGAATAGGAGAGCCCTGCCAGCAAATCAAAAAATGAACGGGTTCTGCGAATCTCGGTATAATCGGCCAAGGCAGAGGAATTGCTTTCGGGAAAAAGATAAGGTCCCGAAATTTTGGGTACATCCATAGAACCCGTTAACACTCCGGATAGGTTGATTTCAAGGGTTTTGTAGGGTTTAACAGTGCAGTTGATATGTCCGTAAACGGAGGGTGTTCTGAGCAGATTTCGGGAGGTGGTTTGGGTAAGTCCTGGCGCTTCGATGAGTCCGGTTTCATCATTTTCCCACAGGATTTCTTCCTGATTATAAAGCGCCCGCTGAATGGTTATGCCGCCCGAAACTTCTAACCAGGAACCATACAGGGCAGCTAATTCGGCATTTAGTCCGTAAACGCGTGCCCCCGATCCGTTTCGTTTGGTGATTACCGAAGTGTTATTGGCATAGGATTCCTGACCCGAAAGCACAAAAACATTGGAAACCCAATTATAGAAAGCCCCGATACCGGGTTTCAGACTTAGTTTATTTTTTGTCCAGGTGTACTCGGTATGGAAGTTGATTGCATCCGATATTTCGGGCTTTAAGTTTTCGGAGGGAATCACAAAAACGGCATTACCTCCGGCCAGATTAATATGCAGGTCTTCATCAGCAAATTGCGGAAGCCGGAATCCCCGCCCATATCCGGCCCGGATCTGCCAATTTTTCAAAGGAGTAATCATTACATGCACACGGGGAACCGGAACCCATGCGGAGGTGCTCACATTTCCCTGAAATTCGGATAGTCGATAGGCTGCATTCACGGTGCTGTAATCGAGCCGTATACCCCCGGAAAGAATAAGAAAAGGAAAGGGCGTGTATTGGATCTGTCCCACCAGTGCACCCGAATAGGTTTCCTGACGGATTTTGCGTGAATATCCCGGAATTTCGTCCCACATGAATTGGCCCTGAAATTCGCCACCAAAGAGGGTTTTGCACTTTGCATGCCACGCGGAAGTCCATTGCACCCCGGCATTCAACGGGATTTCAGACGATTTTCCATAGGCGTTTAAGGCCGTTTGATATTGATTCCAAAACAGGCTGTCTGTTGTTGTTTTGGGACCTGTATTATAAATCCCTGCTGAATCCAGATATTGAAAAGCGGTTCTGCCTCCCGAACCGTAATAGCTGCTTCTACGGGTAAAAACAGCGGCGGCATAGAGTTGTATATTCTGTTTTTCTGAGTGCAAAATTTCCATGTTCAGATTCACCCCGGTACTATGATGTTTGAGGGCTTCCGTGATGTCGGAAAGATGAGGAACCTGCCCGAATTCGTTTCCGCCCCGGCGGTTTTCAATCAGGTGAAAAGCTTTGGCTTTAAAGCGAAATCGTTTTTCTTTCGAAGCAAATAAATCCAGAAAATAAGCGTGGTTCTGCAGGCGGGGAATATCCGAAATGTCATCTCCGTTAATATCTGCGGCCTCGCGGTAACGCCCGGAATACGAAAATCGGAATCCTGCATTTCCCTTTGGGTGCACCCGCGAAATACTCGCAAATGCCGAAACATCGGGAATTCCTTTTTCTAAAACCCGAATCCGGGTGCCGCCTTCAAAGGCATTGTATTGGGGCGTTTTGGTTAAAATGTTCACAGTGCCGGCAATGGCATTTCTGCCGAATAAACTACTGCCTCCGCCTTTGATAATTTCAATTTGTTCAATGGATGAAGCCGGAATATGCTCAAGTGCATAAACGCCTGCCATCTGTCCGAAAATAGGTCTTCCGTCAATTAATATTTGGGTATATCTTCCGTCTAACCCGTTCAGTCTTACCTGGGTGAATCCGCAGGATTGGCAATTGTTTTCTACCCGAACCCCCGTGCTGAAGGAAAGCCCCTCAGCCAAGGAAACGGATTGATTTTTTTCCAGCATTTTTTTGTCAATCACTTCCATGTTAATGGGACTTTCGGATTGGATAAACACAAAACGGTCGCTGTTGATCACTGTTTCGGGCAGACTGATTGCCTGTTTGCGCAGGCGTATACGGATAGGTGAGTCGTTTGGCTTTAACGTGGTGATAAGCGTTTCAAATCCCACCCGGCTGATGTGTATTTTTTCCCCTTCGGCTGAAATATTTTCCAGTCTGAAATAGCCCGCAGAATCTGAAACGTGTACCTGATTGCTTTTATCTGTACTGATGTGCACCAAGGATAACGGTATGCCCGATTCATCAGCAATGAAGCCGTGTACGAATGTCTGCCCCAACACCGCAGATGTGGATATTAGAATGAAAAGTAGACTAAACAGGAAACGTTTCATAAAATTCTGTCTGCAAAAATATAAAATTAGATAAGACTAAAAATAATTTATAAGAATGCTTAAAATGATGAATTGATTTTGGCGGTAATCTTTCGTGTACATGGAATGCTTATTTGTTTTACTTTGCGATGAATATTTCACCGCATGGAAGTTGTTTTAATTCTGTTTCTTCTCGGCATTCCGTTACTTACCAAGTATTTGTGTGCGAAGTTTAAAGTGTTTGAAATACTGGGGCCTGTAGTGGTTTGTTATCTGTTCGGTATTTTGGCCGTGAATCTGAAAGCCCCTTTTGTGAATCCTGAAATTGCTGAAACTGCCATGCAGGGCGCGGTTCCCTTAGCCATTATTTTATTGCTTTTTTCGAGCGACTTGAGCGTGTGGAAAAAAGTAGCCGGTGGAGCGGGTATTTCATTTCTGATTATGGTCATTTCCGTTGTGATTGCCTCTGTTTCCGGATATTTTATATTTCATAACCAGATTGAAAATGCCCATTTGTTGGCAGGTATGTTTACCGGTGTATATACAGGCGGCACGCCCAATATGGCAGCAGTGGCAGTGGCATTGGATGCCCCACCCGAATTGTTTGGATTGTTGAACATGTACGATGTCGTGTTGGGTGGGGGGTATCTGCTGTTTGTAATGACTGCAGGACGCTGGGTGTATGGTAAATTTTTGCCCGTTAAAAACTTGCAGGAACAAACCGGTTTGATAGATGATCCTTCACAGGTAAAACCTGAAATCAAAGGCGTTGTATGGTCCTTATTGCTGGCAATCGCTATTCTTGGCGTTTCTGTGGGAGGCAGTCTGTGGATATTCGGTAACATGAATGCCGGATTTATCATTCCTTTCATTACGATAACTGCCGTGGGCGCTTCTCAGTTTTCCGTGGTAAAATCGTGGAAAGGTTCCTTTGCCACAGGCGATTTT
Organism: Flavobacteriales bacterium; assembly: GCA_022402535.1. Taxonomy (GTDB): domain Bacteria; phylum Bacteroidota; class Bacteroidia; order CAIKAF01; family CAIKAF01; genus JAKRSD01. The sequence goes on along the minus strand of JAKRSD010000012.1, from coordinate 144,423 downwards.
TTTCTGCTCATTTTTGGAACGGCCATGGGCCTGATGAGTGACTTTTCTAAGTTCTCTGAAGATGGGTTGGATTTGGCCCTTAATATGGGTTTTGTGTTGTTGGTTTCGTTAGTGTTGCACCTGTTATTTTCCGCGTTGCTCAAACTGGACCGCGATACGGTGTTAATTACGGCCTCGGCAGGAATCATGAGTTCCCCTTTTGTGCCGGCCATAGCCCGTTCCATAAAAAATAATGCAGTCATTTTACCCGGAATTGCTGCGGGAATATTAGGAAATGCGGTAGGAAACCTGTTGGGAATTTTTATCGGAAAAATGCTGGGTGGTTAGTATTTGTTGCGATTAGCAAAAGCCACCAACGAAAGCATAACGGGCACTTCCACCAAAACACCAACCACCGTAACCAGTGCTGCGGGTGAATGTAATCCGAAAAGTGCAATGGCAACCGCCACCGCCAATTCAAAAAAGTTACTGGCCCCGATCATGGCTGCGGGCGAATTAATGGCATGGGGTAGTTTTAACTTTTTACCCGAAATCCAGGTGATGATGAATATGATGTAGGTCTGCAAAATCAGCGGAATAGCCACTAACAATATGATGAACGGGTTTGACGTGATAATCTCTCCCTGAAACGCAAAAAGCAATACCAAAGTGGCCAATAAAGCCGATATGGATACAGGTTTAAAACGGGGCAGAAAGCGGCTGTTAAACCATTCTTTTCCTTTGGATTTGATGAGCAGTCTATTCGTAATAAATCCCGCCAAAAGCGGAACTACCACAAACAAACCCACACTGGCAATGAGCGTATCATAAGGTATCTGTATATCTGTAATACCCAGTAATAAGCCTACGATGGGTACAAAGGCAAAAAGCAGAATCAGGTCATTCACCGATACCTGAACCAGGGTGTAGTTTGCATCGCCATCCGTGAGATATGACCATACAAAAACCATGGCCGTGCAGGGAGCCGCTCCCAATAAAATAGCTCCTGCGATATATTCTCCCACTAAGTCGGGGCTTATGTAGGCTTTGTAGAGATGAGAAAAGAAAATCCACGCAAAAAATGCCATGGTAAACGGTTTGATGAGCCAGTTCACGATAACGGTAAGCATCAAACCGCGCGGATTTTTCCCCACGTTTCTAATACTCGAAAAATCAATCTGCAGCATCATGGGATAAATCATCAGCCAGATTAATACGGCCACAGGCAGATTAATTTTGGCTACTTCCAAGCGGCTCAGTGTTTCTGAAAAACCGGGCGCAAAATGCCCGATGCCGATGCCAGCGGCTATACACAGTGCGACCCAGAGCGATAAGTATTTTTCAAAAAAAGCAATCTGTTTTTTAGGTGGATTCATATTATGGTTTGGTTGAAAGATGGATATTGTAAAAACGGGTGAATTCTTCTTTAATGAGGTCGCGAATTCTTCTGAATTCCGAGTCAATAAAGGCTTCGCTGCCACGGGCATGAGAAGGATCTTCAAACCCCAGATGTATTCTGTTTTTTACTTTTCCGACAAACGTGGGGCAGTTTTCATTAGCGCCACCGCAAACGGTAATTACATAATCCCATTCCTCGTGCAGGTATTTTTCAACCGGGTCTGAAGTGTGATGGCTGATATCAATGCCTACTTCTTTCATCACTTCAACTGCTTTGGCATTCAGAGCTCCCGAAGCTTCGGTTCCAGCGGAGGCCACCATCAGGTTTTTATCCAATTGTTGAAGGAACCCATGTGCCATCTGACTTCGGCAACTGTTTCCCGTACATAAAATCAATACTTTTTTCATGATTTAACAACATCCGGTTCCTGTGCATGCATTGGGTTTTCGACCAAACACCGTGATACTTTTTATCGTATTCGGGTTTTGCAGGTATTGGCTGATTTCTTCATCTGTCAGATAGTTCGCAAGAATATCCTGAGGAATCAGAATGGGTTTTTCTTTTTGAATGGTAATTTCAGTAAATCCTGCTTTTTGAATAATCTCGAGGTACTCCTGCATAGCAATGGCTCCCGAAACACATCCGGCATACATTTCGGCTGCATTTTGAATTTTCTCGGGCAGTTTTCCCGACAAAACCACATCCGAAATACTGAAATGGCCGCCCGGTTTTAACACTCTGAATATTTCGGCAAAAGCCTTTTCTTTGTCAGGTACCAGATTCAACACACAATTACTCACAACCACATCGGCCCGGTTTGCCGTAACGGGAATTTTTTCAATATCACCGTATCGGAATTCCACATTATTGAACCCCATTTTTTCAGCATTTTCGCGTGCCTTGTCAATCATGGCTTCAGTAAAATCAATACCGATCACTTTGCCTTCTTCGCCCGTTTCGGCTCGGGCAACAAAACAATCATTCCCGGCTCCGCTGCCTAAATCAATTACCGTATCTCCTTTTTTAATTTGCGCAAATTGCGTCGGAAGTCCGCAGCCCAATGCCAGATCGGCATCAGGATTATAACCTTGTAAATCAGTGTATTCTTCAGACATGATGTTGTACATTTCAGTGGAACATCCGCCTGCACCGCAGCAGGAAGCGGCATTCATGTCTTTACTTTGATTGGCAATTTCGGCGTATTTCTGCCGTACCATTTCCTTAATTTGTTCTTTGTTTTCCATGATTTTTATGTTTTAGCAACAGGAATTCTGTTGATGTGTAAGCTGTTCTTTAATCTGACTGAAATACTGCAGGATTTCCTCTAATACGGTTGCATTTAAACAATAGCAGATTGCATTTCCTTCCACATTGCCCTGAATGATTCCCGCATTTTTTAATTCTTTCAGATGTTGTGAAATGGTGGGCTGGGCAAGAGGGAGTTTCAGCACGATATCGCCACATATACAGCCGGGTTCTTTCAGCAGGTGATTGACAATGGCAATACGGGCCGGATGTGCCAACGCTTTGGTTAAATCGGCCATTCGGTTTTCCTGTTCGGAAAATAAGGAGGATTTACTGCTTCCCATACAATATTTTTATATTGCAATATTACGATATATGTTAAAGCCAAATGAAATTTGTTGAAAATAATTTTATTTAGATTTTACCAGAAAGCAGTAAGGGTCTATGTTTGAGACTTCGAATAGGGTATCGTTTCCGTTCCATTTAAAAAACCACTCTTTATTCAATTCGCGGATATTGAGCACACTGTCTTCCTCACGAAAATAGGCCGAGAAATTGGCTTCGTGGCGCAAACCCAGGTACTTTACATCGGCGCTCTGGTCGGCATACACTTCCACATATTCCAACAGCATACAGTTGTCATACCCCGGTGAGGTGTATTTTCCCATCCAGGGCTTTTTGCAGCCCGACAAACCCAATAATATCAGGCTAAAACTGGCGATGATTGAGGTCGTAGGTACCCACGAAAACATTGTCATTTTCGGATTTTTCATCAGAAAGAAATTTTTCTAGTGCGAATTTATTGGAGGTAAACGCAAGTTCGTCCCAGGGTATTTCATCGGGTGAAAAAAGGGCCGCTTCCGAAGTTTCGGAATTGGGTGTAAAATCCCAGGAAACCAATTTTGCCGTGAAATAAATATACACCTGGTTTACATGCGGAAGGTTATAAATACTCTGAAGTTTTAGCCCGGCAACCACACCGTTCGATTCTTCAAACGTTTCGCGCACGGCACCTTCTTCAATGGTTTCACCGTTTTCAAGATAGCCGGCGGGGATGCCCCATTTACCGATGCGTGGTTCTATGGCTCTTTTGCAGAGCAGAATTTTGCCGTCTTTTTCGGCCAGACAGCCTACTATAATTTTCGGGTTCTGATAATGAACGGTTTCACAATGTGCGCAGTAAAATCTACGGACTGTATCTCCCGGAATTTGGGAAAGGGTTACCGTATTGCCGCATTGTGAACAGAATTTCATTTACGATACTGTTTTTGCCGCTTTGGTTTTGGCACTTTTTTTCGTTTTATCGTCCCGGTATTTTTTAGAGGCCTTGATAAAAGCTAAAAATACAGGGTGGGGAGTCAGTACACGGCTTCGGTATTCCGGGTGGAACTGTACGCCTACATAAAAAGGATGACCTTCCACTTCTACAATTTCTACCAGTGATTTCTCAGGATTGATGCCGGTTGCATGCATTCCGCCTTTTTTGAATTCTTCCAGATAGGCATTGTTAAACTCATAGCGGTGACGGTGGCGCTCATAAATATTGGTTTCGCCATACGCTTTATGCGCCGTAGAGTTTTCCTTCAGTTTACAGTTATACAGACCCAGGCGCATGGTACCACCTTTGTCCGTAATATCTACCTGTTCTTTCTGGAGATGAATGACGGGGAATTTAGTGGTATCGTCGAACTCGGTTGAGTTGGCTTCGTGCATTTGCAATACGTTCCGTGCAAATTCAATCACGGCACATTGCATACCGAGGCAGATACCAAAGAAAGGTACATGGTTTTCGCGGGCATACTGAATGGCTCTTACTTTGCCTTCAATGCCTCTTCCGCCAAATCCGGGAGCTACCAAAATTCCGTGTAAATCGCTGAGTTCAGCTTTCATTTCAGACGGTGTGAGTTCTTCCAGATCTTCGGAATGAATCCAACGGATTTTGGTTTTTACATTATTTTTTACCCCGGCATGTACAATCGCTTCGTGAATGGATAAGTAAGAATCCTTCAGTTCCACGTATTTTCCGATAAGTCCGATTTTTACTTCGCTTTCGGGATTTTTGAATGTATGGAGGAATTCTTTCCAGTCGGTCAGTTTGGGCTCTTTTTTAAGGCTCATGCCCAGTTTTTTCAGCACCACTTTGTCTAGCTCTTCGCGCTGAAGCATCAGGGGAACATCATAAATCGTTTCTGCATCGCGCACTTCAATTACGGCGTCCTTGGTCAGGTTGCAGAATAGGGCAATTTTTCGTCTTAAATCTTCATCAATACTGAACTCGGTTCGCAGCGCCAGAATATCGCACTGAACTCCTGATTCCAACAGCATTTTCACGGAGTGTTGAGTGGGTTTGGTTTTCAACTCACCCGATGTGCGCAGATAGGGCAGGAGGGTAAGGTGCAAAACGAGGGCATTTTCGGCGCCCAGTTCCCATTTTAACTGACGAACAGCTTCTATATAAGGAAGTGATTCAATATCTCCAACAGTTCCGCCTATTTCGGTCAGTACGATATCGTATTTCCCGGTTTCCCCCAGCAGTTTAATGCGGCGTTTAATTTCGTCTGTGATGTGCGGAATTACCTGAACGGTTTTCCCCAGATAATCGCCACGGCGTTCTTTGTTGATAACGGTCTGATAAATTTTACCGGTGGTTACATTGTTTGCCTGCGAAGTGCTCACGTCCAAAAAACGCTCGTAATGCCCAAGGTCGAGATCGGTTTCGGCACCGTCGTCTGTTACAAAACATTCTCCGTGTTCGTAAGGGTTTAATGTACCCGGGTCAACGTTGATGTATGGATCCAGTTTTTGAATGGTAACCCGATACCCTCTTTCAATAAGGACTTTTCCGAGGGATGCTGCCAGAATGCCTTTGCCTAATGAAGAGGCTACTCCGCCCGTTACGAATACATACTTTGTTTGTGACATGGTGTGTTTTTTGAATCAATGTAACGGGATGCAAAATTATGGAAAAACCCCGGCTTTTCAATCCTAAATCCGAGTTTCAAGAGTATAAATTTCTTTTCCGTTTGAAATGCTTTAAGCACTAGGGGTATACGATGAATAAATAGCTTGTAGGAAATGTAAAAACTAAAAAAGCCGGACTCCATAGGTTGAAGTCCGGCTTTTCTGAGTTAAATCGAATGATTTATTTCTTCAAGAAATTCTTTCTGGCAAGAATGGATGCATTTTCTTTCAAAAGAAGGGTGTAGTTTCCGCTTCTTAAAGACGCAACATCAATCTGGAAAGAATTGCCTTTCACATTAGTTTGAAGCACCTCACGTCCGCTCATATCCAGAACCGATACCGATCCGTTTTGGACTTCGGTAGCATAGGTAATTGTAACCATATTTTCCGCAGGATTGGGGAATACATTCAACAGGTCGTTGTTACCCAGATTTTCTGAAATACCGGCCGGATAAATAAACTCTACATCGTCAATAAACATGGTAGAGTTTGCACTTCCCTGACAAAGGAATAGGTTGTCGAAGTTATACCCCGCACTGGAAACAAACAATAGAGATGCGGAATCCGGGGTTGCCGTAGCATTGGAATATACAAATGGAATTTCCACTTCAGTCCAGTTGCTGATGGCCTGAGTATATACCATAGAAGCCGTGGCTAATGTTTCGCGAACCCCCGACGTGGTTTTGAAAAGATATCCGAAAATTTCGGCTGAGTCACCGGTTACGGGAGTGTATTTAATCCATGCACGAATTTTTTCGGGTTTAGCAGTAAACGGTTCAGCCAACTGGGCCGAAACCGGGTTAGCAATCGGAGTGATGGTACCCAAAGCTCCGGGAATAAAAATGCCCAAAGACGCAAAGTTTGCCGAAACGATTTTCGCGCAAAACTGACCTCCGTGTGCATTCCCTTCTTTGAAGCAGGTAATCGGTGGGTTTCCGGGAAAGTTGGTAATCTGGTTTAATGATTTCAGAAAACCTCCTGTTGGTTCTTCTGCAGAACCTAAGGCTGTCCAAGATTCCAAGTTTCCGTTCGGAATCGCTGGTTGTTGAGCCTGTACCGTGAACATACCGAATACGATAGCGCCGGCAATAGTAAGTACTTGTTTTTTCATGTTTTTTCTTTTTATGTTAGATTTTATAAACTACCTGAAGCGAAGTTGCGCGTGGGGCTTCGGGAGTCATAGGACGAAGTGTATAGGCTTTGTTTAAAATATTATTCATAATGATCCCGAAACGGAAATGTTTTCTCAGTTCGTATCCTATCCGGGCATCAAAGATAAGCGCATTGCTGGTAAACCGTCCATTATTTTGTTTTGAATAATTTACGATACCCGTTCCGAATCCGCCCGGATTGTCATAATCCACAAAAAACTGGTCTATATTTCTCATTCCGCTGTAATAGCGTATGGAACCACCGATGGAAAGTCCGTTGAAAATTCTTCCGGCTTTTGAGGTAAAACTCCCGAGGACAATCTCAGCATCAAATTTTGCCAGATGTTCTATGCGGTATTTCAGCAGTCCTTTCGAAGTATCACCTGCAGTAGAATTGTTGTAAGTCAGTTCGTATTCAGCACCTGTATTAGGATTGCTGATATATGAACCTACCACTTTGTCTCTCGACAAAGACTGGGGTTTTGAATACGTATAACCTGCCAATACCTGTAATTCCACGTTTTTGGCGATTTTCCCGGTACCGGCCACGGTAATTTCGGCTCCGTAAACCCGGGCTTTTCCTGTGTTTACAAATTTAAAACCGAGTCTTTGTCCTATGTCAAATTGATTAGGCGGTGGCGGAGGATCGCCCCAAAGTCCGGCATAGAATTCCACAAAATTGTCAAACTTCTGATAGAAACCGACCAGATCCACAAAACCCACAAAGTTTTTGATACGGAACATTTGTTTAAAACCGATTTCTGTGGTCCAGGAAGTTTCAGGTTTCAGGTCCGGATTGGGATAAAAACCGAATCCGCCCACACTGGTAATAATGTATCTTTCACCAATGGAAGGAAAACGATAACCCTGACCGATGGAAGCCCGCATATAGGTTCCTTCAGTTATCATCAGGTTGGTTCCGGCTCTGAAAACCGGTTTGCCTGAATATTCTCCGTTGATTTCAAAATATTCAAAACGGGCTCCTCCCTGTATGGTCAGACGTTTGAAGAACTTCTTTTCAATCTGGGTATACAGCGAAGCATTTAACTGATGGCTTTTATTGCTTCCATCGGGTGTGCCGATAAAAATTTCACCGCGGGAGTTTGTATATATTGCTGTTAACCCAGTAATCAGGTTGAAATTTAATTTTTTAAACAGGCGCTGATATTGGTAATCTACATAATACAAATCACTCTGCGTGTTTTGTTGTCTGTCTGTTTTACCGTCCGAACGGAAATAGCGCCCTCTCAGTGAGTGTTTATCGCCGCTTTTGCTGTTGTATATCAGGAACGGATCCAGATAAAACATCAGGTTTTTAAAGTTAATGAGTGAACCCGGAAAGGCGTTGTACATACCCGATGAATCGTTCAGCCAGAAATAAGTCTGGGCTTCTTCCTGATACATGAAATTTCCATTCAGTCCATACATCAGTCCTTCTACTTTTTTGTTGCGGATACGGGTGCTGAAGTTTACCCGGGCTCTTTTTTCATATTTACCTCTGTTCTTTTGACTGATTAGTGCATCGTAATCAGCCAAAGGGGTATAGGGAGGATTTACGATTTTTCTGTTTTCAGGGCCGATATAGCTTTCATCCCAAAAGAGATTACCTGCAACCACAAAGTCAAAATTGTCCACTTTGCGGGCATGCATGGCACTGAGTCCAGAGAAAAACGGAAGTCCTTTTTTTCGGTAAGGTTTGATGGAATCTGTGGGACCATAAAGGAAATCACGCTGGTCTGCATTTTCGGGGCGGCTGTATACCCCGCTCATGAGGGTAACTTTAGTAATCGGTTTTTCTTTGGCGTATGCAGTACGCACGTTAATGGCACCATTTAATGCAGATGAACCATATAAAACAGAGGAGGCGCCTTTAAGTACTTCAATCTGCTCCACATTTTCAATGGGAATAAATCCCCAAACCGGTCTTCCTGCATCTCCTCGCATCATCGGAATATCATCCACCAACACCATAACCCGGCTTCCTAAACCTGAACTGAAACCGCTTCCTCCCCGAATTTGAGGCTCATTGTCAATGATCGCCACACCGGGAGTCTGCTCGATGGCTTTGTCTATACTGGTTACATTTTTATTTTCAATAAGCGTAGGCTTAATCACTTCAACAGATGAAGTGAGTTCCTGCTGTTTGGTTTCATATTTTGATGAGGATACAACCATTACATCTAACTGTTTGGCTGTTTGGAGAAGTGTAATGTTAACCTGTACGGTAGCTCCCGCTTTTACTTCAACAATTTTGCTGGTTTTGTCGTAGTTGATGGCCGAAAATATAAGGGTCTTTAAACCCGGCGTTACACTCATGGAAAATTTTCCATCCAGGTCGGAGGCGGTTCCTCCGGGAGAATCTTTGATGGAAATATTTACAAATGGAATGGGTTGTCCGCTTTCGGCATCTTTAACGGTTCCCACAATCTTACCTTCTTGAGAAAAAGCACTTAAATTCACCCATAACATAGTGAAAATAAGTGTAGAAATGTATAAAATAGCTCTCATAAGTAAACAAAAATCGGCGGTGAAATTAACGATTTAATAAGACATGTAGAGGAAAACCCCCATATGTGAAGTGTATATTTCTGAACAATTTTGCGGGTTATTAACTTTTAATAGTATTTTTGGCTGATATAATCAGACTATCTATAATAATATGAAAAAGTGCATTCTTGTAATCTTTACCATTTTAACCGGTTCATTGGCAATGTATTCGCAGAATAATTCTGCTCAAAATCCATCCAAAGAATTTGTTACTATTTCAACTGAAATGAAGGAAGCCGGTAAGGTTTTTTATTCCGTGGATTTAGCCCAGTTTGCTTCTCAAGCCCAAAGAGCAGAATTTATGGAAATGGTATATGCAGAAAAGCGTGTATTCCCGGTATCTACCATCCGTGAAAATAATACCTGGCTTTTATGTGGTTTTGAATCTGTAATCAGCGCGGCTGATGCCACTATGCTTTTAAACGGATTTAAGAATAGCACATCGGGAAATGCGGCAAGTCCTGCGTCCGTTGAAAAATTGAAATCAAAATAATTTTCAAAAACGAGTAAATGAAAAAATTTCTTCTATCGTGCGGTATTTTGTTTGGAGCACTCAATCAGGATGTTTCGGCACAGCTTACCGCATTGTGTAACAACAATGCACAGCCCATTTGCGCCCAACAAGGCTTAACATTTGCAAGTCCTACCGGACAGCCAAGTTTAGGCACCATTAATTGTCTTTTTACCACACCGAATCCCAACTGGTTTTATATGCAGGTGGGTCAAAGCGGAAATATTGATATGACTCTTACGCAAACCAATTTGAACGGGGGAGGGATTGATGTGGATTTTATGCTTTGGGGGCCATTTAATTCCGTGGCGGAAGGGTGTACTTCCATCGGAAATAATGTGGCAGCCTTTAATCATGACTGTAGTTATTCTGCTTCTGCTACTGAGTTTGTGAATATTAACAATGGGGTTACGGGGCAGTTCTACATATTGCTTATCACCAACTTTTCCGGTCAGGCGGGTACGATTAATTTAAATCAAACAGGTGGTAACGGAACCACTAACTGCGGGGTTTTAAGTAATGCCCAAAATAATGGTCCAATCTGCTTAGGTGAACAATTGACCTTGACGGCAAACGGAGGATCGGCTTCTGGTTCATATTCATTTGCATGGTATCTGATGCCCGATTTTACTACTCCGTTAGCTAATACACAAAATGTATCCATTGTTCCTCCGGCTGTCGGTATTTATGATATTGCCGTAATTGTTACTGACAATTTTTCATTAGAAAGCGATACTTCATATACCCAGGCCGTGGTTAACGCGATTCCTCCGGCTCCCACATTTGATATTACTTCTCCTGCTTGTCAGGGCACTACAGTAACGATGGTTCCTAATCCGGCACTACCGGTTGGCACCATTTATTCATGGACATCTGTCGGAGGTTATGTAAACAACACCTCTTCCGTTACATTCAATAATGCACAGCCGTTTTTTAATGACACGTATACCTTACAGGTTACTATAAACGGTTGCCAAAGTCCTCCATTCAGCCAGACACTGACCGTGTTTCCTACTACAGTTCCCATTATATCCGGTCCAACGGAAGTGTGCGAAGGGGCTTTGGTTCCATTGGAGGTTACAAACGGTAATTTGTTCAACAATTTTGTGTGGAATGGTGTAACAGGAACTAATCCACAATTTTTAACTGCAGGTACATACACTGTAGAAGTAACCGACCTTAATGGGTGTGTTACAACTTCAGCACCATATACGGTTACCTTAATACCTAATCCCTTGGAAATTACAGGGCCTGATGCTTTTTGTGAAGGCTCACCCATCACGTTGATTGCAACGCCAGGCAAACAATCCTATACCTGGTCTACAGGTAGTACTGTAGATTCTACAGAAGTTTCTCAAGATGGTTTAGTGATAGTTTCTGTGGTAAGTACTGAAGGATGTAATCGTTCCGATAGCTTGTATGTAAAAATGTACGATAAACCCGAAGCCGCATTTTCTCCTGCAAAAATATGTGATGGAGATCCGGTAAGTTTCCAAAATGAAACCTTATTGTCAGATGTTTACGGAAGTAATCAGACGACTTGGTTTTGGAGTTTTGATCACTTAGAAAATGATTCCATAACTCCTGCAACTTCTGATTTAGAAAATCCGGGTCATGTGTTTCCGACTCACGGTACATACAACGTTATTTTTGAAGTGACTTCAAATTTTGGCTGTAAGGACACAATTGTTTTCCCATTTTTAGTTATTGAAAGACCTACACCACAGTTTTACTATGAATCATTATGCTTTGGCGAAGTAGCGTTCTTTAACACTTCTGAGCAGGGAACATATCCTTTTGAAACCGTTACTTGGGATTTCGGAGATGGAGTAGGCACTTCAAACTCTATGGATTCTTTGGTTTATTATACCTATGCCCAAGTATCCACTTATAATGTTACTATCAGTATAACAGATACTTCGGGTTGTCCAAGTTCTCAGGTGGCAAGCATTCAATTAAATGATACACCCACTTTTGATGATTTACCTAATATCATTACGCCTAATGGTGACGGGGTTAATGATGATTTTACTTTCCCAGCCATTTTAGATGATTGTTATAACTACACATTCACCATCTTCAATCGTTGGGGTGGAAAAGTATTTCAAACTACATCATCAAACAACGGATTTGAAGGTATTTCCAATTTAGGAAGTAAACTTAATGATGGTGTTTTCTTTTGGACATTGACGGGAAACGGAACAGGAGCCGGTCAGGAAACGAAAGTGGTTAAAAAAGGAACCATAACGGTTGCCGGAACTAAGTAAGAAATCAATTCATTACGATACAAGAGGATAGGCTGAGCTGCTTATCCTCTTTTTTTTGCAATTCCCTTTTAAAACTATTAGGTTTGTATTTAGTAAATTTCACCTAACACTATCGTAACGATGAAAAGTCGAACTTTATCATTTAATCTTAAAACCTCATTTCTTATACTTATTATAACCATTGGCGGATTAAAACTATCTGCCCAAACGGGTAATACCTGTGCGGATCCGCTTCCTTTTTGTACAGGTACAAATTATAATTTCCCTGCAGGTGTAAATAGCGGAACGGCACAGCCGGGGCCAGACTATGGATGTTTAGGAAGTGAACCTAATCCTGTTTGGTATTATATGCAGGTGGAAGATCCGGGACTGATTCAAATTTATATGGTGGGAACCAATAATGGAACCACTCCTACTAATGATATCGATTTTATATGTTACGGTCCGTTTGCCTCGTTGGCTAATGTATGTACCGGACAGTTAACTGCAGGAAATACGGTGGATTGTTCCTATTCAGCCGCTCCGACAGAAACTGTCGATATACCGAATGCACAAACCGGAAATTTTTATTTATTATTGATTACTAATTTTTCTAATCAGCCTTGTAACATTATTTTCTCTCAAAGTAATGCGGGTGCACCGGGGGCCGGTTCCACAGATTGTGGAATATTAAGTGAAGCGGATAATAATGGCCCTATTTGTGAAGGGGATACATTGATTTTAACCGGATCGGAGCAAACAGGCGGAACCTACACGTATAATTGGTATTTGTTACCTGATTACTCTACACCGGTAGGAAGTACTTCTGAAGTTGTCATTTTCCCAACCGTAACTTCTCAATCAGGAACATATGCTTTTGTGGTAAATGATGTTTCAAACGGTGATGCCGACACATCTTTTACGGATGTTATCATTTATGGAAGACCTGATGCCGGTTTCTTACCGCTGGTGATTTGCCATGAAGACCCCGTCAATTTTCTTAACACGACAACACTTTCTGATAATTTGGGAAGTACACAAGACTCTTGGTTTTGGAGTTTTGGACATAATGATAATGTTGGAAATCCGGCAACATCTACAGAGGAAAACCCTACCCATACATTTCCTGAACCGGGAAATTATCAGGTTGGGTTTTGGGTAGAGTCTAATTTTGGATGTCGTGATTCCATCACCCAGGAGTTTAAGGTAATAGATAAACCCAAACCGAACTTTTCATACGAAATGCTCTGTTTTCAGGAAGTATTGTTTACGAATTTATCTCAGCAGGGGGACTATCCCTTTCAATCTGTAAACTGGAATTTTGGGGATGGTTCAGGTACATTTACCGGTCCTGATTCATTGGTAAGTTATTCCTATGACTCTCCGTCCAGTTATATGGTATCACTTACCATTACGGATACTGCCGGTTGTGTTAGCGATACGCTTATGCAGGTAGATGTGACTGAAACGCCGGGCTTTTCAGATTTGCCAAATGTTCTCACACCTAATGGAGACAACACAAACGATGACTTTACCTTTTTACCGATACACGATGAATGCTACAACTATTCGTTTGCAGTGTTCAACCGTTGGGGCGCAAAAGTTTTTGAAACAGAGTCTTCAACCAAAGGATTTGAAGGTATTTCAGGATTGGGCAGTAAATTGACCGACGGTGTGTACTTCTGGGTATTGAGCGCTGATGGAATCGGCCCCAATGGCGAAAAGAAAATACTCAAAAAAGGTTCAATTACTTTGGCCGGAACCAAATAGTCATTCAGTAAGTTCTGTGGTAACTTTAATAATGAAATGATCAAAAATCTGACATATGTACAGATTTCCTTTGAAATAAATTGCCGTGGAAGCCGCACTGATAGATTTTCCTGAATCTGCATAAACAACCCGATTCTCCATTGTCTTGGGATTAATCCAGTAAACTACGGTTGGTGATTTATGCTTTGAATTTAGAGCATGTCGGATAAATTTCAATTGCCTTAAATGCGCGGTCACCAATAAGTTGTTTTGGGGTGTTTGAGAGAAATTATCGCCTCCTTTAACTTTGGTTATTAAAATAGGCTTAGACTGTATTTCAGCCTCAGAAAACTGAAATATTTTAGATTGGATAACCGTACTTATAATCAGATTGTTGTTCCAGATAATTACTCCATTCGGATAACCGAATCTTGTTTTGCTTTTATGCCACTCCTGTGTTGAGTTTTTTAAGCCAATATATCCGCCTTTAATTCCCCAAAGCGCTTCTCTGAGCGCACTGTTTCTTTTAGCTCCGTCATTAGACCAATAAAATCCGCCACCGGGTATAGCACAAACGTCGTTTGGTGAGGTTAAAAGATTGTGCGTGTATGTGTTTTGCCATTCCAGATAATTTTCATGAACCCGATATTCAACAATAGCCTGTTTTTTTAATTCATCCATATGACTGACCACAAACAGCGTGACAGAACCATCTGCATTTTTAATTATATCTATTCCGTGCGGATTAAAAATAAATTTTTCGGGTTCTCCGATTCGTGGCAATATGCTTGACTTTTCCGTATTCAGGTCTAAAGTCCATATTTCACGATGGTGGTCTTCATTTTTTCTACGGGAGCTGCACGAAATCAGAAGCCTTGCTTTTTCAGGAACAGAAAAAGTATCCAGTACCATGTCTTCAGGCCCAGGCCCGGTGTTCAGTTTTGTAAACTCAGGATGGGTATCCGTTGGTAATTTAGCACATGAAGAAAACAATGTGATAAACAGAATAAAGGCAAGAAATTTAGGATAAGGCATATTGTTTTTCAATCAGTTTTTTATAATTACTGTCAAATGACATTAATTCATCGTGACTACCTGATTCTATTATTTTTCCGGACTCCATCACCAGTATACGATTGGCATTTCTAACCGTAGATAAGCGGTGGGCAATGATGATAGAGGTTCTGTTTTGAGAAATAATTTCGGTTGCTTTTTGAATCAATTGCTCCGATTCTGTATCTACCGATGAGGTGGCTTCATCTAAAATTAAGATTTTAGGTTTATGTACATAGGCCCTCAAAAATGCTAATAATTGGCGCTGTCCGGCGGATAGCATATTGCCTCGTTCTTTCACATCAAAATCATATCCTCCTGGCAGTTTTTCAATAAATGCATGTGTGCCTATAAATTTTGATGCTTCTATGATTTCTTCACGACGGATTTGCTCATTTTGCAATCTGATATTTTCAAGAATGGAACCTGAGAATAAAAAAACATCCTGTAATACAACAGATATGTTTTCTGCCAAAGAATCGGATCTTATATCACGGATAGATACACCATCTAAAGAAATATCACCTTCTGAAAACTCATAAGAGCGGCTTAACACGTTAATAATGGATGTTTTTCCGGAACCCGTGGTACCCACGATGGCAATTTTTTCTCCGGGTTCAATGTTCAGGTGTATACCTTTCAATACAAACTCGTCGCCATGATAAGCAAACCATACGTTTTTAAATTCAATTCTCCCTTTCAGATTATCTAACATTATGTGTCCATTGTCTGGAATGGTTTCATCGGAATCCAGAAGGTGAAAAACCCGTTCAGAAGCAACAATTCCCATCTGCATGGTATTAAACCGGTCGGCCAACTGGCGCATAGGCCTGTAAAGCATATACACATATAAAATAAAGGATATGATTTTACCCGGCGAAGCCTCAGGCGACGTAGATTTCATGACATCGGTAGCCCCGTACCATATAGCCAGCCCGATTGAAAAAGCCGTTATGATTTCTACAATCGGGAAAAATATAGAATAATACCAAATGGAACGGATGTGGGCCTTCTTGTGTTCTTCATTAATTTCTTCAAACTTTTTAAACTCCTGATTTTCTCTGTTGAAAATCTGCACGATGCTCATACCCGTAATATGTTCCTGCAGAAATGCATTTAGTTCGGCTACCCGGTTTCTGACTTCTTTAAAACTTTTTTTAATTCCGTTTTTAAAGGCATTGGTGGCAATAATCAACAAGGGAATGGGTATCAGGGTTACCAGTGTAAGTTTCCAATCTATCCACAGCATAAATCCAATGGCGGCAAATATTTTCAGCAAATCGCCCATAATTTGAAGAAACCCTTCAGAAAAAACACTGGCTATGGTTTCAATATCACTCACCACCCTTGTAACCAGGGTTCCTACGGGTGTATTATCAAAATATTTAAGTTTAAAAGAGGATATTTTTCCAAATACCTGTTTACGTATGTCTAATATGATCAGTTGGCCGAGTCGGTTACTTAAATAGGTAACGCCGAATTGAATAATTGTCTCAATCAGCAGCAGTCCGATCATTAGTATAATCATGTTTTGCAACATGACCGGATCGGGTGATAAAATATACCGGTCAAATGTGTATTGAATCAGATAGGGACGGGTAGGAGCAATAACAGAAATAAGTACAACCGTGAGTAATGCACTCAAAAAGTACGTCTTATGAGGTTTGGTAAAACCATATAACTTATTAAACAGGGATGTTTTTTTAGGCGAATTCTCTTTTTTCATGCTTGCCCCAAAAGTACCTAACTAACTTCACACCCCGAAAATATGTTCAGGATATTTTACATCCTTAAGATACAATCCGTAAGGCGGAGCGTTTTCGCCAGTGGTTTGCCTGTTTTTTGATTCCAACAGTGCAGGAAGTTCTTCTGGCAATCTTTTACCCAAACCGATTTCAGCAAATGTGCCGGCAAGGGTTCTCACCATGTTCATCACAAATCGGTCTGCCGTTAT
Organism: Flavobacteriales bacterium; assembly: GCA_022402535.1. Taxonomy (GTDB): domain Bacteria; phylum Bacteroidota; class Bacteroidia; order CAIKAF01; family CAIKAF01; genus JAKRSD01. Next base: position 127,628 of record JAKRSD010000012.1, on the reverse strand, counting down.
GTCCAGATAAATAAAATCATTTTCCTGTGTGAATTCAAATTGTTTTACCATGCAAATCCTGTTTTCAGTATCCGATTTTGCACTAGAAAAGGAGGTGAAGTCATGAGTACCTAAAATATAACCCGTACTGCTGTTCATGAGTTCAAGGTTTAAGGGTTTGAAAATGTGCCAGGATCTTTTATGATAAAATGGATTTTTTCTTAAACAATAAATATAACGGTATGATCGGCTTAATGCAGAAAAACGGGCATGGGCCTCATCGGAAACAGGTACAATGTTGTGAATAGATATGTCGAAAGGAAGTAACGAATTTAATTTAAACACAAGTAATTCTGTTTCCATCTGAAGTCCAGAAACATCAAAGTGCGCAAAGGATTTTAAGGCATGCACTCCGGAATCGGTACGTCCTTGTCCGGTAATTTTTATCGGACTTCGCAGTATGGTGGATAGTGCTTTTTCAACGGTTTTCTGCACAGTCATTCCATTGGGTTGAATTTGCCAACCGCAATAATTGTCGCCCAAATAGGAAAGTTCAATAAAATACCTCACCATTTTTTTCGTAAAAATACATTTATATAAAACGTTATTCCAATCGTCAGACAATACTTCTAACATTCACGTAGTGTTAGGATAAATTACCATCTGTTGAATAGGTAAAAAGGCATTGGTTATTCCATTGATTTTTAATTATTACGTCATATTGGATTAAAATCAGAGAAGTAGTTTTAAGCAGAAAATAGTATTGAGTGATTTTCATCCGAATATTCTTTTTAGAGAATACAAGGTTCAACCGTTAGAATTGGTGAAAAAAGTTAATTAACTGACAATTCACGCCATGAAAAGAAATATAAAAATATGCGTTATTTCAGATGTCCACTTGGGAACATATGGATGTCATGCTGATTTGTTATTGGATTACCTGAAATCAATAAATCCCGAAGTATTGATACTTAATGGAGATATTATTGATGTATGGCAGTTCAGTAAAAACTATTGGCCCAAATCACATATGAACGTTCTGAATCATTTGTTGGAGATGATTGCCGGTGGTGTTCGTGTGCATTATATAACAGGAAATCATGATGAACTGTTAAGGCGATTTACCGATTTTTCGTTAGGTAATTTTTCATTATCAAATAAGTTGATTTTAGATATGCATGATGGACAAAAAGCCTGGTTTTTTCATGGTGATGTATTTGATGTGACCATGAAAAATTCAAAATGGCTGGCAAAATTGGGAGGTAAAGGGTACGATACCTTGATATTGATTAACCGGTTTTTAAATCATCTGCTCGAAAAAATGGGAAGAGATAAAATATCACTTTCTAAAAAAGTGAAAGATTCGGTAAAACGTGCCGTTAAGTTTATTTCAGACTTTGAAACCACAGCGGTAGAAATGGCCATTTATCACGGATATGATTTTGTGATTTGCGGACACATTCATCAACCTAAAATTATGGAATGTAAAAATGAGCAGGGGAGTGTTATGTATTTAAATTCGGGCGATTGGGTAGAAAATTGTACAGCACTGGAGTTTGACGGTATAGCTTGGCATTTACACAAACACGATATTAGGGTTTCATCTGAAATTGAAGATAAAGAGGAAGTGCCCGTTCATGATATTACACAAGAATTTTTGCCCGTGTTGGATCTTTTAAAATCGGTTGTATAAAAAAAGGCCCGAATAATTCGGGCCTTTTTTTATTTTGGAGAACAGAATATTATTTTCTGTTCATTTTGTCACCAACTTTATTGGTAGTTTCGTTAGTGCGATCACCACTCATTTTGTCACCAACTTTATTGGTAGTTTCGTTAGTACGATCACCGCTCATTTTATCGCCTACTTTATCTTGTGTAGTAGTGCCTGGTTTTTTATCTTCAGGAGTAGCAGGAGCTGTTGCGGGAGGATTTGTTTTAGCCGTTCCTTTTTTAGCAGGAGGAGTTAAAACGGCATCCACAATATGGATTACTCCGTTAGAAGCATCTACATCTGCTGTAGTTACGGCAGCGTTACCCACCATCACAGTTCCTGATTCAGATTGTTTTACCACGATTACTTTATCGTCCATACCTTGTAACTCTCCAGAGTTGGCCACATCTCCGGCCATTAACTTGCCTCTTACCACGTGGTATAAAAGGATGTCTTTTAATTTTTCGGCACTTTTTGGGGCTTTTAAATCTTCTAATGTTTTAGCACCCAATTTGTCGAAAGCGGCATTAGTAGGAGCGAATACAGTGAAATTAACTGACTCATCCTGTAATGTGGCAGACAATCCGGCCTGATCCAATAAACTTACCAAAGTAGAAAAGTCTGGATTAGCTTTTGCCGTTTCGTAAACGTTAACAGTTTGAACCGCCATGGCAGCATCCATAGAGTCTTTGCGAGCCTGCTCAATTTTAGCTAATGAGTCAGCTTCTCTTTTTTTGCGTTCCGCTTCTTTATCGGCACCACCTCCACAAGAGGCTAACACCATCACGGCAGCTGTAGCCGCCAAATACATTACTTTTTTCATTGTTTATTTTTTGTTTAACCGTGCAAAGGTATAGGTACTTATTTGTTTTTTACAAATGCTTGAAACAAAAATGTGCTTTTTTAATAATTATTCTGTTAGAATGTGGTTAATTAAAGTATTTGAGTATATTTGCGGCATTAAACAAAAATAAAAATGAAAAAGAACTTTATGAACATTGCATTGGCTGCCGTAGTAGCAGTAGGTGCAGTAGCTTACACCGGTTGTGGTAAAAAAGGTTGTATGAACGAAGCTGACATCAATTTTGATGCTGCTGCAACAGAATCAGATCCTGAGGCTTGTGATCCTGATGGAACAGTAGCCGCATTTGTAGGTTCTTTCGCAGGTACTGAAACTTGTACCAGCGGTAACGATGCTTACACCATTACAATTACTGCTTCAGCTAATGAGTACACTATTTTAGTTGCCAACATGTACAATGCAGGTTCTACATTTGTTTTGACTGCTTCTGTTTCTCAAAATGAGTTTACTGTAGCTAACCAAACTGTATCGGGTGTAACTGTATCGGGTGCTGGTACATTAAGCGGTAACACACTTACTGTAACATATACATTATCTTTATCTGGTAATACAGATACTTGTACGTTAACTGCTACCAAGCAATAATTGTACAATATAAAATTTTAAAAAGCCGTCTCGTATGAGACGGCTTTTTTTTGGCATATATATTGCCTAATCAAATGAAAGATTGAGTATGAATAGGTTGTTTTTTCTTTCAGTTTTCTCTTTTATTTACTCTGCATCTTATGCCCAAAAAGAGGCTGCATTGGCAAAAATGAACCGCAACAAAGTAGAGCATGCGGATGAATTTTCTTTGATGCGTTACACGGTAAATGAATTTGGAGACACAATATTAATCAGTGGATTAAAACCGGTTGAAATTTTATCTCTCAGAACATTTGCTAAACCCAAAGAACAAAAAAAGTATGATAAGCTGGTTTCAAATATCAAAAGGGTTTACCCATATGCCCATAAGGCGGGTGTATTAATGGCTGAAAAGGAAAAAGAAACCCTCGGTATGTCTAAAAAAGAGCGCAAAGAATACATGAAAAACGTGGAAGATGAGCTGGACACTAAATATGGAAATGAAATAAAACGGTTAAGTAAAGAACAGGGAAGAATCCTGCTTAAACTCATTGACAGGCAAACAGGAGAAAGTTCTTACGATTTGGTAGAAGGATTCAGAGGTGAATTCAGAGCCTGGTTTTATAATGGAATGGCTAAGATGTTTGGGTATAACCTGAAAACAAAATTCGACCCCCAAAATAACATAGAAGATAAGTATATCGATGAGGTGGTAAAAATGATAGAAGCGGGAACGATTTAATTTCTAATCACTTTTTCGTACAACGCTTCATACCTGGGGATAATTTTATCTGCCGTAAATTCGAGCGAACGGGCTTTTGCATTCTTTTTAAAAGTGTTTAGTCTTTCTTCATCTTTAAGTATTTCAATGCCAAATTTTATCATTGCTTCGGTATCGCCCGGAGCAGTTAAATACCCGGTTTCTCCATGAATCTGCACTTCGGGGGTTCCACCTGTATGGGTAGATATAACCGGCACACCCGATGCTAAAGCTTCAAGCCCCGAAAGGCCGAAACTTTCAGATTCAGAAGGTAATATGAACAAATCGGCACAGGGAAGTATATCGGAAGGCTGTTTAATTTTTCCGAAAAAATACACCTGTTTTTCAAGACCTAAATCTCTTACCTGTCTTTCCGCGGCATTGCGTTCGGGTCCATCGCCCACCATAACCAGTTTTACCGGAATTTCTTTCTGAATACCTGCAAATGCCGTAATTACGTCATGAACCCTTTTTACGGGTCTGAAGTTAGAAATATGCATCATTATTTTTTCTCCATTGGGTGCTGCATAACTCCGTATGCATTTTTCAGGATTATATTGGTATAATTCCGGGTTGATAAAGTTATGGATTACTTCAATATTCTTGGTAATTCCTAAATTATCAATGGTCTCTCTTCTGAGACTGTCTGAAACAGCAGTGATGGCATCTGAGTTTTCAATGGCAAATTTCACGGATGGGGCATAAGAAGGTTCTTTTCCGACCAATGTGATGTCCGTACCGTGAAGTGTGGTTATAAAGGGAAGATTTTTTCCTTTTGAAGCTAATATTTGTTTGGCAAGATAGGCACAGGTGGCATGCGGAATAGCATAATGCGCATGCAACACATCTAAGTTTTCGTAAAGAGCCACATCTACAATTTTTCCTGTAAGAGCCGTTTCGTAAGGTGCAAAATCAAATAATGGATAATCAGGAACAATAACCTCATGAAAAGTGACTGTTTTACTGAAATAATGGATACGGGCCGGTTGGTTGTACGAAATAAAATGCACATGATGCCCTCTTTGGGCAAGTTCAAGACCTAACTCGGTGGCAACCACGCCGCTGCCGCCAAAAGTGGGATATAATACGATTCCGATATTCATGGACCAAAGTTGGGAGTTAATAACCAGCAATGCAAACAAGCCACATTAAAGAATGTTTTTTCAGGATAACGGAGTATTAACTTTACCTTTGCCCACTATTTTATCATCATGGCCATTCAGGATTTTGTTGTATTAAGAAAAGGAAAAGAAGATTCAATAAAAAGATATCACCCTTGGGTATTTTCTGGCGCTATTTTTTCCAAAAGCTTTGAAGATAATTCCTCTCGATGGGTGAAAGTATTAGACGCTAAAAATCAGGTGTTGGGCACAGGCTATTTTTCTGATTCATCAATTGCCGTGAGATTAATCAATTTTTCAGACGAAACACCGGACGCGGTTTTTTGGAAGAATAAATTTGAGTCCGCTTTAAATTTCAGAAAGTCTATCGGGTTTTATCCTGCTGAAAACAGCACCTCTTTCAGGCTCATCAATGGCGAAGGCGATGGTATTCCCGGTTTGATTGTGGATGTATATGCCGATACGGTAGTTCTTCAGTTTCACCATGCGTTTTTGTTCGAAAACAAAGAATTAATCATTAATGGATTAACCGCTATTCAAACCTTTTCAGATTCTCGCATTGTAGTCAGAAACACTTTTGATAAACATAGCGAAACTGAACTATATAGAGGTAAAGACAAAGAATCGGTAGTTATAAAAGAGAATGGAATTCAGTTTTTGGTGGACCCGTTCGGTGGGCAGAAAACAGGTTTCTTTTTAGACCAGCGTGAAAACAGAAGTTTGTTAGAAACCTATCCCCGAGGTAAAAGAGTGCTGAATACATTCTGTTATACAGGTGGTTTCAGTATGTATGCGCTCAGGGGAGGTGCAGAAAAAGTGGTATCGGTAGATATTTCGGCTTATGCCATGGAACAGGTCGATAAAAATTTAAAAATCAATGGTTTTTCTTCAAATAATCATGAATCAGTTTGTGCAGATGTGATTCCCTACATGCATGAAGCGGGGCCTGATTTTGACATTATTGTGTTGGATCCTCCTGCATTTGCTAAATCCTTATCTAAAAGACATAATGCCATTCAGGCCTACAAAAGATTGAATGTTTCTGCCCTGAAAGTCATCAAAAAAGGCGGTTTGATATTTACATTTTCATGCTCACAGGTTGTAAACCGTGAAATGTTTGAAAGAACAGTGTATTCAGCGGCCATAGAAGCGGGAAGAAATGTCAGGGTATTGCATAGGCTTACCCAGTCGCCTTGTCATCCTACTTCGATATTTCACAACGAAGGTGAGTATTTGAAAGGCCTTGTGCTTTATATCGATTAAATGAAAACAGGGAATTCATATTTGGATATTTTAAAAATGGCATTACCCATTTTTTTGGGAATGTTGGCGAATACGTTGGTAACCATCGTAGATACTGCATTTATGGGGCGCGTGGGTACACCCGAACAAAGTGCGGTAGGGTATGCCTTCATGTTTTTTTTGGTTCCGGCCATGATCAGTATGGGGTTTTCCGTAGGAATTCAAATATTGGTTGCCCGTAGAAACGGAGAAGGAAATTTTTCGCAATCAGGGGTGATTCTCCGGCATGGATTAATTTTTTTGTCCTTTTTTGCGCTGTTAACCATTGCTTTTGTTCTCTTTTTATCTGATCCACTTTTTCGACTGGTTTTATCCAGTGATTCGCTTAGGATTCTTGTGGTAGAATATCTGAAAGCCCGCACCCCCGGTATGCTGTTTTCAATCATGGGGTTCGGTTTTATTTCTTACTTCGTAGGATTAGGAAATACCTATCCGATTACGGTATCTGCTATTTTGGGAGGTATTGTAAATATAGTTTTTGATTATTTTTTAATTTTTGGAAAGGGCGGTTTTCCGGAATTGGGTATACAAGGTGCAGCGTATGCCACGGCATTGGCCGAGTGTGTTACGTTTATTTCGTATGCTGTGTTTGCCTATTTTATTCTCAATCCAGAGAAATATGGAATGAGACGATTTACATTTCCTCAGTTAAGTTTATTCATTCAAATCGTAAAAGTATCAGGCCCTCTGGTTATCCAACATTTTATATCCATCACCAGCTGGTTTTTGTTTTTTACGTTGATAGAAAACACCGGTGAACGTAATCTGGGGATGTCTATTATTATTCGCTCGTTATATTCTGTATTAATTATGCCCATATTGGCTTATGGCTCGGCTACCAGCTCCATGGTAAGCAATCTGATAGGGCAGGGGCGCGAAGAAGACGTGTATGGTTTGGTAAAGAAAATATTGAAAATGTCTGTGGGAACGTTGCTGTTTCTTTCTGTGTTTTTATATCTGTTTTTAAAACCCGGATTAATGCTGTTTACGGAAGACAGTTCTTTAGCAGAAGAAGCTTCTCGCACCGATTGGATTTTGGCTGCCGCTTTGGTGATGATGGCGTTTTCTTATGTAATGTTCAGTGTAATTTCCGGAACGGGAAAAACAATGGCCTCCCTGATGGTGGAAGCCTCCGGGCTTGTGATTTACATAGGTTATACTTTTATGGTAACGGTATTTTATCCGCAGGATATTACAGGCATTTGGTTTTCGGAAATTGTGTATATGTTCTTTTGGGGCTTATTTTCGGTATTTTATCTTTGGAAATGGGATAAAGTGCTCCCAAAGAATTTTTTCTCTTTCCCAAAATAAAAATGGCCTGAAACAGATATTCCAGGCCATAATTTTATCTTAAAACTTCAATTATTCTTCTTCTTTGAAAGGAAAACCTGCTTTGAATTTTTCGGCATCTTCTTTGGTTTGGAATCCGATATGCAGGTTTGACCATTCGCTGCGGGATTCTTTATCTAAGTTTGCAAACCATTTTACCTGCTCAAATTTTTGCCAGTCTATGGTTTGAAAATACGCGTAATAAAAATTATCAGGACTTGTATTTTTATTGGTATTTTGAGAAATTTCAAATGTAGAGTTGTCAATAATTTCTAGAGGAATTTTATATTCCATACATAGATTAGCCACTTTATTGCTGATTTCTACATGCGTATAATAAAGGAATTCAGCATCTTTCCATACATAGCATTCCACACTTGTACCCGTTTCGATGCCTCCCATCGTTTTTTTGTACTTACAGCTGGCGGGTACTGTAATGTTAATTTCTTTTAGGCCAACTTTGATATTTAGTTGTCCATATCCAAGCTGATAAGCAAGAATAACAGTAAGTACGATAATTGCTTTTTTCATGACTAATTTTTTCTAAAAGAATAAAAAAGATATAATTACAAGAGTGGGAATTTCATGAACACTGGATTTAATTCAATAAAAACAGGAAATCATTTTGTATAACCGGATATATGGTAGCCGATACCCGTTTAATTCCGACTTAAAATTAAATCTGCCGCTTCAGCCCCGGTAAGTGTACCCAATGCCACACCCATTCCGCCCATTCTTACGGCACAGAATACATGAGGTTGTATGTTTTCTACAATCGGCTTTTTGGTTTTACCCACTCCCATTACTCCGGTCCATTCGTATTCTATAGTGAATGGGCTGTCTGGCAAAATGACTTCACGCAACAAGGACACTAAATAGGAATGTATTTGTGGATTAATGGACTCTTCGGTAGTGGTTTCTCCTTCGATATCCAGATTTCTTCCTCCTCCAAGCAAAACTCTTCCGTCAATTTCGCGGAAATAATCATAGCCTTTGTTATGATGAAATCCGCCTTTGAGCTTCAAATTTTCAATCGGAGAGGTTACCAAAACCAATCCCCGTGCAGGGTTTACATCTAAACCGGAAAGGATTTGACCCGTGAAACCATTCGTGCAGAGCAATAGTTTACTGCTTTGAATCTGCACATCGGGCGTTTTAAAAAATAAATCAACCCCGTTACTGTCTGATTCAAATCGGCTTAATTCAAATCCGTTAAAGATTTCAACTCCGAATGAACGGGCTTTTTCTAACAAGGCTTTTATTAAATTTCCTGAGTTTAGCAGGCCTTCGTATTGATTGAAGATAAGTCCGGCGGTGTTATTAAAACCAAAGTAATCCGCATTTTCATCGGGAATGGAATACACGTTTTTCAATCCGGTGTATTCTTCAAAAAGGGTATTTATCTCAACAATTTTTTCGGAGTAGAATGAATATTCTTCTTCGGTTTTAAAAATTTCATATCCACCTGAAGCTTCATAGCGGATAAGATTATCTGATAATAGATTTCTAAGCGCATACAATCCCCGGATACGGTTGTTTGCCAGCGAAAATACGGCTTCAGAATTATGGTGAGATAAATCGTCAGAAATTTCGCTGATGCTTCCAAAGGTGGCAAAGCCTGCATTTTTGGAAGTACCTCCGGCCGGTAAAAATCCTTTTTCGAAAAGGGTAACCTTAAGTGCCGGATTTTTAATTTTCAGATGAATGGCTGCTGATAATCCTACAATACCACTGCCTATAATGGCAACGTCTGTTTTTTGAAACCAAACCGACTTTTGCCAATAACTGAACATGAAATTAAATATGCGCCGTTTGGCTTACTCTGCGTGTAAACAGAGCGTGCGCTCCAAAAAGAAGTGCAGAGAAAAATAAATCACCGGCAAACTGATTCAAAAAGAAACTACCCGTGATTTCATTGTTGTAAAAAGGGATTCCAGCCGCATAACAGGCCATCAGACCAGATAAAGTTTGCGGATAGAACGGGTTTCCGGCCCAGGATACAAAATTGGTAATCAGGTAAAATAGGGCAGAGGAAGTCAATGTAGCTCCAATGATAACAGAGGTTTTTGTTTTATTACGGATTAAAAATCCTAAAACCACGATTACGGCAAAAGCGGCATACACACTGAGCATAGTTTGGGTGCCAAAATATGCCATGGGGCTTCCCAGATCAGGATACAGAAACTGCATTACCAATAAATCGCTGAAAATCATTACCGATAAAGGCAAAAGAAAAGAAAAGGCAGTATTTTTTCCTCTTGCCCCCCCATATAGCGCCAAAGCTGCCACGGGAGTGAAATTATAGGGATGAGGCATAATTCGGGCAAGTGAAACAATAACCATGGCTAATGCCATCAAAAGGGTATATCTTAAAATGTTCTTATTCATTTGAGTATTCTGTTGGGGCAAATATAAAAATATACTTAGTAATGCTTAACGCTCATTGATGTAATACCGTCCGTTTTCTTTGATTATAATCACGCTGATACCCTCAATTTTTAAAAGTTTTTCGTTTGTCAGAGTAACAGGAATTGCCGACTTTTTGTTGTGTTTGTCCCAAACGGGCTTAAAGGCATCTCTCCAAACTGAAAAATGAAACATGGTAAATTCGGTACCTAATTCCACAAAATCTTTATGTAGCAGATTTTCCCATTGGCTCAGCGTTCCTTCTTGCGATGTGTGTACAACCAGACGTCCGAATTTGATAGGATCCTGCAGTTCCTTTGCCTTAAATTTTACCTGAGCAAACAGGCTGAAAGATTGTAAAATCAGTATGGTGAGAAATAGGCTCTTCATAAAATTTATACATTAAATCTAAAATGCATGATATCGCCGTCCTGCACCACATACTCTTTGCCTTCAATAGAAAGTTTTCCGTTTTCGCGGCAGGCGGCTTCTGATTTAAATTTTATATAGTCTTCAAATTTAATTACTTCAGCCCGAATGAATCCTTTTTCAAAATCGGTATGGATTACACCGGCGGCTTTAGGGGCCGTCATTCCTTCGGTGATAGTCCAGGCACGCACTTCTTTCACGCCGGCCGTAAAATAGGTTTGTAGTTTTAAAAGTCGGTATGCGGCTTTAATCAGACGGTTCACACCGGGTTCAGTTAGTCCCACTTCGTCCAGAAACATCATTTTTTCATCGTAGGTTTCCAATTGGGCAATATCCGATTCCAGGGCCACGGCAAGTACAATAATTTCAGCGTTTTCGTCTTTTACCGCTTCACGAACACTTTCCACATGGGCATTTCCTTTTTTTGCCGAAGATTCGTCCACATTGCATACATAAAGCACCGGTTTGTCGGTCAGTAAAAACAAATCGTGCAGCAGTTCTCTTTGTTCTGGTTCAATGGGTGCCGAACGAACTGATTTTCCTTTCTCCAGATGCTCTTTCACAATCAAAAGAACATCGTATAATTTCCGCGCATCGGGATCGCCGCCCGTTTTGGCCATTTTTTCAACCTTTTTTATGCGGATGTCCACTGTTTCCCAGTCTTTCAACTGCAGTTCCGTGTCGATGATTTCTTTATCCCGCACGGGATTCACACTCCCGTCCACATGTACGATGTTGTCATTTTCAAAGCAGCGAAGCACGTGAATTACGGCATCACACTCACGGATATTGGCCAAAAATTTATTTCCCAACCCTTCGCCCTTGCTGGCTCCCTTTACAAGACCGGCGATATCCACAATTTCGGTAACAGCGGGTACAATTCTTTCGGGATTTACAATGTTGGCAAGCTGGGTCAGTCGCTCATCGGGTACAGTAACAGTGCCTACATTGGGCTCAATGGTGCAGAATGGGAAATTGGCTGCCTGCGCCTGGGCGCTTGACATACAGTTGAAAAGGGTTGATTTACCTACATTGGGCAAACCTACTATACCGCATTTAAGTGACATGTGTTCTGTTTTAAAATCCGCGCGAAGGTAATCCTATTTACTCATAATTTTCTCAGTTTGTGGCTTTGAATAGCAGACGTTGCTGTAAATGACCGTGTTTTAACTTGTTGACTATACAGAAAATGAGTATTTTAAGTAAGAAGAGTGAGATTAATATTATCTAAATAATGGCTGTGGTTTCCGCATTTTTGTTTGATATATTTGGCTCACAAATTAAAGCATCCGTTTTGCAGAAAGCCCTAGGCATATTTCTCGTTTTATTGATTGTAAGTCCACTGCAATGGGCTTTTTGGTCATTTAAAGTGCAAAAGAAAATCGTAAAACGGGAAGTAAAACACCGCATGATTGATGGAATAGACAGTACTGAACTCACGGAACTTCGATTTTCAAAATCTCAGGCTATTACCCAATTGCGTTGGGAACATGCCAAAGAGTTTGAGTACCGAGGAGAAATGTATGACGTGGTGAAAAAAACGGAAACTGCTGATTCTGTCGTCTATGTGTGCTGGTGGGATCATGCGGAAACCCGTCTCAATAAAAAGTTGAACACGCTGGTCACTCTTGCCATCAAAAATAAACCAGAGTCAAAATCAAGAAACGAACTGGTTGTCCGGTTTTTAACATTGATATATCAACAACCGCAACAAGTGAGTATAGATGTCTTTCCCATCGGAAAGACTCCTTTCCATACATCGTACAATTCAAAACTCTTGGAATATACATCCTCTTTTTTTATTCCTCCCGAGAAGTAGCTTCTGACTTAAATTATTGGTTTAAAAATTTAATTATGAAGCGAATAGTAATTTTTTCGCTCCTGTGCTATTGTGCATTGTATGCTCGTGCACAGGAGATTTATGTATATGATTCGGTAACGGGTGCGGCCTTGGAATGGGTGGTGATTTACACGCAAAAACCAGCTCAAAACATTACAACAAATGCAAGCGGAAAAGCGGATATATCTTCATTTCCCAAAGAAAGTGAATTATTCATCCGTTTGTTCGGCTATAAAACTGAACAATTCCGGTTTGCTGAATTGGAAAAGTTGTCTTTCAAAATAGGGCTTGAACGATCGGATATTTCACTGGATCAGGTGGTTATTTCTACAACCCGTTGGAAGGAATCGGGTATGGGCAAAACATCCAGGGTAGTCAAAGTGAAACCCATGGATATTATGATAGAGAATCCACAAACCACAGCCGATGCCCTTGCCATTTCGGGTGAAGTATTTATGCAGAAAAGCCAGCAGGGCGGGGGTAGCCCCATGATCAGGGGTTTTGCCACCAACCGGCTTTTGTATTCTGTGGATGGGGTACGGATGAACACTGCCATATTTAGATCCGGAAATATCCAGAATGTGATTTCATTAGATGCCCTTGCCATGGAAAATATAGAAGTGTTATTCGGCCCGGGTTCCGTGTTATATGGAAGCGACGCCATCGGCGGTGTAATGAGTTTTCAAACTTTGACACCCCGTTTTGCTTCTGATGATAAACTGTATGTCAAGGGATCTTCATTAGCCCGGTATTCTTCGGCTAATCATGAGTTTACCGGACATTTTCATGTTAATGTGGGTTGGAAAAAGTGGTCATTACTTACCAGTATTTCGGCCAGCCGCTTTGGCGATTTAAGAATGGGGACGCATGGCCCGGATGAATATTTGCGTCCGTTTTATGTGCAACGGATTGATAATGAAGATAAAATTATACAAAATGAAAATCCGTTAATTCAGCGGCCTTCTGCTTATTCTCAATTTAATCTGATGCAGAAAATTGCATACAAACCTAATGCAAACTGGCACTTGGAATACGGGTTTCACTATTCCGAAACATCCGCTTATGGAAGATACGACCGGCATATCCGTTATAAAAATGACGGGACTCCCCGTAGTGCAGAATGGAATTATGGTCCTCAAAAATGGATGATGAATCTGTTGACCATTTCACACAACAAAAAGAACCTGATCTATGATTCATTCGTTTTGCGTATTGCCCATCAGTATTTTAACGAAAGTCGGATAGACCGGAACTTTGGGTCATCTATCCGAAGATTCCGGGACGAAAAAGTACAGGCTTTATCCATGAATGCTGACTGGATAAAAAAACTGGCGGAAAAACACACGCTGTATTATGGTCTTGAAGGGGTTATGAATCACGTGCTTTCGTCAGGAAAAGATGAACATATTTTGACCAACACGAAAGAATTGGGCCCATCGCGTTATCCCGATGCGGTATGGTCTTCGTGGGCGGCATATCTCAATTATAGATTTAAGATATCGCCCAAAGTATCCTTATCGGCCGGGGTACGGTACAATCATTTTGTGTTGAATGCCGATTTTACCTCCAATTTGTCATTTTATCCATTACCGGTTTCAATAGTTTCCATAAACAGAGGCTCCGCCAATGGCAGTTTGGGAATCGCTTACACTCCTTCGGATAAATGGGCATTGAGTGTAAATCTGGCAACCGGGTTTCGGGCACCTAATGTGGACGATCTGGGCAAAGTATTTGACTCGGAAGCCGGAAAAGTAACCGTGCCCAATACTCAGCTTCAATCGGAATATGCTTACAATGTAGATGTGGGAATAGCCAAAGTATTCGGCGATTTTTTGAAATTGGATTTAACAGGGTACGCCACATATCTTCAAAACGCGATGGTGCGCCGGAACTACCAATTAAACGGAATGGATAGCATGTTATTCAACGGAGAAATGAGCCAGATTCAGGCCATTCAGAATGCCGCTGATGCATACGTTTTTGGAATTCAGGCCGGTGTTCAGTTGAAATTGCCTAAAGGATTCAGTCTTTCTACCAAAATAAATTGGCAAAAAGGAGTCGAAGAAATGGATGATGGAACCCGGAGTCCGCTCAGGCATGCAGCCCCCTGGTTTGGGGTTTCCAGGTTTTCTTATACGTACAAAAAGCTTGTTTTGACTTTGTATTCCCAATATTCGGGAAGAGTTTTATATAAAAACCTGAACCAGGAAGAAAGAGGAAAACCTGAAATTTATGCTAAAGATGCGGAAGGAAATCCATATTCACCGGCTTGGTACACGCTGAATTTCAAAGCGTCTTATACCGTGTTGGATTTTATTCATCTGGGTGCCGGTATTGAAAACATCACAGACATACGTTATCGACCTTATAGTTCAGGTATTGCAGCTCCCGGGCGCAATTTTATCCTGTCGGTAAGAGTAAATTTTTAATTCGTTCTTCTCTGAACAGGCTATTTTTGAAAACTTACATTGTAAGACTGAGAATAGCCTCTTCGGGGTTTTCAGATTTGAAGACATAGTTTCCGGCAACCAACACATCCGCTCCCGCAGCATAGAGCGAAGGAGCATTTTGATTATTTACACCTCCATCTACTTCAATTAAGGCATTGGAACCCGTTTTCAATTTCAAATGGAGAACTTCTTCTACTTTTTTGAGGGTATGAGGGATGAATTTCTGACCGCCGAATCCGGGATTTACCGACATGATTAACACCAGGTCCAGTTCATGAATGATGTCATTTAATGTATGGACGGGTGTATGTGGGTTTAACGCCACCCCGGCTTTACATCCGCAATCTTTTATCAGTTGTATGGTTCTGTGTAAATGGGTTTCAGCTTCAATATGTATGGTAATGATTCCTGCACCTGAATCGGCAAACGTTTTGATGTATTCTGCCGGTTTTTGAATCATAAGATGAACATCCAGGGGTTTGGCGGCATGTTTTTTTAATACTTCCATGATGGGAAAGCCAAATGAAATATTAGGAACAAACACCCCATCCATGATATCTACATGAAACCAGTCGGCCGCAGAGCGGTTAATCATTTCAATGTCTCTTTGCAGATTTCCGAAATCGGCAGAAAGCAGGGAAGGGGATGTCATCTTTTTTTGCATAGGACAAATTTATAAAAGATATTGGCTATCCTTTTGGATTAAACTTACAAAAAAAGAAGGCTTTCATTATAAAAGCCTTCTTTAAAATTTGAGTTTTTACATCCTCAATTTCCTTAACCCAAGTATGCTTTTAGCAGTTTACTGCGTGATTGCTGTTTCAATCTTCTCAGGGCTTTTTCCTTAATCTGTCTGACTCTTTCGCGGGTAAGATCAAATTTTTCGCCTATTTCTTCCAATGTCATGGAAGGTTTGCCATCTAACCCGAAAAACAGGCGAACTACGTCAGACTCTCTGGGCGTGAGAGTCGCCAAGGTCCGTTCAATCTCCTTCTTCAATGATTCATGAAGCAGCACATCATCCGGGTTGGGGGTTCCTTCGCTTTTCATCACATCAATCATGGTTCCGTCTTCGCCTTCAAGCAGAGGGGCATCCATCGAAACATGTCTGGACGAATTGTGCATACCGTCTTTTACATCGTCTTCCGCGATGCCTAATGCCTCGGCAATTTCATCTGCAGTGGGTTCACGTTCGTGCACTTGCTCAAGTTCCGAAAACATCCGGTTGATTTTGTTGATGTTCCCGATTTTGTTGAGCGGGAGACGCACAATACGAGCCTGTTCAGCTAAAGCCTGAAGTATGGATTGACGAATCCACCACACGGCATAAGAGATGAATTTAAATCCCCGCGTTTCATCAAAGCGTTGGGCGGCCTTTATCAGACCCACATTCCCTTCGTTTATCAAATCGGGTAAACTCAGTCCCTGATTTTGGTATTGTTTGGAAACCGAAACCACGAATCGGAGGTTGGCTCCGACAAGTCGTTCAAGAGCGGCTTGATCGCCATCCTTAATTTTTCTTGCCAGTTCAACTTCTTCTTCGGCAGTTATCAGCGGCATGCGGCCAATTTCTTGTAGGTATTTGTCCAACGAGGGAGTATCCCTGTTAGTAACCTGCTTTACGATTTTTAGTTGCCTCATTGACACGGTTAAATAATTTGATTACCTTATACGAATGATTATTGACAAGGTTACTTTTTTAACTTTTTGCCTTCGAGTGTATTCTTTAATACTGTCTCAAATCAGCAGATTTTACCTCAATTATTAAATGATATTGTATCTATTCAGGAAATTTCCTGTGAATGTTTTATAAGAAATTCAGCGTTTAGTAAAACTTTATAGTATTGACAATTAGGGATATATATTTGATTCCTGTGCCTTTTGTAACTTTAAGTTTCTTTTAACGTTCATTGCTGCATCTGTTTTAATGTTTTACTATATTTGCCATTCTAATCTAAAAAAATACTGCGCCTATAGAATATACAGCTACTTGTCAATAACGACCGAAAGGTCATCAACACTTAGAGATTATGCATACAAAGTTGATGTGCGACAAGGAGCTGGTGCGCGAGTATATAAAAGGCGACCAAAAATGTTTTTCAGTTTTAATGGAAAGACACAAGTCAAAGGTGTTTTCCTACATCTACATGATGGTAAAAGACCGAGCCAAAGCTGAAGATTTATTTCAGGATGTGTTTATTAAGGTGATTCATACCTTAAAATCCGGAAAATATAATGAAGAGGGTAAGTTTTTGCCCTGGGTTATGCGGATTTCTCACAATTTGGTCATTGATTATTTCAGAAAAGAAAAGAAAATGCCGATGGCCGGAAACGGCAAAGAGGAGTTTGATATCTTTAAGGTTATCCGCATTGAGGATCAGAATGTGGAGGATAAACTAATTAAGGAGCAGGCTAATATTCAGGTAAGAAAATTGATTAACAAACTTCCCAAGGAGCAGAAAGAAGTATTGCTGATGAGGCACTTCGGAGAGTTGAGTTTTAACGAAATTGCCGAACAGACCAATGTAAGCATCAACACGGCCCTGGGCAGAATGCGTTATGCGCTTATAAACATGCGCAAAATGATGGAAACGCAATCCGCATCCTTTGAAGGGTTGAGATAAATCGAACAATTATTTTTTCAAAAAAGAGGGTAGTGTAAAATATTACCCTCTTTTTGTCGTTTTAGGAGAAATTAAATGAGCTTATGGTATCAATCTCTACAAATCATTTTAGTTCTTTTCCCTTTTTACATTCAAATTATCCTTTCGTAAATCTGAATCCGGGCAAGTGGAGTATGCTCATTATTATGGGATATTCTGCTGCACTTTCGGTTCAAAAAGGTAACATTTTGCCTTCTTACGAATTTATCCTGAATTAAAAAGGAAAGAAGTTTTTATCAGCGCATTCAGTAATGGATGCGCTTTTTTTATAATCCGCTGTTACCGAATTTTTTCAGAAAATCTAATTCGGTTTTTGAAAGGCTGTCGATTCCGTTTCTGCCTATTTTATCCAACAGGTGATCCAAATATTCTTTCTGGGACACTTGAACCTCTTTGTATTCATCATCTGTAAGCGGTTTATTATGAATTATTTTCATTTCAATTTTCGCTGATTTTTTCACTTTACTGCTGCCGACAAATGAAAAATTGAAAGATTTTGGGTTACCCCGTTTCATGAGTAAAAGAAAAAAGTAACCACTTAATGCCCCCCCGAGGCTGATAACCTGGGTGCCTATATTCACTTTGAAAAATATCATGAAAAAGCAGAGAAACAGAATGGCTCTACCCAGCACTTTTAATTTTAACGGGAATACGCCGTATAGCCTCACAATCTGATCGGGCATATAAAAAGTAGAAATAACAGCCAACGCCATAATTCCGGCTGAAGAACCGGATACGAAAATTTGTTCGAGATAAGGGGCCAATAAAGGGATTTCTTTAAAAAACCAAAGAGAGATATTCCCAAGCAGTCCTCCTAAAATAAATAGGGGAGCTACCACTCTTTTGGATAACAGCATAGAGGTGAAATTGCCGAAAATGATAAGACCAATCAAATTTGAAATTAAACCCCAGGTAGAAGTGTGCAGTAAAATAGAAGATATGATGGTATAGGGGCGTTGAAGAAATAATTCGGGAGATGTGGGCATTCTGAAATGCAGTAGAATCCAATCCGAAACTGCCTGATCCGTTCGGGACAATATTTTGTATGTGGCAAAAAATAATACCAAGGGCATCGCGATGTATATCACATGAAGCGATATGTATGGCTTGGGTAATGAATTCCCCGTATATAAAAATTGTTTGGTTCTATTGAAAAGATTCACCTTGTATCCAACAAATATTAAGACGCCACAAGTTACAATTTTTTGAAGAATCACAGTTTGTCAGACCATAATTTGCGCCTGTTTTTCCAGATGAGCAAAATAATTAAGCCTGTTAATGCGCCTCCTATATGGGCAAAGTGGGCAATATTGCTGCTTTGGGGGGTGAAAATTCCTCCAAACAGGTCTAAAGCAATCAAAATCATGACAAAATATTTGGCTTTAAGCGGGAGAAAAAAGTAAAGATAAATGTAATTGTCTGGAAATAAGAAAGCATAAGCCAATAATAGACCATATATAGCACCTGATGCGCCCACCAGAATAAAACCGGGGCTGCTGTCGGGAATATAATTTAATTGAATCCAGGTGTAAACCATGTGGAAAAGCCCGGAACCCACACCGGATATCAAATAGAAAAAAATCATTTTTTTTGATCCCCATAAGTTTTCCAAAGAGCTTCCGAACATCCAAAGGGCAAATAAGTTAAAGAACAGGTGTCCAAAACCGGCATGCACAAACTGATATGTTATGAGCTGGGTAGGAATAAAATAAGGATGCTCAAAATAAAATAAGGGTAAATACCTGTTTCCAAAATCTGAAACATAAGGAGTAAGCATAGCCAGAAAAACTAAGCCATTGATGATAAGTAGATTTTTAATTACAGGTGGAAGGATATTAAAAGAACCCGGTCTGTGATATTGATTTGTCATGGTTTGAAACTAAAATTATCGTTGCAAAAATTTATCTTCTAATTCAGAAACACTTAGCGTGAGTATGGTCGGTTTTCCGGAGGGTGAAGTGTATGGATTGGCACAGGAAAACAATTCAGCGATCAGGCTTTCAGCTTCTGCCTTAGCGAGTTTAGTGCCATATTTCACCGCCATTTTATCGGCTAATGCAGAAAGCACGGCATTTGCCTTGTCTGTTTTTAATTCAGAGGCGTTATGAAGGAATTTTTCGATGAGTTCTTCCAAAAGTTGCTGCGGATTTTTTTCCGGCAAATTGGCCGGAATTCCACGTATAATAATGCTGTTTTTGCCAAAATGTTCTAAATCGAACCCCGCTTGTCGTAATTCATCCCAAATTTCGGTTAACACTTCAAACTCCATGGGGTTAAACGTTACGGTTTCCGGAAAGAGCGATTGCTGAACGGCGGGATTTCCGTTTTGGACGGTATGTAAGAGTTTTTCATACAGCACTCTTTCGTGTGCCCGGTGTTGGTCAATGACTACAAGGCCCGATTTAATCGATGTGACAAGGTATTTGCCTTCCATCTGAAAATAAGAAGAACGCAAAAAATCATCCTGCTCTGAAAAAGAATCAAATAAGTTCTCATCATTTCCTTTGTGTTCTTTTTCAATGGCAAACAAAGACTTAGATTCCTGATCAAATTGATCAAAACCTGAATAAACGGTGTTCCAGTTTTTTAAATTATTGATTTCCTGCTCTGTTTTTTCGCGTGGAACAGCGGGCAATTTTGCTTTTTTCTCTTCGGTAAACGGATTGTAGTCGGAGTTTACGGAAATACTCGGGGCTTTTACTTCTGAAAAGTCTTTGATAGGTTTAAAATCAAAAGAAGTTTCGCGCTCAAAATCAAGAGAGGGTGCAATGTTAAACTTACCCAAACCCTGTTTTACCGCACTGCTCAGAATGTGATAAATCGTGCGTTCATCGGTGAATTTTACTTCTGTTTTGGCCGGGTGAATATTGATATCTATTTCTTCAGGATCTAAACTTAAAAACAGAAAATAACCCGGGTGGCAGTCTTTGGGCAGAAGTCCCGTAAACGCAGCTTCCACGGCATGATGCAGATAAGGACTTTTGATAAAACGGTTATTGGCAAAAAAATACTGATCGCCCCGGGTTTTCTTTGAAAATTCAGGTTTTAAGATGAAGCCCGAAACCGTAACTACGTCGGTTACTTCATCCACCGGCACCAATTTGTCGTTGAAGCTGTTGCCCAGAATACTCACGATGCGTTGACGCAAATTTCCCTTTTCGAGTTTATATACGGTTTGCCCGTTGTTGGTCATTTCAAATCCGATTTCGGGATGGGCCAGTGCCACCCTGACAAACTCTTCCATAATGTGGCGGGTTTCTACCGGATCTGATTTTAAAAACTTACGGCGCGCCGGCACGTTGAAGAATAAGTTTTTAATGGAAATGACTGTTCCTGTGGGTAATGCACAGGGTTCAGCACTGATAAATTCACTTCCTTCAATCAGTATTTTGGTTCCTGTAGGCGAGATTTCCTGACGGGTTTTCAGCTCCACTTTGGCAATGGCTGCTATGGAAGCCAGCGCTTCACCCCGGAATCCTTTTGTTTTTATGCGGAATAAATCTTCAGAATCTTTTATTTTACTGGTTGCATGCCGTTCAAAACACATCCGTGCATCATTTTCACTCATGCCTTTCCCATTATCGATTACCTGTATCAGATTTTTTCCGCCGTCTTTAATAATGAGATGAATTTGCGTGGCACCGGCATCTATAGCGTTTTCAAGCAGTTCTTTAACCGCTGCTGCAGGTCTTGAGACCACTTCTCCGGCTGCAATTCGGTTAGCGACTGCATCGGGTAATATTTGAATGATATCTGCCATAGTTGTAATGGCCCAAAGGTAAACAAAGCTTAAGGTTTATAATAACCTGATAAAACACCTGATAATGAAACAGATGGTAATGATTAGTCTTTTATCCCAACCAAAAAAACAAAAAGGCGATTGACGCCAACAGTGCAATCAGGAAGATGATTTTTCGCCGTGCCGCAGAACCATCGTATGAAGCCAAAAGGCGGCGTTCTTCCATGCGTTCTTTGTAAGTTTTGATTTCGGGGGAACTGATGGTGCCATACGCCTGACGGATTCTCTCCTCGGGCGTCTGCATACCTTTTTCAATTTCCTCCTCTTCGTTATAATAGCGGGGGATATAGCTGAATGGCTTGGGTTTCTTGGATTTGAATATGGAAAATCTGGCTAAAAACATGGTTCAGATACTTTTGTAAGAATTAACGAAAATTATGCGTTAACCGGTATGCAATAGTATGGATTTTTCCGTTCAGTAAGCTTTCAACATGTAAGCCTTGATTTCTTTTATCTGAGAGAACTCAGTGCTTGTTTGATGCTGAGTACTTTTGTAAACACAATTTTTATTTCATGAAAATCATTCCATATATCTTCCTGTTTGTTTTTCCATTTGTTTCTTTTGGTCAGATAAAACCGACTCCAGCCGAAAATCGTTGGGTGGACTCGGTATTTAATGCGCTCACTCCCGATGAGCGTATTGCCCAACTCTATATGATGCCGGCGTATTCCAATAAAGGGATTAAACAAGAAACGGAATTGCTGAATACCGTGAAGACGTTGCAGCCCGGCGGGTTGATTTTCTTTCAGGGTACACCCGGAAAACAGGCTTCACTGACCAATATGTATCAGAAGGCTTCAAAAACGCCTATGTTGATTGCCGGAGATTTTGAGTGGGGGTTGGCCATGCGTCTGGACAGTGTGCCTAAATATCCCTGGCAGATGACGTTGGGAGCGCTCCGTGATGAAAAAACTGTAACCGAACTGGCGGCCCTAATGGCGAAAGAGTTTAAAAGAATAGGGGTAAACGTGAGTTTTTCGCCCGTTTTGGACATCAACAACAACCCTAAAAATCCCATAATCGGATTACGTTCTTTTGGCGATACGCGCGAAGCCGTTGTGCGGTTTGGCATGGCATTCACGAAAGGTTTGCAGGATAATGGGGTATTGGCCTGTGGAAAACATTTTCCGGGACATGGTGATACGGATAAGGATTCTCACAAAGCGTTGCCGGTCATTCCCTTTTCCAGAAGCCGTTTAGATTCGTTGGAGTTATTCCCTTTCAAAGCGCTGAGTAAAGCCGGTATCGGAAGTATGATGGTTGGGCATCTGTTTGTGCCTGAGTTGGATAATACGCCCAATCTGCCTTCTTCATTATCTTCAAAAATTATCACTGATATTTTGCGGAAAGAGTTTGCCTTTGAAGGGCTTATTTTTACGGATGCGATGAACATGAAGGGCTTATCTGCCAATTACCCTAAGGGGGTAGCCGATGTAAAAGCGCTCAAAGCCGGTGTGGATATTTTGTTGATGCCCGGTGATATGGCTTTGGGTATTCAGATGATAAAAGAGGCTTTAATTTCCGGTGAATTAAATCAGGCTGATTTGGATGAGAAATGCAAAAGAGTACTGCGGGCAAAGTATCGGGTGGGTTTGCATAAATATAAACCTGTTTCGATGAAGAATATCTATTCGGATTTGTTTACAACCGAATCGGAATTGATGAATCGTAAAATTGCCGAAAAATCCATTACCGTACTTCTGAATGAAAATGATATTCTACCCCTAAAGCAGATCCATAAAAAGAAGTTAGCCCTGGTTCGGATGGGAACCGATACCAACGATGTATTTGCCAATACCCTGAATTTATATTCTCAGGTGGACGTATTTACACTAAAATCTGATTTTACGGAGGCGGATGCCGCCAAAACATTGTCAGCTCTGAAGGGCTACGATCCGGTGATTATGAGTATTCATAAATCGGATAAAAATCCATGGAAGAATCAGAAAATTACGGCGGGCGAAAGAGATTTTATACAAAAAGCAGGCGCAGAACATGCCATTATACTGGATGTGTTTGCATCTCCGTATTCTCTTTCAGGTTTACCCCGAATTAACGGTTTGTCAGCCATAGTGATGAGCTATCAGAATAATGCCTATTTTACTGAAATGTCGGCCCAGATGATTTTTGGCGGAGTTGGTGCTTCCGGGGTATTGCCGGTAAGTGTATCCGGTATGTTGCCTGCCGGAATGGGAATTCAGACGGCCGGAAATATTCGCTTTAAATACACTATGCCTGAAGAATTGGGAATAAATCGGACCAAACTGAATAAAGTAAAAGAAATTGCTGAAGAAGGGATAAAACTGGGAGCCTATCCGGGCTGTCAGGTTTTTGCAGCCAAGGATGGTCAGGTTTTTTATCATGAAGTATTCGGAAACCAGATGTATAAAGGGGGTAAGCCTGTACAAAAAACAGACATATATGATTTAGCTTCCATTTCTAAAATTGTATCCACGCTGGCCGGAGTGATGCGAATGTATGACGTGGGCGATTTAAATCTGAAAGGGAAATACGGTGATTATGTACCTGTTGTAAACGGAACCAATAAAGAGAATATTAAAATTGAAGATATTCTTACTCATCAGGCCGGGTTAAAAGCTTGGATACCCTTTTACACCAAAACCCTGGATGCCCAGAAAAAATGGCTCAGCACTATTTATTCCAGAAAACCGGTACCCGGCAAAACACTTCAGGTGGCAGACAGTATGTACATTCTAGATACGTACAGAGATTCCATGTTTATTAAAATGTTTGCTTCCACCATTGAAACTCCCGGCAAATATGTGTACAGTGACTTGAGCTTTTATTTTATGCAGGCTATGGTTGAACGTTGGAGCGGTTTATCTTTAGATAAATTTGCCTCACAGTTCATCTTTGAGCCACTTGGTGCAACTACGGCTGGGTATAATCCGCTTACCCGTTTTCCAAAAGAAAGGGTAGTCCCCACTGAAATGGACAGCCTGTGGAGAAAACAACTGGTGCATGGCTTTGTACATGATCAGGGGGCCGCCATGATGGGGGGAGTGGCAGGACATGCCGGCGTTTTTGCCAATGCCAATGACTTGGCCAAAATCATGCAGATGTATTTAAACAAAGGAACTTATGGCGGTGAACGGTTTTTGTCTGAGAAAACGGTGGATGAATTTGTGAAATGCCGTTTTTGTTACAACGGAAATCGCCGGGGATTGGGTTTTGACCGTCCTGATATCAGCGGAAAAGGAACACCCTGTGATTGCGTCTCCTATTTAAGTTATGGCCACACGGGTTTTACGGGAACCATGGCCTGGGCCGACCCGGAAAATGGATTACTGTACATCTTTTTATCCAATAGGGTTCACCCCAATGCGGAAAACAAACTCCTTATGAATAAAGATATCCGGGGAAGAATTCAGAGTGTATTTTATGATGCGTTGCCAAAATAAATTACACCAGATAGGCCGTATCCTGTTCGCCTAATTCTACGGTTACATGATCTCTCAGATTGGTGGATAATGAATACCCCACAAAATCGGCTTTTATCGGAAAATCTTTGTGATTTCGCTCCACAAGCACTACAGTTTTAATTTGCGAGGGCGAAAATTCCAAGAGCTTTGAAATGGCAAAGGCAGTTGTTTTTCCGGAATTCATTACATCATCGGCCAGAATCACCGTTTTATTATTCAAAATTTCGCCGTCCGGGGAAATATGTACAGGTTCCTGTAGCGGATTGTTTTTATTCAGTTGTATTTCAACCAGCTGTATTTTACTTGAAATCCGGTTTTCAACCAGTGTTTTCAGTCTTTTGGCCAGCGTAGTTCCATTGGGATATACGCCAACAATCACCGCTTCTTCCTGTACGTTTATTTCCTCCATAATCTGATGAGCCAAACGGGCTATGGAGCGGTTGATTTTATCGTGGGTAAGAATTACATTTTTTTCCATTTCGAACGATTAGGGAACAAAGGTAACCTTATCAAAAAAATCAGAAAACAGCACGTCTTTAAATGTCAAAAGTTATTAACACGTTCCTTCGGGGTAGGGCTGAAAGCGATAGTTTTGCGAAGTAAATCAATACAAGCAGTCAATGGATACTCACAAGGAATTTGCCCGTCAGGTACGTCGGGATATATTACGGATGGTTCATGCCGTTCAATCCGGCCACCCGGGCGGTTCATTAGGATGTACAGAATACTTTACGGCGTTGTATCGGGTAGTTTTGAAAAGAAATTCCACATTTACCATGGATGGAAAAGGAGAGGATCTGTTTTTTCTTTCTAATGGACATATTTCGCCGGTTTGGTATAGTGTTTTGGCCCGTACCGGCCATTTTCCGGTGTCGGAGTTGGCCACTTTCCGCAAGTTAAATACCCGTTTGCAGGGCCATCCCACTACTCATGAAGGGCTTCCGGGAGTCCGTGTGGCATCAGGTTCTTTAGGACAGGGATTATCGGTTGCTATCGGAGCCGCATTGGCTAAAAAGTTAAATCAAGACGAAAGTCTTGTGTATTGTTTGCATGGTGACGGTGAACTTCAGGAAGGGCAAATTTGGGAGGCGGCCATGTATGCTGCCGGAAACAAAGTGGATAATATTATTGCCACGGTAGATGTAAACGGTAAACAGATTGACGGTTCCACGGATGAGGTATTGCCTATGGGAAATCTGAGCGAAAAATTTTCAGCCTTCGGGTGGGATGTTCTGGTGTTAGAGCAGGGAAACAATCTGGAAGAAGTGGTTCGTTCGCTGGAGTTAGCCAAAACCCGCACCGGAAAAGGCAAACCTGTGGTTATTCTTATGAAAACGGAAATGGGGGCCGGGGTAGATTTTATGATGGGCACCCACAAATGGCATGGTGTGGCTCCAAACGATGAGCAGTTGGCCAACGCACTTGCACAACTTCCCGAAACTTCATTTGGCGATTATTAATCTAAATTGAATAAAACGATGTCAACATATCCAAAATTAGGCGAAAAAGATACCCGATCCGGATTCGGAGACGGACTAACAGAACTCGGAAGAACTAACCCCAACGTAGTGGCCCTCTGTGCCGATTTAGCCGGGTCATTAAAGATGGATCAGTTCATCAAAGAAAACCCGGAGAGGTATTTTCAGGTGGGAATAGCAGAAGCCAATATGATGGGATTGGCCGCAGGACTGACTATCGGAGGTAAAATTCCTTTCACCGGTACATTTGCCAACTTTTCTACGGGGCGTGTTTACGATCAGATTCGACAGTCCATTGCCTATTCAGGGAAAAATGTAAAAATATGTGCTTCGCACGCGGGGTTAACCTTGGGCGAAGACGGAGCCACACATCAGATTTTAGAGGATATCGGACTCATGAAAATGCTTCCGGGTATGACCGTGATTTGTCCGGCTGATTACAACCAGACCAAACAGGCCACGCTTGCCATTGCGGATTATGAAGGTCCGGTGTATCTTCGCTTCGGACGACCTAAATGGCCCATTTTTATACCCGAAAACATGCTTTTTGAAATTGGTAAAGCCCAAGTGTTGAAAGAAGGAAAGGATATTTCCGTTTTTGCTACCGGACATATGGTATGGTTAGCGCTACAGGCCGCTGAATCATTGGCAAATCAAGGTGTTTCCGTGGAAGTGATTAATATTCATACCATAAAACCTTTAGACAGAGAAGCCGTGGTAAAATCGGTCACTAAAACCGGTAAAGCAATTACTTGTGAAGAGCACAATGTATTAGGCGGGCTTGGAGAAAGTATTGCCGCCGTTTTATCTGAAAATATTCCGACTCCGCTCAAAATGATTGGTGTAAATGACACATTTGGGGAAAGCGGAACCCCAGACCAGTTGCTAGAAAAATATGGACTGAGTGTAGAAAATATCCAAACAGCTATATTAAATATGTTGAAATAGTTGATTTTCAAATTTGAAAATTGATTTTGCCAATAGTAAATCTTTTATACATTTGAACTAAGTAATTATAAATAAACATGAAAAAATCTTTATTATTCTTGTCATTTTTGGCCACAGCTGGCTTGGCGGGAGCTCAGGTGGTAGAAGGCTTTTATGCGACAGATTTCACCGTTACTCCATTAAATAATGGACAGGTTCCTTTTAACTTGTATACCGAGTTAAATGCGGGAAAACCTGTAATTTTGGATGTAAGTGCCACATGGTGTGGTCCTTGTTGGAATTATCACAATAACGGTCCATTAAAAAATCTTTACAATCAATATGGCCCAAACGGAACCGATGAACTTCGAGTGATTTATTATGAAGGAGACGGCCAAACAGGTGACCAACAAATGAGCGGATTGGGCGGTAATACACAGGGAGACTGGTTAGCCGGAACTCCATATCCTATGGCAAATCCGTCAAACCCTTCGGCAGTGAATAATCCCTATGGTGTTGCGGCATTTCCTACCTTATTTTTAATTTGTCCGAACAGAAAGGTAGAGAAATTCTCTCAATCATTAACCGTAGCTCAAATTTATCAAAAAGCCCAAGCTTGTCCGGTGGCTACTCAATCAGTAGACGTAACCAACTTTGCTTACAAAGGAGATAAAATCTCCTGCGGTGATTTAAATACCAAAGTAACTATCCAGAATTTGGGAACGACAAACCTAACTTCTGCTACTGTTACGGCCAAAAAGGGAGCTACTGTATTAGGTACAGAAAACTGGACGGGTAATTTGGCTACCTACGCCGTTGCAGATGTTGATTTTGGTCCATTGAATTTTGGAATTGCAAACGGTACAATTACCATCGAAACTACTACATCTGGTGATGCAGCTGCCGGCAACAACTCCCTTAATCAGGCTATTGTTGGTGCTGAAGATCAAAACGACGATAAGTTTGACATTAACGTAAAATTAGATGCATACGCAAATGAAGTGTTTGTTAGACTTTACACAAGTTCAGGAACAACCGTTTGGCAAAAGCAATACACATCTTCTGATAACAATGACACTTACAACTATAAAGTAGATTTAGATGTTGATCAGTGTTATTACTTTAAAGTTACAGATAGCTATGGAGACGGTTTATTAAGCGGAGGATACGTTAGATTGACTAATCAGGCAGGAACTCATATTTTTACGGCTAACGGCTCTTATTCTGAGAAAAACTATGGATTTACACCACGCGCTGAAACAGCAGGATGGGCATCAGTTGAAGAGGCAATTGATAACGATGCTGCTTTTATGGTGTATCCAAATCCGGCCAACGATGTGTTAAATACTTCGGTTACACTTACTGCAGCTGAAAAAGTAAACTTCAGAATGGTGAATGCACAAGGTCAGGTGGTAATGAACCAACTGGTAGCCTTGAATGAAGGAACTTCAACCCATTCTTTTGATATTTCTTCTTTTGCAGCCGGAATCTACACCATGCAGATTACTGCAAATGGCGTGGTTACTTCTAAAGTGTTTATCAAACAATAATTTGAATCTTTTTATTTCAAAACCTTCCCTCCGGGGAAGGTTTTTTTTTGCCCCTTTTTTTCAAAAAGTAAATTCCCCAAAGTGTTCTTTTTATTGGGAATCCTTTTGTATTCTTATACTTTTGTAGGGTTGAAAAGCCTTAAAAATATTCATGCTCCGGCGGCGGCTATATTGATTACAGATATGGTCGTATCGTTTATTTCGCTGTTGCTGGCTTATCAGTTGCGGTTCAACTTTCGTGTGCCCGATAGTGAGATTCTTACTTTCTGGCGAATTTTTCCTGTATTGCTGGGTGTAAGATTGGTAGGTTTTTTAATTGCCGGCACTTATCGTGTACAACTTCGTTACACCGCCACGGATGATGTTTTCCGAATGCTGGCTACTGTATTTTCAGGGAGTTTGATTTTGGCCGTAGCCAATCCGGTTTACAGAATGGTAAACGGAGCCTATTTCCTTCCCTTTTCGGTAATCATTATAGAGTTTTTGGTTACCATTTTTATTCTGGTCAGCTTCAGGTTGTTCATTAAATTGATTTTTAAACAGATTACCACGTCGGGTTTAGGTTCAAAGCCGATAATTATTTATGGTTCAGGGCAAACGGGTTTAATCACCAAGCGCACCCTGGAAACCGATTTGGAAAACAACTTTAAAGTGGTGGCTTTTTTGGATGATGACGCTTCGAAAGTGAATAAAAAACTGGAAAATGTGAAGATTTGGCCATTTTCGCAAGCTGAAAAATTATTTGGATTATATCCCAAATCTGAACTTATCATTTCCAAAAGAAAACTACCGGCCGAAAGCCGCGAAGCCATTGTGGAAAAAGCATTGGCCCACGAGATAAAAATACTCAATGTGCCTTCCATCAAACAATGGATAAACGGTCAGTTGAATGCCAAACAACTCAAAAATTTAAAGATTGAAGAGCTGCTGGAACGAGAACCCATTCAACTGGACGATGAAAGGTTAAGTACCGTGTATGGCAATAAAATCATTTTGGTCACCGGTGCCGCAGGGTCAATCGGCAGTGAACTGGTCATGCAACTCTTGCGGTACAAACCTAAAAAATTAATACTTGTTGATCAGGCAGAAACGCCTATGCACGAGATAGACCTGAAATTATCGGCTGTTCAAACGGAAACTCTAATAAAACTGAAAATTTCCGATATCACCGACAGGATAAAAATGGAATCTGTTTTTGAAAAACATAAACCTCAGATTGTGTTTCATGCCGCTGCATATAAACATGTGCCTTTGATGGAAAAAAATCCGGCAGAAGCGCTGAAGGTGAATACATTCGGTACTAAAA
Source organism: Flavobacteriales bacterium (assembly GCA_022402535.1). GTDB lineage: Bacteria > Bacteroidota > Bacteroidia > CAIKAF01 > CAIKAF01 > JAKRSD01. Next base: position 97,708 of record JAKRSD010000012.1, on the reverse strand, counting down.
TATTGGCCGATCTTTCCCACCGTAATAAGGCAGAACGTTTTGTCTTTATTTCCACGGATAAAGCCGTAAACCCAACCAATGTGATGGGTGCATCCAAAAGGCTGGGAGAGATGTATGTGCAGGCGTTTGATGGCGTTTCGGATACCCGATTTATCACCACTAGGTTTGGTAATGTGTTGGGCTCCAACGGTTCTGTGGTGCCCCGGTTCAGAGCGCAGATTGAAAACGGAGGTCCCGTTACGGTTACCCATCCCGATATTACCCGTTATTTTATGACCATTCCCGAAGCTTGCAGCCTTGTGTTGGAAGCGGGTTCGATGGGTACGGGTGGAGAGATATTCATCTTTGATATGGGCAAACCGGTTCAAATCTGCAAAATGGCCGAAAAAATGATCCGCTTGGCCGGGTTTGTTCCATACAAAGAAGTAGATATTCAGTTTACGGGATTGAGACCCGGCGAAAAACTGTATGAAGAATTGCTGAATGACGGTGAAAATGTGCAACCTACACATCATCCGAAAATATTAATCAGCAAAGTGATTGAATACGACAAACTGGAACTGGACCGCAGCTTAAAAGAAATGGATAAAACCCTGGAAGAAAATGACAATTTTGAAATTGTGAAAAGCCTGAAAAATCTGGTTCCGGAATATAAAAGCGCCAATTCGGAATTTGAAAAACTTGATATTAAAATACAATCAATATGACAGAAGGTTCGGTAAATATGAACGTGGAAATTGCCCGGCTTCAGAAAGAAATCGCGGAACGGCTCACCATGCCCTCAGAAAATCTGATATGGGAATTCAGCGATAACGGCGATATAAAAGTGTTGGATCTGATTACCGTAAATCCTGCACATAGGCAGTCGTTTCTGTTTCATTCTACTCAGGGTTTCAGCAAAGTGGATGCCCTTTATGAAATGCTGAAGTATGTGAAAAATTACAAGGAAATTGATAATTCCTATACCATCCAATGGTCTATCAAAGGGAATGAAGAACTTCACACCTCTTATTTTAGGGCAGGAAACCTGATGGATGCGCTGAAAAAATTCAGTTACGGCAGAGATATCAATAGCACCGTAATTTTCAGTATTACCTTAAATCCCATATCATGAGCGATTATAGAATAGGAGTACCCATCCAACTGCGTTTTGCTGACACCGATGCGCTGGGGCATGTGAACAATGCCAATTTTCTGAGTTATTTCGAAATGGCCCGTGTGGCTTACTTTGCTGAAGTTATGGGCAATGTGATAGATTGGAAAGAACGGGGCATTATTTTGGCCCGCAGCGAAGTGGATTACCGGATTCCTTTGTTTTTGGAAGATAAACCCATCGTAAAAGTGCGTTGCTCTAAAATCGGCAATAAAAGTTTTGTGATGAGTTACCGCATAGAGGAAGGTGAAAAAGTGTATGCCGAAGGCAACACGGTAATGGTTTGTTTTGATTTCATAAACAACCTACCCTTTGCCATGCCCGAAGAATGGAAAAATAAAATTGAAGCCTTTGAAGGCCTGGGGCAGAATGCATGAAAAGCCTGATCCGCATACTTTCTCTGGTAAAATCTTACCGTACACGCATTATCGGATATACCGTGCTTATCGTATTGAGTTCGGTATTCAGTGTGGTGAGCATCACTATGGCCATTCCGTTTCTGAATATCATTTTTGACCGCGGAGAGCAAAATCAGGCCATAGGCGAATATTCGGGAGATGCGGAAAATCTCTTTCAGAAGTTTACGCTGTTGGTGCAGGAACTAAAAGCAGAGCAAGGTCCGCAGACGGCTTTGCTCTACGTAAGTCTGTGTCTGGTTTTTCTGTTTTTTCTCAAAAATCTTACCCGTTATCTGGCCGTAAAAGTGCTTACTCCGGTGCGTACGGGCGTAATCTTCAATCTGCGAAAAAGCATTTATCAAAAAATCAATTCCCTGTCCATGGGCTTTTTCACCGAACAAAAAAAGGGCGATGTGCTCACCCGCATGTCTTCCGATGTAAGTGAGGTGGAATGGACCATTATGAATTCACTCACCACTATCATCAAAGAACCCTTGATGATTTTGGTCACGCTGGTGTTTATGATTCTCATCAGTGTAAAACTTACCTTGATTATTTTTCTGATTCTGCCCCTGAGCGGGTATGCAATAGGAAAAATTGGCAAAAGCCTTAAAAAAACATCCCATTCGGGTCAGGCCACGGTATCCAGACTGATGTCGCTGGCCGAAGAAACCTTAACAGGTGCACGCATCGTGAGGGCGTTTAATGCCGAGGGATTTCTGCATGCCAAGTTTGATACACTGAACGAAGAATTTCGTGCGCAAAACAAAAAAATGGTAAACCGCAGAGAATTATCTTCGCCCACGGGGGAGTTTTTAGGTTCTATTGTGATTGCCATTGTAATGTATATAGGCGGAACCCTTGTATTGGGCAGCGGGCCCGGTAGCTCGCTGAATGCCGAAACCTTCATTACCTATATTCTCACCTTTTCGCAGTTGATTTCGCCGGCGAAAGCCATCACCACCACCTTTTACAATGTGCAGAAAGGCATGGCTTCGTTGGAGAGGATTGAAGAGCTTTTGCACAAAGAAGTGGATGTGAAAGAACCGGCAGTGCCCGTGGTTAAAACCGATTTTCAATACGAAATAAAATATACCGATGTCAGCTTCCGCTATGAAAAAGAAACCGTGCTGAAGTCAGTTAATCTCACCCTGCCCAAAGGCAAACTGGTAGCGCTGGTGGGACAATCCGGTTCCGGAAAAAGTACCCTGGCTGATTTGTTGCCCCGTTTTTACGATGTGGAAAACGGCTCCATCACTTTGGATGGTACCGATATCCGGCAGATGAGCGTAAAATCGCTCCGGAATCTGTTGGGCATTGTGCCCCAGCAGAGTATTCTCTTCAATGAAACGGTGTTGGGTAATATCACTTTCGGAGCGGAAAATCCGGATAGAGAAAAAGCCATTGAAGCCGCAAAAAATGCCAATGCCCACGCGTTTATCATGGAGTTGGAAAATGGCTACGACACCAATCTTGGCGAGGGAGGTAACAAACTTTCGGGCGGACAGAAACAACGCATAGCCATTGCCCGGGCATTGTATAAAAATCCGCCTATTCTTATTTTGGATGAAGCCACTTCGGCCTTAGACAGCGAGAGCGAAAAAATTGTGCAGGAAGCACTGAACAATCTGATGGCCAACCGCACATCGCTGGTGATTGCCCACCGCCTTTCTACCGTTCGCCACGCCGATGAAATTTTGGTGTTGCAACGCGGCGAAATCGTGGAGCGGGGTACACACTCCACCCTGATAGCGGCCGGAGGCATGTATGCCAAATTATGTGAAATGCAATCTTTCAGTTAGTATGAAAATCAGCGGGTTTACCATGGGACGAAACGTAAGCAAACTTTACTATCCGGTAAAGGAGTCCATACTTTCCATACTGCCTCTGGTAGATGAATTTGTGGTGGCGCTGGGCAAAGGCGACGAAGACGATAATACCCGCGAACTGATTGAAAGTATCGGTAGTCCCAAAATCAGAATCATAGATACCGTGTGGGATTTAGAAAAATATCCCCGGGGAACGGAACATGCCCATCAGACCGATATTGCCAAGGAACATTGCACGGGCGACTGGCTCTTTTATCTGCAGAGCGATGAAGTGGTACACGAAAAGTATTTACCCGTAATCAAAGCCCGTTGCGAGGAATTGCTGCACGATACCGAAGTGGAAGGACTGCTGTTTAAATACAGGCATTTCTGGGGCGATTATAACCACTACCACGGAGGACACGGATGGTACCGGAACGAAATCCGGATTATCCGTAACCGGCCCGATATTCATTCCTGGGAATCGGCCCAGTCGTTCAGGCGCATTCCCCATTTTGACGGAAAAGACTACCGGCAGCAGGAGGGCACCTTCAAACTGAAAGTGGCCTCCGTGGATGCCTATATATATCATTACGGCTGGGTAAGGCCTCCCCGCATGATGAAAGCCAAAATGAAAGCGATTGACACCAATCACAAAGGCTCCGAAAAAGTAGCGGAATTAGATAAAACCACCCGCACCTATTCTCATTTCGACTATGGACCGCTGGATCGGCTTGAAGTCTTTAAAGAAACGCATCCGGAAGTGATGCGCGAGATGATATCCCGGTTTAACTGGGCCGATGAACTGCAGATGAGCGGAAAACCCAACCCGGAACGGGTGCCACATAAACATGAACTGCCCAAATACCGCTTGGTGAGTTTTCTGGAAAAGTATATCCTGTTGGGTACGCCTGTGGGCGAGTTTAAGAATTATATCCTCCTGAAGAGGGGGAAATAGTATTGAATATTAGGTATTGAGTATTTAGATTTTTACCTGTACCCATATTGGTAAAAGAATATTGTAGAGAAGGGCGTTTGGTCTTATGTTTATTCGACAGAACTTATGCTTTCTGCCTTCTGTCTGATAACAGTTAACCAATCCCACTCGGCACAATAACCTTGAGTGCTTTGGGAAGCACTTCAAACACAAACGGGCTTTTTCCGTATTGTTCGCCTTCGCATTCCAATTCAATTTCGGGCGTGGTTTCCACGGATACCCGTTTCCCTTTCAATATCTGGATATGTTTGTTTTTGGTGAACGTGCCTTTACCCAGATTTTTGGTTTCGAGCACAATTCCTGGTTTTGAAATGTCTTTAATCAGCGTAACCGCTAATAATCCGTCGTCAGGAATGGCATGCGGGGCCTGCATCATCCCGTTTCCGTTGTATTTGCATTTGGCTACACAGCCCGAAAATAAAGGTGTTTCAATCACCGTGTCATCTACCGTGATTTTGGCCTGTACATGTTGGAAAGACAAAAGACATTTGAACATGGTAAGCTGATAGGAGAGACCGCCCAGCCATTTTTTTAAAGGGTCTTCAAGGGTTTTTCGGTTCACGAAAGCATCGTAAGCAAACCCGGCAATATTTGCAAAATACACTGATTCGCGGCCTTGTTTTCCGCTGTATTCCACTTTGCCGATATCCTGTGTAAATATTTTACCGGTAGATATAATGTCTGCCGCTTCGGTGGGTTTTCTGGGAATGCCGAGCGTGCGAATCCAGTCATTACCCGAACCAAAGGGAATCATGCAGATTGTAAATTCTTCCGTGTGCACTTCAGATTGTTGAAATAATGCATTCACGGTTTGGTTTAGAGTGCCGTCGCCGCCCATCACAATAAATTTGCGGAACCCTTTTTCTATGGCTCTGCGGGTTTTTCCGAAGGCGTCCGTATCATCCTGTTCTTCGAAGGTGAAATCAACCTGCTGTTTGCGAAAAACGTCAAAAACCCCTTCTCTGTCAGAAGGACTTTTTACGCCTCCTGAACGGGGATTGAAAATCACATAAAAGGAATCTCGCTTCGTGTGCATTTAGGCACGAAAGTAATGTTTTTGTTAAGAAATTAATATTTCCAGATTTCCTGTAGACCTGGAAATAGCTGAAATGAAAACAGCCGCCTATAATTATACGGACGGCTGCATGTTATGTAAAATCAACACTTATTTAGAACCGGCTTCCCAAGCTTTCACATAGGTACTGCAACTGGCCATAATTCTTCCAATCGCATTTGCCCAATAGGCTTTAAGCCCAAAACCGGAAGGTTTTCCGGCAACTTTGCGGGTGAGAAGGATTTTTTTATTGGCTTTATCAAAATATGTTACGTAAACACTTGCTTTTTCTTCTGTTTTATCAAATTTTTCCACAATCATCACTATCCCCAAGCCTTTGCCTTTGATAGCATAACCCCTCACAATGCTTGCTACATCTTTTTCTTCTATTGAATAACTTCTGTTGATTACCAATTCGGAAGCTTTCACTTTTTTATTGTTTGTAGAAACCGGTCCAAAATCATAGTCTACAATGTCTTTATTAAACGCTTTTTTTACGTTGTATTTGCTTTTTTCATCAAGCATCATATTATTCCACTCAAAGAAAAAGCGATCTACAATGTCAGTAGGGTTAGTAAAGCCTTCAGAACCTATCATTTTACTTTTAGAAAAGTCCAATCCGTAAAATGTAGCTTCCCGGTCACGGATTGAGGTTTGTGCATAAACACTCGATATAGCCAAGCTTATCAATACGACTAACACTCCTTTTTTCATTATTAATTAAGTTTGATTATTTACAACGCAAATTTAAGAATGAAGAAAAGAACCAAAAATGACTTTTATCAGTCAATAAGTTTAATTTACAAATTTGTTGAAAAAATATCTCCAGAATTAGTATTTCAATATTAATAAATGTCCTAATTTTAGAACAAAATTACTAATTGTTGAATTTATGAGACTCGTTCTTATTTGTGTTTCTTTCTTGTTATCAGTAAGTTGTTTGTATGCTCAAACCTTTTATCCGGTAAGTGAAACGACCATTACCTTTAATGACCCAACACGAACGGGTGGTTTTGGAAGCGGGGGAGGGCCGGGCCGCCAGATTGAAACCAAAATTTATTATCCGGCCACCAATGCAGGAACCAATCAGCCTGTAGCGGGTAACAATTTGCCTGTAGTGGTTTTTGGTCATGGTTTTGCCATGGCTTGGGATGCGTATGAACCCATATATGATTCTTTGGCAGGGCGTGGCTTTATCGTTGCACTTCCCCGAACGGAAGGGAGTTTGTTGCCTGCTCCGTCTCACGGAGATTTCGGGAAAGATCTTGCACTCGTTTCCGAAAAAATGGTTGCCCTGAATACGACTCCGACTTCAATTTTTTATCAAAAATTGAACGGACGAAGAGCCATAGGAGGGCATTCTATGGGCGGCGGGGCCACTTATCTGGCCAATCAGAACACAAGTGGCGTAAACTGTTATTTCACTTTTGCGGCAGCAGAAACAAATCCATCCGCCATTACCGCTGCGGCGAGTATGACCGCTCCCAATCTGGTTATTGCGGGTAGTATTGACTGTGTGGCTCCTCCGGCAAGCAATCAGGTGCCTATATATAACGCAATCGGTTCAGCGTGTAAGACGTATATAAGTATCACGGGCGGTTATCATTGCCATTTCAATAGTGATAATTTCAACTGTACCTTCGGTGAGGGAACCTGCTCCCCTTCAGGAGGATTAACCCGTGCCGATCAACTCAATAAAGTGCGTTCCATCATAATTCCATACTTGACCTATTTTTTGAAAGGAGAATGTGCCGCATGGACCCAATTTGAAACCCTTACCAATTCGGCTAATTGGCTTACCAAACAACAGGTTTGCACGCAGAATATTCCTGTAGCAGCCACTATCAATGGTCCCGCTTCTTATTGCCAGGGCGATATGGCTCAATTAGAAGCCAATCCTACCGGATTTTCATATTTGTGGAGCACCGGAGAAACCACCGGACAAATCGAAGTATCACAGCCGCAGACGCTCACGGTTCAGGTTAGTAATGGAATCTGTTCCATTAATTCCCCATCGTTCAGTATTTCAGAAATTCCTTCCGTGCAAAGTGCTTCCGTTTCTGCCTCGGGCGCATTAAGTTTTTGCACAGGCGGACAGGTCGTACTCACGGCTTCTCCTTCGGGTTTTCCGGTGTTGTGGAGTAACGGAGCCACTACACCCAATATTACGGTTAATCAATCAGGAGAGTTTTCTGCTTTTGTAGGCAATCCGGGCTGTGGTGCCCAAACGGATACACTGCAAACCGTGTTAAACGCTTTTCCTCAGCCTATACAAATTAATGCCCCGCAGGGTTCTTTGTTAATTGGAACATCCCAACCGTTTTCTGTAACTGATCAGCCGGGAATAACGTATTTGTGGACTGTCCAGGACGGAACTATACTCAGCGGACAGGGAACTTCTCAGATTACAGCCAGTTGGGCCGCTCCCGGATTGTACAATGTTACCTGTATTGCCGATAATCAGGGTTGTGTGGTTACAGACGAAGTATTGGTAAATATCACTCTTCCTGTGTCTGTTTCAGAGTCTATGGTGCAAGAGTTTGTGATCTATCCTAACCCTGCTACTCATCATATTATTATTGAAACAGCAGAAACGGACTTTATTTATGAAATATCCGACATGCAGGGCAGGGTTCTTTTATCGGGTATTTCTGAATCAGGAAAAATAATCCCGGTGATGGCGCTTCCTCCTGGTGTGTATGCACTCAACCTGAAAAATGAGATAGGGGTGTATTTCGGCAGTTCACGATTTATAAAATTATAAAAGAGCTGTGAATCAGAAAGATTTAGCAGGAATGCTTAAAACCTTTCTTACAATTTTTGATCAGAGGTTGTATTGAATACAGATTTCTGTATTTTTGCACCCCCGAAAGGGAATTGGGCCTATAGCTCAGTCGGTTAGAGCACCTGACTCATAATCAGGTGGTCCCTGGTTCGAGCCCAGGTGGGCCCACTTATAAAAAGGTTTGCATTCGCAAGCCTTTTTTGTTTTAACAAAATTCTTTTCAGGGCTTTACAAATCCTAAAAAAATAAAAATATCATAATCTTTGGCGGTATGCTGAGGGCATTTTTTACATTTGAGAAAATTTGAGTAATTAAAATGAAATTTGCTACCAAAGCGGTTCATGCGGGGGCAGAACCCGATGCACAGACCGGCGCAGTGATGACCCCGATTTATCAGACTTCCACTTACGCACAGGCTTCTCCCGGAGATCATAAAGGATACGAATACTCCAGAACACATAATCCCACCCGAACTAAACTTCATGAAGCGCTTTCCGCTTTAGAAAATGGAAAACATGCTTTTGTTTTCAGCAGCGGTATGGGAGCCATTGACACCGTGTTGAAAATGCTTCAACCGGGCGACGAAGTGATTTCAACCAATGATTTGTATGGAGGTACATATCGTCTGTTTACTAAAACGTATGCCCGCTTCGGAGTCGGTTTTCATTTTGTGAATCTGGCCGATTTTGGAGCCGTGGAATCGCTAATCAACGAAAAAACAAAATGGATTTGGGTAGAAACCCCTACAAATCCCACGTTGAATATTACAGACATTGAGGCAATTTGCCGACTTGCGCATAAACATGGTGTTAAAGTAGCGGTGGACAATACATTCGCTTCGCCTTACCTGCAAAATCCTCTTAATTTGGGCGCTGATCTGGTGATGCATTCCATCACCAAATACCTTGGCGGTCACAGCGATACGGTCATGGGTGGATTAATTGTGAATGATGATACCCTGGCCGAACAGATTGCATTTAATCAGAATGCCACGGGTGCCGTACCGGGTCCTCAGGATTGTTTTCTGGTACTCAGAGGGATTAAAACCCTTCACCTGCGCATGGAACGGCATTGTGAAAATGCAGAGAAAGTGGTTGCGTTTCTTCAAAGTCATCCTGCCATTGATAAAATATATTACCCCGGAATACCTTCTCATCCAGGGCACGAAGTGGCTAAAAAACAAATGAAAGCTTTCGGCGGCATGATTTCCTTCACGCTTAAAAACAATACGACAGAGGCCGCGGTAAAAATGTTGTCCAATACACATCTGTTTACATTGGCCGAATCTTTGGGGGGAGTGGAGTCGCTGATCGGTCATCCGGCCACAATGACCCATGCTTCCATACCGAAAGAGGAGCGTGAAAAAACGGGAGTGGTAGATTCTCTTATCCGATTATCGGTAGGTATTGAAGATGCGGAAGACCTGATAGACGATTTGAATAAGGCGCTGAACAAAATTTAAATTCGTAACTTTACTTTATAAGAGGTTCATATTGTGATAGAGGGGAAATTTGCTGTAATCGGTTTAGGTACATTTGGAAGCTCAATCGCCCGGGCATTAGCTGAGCGTGGAGCGGAAGTGTTAGCCATTGATAATGACGAAAGTCATATTGAAGCCATTAAAGATGAAGTGGCTTTTGCCGTTACCATGGATTCTACGGATAAAAAAGCCCTGCAGGTTCAAAACATCAGCGATGTAGATGTAGCCATTGTGGCCATCGGAGAGAATTTTGAAGCCCTTCTGCTTACTTCTGTAAAATGTATGGAATTAGGTGTGAAAAAAGTGATTGCCCGTGCCAATAATCCGCAACAGCGACTGATTTTGGAAAAAATGGGTATTCATGAAGTTCTCTCTCCTGAGTTGGAGGTTGGGCGCATCGTCGCAGAGCGTTTATTAAATCCAAGTCTGGTTTCTTTTATTGAATTGCCCGACGGGTACGAAATTGCCGAACTCAAAACGCCACCGGCAATAGCCAACCGTACACTTACGGATATAGACCTTCGCAATCGTTATAAACTGAATCTCATTACACTTAAAAGAGAATTTGAGAAAACCATAAGCGGACAAACCGTGAAAGAAATTCATATTCTGGGTGTACCCGCCTCAGATACGGTGATTCTGCCTACGGATACCATTATTGTATTCGGTACCGTAAAAGACATAGAGCGCTTTATAGAAATAAATCAATAAAAGACTGAAATACAAAAAGAAAGATGAAGAAGATTGTCCTTGCACTTGCCACTTTTTTGGCAACAATCACATTAAACGCACAAGAACAGGCATTGCCCTGTGGATTGATTCAGGCCACGGAAGCGGCCCGGGCTAAATATCCGGGACTCTATGAACTGGAACTTCAACTGGCCGCAACGGAAGCAGGAGAAGAAGAATCGGAAAGCTCAGGAAATGAGCGTGCGGTTAAAGTTATTCCGGTGGTTGTTCATATTTTGCATAATTACGGAAATGAAAATATCAGTGATGCACAGGTACACGATGCTATCCGTATTTTGAATGAAGATTTTCAAAAAAGACAACCCGATACGGCTAATATTGCATCGGCATTTAAACCCATTCAGGGCGATGTACAGTTTGAATTTCGTTTAGCCAGAAAAGACCCCAATGGAAATTGTACTAATGGAATAACCCGCACAGTAACTACTCATACATTTAACGCCAATGAAGATGCCAAAACAGTATATAGGAATATTTGGCCTCGTAACCGCTATTTAAATGTTTGGGTGGTGCAAAAACTGGAAAATGGAGCAGGGGGGTACACCTACACACCAGGAACTGCTAATTGGCTTACTGCTACGGATGGTATTATTTTAGTTAATCGTCAGTTTGGGGGCATAGGAACTTCAACCGGAGGCGCTTTGGCCCGCAGAACTTTATCGCACGAAGTGGGGCATTGGTTTAACCTACAGCATACCTGGGGATCAAGTAATACCCCCGGTTTGGCAAACAACTGTAATGGCGACGATGGGGTAAGTGATACGCCCAATACCATCGGGGTGGGAAATCAAAGTTGTAACACTGCCCAAAACACCTGTTCTTCGTTAGATAACATTCAGAATATTATGGATTATTCAGCCTGTCCTATCATGTTTACCGTGGGTCAGGCTAATCGTATGATTAATGCATCGAACTCAAGTACGGCACAGCGTAATAATTTGTGGACAACCAATAATCTGAATTTTACCGGGGTGAATGATGGTTTCTCAGACACGCTTTGTGCTCCAGTTGCCGATTTCAACGGGGCTGTTAGGGTAGCTTGCGTGGGAAGTCCAATTGTTTTTCAAGACCTTTCTTACAATGGAGTACCTGACACTTGGACATGGACTTTTGCCAATACAACCGATGGTGTTACCACAGTGACTTCCAATGATCAAAACCCTTCTGTTACTTTTGATACTCCCGGATTGTATAATGTTTCTTTAAATGTGGCTAATACGGAAGGTTCTAATTTCAAAAACAAAATAGGCTATGTTCGCGTGAATCCAACCGAGGCCATGAGTTTTTCTAATGGTTTCTTCGAAGATTTTGAAGGAAACGTAAACACAAACGGGTGGTTTACCGTAAATGATGATGATGCTTCGGGATGGCAGCCCAGTTCTTTAGCCGGAAGCAGCGGCACGAAATCATATTCTGTTCGTAATTTCTTAAGCAAAACCGGTTATGAAGTGTACGATTTAATAAGTCCTACTTATGATTTATCCCAAATCAACTCACCCAAACTGCGTTTTAAATATGCTTACACCAACCGCGCAACAGATAACACGGACCGTCTGCGGGTATATATCTCTACCAATTGTGGCACTTCTTGGCTTCAGCTGACACCATTTATTACCAATGCGAATATGGTTACCGCTCCAGTAACCAATGCTTCGTTTGTACCGAACGCTTCACAGTGGGTTGAAAAAGAATTTAGTTTATCGTCAACATTTGCTTCATCAACCAGAGCCATGTTCAAATTTGAGTTCACCACAGGCGGAGGGAACAATTTTTATTTGGATGATGTAAATATTGCCGGTGTCAGCTCTGTTGAAAATTGGGATGCCCAATCGGCCACTTGGGAAATTTTCCCAAATCCCGCTGATGACTATGTGGATATCACTTTTGCTTCAGAAAATTCCATTTCATTTGATGATAACCTATTGATTTATGATGCAGCGGGAAGAGTGGTTCAGTCGCTTTCTTTACAAGGAACCGTAAATACAATCCGCGCTGATGTGTCAACTTTAGGTTCGGGTATTTATTTCATCCGCAGCGAGAAAGGTACGTTTGCCGGTACCCGTAAATTAATCGTACGCTAAGATTATTCAGATGTTCAAAAGAGTCATTGCCATTGTATTGCCCATTTGTTTTCCATTGTTTAGTATAGCTCAAACCGATGGTTGCGGAACGGATTATATAAATCAACGTTTTGGCGAACAGCATCCTGAAAGGCTTGCCTTCAGAGAGCAAATGGCCGAAATGATTCGGGTGGCTTCTTTTGAACCGGGTACTGAAAGAAACACGTTGATAATACCTACCGTCGTTCATGTGATTCATAAAGGTGGACCCGAAAATATTTCAACCGCACAGATAGAAGATGCTCTGCGGATTCTAAATGAGGATTTAAGACTTATCAATTCCGATACATCCAATATCCGGCCTGTTTTTAAGCCGTATGCCGCCGATTTTAATGTAGAATTCAGACTGGCTAAAATAGATCCGCAGGGAAATTGCACAGATGGTATCACCCGCACGTTTTCTCCCATTTCATACAATGCGGATGATATGGTGAAAGATAATTCTACCGGTGGAATTACACCTTGGCCCGTGAATAAATATTTCAATATCTGGGTTGTGGGCCGAATTTCATTAGATGATGTGAGCGGAGTAATCGGATATGCCTATTTTCCTTCCTGGGGAATGAGTAATAACTACGGAGTAGTGATGGATAATAAATACATGGGAAGCATCGGCACGGCACAAGGTAAAGATGGCCGAACACTGACCCATGAAGTAGGGCATTGTCTTGAACTTTACCACACATTTCAAAGCGGTTGCGGCGGAAGTTGCGCCAATACAGGAGATCGTGTGTGTGATACTCCGCCTACGGCATCGGCAACCTATGCCTGTAGTTTTGCTTTAAACAGCTGTAATAATGATAATTCAGGACCTTCTGTTTATTCGAATGATGCACCGGATATGGTAGAAAACTACATGAGTTACAACCAGAATTTCTGCCAGAATATGTTCACCAAAGGACAAAAGAGCCGTAGTGATGCCGTGTTTCAAAATACGTTTGTGGGGCAATTGGTTACTTCCCAAAATAATCTGGCCACAGGTACTTCCAATGGTTTTCAGGCGCAGGCCTGTGTGCTTCAGCCTAATTTCACTTCAGATAAAACGGCTATCTGTGCCGGAGACAGTATCCGATTTTTTGATATGACCGAAAACGGTACTCCCGATGTGTATACATGGGAAATTACAGGGCCGGAAACACTTCTTTCAAATGAGCCCAATCCCAGATTCACGTTTACGACGCCGGGTATTTATTCGGTTTCGCTTGTGGTGACCAATGCAGCCGGTAATGTAACGGCTCAAAAGAACAGCTACATCAGGGTTTCTTCGTTACCCGATTTTTCCAGTTGGATGTTTTATGATAACATGGATCAGAATCCGTTAGCCGGTCGTTGGACTGCCGTAAACCTGAATTATGGGTTCGCCTGGGAAGAAAAAACATTGTCATCAGGAAACAACAGCTTATTTATCGCCAACAGTCAAAACTCTCCCGACTTATTGAAACATGAGTTGATTAGTCCTGTATATGATTTAACACAAATTGCCACACCCCGTTTCCGTTTTAAAACTGCTTTTGCCACTAAAATTGGCTCATCTTCTGATAATTTAAAAGTGTATTTTTCTCCTAACTGCGGCAATACGTGGATTCTTCGCTATTCCAAAACCGGCGAAGCACTCGCATCCATTGCCCCCACATCCATACCCATTAATCCGATTTATGAATCCATGTGGCAGGAATGGGAATTGAGTGTACCGGAACTGTTTGCCCAATCTGAAAATTTCCGGGTGAAATTTGTTTATACAACAGGAGGCGGAAATGATTTTTATCTGGATGATATAAACATCATGGGACTTTCATCCATTACCGAAACGGAAGAACTCTCTACCGTGCGGGTTTATCCTAATCCGGTTTCAGACGTATTGAATTTCGATTTAACCTCCATAACGGCAGAGTCAGTGAATATTTCACTGTATGATATAAGCGGTAGAAGGGTATATCAGAACATTTTTACGGGAGGAAATATTCATACGGTACCAGTTCATTCATCCGGTCTCAGTTCGGGGGTGTATCAATCGGTAATTGAGTACGGAAATGCCCGTAAAACCTTCAAGATTGTAATAACCGAATAACGGAGTTATGTTTGGTAAAATAGAGCATCTGGGAATCGCGGTAAAAAATATGGATGAAGCGGAACCGCTTTATACCCGTTTGTTAGGTTCTGCTCCCTATAAACGCGAAATGGTGGAATCTGAAGGGGTGATTACGTCATTTTTCAAATCGGGAGAAAACAAAATTGAATTATTATGCTCCCTGGATGAATCGGGCACCATTGCCAAATTCATCGAAAAAAAAGGTGAAGGAATCCACCATGTGGCCTTTGATGTTGAAGACATTCATGCTGAAATGGAGCGCTTGAAAAAAGAAGGTTTTGTGCTGTTGTCCGAACAGCCTAAAAAAGGAGCCGACAACAAACTTATCTGCTTTGTTCATCCCAAATCCTCCGGCGGTGTGCTCATCGAACTTTGTCAGGAAATCAGATGATAATCCTGAAAATCTTCAACAATTCATCTCATTTGTCGTTCATTCATTCGTAAAACTTTTTTACAGAAGAAGGTTTTAATGTTATACTTTTGCCGTTCAAATGGTTCTACCCAAGAAAAATATTCGAATCATGCTCTCGGAAACGCAGTATCTCGTAAAGCAGGGATTACTGAATCTAATACGTGAGAATCCTGACTTTGAGCCTGCAGGTACAATTCACAGCATAGATGAACTGGCTGCATTATCGTCCATGAAACATTTTGATGTACTCATTGTGGATAAAAACTTCGGCGATTATTTTCTGGAAGAAAATATGGAACGTACCTCGGAATTATTCTCAAAATGCAAAGTGCTGGTAATTTCCGATAGCGATAAAGAAACCATTTACCGCATCCACAAACTCAATATCACGGGTTTTATAACCATTGAAAGTGAAAAGCAGGAAATCACCGATGCCATCAGAAAAACGGCCGACGGAACCAAGTTTTTCAGTCCGAAAATTGTGGAAGCGCTGATTGCCATGACATACGGTAACCGAGAAGGAGGGCAGGGAATGCCTCAACGAGGAATGCCCACGGCGCAGGAGGTTAAAGATCATTTTGGAAACCTTTCCGAAAGAGAAAAAGAAATTCTGAAACTGGTAGTGAAAGGTAAAACCGCCCAGGAAATGGCCGATGAACTTTTTCTGAGCATTCATACCATCTATACCCATCGAAAAAATATACTTAAAAAGTTATCCTGTAAAAATGCCACAGAACTGCTCAACTACGCCATGAGTAAAGGATTTATGAAACAGGAGTCTCTTCAATAATGAATGAAAATACGCATCCGGCAATTACCTTACAGGCCGGAATCAAGCAAAAAATATATCCCGCCCGTGTGGAAGCAGTTGTCCGGATTCTGGATGAGGTGATGGGCAAAAAAGAATACGCAGATAAAGCCCTGGAACGCTATTTCAAAGCCAATAAAAAAGCCGGTGCCGACGACAGGGCTTTTATAGCCGAAATGGTGTATGATGCCGTACGCCATTGGAATTATCTGGTTTGGTTTACGGGCGATTCCTTTTCATTTAAACGGGAAGGCCTATGGGCTTTGGCCGGAAATCTTCTTTTTCTGAAAGGATACATTCTTCCCGAATGGAATGAGTTTTCCAAATTCAATCGGAAAGCGGCGGAAGAAAGAGCCAAAAGAAGCAAACTGCCCAGAACGATTTTACAATCTGTATCGCAAGAGCTGGATGAACTGGCCCTGGAAGAAATCGGCGAAGAATTATGGGAAAGAGAATTACTGGCCATGAACGAAAAAGCGCCTGTGATTTTGAGAGTTAACACACTGAAAACGACGGTTAATCATGTGATGGATGTTTTGGCCGGAGAAGGATTGGATGTGGAAGAAATTCCCGGATATCCGGATGCATTGCGCCTGAACGGAAAGGTAAATCTATTCCGTCATCCGTTATTTTCAGCCGGCTATTTTGAAGTGCAGGATGCCGGTTCCCAAACCATTGCGCCATTTCTGCAGGCAGAATCAGGTATGCGCGTAATTGATGCCTGTGCCGGGGCGGGTGGTAAAACGCTTCATCTGGCATCACTTATGCAGAATAAGGGCAAAATAATTGCCATGGATGTGGAGCATTACAAACTCAATGAACTGAAAAATAGAGCGGTACGAAACGGGGTTTCCATTATAGAAACCCGGCTGATAGAAGGAATGAAAACTATCAAAAGAATGGAAAACTCAGCCGACCGGCTTTTGTTGGATGTTCCGTGTACGGGCAGCGGCGTACTTCGCCGAAATCCGGATGCCAAGTATAAAATAGACCGCACATTTTTTATCCGGGTGGTTAAAACCCAGCAGGAAATTCTGGAAAACTACAGCAAAATGCTTAAACCTGGCGGCATTATGGTGTATGCCACATGCAGTCTATTTGCTTCGGAAAACGAAAATCAGGTGCAGGCTTTTTTAGCCAATCATCCGCAATACGAGTTACTGGAACAGGCATATCATTATCCATCCCAAACCGGATTCGATGGATTTTATATGGCCCGTTTACGCAGGGAGGCTTAATCTAAACTTACAATGCCTGTTTTTACGGCATAAAGAGCAAGTCCCGTGCGGGATTTAACTTTCAGTTTTTCAAATAAAGAAGCCCGGTAACCGTCCACCGTTTTTATACTCAAAAACATTTTGTCCGCTATCTGTTGGTAGGAATCATCGGAACATACCAGCTTAAGGAATTGATGTTCGCGTTCGCTGATTTCAACAGCCGGGTTATTGTCAGCGTTTTTAATTTCGTTCAGTAATCTGCCGGTCAGATAATCTGTATAGTAAAACCCCTGATCCATGATGGCCCGTATGGCCACCCGCAGTTCATCCGCCTGAATGTCTTTCGATAAATAGCCTTTTACGCCATAGCGGAGCATTTTAATCACCGTTTCTTCGCGGTTAATCATGGATAGAACCAGAATTTTTATTTGCGGATGTTTTTTTTTGATTTCGGCAGCCAGTTCAAAACCGTCCATCACAGGCATGGTAAGGTCGCTGATGATTAAATCGGGCACAAGGCCGTTTTCAATCTGATCCAATAATTCCCTGCCGTTTCCGGCTTCCATGATGACTTTACATTCAGGGGCAAAAGAATCGACTAAACCCATGGTTCCTTTACGGAAAAGGGGATGGTCGTCCACTACGGCAATTTTAAAAACGGGAGAACTCATAATCTGTATTTAGTGTTTATTGAGTCGGATAAATGCTTTTTTATTGGCTTTGTAAAAGTGTAAAAATTCATCGAACAGTTTGTCATACACGGCTTTATTCTTCAGATTAGGCACAAATTCTTTGTCTATTTCGTGAATTTCTTCAATTTCTTTCAAGGTGATGTTTCCCATAGCCAGTGCTGCCAAATAAGCTGCTCCCTGAGAATTTGCCATCACCGGATTTTTTATTTTCCGCACGTTCAGATTAAACACATCGGCGGTAATCTGGCACCACAAATCACTATTGGCGCCGCCACCGATCAAGTTAATAGAGTCAAATTTTTTACCCGCATTCTTCTCTACATATTTAATGAGCCAGCGGGCATTCAGCGCCACACCTTCCATCACGGCCCGAATCATATGCCTGCGGTCGTGTGTTAAGGAAAGATTGAAAAATGCGGCCCGGGTATGATGGTCTTCTACCGGGGAACGTTCTCCGTAAAGTTTGGGAATGAATAACAGATTTTCGCTTCCGGCGGGCACTTCGGATGCCAGTGTATTGAGTTTTTCGTAAAAATCATCGGGGGGACCATCGGGCGTAAAATCATCTTTATGGAAAAACATGTTATCGCGCAGGAAGTGGATGCAGGCCCCGGAGGTTTCCTGCTCATTGGCCAGCAGATATTTACCCGGTATGGCCGAGGGTATGGTGGTCATGTTGTGCGGCAGGTCAATCTTACGAAAGGGGAGATGACAAACCAGCCAAGACGAGGTGCCGATATAAAAATGCGGCTGAAAATCAGACACGGCTCCGGAACCAACGGCTGCCGAATGAATATCGCCACAACCTGAAACTACTGTGGTTTCAGTACTTAAACCCAAATATTCTGCGGCTTCGGATGTGATTTTCCCGGCAATGGAATTTGAAGGCACTAAATCAGGCAGTTTATCGCGGTCAATACCAGCAGTTTTCAACAAGCCATTGTGATAGGTGATGTTGTTGATATCCCGGTTATCCGTAACCCAGTGCACACAAATGGAATCGTAAGTGGCCTGAATTTTACCGGTCAGTCTGGCGGTCAGATAATCTACCGGTTCCAAAAACTTATAGGTTTTGGCGTATAATTCGGGGTTTTCGTGTTTGATGTAAAGTATATGGGCAATCGGATCTTTTCCGGCCAAACCGGGTGCTCCGCCTGTAATTCTAAGCCATTTCAACGCTTTGAATAATCCATAACCCTGCGTTTGAATGGGCTGATACATCATTTTTTTTACATGATCGGCTCCGCGGGAATCCATCCAGTTGATGGCGTTGGCAATGTGTTTTCCGTCCCGGTTAACGGGAACCGTACCCGACCATTGTGAAGTGCAACATACTGCCTTAATGGAATCTTTATCCACTCCCGTTTTCTGAAGCAGTCTCTGAAGTGCTGTTTTTATGGTAGAAAACCAGTGTTCTGGATCTTGCTCGGCTCCTCCGTCGGGCAGCAGAATCACTTCATTGGGTTCTATTTCGTGCGCTATGTATTTACCTTTTTCGGTAAATAAACCCACTTTAGGTCCCGAAGTGCCTAAATCTACAGTAAGCAGGTAGTTTGACATACGGAACCGTTATATGATTTCAAAATAACGTTTGTATTCCCAGTCGGTAACCACTTTGGTGTACTGGTTCCATTCCCATTCCCGGGTTCCCGTAAAGTGATTGACGAACTCTGAACCGAAGAGTTCATGGGCAATTTCGGAGTTTTTCATGTTTTGTGTGGCTTCCCATAAATCGGCAGGAAGTTTTCCGTAAGCAAGTTCTTTATATCCGTTTCCGGTAGTGGCCGGCTGAAGGGGCAGATTGTTTTTGATACCATACAATCCGGCAGCCAGACAAGCCGCCATGGCCAGATAAGAATTTACATCCGAGCCGGGAACACGGGTTTCCAACCGGCAGGCTTTTGAATCCACCGGTAAAGCCCGCAATGCCGTGGTGCGGTTATCCAATCCCCAGGTGAGTGTTGTGGGGGCCCAGGCGCCTTCCACCAAGCGTTTGTAGCTGTTAATTGTAGGAGCCAACATAGGTAAAATATGGGGTAGGCAATACAATTGCCCGGCCATGTAATTTTTCATCAGGTTACTGATTCCATCTGAAGCATTTTTATCCCAGAATAAGTTGGTTTTATTGTATTCGTCCCAAAGGCTTTGGTGTACGTGACCGCTGCACCCGGGCAGGTTCTCGCTTATTTTGGCCATAAAAGTGGGCATCACGCCGAATTGGGCCGCAATTTCTTTCACCGAGGTTTTGAATAATGCGGCTCTGTCTGCCGATACAAGCACTCTGTCGTAAGTGATGGCGGCTTCCAGAACTCCAGGACCGGTTTCGGTATGAAGTCCTTCCACTGGAATATTAAAATCAGATAAATCGTCGAAAAGGGCTCTGAAGAATTCGTCATTTTGCGAAGCCCTGACAATGGAATAACCAAACATGCCGGGGGTGAACGGTGTAAGGTTTTTATATCCCTTCTCCACAATAGAATCAGGGTTTTCTTTAAAATTAAACCATTCAAATTCCTGTGAGAAATAGGGGATAAATCCCATGTTTTCTGCCCGGATTTCGATATTTTTTAAAAGCGTTCGGGGACAAACCGATTTCATGGTGCTTCCATCCGTATCAAAATCTGCAATAAAAAACGGAGTTCCGTCCAACCAGGGAATATTCCGGTAAGTGCTTAAATCAATCACGGCTTTAGAATCAGGATATCCTGTATGCCAGCCCGTTACTTTTGAATTATCATAAGCAATGTCGGAACTGTCCCATCCAAAAACCACATCGCAGAAACCAAATCCTTTCTCGGCCGCGCCCAAAAATTTATCGACAGATATGAATTTCCCTCTTAGAACGCCGTCAATATCGCAGACGGATACCCTTACTCTGGAAATTCCATTTTCTTCCACATAATCAAGAAAAGACTGAATATCAAATTTTTTCATTCCGGTGTTTGTTAATGAGTTTAGTCAGGAGCGTAAAAGTGAGTAAAAAAGCCAAGAAAATCAATGCATGCCAAGGGGTAAACCAGGCCATGGCAATAAAACATCCTGATGAAATTATAAGTGCAGCATATGGAGCAATAGGATACAAAGGCGCTTTGAAGGGCCTTTCCATATCGGGCTCGCTTTTTTTGAGTTTTAAATACGATAACATGGATAAAAAATACAACGCCAAAGCCCCAAAACAGGCAATGGTAATCAAATCGCCCGTGCGGCCTGTGAGCAATGCCAATATGCCTATTATCAGATTTGCCACTAAAGCTCCGTGCGGACTGTTAAATCGTGAATGGATAGCCGCCAGTGGTTTAGGAGCAAAGCCGCTTTTAGCCATTTCGTAAAGCGCTCTGCCCGCTGCCAGAATTATTCCGTTGAGGGAAGCCACAATGCCAAACAATCCAAAAACCAGAATGGCATTTTGCCAAGAGGAGGATATGCCAATCTTTTGAAAAACCAAGGGCAGCGGGGAATCACTGGGTTCGATACTTCCTACAGGATAAACTGCACTTTGCCAGCCCGATGCACCCACTGAGCTGAAAAAGGTGAGCGCACAAAGAATAACCAAAGTGGTGATGGCCGCGCCGAATCCGTGAAGTATATTTTTCTGTGGATTGATGGTTTCTTCAGCCACATTCGCCACCCCTTCAATAGCCAGAAAAAACCAGATGGCAAAAGGAATGGCAGCGGCTACACCTGTCCATCCGAAAGGGAGGGAACCAAGTTCGAGATTGTTTAGATCGAAGTGGGGGAGTGTGTTTCCGGCAAAAATCAAAAGTCCGATAACCGCCACTGCCGTAACCAACAACTCAACCGAAGCTGCCGTTTTCACTCCTGAAATATTCACCAGCGTGAATAAAATATAGGCTGCCACAGCCGTAAAAATGGGCGAAATGCCCGGGAAAAAACCGGCCATGTATGCTCCCAGACCCAATGCTATGGCAGGGGGAGCAAATACAAACTCCACCAGCTGGGAGGTACCACAAAAAAGTCCGAAAGTGCTTCCATAGGCACGGGTTCCATAGTCGAAAGCCCCACCTGCTTTAGGAATTGCGCAGGCCATTTCAGTATAACAAAAGGTAAAACAACCGTACATGATGATTACCGGAATCAAGGCGAGCAACATCCCCCAGGAGCCTCCTGCCGCAAGCCCCAAATTCCAGCCGAAATAATTTCCTGATATGACGTATCCCACTCCCAATCCCCACAACATAAGCGGACCGAGGGTTCTTGAAAGGGATGGGGTTTCGTGTTTACTCATATGGTTTTGATTAGCCCGAAATAACCAAAGTGAACGCGGAAAAGCAAATTCTTATCCTGCCAAAATGAAATCTTTTTCAACTTCATAGCCTCTGCTTTCCAGAAAGGATTCAATTTCTGCGTATTTACCGCGGTTACTTACCATGCTGAGGATAAATATTTTTCCCGGAGGAGGAATTTCAGAATAATGAATGCGCTTGGTTTCTTTATGGGTAGGCTTTACATCGATAATTCCCGAAATCTCGAGGGAAATATAACGCGAAAGCATTTTTAGTTTTTGATTCGCTTTTTTTCCGCCGCCCCAAACATACAGTTCTAACGAAGGAGTTCTATTTTTTTTTAGCCATTCTGCCACATAATAATATCTGATGTGGTCAAAGGCTTCCTGCGAATAATGGTTGTGGTTTCGGGAAAGTCTGGATGGAGAATCGTTCCAGATGAGTATGGGTTCATCCAATTTGTTCATAATAACGCCTTCATTCATCCAACGCAGCCAAAGTTCATAATCTTCCGGAATCGGATCGGTTGAATATAATCCATAAAGATCAATCAACGATTTTCTGAACATCACGCTGGGGTGGGCGAAGGGCGATTCGATTAAGCGATACTTGCGGATTTGATTCGCTGTTTTCCAGCGGTTGATTTGGTGCACATAGAGATGATACCCTTCAGCATCCTTTATTTCTGAATCAAATAAAACCAAACCCGATATCAGTCCTGTTTCAGGATGATTTTGAAGAAATTGATATTGTTTTTCCAGTCTTTCGGGCAAAGAAAAATCATCCGCATCCATACGGGCAATCAGTGGCGCTTTTGACAGTAAAATTCCTTGGTTTAATGCGTGAACAAGTCCTTTGGGTTCCAGGGAATAATAACTAATCCGTTCATCGGATTTCGATAACTTCAGACATTTTTCGGATGTAGAATCCGTAGAACCGTTTTCTAACAGAAGCAGTTCCCAGTTTTGAAATGATTGATTGATAATGGATAATACCGAACGCTCAATCGTTTTTTCTGCATTGCAGACAGGAAGTATAACCGAAACGGCAGGGTTCTTTTTCACCTGCTAAAGGTATGCAAGCTTTTAGCGCTTATGCAAGAGCGGGTTTAATCACCGATTTCGTTTCAGTAACCGGCTTTTTACCAAACTCGTATAACGATTTGGCATGTTCTAAAATGGCTTTTCCGAATGTTTCTTCTTCCAGATAGGGAATGCCATATTCTTCGGCTGTTGCTTTTACGATATGAGCCAGCTTTTCATAATGCACGTGGCAGATGGTGGGATACAGGTGATGCTCCACTTGGTAATTTAATCCGCCTACATACCATGAAAACAGTTTGTTTTTGCGGGCAAAATTTTTGGTGGTGAGCATCTGGTGTATATAAAAATTGTTTTCCAGTTTGTTATCGGAATCGGGCATAGGAAAAGCCGAATCTGAAGTAACGTGGGCGGGCTGAAAGATAATGGCAAGAATGAACCCGGCTATATAATGCACAATGAAAAAACCTAAAAAAATCTGTCCGAAATTGTAAGGAAGAATTAAGGCAGGAAGAACCAACGCATAACTGAAATAGAGCAATTTAGTTACAATAAGCACGGTCCATTCTTCACGGGCTGAAGCTTTAACTCTTTCAACCAGACCGTTTTCCTGATATTTTTTTAAACGGCTTATATCTTTAAAAAATACCCAAACAAAGGTCATTAAACCGTAAAAAAGCCATGCATATAAATGTTGGAACCTGTGTATCGGTTTCCAATCGGCGTGAGGATTCAAACGAAACAACCCACGCTGACTCACGTCTTCATCAGCTTCGTGAACGTTAGTGTATGTGTGATGCAGTACATTGTGTTGTACTTTCCAGTTGAAGGAGGTGGCACCCATCATATTCAATGTATAGCCTAACCATTTATTCACATTGGGATTGGAAGAATAAGCCCCGTGACACGCATCATGCATGACAGAAAGACCGATACCGGCAAGACCGAAGCCCATTAACACACAAAGACCCAGCATGGCCCAGCCGTTGGTAATAATACCGCTTATCATCACTAGATAGGGAATAATGTACAAGCTAAGCATGAACACGGTTTTTAATTTCATGTTCAGATTCGCATGTCGGCTGATTTTGTTTGAAGTAAAATACTCGTTAACTCGTTGGTTTAGTGTAGAAGCGAAGTCGGGTTTACCCGAAGAAAAGCGCAGTGGCTGAAATTGAGCCATTTTCGAAAAGAAATTTAATTAATAACTGACGAATCTCTTTCCGAAAACTGATATGCATGGGGTGCTAACCAACTACAAAAAGAAAATCTCCCAAATTTAAGTTTCCTTAACGGTTTATCCAATCAAATAGTATACACATAAGGAAGTTTTAGTAATTATTGTGAACTGTTTATCTGTAGGTAGGATAAACTTAATCATTATTTGGTGAAACTACCTTGTTTTCAAGGACTTTTAAAGTTCTTTGAAATTCTGACTGAATATCGGCTTTCAGATTTAAAAGCTCTCCCGAAACCGGGTGTTTGAAAGATAAAGTATGAGCATGCAACAACATAGTTTGCATATTGAAATGCTCTATAAACATCCGGTTTTGTTTATTGCAGCCATGCGGCCGGTCTCCAATGATGGGATGAAATATATGCTTAAAATGTTTACGTATCTGATGCATTCTGCCTGTTTCAGGGGTTACATCTACCAAAGAATATCGCGAAGTAGGAAATCGTCCGTCTGATAACTCTATTTCAAATTGTTGAAGGGTTTTGTACCGGGTGATGGCTTCTTGTAATGTTCCGTTTTCTTTTCTCAGCGGATAGTTTATGATTCCTTCTTCGGCTGTAAAACCCCTCACCATTGCCAGATAGGTTTTTTGTACCTGCTGTTCCATAAACATTTTCTGTAACGCAGAGTCCAGTTCTTTTTCTAAGCCAAAAACCAGAAGACCTCCCGTTTTGCGGTCAATCCGATGACCGGGATATACCTTTTTCCCCAATTGGTTACGCAAAATCTGAATGGCAAATTCGACTGCATCGGCCGCAATTTTAGAACGATGAACCAGCAGTCCGTGCGGTTTATTGATAACACATAAAAAATCGTCCTGATAGACAATCGGCAGTTCGTTCATCCTAAAAAATCACCCTTTATCAGAATGCAAACGTGAAACCGACGTAGGGAAGAACAGGCAATTGGTTCACCCGGTTAAAGGTTACCCGGTCTACATAGAATACATTTTTCCGGTTGTACACGTTTGTGGCTCCGGCATTAACTTCCAGAGATAAATTGTCATTAAACTTTTTGGTATACTTCGCCCCGATATCTAATCGGTGATAGGTGGGAAGACGGCCTCCGTTTATGTTAGCCAGCAATATGGCTAAATCACCGCTGCCCGAAGTATAATCGGTTGTAATTCCATCCTGAAAATCTAAGTTTTCATAATATCCGGCAGATTGGGTAAAGGCAAATCCGGAACCAAAATTCCAACGGGCCGTGATTTCCCAATTTTTCTTTTTGCCGAGTGTGTATGATGCTACTAAGTTCACGTTATGACGACGGTCAAAAGAAGGGAAATAAGTTACAATTTCATCAAATCTTTCGGTGAAAGTCAGTGAATAAACGGCCCAGATATACAACCTGTCTTTGATATAGCTTAAGCTGGCGTCCATACCTGCTGCATAGCCTTTTTCAACAATAAAATCTTTTTTGAAACGATCTTCTTCATCGGCGTTTGCCGCATTATCATCATAAATTTTGAAACGATTCAGGTTGGTCAATTGACGGAAGTTTTTGTAATAGCCTTCCACGTTCAGGCTCATTCCTTTGATTAAATCCAATTCAAAACCTACAATCACGTGTTCGGCTTTTTGAAGCTGACTGCGAACCGGTTTGCCTTTGAAGTTTTCGGGAATATTGGAAGAACCACTCAAAAAGCCGTAAAACAGGTTCACAATATCGTAATCATTGTTGGCGGCAATCAGGTTTTGAGAGTACATTCCGCCCGAAGCTTTAAGGCGGAAACGCTCCACCACATTTACTTTGATGGCTAAACGCGGCTCTGGAGATACATTATTCAATGAGGCGTAATAATGCAGTCGGAAACTCGGATCCAATACAACACGGCCTCTGTTCATTCTATAGCGAACATAGCCGGCAAATTCGGTAGTGTTTTCGGTTTGATTGATCTGACGGTTTGCCGCATTGAAAAACTCAAAATCTGTGGTAAATCCGATGGTTTCAATACCGTATTGAAGTTTGTCGCGTTTGTAATAACTGGTAAAATCCAAACCGAAATTGAATCCGTTAACCGTGCTGCTTCTGGGGTCTTTATTATCTTCTTCCAATCCGATTTTATAATACGAGTAACCAAAATTTCCGTCAATTTTTACGTTTGCCGCACCGGGCACTACCGTGAAATTTAAGCCGCCTCCGAACTGATTCCATTTAATTTCAGAAACCTGATTAAATGTAGCTCTGTCTGTATGTGCGAATCCGAATAAACTGGCACGATTTCCGTTAGCTCCGTTTATGGTAATTTTTCCAAATCCATCCCCAAAACCAAAGGGTAGCCCTTCTTTTCCGCGTTCTGTGTAAGAATATAATGCTTTTGAGGAATAGGGCAGATAAGCGTATTTACCAGCCACTAAGATGGATGCAGACGTTTTGGATTCTTCACTCATTTTTTTGATGGGGCCTTCCAGCACAACGTTACTTGTAAAGGTATTGGCACTGATTTTTCCGGCAAATCGTTTGGTGTTACCATCACGTGTGGTAATATCCATGATGCTGGAAATACGGCCTCCGTATTGGGCTCCAAATCCGCCTGTGTATACATCCGCACTTCGGATTACATCGGTTTCGAGTACAGAAAATAAACCGATGCTGTGGAACGGATTATAAAGAATAACTCCATCTAACAAAAGCTTATTTTGAACGGGAGAACCCCCGCGGATATAAATCTGTCCACCCTGATCACCCGTAAAAATAACCCCCGGAGTAACCTGTAAATATTGTGCAAAGTCGGGCGCTCCCCCCACAGAAGGAAGTCTTTTAATATCTTCTGGAGTGATGGTGGTAACCGATGTCAGTACTTCTGTTTTTTGGTCCTGTTTGGTTCCTGTAATTTCGGTGGTTCCAATTTGAACGGCTGCAGGTTTTAATTGAATGGTTCGATTTACCGATTTACCGGCTTCCAAAGTGATTTTTTCGGTATAGGTTTCAAATCCGAGCGCTGAAATTTTAAGCGAATACTCGCCGGCAATTAGCTGATTAATGCTGAAAAATCCATTGATATCGGTGGCTGATCCGTTTGTGGTTCCTTCAAGAACCACGTTCACAAAGGGAACAGGGTTTCCATTGGAAGCATTATAAATGGTTCCTTTGATACTTCCGAAGTTTTTATTTTGTGCTGCTGCGCCGCTGAAAAGTGCGAAAAGGGGGAGTAGAATGAGTAGCGTTTTCCTGATTTGCATAAGTCGAATAATCTGTCCTATCAATATTTGGGTACAAATATATCCCTATACATGGCATATCAAAATGACAAATTCGGACCTTTGTCGCAATTAACAACTTTTAATCTGTGTTGATAAGCGAAATCGGCTTGATTTAAATGTAGAAAGCCAATTTTTAAAAAAAGTATCTTTCTGGTAATTAACGGATTTCAAAATCCATCTTAAGCGTAACGGACGCCGTTTTTTTCTTGCTGGATGTATTAAATGCGCCACCCCAACTGTAATCTTCATCGCTGTTTTGACCGGTTATCTGAAAAATACCCATAGAGGCTTTTTGCAGTTTACCAAGTTTTGAACCTGAATTTTCGGTAATGGTTTTGGCTCTCAGTTCTCCATCTTTGGAAGCCCGGGCCAACAAGTCAATTTTTAGTTCATCCAGTTTGGTGTAGTAATAGCGTGGACTCTGACTGCTTAGAATTATGCCACGGTCGAGCAGTTCGGTAATTTCTCTCGAAACTTTTTCTACGCCCGTCAAATCACGACTCTCCACTGTTAAGGTTTGCGAGAGGGTATACCCGGTGAATGTACTTTTTGAATTTCCAAAGTTGTCATAAGAATATTCCATATCCTTATTAGTATTTACAGCCGAAAATATGATTTCATCTTCTTTGATTCCTTTTTCCTTCAGATAGGCTTTAATAGTGGATTCATCCTCTTTTAAAGCGGCATATGCATCTTTAATTTCCATACTTTTTCGGGCGAAGGAAGCACTCCATACAATCAGGTCTGATGAAAAATCGTAAAAAGATGAACCGGTAACCGAAACGGTTTCGTTCTTTTTATGTTTGTAATTGTATGCTTTGCCTAATAGAACGGCAGCTGCGATAACAGCAATAGCTATAAAAAGGGAGGGAAATGCATTTTTCATGGGTTTACTTTATTGTTTGTAAATAACTGAGCGGCGGATGCTTTAGTATGATGGCATAAAAATAAAGTTATTCGTGAAATTAGGATTGGTTAGTTTTTGTTTTCTTTGGATAAAATACTCGATTATGGAACCTCAGTGGTATTATATAGCGGTCGGCATATGGGCATTGGTAGGAATCATCACCTTTTTTTATCTATATAAACAAACGGCTCCATACGGGCGCCATACCGCAACGGGTTGGGGGCCAATGATTTCAAATCGTCTGGGCTGGATGATCATGGAAGGACTTTCGCCCCTTTTTATTTCGTTTTGGTTCTGGTATGGTCCTTCCCCTAAGTCGGACATGGATTATATCATATATGCATTATATGCAGGGCACTATGTTTACAGAGGCTATATTTTTCCGTTTTTAACCCGCACCTCCGGGAAAAAAATGCCCGTTTCCATTACGTTTTCCGCCGTGTTTTTTAACCTGATGAATACCTTTTTTCTGGGGTATTACTTAGGTTTTATGGAAGGAAGGGAAACCATCACCTATTGGGAATTAGTCCTAGGGTTCATATTGTTTTTTTGTGGTTTTGCCATTCATTTTATATCAGACCGCATATTGATTAATCTGCGTAAACCGGGCGAAACCGGGTATAAAATACCTTCCGGATTTTTGTTCAATTTTATTACTTCACCTAATTACTTCGGCGAAATCATTCAATGGACAGGGTTTGCCATTTTGCTCGGAGCTGCCGCGGGATGGCTCTTTGTGGTATGGACCATCGCCAATCTGGTTCCACGCGCCTGGTCTCATTTGCAATGGTATAAAAGAACTTTCCCCGATTTTCCGCAAAACAGAAAAAGTATATTTCCCGGTATTTATTGATTTCCGCCCCCTAATTCTTTTTCGGAGGTCTGAACGCTCAGTTTTTCCGCTTCTTGGGAGCCCAGATAGCGGTCTATCAGAAAATGGGATAAATAAATGAGCGGAATGATCAGCAGCGCGATTCCTAATTTAAAGACATATCCGAACGAGGCATTTGTGAAAAATTCGCTCAATGTCCATACCCCGGGAATCACAAAAGCGATAAACTGAACAATAAATGTATCAATAAGCTGGGCCACAGCGGTGCTACCCGTAGCCCTGAGCCATATAAATCCCTTTCCGGTTTTGTTGCGGATTACCCAAAACACAAACACATCGGTAAGCTGCGAAACTAAAAAAGCGATCACGGAACCCACAATCATATACATGCCCGTACCAAAAACCATATTAAACCCTTCATCGGTGATGGGCGAAAAAGAAACAGCAGGGATTTGCATACCGAGCCAAAGCAGCAAAAACGTGTAGGAAATTAATCCTACGGTTATAAACGTGATGGTACGAACCCCTTTTTTCCCAAAATATTCATTCACGATATCGGTAGCCAAAAAAACAATCGGCCAGGGCAGAATGCCGATGCTTTGGGTAAACGGACCGATCTGAATCAGCTTTCCGCCAATCATTTCCGCCACCAGCGCATTGGTGATAAAGAAACCTGCAAGAATCAGAAATAATATGTCTTTGCGCGAATGAAAGTTCAAAACCGGATTAATTTAACGTTTCAAATAAACGGTTATTTACCCAGATGTGCTCCTTTGTTCTGAACCAGACGGTGTCTTTTGCCGGTTTAAGAAATACAGAATTGTATTTAAGCGGGCGTTTGTCGGTAACTTCATAATTCACGGCATGTATCTGTATGCGTTTGTTTTTATGATACATAAATGAAAATTCAACCAACCCGCTTGGTTTCCGGGTGTTTATCAGATTTTTATTGAATGAATAATACGATTCCATTTCTTTGCCGTCTTCTCCTGCATTCAGCTGAAAAATAGTGCGTGGAATCAAATCTGTATAGAAATTTAATATCCGGGCAGAAAAAGTCATTTCCAGGCTGTCTTCCTGAATCGGAATGATTCCATCAAAGCATTTGATATATCTGTTTTTTAATACATCCTCTTTGTTCTCCGGGTTGTAATACACAAACTGGAATTGCGAAGTTTGATATAAAGTACCGTCGAGGATAAAATAATCCTCTTCTTTCAGCTCGTTCATTTTTTTCTGAAGGTTTTGATGCCTTTCTTCAAAATAGGCTACCGGAATTTCAAAAACCTCAAGGGTTTCATTTTCAAATTTCTTAATCGCTTTAGGCGATTGAATCATTTCCGTTTCGTATAAATTCAACGGAGCTTCTTTATCCAACAAAATCAAATAGGGTTTTTGATTCATCCTGCTGATGAATTCTACTGCCTCACCCGAGGGTTCCTGAATAATCCGAAGATGATCGTAAGTATCACTCAGTGAATTTCGGTTTAACAATACCGAAGTAAGCGGCAAACCCGAATAAACCGAACTCATAAAGGCATACTGATAGATGTTCCCTTCGGGTTGAATCCAGATATTTTCGGAACCGATATGGAAATAAGGAAGCGGAATAATGGCTTGATATTCTTCGGTTTGAATGTTGTAAATCCAACGATAATTGGGGTGCTCTTTTTTTTGTGTCCAAAAATCCGGTTGATTGTTGATGGCTTCGGAAACCAAACCGCTCATGCGGTATGCTTCTGTGGCATTTATGCTTAACAATACTATGGGTATGATGGCGAACAGGCTGTTTTTTTTCATCCATCGGTTCATGATATAGATTCCGATAATGCCCAATCCATAATAGGTAACCCAGGCAAAACGGCCTATTCCGCGCAGTTGTTTGAAATAGCCGATATGGTTGTACAGGTAATTGTCGAATATTGAAAAAGGAAGGGCAATGGCCACAAAAAAACCAATTACCGAGGCATAAAAAAGCACATTCATCATGCTGTCGGAAAAGGGCCGCAGAAACCGCTTTTGTTTTATTAGAATTAGCGAGCGGAAAAAGAAAACAATTCCTGAGAAAGCCGCAAAAAGTCCGATTATTCCGACATACGCTACGCCTTCCCATTCGAAATCCAGCGAAGGGTTCACCCATTGGCGTAATTGCGGGGTTTCGTACCACAATCCGAACGGATATAAAATGGTTTCGGGTAATGACATGTATGCGAAAAATCCCCAAGGCGAAGAAGTGCGATCCGTAACGGGGTCAATAGCCTTTACCAGCAGTTGAATCAGTAAAAAGGGAATAATAATCTGAAGGGTAAAATGCGCCGCAGCAAATCCCATTTTTTTCAAAAAAGAACGGTTATCATCCTGTTTAAAAAGCAGGTAGAACAACCACCACAGCACAGCGATCAGCAGAATAAATCCAAAGAAATAAAATTGAACAGCCGTGATGAACAGCACAAACAGCGTGATCCATAAGGAAATGCGGACGTTTTTAACCTGATGAAAACACATCATCAGATAGATGAATGCCGGAATGGCAAACTGATAGGTCAGTGAATAATGACCATTCAGCCGGTTTATCTGCGGCGAGGCAAATGCCATCAGAATGGCTGCAGGTATGGCAATCCACAAGGGAATATCTAATTTATGGAAAATGAGGTAGAGAAACAAAGCACACAATACCACACTCAGCAACATGATTCCATTTAAAATGCCGATGGTGTATGGTTTTATATCCACGATATGGCTTATGGCTTTGATGCTGTTGGTAACCACAGGCTGACACCCCGTAAAAAAAACCTGTTCGCCGTTCGGGTAATTCATGCCATTCATACGCCAATACGAAGTATCATGATTTACATGATAAAGCGCCGTGTAATAAGCCTGAATTCCGTCCCCGTCGGGGTTAAAAAAGGTTTGATTCAGGCTGAGAATAGACTTTCCGAAAAAGAAAAATAAAACCAAAACAGACAACAGCAACGTAGCTGCAATTCCTTTAGTTTTAACAGAAATCGTCATGCTTATTCGCCTATTTGAATCCAATATCCGCCACCATGTCGTTCCACATTTTTCACGGGAATGGCATCCCAAAGCGGATCAAGAATAGCATTCAATGCCTCTGTTTTGCTGATATAATAGCAGGGGAGCAGGGTACTGTATTTTTCGGGATTGGCGATAATGAAGGGGGCCAACATGTATTGTTCATTGTAAAAACGGTCGCACATATCCTGCGGATAATCATACGGAAGATAAATATCATGTACATGTACAATCACCCCTTTTTTCAGAGAAGGCAGCAATTCTAAAAAACAGACCGTTACATCCGAATTAGGAAAACTCCGGTGCGAATTATCGATAAAGAGAATATCCCCAGCATTCAGGTTATCAGTGATTTCCGCAAGATTTTCCAAATTTTCCAGCGGTTTTCGGATTACATGGTGCGCCAATTGGTCAATTTCGGCCCGTGGATAGGGGTCGATGGATGTAATGCGCGTATTCAACTTGAAATCTTGAATGGCTTTATGCGCTACTTTGGTTGAGTTTCCGGAACCGATTTCAATATATTTTTCAGGTTTGTAATGCGCAATCATCCCGTAAATACTCACAATGTCTAATCCAGGAAGGAAATTGTTGTTCCATACGGGTGCATAGGCATCGGTTTCTGCCGAAGCTTCTTTGAATTGCGAAAACGTTTCGGTGTGGGACAAAAAACCGGAAAGCAGCGACTGATAAACCGCAGTGTTTTTCTGAATGATTTCAGTAATCAGCGGATGGGCCGCATTTCCGCCATAAGTTCGGGGTTTGGCTTGCACTTTGTAATCCAGGTGAACCGTTTGAAACCGGTCTGAAATAAAGCGATACAGCGATTTTATGCGGTCGGTCATATCAGATATTCGGAGTTTTGTCTTTGATAAAATAGAGGGGTCTTGCTTTAGATTCGTTATAAACCCGGGCCAGATATTCCCCGATAATTCCCAGTGAAATCATTTGCACTCCGCCGATCAACAGGGTAACAATGAGTAGGGAAGTCCAACCGGGCATGGTGTGTCCCAACGAAAAATTAACCACGGCATACACCGTATATACCAATCCGAAAAAGGCAAATACAATACCCAGATATAAAGGCATACGTAACGGGCGTGAAGAAAAGGACGTAAGTCCATCTAATGCAAAGCGCACCATTTTGCGCACCGTATATTTCGATTTTCCGGCGTTACGGCGTTCCGCTTCGTATGGAATAAACGCCTGATTAAAGCCCATCCAGCTGACTAATCCGCGGGTAAAACGGTCTCTTTCGCGCAGGGTTAGAAAGGCATCGGCCGCTTTGCGGCTCATTAAACGATAATCTGCCGAACCGGGAACAATTTCTATATCCGAAAGGGTATTGATGATTTTATAAAACCCGGCAGAAGTGGCGTTTTTCATAAATCCTGCATCGGCTGTTTCCAAGCGCAGTGTGTTCACAATGTCGAAGCCTTCCTGATATTTTTGGTAAAGCTGTGGAATCAACTCGGGCGGATGCTGTAAATCGCCATCTAACGTGATAATTACATTACCATTTGCATGCTCAAGCCCAGCCGTGAGGGCTATCTGATGACCAAAATTTCGGGATAATGCCAAACCTTTTACGGCGGGCAGATTGTCAGCAATGCTTTTGATTTTATTCAACGTGCCATCGGCGCTGCCATCATCTACCAGAACAATTTCATAGGTTTTTCCAAATGAATTGAGAACACCCGTAAGCCTTTCCGTGAGGACATCCAAATTGGGTGCCTCGTTAAAAACGGGAACCACCACGGAGATTTCTATATCTTTTTGGTAGGCAGGCGTTAGTTCTGGTGCATGCATAGCACAAATGTAATATTTAAGCCACGATTCGAGAGTAGGAAGAGAAATCTGAGAAAAGAAATTATTCTTTTTGAGCCACCACAAACATGATATCTCTGGTATTCAGCGAAACAGATGCCTTTTCGGGAATGGCTTCATATAGTTTACGGGTCAATCTGCCCGGTTTTTTATTGAGCAAAAACAAGGAAAAGAAAATAACCTTGATGGATCTGGAAACAGGCGGATAAGTTATCCGTTCGGTTTTAAAACCATATTTAGCCAATAAGGTACGGATTGATTGCGCCGTGAAATAATGCAAATGCGAAGGAGGGTGAATCATGCGCCAGTTGGCTTTCTGCATTCTCGGCAAAAAAGCGCCGATGTCTCCCGTGGTTATATACATTCTGGAGCCTGATGCGGTTTCTGCGGCTATTTTTTGAATGAATAATTCCGGGTGAGGAAGATGCTCAATGACATCCCACATAAAAACATCCGTATAGGGTTTTTCCGGAGCGGGAAGGGTTAGGTAGTCGCCACAAATCAAATTTTGTTTGAGTTCTTTTTGACCATATTCAATTGCTTCATGTACTACATCAATTCCGATGTATGAAGTATTTGATATTCTGTTATTTAAAACTTCTCCAAAAAAACCATACGCACATCCTATTTCCAGCACGTTGGATAACTCGGGAGGAGTGTTTAGTTTCTTTAGACTGTCTAATCTTTTTTCAAAATTTGTTTGAAGAATCGGTTTATCATTCAGATAATCGGCATATTCTTCGCCCTTGAAATAATTTTCAGAATAGACCTCTTTCAAAATTTCAGCATCAATTTCCATATTGGCCGTAACATGGCTGCATGTGGGGCAACGTAATAGGGTTTCGTTGTAAATGGGTGTAAGTGAGTCGTTTTCACAAACAATACATGAGGCCATAGATTCTATTGAAAATTGAATGCGCAAATGTAATCTTTCGCCCGTAAACACAAGCATTTATGCAGATTGCTTTTGTTTTTGGATTTAAATGGGAAATTCTGAAATGGAAAGTTATTTTTGTACCATGAGTTCAGAACATTCCACACAGCCGGAAAACGGAGAAGGGCACATTGCTCCGTTGGCCGGGATGTATAAAGAATATTTTATTGATTATGCTTCCTATGTTATCCTGGAAAGAGCCGTACCGGCAGTTAATGACGGATTAAAGCCCGTTCAGCGCCGTATCCTTCATTCCATGTGGGAACTGGAAGACGGCCGGTATAATAAGGTGGCTAATCTGGTGGGGAATACTATGAAATACCACCCCCACGGCGATGCTTCCATTGCGGATGCTATGGTGCAGTTAGGGCAGAAAGATTTACTGATTGATACCCAGGGAAACTGGGGAAACGTAGCCACGGGTGACAGTGCAGCGGCCTCCCGTTACATTGAGGCCCGTCTCACGAAATTTGCCAAAGACATTCTTTTCAATCCCAAAACGACTAACTGGCAGGCTTCCTACGATGGACGAAACCGCGAACCGGTAACCCTTCCGGTGAAATTTCCGCTTTTGCTGGCTCAAGGAGTGGAAGGAATTGCCGTAGGACTTGCCTGCAAAATTATGCCCCACAATTTCAATGAGTTGATTGATGCTTCCATCGAAATTCTGAAAGGAAAATCACCCAATATTTTACCTGATTTTCCTACAGGTGGCATGGCAGACTGCTCTAAGTACAACAATGGACTCCGGGGCGGAAAAATCAGAGTACGCGCGCGTATTTCGGTTTTAGATAATAAAACACTCTGTATCAATGAAGTTCCTTTTGGTGTAACCACGGGAAGCTTAATGGACAGTATTGTTTCTGCCAATGACAAAGGCAAAATCAAGATTAAAAAAGTGGAAGATAATACCGCTGAAAATGTGGAAATTATCGTTCATCTTCCTCCTGGAACTTCTCCTGATTTAACCGTGGAAGCATTGTATGCCTTCACAGACTGCGAAATCAGTATATCGCCCAATTCCTGTGTAATTATAAATGACAAGCCAGTTTTTCTGGGTGTCAATGATATTCTTCGCCAAAATACCATCCAGACCAAAGAACTGCTGGGTATGGAGCTGAACATCCGAAAGGGCGAACTGATGGAACAGCTTCTGTTCACTTCGTTAGAAAAGATTTTTATAGAAAACCGCATCTACCGCAAAATTGAAGAATGTGAAACCTGGGAAGATGTGCTCACTACGATTGATAAGGGATTAAAGCCGTTCAAAAAAGACTTTTACAGAGAAATTACCCGCGATGATCTGATTCGCCTTACGGAAATCAAAATCAAAAGAATTTCGAAATTCGACAGCTTTAAGGCTGAAGAGGACATGCTCAAACTTCAGAAAGAGCTGGAAACCGTTAAAGGACATATCGAAAAACTGAATGATTACACCATAAATTGGTATAAAGAACTCAAAAAGAAGTACGGTACAGGCCGTGAGCGCAAAACTGAACTTCGCTCATTTGATGCGGTGGAAGCCGTGCAGGTGGTGGTCAGAAACGAGAAACTGCTATGGGATAAAGAAAACGGGTTTGCCGGATTTGGTATTAAAACAGGCGAATACCTCTGCGATGTTTCTGATTTGGATGACATGATCGTGTTCCGCGAAGACGGAACCATGATGGTGACCAAAGTAACCGAGAAAACCTACATCGGCAAAAATGCCCAATATGTAAACCTGTTCAAACGGGAAGACAAAGATACCGTATATCACATGATATACCGGGATGGGAAACAGGGCAGTTATATGATGAAACGTTTTCGTGTTCAAGGAATTACCCGCGACAAAGATTATGATTTAACCAAAGGTACACCCGGCAGTTCGGTAGTGTATTTTACAGCAAATCCTTTTGGAGAAACCGAAGTGCTTACCGTGTTCCTAAAACCACGTCCTAAACTCAAAAAACAGGTTTTTGATGTGGATTTGGGCGAATTGGCCATCAAAGGGCGCGATTCGCAGGGGAATATTCTCACCAAACTGCCGCTCCGCAAAATCATTCGTAAATCACAGGGCGAAGGACAGTCCTCGGCCCGTTCGGTTTGGTTTGATAATGTTTCGCTCCGTTTCAATATGGATTCACGCGGAATAGAAGTGGATGCATTTCGCCCCGGAGAGCGGGTATTGGCCTTCATGTCTAACGGAACGTATCGTATGGTTCCACCCGAACCGACCACGTATTTCGAAGAAGAGCCGCTTCTGCTCAGGAAATTCAAACCGGGAATGGCGGTTACCATCGTGTATGCCGATTACACCAAAGGAGAGTTTTATGCCAAACGTTTTACACCCGAAACACCCGATAAAATCATATCCTTTTTACCTGAAAATGAGGATTGTGAAACCATTTTTATAACAACCGACAAATACCCGAGGGCAGAAGTTACTTATC
Source organism: Flavobacteriales bacterium (assembly GCA_022402535.1). GTDB lineage: Bacteria > Bacteroidota > Bacteroidia > CAIKAF01 > CAIKAF01 > JAKRSD01. Next base: position 60,253 of record JAKRSD010000012.1, on the reverse strand, counting down.
TGTTCGGAAGGGCCGGAGAAGAAAAATCAGAAGTGGTGAATTTATGGGAAACCATCGGTATTAAGGGAGATACTTCAAGAGGAAATAAATTGAATTTCAGAGAAATACAAAGTGTGATAGAATTGGATCCGCTTCCGGATGATGAAACAGCTGAAGAAACGGATGATACACTTGAAATAGATGTAAACGATAATGACAATCAGATTGAACTATTTTAGATTTAAGGCTGCCCATTTCTTCACGGCAGCCTTCTTTTTGCTTTGGGTTGCCGGATATAGCCAGTCATCCAAAAACATTACGCTGGCCGGACATCTACCTTATGATACCTGTCTCAGTGCCCTTTGGGGGTACACCGATCCATCAGGAAACGAATATGCCATTGTGGGCACCTGTGATGGAACCAGTATTGTGAATATTACGAATCCGGCTACGCCTCAGGAAGTATATTTTGTGCCCGGTCCCGGAAGCATCTGGCGCGAAATGAAAACCTATAAACATTATGCTTATGTGGTCACCGAAGGCGGGGGAGGGCTCACCATAATCAATCTTCAAAACCTTCCTGATACCAACCTTTCTTACACCCAATACTCATTTACGGGTGAAGGCGTTTTAAATAACGGTCATACCATCTGGATTGATGAGTTTGGTAAATGTTTCATATTTGGAGCAACAGGATATACCGGTACCGGCGGGGGCGGATGCGTAATTTTAAACCTGGAACCTGATCCTGAAAATCCAGTTTTGTTCGGAAAATTTGGCTGGCCGTATCTGCACGATGGTTTTGTCAGGGGAGATACTCTTTACGGTGCCGCTATTTATGAAGGTTTTATGGGACTGTTTAAAATAAACGGACCCTTTGATATTGAATTCAATGCCCTGCAAAACACACCAGGAAATTTTACGCATAACGCTTGGCCATCAAACGATAACAAATTTATTTTCACTACCGATGAAGTCGCAGACGGCTATATAACGGCGTATGATATTTCGGATTGGTTTAATGTAAAAGAGTTAGGCCGGATTCAAATGGATCCGCTGGGAGGAGAAACGCCCCATAATGTCCGCTATTTAAACGGATGGCTGCCTACGGCCTATTATCGCGAAGGAGTAGTTATTGTGGATGCACACAAACCCGATAATATGGTAATTACAGGATATTATGACACGTTCCCGACAGATACGGGCAGTAATTTCTGGGGTGTGTGGGAAGCCTATCCTTATTTCCCAAGTGGCCGTATCATTGCAGGCGATAGAACCAACGGTTTGTTTATTTTGAATCCTTCTTATGTGAGAGCCTGTTATCTGGAAGGATTGGTAACCGATACATCTACAGGATTGCCCATATCAGGAGCCAATATATTCTTTTCAGGATTGTACCCGGGTGATAGTCTTTTTACCAAAGTGGATGGCTCATACAAAACAGGAGCTCCCGACTCAGGATTGTATTTTGTAACCGTAGCCAAAGAGGGTTACATCTCCAAATCTTTTTATGCGAATTTGAATAATGGTGAAACCGTAGAAAAAGACATCGCCTTAAGACCGATAGGGTATGTGCCGCCTCCGCCTGCCGAAGATTATTCACAATTATGGATTTATCCGGTTCCAGCTTCTGATGTGTTGCACATCACGGGAATTCCTTTTACCGTTTCGGAAATAAAAATGGTGGATATGCAGGGTAAAACGGTATTGAACTTCCCGCTAAACAATACACCTTTTCTAACGGTAAGAGTTTCGGAATTAGCTGCCGGAACCTATACCTTATTCTTTTATGATAAAGGCAAAAAGCCCAAGGTGAAAAAAATAATGGTTTTGAGATAAACAAAAAAAAGAGGCTTATGAATAAGCCTCTTTTTTTTAAAATAGTTTGTAAATTATCTTACGGTGCTTATATAGCGGTTTAACTCTTCAGTACTAGAGCTGAATGAGAATACATCATTTACCATGAAATAATTGTTTCTTTCTGTACAACGGGTGTATGCAAATTTGGCAAAGTCAAGTTTTGACTCTTCAAACGAAAACAGTTGACAGATTTCTTTTACCTGCATAGCGCTAAGGCAGTTAGATGAAGCTACGTTTTTAGCGGTACTCAGGCGGGTATCTTCAAAAGATTGTCCACGAATAGAAGCTTTGGCAGCATCAAAATCACGGGTATTCATGGGATACATGCAACCTTGGGCGGGAGGAGGTGTATTCATGCCCATGTTTCCGCTGCTGCTAGTCGTAGTGGTAGTTGTGGTGGTAACAGTTCCGCCAACAGTTCCAAATCCCACGCCAACATTCATATTGATTACTTCTCCCGTAACAGGATCTACTGCATTAACATTCATTCCAATTCCACCGGGTGTTCCAACCGTAGTCGTGGTGGTAGAAACCGAATTGCCCATAAATACTGTATTATTTACGGTTTCAGAAGTTCTGAAATTAACTACCCCCATATCGGCAGGCGCTGAACCCGGATTAAAGGATTGTTGAATGGGATTCTGAGAAAAAAACTGAAGTACCAGTTCATTTTTCTTGTTACGCTTAATGCGATATGCAAATTCGCCGGGCTGACCATCTGTATCTTGTGTAATAATCATTTTGTCAATGGGCGGAAGGGCCGCATCCTCAAATAAAATTTTGAACTTGTAATTCGGAAATGTCAATCCGTCAACCATTACATTGGTTAGCGGTCTGTCATTTTGTTTGATACCGTTTACTACCAGATAAAACGGATTTCCGTCTTCTGAAAATACGGTAACACGTGAAGGCAACTGAGCAAAAACGGCTCCAATTGACACTACACCGGTAAGGATAAAGGAAAACACTTTTTTCATATATTCGTATTTAACAAATTTGTGATAACAGAATACCAAATTACGTACCATTTCAATTAACAGCCAAAAAAAATATGAAGGAAGTCGTAAGGTTTTTAGTAAATGTTGTTTCTGTGGTATCTACGGCGTATATTCTTCCAGGGTGTCATATTGACAATTTATGGACCGCACTCGTTGTGTCAGCCGTTTTAGGATTGTTGAATTTTTTCGTTAAACCGATTCTGCTTTTCTTTAGTATTCCGGTAACCATCATCACCCTGGGTTTGTTTTTGTTTGTGATTAACGGATTCACGGTTTGGTTGACTCACAAGTTAGTGCCCGGTTTTACAATAGATTCTTTTGGGTGGGCCATATTGTTTAGTATAGTCATGACCATTATAATCTCTATATCAGAGAGTATTTTGGGTTTAAAGAAGAAAAGAGAGGAAGATTAGAGGGTTGCAGGTATTTTTTTCCCGGAAAAGGAAACTTTAAATTTACCACCTCTGGATGTTGCTTCAGATAATGTTCCCTCGCGGAATCGGTTAATTTTAAGATAAAGCTTTTCACCTTTGCCAAATTTGCTTAATGCTTCATTTGACAGGTCAAACCGTTTTTCAACCCAGTTTGCTTCAATGGTTGAAGCAAGGCTGTCTCCAATAATTTCTAGGCTTAGTTCTTCTCCCGGAAAACGGTCAGGCCCTGTAAAAGGAATTTGTAATCCCGGACTTAATACCATATTATCGGTACTTAATTGAGCCGTATTCAGATCGAAACGATTTTTATATGATTTCTTATCAAAGTCTATAAACTCCAAATTCACGGTGTTAATCTGTTCACCCTTTGATAGAGTGTAATGCGCACCTCCTAAAAGATAAGTGGCTATTTTTAATTCTTCACCGTTACAGGTAATATCCGAAGGTTCTGAAAGAACCAGAGTGGTCCCGTTTGGTCCCGCCACTCTGAATTCTGCATTAATATAAGTTTCGTTTGATTCTTCATCAAAAGAAACAGAATAGTATTGATATATCTCACTTTGGGCCACATTCTTACTTTCCATCACTTCGTTTGATGGGCAGCCGGTTAAAGCGATTAACGCAATTCCGGTGAAAAATGCCGGGATTTTATGAGATACACGCATGTATATTTATTTTACGTTAGCCTTAATGGTCAGCACGGTTTGCTGAGGCTCTGTATTTGCGGTGATGGTAACATTCTTGGTCTGTTGTCCTTCCTGTTTACCCGGGCTGTAAACCACTTTAATATTTCCTTTACCACCTGGAGGAATTGGCTCTTTGGGATATTCTGGAACCGTACAACCGCAAGAACCTTTAGCATCTGTGATGATTAGCGGATTTTTACCGGTATTGGTAAATTCAAATGAGTACGGATTTTCGGTATCCTGTTTTATATTCCCGAAATCATGTTCCATTTTTTTAAATGCAATGGCCGTTGGTGGACCGGATGGAGCAGGAGGGGTAACTTCTGTAGGAGGCATCACATTAGGATCCTGCATGGGATTGAGCATGTTAGGATCATTTAACGGCGTTGTGGTGTTGTTGGCAACGGGAGGTTCAAATTTTGTTTTTTTGCTACTCGATAACTCATATATAAAGTATGAGTTTCCTAAACTTACAGCCAATGCTGCAGCTCCTAAAATCGTACCGATGTTATTTTTCATTTTTTAAAGAGTAATTTATTAACGGAAACAAATGTAACAAACCAACACGTATATTGATTGGTGTTTCAAAGTTTTATTTGGCCTGTACCATTTCGGCCAATTTATTGTTTTCCAAAGCCTGAACAGCCGTTTGAATAACAGGATCTATCTCATTAGAAATATGCGTGAATTCAGTGGTATTCCACAAAACCCTGGCTATATTGGCTTTTATCATGTGTTCGGTGTATCGGATTACAGGGGTGCTGATTTCATCCCATTGGATGGGGAATCCTTTATCCTCGCAGAATTTTTTAAACTGATCCAATTGCTCGGGTTGCGTTTTGAAATGTATTTTAAAGGAATCGAACGAGGGGTATTTCTTCGATAACTCTTTTCTGTTTTTATCTGCGTACTTTACTGAAAATCGGTACAATAAGTTTTTTTGATTTAAAATTTTAACCAACGAATCTGAAGCTAAGGTATCGATTGGTACAAAAATATCAGGCATTATGCCTCCGCCTCCATATACAACCCGTCTGCTTTTAGTAAGAAACTTTAAACTGTCAGGAAGCTGAATATTTTCTAACGACGTAAGTTCCCCGTTATCAAATCGCTTTTTCAGCTCCTCATAATATTTTTCTTTTCCTTGTGAATAGGGTCTTTGGATACATCTGCCGGAAGGTGTATAATATCTTGCAGTAGTTATTCTGGCAGCTGATCCGTCGGCAAAAGAATAGGTGTTTTGTACCAACCCTTTGCCAAAAGACCTTCTTCCGATTACAATTCCGCGATCTAAATCCTGCACGGCCCCTGAAATAATTTCACTGGCAGAAGCCGAATTTTCATCAATCAGAACAGCTAATCTTCCGTCTTCAAATAATCCTCCGGATTTGGAAAAATAATCTTTTCGTTTTGACTCTTTCCCTTCTGTATATAAAATGAGTTCGTTTTTGTCTATAAACTCATCCAACATTTCAACCGCAATATGAAGGTACCCCCCTGGATTTCCACGAAGATCCAACACCAGATGCTGCATACCTTGTTTCTTTAATTTTTTGATTGCCGATTTTAAGTCATCAGCAGTCTGTGCCCCAAATCGAATAACCTTGATGTAGGCTATATCGCTGTTAATCATGTAGTAGGATGTTACACTTTCAACCGGTACTTTATCTCTTTTTACTTTAAAAATCAGGGTGTCGGCATAATCTTCCCGCACAATTTTTAAGACAACTTCGCTTCCTTTTTTCCCACGTAAGAGTGAAGAAAGTCGCTCGCCACTGATATTGATTCCTGCAATGAGAGAGTCTCCCACAAATATGATTCGGTCGCCTGGGCAAATTCCGGCTTTATCGGCCGGACCGTTCTCGACGGTAGAAAGTACTAAAAGAGTATCATCATCATTATTGTAAGTGATTCCTACTCCTTCAAAACTGCCCTTAAGGTTTTCGTTGCTGGATTTTAATTCATCTGCGGTCAGGTAATTTGAATGGGGGTCCAACTCTTTCAGAATAGCCCTAATGGCATCCTCTGTCGCTTTTTTTGCGTTGTAATTATCTACATAGTTATTGTCCAGTATAGAAAACAATCGGTGGATTTTTTGCAGGGATTCTCCCAAATTGTCGGTTTGGGCATTTGTGGCAATACCGGTAATCGTTGCCAGAAAAAATAAGATGACGATTTTAAACCCTTTCATGAAATCGAGATTAACTGCCCAATTAACGCAAAAACCAGTCCGTGGTTATATGTTTTACAAAATATTTATTTAACACCCAATTTGGCTAATGCGGCTTTTATACGAAGTTCTATTTGAGAATCTCTGAGTTCCGAATCCGTTTTGATGAATTTTTTACCTGTAATTTTTTCATAAAGAGAGATATAGCGCTCACTTACCGTTTCTACAAATTCATCAGGCATATCAGGCATTTTCTGACCTTCTAACCCCATAAATCCTTGCTCGATAAGCCATTGACGGACAAACTCTTTGGAAAGTTGTTTCTGGGGTACTTTGTTTTTCTGGTTTTCTTCGTAGGTGTCGGCATAAAAATATCTTGAGCTGTCAGGCGTATGAATTTCGTCCATCAGGATTACTTCTCCTTCATAAAATCCAAATTCATATTTAGTATCCACCAGAATTAATCCCCTTTCCAAAGCTGTTTTTTGACCAAATGCAAAAAGCGTTCGGGTATAATTCTCCAAAATGTTCCAGGTTTCTTCGCTTACAATTCCCAGTTTCAGAATTTCTTCTTTTGAAATATCCACATCATGTCCCTCATCGGCCTTCGTGGCGGGAGTGATGATCGGTTCAGGAAACGGATCGCTTTCATTCATTCCATCGGGCATGGGCACACCGCAAAGCATTCGTTTTCCTTCGGAATATTGGCGCCATGCGTGTCCGGTTAGGTATCCTCTGATTACCATTTCCAGTTTGATGGGTTCACAAAGTTTTCCGATGGCCACATTGGGGTCCGGGGATTCAATAATCCAATTGGGTACCAGATGTTTGGTAAGCTCCATGTAATGACAGGCTATACCATTCAACACCTGCCCTTTGTATGGAATGGGTTTTGGCAATATATGATCAAAAGCCGAAATACGGTCAGAGGCAACCATTACCAGATATTTATCGGCAATATTATACACGTCGCGCACTTTGCCACGGTATAAATTTACCTGCCCGGGAAGCGAGTAGTTTGTTTCTTTAATAGTGTTGTGCATATTATATAAATCACAGAAAATTAATGGTTTCTATCGTCTTTGTGGTCTGCATTTTGGGCCTCATCTTTTTCATACACTTCTAAAATGCGTTGCACCAGTTTGTGGCGTATCACATCCGATTTGTTAAAATGAACAAACCCGATTCCTTTTACATCTTTCAGCAATGTCATGGCTTTTTGAAGCCCGGAATCCCTGTTACGGGGTAAATCGACCTGAGTAAGGTCTCCCGTTATTACAAATTTGGCCGTTTGTCCCATACGGGTCAGGAACATTTTCATCTGCATTTTGGTGGCATTCTGTGCTTCATCCAATATAACGAAAGCATTATCCAGTGTACGGCCACGCATGTAGGCAAGGGGAGCAATCTGTATAATTCCGCTTTCCATGTAAAGCTTCAGTTTCTCAGGCGGAATCATATCTCTGAGGGCATCGTAAAGCGGTTGCAGATAAGGATCTAGTTTTTCTTTAAGGTCGCCCGGTAAGAACCCCAGATTTTCACCGGCTTCCACGGCTGGCCGGGTTAAAATGATTCTTCTTATTTCTTTGTTTTTCAGCGCTTTTACGGCCAATGCAACAGCAGTATAAGTTTTTCCTGTACCTGCAGGGCCTATGGCAAATACCATATCATTATCGGATACTTTCTGAATTAGCAGCTGCTGATTGGGCGTACGGGCCTTTACCAGTAAACCGTCGTTTCCAACCAAAATGGTTTTGCCTTTTCCTGTTTCTTCGTGTTCGGTTTCTTCCTGGGGGGCGTTCCGGGTAAGAATTTCATGAATTTTTTCATCTTCAAGAGAACCGTATCGCTCATAATGTTTAAGAATCCGCACTAAACCTTCCCTGAGTTTTTCAATTTCCTCTTCATCGCCGTTCAGTTTTAACTCGGAACCACGGTCTACAATTTTGATTTTGGGAAAATGTGAACGTATGATTTTCAGTCGTGAATTATTGGGACCAAAAAGCTCCACGGGATTAATGCTGTCGAATACAATAATTTTTTCGCTCAAGTATGTTTGTGTTTAATTAGCCCGGTTCTCTGTAATGATTATCAGCAGTGTTTAACTCATAAAAACCCGAAGTGGATTTATTCAATTTCTTATCTGACTTTCTTTACCTTTGAGAGGTCAAAAATAAACAAAAAGCGCCTATTTAATAAGCATGCCCATTATAACTTTATTAACCGATTTAGGCACTTCCGATTGGTATGCGGGAACTCTTAAAGGAGCGTTAATGAGTTTAATTCCAGGTGTGCAACTGGTTGATATAACTCACCAAATTCCCAAGTATGACACCGCCAGGGCTGGTTTTGTACTCAGAAACAGTTACGCTTGGTTCCCCAAAGGAACAATACATCTGATAAGTGTTGATTCTACGTTTCATTTTGAAAAACCCTTTGTGGCAGTGAAGTTTGACGGTCATTATTTTATTGGAACGGATAACGGGATTTTTTCTCTGGCTTTTGGCCAGGAAACCCTTCAGGGCTTAGTTGATTTATCGAATGTGGAACCGGATGTACAGGCTTCTCTTTTCCCGGCAAGGGATGTTTTTGCGAGGGCGGCTGATATGATATTAAAAGGTGCTCCTTTTGAAAGTTTGGGGAAACCCGTGCATAAGCTGTTTCCGATGTTTGATTTTCAACCCGTTTATGGCGAAATGGGCATTCAGGGACATGTATTATATACCGATGAATTCGGCAATGTGATTACCAATATTTTAAAATCAAACTTTGAAAAACATGTGGGCAACCGTTCTTTTCTCATCAGAATGAGAAGAGAACGCTATTCCATTCAACGTATAAGCCGCTCGTATAATTCGGTTGCCATGGGCGATGCCTGTGCACTTTTTAATTCTTCGGGCTTTCTGGAAGTTGCCCTGAATAATGGTTCTGCTTCCCGCTTATTGGGATTAAACAGGGGAGATATAATTAACGTTTTATTTAATGATCCGCAGAATAGTCAGACTTGAATTTGAACCGGATAAAGTAGAGGAGTTCAAAACCTTTTTTGCCCAAAACCGCCATGTGATTTCCGCTTTTCCGGGTTGCATATCGTTAGATTTATTTGCAGATGCAGATTACGGCAATGTGTACTACACATTTAGTCTATGGGAAAATAAAGAGGCGCTTGAAAAGTACCGCGATTCGGATACATTTAAGACATTATGGACATTTGCTAAAGCTCGATTTTCGGGAAAACCACAGGCTTTCAGTCTTATTTCTTTTTGATTTTTTTAGCTGGTTTGGGCTCGGCATCCAAGGGCATTTTTTTCTGTGGCCCTCTTATAATTTTTCCGTAGATGTCGGCAATCTGTTTAGGTCTGATGCCATCTAACCAGGCAAAACCGGGGAGTTTACTTTGTTCAGGAACCACATCTTCAAGCGGTACCAATTCTCCTTTGGGGTCTACTTTAAACACAATGCGGTCTACTTTTTTATCTTCCAGATAGATAGAGATATTTTTACTTTCTGCCCGATTCATTCCGATGTAATCCCCTTCGTCTTCTTTGGGGTAATATACGGTGAGTCCGTTTTCATAAACATCCACCTTTTTTAACTCATTATTTTCAAACCAACCTTGCATATTTAATCCTGAAATCTGATTAAAATGCAGGCTGTCTTCCTGTGAAATAATCATAGATGCTCCCACGATATCAAACGAATGTATTTTACCGTTTGCCAAACTGAATTGGACATATTTGCCGGTAATCTGATTTTCTTCATTCCATAGCACGGGTGCATAAAACATTTGAATGAGGCTATCGCCTCTGATGTACACCAGCGAATCACAGGCTCCCTGCATATCGGGCCTGAAAAAACGTACATTATGCCAGGCCTTCAGAATTCTGTCACAATCGGGATGTGCATAAGCAAACAAGGTGTCTGCTGTAAGAAAAAGTGAATCGGAATCGCTGATAAGAACCAATGTAACACTGTCTGTAACCAAAAACTCATCTCTCTTTTCATTGGATTCGGCAAAGTTTCCCATCACAATGGTTTTCTCTACCGTATCGGTCAGTTTTACATTTTTTTTGGCCAGACCATATCCCGTGTTTCTTTCATAATAAATGCTGTCGGCTTTGATATTTTGTGAACCGGCATCCATTTCGGCATTCTTTGAAAAATAGGCGATATCTTTTTTTGTATCGTACCAGCCGTATTCACAGGTAATTACATTTTGTTCAGACACTATTTTGGTAGGACCGTAGAAGTAAGAAATTTCTGAATCGGTTTTGTAATGCAGTGTGTCGCTATAGACAGTGTATTTAGGGTTTTCGATAGTTACATTTTCGTGGAAGACAAATTCTTTCCGGTCGGCATAGTAGGTGCCTTTTCCGCTTTTCAGGGTGTTATTATCTCTGGATTTGGTGTTGGCCTTATCCGGATAAGAGGCTATTTTATTTCGGATGTCATACGTGATGTAAGTGGTTTCCAGCGTTACCTGCGGGTCAATCATCCTTACCCTGCCCATGAGCACAGCCATGCCTTTTTCACCATCATAACTAAGACTGTCACCGTATAAATCTACGCTGTCTCCCTGTTCAATATGTATTCTACCGAATGCGTCGAAAGCATTTCTATCCATATAGCGGTAAGCACTGTCGGCAAACATGTACACATTCTCGTGCCGCATAACTACCCGCCCGATAATGCGCATGGCATTAATTCCTAAACTTTCATCATACTCTGAATAATCGGCATTGATGAATTCGATTTTTTTTTGTTTAACAGGGGTATCCGGTGTCTGAGAAAATAAAGACAATCCTTGAAAAAGAAAGGTACACAAACCTATCAGAAGATATATGGTGCCCTTTTTATTCAAAAAAAATGGATTTGCGGAATTAACGCAGGTTAGTCAAATATATTTTTCCGGTGAATGGTCTGAACCCTGTCAGGCCCCAAAGAAACAATCGAAACAGGCAACCCGGTTTTTTCTTCCACAGAAGCAATATATGTTTCCAGTTCGGTTGGAATTTCTTCTTTGGTTCGAATGCCGGTAACATCTTTATTCCAGCCTTTCACTTTGGAATACACAGGTTTAAGACTATCCGAAAGTACGTCAAAGGGTAAAAAGTCTATTTTTTCTCCGTTGTATTCATAAAAATCAGCCACCGAAATTTCATCGAAGTCAGACAGTACATCGGATTTCATCATAATCAGGTGTGTAACCCCGTTAATCATACAGGCATATTTCAGCGCAGGAATATCTAACCATCCGGTTCTGCGCGGTCTTCCTGTGGTGGCGCCAAATTCTTTGCCGATGGCTCTCAGCTTTTCGCCTGTTTCATTTTCAAGTTCGGTAGGGAAGGGACCACTGCCCACGCGGGTACAGTATGCTTTGAAAATCCCAAATACACGACCGATAGCTGTAGGAGGAAGCCCTAAGCCTGTGCAGGCTCCGGCGGTAACGGTATTGGAAGAAGTGACAAAAGGATAGGAACCGAAATCAATATCCAATAATGTACCCTGGGCGCCTTCGGCTAATATTTTTTTCCCTTCTTCAAGCGCTTTATTTAAATAATGTTCTGAATCGCAGAAAGGAATGGATTTTAAGCAATCTATGCCTTCAAACCATTCTTTCTCAATGCTTTGTAAGTCGTACTCATATTCCATCTGGTTGAGCAGCTGAGCATGTTTGTTTTTCAAAAACTCGTATTTCTCTTTAAAATCAGGGGTTTCAATATCTCCTACACGAAGACCGTTTCTTCCGGTTTTGTCCATATACGTCGGACCGATTCCTTTGAGTGTAGAACCAATTTTATGTTTTCCTTTGGCTGCTTCGGAGGCTGCATCTAAAATTCTGTGTGTGGGAAGAATGAGGTGTGCTTTCCGGGAAATCAACATTCTTTCTGAAACGGGCACGCCCATTTTAATCAGCGCATCAATTTCTTTTTTGAGCGTAATGGGGTCAATCACCACACCGTTACCGACCACATTCATTTTTCCTTCATGAAAAATTCCGGAAGGGATGGTATGTAATACGTGTTTGATTCCATTAAATTCCAACGAGTGCCCGGCATTGGGTCCGCCCTGGAAACGGGCTATAATATCATAACCTGGCGTGAGTACATCCACCACTTTACCCTTACCTTCGTCTCCCCATTGGAGCCCCAATAATACATCGGCTTTATTTTTCATGTCTGCCATTTAAAAGAAACGCCAAAAGTAGCAAACAGAAAATTACTATCGAAGATGAATTATCAACTATGAATAAATTGACAGAGTCTTATTATTCAGCAGTTTATCTATTTTGATAAACAAAAAATCAAGAAGCAGTCATGGCACCGAACTTATTACTCAGATATTCATCTGCAGATTTTATAGAATCTTTTACCGTAAATATATGAGTGAGTTTGGTGATGATAAACAGATTTTCGAGACTTTTAGAAATTCTGCAGATTACGACTTCTCCGCCTACGGTGCGGGTTCTTGTGAGAATTTTAAGAAGTACATTCAAACCCTCGCTATTTAAAAATTCCGTTTTGGATAAGTCAAGGATAAAAAGGGAATGGCCTTTTTCAATAAACGTTTCAACTTCTTCAAGCAGGGGAGCGCCGTCGTATTTTGATAAAATATTCCCCTGTATGCTCAGTTGAACTTTTTCGCGGACAATTTTTGATTTGAATTCCATATTGTGTACTCCTTTCTTTTGACGAATTTCTGCAATAGTACACGCAACATCAAAAAAAGTTTTACACGTTTGTCAGAAAGATTTTGGAGCGAAAAGCTATAGTCGTTTATTGCGTATCACGCACAGATTCACAGTTTGGTTGTTTACAATTTCCGTAGAGTATCAGCGATCGGTATTCCACTTCAAAATTTAAAATTTCTCCTACGGTATCTTGAATTTGTTGAATTCTGGGGTCGCAGAATTCCATCACTTTGCCGCATCTGTTGCAGATTAAATGGTCGTGCTGCCTGAATCCATAGGCCTTTTCATATCGGGATCTGTTTTCGCCAAACTCATGTTTTCGCACCAATTTACATTCCAGCAGCAGATCCAATGTATTGTAAACGGTTGCTCTACTTACCCGGTATTTTTTATTCTTCATGTTCAGGTACAATGACTCTACGTCAAAGTGTTCGTTCATAAAGTAAATTTCCTCTAGAATGGCAAAACGTTCGGGGGTTTTCCGATGTCCCTTTTTGTTCAAAAAATCGGTGAAGATGGCGTTTACATCTTCTTTAATCGGGTTACCCACTTTATCTATGGATTCGGAATGGCTCACAATACGTATTTTATAAACAGAATTACCAGACCGATAATAAACATGAAAACAGAAATCCGGTTTATACCATGCATGAAACGCAGGTTGAAACTTTCTTTTTCGTCTCTTTTGGCAAAAAGTGTAAAAGGATTCAGATAATAAAGCAGTTTATTAATCATAAGGCAAATATAAACCAAAGCACTGTTTAAATGGATAAGGATTTTTAAAACCCTAAAAATGGGCAAGTATACGATTTGTTAAGTTGTATATTTTCAAACAGATAGACTTGATATGAAGCAGATATTTTGATTTATTAACAAAAGGTTTTAACTTGGTGCAATTATTAGGTGAGAATGAGACTTTACAGGGCTATTTTACTTACGTTACTGATTGGTTTACAGAATATATTCCTCTTTGCCCACAGACCAAACTTTTTGTTCAGCCCCAATAAAGGGCAGTGGCATGCCAATGTGCTATACAGAACGCATGTACCCGGAGGGGAAATGTATCTGGAAAGAGACGGAATTACCTTTCGATATTACGATAAACAAAAGTTAAAGTGGATTCACGATAACAAAGGTAAACCGATGGAAACGCCTGAAGATAATCTGATTAATGGCGTTACTGTGAGAACCAAATTGCTGAATGCCAACATTGCTTCAAAAATTCAGGAAGAAACATACACAAAGTTTTACGAGAATTTTTTCTTAGGCAATGATCCCTCTAAACATGCCACGGCCGTATACCCGGCCACTAAATTAGAATACGGTGAAGTGTATCGGGGAATTGATTGGATCTGGTATGAAAAAGACGGTTTTTTAAAATATGATTTCAACGTAAAAAAAGGAGCAGACCCCTCCCAAATAAAAATCAGGTATTCCGGGCAAAACAAAATACATATTGATGATAAAGGAAATTTGATTACTACCACATACCTGAATGTGTTGAAGGAAGAAAAACCGGTTGCTTTTCAGGTTAATTCAAGAGGCGACACTGTTTTTGTGCGTTGTGAATATGTGGTAATAGGCGATGTGGTTTCGTACCATTTCCCCGAAGGCTATAACAAAGCCGCAGACTTGATCATAGATCCAACGCTTATTTTTTCTACTTATTCGGGTTCTTTTGCCGATAATTTTGGCTTTACGGCTACCTACGACAGTAAAGGCTTTTTGTATTCGGGCGGAAATGTGTTTGCGGCAGGATACAATGTGACTCCAGGCGCATTTCAAATGACGTACGGAGCCGGAAATATTGATTGCGCCATTACTAAATATGATACCACAGGAACCTTTATGATTTGGTCTACCTATTTAGGTGGTTCAGGTTCTGAAATGCCACATAGTATGGTGGTTAACAAATTGAATCAACTGTTTGTATATGGTACTACGGGCTCACTTAATTTCCCAACCACGCCCAATGCTTATGACCAATCCTATAATGGAGGAACATCACTTACCTCAACGGGGGTAGGCTACACTGATGCAAACGGCTCAGATATTTTTATTTCTAAATTTTCGGTTGATGGTACTCAGCTGCTGGCTTCTACGTATTTAGGGGGCTCAGGTAATGACGGGTTGAATCTGGGTCCTGTGCTTAATCACAACTATGCCGACTTATCAAGAGGCGAAATTGATATAGATAATTCCAATGCCATTTATTTAGCCTCATCAACGGCATCATCCAATTTTCCTACGACTGCGGGAGCTCCACAGCCAAATTTTGGAGGCGGTGGTTTTGACGGGGTGGTACTCAAAATGGATAATTCATTAACCACATTAATTTGGTCCACATTTTTAGGAGGCACCAACAACGATGCTGTATACTCTTTGGCCATCGATAAAGCGAACAGTATTATTGTTTGTGGGGGATCAAATTCTACTGATTTTCCTGTTACGGGTTCCACATTCAATACACCAAATGGAAATGTAGATGCATTCATCACCAAAATTAACAGTGCCGGAACTCAAATTGTAAGTTCCATTTTATATGGTACACCTACTTATAATCAGGCTTATTTTGTAGAGCTGGATGCCTCTCAAAATGTATATATCTTAGGACAAAGTGATGCCACAAACGGATACTTTAATACAGGAACCGGATTTGGAAATGCAAACGGCAATATGTTCATCACCAAATTCAATAAAGAACTTGATACCCGGTTATGGAGTACTGCATTCGGAAATCAGAACGGTTTTCCGGATATTTCGCCTACCGCTTTTCTGGTGGACGTTTGTCGAAAAATATATTTATCAGGCTGGGGAGGGCAGGTGAATGCCAGTAATGTACCCGGCAGCACGGTATCCGGTTTACCTATCACAGGAAATGCTTATCAGTCTTCAACTAACGGGAGTGATTTTTACATTATGGTATTGGAAGATGATGCCAGTTCACTGACGTATGGCACATACTATGGCGGACAGATTTCTCCCGAACACGTGGATGGAGGCACAAGCCGGTTTAATCGAAGAGGTGAAATATATCAGTCGGTATGTGCGGGTTGTGGCAGCAACGATGATTTCCCGATTTGGCCGTCGAACGCCTGGTCACCTACCAACAACAGCTTTAATTGCAATAATGGGGTATTCAAAATGAGTTTTAATTTTCCCAATGTTTTGGCTGATTTTGATGTACCCCCATCAGCTTGTGCACCTGTTTCCATGACTTTTCCTAATTACAGCTCAGGAGCTACGGATTATTTTTGGGATTTAGGAAACGGGCAAACTTCAACATCAACAAGCCCCACAGCCAATTATTCGCAACCCGGTGTGTACACGATTATGTTGGTTGCCAACAATAATACAGGAACTACCTGTAATGTAACAGATACCATTTATAAACAAATTACCGTGCTCGGCTTATCGGGGCAGGCACTGCCGCCGGTGGAACTTTGCAATGGGGAAAATCAGGAAATCGGAGTTCCCCCCACATCCGATCCGAGTATTTCGTATTTATGGATTCCTTCAACCGGATTAAGCGATCCCACGGCACCCAATCCCATTTTCAGCGGTTCAGCGGGAAGCCAGAATTATCAGTTGATAGTTTCAAATTCTGTCTGTACCGATACCCTGACACAAACCGTTACGGTTTCTTCCTTAACGCCGCTTAGTTTAAACGACACCTTGGTTTGTGCAGGAGAAATCGTTTTTATTGGATTTCCCAATCCGCCTCAGGGGATGACATTTTCGTGGTCACCTGCCAATCTGCTCAGCAGTGCTACCGTTTCAAATCCGGCATTTGTTCCGCAAAATACTCAGACATTCAGCCTGGTGTATGGTTATCCGGGATGTACAGACACCTTGACTCGTACCATTAATGTCCTCAATCTAGGATTCTTTAATCCGTCCGACACGGCTATTTGTGTGGGCGATACGGTTCAGGTAAATGATGTTCCTTTGGTTCCCGGGGTAAGTTATTCCTGGTCACCGGCTAACTGGGTCAGCAATCCTAATATTCACAATCCTTTATTGTTTCCTCCACTAGGTCAAACATTCACGTTGATTATTTCAAATAGTGTGTGTGCTGATACCGTTCAAAAAAATGTGGGAATTCTTTTAAATGCTGCGGATGCAGGGATAGGTGATACGATTTGTGTGGGGCAAAGTGTGGTTATTGGGCCAACGAATCCCAGTAATTTTCTCGCATATAATTGGAGTCCGACATCCGGATTGAATAATCCCAATATTCCAAATCCTACGGCTTCTCCTGCATTTTCAACCAGTTATATACTGAATACTCATGCATTGGGAAATCCGAATAAATGTACCGATTCTGATACGGTTACTATTGTGGTTTCTGATCCCGGGGCGCCGGGTTTTGCCTTCAGTGAATTTATAGGATGTTATGGAGCTGAGGTATTTTTAAATGCAAATGGTAATTCCGCTTACCAATACAACTGGTTTATTAGCGGCGGACCTTCCGGCAACGGAACATCTTATTCATTCGTGGTTCCATTTGATACCACTGTTACCTTTAATATGGTGGTTACCGGAGAAGGTTGTACGGATACGGTTTCGGTAACTAAAACCTTTGAAGGATTTGACGCATACTGGGGTTCGTTGGATGTACCCAATATCTTTACGCCAAACGGTGATAATGTAAATGATTGTTTTGCTCCCAAAGGTGCACCCGAAGGGTGTTACAGATTATATGTGTATAACCGATGGGGCGTGCTCATGTTTGACAGTGTAAAACTGGAAAAATCATGTTGGAATGGGAAATACATGAAAACAGACAATGACGCCGTGGACGGTGTATATTTCTGGGTATTGGAGATAGGTCACAACGACTATCACGGAACAGTAACCCTGACACGGGGGAATCAATAAACTTCGGCCATCATACAGCGGGCACTTCCTCCGCCGACTTTTTCTGTGGTAGGAATGGATACTACAACAGGCTGTCTTTTTGATTTAATGTATTCTAATTGTGAAATCTGAAGTGCA
Source organism: Flavobacteriales bacterium (assembly GCA_022402535.1). GTDB lineage: Bacteria > Bacteroidota > Bacteroidia > CAIKAF01 > CAIKAF01 > JAKRSD01. Next base: position 42,437 of record JAKRSD010000012.1, on the reverse strand, counting down.
TTTTTTGCTGTTTCGGACATGATTAAAAACCTACCCGCTTCACAATCCACAGATAGCATGTTTCCGGCAAAAGCATACATCTGATCTTCGGTTATTTCCAGGGTTTCTTTTCCTTCGGGAAGCAATGATGAAATCTTCCTCCTGCTTTCTTCAGTTAATACTCCCGGGCAATAGCCAAGAAATTCGGGTGTATTGAACAGTACAACATTGGTATGATAAATAGGTTTTCCATGCCTGAATGCTTCCAGAAAAACGGGTGAATATCCTAGTGATTGTATGATTTTTTCACTCAATTTTTTGTCCGTTCGTTCTGACAATACCGCATAAGCCAATTTATTTTCATGATCAAAAACCAAACTGCCGGTTCCTTCGCACACTCCATGCTCATTTCGAAAATCCAATACGGATGTATATCTAAAATGTTGTTTTAAGTATTCGGGAACATCCTTTCTGACTTCAGCTTTGCGAGATTCTGTCAACATGGGATATAGATACAGGGAGCCATCGGGGTGGGTACTGAACCAATTATTAGGAAAAACAGAGTCGGGGAGTAGCGTTCCGGGAACATCATCAAAAACCGTAACCGGAATATTATGACTTTGCAGCGTATTTACGAATTCATCAAATTCTTTGCGGGCTGCCAGTTTCACATCTTCTGCAATGCGCTGCTGAAACACATTGGATGCCGCCGTTTCTTCATTAAACCCAAAATGGGCCGGCCTGATCATGAGCAGAGATTGTATGTTCATCCGATCAGAAATCTGAGGGCCGATTCGTAGCCCATAAGTCCCAAACCTGAAATTACGGCTTTGCAATACGGAGAAATATACGAATGTCTGCGAAATTCTTCGCGGGCATAAATATTACTGATATGCACCTCCACTACGGGAGTAGAAATGGCAGCCACACAATCGGCCAAAGCCACGGAAGTGTGGGAGTAGCCTGCCGGATTTAAAATAATTCCCTCATAAGAAAATCCTACGCTTTGCAGTTTGTCAATCAATTCTCCTTCGGAATTGGACTGAAAATAATCAAGTTGGATATCTGGATATGATTTTCGTAAGCTTTCAAGAAACCCATCAAATGTTTCATGTCCATAAATTTCGGGTTGTCTTACACCCAATAGATTCAGATTCGGACCGTTTATAATAATCACTTTCATGAAAGGATAATCCTATTTTTGGGCTAAATTACACATTTGAAAGCGGAACAATATATAAAGGGTTTCAGAACCTATTTAAAACTCGAAAAGTCGCTTTCGGATAATTCCATTCAGGCATACCTTGATGATGTATATAAATTTTTCAGATTTCTGGAAAGTGAAAATACCTCAATACGTTTGGAATCCATAAGACTGAAAGACCTAAACCGATTTACGGTGTTTATTTATGATCTGGGGCTTTCGGCTCCCACTCAGGCACGCATTTTATCGGGTTTACGGGCTTTTTTTAAATATTTAAAAATAGAAGAAATCATTAAAGAAAATCCGGCCGAATTGCTGGATATGCCCAAACAAAAACGAAAATTGCCAGAAGTACTTTCCATTGAAGAAGTGGAAAAACTGATTGAAAGTATTGACCTGAGCAAACCCGAAGGACGCAGAAATCATGCGGCTATTGAGGTTCTGTATGGCTGCGGGCTACGGGTGAGTGAGTTGTGTGGCTTACGGCTTTCCGGATTTTATAAAAAAGAGGGGTTTTTGAAAGTAACCGGTAAAGGCGGAAAAGAACGATTCGTACCCATAGGCGGGCAGGCACTCAAGCAATTGGATTTATTTATATCACACGACCGGGTTCATATACAACCGGCAAAAGGACAGGAAGATTTTATTTTTTTGAATCGTCAGGGAAAGGCCTTTTCCAGGGTATATGTATTTATGGTAATTAAGGATTTGGCTGCTGCTGCCGGTATCCGCAAAAATATTTCGCCCCACACGCTTCGCCATTCTTTTGCCACGCACATGGTAGAAGGAGGTGCCGATTTACGTGCCGTTCAGGACATGTTGGGTCATGCCAGCATAACCACTACCGAAATATACACGCATTTAAATCGTGAATACCTGCGAGAAACCGTGGTATCTTTTCACCCACGGTCTTAATTCTCACGAAAACGCTTTTTACGCGCCTCTTTTTTTCTTTGATTTTCCGATTTTAATTTACCCCACATGCCTTTTTCAGAATCTGCTTTTAACCCTTTGATTTCATCCTGAAGGTCTGATAATTCGGAAATATCATCAATTACCGTATTCATTAGTCCTGTCATAATAGATTTAACCCAAAAATTAATGGGACCTTTAAGCATATCTCTCTTAAAGGCAATTTGTCCGGGATAAGAATAACCTTCCTCGGTAGGATTACTTTTGTTAATCAGAAAATTTGCCGCCAAGGAAAGAAAAGTTTTGTTCATCAATACCGTTGAATTGTATGACGGAACTTCCATTACTTTATAAATTTTCACTTTTAGGTTTCGGTAATAAAAATAAGACCTACCTACCGATACTCCGTTGTTGGCATAGAATGAAAATTGGCAGGAATCTAAAGTTCCTCCGGTAAATCCTAACAATACCGTATTTTCGGTAATGGAATTTAAGCGTTTAAAATTCAGGTTTTTAATAGAGCCCTGTATATGCTGGATTTCATCATCACCATATAGCGGCAAATCCATTTTAAGCTTGGCAACGCTGGAATCGCCAAAAGATCCTTCAAATAATAAAGTCAGCGAATCATTCAATTCAGGATGGCTCTTCAAATTGTGTATACTCAAATTTACGCTGTTCACTTTGAGTGTACCGATTCCTGGACTATTGGGTACTTTTTCGGAATACGTGATTTTTCCGTTTTCAAAGCGTATTGTATTTATGTCAAAATTGCCGTCTATTTCCCTGATTTTCTGAAGTGGATAAGGTTTAATGACAGAGGGATCATGATTTAACCGTTTATCGGTATACGCTGTGATAGAAGGATTAGAAAAAAGGACCAAATCGGGTGAAAACTTGCCACGGATAACGTAGTTTAATAAGTTTAAATTTTCAAAATCAATTCGTTCCGACGTGAATTCCAGACGGTCTTCACGCCATTTTTTTCCGATGTAATATTCTTCGAGACTTTTATGGGGATAAACATTAAATCCCATGATGGTGAGAGAATCGGTCGCCGACCGGTATTTCCAGGAGCTGAAAGCAAAAGAATATTCAGACCCGGGAGGAGTATATTCTAATGAGTCACCAAACATTTCAGCCGAGCTGAATAAAAAAGGAACATTCAGATTTGCCTGAGGGGAGATATCGTTAGCCATAGCCGTAATGCCCGATGCCCGTAAAACGGGTTTTCTGAAGTGTTTCTCTTTCCAAATCAATGTTCCGTTTACCAGTCCGATTTTACCAATCTGCGGGAAATTGATTTTCTCGGCTACTTTTTCAATTTTGTATGCAGGCTCAGTCGATACTTCGACATCGCTATCGGTAGAAAGAATAAATATAGGAGATAATAAAAGAAGTCGTGATACTTTTAACTTTCCCGAATTTTCTGATTTTAATTGCTCAGCCAATTCGGCTAATGATTCACTTTGAATACTTATACCCTGAAAACTGAAATCAATTTCATCGGGAATTTTCAGGTTTTCGCGTAAAGGTTTTTCTATTTCGGTTAAATCTAATTCGGATGCAATCAATCCGGTATACGCTTGACTACCTGTTAAATAAAGCCTGCCGATTTTTAGTTCGTTACCTCCGAAAACAGCTACTGCCGTATTTTGGGAATCAAAAGAAAAGTAACGGTATACGGGAGAAAAATCTCCGGTAATTGAAAAATCTTCAGCCAGAAGATTGCAGGAATCAGCTTTAAAAATAAATTGTCCGGTAGCATTCTCTTTCATAAGAAAACGGGCATCAGAAACAGAAAGGTTGTGTACCGTAAAACGAATATCTTCTTTTGTTTTTAGGGAGTCTTTTTTAATCGGGGAGGCTATGCCTTTGGAAATGAATAACGTAGGCGTATCAATGTGTATGGACGTTATTTCGGTTTTGTTTTCAAACAAAATTCCAAAAAATGAAATTCCGCTGACCTTAACTGATGGCGAGTTTAGGGTTATCCAATTTTCGTTAGGGGATTTTAAAAAGGCGGAAGAGTCGGCTTTAATTTGAATGTTTTTTATCGTGAATCCTTTGGCCGTAATGTTTATTCCAATTTCTTCAAATGAAAATGTATAACGTCCTTGGGTAGATTTTTCAAACGTGGTAACTAAAACACTTTTTAAAATCTGATTTCCGAAAAAAAACAAAAATGCCCATGTAAACCCGAACAGGATCGAAAGCGCTGCAAGCGCTATTTTCATTCGTCGGATTATTTTTTTTCGGTTCACAATTCAGGAAAATCAGCAAAATCAATTAACGAACGAAAATAAGGATTAGTTTGGCACCCATACTTTAATGCAGCGGGGAAGGCATTCTACTTCCACTTTTTCTTTAGCTTTTCCTGCAAAATCTCCATCAATCTGAATGGGCAGAATATCATTATATTCTACGGTAACTTTTTGACCTTTAACCCTTGCTATATATCGGCTGCCTTTTGAAAGATTCAGCAGCATTCTTAATGCTAAAAAGGGCAAAACCCAAATGCTGATTTCTGTGAAAGCGATCACCTCAATTATATTGTCATCCATTTTATTGTCCGGAGCCACATATACATCTGCTCCCCATTGCGTTCCATTTGCAAACTCTACGTCCCATGAACTGCCTTCCCAACTTTCGCCGGTATCTGATGTGATTTTTACATTTCGGTTATCGCGATGCAGATTTTTCAGAATCACTTTTACATAACCCCAGAAACCGCGCCCCTTTTCCTGTTTAAAGGCTTTGGCCACATTTCCGGAATATCCGATACCGGCCACGTTTACAAAGTGTTTTCCGTTTATGGTGCAAGCATCGCAGATTATTTCTTTGTGATTTTTATGCACATTAAAGGCTTTCTGCCATCTGAGCGGTATCTTGTGATACCGGGCAAACCCATTTCCGCTTCCAAAGGGAATTACTCCTAATGCCGTGTTTGTATTTACCAGTTGAGAAGATACCGTATTGAGCGTTCCATCGCCTCCACAGGCAAAAACAGCTTCATAATTTTGATCGACAAGTTCGCGGGTAATTCTGGCAGACTCTTCAGCATTTTCCGGCTCAAAAACAGGATAATCCGTATGCTGTAGAATGTACTCTTTCAGTTGAATTTTTTGTACTTTCTTGAATACATTTCCTGAACCCTTATTGATGATAAATGCAATCTTCTTATTCTCCAACTCCACAATTTTGGGCAAAAGTAACTATTTACCCCGTTATGGTAAATAGCTGAACAGGGTTGATGTTTTTCGGCTATTTAACAGAATAATAGTACCAGCTATGTACTTTATTCTGAGGCTGGTTTAACATAAACACCAATTTATGAACCGGATAGTACCAATAGGAGTGTAGGGTTCCTTCTGAAACCCATTTCGGTTCTCCATAGGCTGTTTTGATGGATTTGGCAGTGGAACCGGGTTTTATTCCTTTTGAAGTGTAAGATGATTCTTCTTGGGATACGGCAAATCGGACTTTTCGGAAAGGTCCTCTGCCTAGTTTTTGGTTGAGTTCGTATATCAGGTAATCACCTTCATTTTTGTAGAGAATATACCCATTCTGGTTATTGAGCAATGCCATTTTTTCCGTGTCCACATCATAATCGCGAAGCGAAAAACCGACATATTTACCCATCCATTTTTCAGAAGTATCTACATCCCACTCTTCTTGATTTTTACTACGTAAATCAAATTTTCCCTCTAGCATCAGCAGGTTTTCCGCAGCAGTAAGTGACCCGTTTTTTTCTACTTCGGCAAATAGTTTTTTGGCAAGCGTTTTATCGTTTTTCAGGTATGCTATTACAGCCTGAATTTCGCGGGTGTAATTTTTAAACTGGGGCAGACTTTTTATCAGTTCCTGATTAATCGGTTGTCTGATTTCATCTTCGCAACTTCCCAATTTTTCAAGTTTTAAGAGCAGAACCAATTTGTTGATGCGGGCCGGCCAATATGCCGGTTCAATTTTCAGACAGCGGTCAAGATGTTCAAACGCTTCTGAGGATAACATATTCAGCATTTCGGAATAATCGCTACCGTCTCTCGTACCCGAAATTTCATAGAGCAATGAGTTGCCATCCAGGATTAGCGGAAGTTTAAGTGTAGCGGTAATAGATGTATTGTAAAGATTTGATTTTAAAATTTTTACCGCAGCTAAATTATTGAATATCTCGGGTGTATGAATATCGGAAGACAGAATATGTTCATAGCAGAATCCACTGAAATCCAACATAAAGGATTGGGTTTCGCCCTTATGAATATAAGACAACGACTGGAGTAGATTGCCCGTTTCAAACACAGGAATTAAGTTGGCAATGAGTTTTGCCGATTTTTCTGCGGTTAGTTTTCGCTGGGCAAGCGGCGGGTAACCCGGAATGGAATCTTTACCGCCATGAAACCAGGTATAAATACTATCCAACACAAATGGAGCTACGTGGATTGTGTTGTAACCGGCACTGAATGCATATAATACGCCTAATTGATCGGCCTGGGTCTCATATAGTTCCATAAACGCCTTGTTCGATTCTTCTTTGGCTATTTTTTTTCCCCAATCCGTATCGGCATAGGCAGCTCCGAATCCGTGTGCCCATGCATGACGCCTGTAGTAATGCACCAGCTCATGCGATAATACATGAGCCAGTGCATTCACTGAATCTTTTTGAAAACGGGAACACAAACCGATAAATCGATTTCCCACTTTTATTTCGCCGGTAGGAAAAGTAACGGCCACCAAGTTGGGACTGTTCTCAATCACCAAGCGAGGTTTGGGCATATTTCCCTGACCCATAACCAATACAAGGCGGTCGAAAACATCCTTGCATTCAATGATTCCTGCGTGGATATGAAAAATCAGCAAGAAGTTTAATAAAAGGGCGAAAATCCATTTCATGAAAAAATCAACGGCTTGGTTTTTCGGTAAGATCCGGTCCTAAAAATGTTTTTTGCATGGCTTGTATTCCCGTGCCTGTAGATGCGGTGGGATCTGACATGGCTAGGCGTGAAATTCTTGCGCCATTATTAAAAATATCCACAAACATTTTTCCCGCATTATCATAGAAAAAGGCATAACCATCCACTTTATCTTTTTTAAATTCGGCAATGATGTTGGTGCCGCTGTTAAGTTTGAGTATTCCTATACCATTTTTGTTTCCCTGTTTCCACATACCATCATACACTCCATCGGTATATGTGCGCATACCACGGCCATCTTCAAGACCGTCCGTAAAATCGCCTTCATATTTGGTTCCATTGCCCATATTGCGGCTTCCGTTTCCATTCAGGCAATTGCCCGAAATACAATCTGCAGAGAGATACACACTGGATTTTAACTCAAGTGATGGAGTAGGGGCTTCCGCTTCAGAAGCAAACCCAAAAGATTTTCCCGAGATAAAGGTTTCGTTCACCCAGTCCCCAGCCATGGCTTTTTTATCGGGAGTAATCAGCATACCTTTCCCGTTTCGTTTCCCGTTTTCCCAATAGCCCATATACACGGTACCGTTAGCCCACATATATTTTCCAAGTCCTTGAAATTTACCGTTGTCAATAAAACCGGTGTATTTATCACCACTCACAAACTGGTAAGTACCCCAGCCGTGAATCAACCCGTTTTTAATGGTTCCCTTGTATTCATCGCCAGAGGCAGTTTTAAATTGCGTGTAACCGCTCAGCACCTTATCAGCACTGTAAATACATTGCCCAAATTCTCCGTCAGGGTAGTATTGTGTGGCTTCACCTTCCCGTTTTCCTTCTTTCCACATACCGGCATAAGCGGCTCCCGTGGGCCAGGTATAAATGCCATAGCCGTTGTAAACCCCGTTTTTAAAATATCCTTCGTAAGTATGTTTATTGGCACTTCTAAAAAATCCGTATCCATTATTACAATCTCCCCAAACACATCCGGTTTTCGTTAATGAAAGCGGATCTACCGGATAAAGTTCCATGGCTAATGCGCTATATGCATACGTGGAAAAATCTTCATACCGTATCCAGAAAAACCCTTTGTTTCCCCAGTTTTCTGACCATGAATTCATAACTTCAAAAGCGCCGCCGTATTTTGCGTCGTCATATCCTACAATAGTCATGGCATGTAGTCTGTGTGCGCCTGTATTATCCATAATGGCTGCAGCTGGATTTGCTTTTTCGGCAGCTGTGGGTTCCCATATATCGCCAGATACAGAATAAAAGGATGTTGGCAATGCTGCCGCAAAAATCACCGGATATCCGGAGGCAACAAATTCTTTAACCATTTTGAGGTCTTTGGGTGGTTTTGCGGCAAAGTATCGTTTAAAAGCATCACCTAAATCATTGTTATAGATTTTAATATCCGCAGGCCAGTCAAATAATCGGTATCCATCTTTGATACGGTGATTTTTGGCCGATTCCGAAAATTCATTGGAAACGTTTGTTCCACATCCCATCAGAGGGAGATAAAATCTCTTGGCGCCTTCATCTATCATCAGAAAAATCATTTCATCGGCCGGTTTTCCACCTGAACAGTTTTTGATTTCGGGCTTGATTTTGTTGTACACAAAATAAGGACAGAATGCATTCGCCGTAATATGATTTTTATTGGTAATGTTGTTGGCTCTGGCATATTGAATACTCAATGCCTGATACGCCACAGCCCAGCCCGAACAGGAAGGGTAGATTCCTTGCGATTTTACATACGGTGCAAATGATTTCAACGAAAAAGTGGCTGGAATCTGCGCAGAAAACCCCAACCCGCCTTTATCGGGCGAATTCAGTTTGCTTAATTTCCCGGGTTCTATAACGGCTCCCGTTCCAAACTGAGCATAACTCAGTGGAATAAAATATGCAAACAATCCGATTGTCAGCATATAGTTTTTTAAATTCTTCATAGGTATTACGTTTAAATTTTTATTTACTTTTTGAGAGATTGTTGACTAACTTTTTGAATCTTTTATCTGATCGGATGGAATTAAAATATTCTACCTCTAAATCTTCATGGGTTATTTTCAATCCAGTTTTTATTGCTTTTTCAAGCATTTCAATTGATTCATTTTCTCTATTTAAACTTGCCAGAATCATGGCTTTTCCAAAATAATTTCTGCCGTTGTCCGGATTTAACCGTATTGTTTTTTCTGCTTCTACTAAAGCCTTTTCCGATTCACCGGTCAGCAGATAGTGGAATGCATTGTAATATAAAAGATTTTCGTTTTCAGGAAACTCTTTTAGCCCTCTATTTAAAACGCCCAACGCCTTTGGATAATCCGTCTTTTCATACATATAAATTGACCACAGGTAAGGATACACTTCAAGGTATGAAGGGTTCAGGGTAATTGTTTTTTCATAGTAATAAATGGCAGAATCAATATTCGTGAGATAGTAATGCGATATAGCCAGAGAAAAATAATTGTATTCATAATCCGGCTTTAGCTCGGAAGATTTGTGAAATGCCGGTAGCGCACTTGCATAGTCTTCTCTTTTCATCCAAAAAAGTCCAATCAGGCTTTGGGTTCTATATTGATCGGGGAAGTTATCATCGCTGTATTTCAGCCACATATACGCCGAGTCCAAAACACCCAATTCCAAATAAGTTTCACCCACATAAACGGGGTTGTAATAATCATCATAATAAGTAGGTGTAATGTAATAGTTTAACGCTTCACGATACATTTTCTCAGCGGCAAGAAGACTTCCGATTTTGTAATATACGTAAGAGTCGTAACGGTCTATTTGAAGACAGGCCAGATAGTTTTTTACGGCATTGTAGGGGTCCTTTTTTAACTCACAGATTTCGCCGAGCATATAGAATCCATGTTTGTAAGAGGGATTCAATTGTGTAGCAAAGTCATAACATTCTTCGGCTCTATTGTATTGACTATTTTCATAATAGTAAGCACCGATATGGGCATATGTGTAATAGTAAAAGGAATCGAGGCTTAACGCTTTCAGATAATACACAATGGCCGAATCCTGCTGATTTACCTTTACCAAGGCAGCGCCCATTCCGTTAAGCGCATTAATGTCATTGGGATCTTTGTCCAGCGCCTTTTGATAGGTTTCTATGGCTTTTTCATACTGTCCGCCCGAATAATAGGCATAGGCTATAAGATTAAATGTGTGTGGCGTAGGTTGAATTTTAAGGGCTTCCTCGTAGTATTGAAGGCTCTTATCTAATTTTCCGTTATCATTATAAAAATAGGCTAGACCAATGAGCGGGTTCACCCACTTTGGGGCTAATTCAATAGCTTTCAGGTAGTTTTCTTCGGCTTCTTTATAGTATTTAAATTCCTCATAAATCTTGGCACGCATGTAAAACACATAGGGTGCTCCCGGTTCAAAAACCAAGGAACTGTCTAATTTGTAAAATGCCTGCACCATTTTATCCTGGGAATCCATAAGTGAGCCAGCTTCTAAAAACAAGGCTCTGGCTTTCATGTTTTTGTACAACTGATCGGTTGTATCCATCAAACCCAGCGAAGCATTCATTAAAGCAGCCGCATTTCTGAAAAAGGAAGTGGAATGCAAAGTATCCTTACTGGTCAGAAAATCCTGAATCGCAGACTGAGCCTCATTGGCCATCCCGGCCACCAGGTCAATTTCCACATCCGACAGAATGGATTCCGCTTTACCCGAGTTTTTTAATCTCAGATAATACGTGTAAGCACAGTTGGTGTCGGGATACAAAAAGCGTTTATCATCCAATGCATTATAAAATTTTTGATACATACGGAGAATACTCGTATCTGAAATAGAAGACAGGTTGGCATTTTTGGAGCGCATGTTGGGCATTAAAGCCGCATACATGTTGTTTCCCATTTCCTTTTGAATCAAAATTTTCTTTTTGATTTCTTCATCCACTTTACCCACAATCCAATCTTCCTGATCGGAGCAGCAGTGATGTGGTTTTTGCAGGGATTTTTTCTTTTTGGAATCGTAAGTGTCTTTTTTTACCTGTTCTTTCACATAAGTAACCAATTCACCCAGAGATACTTCGCCATCATCTTTATCCGCTAAGCCCAGCCAACCTTCAATCAAATGAAAAGTAAAAACCCCGTGTCCGCCTCCCCAGCGGGCGTCTTCGTATGATTTTTCGTCACTTGAGCATGAGATAAACTGAAACTCACCCGAGGATTGATTGGCTATTTTATTTGTGAATATAAGATTATTCAATTCATCGGCTTCTTCATTGGCCCGGCATGCATCTGTTATCAGGATTACTTTTACTTTTTTCGCATTCAGGATTTTAAATTCATCTTTAAGGTCTCTCATCGGAATACATCCACCGGCCTGCAATAAACCATTAATGGCGTTGTGCGATATCAGCATGATATTTTCCGGATTGCCGGCATCACCATGACCAGAAAAATAGAAATACACAGTATCTCCCGGATTGGCTTTTTTACGGATTTTGAATATTTCGGCCCAAATCAAATCAGCCCGGGCAGAATCGTTTCTGAATAATTTGATTTTACTGTGGTCTGCCGGTTTAACAATCTGGCTTTTTAAAAAACTATAAAACCACAATGCATCGTCATCCGCATAATTTAAGGGCTTAAAGGATGGATCGGAGTATTTGGAAACACCCACTATGATGCCATATACCGAACTCGTTCCGCTCTCCTGCGCACGAATCTGCAATGCTATCACAATAAATAGAAAAAAAACAGAAAACAACCGGATTACACTTTGTTTCATAAAGGATTACGATGGAGCTAATGTAAACATATATTTAGGAGGCAACAATACTACACATGATTTATAATCCTATCTCAGCAATACGCTCACAATGCCTATTTGGCTATATTTGCCCGTTAAAATTCAGATATGCAGAACGCGACACCATATATCCCCAAAAACAAGATCAGAATTGTTACGGCGGCAAGCCTTTTCGACGGACATGATGCGGCCATTAACATCATGCGCCGTATTATTCAATCTACAGGAGCCGAAGTGATACACTTAGGCCATGACAGAAGTGTGGAAGAAGTGGTGAACACGGCCATTCAGGAAGACGCACATGCCATAGCTATGACGAGTTATCAGGGCGGACATGTGGAGTATTTCAAATATATGTACGATCTGCTGAAAGAAAAAGGCGCTTCGCAGATAAAAATATTCGGAGGAGGTGGGGGAACCATACTACCCGAAGAAATCAACGAACTGCATGCATACGGTATTACCCGAATTTATCATCCCGACGATGGAAGAGCGATGGGTTTACAGGGTATGATTAATGACCTGCTGATGCAGGCCGATTATGCCATCGGAGATAAAATAGAAGGAGATACCGAACACTTATCTCCTTCAAATCACAAAGTAATTGCCCGTCTGATTTCAGCCGCTGAAAATTTTCCTGAGGAAAGCAAATCGATTCTAGATCAGATTAAATCGGCCGCTGAACATTCAGGTGTACCGGTTTTGGGAATTACAGGAACCGGAGGCGCCGGGAAATCCAGTATGGTGGATGAACTGGTTCGACGTTTTTTGATTGATTTTAAAGATAAAACCCTGGGAATTATTTCGGTAGATCCATCCAAACGTAAAACAGGAGGAGCTTTACTGGGCGACAGAATCCGTATGAACGCCATTCGGAATCCCAGAGTCTATATGCGTTCGTTGGCTACCCGCCAAAGCAATCTGGCACTCAGCAAATATGTGGGAGACGCCGTCAATATTTTAAAAGCAGCCCATTTTGATCTGATTATTTTGGAAACATCAGGGATAGGGCAGTCTGACACCGAAATTTTGGACCATAGCGATGCCAGTTTATACATCATGACTCCCGAATTTGGGGCAGCCACACAGCTCGAAAAAATCGATATGCTTGATTTTGCAGACATTGTGGCGATTAACAAATTCGATAAACGGGGAGCGTTAGATGCCATCCGCGATGTAAAAAAACAATACAAACGGAACCATAACCTTTGGGAAGCCGATGATGATTCTCTCCCCGTGATTGGAACCATTGCCAGCCAGTTTAATGATCCGGGAACCAACCGGTTGTACAGAGCGGTAATGGACAAACTGGTTGAAAAAACAGGGAAAACAGAATTCCGCTCCGACTTTTCATTTACCGCCGAAATTTCTGAAAAAGTATTCATCATTCCCCCCGGAAGAACGCGTTATCTTTCTGAGATTACCGAAAACAACCGCAAGTACAACCAAAGTGCAGTAAAACAGGCCGAAGTGGCCGAAAAACTATTTGGAATCGCCAAAACCATAGAATCTATTACCGGGGTTAGATTAAATACATCAAAGGAAGAGTGGGAAAAAACCTTACAAAAAGCCCGGGAAAATACGACCAATAGCGAAATCGTAAAAGTGTTATTGGCGGAGTTTGACAGAATAAAATTGGATTTAGATCCTAAAAATTGGGAAATCATTCAGCAATGGGAAGCCAAAAAAGCGAACTACACCGGTGAATTTTACACGTTTAAAGTCCGCGACAAGGAAATCAAAATAAAAACCCATACCGAATCTCTTTCTCATCTTGAGATTCCCAAGGTTTCGCTTCCTAAATTCAAAAATTGGGGCGAACAATTGTACTGGTCGCTGACTGAAAATGTGCCTGGAGAATTTCCTTATGCAGCGGGTATTTATCCCTTCAAACGCGAAGGCGAGGATCCAACGCGGATGTTTGCCGGTGAAGGCGGTCCTGAGCGCACCAACAAACGTTTTCACTATGTTTCGTTGGGTATGCCTGCCAAGCGTTTATCCACAGCGTTTGACTCGGTTACACTATACGGAAATGACCCCGATGTAAGACCGGACATATATGGTAAAATCGGAAATTCGGGAGTAAGTATCTGTTGTCTGGATGATGCCAAACGGCTGTATTCGGGCTTTAATCTGGCCGATCCCAAAACATCGGTGAGTATGACCATTAACGGTCCTGCACCCATGTTGCTTGGTTTTTTCATGAATGCGGCCATTGACCAGCAATGCGAAATATACATCAAAGCCAATGGGCTGGAAGCGGAAGTCAATGCGAAAATAGAGGCTATTTATCAAAAATTGGGAGTACCGCGTCCAGTTTATAATGCCCCCATTCCTGAAGGTAACGACGGTCTCGGGCTTATGTTGCTGGGTGTAACTGGAGATCAGGTACTTCCTGCAGATGTATATGCGAAAATCAAAGCAGAAACGCTTTCGGCGGTGCGGGGAACGGTTCAGGCAGATATTCTCAAAGAAGATCAGGCGCAGAATACCTGCATTTTCAGTACAGAGTTTGCCTTACGGTTAATGGGCGATGTACAGGAATATTTCATCAAAAACAAAGTGCGGAATTTTTATTCCGTTTCCATAAGCGGATATCACATTGCCGAAGCGGGGGCCAATCCGGTAACCCAACTCGCGTTTACACTGGCTAACGGTTTCACGTATGTGGAATATTACCTGAGCCGCGGAATGGATATCAATGACTTTGGTCCGAATCTTTCTTTCTTTTTCAGTAATGGTGTTGATCCTGAATATTCTGTAATCGGAAGAGTAGCCCGAAGAATTTGGGCCAAAGCCCTCAGAGATAAATACGGTGCCGATTCACGTTCACAGATGTTGAAATATCATATTCAGACTTCCGGACGTTCGCTCCATGCACAGGAAATTGATTTTAATGACATCCGTACCACATTGCAGGCATTGTATGCCATTTATGATAATTGTAATTCGCTGCATACCAATGCTTATGACGAAGCCATAACCACGCCAACCGAAGAATCGGTTCGCAGAGCCATGGCGATTCAGTTGATTATCAATAAAGAATTAGGATTAGCAAAAAACGAAAATCCGCTTCAGGGTGCTTTTATTATCGAAGAACTGACCGAACTGGTGGAAGAAGCCGTGTATGCCGAGTTTGACCGGATTACGGAAAGGGGAGGAGTGCTGGGTGCCATGGAAACCATGTATCAGCGTAGCCGAATTCAGGAAGAAAGTCTGCATTATGAAATGCTCAAGCATACCGGAGAATATCCCATTATCGGAGTAAATACCTTTCTGAGTTCCAAGGGTTCGCCCACCATTATTCCTGCGGAAGTAATCCGTGCCACCGAAGAAGAAAAGCAAAATCAGATTCAGACGGTTAAAAACCTGCAAACGGCTTTTGCCGATAAAAGTCAGGAACACCTGATGAAATTACAGCAGGCTGCGGTAAAAAATGAAAACCTGTTTGATGAACTGATGACTGCCGTAAAATACTGCACACTTGGCCAGATAACCAAAGCCCTGTTTGAAGTAGGAGGGCAGTACAGACGAAATATGTAGAAAAAACAGGTTTTACGAAGTTATCTCCACCGGGGATTTGTTTTACATAATCCGTTATTAGTGATTTGTGTTAAATCAGTGCCATCTGCATTGATAGTATAAAACTCTCCATAATCGTTCAAATCATTTAGGTTTGAACTGAATATTATTTTAGTCCCATCAGGAGCCCAAGAAACCGTATTGAGATACAGTTGAATACCGTTTAAATTAGGCGAGTTGAAATTAGTAATCTGACTTAACCCAGTAAAATCTGCATTTATGGTGAAAATTTGTGGGTTTTGGTTGACTTCCCTAATAAATGCCAATTTATTTCCATCAGGCGAAAAGGTTAAACTGCCAAAATCTTCAGAATTATAGGTAATTCGGATTATGTCATTTCCCTGCAAATCCATGGAATATAAATCCCACATAGAACTGATGGAAGCGTCTTTGTTACTGCTAAAAAGTATTTTATCTCCAGTCGGTGAAATTGTAGTAATGAATGATGCGCAAGAATCATTTCCGTTACTGAAAAAAGTAAGTTGTTCATCTTCAGTGCCATCAGGGTTTACTGTGAATATCTGATAGGGAGTAACCGAATTATCGCCTGTGGCCGCGGTATAATATATTTTATCGCCAAAAGGTGAAAATAACGGATTACTTTCATGCAATGTATTAAATGTTATGCGTTGCAATTCGCTTCCATCGGGATTAATGGTAAATATTTCGGTTTTGTATGCATTGTTTTCCAGGACAGTGCCGCAAAAAACCACTTTTCCGCCGTCTTGCCTCCATGAACCAAACGTAACACTACAAAAGTCACATGAATTTGAAAAATTAGTCAAACGAATATTATCGCTTCCATCCGCGTTCATGGTGTATAAATCTGGAAATGGAACGCTGCAGTCCGAATAAAGCACTTTATTAAGGTTACCTTGCGGTAATACGCTTTTGGGTAAATCAATGTTTTTCTCGCAAGAAGCAAAAACGGTTATAAATAACAAGTATTTAATTTTTTTCATCATGGTAATTTTCTCAAAGTTACCATAAACAAAACAGGCTAAAAATAACATTTTTAGCTACTTATCGGAACTTTTTGAGGTTATTTATCAATACAGGTATACCCCAAACTATCCAAACCATTGATTTGGTCCAGATAGGTTTGTTTGTTAGGAAAATCTCCTTCGCAGTAATTCAGTGTCTGTGACCCGGATTTGGAACACGAAACGCATTCGCCTCTACACGAAAAAAAGGTCATCATTCCTACAAACCCTATGAACAGGAGCATATAGCTTTTCATATCATTCTATTTACGCCAAAGGTAAACAAAAACCTAAGCCCGATATGCAAAAAAAAAGCCCCTGTATTCAGGGGCCTTAAAGGGTAAGGGAAAAGGGTTACTTGATATACTCGGAAAGTTTTACGGTTTTACCGCACATGCTTTCATCAATTTTAAAAATGAGTCCGGTTGCTTTACTTCCGTCTGAATACGAAATTTTTCTACCTTCATCACAGGCCACCGAGGTAGATCCACCACCATGATAAAGAGTTACATGAGCCGATCCGGTGTGGATTCTGAGGTCATTTTTGGTATCATTTACAATTTTTACAAAACCACCTACGGGATTTACAATTTCTGTTTTTTCTGGTGTTACAGGAACATTTGCTGAAATAATTCCAGACATTCCGATTACCAATGCTGCTAAAATTACTTTTTTCATAATGAGTTAATTATTAATTTATATCCCAAATGTAAAGACGGCTTAAATAGTAATGTAGCATGACTTAATGAAAACGACTTTTGAGTTCATGAAAGAAGCGTTTCAATAAAAAAGCCCCATACGGGGCTTTTTTATTATTCTTCAGGACCTTCTTCGGCTTCCGCCTTTTTACCTCTGGGTTTCGATACTTTTATTTTAATCTCATCTTTCGTTTTATCGTAAGTGACATTAATTGTATCGCCTTCTTCCAGATTGGAATTGATAATTTCCTCGGCCAGCGGATCTTCCAGATATTTCTGGATAGCTCTTTTCAATGGACGGGCACCAAAATTGGCATCAAATCCTTTTTCAGCAATGAAATCTTTAGCCGGTTTGTCTATTTTAAGTTTGTAACCGTTCGCCTCCAGTCTTTTGATAAATCCTTCCATTTCAATATCAATGATTTGGAAAATATCCTCTTTTGAAAGGGAATTAAACATGATGATATCATCAATACGGTTCAGAAATTCAGGGGCAAAAGCCTTTTTAAGGGCATTTTGAATCACCCCTTTGCTCAAGGTATCTGTCTGCGCTTCTTTGGCTCCGGTTTTAAATCCGACTCCTGTACCGAATTCTTTCAAATCGCGTGAACCGATATTGGAAGTCATAATGATCACGGCATTTTTGAAATCAATTTTTCTGCCCAAACTATCGGTTAGTTGACCGTCGTCCAAAGCCTGAAGCAACAAATTGAATACATCCGGGTGTGCTTTTTCAATTTCATCAAGCAATACTACGGAGTACGGTTTACGGCGTACTTTTTCGGTCAGCTGTCCGCCTTCTTCGTATCCAACATATCCCGGAGGCGCTCCGATTAAACGCGACACACTGAATTTCTCCATGTATTCGCTCATGTCAATCCGTATAAGCGCTTCTTCGCTGTCGAACAGGTATTTTGCAATTACTTTGGCCAACTGTGTTTTACCTACTCCGGTAGGACCAAGGAAAATAAACGAACCGATAGGTTTATTAGGGTCTTTGAGCCCTACACGGTTACGTTGAATGGCTTTTACCGTTTTGCGCACCGCTTCGTCCTGACCAATCACTTTCGACTTAATCATGTCGTACATGTTCGCCAATTTTTTGGTTTCAGTCTGTGCCACTTTTGTCAGGGGGATACCTGTCATCATACTGACAACTTCTGCCACATTTTCATCTGTAACCGTTTCGCGGTGTTTGCGGCTTTCTTCTTCCCAACGGTTTTTTACTTTTTCAAGTTCTTCCATCAGGGTGCGTTCAGTATCACGCAAACGGGCCGCATCTTCATATTTGGATATTCTGACCGCATGATTTTTCTCCTCGCGGACCTCTTCAATTTTATTCTCTAAGTCCGTGATTTCTACAGGAACCTTAATGTTTGTGATATGCACACGGGCACCTACTTCGTCCAGGGCATCGATGGCTTTATCAGGTAAAAAACGATCGGTGATATATCTGGATGTCAGTGTAACACATGCCTTTAGCGCCTCGGGAGTATAGTTTACGTTGTGATGGCTTTCGTACTTTTCTTTGATGTTGTTCAAAATCTGAAGTGTTTCTTCCTCTGAAGTAGGTTCCACCATCACTTTTTGAAAACGTCTGTCTAATGCTCCATCCTTTTCAATGTATTGACGGTACTCGTCCAGCGTAGTGGCGCCGATGCATTGAATTTCGCCTCTTGCCAATGCCGGTTTGAACATATTGGACGCATCCAATGAACCGGAGGCCCCGCCTGCACCGATAATGGTGTGAATTTCATCAATGAAAAGAATCACATCGGGCGACTTTTCCAATTCATTCATCAGGGCTTTCATACGTTCTTCAAACTGTCCTCTGTACTTGGTTCCGGCCACTAATGAAGCCAGATCAAGAGACACAATACGTTTGTTGAAAAGCACCCTGGAAACCTTTTTCTGAGCAATCCGCAGGGCTAAACCTTCCGCTATGGCTGATTTACCCACACCGGGTTCACCAATCAATATGGGATTATTCTTCTTACGGCGGCTCAAAATCTGGCTTACACGCTCAATTTCCTTTTCGCGCCCAATGATGGGATCGAGTTTACCATCTTCAGCCATGCGGCTTAAGTCTCGCCCAAAGTTATCCAACACCGGAGTTTTGGATTTGGGATCTGAAGGATTTTTACGAGCGCTTCCACCACCGGGGAATGCGTCGTCATTGTCATCGTCCGAAGAACCCGGTAATTCGGAGCGGGGGGAATTATCAGGATTCATCATTTCGTAACGTTCTTTTACCGCTTTGTAATCTACATCAAATCGCTGAAGAATGCGGGCACCTACGGAATCTGTATCCTTTAATATGGCTAACAATAAATGCTCGGTTTCAATTACCGGGCTATTGAATAACTTCGCTTCCAAAACGGTTATTTTCAGTACTTTTTCAGCCTGCTTCACCAGCGGGATATTCCCCAGGTTCATGGATGTTTTATTTCCCGGTTTTACCGTATTTTCAATCTCTTTACGAAGATTTACGGGAGTAACCCCCATTAAATCTAAAATTTGCAAGGCTAAACCTTCGCCTTCTCGAATGATTCCCAATAAAAGATGCTCCGTCCCCACATATTCGTGTCCCAGCCTGAGGGCTTCTTCACGACTGTATGTAAGAACATCTTTTACTCTTGGAGAAAATCTGGATTCCATATCTGTTTTGTTCCTTTCTTTATAATGCGATTACTTTTCAACGTTTTCAGGCTATCCAAAAGTATGCCCATTCCCTCAAAACGACTGCAATTTATATGTTTTTTTTTAACACTGGTTTGTTTATTGGGGTGTGATTTAAATTTCTTTTTCAACGCAGGAAAGTGTACTTTCGTTCGCTTTTTTAGGCAACCGAATCAAAAATAAATTCTAATCAGAAATACAGTAAAATAAATGGCTGAAGAAGAGAAGATTATACCGATTAATATCGAAAATGAAATGAAAACCGCCTACATTGACTATTCAATGTCGGTAATTGTTTCCAGAGCCTTACCTGATGTACGCGACGGTTTAAAGCCCGTGCACAGAAGGGTATTATTCGGCATGATGGATTTGGGAATCACTTCAACGAAACCGCATAAAAAATCAGCCCGTATTGTGGGTGAGGTGCTCGGTAAGTATCACCCGCATGGCGACTCCTCTGTTTACGATACTATGGTGCGTATGGCCCAGGATTGGTCTTTGCGGTATCCTTTAGTGGATGGACAGGGTAACTTCGGTTCAATTGATGATGACCCACCGGCTGCCATGCGTTATACGGAGGCCCGTTTGAGAAAACTGGCAGAAGAAATGTTGGCAGATATCGAGAAAAATACGGTTGACTTTACGCCCAACTTCGACGACTCCCTGGAAGAACCTACCGTAATGCCCTCAGCGTTTCCGAATCTTATCGTTAACGGGGCATCAGGTATTGCCGTGGGTATGGCCACCAATATGGCTCCGCACAATCTTACGGAAACCATTGATGGTATTTTGGCTTATATCGATAATCATGATATAGAAGTGGCCGAATTGATGAAATTTATTAAAGCCCCTGATTTTCCTACAGGCGGAATTATTTATGGCTACGAAGGGGTTCGTGACGCTTTTGAAACTGGAAGAGGCCGTGTGGTGATGAGAGCCCGTGCCACTTTTGAGGATATGGACAATAACCGTCAGGCTATTATAGTAGACGAAATTCCCTATCAGGTAAACAAAGCGGAACTTATTAAGCGAACCGCTGAGCTGGTAAACGAAAAGAAAATCGAGGGTATTTCTGACATCCGCGACGAATCGGATAGAAATGGAATGCGTATCGTTTATGAACTCCGTCGCGATGCCATTCCGAATGTAGTTTTAAATAATTTATTTAAGTATACCTCTCTACAAACTTCATTTTCAGTAAATAACATTGCGTTGGTTAAAGGACGGCCGGTTATGCTGAATCTGAAAGATATGATTGTGCACTATGTGGAGCACCGTCATGAAATTGTAGTTCGACGCACTCAATTTGATTTAGAACAGGCCGAAAAAAGAGCCCACATATTAGAAGGTCTCATCATAGCCTCTGATAATATTGATGAGGTTATCAAAATCATCCGTGCTGCCAAAAGCCCGAATGAAGCCATTGAAGAATTGATGGGCCGTTTCAGTTTATCTGATATTCAGGCCAGAGCAATCGTAGACATGCGTCTGCGTCAGTTAACAGGTCTTGAGCAGGATAAACTTCGCGGTGAATACGAAGAAGTCATGAAAATGATTGCCTATTACCGCGAAATTCTTGGTGATAAGGCGCTCAGAATGAAAATCATTAAAGATGAGCTTACAGTCATCAGAGAAAAATATGGGGATGAGCGTCGCACAGAAATCGTACACAGTGCGGATGATATGCGTATTGAAGACCTGATTGAAGATGAAGCAGTTGCCATTACCATTTCGCACAAAGGATACATCAAAAGAACCTCACTGGCCGATTATCGTCGTCAGAACAGGGGAGGAACGGGTTCACGCGCCAGCGGTACCCGCGATGAAGATTTTCTGGAGCACCTGCATATTGCCACGGCGCACAACTATATGTTGTTCTTTACCGAAAAGGGAAGATGTTACTGGCTGCGTGTATATGAAATTCCTGAAGGAGACAAAACGGCCAAAGGGCGTCCGATTCAGAATATGATTAACATTGAAAGTGACGATAAAATCAAAGCCTATATTGCGGTTAAAGATCTCAAAGACGAAGAATATTGTAAAAATCACTTCATTGTGATGTGCACCCGCAAGGGAACCATCAAAAAAACTACCCTTGAGGCATATTCCCGTCCAAGAACAAATGGTATAAACGCCATTAATGTCCGCGAAGGCGATGAATTGATCGAAGCCCGCCTGACCGATGACAACAGTGAAATCCTGATTGCCATTAAGTCGGGTAGAGCCATTCGTTTCCCTGAAAATAAAGTAAGAGGAATGGGCCGCACGGCAACGGGAGTAAGAGGCATCAGCATGACTAATGAATCGGATGAGGTAATCGGAATGATTTGCGTAAGCAACAAAGCCAATAATGTACTGGTGGTTTCCGAAAACGGGTATGGTAAACAATCCGCACTGGAAGATTACCGCATTACTAACCGCGGAGGTAAAGGGGTGAAAACCATGAACATTACCGATAAAACCGGTACCTTAATCAGCATTTTGGAGGTGGTTCCTGAAGAAGACCTGATGATTATCACCAAACGCGGAACATTAATCCGTTTAGGAATTGATTCGCTGCGTGTGATGGGCCGTGCAACCCAAGGCGTTAAACTCATCAACCTCAGAAATAATGACAGCATTGCGGCTATTGCCAAAGTGCCTGCTGAAATGAACGAGGATGAGGTAGAAGGTGAAGTTTCCGGGGAAGAAACGGAAGGATTAACCGGAGCAGAACAAGGTACAGAACCTCAAAATCCGACCGATGAAGGTTAATTTTTGTAATTGAATAGCATATTTTGTGGCATTACTTTTGAAACATCAGAAAAATAAAATTTAAAGAACCATGAAAAAAATTGTAATCGGAATATTCGCAATGGTTTTTGCAGCCGGAGCGAAA
The DNA here is from genome assembly GCA_022402535.1 of Flavobacteriales bacterium. Lineage (GTDB taxonomy): Bacteria > Bacteroidota > Bacteroidia > CAIKAF01 > CAIKAF01 > JAKRSD01. The sequence goes on along the minus strand of JAKRSD010000012.1, from coordinate 19,836 downwards.
GCGCAGGAAAGCAATGTACTGAGTTCCTGGGAATACATGAACGTCTACAACATTGAAAAGAAAAATGGCAATATTGCCGTGGCTATTGAAAATCTCATCAAAGCCAAAGAATCTATCGATGCGGCTGCGGTTAATGAGAAAACCATCAACAAATCCAAAACATGGAAGCGCAGAGCCGAAGTGTATATGGCCATCATGAATGAAACCAATGATGGTGTGGCGCAATTTAAAAAAGGGGTGATTGAAGAAATTTACACCAGTCTCGAAAAAGCGAGAACGGTAGAAATTAACGAAAAGAACAACAAGCCTAAAATTTTCGAAGAAAGCGATGTAATCAACAAAGCTCGTTATTTATGTGATACCCTGTTTAAAACAGGAACCAATTATTACGTGGCCCAAGATTTTGAAAATGCGGGTATGTATTTTGAAAAACGCTACAGCTTGCTGAAAAGTATGGGTATTACCGATACGGTTTCTTATACCAATATGTTTTTATCCGCTTTCCGTGGTAAAAATTTAGATAAAGCCGTGGATTATGGTAATCAACTGATGCAGTGGGGCGTTTCTGATGCCAATCTTTACGGAACCATGGCCAGAATTTACCAGGATAAAGGGGAAAGCGAAAAAGGTCTGAAAATCATTCAGGATGCCCGTCAGAAGTACCCTAAAAATACAGAGTTTATCACCGAAGAGCTGAATTATTACCTCACCGTGGGCGATAATGAAAAATCCGTGAAACTGATGAACGAGGCCATGGAGGCCTTTAAAGATGATAAAGACATGCTGAAATCGTTGTTCTTCAACAGCGGGGTGATTTATTTTCAGTTGAAAGACATCGAAAAAAGTAAAGAGTATTACAAAAAAGCTTTAGAAATAGATCCTCAGATGTTCGGTGCACTGAACAACTATGCGGCATTGATTCTGGATGATGCGAACAACATCATTAAAGAAGCCAATAATCTGCCGTTGAATCAGACTAAAAAGTATGAGGAAATGAAAAACCAGGCCAATGCCTTATATAAGGAAGCCGGTTCTTATCTGGAAACTGCCTATGCATTAAAACCTTCCGATAAGTTACGTGTAACCATTCTGGAGATTTTCACCAAACTGCAGGATGAAGAAAAGATGATTAAATACAAAAAATAATCTACTGGAAAGCCCCGAAATTCGGGGCTTTTTTTTGTTCTTTACCGAATGAAAATTTCGGCATTTTCTTTTTTATTCTTCCTTTTGTTTTCGATAGGTGCTGCAGCACAAAACCCATTTCATGACACACGGGCCACACGATATGCGGATAGTATGGCGGTGCAGAGTATTCAAAAGTTGAGTCTGAAAGAAAAGTTGAATGAAATGGCGGGGCCCAAAAACTTTTATCTGATTGCGGCAGGTTCCATGCTTTTCGGCAAAAGAATGCCCGTTACGCCCATCGGAGGTAACCGCAAAAAGCGCATACCCGCTGTATATTTTACCGACGGACCGCGGGGGATTATTCACGGAAGACAAACTTCTTTTCCTACACCCATTACCCGCGCAGCTACCTGGAATACAGAATTGGAGCACGAAGTGGGCATAGCACTCGGAAAAGAGGCCAGAGGCGTGGGCGGAACGTTGATGGGCACTCCCTGTATGAATATTTTGCGGCATCCGGCCAACGGAAGAGCCCAGGAAAGTTTTGGAGAAGATCCCGTGCTGACCGGTAAGATGGCCTGGGCTTTGGCTTCGGGAATTCAACGCAGGGGAGTGATGGCCTGCGCCAAACATTTTGCCCTCAACAGCATTGAGGATACCCGCTATTTTGTAGATGTTCAAATTGATGACCGGAGTCTTCATGAGGTGTATCTGCCGCATTTTAAATATGTGGTGGACAGGGGAGTGGCCACCATCATGAGTGCGTACAATAAAGTGAACGGAACCTATTGCGGCGAAAATGAAGTACTGCTGAAAAACATCCTTCGAAAAGAATGGAATTTTAAAGGATTTATACATTCTGATTGGGATTTGGGGACGCGAAGTACGGCACCATCTATAAAAGCCGGTATGAACGTGGAAATGATGGTTCCCAAGTTTTATTCGTATAAAAACGTGAAAAAGGATCTGGAATCGGGGATACTGAGCGAACAGGATTTGGATTCCTTGATTTATCCGACATTGTTCACCAAATTTTTATTCCAATATCTGCATCAAACGGATCAAAGAAAACAGAAACTGAGTCGGGAAGACCGGGAAAAACATAAGCAATTGTCACTTAAAGTGGCTGAAGAAGGGGTGGTTTTGCTCAAGAATGAAGACAATTTTCTTCCGATAAATAATAATAATGACCGAATTTTGGTAACGGGGTACCTGCTGAATACCAAAAACGACGGGGATCACGGAAGTAGTTATGCCAAATCGCCTTATGTAATTACACCCAAAAAAGCATTTAAAAAGTACGCCAAAGAAAATCATCTGTTTGTTCGGTTTGTTTCTCCTAAACGAACCCGGAAACTTGAAAAAGCTTGTACATCAGCAGATAAAGTGATTGTATTGGCCGGATATTACCACGACGAGGAAGGAGAATACATTTCCACTTCGGGGCGGGTAAAAAAAGATATTACAAAACCTTCCAAAGCAATGGCAGGTTTTGGCGGAGGAGGAGACCGTCATCCGTTAACGCTGAAAGAGCGCGACGAAAAGTTGATACGGCAGGTTACGGGCTGGAACCGTTTTACGGCGGTGCATGTAACCGCAGGCAGTGCCGTAATTATGGAAAACTGGAAGAATCGGGTGCCCTCCATACTTTGGAGCGGTTACTACGGTATGGAAGGAGCCCATGCGATACCGAAAGTTGTATTTGGCGAAGTGAATCCAAGCGGAAAACTTCCGTTCAGTATTCCGGTAGATGAAGCTGATTTGCCGCATTTTCCCATACATACGGATACGATAACTTACGGATTTTATCATGGTTATACGTTATTGGATAAACTGAACCGAAAAGCGGCTTTTCCTTTTGGATACGGACTTTCCTACACAGAATTTGATATACAGGCATTAGAAACCAATACGTTACAATATAAACTGACCGACACGATAGAAATCCGTTGTACGGTTAAAAACACCGGAAAATGGTCAGGTGCTGAAGTCGTACAGGTTTATGCGGGTAAATCCATAAGTGCCGTAGAACGCCATAAAAAAAATTTAAGGGCGTTTACCAAGATTTATTTGAATCCTGGAGAGAGTAAACATGTGGTTTTACAAATTCCCGTTTCGGATTTGGCTTATTATCATCCTGAAAAAAAAGATTGGGAAATTGAAATGGGGGATTATGAATTGTATATAGGGAATTCATCTGATGCTCGTCATCTGCAAATCTTACAGGTTAGCATTGTAGAATAAAGGAGTACAAAATAGATCAGTACAAGGTGGGTATTTCATTTTTATTACTTAACATAATGTAAATTATAAGAAAATAAAATATATAAATTTATATGGATATTAAGCAATTATGGACATTGGATGTATTAGCTATCGTTTAGCAATTTCATTTCCCGAAATGCTGCGTTGCCGGTTACATTTAAAGCGGTTAATGTCTTCGGGGCGCTTTTTCAGATGTTTGGTACTGATACCCTGGTTCACCCGCTTGCGCCACAAATCAAAACTGTATCTTTTTAATGCGCTGCGCATGATTTTAATCACCTGTCCCTGCGTGAATCCAAACTGAAATTGAATGGCTTCGAAGGGCGTGCGGTTTTCCCAGGCCATTTCTATGAGCCGGTCTAAATCCGTTTCACTGAGTCCGTGATTTTTGTCTGACATGCCTTAATAACAATAGGAATTGATATTAGTTTTGTGCCATGCCGGCAAAAGTTCCTTTGGATTTTGAACAGATTGACCTTCCCATCATTTCCTGTATTCCGGAAATTAAAAAGGAACTGAATGCGGGTAATACCCTGCTGGTACAGGCGGCCCCCGGGGCTGGAAAAAGTACGGTACTTCCGCTGGCCTTGCTCCACGAGTCGTGGCTGGAAGGCAAAAAAATCCTGATGTTGGAGCCCCGACGTCTGGCCGCAAAATCCATCGCCGCCCGTTTGGCCGATTTAATTCAGGAATCCACGGGCGAAACCGTGGGCTACCGGATACGTTTTGAAAGCCGTATTTCGTCGCAAACCCGCCTTGAAGTGCTCACTGAAGGTATTCTTACCCGAAAACTGCAGCATGATAATGCCCTGCAAGATGTGGGGCTAGTGATTTTTGATGAATTCCACGAACGCAGCATTCATGCGGATTTAGCCCTGGCGCTATGTCGCGAAATCCAGCAGGTGTTACGACCCGATTTGCGCATTCTGGTCATGTCTGCCACATTAAATTCGACGGAATTGTCGGGTTTGCTGAAAGCCCCCGTCATTCAAAGCGAAGGACGGCAGTATCCCGTAGAAATCCGGTACGCCCCCTCTCCCACCGATTGGCTGTTTTTGACCGAATCGGTGACAAAAACGGTTTCAGAAGCCCTACAAGCGCAAACGGGAGATGTTTTGGTTTTTCTTCCCGGTGAAGGAGAAATCAAGCGCTGCGCAGAAAAATTGGAATTGTTATTTCCCAATGTTTCCATTCATCCGTTGTACGGAAAATTGAATTTTTCGGAACAGCAACGGGCAATTCTGCCTCATCCCCAAGGAAAACGAAAAATCGTGTTGGCCACTTCCATCGCCGAAACCAGCTTAACCATTGAAGGCATTCGTATCGTGGTGGATTCAGGGTTTATGCGGAGCAGCCGATTTGATGCCAAAACCGGACTTACCCGTCTGGAAACCACCCGTGTATCCAAAGATTCTGCCGATCAGCGGGCAGGACGTGCGGGTCGTCTTTCTGCCGGGGTTTGTTACCGTTTGTGGACTTCTGCCGATCATTCCCGTCTTGCCGAACACCGCATTCCCGAAATTATGGAAGCCGATTTAACCCCGCTATGCCTGGATTTGGCGGTTTGGGGTGTAACCGATATTAACGGCATGGCTTGGCTGAATACACCGCCTGCCAGAGCTTTGCAGTATGCCCACGAAACGCTCAAACAATTGGGCGCTTTGGATGAAGACGGAAAAATCACCCCGCACGGAAAAGAAATTCACCGGTTGGCATGTCACCCGAGGATTGCGCACATGCTGATCATGGCCCAAAAAGAAAATTCGGCCGCATTGGCCACCGATATTGCCGCTTTACTGGAAGAAAAAGACCCCATGCCCGATTCAGGAGCAGATGTCAATATCCGATTGGAAGCACTGCGCAGAGCCCGTGAATATGGAAAAACAGGTGGACGTTTTTCACGTATTGAACAAGTAGCCGAAAGCTACCGTAAGCTGTTATCCATTTCGATGGAAAACACCTCCTTTGACCCTTTTACCACGGGTTTGCTGTTGGCCTATGCCTTTCCCGAACGGATTGCCTCCGCCCGGGCGGGAAATAACTCCCGTTTTCAACTGGCCAACGGGCAATATGCCACCTTGCCCAATACCGATGATTTGGCGCATGAACCCTGGCTTTCAGTGGCTCATGTGGATTCGCGTGAAGGATTGGGAAAAATATTTCTGGCTTCGCCACTCAATCCGAAGGATTTACGGCACTTGGTGAAAGAAAAAGAAAACATATCCTGGGACAACCAAAAAGGCGGATTAGTGTGTTCAAAAGACCTCTTGATTGGCAGCATTGTGCTTCAATCTACGCCTATTTCTAATCCTGATAAAAAACTGATATACAAAATATTAATATCATCTGTTAAAACTGAAGGTAGAAGTCTTTTGAATTTTGATGAAGACATGACTCAACTGCAAAATCGCATCGAAAGTCTGTCCATTTGGAATGCCGATGAGGCTTGGCCTGACGTGAAAACAGAAACCTTATTGGTCCATCCCGAAGAATGGCTCGGTCCGTATATTGAATCGGTAAAACGGGTGGACGATTTCAAAAAAATCAATCTCAGCGAGGCTTTGTTACATCATCTGCCCTATGAAAAACAAATCCTGTTGAATGAATTGGCTCCGGCACGGATAAAAGTTCCGAGCGGTTCAAGCTTAAGTTTGCAGTATTTTGCTGACGGTTCGGCTCCTGTGTTGGCGGTTCGGTTGCAAGAAGTATTCGGTATGGCCGAGACGCCCCGCCTGAATGCCGGTAAAACCGGGATTATCCTGCATTTGCTTTCCCCGGGCTATAAACCCGTTCAGGTAACGAGCGATTTGAGAAGCTTTTGGAATAACACCTACTTTGAAGTAAAAAAGGAATTAAAACGCAGGTACCCCAAACATGCCTGGCCCGAAGATCCCTGGACTGCGGCTGCAGTGGCAAAAGGCCGCCCCACCAAAAATTAATACGCATTCTTCACAAAATGCTTCAACAGTAAAGAAAACCTTTCGGTGTGTTTACTTGTTCATTTTAGGCAACTGCCGTATTTTTCAAAAACGCATTTTGCCAAAATAAATGTCCATTATTCATGAAAACGAAATCCCTGCTCAGCTTTTCGCCTTCGGGAATTTATTGCCCCGAGGCCGATGTGCAGATTGACCCCTGGAGACCGGCAGAGAAAGCCATTATCACCCATGCCCACAGCGATCACGCCCGATATGGAAGTAAACATTATTTGGCCCACAAAGATTCAGAAGCCATTCTGCGCCTGCGTTTGGGAAATGATATTTCCTTGCAGACGGTTGAATATGGCGAACCTTTTTATATAAACGGCGTGCGATTCAGCCTTCATCCCGCGGGCCATATTCTGGGTTCGGCGCAGGTTAGAGCCGAATATAAAGGCGAAGTTTGGGTGGTTACGGGCGATTATAAATTGCAGGATGACGGCTTCTCGGCACCTTTTGAACCCGTTACCTGTCATCATTTCATTACCGAATCTACTTTCGGACTGCCCATTTACCATTGGGAGCCGCAGGAAACCATATTCGCAGAAATAAAGGAATGGATTGCCGAAAACCGAGAAAAGGGAATTACATCCGTTTTGTTGGGATACGCCCTGGGAAAAATGCAACGGATTCTTACCCGGCTTGCCCCGCTGGATTACCCGGTTTTTGCGCATGGAGCCGTGTATAATGTGAATGAACGATTGCGGGAGGCCGGATATGCGCTGCCTCCTATTCAACAGGTTTCTGAAGTAAGCGATAAAAAGCATTTTAAAGGCGCTTTAGTGCTGGCTACAGGCTCGGCTTTGGGCACGCCCTGGATGAAACGGTTTGAGCCTTACAGCGTTGGCAATTGCTCGGGCTGGATGGCCGTTCGGGCATCCAAAAACCGGTTGAATACGGATCGCGGATTTGTACTTTCCGATCATGCCGATTGGAACGAACTGAACCGGGCAGTGGAAGCCACGGGAGCCGAAAATATATACGTAACCCACGGATTTACATCAGTGTTTAGTCGATGGCTAAACGAAAAAGGCCTGCATGCCCAAGAGCTGAAAACCTTATACGGCGTAGAATATGAAACAGAAAATACCCTTTCAGAAGCATGAAAGAGTTTGCCGATTTACTCCGAAATTTAGATAGGAATACCAAAACCCTTGAAAAAATTAAGGCCTTAAAAACCTATTTTTCAAATGCTTCTGATGAAGATAAAATTTGGGCCTTGGCGCTCTTTACGGGGCGAAGACCGCCTCGGAAAATAAAAACGGCTCAGGTTCGCGAATGGGCTTGGGAAAAAGCCGGAATTCCGGAATGGCTGTTTGCCGAATCCTACCAGCATGTGGGTGATTTAGCCGAAACGGTGGCCTTGATACTACCGCAACATAATTCCATTTCACAAAAATCGCTTCATGAGTGGTTCGCCGAACTGGAAACACTGAAAAAGGCCGATGACGAAACCAAAAAGGCCTACATTTTAAAAGCCTGGGCCAGCCTTTCCGGATTTGAATTATTTGTGTTCAATAAACTGTTGATGGGCAGTCTGCGGGTTGGTGTATCGCAAACCTTAGTCATTCGAGCCTTATCTGAAATGTATGATCAGGAACCTTCGGGCATGGCGCACAGGTTAATGGGTCAATGGAATCCGTTCGATATCCGTTTTGATGAGCTCATTATTCAGGAAAACACAGCACAAAATCCTTCCAAACCATATCCTTTCTTTCTTGCCTATACCATTGAAAATCATGTATATGAAAGCATTTCGCCGCTAGAATGGTTTGTGGAATGGAAATGGGATGGAATCCGTTCGCAAATTATTTTCCGTGAAGGGCAGCTGTTTATCTGGTCGCGCGGTGAGGAATTGGTAACCGATAAATTTCCAGAACTGCATCAATTGGCACAGCATTTTCCCGAAGGAACGGTGCTGGATGGTGAAATTTTGTGTTATGCGGATGGGCATCCACTCCCCTTTTCTACGCTTCAGCAACGCATAGGCCGAAAAAACATAACCAAAAAAATCCTGCAGGAAGCGCCGGTGCTGTTTATGGCGTATGATGTGTTGGAATGGAATGGCATAGACATCCGCGAAAAACCGCATGAATACCGGCGTTCTGTGTTGGAAACGTACGTCGCTGAATTTGAAAACGATTCTATTTTTAAGGTTTCTCCGCTTGTATCCTGGAATACAATGGATGATTTAAGCCGTTTACACAACGAATCCAGAACCTACTATGCCGAAGGTTTCATGCTTAAACGAAAATCGGCGGCCTATCAAACGGGACGAAAAAAAGGCGATTGGTACAAATGGAAGGTAAAACCCCTGAGTGTGGATGCCGTGCTGGTGTATGCCCAAAAAGGACACGGACGCAGAGCCGGTTTATTTACCGATTACACCTTTGCCGTTTGGAAGGGCGAACATTTGGTACCCTTTGCCAAGGCCTACTCCGGCCTTACTGATAAAGAAATCCGAGAGTTGGATGCGTTTATCAAACAAAATACCGTAGAAAAATTCGGTCCCGTGCGAACGGTAAATCCCCTTCGGGTGTTTGAAATCGGATTTGAAGGAATCCAACAATCCAGCCGGCACAAATCGGGCATTGCGGTGCGTTTTCCGCGCATTCTGCGCCCACGCCCCGACAAGTATGCGCATGAAGCCGATACCCTCGAAAATTTACAGAATCTCTTAACCGTATATGGTGTATGAGTCCGGGAGAAATCGTGATACAAAAATGGTTGCAAACCAAAGGGCGTGCTTTATCCGATTTTCAGCAGGACGCCATGCAGGCCCGTCTGCATGGGAAAAGTTGTTTAGTTTCTGTTCCCACGGGAATGGGAAAAACCTATTCGGCGCTGCTTCCGCTTTTGGCGGAATACATAAACCATAACCCCGATTATAAAACCCGTTCGCCCCGCTGTTTACAGGTGTTATGGATTACTCCGCTGAAAGCCCTGGCCAAAGATTTGCGCAAAAACATAGATGCCGTGCTGCATGAATTGGACCTTCCCTGGAAAACCGGTTTACGCACGGGCGATGTGCAGGCGGCTGAAAAAGCCCTGCAAAAAAAGCAGATGCCCGAAATTTTGCTCATCACGCCCGAAAGCCTGCACCTGTTATTCTGCCAGAAAGACCATGCCCAATTTTTTTCGGAACTATCAACCGTGGTGGTGGATGAGTGGCACGACCTACTCGGAAATAAACGGGGAGTTCAGGTGGAATTGGCCATCAGCCGCTTGAAAAAATTAAGGCTCGATTTAATCTTATGGGGTATGTCGGCCAGTATGGGCAACACCTCCGAAGCCTTGGATGTATTAGTGGGTCCAACCTTTGATGCGGAAAAGAAAAAAATCATCACTACCCGGATGAAAAAAAGGGTTGAGGTTCACTCCATTCTTCCCGACAGAATAGAAAAAATGCCCTGGGCCGGACATGTGGGTATTCATTTATGCGACAAAGTGATGCAGGTGGTCAATCAAAGCCAAAGCACCTTGTTGTTTACCAATACCCGTGCCCAAACTGAAGCCTGGTATCGGCATATTGCCGAAAATTACCCCGAAATGGCGGGATTGGTGGCCCTTCATCATGGCGCCTTGGACAGAGAAATCCGCGAATGGGTGGAAGAAAACCTGCATACGGGAAGATTAAAACTGGTGATCTGCACTTCAAGTTTAGATTTAGGCGTTGATTTTTTGCCCGTAGAAACTGTAATTCAGGTAGGCAGTCCGAAAAGTATGGCCCGTTTTTTACAGCGCGCAGGACGCAGTGGACACCAACCGGGTGCCGTAAGCCGTGTGTATTTTGTGCCCACCCATGCGCTGGAACTGATTGAAGCCGTATCGCTGAGAATCGGAACCGAAGAAAACAAAAGCGAGAACCGAATGCCCGTGGAACTGGCCTATGACACCCTGCTGCAATACATGGTTACCCGTGCCTTGGGCGGCGGATTTGATTCTGTGGAACTATTTAAGGAGATAAAAGAAACATGGGCCTATCAACATATAAGCGAAGATGACTGGTTGCTCCTGTTGGGATTAATCACCACTGGTGGAGCCACCCTGCAATCGTATGATGATTTTAAAAAAGTGGAATTTGAGGACGGTCGTTATGTGGTTAACAGCCGAAAGATTGCCATGCGGCACCGGCTTTCCATCGGCACCATTGTTTCGGATACTTCGTTGAAAATTCAATTTCAAAACGGAAAATACATCGGTAATATTGAAGAACAGTTTATTGCCCGTTTAAAACCCGGCGACAGTTTCGTGTTTGCGGGCATGTTTTTGGAGTTTATCCGGGTAAAAGAACTGACCGTATTTGTGCGGCGCGGCAAACCGGGCAAAGGGAATATCCCCCGCTGGTCGGGAGGCCGCATGCAACTCTCCTCCACCCTCTCGGTGTATATCCGAAAGGTGTTATCCGAGGCTTTAAAGTCCGAAACCACTCATCCCGAACTGCAGAAAATTGCTCCTTTGCTTCAGCTGCAGCAGGAAATATCAAAAGTGCCGGAGCGGGATGAATTATTGATCGAATTATGCAAAACCCGAGAGGGACATCATGTTTTCATTTATCCGTTTGAAGGCAGGGCTGTTCATGAAGGCATGGCATCCTTATTGGCATGGCGGATTAGCCGACACATGGAAGTCAGCTTTTCCATGGCCATGAATGATTACGGCTTCGAATTGCTTTCGAACCGCGAACTTCCCACCGGTTTATTTTCCGACGCCGAAGGTATTTTTAGTGCCGATAACTTGCTCCAGGATATACAAAAAAGCCTGAATGCCAATGAACTGGCTAAACGAAAATTTCGTGAAATTGCGGCTATTTCGGGCATGGTGTTTAAAGGCTATCCCGGACAGGGTATTAAAACCAAACATCTGCAGGCCTCTTCTTCCCTACTGTTTGACGTAATCAGTGAGTACGACCCCGAAAATCTGCTCATAAAACAAGCCTACAACGAAGTGCTTGAATATCAATTGGAAGAACAACGGCTGCGAGCGGTGTTAATGCGTATTTCCGGGCAAAAAATTCGGATTGTGACCACATCAAAACCTTCTCCTTTTGCCTTTCCGATTATGGTGGACCGGCTTAGGGATCAGTTCTCAACCGAAAAACTGGAAGACCGTATTCAGCACATGCTAACCGCTTATAACCAATAAAATGCTCATTCACTGTCAATCCCAAACCTTGGAACTGATGCCGCAGAAAGCGGTGTTTTGGAAAGAGCAGAATGCCTTGCTTATCAGTGATGTGCATGTGGGTAAAATTGCCCATTTCCGGCGGGAAGGAATTCCCGTTCCGCAAGAGGCCATGCAGGATAATTTTCAGCGACTGAATCAGCTCATTGATATGAAAACACCCGATAAACTGTACATTTTGGGTGATTTATTTCACAGTACCCCCAACGAAGAATGGGATTTATTTTTTACCTGGCTGCAAGAAAATCAGAAACTTAAGGTAGAAGTAATTTTGGGTAACCACGACCGTTCTATGCCCTTGTTTTCCTTTCCGCAGCATTTGGTAATGCATACCGGGGCTTTGAATCTAAATTCCCTTTTGCTTACGCACGATCCTGCCGATGAAACGGATGATGATTCTTTTACCTTATGCGGACATATACATCCCGTAAGCGTGTTGCGCAAACGTGGGTTACGGCTGCGGCTTCCCTGCTTTTACATGCGTAAAAAACAATTGATTTTACCCGGATTCGGCTATTTTACCGGTGGATATGAAGTAAAGGCCAAACCCGGGGAGCGCCTCTTTGCCGTGGCGGAAAATGTAATGGTTGAAATTAAATAACAGCCAAGGCCGAATCCATATCGGAAATCAAGTCTTCAATATGTTCCAGACCTACCGAAACACGAAGTAAATTCTGGGGTGTTTTGGTATCGGGTCCTTCTACCGAAGCCCTTCGCTCGATGAGGCTTTCCACTCCACCAAGGCTGGTGGCGTGTGTAAAATAGTTCAGTCCGGCCACTACTTTATCGGCTTCAGCGGCGCCTCCTTTTACCAAAAAAGAAAACAAAGCGCCATACCCATTCATCTGTTTTTGGGCAATATCGTGCCCGGGATGAGAAAGCAGACCGGGATAAAACACCTTTTCTACCTTGGGGTGATTGCTTAAAAACAGGGTTAATTTTTCGGTATTGAATAAGTGACCGCGCATGCGGTAATACAAGGTTTTAATGCTTCTGACCAACATATAACAATCAAACGGAGAAGGAACTGCCCCGCCTAAACGCTGCACATTTCGTATGGTTTCCCAAAATTCGTCCTTTTCTTTAGTGATTAATGCCCCGCCGAGTATATCACTGTGTCCTCCCAGCCACTTGGTGGTGGAATGCATCACGATGTCGGCACCCAAATTCAAGGGATTCTGGCAAACCGGTGATGCCAAGGTATTATCACAAACGACTTTTATATTCCGCCGGTGGGCTATTTCACAAATGGAAGTAATATCCGTAACCGTAAGCAGCGGATTAGATGGCGTTTCAACCCAAATTAAGGCTGTGGTGGATTTAATATGATTTTCCAGTTCCAGAAGTTGGGTTAAATCCACATAAGAAATATCCAGAATATCCTTAAACAGCGCATTAATCTGCCAACGCAAGCCATGATACATATCAGCAGGCATAATCACATGACTGCCCGGTTTGAGCGCCTGCATCACCGCCATTCCGGCGGCATTTCCTGAACTGAAGGCTGCGGCTTCCGCTCCAAACTCAAGCTGGGCCAGGACGTTTTCCAATGCATCTCGGTTGGGATTGGAGGCCCGGGTGTATAAATGTTGTCCCGGTGTGGAACGGTCAAATGTAGTAGCTGTTGTAATAGATTGTATTGCCGGATGATTCGTCTCATCGGGGAAATTCCCGGCGTGTATGGCGGCTGTTTCTGGTTTCATAAGGACGAATGTAATTACATAACTGATTTGATAGAATAGAACCGTTTCTTTTTGCAGGAAAAATGCAAAAAATGCCATCTATTGCAGAAAAAATGTAATGTCAAAAACTATTGCGCCATCTCTGAAAAAGCCTTGTTTAATGCCCCCAAAAAGGTATCTGCAGGCTGTGCACCCGAAACTGCATACCGGTCGTTAAACACAAAATAAGGAACGCCTTTCACCCCTATCTGACGGGCTTCATAGATATCATTTTGTATTTCAGCGGTATAAGCGTCCGTACTGAGCATTTCAAGCATTTCAGATTTTTCAAATCCTAAGGATTCCCCCAATTCCGCCAGAATGGCGTGGTCTGCAATATTTTTCCCATCTGTGAAATAGGCATTGAATAAGGCTTCTTCAGCTTCATCGCCTTTTCCTTGCTTTTTGGCAAACTGAATAAAACGATGGGCATCGGTGGAATTGGCTACAACGGCTTTGTCAAAATCGTAATGTAAACCCGCATCCGCAGCCATTTTTACCACATAATCCTGCATTTCAGTGGTATATTCCAACGTCCAGCCTTTTGATTCAGCCAGATACTCCTTTACGGAAATATCGGTTCGGGTTATCTGATCGGGGTTCAGCAAAAAACTTTTCCAAACCACTTCAATCTGATCTTTAAATTCAAACCGGTTCAGCGCTTCCTCAAATCTTCTTTTGCCGATGTAGCAAAAAGGGCAAACCACATCGCTCCAAATTTCCACCTTCATTATTGCTTCACAAATTTCCCGGTGAATGTTTTAGAGCCTTCGGAAATGGATACCACATACGTTCCGCTTCTCATAGGAACTGGAAACTTGAGTTGTATTCGGTTCAGTGTCTGCTTAAAAACCGATACTTGTTTTTCAAATACGGTAACGCCACTCATATCACTTACTTTAACCGAAACAGAACCATCCAACATGGCAAAGAAATCTACAAAAGCCTCATCCTCTTTTACCGGATTTGGGTATGTGAGCAGCGTTTGTTTATCATAAAAACTGTCTGCCGTCTGATTTTTGAGAATCATATCGGCATATCCAAAATTGGGAATTCCATACCCAAAGTTATTGTCCGGGTTATCGTATTTATGGGCACTTTTTTCAATGGCCCGATAAATTTCCATATTGGATTTGGAAGGATTTGCCTGCCATAAACAGGCTGCGGCTCCGGCAATCAATGGACCTGAAAAGCTGGTCCCGTTGGAATAATTAATGTTTCCTGAAGTATTGGAAACCAAAGTCCCCTCGCCTACGGCACAAACATTAGGTTTAATTCTTCCATCGTAAGTGGGCCCGCGCGAGCTAAATCCGGCAATTTTACGATCTTTATTTACCGCTCCGATGGAGAGCACACTGTCCCCGTCAGCAGGGGCGCCGATATATTTCCAGGGGCCGGCACCTTCATTTCCGGCGCTGTTTACCACCAGAATACCTTTAGAAGCAGCCATATCTGCCGCTTTAGTTACCACCGAGGTGTTTCCGTTCATATCGGCATAGGTTAAATCGCCAATTCCATTATCGAATTTAGTATACCCCAATGAACTGTTGATGATGTCTGCTCCCGCACTGTCGGCCCAAACGGCAGCAGCTTCCCAGTAATACATTTCGGCAATGGTTTCGGTAGCGGCATCTTCCGAGCGAAGCAGGAAAAATTTGGCTTTAGGTCCGGTTCCAATCAACTGACCTTGTTTAACGCCTGCAATGCAAGACAATACCGACATTCCGTGAGAATTATCTTCATACACAGAGGCTTCGTTCATCACAAAATCCCAGGTGGCCAAAATTTGGTTATTCTCGCGAAGCGAATAAAAAGGCGCCAATTCATCTACTTTGTAAAATCCGCCATCGAGAATGGCAATAATCATCCCTTCGCCCGTGTAGCCTTTTGCATGCATGTAATCAATACCGAGCATACTTACCTGATTCATCGATGTACCATAATCCCAAAATGCCAACGACTGCAAATTATCACCCGTAGTGGATGATTTTTTCTCTGTTTTGGCCATTTCTTCCATCAGCGAACCCAAAAAATCTTTTTTAGCCAACTTTTGACTGTAAATTTCTTTTACCTCTTTCACAGATGATAATTTCTTGGCTTTGTCAGCCAGTTTTTCATCATTCGTTCCTACAATGATGTAATTGTTCCAGTTTGCTTTACCGTAATAGGTAAATCCTAAGGATAATACTTGTTTAATGTAACTTGGATTTACGGGTAAATCACTTTCGGCAATACGAATTCCGCTTTTGTTCCGGCGCTCTATGGCTCTTGTACTAAGGAATGCTTCCGGATTATCTATAGAGTAAGGAGAATTGGCCTTATCCTTAAAAAATACGGCATACTTAAATGAAGGAGATTCTTTTTGTGCGGAAGCATAGCCATAAAATACCAGACCGATAAAAAAGAGGGAGAAATACTTAGTATTCATCATAACAGAAATCTGATTGGTTTGAATTAGAACGGAAAGGTATCAATTTCAAATACCCCAAATATCATTTTAAAGTAATTTTAACCGATGAATGAACAAAATGTTGGAATTAGCATAAGATTACCTTCTCTTCAAACAATACTTTCGAAGGGCTTGTTACCTTTATCAAAAACTTGGAAATGAATCAAGCGATAACACTGGGAGAACTCAAAAAATCAGGCTATAAATCCCTGACCATAAAACAGGAATTGCGTAAGAACCTGCTTATGTTGCTGTGTGAGGGCGAAAATCCGTTTCCCGGAATATTTGGATACGAAAACACGGTTATTCCACAGGTGGAAAGAGCCATTCTGGCTGGTCATAATATTAACTTTTTAGGGTTACGCGGGCAGGCAAAAACCCGAATGGCAAGGCTGATGGTGAACCTGTTGGATGAATATGTACCTGTAATTACCGGTTCGGAACTCAATGAAGATCCATTGCATCCGATTACGGAACATTCACGTCAGCGAATACTTACTGAAGGTGATGATCTACCCATATCTTGGCTTCACCGCAATGAACGTTATACCGAAAAACTCGCCACGCCCGATGTTTCGGTGGCAGATTTGATCGGAGATTTAGATCCCATAAAAGCCTCAAATCTTAAATTGTCTTTTTCAGACCCGGAAGTAATTCATTATGGTTTGGTGCCGCGGGCCCATCGTGGCATTTTTGTCATTAACGAACTACCTGATTTACAGGCACGCATTCAGGTGGCGCTGTTGAATATTTTGCAGGAAGGCGATATTCAGATCCGGGGTTTCAAATTGAGACTTCCGTTAGATATTCAATTTGTGTTTACAGCCAATCCCGAAGATTATACCCAACGCGGAAGCATCATTACGCCATTAAAAGATCGCATTGAAAGTCAGATTCTCACCCACTATCCGCATACGATAGAAATCAGCCGGAAAATAACCGATGCTGAAGCCCATGTGTTGCCGGAACAGGCTGAACGGATTACCGTTTCAGACCTGATAAAAGACATCATTGAACAAATTGCAGTTGAAGGACGAAAAAGTGAATTTGTGGATCCGAAAAGCGGAATTTCTGCCCGGTTAACCTTAACGGCACGCGAGCTTGCCGTAAGTACGGCAGAATGGAGATTATTAAAAACCTGCGAAAAGAAGGGTTTCGTCCGTATCTCTGACTTATCGGGCATAACCCCTGCCGTAAACGGTAAAGTGGAGTTGATGTATGAAGGCGATTTGGAAGGGCCATCCAAAGTGGCAGGCCATCTTACCGGAAATGCGATAAAAACGCTTTTTGCCCAATGGTTTCCAAGTCCTGAACGAATCAAACGCAAAAAAGAAGAAAATCCTTATCTGCCTATTGCAGAATGGTTTGGCAATGGTAACATGGCCGAATTTTTTGTAGATTCATCGAAAGAAGAATACCAACAAATATTGGATTCAATTCCGGGTTTAAAAGCCTGTGTGCTTAAATATCATCCCAATTCAACCAATGAAGAACTATATCTTTTGATGGAGTTTGTCTTATTCGGACTCAGTCAATATTCGGTTATTTCCTGCCATACAGACACGGATGGAACCTTGTTTAAAGATATATTGGGTTCGATTTTGAACCAGGATGATGATTCGGAATAATTTTTATTCGACAATCAGCTTAATCGTTTTTGTGCCACTAGGCGTTTGAACCGATACAAAGCAGATTCCACGAAAATCAATTCCAAGAGCTACTTGTTCCCCGGTTTGGGTGAATGGTAAATTTCTGCCCTGAATATCTTGTATTTTCAAAACAGAATAATGAGCATTCGATAACCGGAATTGTTGATTGAACGGATTTGGAAAAGCGCTAAGCTCAAGACTTGAATTCTCTGAAATGCTGAATACATCCCATATTGAGAGGTTCTCAAGAATTGTCGTACACAAATTGGAGTCGGTTACTGTTACAGTATAATTTCCTGCCGGGGCGCCGGTTAAATCTTCAGAATCGGAACCGTCTGACCATAAATAGGTATAAGGTGGTACGCCCCCATTGACAGAAATGTCAATACTGCCATTACTTCCACCGTTAGCCGGATTGATGGCAATTAAAGATGCAGAAGGATTTTGAGGAGATAGAATATCAAAAGTATAGGTAAGTGTACATCCTTCATTATCTACTGCATGGTAAGTGTAATTTCCGGAGCATAATGAAGTAAATACATTAAGGGTTTCACCTGTTTCATTATAAACCAAAGAGTCTGTAAAAGTGCCTGAAGTGGTAACAGTTGGAGTAAAAACGCCTGAGCACGTATCCAGACAGGTTGGTTGAGTTATTTGAGAATTGAGACTTAATCCGCTGGAATTGATAAAATTTTCGGATTGTTGAACTTGGCACCCATTTGCATCAGATACTGTGAACGATTGAGTACCAGACGTGAAAATTGAAAAATTTCCTAACCCCGTTAAAACGCCCGTTCCACCTGAAGCCGTAACCGTTACGGCAGCCCCCTGACCGTTACAAGGGATAATACCGTTAGTAATTACCTCCATAATAATTGGGGCGGGCTGACCTATCTGCACTGTCACTGTTTTTGAACATCCATTTTGATCAGTTACCGTAAATGAAGAAGAACCCGATGAAGCGGTAAATACTCCTGTACCATTATAAGTTCCTGTTCCTCCTGATGCGGTAACCGATACCTGAGTACTTCCTCCGAAACAAAGAATAGATGAAAAAGTAGTGTTCACCGTGATAGAATCCGGTTCCAATATGGTGAAAGATGCCGAAGCCGTTGCAGAAGCGGCATCAGTAACAGTAACAGAATAAGCACCAGGAGCAAGTCCTGTTCTGTCTTCTGAAATGCTTCCGTCAGACCATAAATAGGAATAGCCCCCAGCTCCGCCTGATGCCGTAATATTGATCGTTCCGTTATTTAGTCCGTAGCAGGAAATGTTTGTTTTTACTCCGCTCACACTCAGTGGAAGTGCTTCCGTAATCTGTAGCGTTTGAGATCCTGCTACATCTCCACTGGATCCTCCATTATTATTTACACAATTTCCAGCCGCATAGAATACGACATTACCTGTTCCTGCGGCAGGGGCTGTCCACTTAAAAGTAAACTGATTAGATATAGAAGCCGCGTTTTGCTCCACATAGGTTCGGGCATTAGCTGTTATTTGCTGAACATTGGCGCCCAGATTGGAATAACCCGACAAGGCCTGATTACCGGCTGCCCGTAAAGCAGTCATTTGGAAGCCAAAACGGGAAGGTGAACCCGCAGAATGATTTACAGTTACCCGCATATCGTAGATTGTTCCCGGAGTGTATGCCGTAACGGGAGTAAATGTTCCCTCTTGAAATATCTGTATCTGTGGAGTAACTGTTCCGTAAGCACCTCCTGAATGACACTGCGAACAAGTATTTTCACCGGGAGCCCCCGTGTAACCTTGGTTTAGAATTTCTGCTGCCCCTCCGGAGCGACCTACAATTAAAATCCCAAAAGCAATGAATAGAAATAAAAAACTGACAATTTTTTTCATGAAATGAATTTTCTAATTCAAACATAAAAAAAAGTATTTCAGTTTGTTATAATTTCTACAAATACTTTTCCAGTTCTTTTCCTTTGCGTTGCAAAATAGCCATTGTCAAACGGCTGATGCAAACCATCCTGCCCCGTTCATCTTTAATTTCAATACTCCACACATGCGTGGTAGCGCCTATGTGCACCGGGCGTGCTGTACCTATTACCCGGCCTGATTTAACGGCTCTTAAATGGTTGGCATTAATATCCAGTCCCACGCAGGTGAATCTTTCCGGGTCAACCACCAGATTGGCAGCAATACTGCCCAAAGTTTCAGCCAAAACCACCGAGGCTCCGCCGTGTAAAAGCCCTGCAGGTTGAATCGTTCGATGATCTACAGGCATGGAACCTGAAAGGTAATCATCCCCCACCTCCGTAATCTGAATATCCAGATGTTCCATCATGGTGCTTTTACCCATGAATCCCAGCGCATCACTTGTGTATTTTGTAAACCAGATCATTTTTTAGATAGTATTGAGTATTAAGTATTAAGACTTTAGTATCAGGAAGTTTATGCCTAAATAATGTTGACCGTTTTTCTCTACTGTTTAACATTATTAT
>JAKRSD010000011.1 GCA_022402535.1 Flavobacteriales bacterium | reverse complement strand
AATAGACCTAAACTCTTCGAACGGTTTTATCCAAAAAATAGGGGTCTAAGACAAACAAAGGTTAATAACAAACTTGAGGGTTTTATTTTGCGACTTCAACCACACTTGAAAACAAGAAATGAGTTGACAACTTATTTTACAGCCTTCATTTGCAAACGATATAAAACAGAAGAACCATATTCAGTATTTAATACTTACCAAGACCAACAGCGTTCTTTATTTGAGCGACTTGACTATTGGACTTTTGACGATACTTTAAAACAGGAGTTGAAAGGACGAAATGGAGTATTGAATTTGAAAGGACACAAGGGAATTTTGTATGTGCCTTTTGCCAAGGTTCCAAGTGAAGAAAAATCTGCAACCGAAAAAAAAACTACGAAAACAAAGAATGGCAAAACCAAAGTCTCGGACGAACACTATGTATATTTAATGCACAACAAACACAACAACTACTACAAAATTGGTAGAAGCATAAAACCAGAATACAGAGAAAAAACATTGCAAGCACAAGAACCAGACATTGCCTTAATTAACAAGTGGATTGCTTCAGCAGAGGTAGAGAAAATATTGCACAGAAAGTATAAAGAAAAAAAAATGCGAGGCGAATGGTTTAAGCTAACGACTGATGACATAATTGAGATTAGAGAATTTATGGTGACAATCATTAAAGCAACGACAACAAGAAAGTCAAAATGACGAAACAATCACTAACTAACTTTTCTGCTGACATTGAAGGACACCGCTTCGGGGGGAAGATAAGAACTAATGCACAACAGCACCTACCCAAAAGTGGCGGTTCAATAAAGCATTGTGCTACTATCAAAGTTTATGAAAAATTGACAGTGAATCGCTGCGAAATCGCCACCTGCGTTGAACGGAATCTCGAGAACTCAATACACTGATTAAGTATAAACAGTATGCCATTCATGAAATTTGCACAACTTCTATTTATCGTTCAGTTAACGCTTTATATGAACAAGGCGTATGGTCAGGAAGAAGAATTTAAAAGGGTTCCAGACTCTGAAATAGTGCACTTGTCTCTAAGTTTTGCCGGTGGTGGTTTTGGAATTCAGATTGTTAATTTGCCTGATGACATAATGGGCTGTGGGTTAGCAATACAAAACCTAAACGGTACTTGTTCCGGGGGTAAAAAAATTGAAGGGCGGCAATTCTTCATAGAAATCAATGGGAGTTATTCCAAAAGCGACACTTTTGTTATGTATCTGTTTTCATTATATGACAGGAAACTTTATTATCCGGCTGAAGTGTTCACTCTAAGTTATATAATAAGTAATAAAGTAAAACTCGGAGCTGATTTGTGTATTTTAAATTGTGTGCCTGATCATGACCCATGGATGCCCACTGCGGATGACCCATTTCTATTCCCCAAAAATGGCTATTATATCAACCCAAAAAATGGAAAAATAAAGAAGGGGGCAAGGTTAATAAACTCGGGAAATTATAGCATTTGCGACTTAAAAGAATGGAAATATATAAGTCCTTATGGCATATACTTGGATAACCATCGAAATCGATTCAGGGGAAGCGAATTAATAGCGAGAGGGAAAATTGAATTAGCAGACTGGAACCTTAAAGAATTTGACTTATACTGGTTTCGCTAAAATATTTACGATAGACATGAAAAGTTGTGTGTCAGAAAATGAATCTTCAGGCGAAAATGTTTACATGAAACCGTTGACCTTTAAACTTATAATCCCATTGACCGTAATTTCATTTGCGACAATTACGAAATGGTGGCCTGCCTGCCCCATATCCCATAATCTGCTAAGTTTGTGAAAACGTTTTTTTGGAACCAAGCCTGATTCATATTCTTTCTGCTTTGGTATGGGCCACGCTCTTGGGGCTTATGGGCTGGCGCACTTCGCTCTGGGGCCCTACGCCCGGGGAGCGGCGCTTGTTTTCGGGGTTGTTTTTTCTGAAACTGCTCGTAGGTATCGGGGTTTGGGCCGTATATACGTTTTACTATACCGACCCCGCCACCGCCGATATCTACCGCTTTTTCCACGATTCCGAAATTGTGTATTCTCTGCTGTTTGAAAAACCGGGGGTGTATCTAAACATTGTAACCGGAATCGGCGGCGGAGACGAACTGCTCCCCTACTACGACCTGATGAATAATTGGTACAAATCCTTCGATGACGGGTTTATCAATGAAAACCGTACGCTGATCCGCGCCAATGCGCTGCTGTTGCCGCTTACGGGCGGTTCCTACTTCGGGAACCTGGTGTTATTCAGTTTTCTGGGCGTGTGGGCACAACGGTATCTGCTCAGCTCGCTGGGCAAAGGGTTTACTTTTTCGTTTTTGCCTGCGTTTGTCCTGCTCAATCTGTGGCCTTCCGAATTGTTCTGGACCTCCGCCCTGATGAAAGAACCCCTGCTGATGGGCGGCATGGCCCTTTGTGTGGGGGCCGCGGTGCGCTTACGCGCCCGCTTTTCGTTTCCGCACGGGGCGCTGTTTTTGGCGGGCATGCTGCTCACGCTGTTTTCGAAATTTTATGTGGGCATTGCCCTCCTTTTTCCGTTGCTGGTCTATTTTTCTTCCCCCAAAAAATCGACCGCTGGGCAATTGGTTTTCAGCTACCTGGCCTTGGGAATCGTGCTTCTGGGTCTGCTGCATTATGCGGGTCAATGGTTTCCCGCATACGATATCCCCGGTGTGATTGCCGCCAAAAAACAAGCCTTTGCCAATGTGGCCGAAGCCACCGGAGCGGGCAGTGCTTTTTATATTCCGCCTATGGAGCCCACGGTTTGGGGCATGATGCAATTAGCCCCCCAAGGCTTGGTGAATGCGCTGTTCCGGCCTTTTCCGCAGGATGCCTCGGGCGTAATGGAATGGGCCGCCGTACTGGAAAATATGCTGTTTGCCGGGCTGATGTTGTTTCTTCTGTTCCAATTCCGGAAAAAGAATAAAAACCTGAACCTGTGTTTGACCCTGCTCTTCTTTTCGTTGCTGGTATTGGTATTGGGCGGCATCACGGTGAATATTTCGGGCGCCTTAATGCGTTATAAAATGCCGGTATTACCCTACCTGAGTTTTGCGCTGTTTTTGGCGTCGAAATACGCGGAAGAAATTCCCAAACCTAGTTTTTCAGATACGGAATAAGCGCATCGGGCTTTTTGCGGGTGGATTGTACTTCGTCAAAAATTCCATCCTTGCGCTGTATGGTTTTTTCGTAATGGGGCGTATTGTCGCTGGCGTAATACCAGATGCCCCAGAGGGCGTTATCGATCACATAAAAATTATCGAGTTTTCCTACTTCAGAAATGAGCGAACCTTTGGCATTGAAGGCATAAATAGCGTATGCATACGAGCGGATTTCTCCGCCCGCCATTTCGTTGCGACGACAAAACAGGTTGGTTTTGCCATTGCCCAAATCTACCCGGAAATAGGCATCGATTGTAATTTCATCGACCCCGGCAAAAGGATAACTTTCTCTTTGCTTTGCAAAGGAAGACATGCCGCCGATGGCTCCTTCGTTGGCAAAACGTACGGAATCCGTCATGTTTTTGTAAAAGTGGTCAGGAAAACGGACGGGCTTCAGCACCAAGTCTTTGTCGGTTGTATAGTCCACCTCAAACGGCGTGTTTTGGGCACTGAGCACATGCAAGCCGCTGCCAAACACGGGCAAATCGGCCACCAGTGCCGACAAATCGGAATAGGTAGCAAACTCCGTTTTTTCCGTAACCGTTATGGTAGGGGAAGCCGCCTTTACGGGAACTTCGTCCTTTTTCTCGGAAGAATTTTCAGACAAAGAAGGGTCGGGAGTATTAGCCGGCTCTTGAATGTCGGACGAACCCGAACATGCGGAAAGCATCAGCACAACGAGAGGAAAGAGGATTTTTTTCATGGGTTAAAAATAGACGATAGAACACCATGCCGGGCGGGGATTTTACCAACCGTAGGTTTGAATTTGTAAAACCCGGCTCAGGTAAACGCAATAAACTTGTACCCGATAAAATTCCAGAACATGGCCACCAATACGGCCAGTACTTTAGAAAAATAAAAGTTGAATTTCTGTTTTTCGTGAAACAGCCACAGGGCAGCGTTGTTGAAGGCTAATCCGCCCAGCGAAACCAAAATGAACACGAGGTATTGGGCGGCCACATCAGGGTCGCTGCTTTCAAAGGTCCAGAGGCGGTTCCAGATGTAATTGTTGGAGGCCGCCAGCATAAATCCTAAGCTGTTGGCGGCATATTTGTGCATCTTCACTTTTTCTTTGAGCAGCCAGGTAACCCCAAAGTCTATGAACACTCCGGAGGCTCCCACCAAGCCAAATTTGAGCAATATGTACAACGATTCTTTCATAAAGTCGGAGGGCAAAGATAACTTTTTACCAAAGTCCACAATCCGTTGAAGAGTTTCCCAAACTGCGTGTAATTTGCTTCCTGTTTAGTAGGTTTGCCGTATGGCGGTTTTTTATTTTCATTTTATGCTGTGTATTGCCGTAACGGCGATTCTTTGGTTTATGCAGGTAGTGCATTATCCGCTGTTTGCTTTTGTGGACAAAACCCGCTGGTCCGAATTTACGGAACGCAAACGCCGGCAAACCATGATGATTCTATATCCGCTGATGGCCTTTGAAGCCCTTACGGGCATCACGCTCATACTGATGGCTTCGCAAAGCGCCACGTATATTTTTTTGGCGCTGGAAGTGGGGCTGTTGGCGGTGTTGCACATCTATAATTTTATGTATTTCAATGCCCTGGTGAAAAAAATAACAGGCCCCGAAGATTCCCTGAACCATCAGCGATGCGTAAAAATGCATTGGATACGCACGGCCGGGTGGTCGTTGAGGTTGGTTCTGTTGATTTTTATCATTTTGGGGTCGGTATAAAAAAAACGCTTTCCCATGAAGAGAAAGCGTTTTCTATATAGATAAAATCTGCTTTACGCCTGTTTAACCAACTGCACTTCCATAGCCAGTTTAATTTCATCGCTTACCACAATGCTGCCCGCTTCGGTAACGGCACTCCAGGTAAGTCCGAAATCTTTGCGGTTGATTTTACCTTTCAGCGAAAATCCGGCTTTGGTGTTGCCATACGGATCCTGCACGATGCCCGCAAATTCCACTTCCAGTTTAACGGAGCGGGTAATTCCGCGGAGGGTTAAATCGCCCGTCATTTCAAACTCGTCATCGTCTTCTTTTTTGAACGATGTGCTTTTGAACGTGAGTGACGGATGATTGGCGGCATCGAAAAAATCGGCCGATTTCAGGTGACCGTCGCGTTGTTCGTTTTGGGTGGTGATGGAATCCACTTCGGCAGAAAACTCCACGGAAGCTCCCGAAAAAGAGTCGCCTTCGGTGGTTACGGTTCCGGCATATTTGGTAAATTCACCGGAAACGGTTGAAATCATCAGGTGCTTCACTTTGAAGCCGATGTTGCTGTGTGTAGGGTCGATAACCCAGGTTGCTTTGCTCATTTTGATATAGTTTAAATTAAAAAATGGTTTACTGATTTATAAGCTCATGGGGACATCCATGAGTAACACATACGAATCGGCAGCGGCTTTGATGTACACGCTTTCGGTCTGCCATACGCCGTAGCCGTCTCTGCGCGAAAGGGTTTGCGCATCCACGGTAATTTCCCCGTCTATCACAAAAATGTACAATCCGTTCCGTTCGTCAGAAATGGGAAATTCCTGTTCAAAACCGGCATCTAATTTTCCAAGGTAAAAACGTGCACGCTGGTGAATGTTAAGACCGGGTTCGTCGGTATCCATGGGGGCAATAACCTGCACAAATTCGTTTTTGCGGGTGTTATCGTACGCTGCCTGGTCGTATCGGGGTTCCACCCCTTTTTTATCGGGCATTACCCAAATCTGGAGCAACGTAGCCGGTTCTTGCGCATGGGCGTTCATTTCGCTGTGCAGCACCCCGGTGCCGGCACTCATTACCTGCACTTCTCCGGCAGTAATCACTCCGGTATTGCCCATATTGTCTTTGTGTTTGATGGCACCGCTGAGCGGAATGGTGATGATTTCCATATTGTCGTGCGGGTGCATGCTGAATCCCATGCCGCCGGCCACCCAATCGTCGTTCAACACGCGGAGTACGCCAAAATGAATGCGTTCGGGATTGTAATATCCGGCAAAACTGAAGGTGTGGTTGGCTTTCAGCCATCCGTGGTCGGCATGACCCCGGGTTTCGGATTTGTGAACTGTTGTTTTCATACTTTTTTTGGTTTAGTCATTTTTATATGTATTTACATACATGTATATACATTTATTGTGCCAAATTTTTTATCCTCTGCTTTTGTCTAAGAGTTCATTTAAGGTCCAGGCTTCCGAATCCGTGAGTGCCAAAACATGGGCATTTTTTTCCACTGCTTCGGTCATATTCTCCACCAGTTCGATTCCTTTCGGGGTGATTCCGATGAGCGATTCACGACCGTCTTCGGGTGAACGTTCCCGCGAAACCAAGGCCTTGTTTTCTAAGCGGTCTAAAATCCGGGGTACATTGCTGCTGCGTTCAATCATGCGGCCTGCAATATCTTTCACACATAATTTATCGGCCCGTTTTCCATTAAGAATCCGTAACACATTATATTGTTCCGGGGTAATACCAAACGGTTTAAGCGCGGCTGCTACAGAACGATGCAATACATACGCCGTAAACATGATATTGAGCGAGGCTTTATGCTGCTCATTTCTGAATTTACCGGTTTGAAGTTCCTGTTCGATTTTCACGAGGCAATATTAATGTATATACATCTATCTGCCAAATTTTGAAGAGATTATTATGAAAATAAATTCCTTATTCGGTTAAAATATCGGCGTTCATGCGCAGTTTATTCTCGGTTTCCGTCCACTCCTCTTCGGGGTTGCTGTCTTCGGTAATACCGGCTCCGGCATACAACACCGCTCTGTTTTTGAAAAGCTGCATGCTTCGCAGGTTCACGAACCAATCAAACCGTCCGTTTCCGTACCAGGGCCCCATAAATCCGCTGTAAAAAAAGCGCTCATGTTTTTCCGTGTTCAGAATAAACGCCACGCCTTCTTTCTGCGGCAAACCACCCACAGCCGGCGTAGGATGCAACATTTCGGCCAAACGGGCTACGGCCGACAAGCCCTCTTGGGGCAAGGTCGCTGAAAATTCGGTATGAATATGTCTGAGTGCACCAATCTGCAGCACTTCAGGAACCGTTTTGTGAATTTGGTGAAATCCGGAATCCAAAAAGGTTTCGGTTATAAAATCAGAAACCAAAGACTGTTCACGACTCTCTTTTTCGCGCCATCCGTGTTGGGAATCCGGGTGAAGGGTACCGGCCAGCGAAACGGATTTCACGGCTTCACCATCGCACGACAGAAACAATTCGGGAGTGGCGCCCGCCCAGGTGGCAATGCCCGGAAGATGCACAAAAAACACCAAGGCATTCGAAAACCGGTTTTTGGCTTTGATAAACCAATCCATCCAATCGTAAGACGAGTCCAACTCCACGTTGCGGATTTTACTCAACGCCGTTTTCAGGAATTTGCCTTCGCGAATCTGCAATACGGCCTCTTCCACGGCTTTTTCAAACTGATGCCGGGGCGTATCGGGAAGGGTTCCCATTTCCGATACGCGAAATAACCCGGCGTGCAAATTCCAACCGGCAAGTGATTCGGAAGAAATTTTGCGCATGGAAACCGCTTCAAAAGCCCAGACAGTTTTATGACCATAAAAATCAAAGGGAGCAGAAACCCACATGGGGTTTGCAGATTGAATCAACCCCTCGAGAGGCATTTGTTTTACATCCCCTGCTCCTTCCCACAGATGCAGTGCACTTTCGCCGGGAAGGCGAAACAAGGCAAACGGTTTGGATAAATGGGGTTGTTGCTCCATAATTCAGTCCCTGCAAAATAAATCAAAAGAATCGGGGTTTTAATACCATGCGAAAAGCCCTGTTCATTTTCTGTTTTTCGGTTTGTATTTCTGTACTTCAGGCTCAGCCCATACGGGTGTATTTTGCGCTTAATGCGCACGAATTGAGTATAGAAAACCAAACCTTTATCAAATCCAAACTGCCTGAAAATTTCAGGACTTGCACCTTTGACCTTGAAGGCAGAGCCGGGCGAAAAGGCAGTGCAGACTATACGTTGAAACTATCCGAAAAAAGGGCGCTTTCCGTGAAACAACTCCTGCTTGAATCGGGCGTACCTGAACCGCAGATTAGCCTCCGTTTTACGGGAAATACATTGGCCGACAAACACGAAGAACAGGAAACTGACCGGGTAGTATTGATTTCGATTACCCTTCCCGAAATAAAAAAAGAACCCGAAATAGTGCCGCCCACCCCGGAACGATTGGTTTTTGTGGAGTTGAAAGATCTGATAACCCGTTCGCCCATTACCGGTTTGGCAGGATCTTATGTGATATCGCCCGCGGGCGCTGAAATCCAGTTGAGCCCGTCGGCCACATCCATTACTTTTTCATCAAACGGATATAAAGACACTACCCTGACCATCAAACCGGGAGCCCAAAAAATTACGGCATTTCTGCTTCCTGAGCATGTGCAGGAAATCATCATATCCGAAAACATCTATTTCTACGGGGGCAGTCCCGAGATTTTGCCGGAATCCTTCCGCGCCATTGATTATTTGTACATGCGCCTGCAGGATAGGAAAGACATAAAAATTGAAATTCACGGGCATGTGAACTGGCCATTACATCAGCCGCGTTCGGCCGAAAAAGAAATAGAGAATCAAATTCTATCGGAGCGAAGAGCCGAAGCCGTGAAACAACAACTGATCAAAAGAGGGATTCCCAAAGAAAGTATTTCGGCGGCAGGATTTGGCAGCAGCCGCATGGTGAATCCTTATGCCATGACGGAAGGTGAGCAGGCCCAAAACCGGCGGGTTGAAGTGATTATCTTAGCCAAATAACGCTATTGAAGCGTGATTTTACTCTTCACTTCGATGTAGGTGCGTTTGTCAAAATAGAAATCCACGAACTTGGCTTCGCCCGATTTACCTTCCACCTGCAAGGTAGAACGGCCATTTTCTGCCCCATTTTTATCAAACGTAAATGCCGTAATGGGTCCGTTAAAGTCTTTATCAAATATCAAATAGACGGTAAACACATTATTTCTGCCATCCAAGGAATCGCTTTCGATGGAAAACTTGCCGGTTCGCAGTCCTTTTCCTTTCAGAGTTTGAGATAAAGACACTTCGCATTGCAGGGTTTTATCGACCCCTTCCGTAACGCCTTCAAAAAATTCGGTGGCGGTTTTACCGGCAGTTTCCCCTCCTTTATTGATCATTTCCTTGGTTTTATCTTTCACCCGGTTGCAGGAAAAGACAAGCAATGAAAGGCACAGAATAGCAACAATATGAACCGTTATTTTCATGCGAAATTACTTTTTCAAAAAGCGTTTCACGGCAAATCCGGAAGCGGAATTCAACTCCATGATATACATTCCCGAAGCTAACTCATCGAGGGAAATAGTGAGTGTATTTTCTCCGGCAGTCATCGGTTGACGAACTTGTTTTACCACGCTTCCCACCTGATTGATTATTCGGATTTCAGCAGATTCGTTGTAAAAAGAGTAATAGCCGATGGTAATTTGCTCAGTGGCCGGATTGGGATATAACTGCACCTGATTTGAAAAATCAGCCACATCCTGAATACCTGCCAAACTGGTAACCAGAATATTATTTGTGGTATCCGAACAACCAAACCCGTTAGAAACGATACAGGCATAATTTCCGGTTACGGTTGGCTGATACATACTGCCAAGGCCTCCGGGGAAAATCGGTAACCCATTAAACATCCACTGGTATGAAAATCCGGAGGAAGGATTGGCCGTTAAAATGCCTCCGTTGTAAGATGCCGTGGTATTAAACACCCCCGGTTTGAAATATACAGGCAACGGATTCATCCAAGAAAAACAGCCTGTGGCATTATCAATTACTTTCACGCTATACACCCCGCTTTGATTGGTTACGGTCATGGAATTTCCTAACGTATCGGCAATAAACTGACCGTTCAGATACCATTCGTAGGTATAGTTTCCGGGATAAACGGAAAGGGTAACAAACTCTTTTTCACAAACGGTATCCGAAGGATTGGCATTGATATTCACCACGGACGGTCCCTGGTAAACCGTGAGGGTATCGGGAGTGGTAACTACGCTGGTTAATGCCTGAATGACTTCAACCGTTCCAAAAGTTCCCCCGCCAAAGGGCGAATTGGTTGAAAAAGAAAAAATACCCGGTCCGGTAACGGAAATGGCTGCAAAACCGCCATCATCATCCTGACTGGTGGGGTCATCATCCCACATGCTGATGGTGAATAAAGCCGACTCCAAGGTGATGTTCAGATTATCCCAAGTGCCCGTAGCGTTATCGGATGTAGATGAAGACGTATATAAAGCCGTGCCATGCTGTAAACGGAAGAAAATGTCTGGAGCTGCAGTACACCCTACGATGGGCCAATTGGGTTCTTCCACATCGCCGCACCACCAGTTTCCGGAAGCCGTGGCGGTTACTTTTTTAACCTTCAAATTATAAATATTCGTGTTCATCACGGGGTAGTACGTTCCAGGGGCATCATAAGACTGAACCGGAGGATTGTCTCCCGAAAAAGTATTCCCATTGCCAAAATCCCAGTCGTACGTAACCAGATTAGGCAGAGGCATTTCATACACCGGCTCAAAATCTACGGTCAAAGAGTCACAACCCGTAGAGGGGGTCATGGAATAATACCCGTTTGAAGCCGAATCAGGTAAAATGGTAAAAGTGTATTGTAATGGCTGGTATTGCGTCTGGTTGCCGATGGGCGTGCTCGCCGTTCCGTAGATATTAATGGTTACGGTGTAGTTTCCGGGAGGTGCCAAAGGCGTTCCGCAAAAGGTGATACAGGCTTTGGTTTCTCCTTGTGAAGGGTTGTACTGACAACCGTTGCCCGCATTATTACATTCCCAACTGATACCGGTAGGCAAACCGGAAATAGAAGCATATTGCACATTAATAATCTGCACCGTGCCCACCACGGCTACATTGGTATCGGGCGGCATATCAAAGGTAACTACCGTGGAATACGGATTATTCAGATACATGGGCGGTGCCTGTCCGGACAAAGGACATTGCGTGCCACCGATGGCAAAACAAGTAAAGTCGGGAGTACAGGTTCCGCATTGCGAAAAAACCTGGGCACTTCCTGCCGATAAGAGAAATAATACTCCGAGTACAAACTTCTTCATGATGATAGATAAAAGAAAAACCTCCGGTTTTTACTCCGGAGGCTTTAAAGCAACTTATTTATTGATAACTAATTTTTTACGAACAGATTCTTGCCCGGCCTGCACCTGAATGGTATAGATGCCGGAAGAAAGATGGTTTAAGGAAAGACTTTGCGTAAGTGATCCGTCATTCACCGCGTATTTTTCTTCAAACACAGTTTTGCCGGACAAATCCAATACCGATACTGTTACCATAGCACTAATTACATGCTGAAGGGATAAAGTAAAATTACCGTCGGAAGGATTCGGATAAACACTAACGAACGAATTCATATCCGCGAAATCTTCAAATCCTACATTGAACACCTGAATTACGTTAGAAGTATCTGAACAACCCGCGTCATTGGTAATAATCAGCGAGTAGTTACCATTCACAGTAGGTATATAATTTTGCGTCTGCCCGGATGGCACCAATGGGGTTCCGTTCAACATCCATTGATAGGATGGGAAACCTGAATACGCAGTAGAAAGTTGGCCATTATTATAAATAGCTCCGACATTTCCGAAGAGAGAAGGAATATCTTCCAATACGGTCACGGAAACATTGGATGTTGTGATGGCACATCCTGTAGCGGGGTCTGAAATTTTTACTTTGTAAGTAGCCGTATACGGATAAAAGCCCGGATCGGGAACTGCATAAAAATGGTCAGTAACCCCTGTAAGCAGTGTGGTGTCGTTGGTAAACCACTCATACGAATAGCCGGGATATACCGATAACGTAATCGGACGGTTGGCACACATCACCATAGAACCTGAACTGGACGCAATAGTCGTGATGGGAGGTAAATCATATACATTCACCGTATCGGTTGCAACATAAGAATCAAACAAGGAAAGCAAAATAGTAAAACTTCCGCTAACGCCTCCGCCTCCAGAGGTCACAGCAGTAGTGCTAAAATTGTAGGTTCCGGGACCCGGCACCTGAAAAGCAAAATTTCCGCCATTATCATTGGGCGAACCAAACGGAGGACCGTTATCGATTTCGGTAAATTGTATTCCGATAGTCAGACTGCTGAGTGCCACCCCTAAATTATTCCAACTGGGAGTAAGTGTATTGTTAATGGTTGAAGAAGAATAAACCGTTCCGCCGTGATTTAAATCAAATTTTAAATCCGCATTACCGTTTCCGCAGTTCAGTTCTTCAATATCACCACACCACCAGCCTCCGGTGATGGTTGCGCTAAGTGAATTGAATACATGATTATACACGTTTGTGCTTAAAGAAGGATAGTATTCACCCGGAGCGTTATAGTTCTGTACCGGAGGATTTTGACCGGTTGCCGTATTTCCATTACCGAAATCCCACTCCCACTCTGTAACCTGCGGAGAACCCAAATTTAATAATCCCTGATAAGTTACGGAAGCCGTTCCGCAACCTGATGAAGGATTAAAACTAAAGTAAGGATTACCACCGGCAGCGGGGTCAATAGTCAGCGGAAGAATAAATGATTGATTCACGGTTTGCACCCCGATGATGGTATTCACCGTAGCCAACACCGAAACCGTGGCATTGAATGTACCGGGAATAGCCGGAGTACCACATACTTTCGCACACCCTCTTTGAGAATTGGGGTCACTGGTGACCACAAAGGTGTTGTTTGGCGAACTGGTTGTCCAAAATAAACCCGAAGGCATACCCGAAATACCGGTTACCACAATCTGCTGCATGGTTACCGTGGTACCCGAACCGGCGTCCGTAAACTGTTGCGGCAGAAAAAAAGTAAGATCCTGATCATAGTACTGTCCCTGCATGCCATTAGGAAGTGCGGCTGGACAAAGGGTGGGTTCGGTACCGGTGCATGACATGTTGATTACACATCCGGGACATTGGTTTCCCTGAGCCGAAAGGCCCAATACGGAACCCATAAAAAGTGCGAAGGATAAAAGTTTCTTCATAAAACGTGATGGTGTTTTTTTCTTCTCTAATATAGGGCACTAATATAATGAATTTCAGAAATGAAACTACTTGCCGGGCTTATCAGAAAGGATTCGGCAATTCGGCAGGGAAAGCCTTAAAATATCAAGCGTCTGAACGGAAATGGCATTCCCTCTTACATCCAGCGTATGCAGTTTAGTCATCCAAACCATGCTTTCGGGTAAATCGGTAAGGGTATTATTTCGTAGACTCAGGTATTCCAGATTGCGTAATTTGGTAAACGACGCCGGCAATTCTTTCAAATTATTGCCCACAAGTTCCAAATGCTTTAAGCGGGGCATAAACCCAAAATTTCCGGGCAGGCTGTCCAACTTGCAGTTATTGAGCACCAGCCTTTCCATGGCATCAAAATTTTGCATGGAAACCGGCAGTTTATACACATTGGAACTGAATATCTGCAGATCGCGCAATCCTCTGAGCCGGGTCAATTCTTCGGGCAGACGGAGCGTATCGCTTTCGTTATTGCCGATTCTGAGCAGTTCCAGACTTTTCAAATTTTGGATGGTGGTAGGCAGCGAATCCAGTTTTGTGTTATATAACTCCATATACATCAGGCTGGTGCATTCCGCAATGGCCGGATGAATGTATATGATTCTGTTTTTCTTGGATGATAAAATGAAAAGATTTTTTAGGGCGCCTATTTCCTGGGGAATATCGGCTATGGCATTGTTTTCCAACACCATCACCTGAAGATTGGTGAAACGGGCAAACTGCTTCACTTTGTTTTGGATAAACTGATCTTTCACACTCAGTTTGGTCACTTTTTTGCTGTTGGCCACCGCCTCTTTGAAAGAGTAATATACGGGCTGATTTTGTCCGCCGTAAAAGCGCATAAAATCAGGATCGTCGGAATTGAAATTTACCTGTGCCGATGCCCCCAAAATGGTGAACAGAAGGGTGAAAAGTACCAGGTTTTTCAGCATATTTTTTTATTGTCTGAGCGAAGCGCCGAATTGTTTTTCGTACGTATCCACGATACGTTTCATTACGCCGTCAATGATATCGTCAGTGAGCGTTTTTTCCTCATCGCGGAGAATAAAGCTGAGTG
This sequence comes from Flavobacteriales bacterium, assembly GCA_022402535.1. Classification (GTDB taxonomy): domain Bacteria; phylum Bacteroidota; class Bacteroidia; order CAIKAF01; family CAIKAF01; genus JAKRSD01. Next base: position 5,769 of record JAKRSD010000011.1, on the reverse strand, counting down.
CATAGGATTTTTTGCCTTCCGGCAGATTTTTTCCTTCATACACATCAAACAGGTTCACCTCTTTCAGCAGGTTTCGCTCGGCTTTTCGGGCAGCCGATTCCAAATCGCCGTATTGCACCGATTTATCCAGCAATAAAGCCAAATCTCTCCGCACCTGCGGAAATTTGGGAATGTCTTTAAATCGTACTTTCTTCTCGGCACTCCATGCAAAAAGCAGCTCCGGATTGATTTCGGCATAAAAGACCTCGGCTTTAATGTCAAAGGCTTTCAATACCGAAGCTTTCAATTTTCCGATTTTACCGATTTCTTTTTTTGATGCCGTTTGGATACCAAACAACACTGAAAAGGCCGCATCTTCTATGGAAACGGAGTGAAACGATTCGTTTATACCCAACTTGGCCGTGATGGATTCAAACACCGATTTCAGGGTGTATAAATCTGCGGGAGCAGCACCCTGCATCCAACTTTCGGGGGTTTGATTTCCAGTTACCCAAAAGGCTAACACTTCGTTTTCGGTGTAGGCATCGGTGATGGCACCATCCTTCACGCCCGAGAGTTTATACGTTTTGCCGAACTCAAATAATTTAAGATCCGCATTTTTGTGATTGAGATTGGTGGCCACCACATGAAGCCCGCTGCCCAAAAGCGATTGACGCATCACATCGAGTTCGGCGCTGATGGGATTTATCACCCGCACATCATCCGCAGTATTCAAACCGAGAATTTCCGTAAAACGGGAATTGACCAGTGAATTGGTAAGTATCTCACGAAAACCGATTGAAGCCAGGTGATTAGCCAGGCGGGCGTAGGACGCATGACGCGAATTTTCGCCCTTCACTTCGGGTTGTGTGTAAGAAACCATGCCACGAAGCGGCACTTTATCGTAGCCGTAAATACGGATTACTTCTTCCACGAGGTCGATTTCGCGGGTTACATCGGTTTTAAACAAGGGAACAAACACGGCATAATCGCCGGCTTCGTTAATATTCACGTTACATCCGAGTCCGGTAAGAATCTGCACCACGTCATTTTCGGGAATTTCTAAACCCGTTACGCGCTGTAAAACCGATTTACGCAGAATGATATTTCGCGCTTCAAAAGGCTCGGGATAAATATCCAATACACCGGAAGCGATTTTGGCGCTGCATATTTCCTGAATCAGCAGGGCCGCTCTTTTGGCGGCAAAAGTTGTCCCTTCGGGGTCGGTTCCTCTTTCAAAACGGAACGAAGAATCGGTTTTCAGTCCGTGGCGTTTTCCCGAACGGCGAATACCCGAAGGCTCAAAACGGGCGCTTTCTAGAAAGATACGGGTGGTGGATAAACTCACACCCGAATCAGAACCGCCAAAAATACCGGCCATACACATGGGGTCTTCGGCATTGCAGATCATCAGATCTTCGGCTGAAAGTTTGCGCTCCACCCCATCCAATGTAACAAAGGGAGTTCCTTCGGCACAATGGGCAATCCGAATCTGTCCGCCTTTAATGGCATCCACATCAAAGGCATGCAGCGGCTGCCCGGTTTCCATCAACACAAAATTGGTAATATCCACCACATTGTTGATGGGGCGCAGCCCCACGGCCAATAAAAAGTTCTTTAACCATTCGGGCGATTCACCTACCGAAACATCGGTCATGTAAATGCCGCTGTACCGTTTACAGGCCGAAGTATCTTCAATACTCACCTTTAGGGGCATCACTTCCGATTCGGGCGAAAATTCGGCTACGGAAGGCATGTTCAGTTTCAACCCCGGTTCTGTCAAACCCAAACGGGCAATAATATCCCGGGCTGCACCCAAATGCGAAGCCGCATCGGGACGGTTGGGAGTAATATTAATTTCAATCACATAATCTACCGAAACTTTGAAGTAATCGGCCACGGCAGAACCCACGGGCAAATCGGGAGGAAGCACTTTAATGCCGTCGTGCGATTTGCCTAAACCCACTTCATCTTCGGCGCAAATCATTCCTTCGGAAAGCTGCCCTCTGATTTTCGATTTTTTTATGGTGAACGGTTCGCCCTCGGTAGGATACAGTTCCGTGCCTACAGGCGCCACGATGACTTTCTGACCGGCTTCCACGTTGGGGGCACCGCATACAATTTCGAGTACCTGACCGCCAATATCCACTTTGGTGCAGCTGAGCCTGTCGGCATCGGGATGTTTGGTTTTTTCCACCACATAGCCCACAACCAGTCCGGCCAATCCGCCTTTTACACTTTCAAATTTTTCAATTCCTTCTACTTCGAGCCCGCATTCGGTAAGAATTTCGGCCGTTTTTTCGGGAGAAAGATCAACAGGAAGTAATGACCGCAGATAGTTGTACGAAAGTTTCATATAGGTGAAAATCCAAAAATAAAGGCACAAAAATACGATTCCGAATGAGAGGAAGCGAATGTTGCGTTACTTTGTGGCCCAAACAGCACCAACCACTGATAAAATGCCGGCAGAGACGGGAACAGATATTGAACGGGCAGCCTTGTTGTTAAAGGCCGGAAAGCTTGTGGCCATTCCTACAGAAACGGTCTACGGTCTGGCGGCAGACGGATTAAACGAACAGGCGGTGCTTTCTATTTTCAAAGCCAAAAACCGACCCGATTTCGACCCGCTCATTTTGCATGTTTCCGGCAGGGAAGCCGCCTTTTCACTGGCCGAATATGTGCCCGTAAAAGCCCGTTTATTGGCCGATGCCTTTTGGCCGGGACCGTTAACCCTGGTTTTACCCAAAAAAGCCCACGTGCCGTTTGTGGTTACTTCCGGCCTGGATACCGTGGGACTTCGCGTGCCCAATCATCCCTTAACCTTATCGTTGCTCAAACAGCTCGATTTTCCGCTGGCTGCGCCCAGTGCCAATCCCTTTGGCTATGTGAGCCCCACCACAGCCCAACATGTGCTGGACAATCTGGGCGATAAAACCGATTATATTTTAGATGGAGGCCCGTGCACACTGGGCATAGAAAGTACCATCATCGGTTTTGAAAATGACGAACCCGTGCTGTTGCGCAAAGGCAGTCTGAAAAAATCGGACATTGAAAAAATAACGGGTCCTTTGAAAGAAAAAATCAACGTGTCGGGAAATCCCAAAGCTCCGGGACAATTGGCGGCCCATTATTCGCCCAAACGAAAAATCGTAATCGCCGAACCGGAAAATATCGGTTTACTCCAAACCCTTCCGCGCCCGGTAACGCTTCTTACGTTCGGTAATCTATTTCAAGCCTGGGAAAATCGGGTGGACAGGGTGCTTAATTTATCGCCTGAAGGCAATCTTGCCGAAGCGGCACGCACGTTTTACGGGTTACTTCGCGAAGCTGACCAGGGACCTGAATCGCTTATCGTGACGGGTTATCTGCCTGCCGGCGAAATGGCCGAAGTCATCAACGACCGTCTGCAAAGGGCGGCTTTTCCATTTAAAAATACATCCCATGAATAAAACAAACACATTACTCGGTGTGGCCACCGGCCTGTTACTAGCCATCGGTTTTTTGGCTCCGCTTACGCAGATCAATTTTGCCGAAATGAATGGCGAAAATTATAACCAGGGAGAAAGCCTCGGCTATGGGGTTATGTTATTGTCGGCATTGGGCGCTTTGGTGGCCATGATTGTGCAGGCACGCCGAGAAACTGAGGTGAAATTTGCCGGGCTTATCAAAACCGGATTATTCACCGCATTCATTACCACAATTGTGTTTTATGTGTGTAATGTGCTGTTCTATTCGGTTATCCAACCCGGATTTCTGAGCGATTTTATGGAAGCGTTTATCCGCAGCAAATCCGAAACCATTCCCGACGAAGCTAAACGACTTGAGTATATCTACAGCATGGAAAAAGATAAAGGGCTTTACACCAATTCCTTTATTTATTCGGGCATTATGGCCATCACGGTATTTATGATTTCGCTGATGCCGGTAGCCGTGTGCGGATATGTGATTTTCCGTGTTTCGCGCAGAAAAAAAGCACAAAAGCCCGCTTAAGGAACAATTCTTGTAAAAGGATGGCCAAAAAAAATGGATAATTCACCGCGTATGAAAAAAATGAATCTGAAACCCACAGGCTTTATTTTACTGATTCTTCTTATCGGAAATGCTGTTTTTTCGCAAAGCCAACGCACTCCGGCCGAAGCGGCCTACAAACATGTGTATTATCTGAAGTCCGAGCATTACAATCCCAAAAAATCGGCTGAGGTGCTCTATGGTTCTGATGCCGAAAACGGAGCCTTGCTTGCCGACCAGCTCAAGCGGGTGATGGATGCCTACGGTTTGGTGGTTGATACCAATAAAATCAGCAATGACGCCGATTATATAGACACGCTCACCAACAAACAAATCGTATATCCTTTTGCCGATCAAAAAGATATTTATCTGCAAAAAATCGGAAATCAATGGTACTACTCTACCCATACGGTTTCAAAAATTCCGGAGATGTACAGAAAGGTGTTTCCCAAAGGCAGTGAAACCATTGCCCATCATTTACGCAAACTGGGTAAAGGGAGTTTTATGGGCATTGAAACCTGGCAATGGTGGGGGCTTTTATTCTTGGTTGCAGCGGTTATTCTTCTGTTCTACATTACCTATTACCCCGTAAAAATCATATCCAATTCATTAACGCGCCGCAGGCTGGTGCAAAGCGAAGAAAGTGCGCGAATCATACGTTCTTTTGCCCGTATTTTAAGTGTATTGATAGCCATTCATCTCATGAGGGGGCTTTATCCCATGCTCTTGCTTCCGATCTCATTAAACTCTACCATATTACTGGTAACGGGTATTGCCAGAGTGGTATTCCTGGGAGTCCTTTTATACAGAATTACCGAAATATTTTCGCTGGTGGCGGCCAAGTTAGCGGCTAACACTGTTTCCACACTAGATGACCAGCTGGTTCCACTTGTTAAAAAATTGGTGCTGGCGCTTATCATCATCGGTACTTTTTTGTTGGCGCTGGGCGAAATGGGCGTAAACCTTACCGCCCTGATTGCGGGTTTATCCATCGGGGGTTTGGCATTGGCCTTTGCGGCCCAGGATTCCGTAAAAAATATATTCGGTTCGCTTATGCTCCTGCTCGACCGTTCCTTTCAGATAGGAGATATTATTATGGTTCCCTCCATTGATAATATTGAAGGAACCGTGGAAGATGTAGGACTTAGGAGTACCAGTATCCGTACATTTGATAACTCGTTGATAACCGTTCCGAACGGAAAACTAGCCGAAGCGGCCATCAATAATTTGGGTATGCGGGTGATGCGCCGTTATCGGTTTAATATCGGAATTACCTATGATACCCCACCTGCAGTTATTGAAAGCTTTGTCTATGGAATTCGCGAACTGATGCAGGCCCATCCTTTGATTTTGAACGAAACGGCACAAGTTCACTTTTATGCATTTGAAAATTCCTCATTAGCCATTCGTTGTGCCTGTTATTTTGATACGCTTGAATTTCCCGAAGAACTGAATGCCCGCCACAACCTGATGATTGATATTGTTAGACTGGCCGATTTATTGGGTGTACGTTTTGCCTTTCCTACATCTACACTCCATATTGAAGAAATGCCGGGCCATCAATCCCTGACTCCTAAATTCAGCACTCCCGAGCCGGAAATGATTAATGCCATTAATGCCTTTATCGCGAGAGTCCATGCCGAAAGAAACGCTCCCAAACTGCATGATGGGGATAATGCGGATTAGGGGTTGGTTTTAATGTTATCTGTTAATGGTTATCAGGCAATAGGCAATAGGCAGTAGGCAATAGTATCATCAGCACATCAGCACATTGATTCATCA
>JAKRSD010000002.1 GCA_022402535.1 Flavobacteriales bacterium | reverse complement strand
TCTTTCTCGATTTTATCGAAAAAAACGGTCAACGTATTTCAGGCATTGACAAGTAGCAAGTATCAGATAGCAAGTTTCAAGTGTCAGGAAATAGTCTTGAGCATTTAGACATGAATATCAAATGTTAAACACTCAAATAACAGAACATCCAAACAACAGCACAATTGAACATTCAAACAAATGAACACTCAAACAAATGAACACTCAAACAACAAAACCTACTTCACGATTAACTTAATCGGATTCAGCACTACTTTATCCGAGCGCATTTGGATAAAATACGTTCCCGGATTCATGGTAGCCCGGTCAAAGGTGAACTCGGTCGTTCCTTTTTCCAGGTTTACGTTGCGAATCATAATCCGTTTACCGTTTACGTCCGATATTTCCAGTTCCGCGTTATTTATAGCAACTGCCATATTCACCGAAACCGTAAATTTATCTTCCGCCGGATTCGGGAACACCAACATGCTGTTTCCTTCTCCGTCGGCATAACAGATGATGCTGATCGGATCAAAACTTTCGGTGGTGCCGTCATAATCGCGCTGGGTGAGGCGGTAGTAGCTTAATCCATTCAGCGGACGATCATCTACAGCCGTATAGCTGAGCGGTGCATTGCTGTTTCCGGCTCCTGCCACCGTGGTTACTTCTTCCCATTCTACCAAGTTGGGCGAACGGTCAATCAGGAAGATTTCGTTATTGATTTCCGAAGCGGTAATCCAGTTCAGTTTCACCATACCGTTATCACACTCTGCCGTGAAACTTTGCAGTACGATTGGCAATGGATTCACATCGTTGGTGGCCCCCAGCCAGAATTCAGAGAAGGAGGGAATACTATATGTGACATATCGGGCCGTACCCGGAAGTGTACCCACCACGGCACTGGCTAAACCATTGGCCGTTTGTTGATGCAGCGTGGTAAACCCGCCTGTTCCACAGTTATTGATGTCGTCTCCATCCACTACGGATGGATTACCCGGATTGGAATATTTACTCAAATCTAAGTCGGCATGGGAAGACACATCATCGTCCGGGTTGGCATTACTGTTGGCCGATGTCTGCAAAGCCAGATATTCTGAATTGTTGTAATATAAACGCACCTGTACATTACCCGCCGGCTGATTTTCGGGCACTATGGTCCAGTGACGGCCCAAAGCTGCCGATTGGAACCAGGGCTGGTAGGTGCCGCAGGCCTGAATGGACACAGGAGATTCCACAAAACTGCGTGCTGATACCCAGCCTAAGTTTTGTCCGTTCGGATTGATGGAAATAATCTGACGGTTGCCGATGTTGAATTCTACCCAACCCGAACCGCCATCGATCCAGCAGGTAGCAGTATCGTTATTATTAGACAACACATTGGTTGCAGGTGCCACCGTAACCGTAACCAGATCGGCAAACTGCCTTACACAACCTGTAACATTATCTACCGCTAAAATATTATAGGTAGTGGTTGCAGTTAAATTGCCCGTATTCAGTTCCACATCATTTCCGTCGCCCACCCCTGTGGCAATTACGGCATTATCTGAATTTCTTCGGAGTGTATAGATAAAGCCATCCTGCGAATTGGGAATAGTAATAATGGCTCTGGCCCCTCTACAGATGGTAGAAGGCGTAGCCGTAGGAATGCGGTTTTCGGGCAATGGATTGCCTATCACAACTTCCTCGTAGTAAGGTGAAGCATCACAACCCCAAAGCGCAATTTCGCGGACACGAACCCTAACTTTATTATCCCCTACGGTAGAGGCAAAAGAAGGAGGCGTGGCCAAATCGGCACCATAAGACTGGGATGCATTTTCATAACCCCAATCGTACTGATAAGTAGGAATACCCTGGGCGGCTCCGCTTGTGGCAGAGGCCGAAATGGTACCCGGCACACAGATTTCGTTTCCGGGCGACGGGCTCAGGAAAGTAATATCCGTAGGAGCCGTAGGATCGGCATTTACCGTAATGGTGGCAAAGGCAGGAATACTCCATCCGCAGCAGAGTTCACGAATCTGCATACGTACGATATAAGTTCCCGGCGTATTGAACGGACCAAATGTAGGCGCAGCCACATTGGAACTGAAAACTGCCGTTCCATTGGGGAATGCCGATTTATTGGGAGCCGTGGTACCGCTGAAAACTTCCCAACGGTAATCTACCGTGGTGCCGAATGCAGCCGCAGTGTAATTGGCGCGAACTGAACCGCCCGCACAAATCTGGTTGGAAACCAAAGCCGAACCGTTAGTGGCCGTTACACTGACGGTAGGAGCCGGTCTGGCATCGGCCTCCAGTTTCAGGTATCGCGGAAATACCAAAGTACCTGCCTGCAGATCATAGTAACCTGCCGTATTATTAGTAGGAAAAATATCAATCGGATCAGAAGTATTGGAGTATTGCGAAGGAGTTGCCTGTGCATTATAACGCACATAGTCAAAATTTGTAGGCAGCACCCAATTGCCGGAACCCGAAGTACGGTCTACCGTAAGCACTGAGTTGCGGCATATTTTCATGTTATTGTTGTATTGAATGCTAACGGCCGGAGAAGTTGGAATTGCTTGTGATGGAGTAAGGCTTGAGGTTCCTGAAATAACCTGGGCCGTTATACCACTAGCCCCGGTTTGTCCTGTACCCCCACGTGCTCCACTACCGCCATTGCCGCCAGCTTTGGGAGAACCTCTTTCACTTGAACAGTCAGTGCGTGCAGCTCCTCCATTCCCACCTGATCCTCCATTTCCACCAATACCTCCGTCTCCTCCGCTTGCAGCTGTAGCTGAAACAATGGTCGTGTTTACCGGAACAACATAGGTTCCTTGCACATAAATACCAAATGAACCTCCGCCGCCCCAGCCACCAAAACCGCCCTGGCCACCGCCGCCGCCCTGACCGCCGCCGCTACCGCCATTACCGCCATTGCTTAAACAAGAAATAAATGATCCATTCTGTCCGCGGGTGGAACCACTTCCACCGCCACCACCACCGGCTCTGCCGTGCCCTCCCTGAGCTCCCTGACCGCTAGGAGTGAAATAAGTTGTCAAAACATGCGAGGGACTTGCAGTTCCACCATTTATACCCGTAGTATTGGCGATGGTTGTAGTGTAACCCCCACCATTCCCGGGTACAGATCCGTTTCCACCGTTGGTTCCGCAGTTACCACCCGCATTAGTGGATGCAGACCCTCCTGTTCCTCCTGTTCCACCCGAACCACCACCAGTAGAGCCAGCTCCTCCTGCGGATGCGGTTCCTCCATTACTGGGTGAACCGGCACCATTGCCCCCTAGCCCTCCATTATTACCCCAAGCATTACTGTTTGCTGTATTCGCGCCATCACCACATCCTCCCGTTTGTCCGCCCCCACATCCGCCTGCACGGCCTCCGTCATTGCATCCTGCGGGGTTAGGCTGTACACCCGGTCTTCCATTATGACCAGTGGCGCCGTTATCTCCATTAGCTCCAACAGATCCTGCACCTGCCGTTATATTACACCTGATAATTTCATATCCACTTGAACCATTAATCCAGATTCCGTAGTTAGACCTACCCCTACCACTGCTAGTTTGTCCTGTAGCGGCCACAGTTGTAATGTTTAAATCTATTAGTTTCCAGCCATTATCAGAGTTGCTTCTAAATCCCATGACATGTTGCTGAGTAGCGGCATCGGTTCCATTGCCTGTGCCACTGCAAGTTAAATTTGTTGTTGAATTAGACCCTTTTACCCATTCAGTTCCAATCCTGGAATATCCTCCTTCAATCACTAAATCTGTCTGTAAATCTACGATAGTCCCTTCGGCATAAGCTCCGTTAAGCATTTTTATGTGTTTTCTGGAGGCGGAAACTTTTGTGAGGGCTCCGTTTGTACCCGTAAGTGTAAGACAGGGGTTACCGGGTCCGCCGCAGGAAACAGTATTGGATCCACCATTAGCCAAGGGAGCCACATAAATAAATTCACAGGTTGGGTCACTCACCGTGGTTGCGCAGATTACCGTGGCCGGGTTGGCACAAACCCCAAAATTATAAGTTAAACTGACGGTTTGTGGTCCTGTAGTATTGGGCGAAGTCCAAGTAAAAGAATTCCCTGTACCGGAGGTGGGGGAACCTGCTCCAACCGACCAGGAATAGGTTGCATTAGTAACATGACCGGGTGTTGGCGGCTGTATCGTGTTCAATGTAACCGTCTGACCCGATGAAACCTGTGAACCACAAATCGCGCTTTGTATTGCCGGGGCCGCATCACCTGCCCCGAAAGGCCAAGAAGGCTGATTGGTGTAAGCACCCGAACTTACAAATGCATAAGTTACCGTGTAAACAGACGAAGTAACCGAGTTTGACGCATAATCTGCTGAACAATTGGAAGTGGCCAAAACTCTGTAATAGCGGGTTCCTGAAATCTGACCGGGTGTAAATGAAATGGTCGTATTTGTATTTACTGAGCCGTTTTGTGACCCCGGTACATCGGACCAGGGGCCATCAGGCGTATTTGAAATCTGCCATTTATACCAACGGGCCATTACCCTTCCGTTAGCATCGGTGCTGGACGTAATGGTGAGGTTTGCCGGAGCGGCCCCCTGACAACGAACTTGATTCAATGGGGCAGCAGCACTGAAAACCGGACTAAAGGCATAACGCCAATAAATACTCCAAAATATGCCATAGGTACCAATATCGCAGGTTCTAGAGCCTGTATAAAAATTCCATTGACAAGGAGCATCTTGGGTGGCTGTGAAAGGTCCGTTTACGGTCTGGTAGTTTCCACACTGATTATCGTCTCCAAAACAAACACCCCCATCGGACTCAAAACCGTTAAGCTGCATGGCCACTGAAGAAGTGTAAGCGACAGTGGTTGGATTATACCAGGTAAAATTAGTTATACCCTGCCATCCACAGGAAATATTGTCTCTGTCCACATTCCAGTCAAAGTTTACGGCATTTACCTGTAACCGGTTTCTCCAGCGGGGATCTGCCGTAGAGATACAATCACCGCAACCCGGTTCATCGTAAAACAAATCGTCTCCATCCACTTCCAGAATTATATTCTGACCGAATGCTCCTGTTGTAAGAAGCAATAATAAAGAAATTGAGTATAAAATTCTTTTCATAAAAATCAGATTCAAATTAGTGAATGCCTTCACCAGTGATGTAAACATTAAGAGCTGGGTTAATTTTTTTAAATGAACCGAGCTCAGACTCGTTCAATCGAGTGTTCCAAATACTCAAATGGGTAAGTTTTTTCACACTGCTTTTTTTAAGATTAAGGTTTTCAACAGGGTTTCCGTAAATACCCAAACCTGTAAGATTGCGAAGTCGATTAACCAAAGGAGATAACTGGGTGATTTTATTATCACCGAGCGACAATGACTCTAAAAGGGGTAATTGGAAAATTTCATCAGGAAGTTCAGTAACCGAGTTATTGCGGATACAGAAATACTCCAACTTTCGCATTTGTCCTATCTGGGCCGGCACCTCTTTCAAATCGGAATACCATATTCTTAAAATTTTCATTTCGGGAAAATTCCATATAAACGAAGGAACATCAGCTAAGTGAGAAACATGTAGCTGGTTTAGATTTTTTAGATTAGCCAATTCGACGGGTAAACGAAATGATTTTCCGTTATTCTCTATTGTGATAATCTTTAATTTGGTCAGTTTTCCGATTTCGGGTGGCAATGCAGTCAACTGATTATTATTAATATACAAGGCTTCAAGATTTTGAAGTTCGGATATTCTTGGGCTGATACTCTGAATATTATTGTGAGATATATCCAAAAATATCAGATTTTTCATTAAATAAACCTGCTCGGGAACCGAATTTAAGTTTTTATATGAAAGTGTGAGATGAGTAAGACTTACTGCTTTTTCGTCAATAAGTTTACTTGATAAATCGGGTGGAACAGGAACATTTTCCTTTGTTTTAGTTTGGCTTTCCCCCATTTGGGCAAACAAACCTGATGTTGATTTCACGCAAAACAATGCTGAAAAAGCAACTAATAAAACTTTTTTCATAAATAAACTCCCTCAGTGGCTGATTGAAATGCAATATTACAGCAATTTATTTGAGTTGTAAAACAGAAAAATATCAATTCAGATACTTACTAACACTTGTCGTAACAATTTTCCAAAAAGGCAGATAAACTTTAAAACACTTTTAGTTTTCATTTTAAAAAATTTAGCAAATCGTGTTTACTATTTTGACACATTCAACCCTAAATCTTTAAACAAAAGCAAAAAAAGGGGTAATCAATACTCCATGGCAATAACTCAAAAAAAGGAAGAGATTATGGATTATTTTTTGAATTGCAGGGATTTCTTAACAAAATAATCAAGCTTTCTAAATCAGTTTTAATGTTTATCATTGGAGTATGATAAAATGGTTGATTAAGGCAAATATTATTCTACTGTATTTATTGTTTTCGGGCATTAATTCTCATGCCTCGGTGGATACCACAATTCAAAGAGCGATACGTAAAGGGGTTACATTTTTTAATTCATCCACCGACCAGCAAAGCATTATCATGCTGCTGCCTTTGGTAGATATGTTAGAAAAAAATTATCATTTAGGCATTGTACATCATGTACACAATGTAAACCCGGATATTTATATGGCACACGAATATTGGTTGGCCGGATTTAACCCCATACTGAACCATTCCGCACCACCCGAAAACCTGCCAGAGATATACAAGGACGATTTATTGAATTATGTGATGTTTATTTCATTCAACTGCCGATTATACAAACCCGACCCGATTTTTTTTGAAAAACTGAACCAGACTTTCATAAATGGCGGTTACGAACTTACCCACGCCTTTCTTTGCCTCAAATGGCTTGAAGAAAATCGTTGCACATTAGAAAATAAAGCCATTGCGCAACAGGTACTTACCCTGAAAAAACGGTATTGGAAAAAACTGCTTTATCTGGCCAAAAAAGAACCAAACAAAGATTTGAAATACGAGGCAGTAGCTGTGGCTTTACATTTAGAAAAAAAAAAAAAACTGGACGCAGAAATACAAGCCATTCTTCGGGAACAACATGCCGATGGAAGCTGGTATAACTATGGTATGAGTGACGCAAGCAGAGAACATACCACCCTACTGGCTGTCTGGGCTTTGGCAGAGTGGGCTAATCCTCAAATCAAGGCTCGTTGGAGGCAATAGGTTTTATCCCGATGGCTATCGGGCAGGAGGCAATCGTTTTAGAGGTGTAGTCCGGATCATCAACGCATCAGCACATCGATTCATCAGCACATTAGCAGTATTTAGTAGTGAGTATTGAGTATTAAGACAAAACATAAATCATCATACCAAATTATCAAATCATCCAGAGCGTAGCCCCGAACCCTTTCGTGGGCATGCAACGCACGAGTGCAGCGAGTAACCGAAGCGTAATAAATCGTCATGGTTTCGAATACGCCGGATTGGTCAGTAATCCGGGGTCGTTCATGTATTCCAACATCTGTAACAAATGTTGCTTTTGCTCGGGAGTGATATTGCGCAGCCGTTCGCGGGCATTTTTCAGTTCAGGAGCCAGGTTTTCGGCTTCTTCGGACAAAAACTGATAATGGTCCATCACCTCTTCCAGGGTGCGCAAGCTGCCGTCGTGCATGTACGGATAGGTATACGATAAATTACGGATAACCGGCGCTTTAAATTTGCCCAAATCCGTCAACAGTCCCGAAGTGCTTTTAAATCCTTCTTCGGGAGTTTTTCCGCCCAATCCGTTGTTGCGCATAAACACGCCGCCATATAAATATCCACCGTGGCACTGTGAACAGATTTCGGAGACCAATCCATGCGTTTCTTCCAGGTGTTCGCGGGCAAATTGTTTGAATGTTTCATCGTACGGCGTATCGTCCAAACGGGTGTACATACCGTTCACAAATACATCCATGGGGCTATTGAACGATACGATGGTGCGCATAAACTGGGCAATGGAATAGGCCGCCAGCCTGAACGTGATTTTTTGTTTGGGAAATGCCCGCGCAAACAGGTCGCGGTATTTAGCCGAATTGCGCAGTTTTTCGGCCACACGGTTGGTATCTTCTCCCATTTCAAAGGCGTCGGTCACCGGATGATGGACCAATTCTTCCAGAGAACCTACCCTTCCATCCCAAAAAAAACGACGGCCCCAGGCCAGATTCACCAAGGACATGGAATTACGTTTAGAGCGGTTCCCCCCCACGCCCACACTGAAACGGGCGGTATCCGAAAAAGCAAATTCCTGTTTATGGCACGAGGAGCAGGAAATGGTTCCATCTATTGAAAGAATGGGATCGTAAAATAAATGCCTACCCAATAAAACCCCTTCTACGGTGAGCGGATTATCGGCCGGTATTTCGGGATAAGGCACATGCGAAGGCAGCGGGATAATATAAGGTGTAGGTCCTTTGGTCGGCACCACAAATGCATAAATCAGCAGGGACAATACCAGCGCAAAAGAAATCTGTAACATCCTGCTTTTCATACCCAACCATTTAGCCTGACAATGTTACGAAGAAATAGTATTAAGTAGTAAGTATTGGGTATTGAGACATGAGTAGCAGGTATCAAGTAGTATGAAAAACTTTGTGCCTTGGTGGTAAAAATCGCTTAAACACGAAGAAGACTAAGATTCCTTTGTGTACTTTGTGAAAATACTTTGTGCCTTTGTGGTGAATAAACACGGAGCTATTTCATTTCCATACCGAGGTTGCGGAATACAAACGTCCAGATATCGGTCCACTCATCAATGGTTTTACTCAGCGGTTTGCCCGCCCCATGCCCGGCATTTACATCAATACGGATTAACACCGGATTATCGCCTTCCTGCTTGTGTTGGAGCTCCGAAATAAACTTGTACGAATGGGCCGGCACCACACGGTCATCATGATCGGCCGTGTAAACCAACGTGGCCGGATAGACTCCGGGCTTCACATTGTGTACAGGAGAATATTTCAATAAATAATCAAATTCTTCGGCGTTCTCCGAAGTACCGTAATCCGTAGCCCAGGCATAACCGATGGTAAATTTATGATAGCGCAGCATATCCAATACTCCCACGCCCGGCAAAGCCACTTTGAACAAATCGGGACGCTGGGTCATACAGGCACCCACCAACAATCCTCCGTTGGAACGCCCGGAAATGGCTAATTTTTCTGGACTGGTTAACCCTTTATCAATCAGATATTGGGCGGCTGCAATAAAATCATCAAACACATTTTGTTTTTGCAGAATAGTTCCGGCTTTGTGCCATTCCGTTCCGAATTCTCCCCCGCCCCGGATATTGGCCACGGCATATATTCCGCCCTGTTCCAGAAACAGCGCCACATTGGGCGAAAAAGAAGGCGTTACGGAAATGTTGAATCCTCCATAGCCATATAAATAACATGGCGTTTCGGGTGAAACGTCCAGTCCTTTTTTGCGGGTAATAAACAAAGGAATCTTTGTTCCGTCTGATGAAGTATAAAACTCCTGCACAGTTTCGTATTCGTCTGTTTTAAAATCACAGGCCGATGCATTTATCAGAGCAAAACTGTCCGTTTTATCATCGTAGCGGTAAAGCGAACCCGGGTCTGTAAATCCGGTGAATGAAAAGAATGCTTCAGAATCTCCTTTTTTGGATGAAAATCCACTTACCATTCCCACTCCGGGCAATTTAAATTCCGAGGTTTTCTGAGTTTGCCAATCATACGTAATCAGTTTAGATTTCACCTGACTCAAGTATTGCAGCACCAACTTATTCCCCATTACATGCACCTGCTGCAGCACATTATCGGTTTCGGGAATCAATGTCTGCCAGTGTTCTTCGCCCGGGTTTTGTGGATCCACGCTGATTATCCGATATTTTGGAGCGCCATGATTGGTATGGATGAAAAACTTTCCATCAATATGGTCAATCAATGAAAAATCAAATTCAAAACCCTGATAAATGGAGGTAAAATCTCCTTGGGATACTTCACCACCCAACGATTTAAAATACAATTCGTTGCCGCTTGTACTTTCCGATACAGAAAGAAAAAGATATCGTTCATCTTCAGTGACGTTTGCGCCAAACATGCGCGTAGGATGTTGGGGATCTACATACACGAGTTTATCGTTCTTCTGCTCCTCGCCTATTTTATGATAAAATAATTTTCCGCCACTGTTTTTTTGCGAAAGGGCCTTGCCTTCTTCCGGTTTTTCGAATCGGGAATAAAAGAATCCGTCTTTATACCACGCCGCACCCGAAAACTTAATCTGTTCCAGTTTATCTTTCCGTTTGGTGCCCGAGGGTAAATCAATCACATAAAATTCATTCCAGTCGGAACCGGCTTTAGACACACCATACGCCGCATATTTATGATCATTTGAAACGGAAAACACCGAAAGCGACGAAGTGCCGTCGGCAGAAAACGTATTGGGATTCAACAGAACGGTTTGCGCCCCTTCATATCCTTTACGGATATATAATACACTCTGGTTCTGTTTGCCTGTGTTTTTGTATTGCAGGTAATAGTCTCCTTTTTTGAAGGGAACCGAAATTTTTTCATAGTCCCACAGACGGGTCAGCCTTTCGCGGATTTTAGTACGAAAGGACACTTCATCCAGATAGGCGCGGGTTACTTTATTTTGTTGGGTTACCCAATTAACAGTCTCTGCGGAATTTTCATTTTCCAGCCAGCGGTATGGGTCTGAAACCACCACACCAAAATATTCATCACTTGTGTTTTCCCGTTTGGTTTCGGGGTATTTTATCTGCGCCTGCATATACATAGAAGGGAAAAGAATTGCCACACTAACAGTGACAACCATATTGTATTTCATCATAACGATTGAATTTGATGTAAAAGTAACATCATTTCCTGCTGAATGGACAATGTTTTATCTGCGGCATACCAACGATGAATCGCCTCGGTAATAATGGGTTTTTCTTTTCCGGCCTGTTTCATTTCATCCATCATGGTCTGTGCATTAAGCGGGCGTGGTCCCCAAACTGCCAGTTCTTTCAACGTCTGCGGATGGTAAAAAACAAACTTGGGAATACTTCTTCCTCCCCGGGTAAGGTAGGCATCCATTAACGCAAGATGTTCATCACGGAAAATAAACCGGATGCTCAATTTATCGGTGGCTTCTTCCATTTTATGAAAAACGGGAAGAATCTGTGCCGAGTCTCCACACCAATATTCGGTAAGACACAATGCACGAATTTCAAAAGGGAGGTTGTCTAATGCTGATAGCAATTCCGGCAGAAGCTCGGTCTGTTTGTAAATCCGTTTGCTCCTGTGCAGGTTGAGCGTGGTATAATTGATTAATTCTTCCGACTGCACCGGACCCGAAGTCCGTTTTTCGTTCACGGATTTTTCTAGTCCGGCGTAATACGTGGAATATTCTATTCCGGCTTCAAAATATTTGTCAAACTCCATTAATGCGTGCGGGTTATATCTTCAATAACACAGATTGTAAAATGGGCTTTGCCTATGTTTTCCTTTTCCAGTTTTTTTACGTCAGCCTGCCTTACGGCACTTATGGAACCCACTTTGAGTGAGGGCTCATATTGTTTCAGATACCATTGGATTCCTTCAAAATTATCGCAGTGATAAGTGCCGTTGTAATGAATAAACAACGAGGCTTCCTGATACATTTTAATAGCCCGCACAATGTGATGGGCCATCGTGGCATCTTTTGAAGCCTGGGCTTTAGGAAGGTTGGGCCCACCGTGGCCGCCCATCATGTCCAGCATGGCTTTGTATCCGGGCAGGGATGCGTCATACGGCATGGGCAGTGGAGGCAACAGACTTTTCAGCGATTCGGGCAGGGTGTCTAACGATTCAAAGCCATATTTATACACTCCGCTGGCCAAAAAACGGGGAATATTGGTAGCGATAAACGGAAGGGATTTTTCTTTGGCAAATTCTACCAAAGGTTTGTAATCGGTAGCATAATTGGGCCACAGCGAACGAATTTCTCTTTTGAACGTTTTTTCGTCGGTTTCGCCTTTCAGGTAGCGGTCCAAATCGTCCTGCATATCGGCTTCAAACATTTCGGCTCCCAAAATCAACTTGCGGGTTTCGCGGGCATGGAGTTCGCGGGTAAGCCTCACCTGCAACCAATGCATGATGGGATCGTCATGATACTCGCCAAACAGAATCACATCGTTTTTTTGTAATTCCGCCACCATTTTTTTAAAGGTAACCGGCTTTCCGGACTGATTAAAAATGGAATACACGGGTAAGTCAGAGGCTTTACCGAGCAAGGTACCGCAAAATACAAAGAAGATGACAAACACATTTTTTTTCATTCGACAAAGCTATCCATTTACTACAAATACAGATGACGCTTTTCCATGTAATTTTCGGTTATCCGTTGCAAATAAGTAGGTTTGCATGCATGAGAATAAGCAGGCTGCAATTCATTTGGAGTTATATTCTGGGCATACTTATAGACAAAAAAGAAAGTGCGTACAGCGGCACGCTGGAAGTATGGCTCATCAACGGACGAAAAATGATTCATTCGCCTAATGCCAATTATTCGTACGACACCCTGCACCGTGTTTTTCAAAAAGCCATTGCCCAAACCGATATATTGGTCAATCCTCCGCAAAAGGTATTAATACTGGGCTTTGGCGGCGGATCGGTATATACCATTTTGCACAAAGAACTTCAGCTTTCATGCCATATTACTGGGGTGGATATAGACCCCGCTTTGTTTGAACTGGCTGAAACCCATTTTGACATTCATGCTTCGCCTTCGCTGAATCTGCATATTGCAGATGCGGTAGATTTTATTCGAAACACAAGCGAATCCTACGATTGGATTGTGATTGATCTGTTTATCGATAACCGGGTGCCGGATGTTTTTTCCGGTAAAGATTTTATGGAAAATGTCATACGCCATTTACATCCCGGGGGCACCCTTTTGATGAATTTTATCACTTCCGATGCTGAAGGCACAGCCCTATTTGAAAAGGCATTAGTGCATTTTCCTCCAGAAAAAACGACTGTGCTGAAACCGCTGAAACATAACCGAGTAATTTATTACAAGAAGTAATAATTTAATTCAAACTAATATCGAAGCATTCTTTTCTATATTCTGGTTAATTTCCCTACAAGCGGCTTTAATTTTTCAGCTAATGCCGATTCAACCAATTCTGTACAAACATTTTGATCAGTATTTAACCAAGCATAATGAAATAAAAATTCAAGATTGTTTGTTTTTGCCCAAAATTTCAGATTAAGCGCATAAGTGGAATCACTTCCAAATCCCAAATGTTGGATGAAGCGTTTATGGAGACCTTTTTTAACACTCCCACAATATAGAAATTTTGAATCTCCCCTTCTTGAATCAATGAGAGGGCATTTTCTTTTATGTTCTTTTTTGTTTTTAAATTTTACCAACATATTGACTACTTCATTACCACTTTCTGCACTCAAAATTTCAAAAAAGTAAACTGCAGGTAAATATTTTTGTTTTCCAGAATTGCTTAAAACGGAAGCAAGTTCTTCTTTCTTCTCCTCAAGTTCAGTACATTTTATATGTAATGGATTTTCCCATTGAATTGAAATTTTATGAAGTTCTTTAGCTAACCGATTTAATTCTTTGGCTTTCCTATCAATGTTTTCTTTAATATCCAACATAATCATTTTAAATTGTTTTTTTTATTTTTTCAAATAATTTATGTGAATTAAAATACATCTCCAAAAAGTCTGCTTTAGCATGGTGCAATATTAAATAACTAGTAATTTTTATTGATGTTGCAATCTGTAAAGCAGGACCACAAATATCAAGATATATTTTTTGTCGATTATCAGACATTTCCACCTTTATTAATTCTTTGTGAGCGTGAAGACCTCCATGAACAAAGGATGATAGTAGAGAGTATTCGACTATCATTTCTTGTAAAAAAGTATCTTCCTCAAAATCATCATTCTTAAATGTTGATTCTAAATAACCTAATATATTTTTTATTGAAAGACTTTTTGAGAATTCAACAACTTCATTTTTCGTGATGTTTTCAAAACTTTTATTTGATTGAAATAATTCTTCCCATATTTCGTCTGAAGTTTTTGCAACTTGTTTCTTAATATCTCTTGCACTTTTTACAGCATTTAAGAATGAACGCTTTTCAACAAAATCTAAAGAAGTTCTAAAAAGTAAAGCATAACTATCTTTCTTCTGTATTGAGTAGTTTAAAAAAAAATATTTAAATCTTAAATAATGCTCATTAATTGAACGATATAAAACACAAGCACTATAAATATCATCATTTTCTGCACAAATTAAAATTGAATTCTTTAAAGAATCCGTGCTATTCATATACATGAAGCAAATTTCAGCCGTATGTTTATAATCGCTCTCGAAAAGTAAAAAGTGTAAATGACTTATTGCTTTATCAAAGTCTTCAGAAATTTCTTTGTCAATTTTTCTTAAATCAAATATTGTCTCAATCATAATATAATCCAATTTATTTATACGCTCAATATCTCTATAAAAAATCATATTATTTTGCACATATAGCCCTCTTTATCAGTTTATAAAAACTTCGAATCATAAAAAAACAGTGACTGCCTTGTCGAGCAAGAATTGGTAATAAACCAAAAGTAAAAAAGGAATAGTAATTATCAAATCCTCGAATTTCCTTTTTTGTCGTTCATTGCTGGTAAAGCAAAAAAAGCCCGAAAGAAATCTTCCGGGCTTTTTTATACGTTTCATTTCGTTATTCTTTTCCTTCAGGAGCAGCAGTGCCGCTATCTTCCGTGGCAGGTGTTTCAGCTCCGCTTTTTTGGCCTTTGAGATACGAAGGCAGTTCCATGCCCGCCATGTTAAACAAATCGTTTAAGGGCGGAACGGATTTCATCATGCCCGAAATAAAATTGGCCGTATTGGTGTTTCCGTTAGCTCCGGAACCGTTGCCGTCCCACACGGTGATTTTATCAATCTTAATGTTTTTAACCGCTTCCACCTGGGTTTTCACCAGTTCGGGAAGTTTATCGGCTATGAGGAAAGTAACGGCATTGCGTGGATCGCCGCCGGCGGCTTTCACAATGCGGTCGTATCCTTCGGCCTGTTTAGTCAGAATTTCAAAAATACCCTTGGCTTCGGCTTCCATTTTGGCAAAAATCGCATCAGCCTCCCCTTTGGCCATACGGCGCAATCTTTCGGCTTCCGCTTCGGCATCAATGATGGCTTTTTCTTTTTCAATTTCAGCTGGTACCACAATATTGGCTTTCTGCGAAGCTCTTTCGCGTTCGGCACGGGCCATCTCGGCAGATCTCTCTGCGCTGTACGCCGCTTCCAATGCCATGGCTTGCTGTACTTTTTCAGCTGCTACGGCTCTGCGCATGGCTTCCGCTTCGCGCTCACGGCGCTCGGCATCCGATTGGGCAATGGCTATTTTGGCCTGGTTCTCTCCGTTTACCGCCGTGGCATTATTCTCCGACACTTTAATACGCGTATCCCGGTCTGCATTGGTTTTTCCGATAGCCTCATCGCGTTTGGCGGCGGCAATCAAAATTTCGCGGTCTTTTACCGCACTGGCTATCTGCGAATCCCGATCTCTTTCAGCTTCCGCAATACGGATATCTTTATCCCGGTCGGCTTCGGCTTTACCGATTTCACCATAACGCTCCTGCTCAGCTACGCTTTTCTTGGCTTCGTTGATCGCTTTGGCTGCTGCCTCCTTACCCAATGCTTCAATATATCCCGACTCATCCCGTAAGTCGGTTACGTTTACGTTAATCAGTTTCAAACCGATTTTGCGCAATTCGGTATCTACGTTTTTGGCAACGTTGGTCAGGAATTTATCCCGGTCGGCATTGATTTCTTCAATATCCATGGTGGCAATCACCAGACGCAACTGACCAAACAGGATATCCTTGGCCAATTCCTGAATTTGCCCAGGCGTTAACCCCAACAGACGCTCGGCGGCATTGCTCATCACATCTGATTCAGAACTGATGGCTACCGTAAATCGACTGGGTACATCCACACGGATATTTTGTTTAGAAAGCGCATTGGTCAGCAATGTTTCAATAGAAATAGGCTTTAAATCCAAAAACGCATAACTCTGAAACACCGGCCAGATAAAGGCAGCCCCCCCGTGAATACATTTGGCCGAAGAAATTCCACCTTCTTTATTTTTTCCGGTTTTACCGTAGATAACCAGAATTTTGTCCGAAGGACAACGTTTGTAGCGCGATAAAATGGCAGCAAACGTGATAAACAATACGAGTGCACCGACTGCAAATAGAATAAGTAGCTCCATGTCTTTTTTTTGATTTTTAGATTATTGTTGAGGTTTATAATTACGCATTTTCCACTAACAGTACACGACCTTCAATCACGCCGGTTACTTTTACCACCGCACCCGAGGGTATGGTTTCTCCTTCGGTAAGGGCGTCCAGTTCGCGAAGTACGCCCTGGACTTTTACATGTATTTTACCCATACCGTTTTTGTGCCCGGGAATAGTGAGATAAACTTCAGCCATTTTGTTTACTGCATCTTCAATTTTCATCGTGCCCGACTGTTGCATTTTGTTCATGGCATAAAACAGGTACATAACCGCAGCCACTAAAAGCACACCAGCCACAGCAGCTACCAAAATGAGTAGGGTTTCATTCGCAATTTTGGAACGCAGCGCTATGGCTGTCCATGAAAAACCGAGAAAAAAATTGATAAAATTCCGAAATGTAAACAACTGAAAAGGAGCTCCACCATCGCTATCTGCCGACATATCTCCGTCAAAATCGGCATCCATGCCTCCATCGGAATCCATCCCTGCAAACGTGAGAATGGACTGTACAACAAATACAATACTCACGGGAACTGCTATTGCCCAAATTACCTTATCGAAAAGCGCTAATGATGACCACCACTCCTGCATGACTTTCTTGTTTTAATGTTGATAAAAATACTATTCATTTTGTTACCGGCGACCGGTTTGGGTTATTTTTACGGCCGGTTTAGCGGTTAAGTTCATTATAATGGACGAATCCGCTTAATTTTCCGACAAAATTATTTTGTATCTCTTCATATTAAACGATTTTGGCAAAAACTGAACAATACACCACTTCAGAAGAAAATTATCTGAAAGCTGTTTTTAAAATCACGGGGAAAGACCGCAGAAGAGTTTCTACCAATGACCTGGCTTTTGAGCTCAATACCAAAGCATCATCCGTAACGGATATGTTACAGAAACTGTCGGAAAAAAAACTGATTAAATACGAAAAATATAAAGGCGTTAGTCTTACCCCCAAAGGACACCGCATTGCCACAAACGTGGTGCGCAAACACCGCCTTTGGGAAGTGTTTTTGGTGGATAAACTACAATTCAAATGGGATGAAATCCATGATTTGGCCGAACAACTTGAACATATTGATTCTTCCAAACTTACCGACCGGCTCGAAGAATTTTTAGGATTTCCGTCGCATGATCCGCACGGAGATCCCATTCCCGATAAAGAAGGAAATCTGCATCATCACCGCGATTTCACCATTGCCGATATGGAAATTAATGAAGAGTGCGTGATTGTGGGTGTGAAAGACCATTCCTCCGATTTTCTGCAATATCTCGACGGGGTAAAACTGACACTGGGTGCACGCGTGAAAGTGAAAAAAATTTATGGATATGACCATTCCATGATGGCGCTGGTGGGCAAAAATGAGCTGATGATTTCTGAACGGGTGGCAAAAAATTTACTGGTTTCCAAAATCAGGGAGTAAACAATATGAGTTTATTTAAAAATTTATTCAGTAAAAAAGAAACGGCAGAATCTGCCGAGAAAAGCGATTCTTTCTTACGATTTGGTCATTACACCGATGCCAACAAAAATGCATTTCAGCTAAAACGCTGGGATGATGCCAATGCTTTTTTTAAAAGCGGGGATTACAAAAGTTCGTTCATGGCTTTTTTGGATTATCTGGCAGATACGACAGAGAAAAACGTAACCTGGGATTACAGGGGTTCTGACCTGCATTTTACGGTACATCAGGGTTCGGTGGAAGTTAGAGGAATCTACAACGGAAAAACGGTTACGGCCCAATGTTTTCTGGCCGAATTTGAAAAACCGCCCATTGCCGTAATGCGGCAGTTACTGGCCGCGAACTTCACCTTGAATTACAGCAAATTTGCCATTGAAGGCAACCGTATCGGCATTTTCTTTTCATCGCCGGTTACTGAAGCTTCGCCCAACAAAATGTACTTTGCGCTGAGAGAAATTGCGCTGAGAGCAGACAAACAGGACGATGCCATGCAGGAAGAATTTGATGAAATAAAATCGTTGCATGCACTTCATGAAAAAACCAACCCCGAGATTGCCGAAAAAAAATATGCAGCCTGGAAAAAATGGAGCGAAGAAGCGTTGACATTCTTCAACACGCAGGATAAACAATACTTTGCCGGCATTATATCCTACACGTTGCTGAATCTGTTTTATAAAACGGATTATCTACTCTCTCCTCAGGGACACTTCATGAATGAATTAACGCGAATTCAGCATATTTACTGGAACAAACAGGACACCCGCACCGATGTGGAGAAAAACGACGACATGGTGCGCAACCTGAAAGCCCTGCTCGAAAAACCTAAAGAATATTTCATCAACTCATTTTACGAAGTAAAATCTACGTTTGGTATTACTACTGCCACATCGTCACAAACGGTGGCTAATTACCTGGGCGACTGCCTCAAAAATACTGACTGGTATGTACAGCATAAACACCAGGCCATGGAAATCACCATTTATGAGTATGCCGCTACATACTGCCTGTTTCATTATGGCATGTACCCTGCCCATTACAAACTCTTTAAGCTGTTTTTACAGATACACAACGAACCCTTTTTCAAAGATTTGGGTATTGAGATTCCTTATATGGTAAACGGAGAATTGAAAAAAGATAAAATCACAAAACGGATACATCAGATTATTGAAGAAGAAAAAACCGTTTTCAAAAACTTTGAATTCAGAACGGCTAATCTGAAATTCAACACGATATACGATTTTTATTATTCCTTTTTAGCTGAAATCCAATTCTTAAACTTCACCAAATAGTATGCGCGATATCATTGACAGATTAAGTGAAGTTGTTCTGCAGATAGCCACTCCGCTAAGCCGAGGAACAGGGTTTTATATTTCGGGTTATGATGTGATTGTGACCAACCATCACGTGGTGGCGGGCGCTAAGGAAGTCATCATCGCCGGAAAAAAAGTAAAAAAACTATTGGCTCCCGTGGTGTATAACGACACCCTGTATGATTTGGCGTTTATCAAACTGCCACAGGATTTTGCCTTATCCCAGGCTTTGCTGGGCAAATCGGAAAATGTACGCGAAGGCGATGAAATCATTACCATAGGTCATCCATTCGGATTAAAATATACGTCAACACGCGGAATCATTTCCAAGACCAAAAGCAATTACAACGGAGTAGATTATTTTCAGATTGATGCGCCCATTAACCCTGGAAACAGTGGCGGTCCGCTGATTGATACCGACGGAAATATCATCGGGGTAAACACATTCATCATCCGCGATGGCAATTCGTTGGGTTTTGCCCTGCCGGTGAGTTATCTGGAAACCGCCCTGAAAGAATATACCGAAAAAGGATGTAAACCATCTGTACGTTGTAATTCATGTTCTAATCTGGTCACCATCGATTCGTTAGAAAACGATTATTGTCCGGAATGCGGAAACAAGATTAACAAAGAAATATACGAGGGCGTAGAATATCTGGCGTCGAAAACAGGGGCTTTGATTGAAGAAATGCTTACCGCCCTGCATTTTGATGTATCGTTGTGCCGAACGGGCCCCGACACCTGGGAATTGGAAAAAGGAAGCGCTAACATTAAATTATCGTATGTAAGCGCCACAAAATTTGTGGTCGCCGATGCCAAATTGGGTCAATTGCCCAAAACCAATCTGGGGCCGCTGTACGAATTCATGCTGAAGAAGAATGCCGAAATGGAAAATTTGGTTTTCAGTATAGACCAACGGGATATTTACCTGAGTCTGTTAATTTTTGAAGATGATTTTCACGTAAAAACGGCTGCAGATCATTTCATCCGATTAATGGATACTGCAGACCGGATGGACGATATTCTGATTCAGGAATATGGCTGCCTTCCCGTGAATCCTGAAGAAAATATGTAATCCGAATGGGACGAATATTGGCCATAGATTACGGAACCAAACGAACGGGACTCGCCGTTACGGATACCTTACAGATTATTGCGGGCCCGTTGGCTACTATTCCCACGGCTGAACTTTTGGATTACCTCACGGCATATTTTCAAAAAGAGAAAGTGGATACGGTAGTCATCGGAGAACCTATTCC
Organism: Flavobacteriales bacterium; assembly: GCA_022402535.1. Lineage (GTDB taxonomy): Bacteria > Bacteroidota > Bacteroidia > CAIKAF01 > CAIKAF01 > JAKRSD01. The sequence continues at coordinate 33,937 of JAKRSD010000002.1, read as the reverse complement.
CGACGAAGGGGCCGTTTCGAAAGTAGAAATCGAAATTCAAAAATTTCTAAAAAAATTCAGGGAAAAATTCCCCCAGATGCCCGTGGAGCGCGAAGATGAACGTTTCAGTTCTAAAATGGCGCATCAGGCGCTTTTTGAAGGAGGGGCCAAAAAGAAAATGCGCCGTGAAAAAGGATTAGTAGATACCATCAGTGCCGTGCTGATTTTACAATCCTACATGGGACACCGATAATAAAACATATGGTGTTATCGGAAAAACATAAAATTCGAAATCTGATTCTGGAGAATCACCCACTCAATTCGGTGAACATAGTAATCGAATACGTTGCCGACAATCAACATCGTTTTAATGCTTTGGCAGAATTACTGAACGATTCTGATAAGCAATTGGTTAAAATGTCCGTATGGCCATTTTCTAAAATTTGTCTTAATCATCCGCACTGGGCAAACCCGTATATTCCTTTATTAATCGAACTGATATCAAAACCTGCACACCCGTCGGTTTACAGAAATGTACTGCGGATTTTTGAAAAAGTGGAGATTCCTGTACAATATAGGGATGCAATGACCGAATTAGGGTTTCGTTTTTTCTACGATTCTCAAATGCCAGCCGCGGTACGCTGCAATGCGCTCACCGTGTTAGATAAAATATGTCAAAATGAGCCTTTGTTATCCAGAGAAATCTGCCTTTACATTGAAAATCGGTTTTCGTCAGAAACACCCGCATTTAAATCGAGGGGACGTAAGTTCTTGTCTAAATGGAATAAACAGACCAATGCTACTTTTTTAAATGAAAATTTGAAAAGTTGCGTAAAGTAAATACCTTCACGAAAACACTTTTCCATGCCGTCAGAACCATATATCGTAATCCATCAAGGCGAAAATATTACCGATTACATTCAAAAGAACAAAGCCGAAATAGATCGTAAATTATCGGAATATGGAGCCGTGCTTTTCAGAGGGTTTGGTATTGATAACGCCCAAACTTTTGAAGACGCCTCCAAACTGCTCGACCCCGAATTGAAAAACGATTATCTGGGTACATCGCCCCGGAACAAACTCACCGAATTTGTTTTTTCTGCCAGTGAACTGCCTCCCCACTACCCGATTATGCAGCACTGCGAAATGAGTTTTTTGCCCCATGCCCCGCGTAAATTATTTTTTTGGTGCCGCATTGCACCCGAAACAGGAGGCGAAACCCCCATTTGTGATTTTGGCAAAGTGTATGAAGATCTGAATCCCGCAATCCGGAAAGAATTTGAAGATAAGGGGGTAACCACCATCCGAAATTATTCGGGCCCCGGACAAAAAGGAAAAAGCGTTAAACAGCTGAAACCCTGGCCGGATATGTTTCTCACTACGGACAAAAACAAAGTGGAAGAAATTTGCAAAGTGCACGAACTGGAAGCCCATTGGCTTGAAAACGATTCGCTCAGACTCATCAATACCAGACCTGCCGTGGCTACACATCCTCAATCAGGAAGTAAAATCTGGTTTAACCATACTCAGGTTTTTCATTCCGCTGCGGCACGCATGGAATATGCCCATATCCTCGATAGGCAGAAAAACCTGCGCGGACTGGGTCTGAATCTGTTTCTGCGCATCAACGATCTTTGGGAATCATTTACTCAAAAGCCTGAAGAACGGGCCATGCATGTTACATTCGGTAATGGTGACCCCATTCCGGATGATTATGTAAAACACCTGATTGATGTAATCTGGAAAAATATCTACATAAATCCGTGGCAAAAAGGCGATATGATTATGATTGACAATTACCGCACGGCCCACGGAAGGCTTCCATATTATGGAGAACGAGAAGTGAATGTGTGTTGGGCTTCAGATAAATAATGAGATGAACCCGTCTCACGAGATACCCATTCATTTTAATCAGGGCAGTCAGCTCGGACTTTACATCACGCTTGGGTTCATCATGTTTGGTGTGGCCTTAAGTTTGCGGAAAGAAACATTCATTACCGTATTCAAACAACCCAAGTCATTACTTGTGGGTTTACTTTCGCAGTGGTTAATGCTTCCATTGCTTACCTTATTACTCGTTTTTATACTAAAGCCTTCTCCCGGTATAGCCTGTGGCATGTTTTTGATGGCTGCCGTTCCGGGAGGAAATATTTCGAATTACATTACCAAAACAGCCGGCGGAAACACGGCACTTTCCGTAGTATTAACTGTTATTTCTACTCTTTCAGCCATTTTATTTACTCCGCTCAACTTCGGGTTTTGGAGTTCCTATTATGAACCTATGCAACATATCAAACGGAGTTTTTCATTAAATCCGATTGAAGTGGCCGAATCCATTTTGATTCTAACCGTTATACCGGTTTTGGGAGGCATGCTTTTTTCGAAATTAAAACCTGTTTGGTCAGCTAAAATCGATAAGCCGGTCAGCATAACTTCGGGATTGATTTTATTATTCATCATTGTAAAATCTATTTTCGACAATTACACCACGTTTATTGAAAAAGCCCATCTGGTTTTACTTAATGTGGTTTTACTTAATGCAGGTGCCTTTTTAATCGGCTGGTTTTTTTCACGGGTTATGAAACTTTCGCGGGAAGACAGTAAAACCATTTCCATTGAAACCGGAATTCAGAATGCGGCATTGGCCTTAGTGCTCATTATCCAATTTTTCGACAAAAATGGTGAAGCCGCTTTGACGGCTGCAGTTTATGGCATTTGGCATATTATCTCCGGATTGGGTTGGGCTTTTATCATAAAAAGAAAAATATCCCAGCCGTTCAACCGTTAAATTATTGTCATATTTGGGTTAATCGGTTTAGTTTTCTAACTTGCTCTAAATTTGCTCTAACCTCGATTCTTATGCCACAAAAAAAGTTCACTTACGTTCCTGTTTTACTGATGTTTCTTTTGGCTGCCGGATGTGGTGGCAAAGAAATTGAAGGAAATAATCACACAAAAAATGACGATAAAGTCATCTCTTTAAAAATTGAGAACGGCACTTCGTTATCCTATAAAGTTTCGCCCACGGAGCTGGTTAATTACACGCTAGATATTACATTCAGAGAGTTGACACCCAATTTCACATTTGACTTTGTGATGACTAATATGGACTACACCAAAGGGTTTGCTGAAGTAATTGAATCGGCAAGAAAAACACAAAGAGCCGTAACCTTTAAATTCACGGAAGGGAAAACCACCTATTCCGATAAAACCATCATGGTATTGAGCTTAGAAGCTTACCGTGATTTATTGGAAACGGGAAGAACCACCCTGATTTGGGAAGGGTATGAAGAAGACTTCACGATGAAGAAAAATGAAGAATTTAAATTTGAAAAAGGAGACGGCCACGTAGTGGAAAAAGTGATGCACTGCATCAACCAAAATGGCACCAAAGAGTTTTGGGTATGGAAAAACCCGGAAATCCCCCTGATTATGAAAATGACCGGTGGCGAATTTTCCATGGAACTCACTTACTGGTATCTTCCCGGTGAGCGTCCCTGATTATTTTTTCAGTATTTCTTTTGCCTGATTCAGGTGTCTTTGCAAATGCACACCCATAAAAGTTAAAGCCTGAATAGGATTCATTTTCCCGGCAACGGGATGTTTAAAAATGCGGGCATGTGCGGCTTCATCATTCAAAGTATTAAGAAATGCCTCAAATTCAGCGCGTTCACGGGTCCACAAATCAAATAATTCCTGCAGATTGTAATGTTTCTCCGGTTCTTCCAATACATTCGGAGCCTTAAACTTTATGTTAGATTTTAACGCCATCACTAACAGCCAACCTCTAAAACGGTCGCTTAACCCCGATTTCCCGGCGTCTTTCAAACCTTGAATTTTCTTTTTCATGTACTTCAGGCTCATCCGTTCCGAAGAGAGAATATGGGCTATGTGTTGCAATGCCCCCCATTTACCGGGAACAGAAGGGGTATTCAACTGCTCATCTGTATAGCCGGAAAAGTGGGAAAATGCATCTGATTTTAATGCATCAAGTTTTTGGTACGCTTTGGATAATTCTGCTTGCATTTCCCAAACCTACGCAAATTCCCTAAAACCCAAACATAATACCGGCCAATAATATCATCCTATTTCGTAAACTGGAAATACGGCGGTTACAATTCGAATAAATGTATAGGTTTGTAATCAATTACATAAACAACAGAATTCAAAAGCTATGTACAAGTCTATTTTTACGATTGGATTTTTTCTGATTGCCTCCGTGGCGATGATGGGGCAAAAAACATTTCAGGGTACCATTAATTATAAAATTAGCGTAAGCGGTGAAGGCGCAGAAGGAATGGAAGCGTTTATGCCTAATGCCATGGAAATTGCCATTCTGAAAAAAGATATCTCAGTGCATATTAAAGGCGGCATGATGGAAATGTTGCTGGGCCGCATTTTTACACAGGGCAAAAGCGGCAAAAGCTATATGGTAAAAGACAGCGAAAAAACAGCCTATGAAATGCCTGCCGACAAACCGGAAGAAAAAACATCTACCACTACAGCAACCAAAGAAGATGAAGTGCTGACCATCTGTGGCTACCGTTGTCAAAAGTATAAAATCGTAACCCTGACCGATGGAGAAGAATCCATCAGTTACAGCTGGAATACCGAAGACTTTGTATTTCCGAGTGCTCAAAAAGGAGGCTTTTCCGGATATCTTCAAAATAAAGCTCCCGGAGCACCTCTGAAAATTGAAGTGCAGCAAAACGGAATGAATATGGCATTTGTGGCCGAAACCATAAATACCCAAAAGCCGAATAAAAACCTGTTTGTGGTTCCTAAAGGGTACAAAACAGCTCCTTTAGAATTATAATCCCAAACCGGGAATCATACTTCCCGCCATGCCTTTCATTTCGGATTCCCAAACGGATTCGGCTTGCTTTAAACCTTTGTTTACGGCAATTACCAGATAGTCTTCCAATTGTTCAGCGTCCGCATTTTGGAGCCATTCGGGAGAAATGTGCACACTTTTCAGGGATTTGTTTCCGGTAAAAACCACTTTCACCGCTCCTTCAGGCGATTCAGCTTCCACCTGAATGTTTTCCAATCTTTTTTTGCTTTCTTCCATCTGCTGCTGCATGGCCATCAGCTTTTCCATCATATTTCCCATCATGATTTCTTACAATTTTAGACAAAGGTAAAAATCAAAAAGAGCATTACACCTCAAGGTTTTAACATATTCTTAAGCCAAAGGACCGCAAAAAGTAAGGAATAGCTGGGAGGATATGTTATTTTTGTGCGTTAAGTAAAATTGTAATTATGAAATTCTTGATTTCTTTCTGCAGAGTATTGGTAGGCGTACTGTTTATTATTTCGGGTATGATTAAAGCAAATGACCCGCTTGGATTTTCGTACAAAATGGAAGAGTATTTCACGGTATTTAAACTAACCGAACAGATTTCGGACACCACTTATGTAATGCGCGACCTTACCGAAGAAGAAGTGCAAGCCGTGCTGGCAGGAACATCAAAAATTAAACCTACGGATTATACCGGAAATTTGATTGACCTTACGGCCGAAGGAGTGGAAAACGAATTTATGTATACGCAGGAACAACAGATAAACCAGAGTTCCAAAGAGAAAGACCATTGGTTCAATAATTTTTGTGATTTCATGCACGACCATGCGCTGGAATTGTCGGTTTTTACATCCACCATTGAAATTGTATTGGGTATGCTGCTCTTGGCCGGTTACTATGTGAGCCTCACCAGCATTTTACTTTTCCTCATGATTCTCTTTTTTGGATTCCTTACATTTTACAGCGCCTGGTTCAATAAAGTAACCGATTGCGGCTGTTTTGGCGATGCCCTGAAATTAACCCCCTGGCAATCCTTCTGGAAAGATGTGATACTCGGCATATTTATTCTGCCGGTGGTGTTTTTTGCCAAACGAATTGACGGACGCGAATTTAATATGACAGAAAAAGTGGTTACGGCAGCTTCAATTGTTTTAGGATTTGCAGCCTCTGTACTCATTTTCAAGTGGGCATTACCCGGAATCATTATTGCCGTTTTCTTGGGTATCCGTGTTGCATTTCACTATCTGCTCAAAAATGAAAAACTGCGGAATCTGGTATTCACCATCACAGGAACGGCGATTACTCTGTGGTTTACCGTATATTGTTTCAATCATCTTCCCGTGAAAGATTACCGCCCGTGGGCCATTGGAAACAGTGTTCCGCAAAAAATGATCGGTGAACCGGAATTTGCCAACATTTATATGATTTATAAAAACACGGCTTCGGGTGAAGTGAAAGAATATCTGGCGGTTAAAAACACCGACGGCAAACCCGTAAATGACTTTTCGTGGATGACGGAAGAGTTTCTGGCTCAAAATGAATTTGTGAACCAGCGCAAAGAAATCGTTAAACCCTACGTGGAAGCACCCATTCATGATTTTTCGCTCGATAACCCGGAAACCGGAGAATCCTATGCCGAAGAGTTCATATTCAAGGAAGGATATAAATTTATGCTGGTGGCTTACGACCTCAACAAAACCAATACTAAAGTACAACCGGCCGTAAATGCATTTGCGGCTGCCTGCGAAAAAGAAAACATCCTGTTTATCGGAGCCACTGCATCGGGTGATAAACTGGAAAATTTCAGACACGAGCATCAAAATGCTTTTCCCTATTATACCAACGATGCCACTTCGCTTAAAACCATCATCCGCTCCAATCCGGGTTTGGTGATGATGAAAGACACTGTCGTGGTGGGTATGTGGCACCACAACGATTTCCCCACGTTTGAAAAAGTGAAATCTGAAAAAATGAAATAAAAAGTGGTCTTTGATACCGATTTAACCTCAGCATGAACAGAAAAAAGCTCATAGCCGGCAATCATAAAATGTACACTACCCTGGCAGAAGGAATACAACTTGCCAAGGATGTACACAATCTATTGAAATCTAAAGCCGAACAGGTAGATATCCTCATAATTCCACCGTTTACCCATCTTTTTGCTGTATCAGGAATTTTAAAAAACACGCCCTTTTTTACCGGCGCGCAAAATTGCTCATCGGAAAAAGAAGGTGCTTACACCGGCGAGATATCAGCTTCCATGATTCATTCCGCAGGGGCATCGTTTGTTTTGGTGGGACATTCAGAACGTAGAAATTACTTTAACGAAACGGAAGAACAACTCCATCAAAAAATAAAACAGGCGCTGAATGCCGGCTTGCAGGTGATATTCTGTTTCGGAGAACCCTTGGAAATTCGCGAAGCCGGCGGCTATAAAACGTACATTCTGAATCAGCTGCATACACTTAAAGGGTTTAGCGGCGAAGAATGGAATGCCATAACGCTGGCGTATGAACCGGTTTGGGCCATCGGCACAGGAAAAAATGCTGACAAAGAACAGGCACAGGAAGTTCATGCGTTTTGCCGTCAGTGGATTTCGGAAAACATTTCTGCCGAAACTGCGCAAAACACCCGCATTTTATACGGTGGAAGCGTTAAACCGGAGAATGCGGCAGATTTACTTTCCATGCCCGATATAGACGGTGCTCTGGTGGGCGGCGCTTCGTTACAGGCCTCTTCTTTTGCCGCCATTGTAAATGCGTCTCTTGTATGAATTATACCGGATTATATATTACCCTGAAGGCTGATACAGACTTTGAAATTGCCAACGATGTACTCATTACAGAATTATCAGAAATAGGGTTCGACAGTTTTGCCGAAACCGAATCGGGCTTAGAAGCCTTTATTCCCACTGAAGATTTTAAAGAAACGGAGTTACCGGTAGAAATACTCGAAAACCTTTGCTCTGCCTGGGAAATCAAAACCGTGGAACCTCAAAACTGGAATCAAAACTGGGAAGAAAATTACAAACCGGTGCTTGTTGACGATACGGTGTACATATATGCCCATTTTCATCCGGAAATTGAAGGCATCAGGCATCCCATTAAAATCACGCCCAAAATGTCTTTCGGAACCGGGCATCATGCCACCACCGAACTGGTAATTAAGCATATTCTCAATACAGATTTCAACAATAAATCCGTGTTCGATTTAGGCACCGGAACAGGCATTCTGGCTATTTTGGCCCATCAGCTGGGGGCTACCGAAATTACCGCCACCGAAGTAGAAGATTTTGCCCTGGAAAATTGTCACGAAAATTTTGCGGCCAACGGGGTAAGCGAATATAAATTGATTGATGCCCGCGTGCAGCAAGGTCCTTTTGGTGTTTATGATGTAATCATTGCCAATATCACCCGGAATACGTTGGTTTCACTCAAAGATGAAATTGAAAAATCGTCAAAAAAAGGAACGGTACTTATCATCAGCGGATTTTATATTTCGGATGTGGATTTTCTGACAAATTTATTTGCCGCAATCGGGTTTACCGGCGCAGTGACGGTGTTAGAAAAAGAGCATTGGGCCTCTGTTAAATTTATAAAAGAATAATATGCATAGACTCCGTGTTATATCTTTTCTGTTGTTTGTGCTTCTTGGCATCAATGCCTCGGCTCAAACATTCAGCCGCGAAAAAACCAAGCTGTTTTCCGAACTGAAAGAGCTGTTCTTATACAACGATAAAGAAAACGGTAAAATCTATGCCGCCAAACTGGATGCAGAACTCAAGAACAATTACATCAATGAGGAGCGTGTGGCCATGATGCAGGAGTTCTATACAGAACTGGCTAAAAAACGCTACCGGGTTTATCCATTTTATTCCAGCTATTTTGATTTAGTTTTAGCTTCTTCGCAAAACAGCCGCCCCGATGCGGAATTCAAGCTTTGGCAAAAGGGTGCCATACAGGTATTGAAGAAAAAACCGCAGGGCACCACATCCGATTTTCTGGCCTTTTCGTATAGCCTGTTCAACGAAAATGTGATTTATGAATCCAATTCCAACAAATGGAAAGTAAACGGCGGTTACCGGATTGAAGTAGAAGATGGGAAAGATCCCGTTGTGCAGTTTTCAGGCGTAACCTTGGTTGTTTACTCAAGAAATGACAGTGCCCTGATTCATAATACTACCGGAACCTGGCTGATGACCGAAAACCGCTGGGTAGGTAAAGGCGGAAATGTATATTGGGACCGTGGAGGTCTGCCCCGCGAGTGGGTTTCAGCCACCCTTTCAGATTACTCCATTACCTTAAAACTGGCCGAATACAAAGCAGATTCCGTTGAATTTATTCATACCCGGTATTTTACCAACCCCATCAAAGGACAATTAGAAGAAAAAGTACTAAACAACGTAACGGTTGAAAATGCCACTTACCCGCGCTTTCAGGGATACGACAAGAGAGTTAATCTGGATAAGCTGGCCGAAGATGTCAGTTATCTGGGCGGATTTCAGTTTAACGGGAACAAATTCATCGGTTCGGGTACACCCGAGTATCCGGCACTCATTGTTTTTTCGCGCGAAGAAAAGCCCTTCATCAAACTTTCCTCACTGAATTATTCCTTCAGAGAAAACCTGATTTCTTCCGAAGATGCAGAAGTAACTTTGTATATACACAAAAACGATACGGTAGATTCCATATATCAGCCGGGACTCAGTTTTAAATACCTTACCGATAAACGGGAACTTTCCTTATTGCGTCTGGGTCAGGGATTGCAGAAAAGTTTGTATCTGAACTCATATCATAACCTGGATATGGATGCCGAGGCCGTATACTGGAAAACCAATGAAGATAAAATTGAATTTTCTTCCATTAAAGGTTCTTCGGAAGGCAGAGCCAATTTTTTCTCTTCCAATTATTTCCGCGATAATTTGTACGAAAGACTTGATGGCGTGGGCGATGTGAGTCCGTTATATTTATTGAAACAATATTATAATAAAAATGCTCCGAGAAATACTTTCACCGGGAAAGAAACGGCCATGTTTCTTCGCGACGACCCCTCTCAGGTAAAACAATTTCTGATGATGATGTCTATTTACGGACTCATTTCTTATAACATCAACCGCGATGAATATTTAGTCAAAGATCGATTCCACCATATCGTGAATGCCAGATCCAGATTAACGGATTACGACATCATTGAATTCAACTCCGTAATCAAAGAAAAAAATGCCACGCTCAGCCTATTGGATTATAACATGAAAATGAGAGGAGTGGGGCGCATTCTGATGAGCGACTCCCAACAGGTGCTTATATATCCCAAGGAACAGGAACTCATCATGCGCAAAGACATGGATTTTTCATTTGACGGAACCGTAAATGCGGGTAAATTCACCTTTTTCGGCAAAACGTATGATTTCTTTTACGAAAAATTCAAAATCGATATGCCCTCGGTCGATTCCATCAGGCTGGTGGTAAAACGTTTTACCCCCGACGAATACGGAGAACTCTCCAATGTAAGGGTATTAACTTCCATTCACGATGTGGCCGGAGAACTGGAAATTGATGCACCCTTTAACAAGTCAGGTATAAAATCATTGGGAAGGTTTCCGGTGTTTACCAGCAAAAAACAATCCTACGCCTATTATGACAGCAAATCCATAGCCGGTGGTGTGTACAAAAGAGACAATTTCCATTTTCAGATAGATCCGTTTGAAATTGACAGTATGGATGTATTCCCAACCGAAAACCTGCTGCTCGACGGAACCTTTACCACCGCCGGAATTTTCCCCGACTTTAAAGATAAACTGCGGGTCATGCCCGATTACAGTTTGGGGGTAAACTCTGTAACACCTCCTGGAGGATATCCCATTTATGGAGGACCTGCCAAATACTTCAACCGGATTACCATGTCGCACCAGGGGCTTAGAGGCAGCGGAAAACTGGAGTATTTATCGGCCAAAACCGAATCCGATGATTTTAGGTTCTATCCGGACAGCATGAACGCACTGGCTAAAAAATTTAATATTGATAAAACAGCAGGCAAAAACGGCACACCCGATGTAACGTCAGATTCTGTATATGTTCATTGGGAACCCGCCACGGGACGCTACGATGTTAAAAATCTGGGTCCGGGATTTAAAATGTACGGCGCACAGGCCACCCTGAACGGCACCATGACGGTAACAGACAACGGCGTAAAAGGCTCCGGAATAATTAATTTGGGCAAAGCCGAACTGACTGCAAAAAATTACGACCTGAAAACCGATAATATTCTTTCAGAAAGCACCGACTTTATTCTTAAGGATATTAATACCCAAACAGGTGAAGAAGGTGTGGCATTTGCCACCAAAAACATGAAAGCCGATATTGATTTCAAAATCCGGAAAGGAAAATTTGAAGCCAATGAACCCAATCCTTTTGTGGATTTGCCTATCAATAAATACAGGGCTTTCAGCGAGAAAATTGACTGGGATATGGACAAAAATGATATTGAACTTAAATCCAATAAAAAAGAGGGAGGATTCCGGATGGTTTCCACTAAAGCCGGGCAGGATTCCCTGGAGTTCAATACGCCTTATGCCCTGTTTAAATCTTCGGATAAAGTAATCTATGCCGAAAAAGTAGAATATATAGATGTGGCCGACAGCCGTGTCAAACTCAAAGACGGCAAAGTAACCATTCGGCCGGATGCGGATATGGATTCACTATACAACACCACGATTGATATGCCTAAGGAAAAACCTTTCCATGTGCTAAAAAATGCGAGGGTTAAACTGGGCGGAAAAAACTCCATAGGCGGTGTGGCGCAATACGAGTATGTAGATAAAACCGGACGGATTCAACAGATACGAATCAACACTATTAAAGCCGAAAAAGGGGAATTAAAAGCCGCCGGGCAAATTGTGGCAGAAGACAGCCTGAAATTTATGCCCAATGTAACCTACAAAGGTGATTTCAATCTATTTTCGAAAAATCCGGAGCCTTTTGTGAAAGGCTATATCACCCTGGATCATGATTGTCCGCTATTAAGCAAGCGATGGATGGAAACCGAAGGCTTTATCGGCGAAGGCGACATTATGATACCCGTACCCGCTGAGGCACGTGATGAAAAGAAAAACATCATGTTCAACGGATTTGCATTTGCATCTGATTCCAGCGGAATTTATCCGGTTCTCATTTCCGGCAAGAAAAACTACGCCGATATTGAAGTGGTAAGTGCGTCTGGTTTTTTAGCGTATGACGCCAAAACCGGTGAATACAAAGTGGCTTCAAAAGAAAAATTGGCCGACCCCGATGCTGAGGGTAATATGATGGTTTTCAATCCCGGAAATTGTTCTGCCTATGGCGAAGGCAAGCTGGAAATCGGAGGAAAACTTGGTCAGGTTTCTACGGTTTCTTCCGGGCGGATTAATTATCTGCCTGCCGATACAACTACAGAATTGGATGTCGTTTTTGGAATTAACTTCTATCTGGACAATTCTATTTGGGATTTAATTTACGCCAAAATTAAGGACAATCAAACCGGTACGGCCGGGTTAAGCGAACCGACGGTTTTGAATGATTTGGCCGAACTCATCACCGATAAAAAAGATCGTGCACGCTTTATTTCAAAAGGAGCTACTCTTGACAAGTTGCCCACTGAGCTGGCTAAAACATTTATGTTTACCAATGTGCGCCTGACTTGGGACAAAAACAAACGTTCTCTTTTTCATGACGGCACCGTGGGAATCCTTTCGTGGAACGAAAAACTGTACAACCGCACTGCTCTGCTCAGAATGGAAATTAATCGTAAAAAAAGTGCGGACGCCATCACCATGTATATTGAATTTGACTCCAATAATTGGTACTATTTCAACTACAGAAATAATATCATGCAGTTTTATTCATCATACAACACTGAAATCAATAACAAGGTGGTGGAATTAGACGGAAAAAGAAGAACCGTGGAAGGTAAAGAAGGTGTCCCCACTTATCAGTTCAGTATTGGAACAAAACGAAGGGTAGAACAATTTTTAGAACAATTCTAATCGCTACATTATGCTTATAGAAGCCCTTATTTTTATCACCGAAGGATACCTGCTGGGCTCTATTCCATCTGCTGTATGGATTGGCATTTATCTTTTCGGTAAAGACGTTAGGAATTATGGAAGTAAAAATGCGGGAGCTACCAATACATTCCGGGTATTAGGAAAACAAGCGGGTACATTGGTTTTACTGGCCGATATTTTAAAAGGGTATCTTGCCTACTCTATTCCCTTTTGGTTCGAGGCCGGGTTTCAATACCCCGGAGGCCGTTTTGATTTACCTATGGTTTGCGGACTAGCTGCCGTAGCCGGACATTTATATCCGGTGTTTGCCGGTTTCAAAGGTGGCAAAGGAGTAGCTACGGCATTAGGTATTATGCTGGCAGCAGCCCCTCTTACTTCATTGATGGCGGCCTCTATTTTTTTAATTATCTGGCTTACATGGAATTATATAAGCCTTGCTTCCATGACTTCAGCATTAAGTTTTCCTATTTTCTTATTCCTGTTTTTTGAACCCGAAGGATACGCCCTTCCTATTGCTTCAATCCTACTACCTATGCTTATTGTATATTCTCACCGCAGCAATATCCGAAAGTTGTTCAAAGGGGAAGAAAGCAAGATGTATCTGATTCCCAGAAAGAAAAAATGAACCTTTTATTTTTTTCAAAAAGGTATTGCAAGGGAAAATTTTATATTTACATTTGCACCACATTAAACAAACAAAATTTTATACAGATGAAAGGTTTAACTAAATTTTTAGCCGGCGTATTCGCAGTTGCAGTATTAGCTTCTTGTGGTGGCGGTAATGGTCCTGACAAAGTAGCTTCAGCTTATCTGAACGCTCTTAAAGAGAAAAACTACGAAAAAGCAAAAGAACTTGGTACAAAAGATACCAAAGACATGCTTGATGCTTTGGTAAAAAGCCAAATGGCTCCTGAAGTTACTGAAGTAAAAGACATCAAATGTACTGAAGAAGGTAACACGGCTACTTGTACATATTGCTGTTCTAAAGACGGTAAAAACAGCTTGAAACTGATCAAAGAAGGTGACAAGTGGTTAGTAAACGAGAAAAAAGAAATGGGCTTACCTGAAGACATGGGTACAGAAGAAGGAACATCTGAAGAAGCTCCTGCTACTGAAGAAGTACCTGCTACCGAAGAAGCTCCAGCTGCTGAATAATTTTAATTCAAATTATAAGGTGAACAACCTTACTCAATTAAAAGCCAAGATTACGTTCGTAGTCTTGGCTTTTTCAATTACCGGATACTTCACACTGAATCACTTCAGAGTGGAAGCGCAGGGAACCCCTGAGAAAAAAGCACGCTACAAACTTTCCGCTGAAGATAAGTCGCTCTTGCAAAACGGAGATATTATCATGCGCAAAGGAGAAGGATTTGTAAGCGGCGTTATCAATGATATTTTTAATACGGGCTACAGCCTTTCGCACTGCGGTATCGTACTTAAAGACGAAGAAGGAAAACTGAAAGTAATTCATACCGTTTCCAGTGAATTATCTTCATACGACGGCGTGCAAACCGAAAGTATTGACAAGTTTGTTCGTGAAAGTGTGTTAAATACGCTAATTGTTGTTCGCTATAAAGCGGACTCTCTCACTCGAAATCAAATTGCAGAAGCGTCCAAATCATACCTGAGTCGCAATAAACATTTTGATCATAAGTTCGACATTAACGATACCACCGAATTCTATTGTACCGAACTGATTCACTATTCGTTTATTGATGTGTTCAAGAAAGATATGTTTCCCGAACGATTGACTACAGACCACCCGGATTTTTTAGGATTGGATGCGTTCTTAGACCCCGAAAAATTTGACATCATCTTAAATCATCAGGAAAAAAAACTCCCCTGATTAAGCAAAACGCAGGTGTTTAACCGATTCGCCTGAGTCTCTCAATTCTGCCAGGGCATCAATACCTATATTCAAGTGTATTTCCACAAAGTTGGAAGTAACCACTTTATCGCTTTCTTCGGTTTTTACACCCTCGGGATGCATCGGATTATCAGAAACCAACAACAAAGCTCCTCTGGGTATTCCGTTCGAAAATCCCACCGTAAAAATGGTCGCCGTTTCCATATCAATACCCATAGCCCGGATACGCACCAGATACTCCTTAAAGGGTTCGTCATGTTCCCAAACTCTTCGGTTAGTCGTATAAACGGTACCGGTCCAATAATCCTGATCGTATTTTTTAATCGTGGCCGAAACTGCCATCTGTAATCTGAACGAAGGCAAAGCCGGCACTTCGGGAGGCATATAATCTGAGCCGGTTCCTTCACCGCGGATAGCCGCAATGGGTAAAATTAAATCCCCCAACAATGTATTTTCTTTTAATCCTCCGCATTTTCCTAAAAACAAAACTGCTTTGGGTTCAATAGCCGAAATTAAATCCATAACCGTAGCCGCCATGGCACTGCCCATTCCGAAATTAATAATGGTTATATCATGGGCCGTAGCACAAGGCATTGCCTTCTCCCCTCTTCCCACTACCGGCACATTAAACTTGGCCGCAAACATTTCCACATAATTTTGAAAATTAGTGAGCAGGATATATTTCCCAAATTTATCTAAAGGCATTCCCGTATATCGAGGTAGCCAATTATTTACAATTTCTTCTTTCGTTTTCATATATTCGAACCATGTTATATTTTCCGCTTAAAAACACAAATATACTAATAAGATACACCTTTATTATTTTGCTGTTGAACCTGATGTGGCGGAACAGTTTTGCACAAAACGCGTACTCCATCATCAACAGTAAACTGACATTATCTTTTAACGGTCAATCGTATACTCTCCGTTCCGATTTCAATAGCGACTTATATGCCGGATTGAACTACGAAAAATACAAAACGAAATACGCTGCCTGGCACTCTAAAAGATATCGCCTGGCAGGCTATCACAAAATTAAAGACAGCCTGAACGTAATTGATTCTGAGGAAAACCATTATTGGGGAAGCCTGAAAGGGATTCATGAACCGGCGAAGTTTTCAAGCACAATACAGCCTTTACATGACTCGCTGATTCAAGTAAAAATCGCTTTTGATTCTCTCTCTTTAAACCAAATTTCCATTCAGTTTCATTACCCGGGAGCACCCTCATTTTATGGCGGAGGAGAACAGTTTTCTCATTATCGGCTTAACGGACACAAAATCCCCTTTTTTGTGGAAGAACAAGGAATCGGACGCGGTGACCAGCCACTTACTTTTTTTGCCAACCTCGCTGCAGGTTCAGGCGGAAATGCCTTTACGACCTACCTGCCGGTTCCGGTACTCTTTGGTTCCGACGGATTATTTATTCTGATTGAAAATAAAGAACCCGCTGAGATTGACCTCAGAAAAAAAGGCCGGATACAAATCACTACACGGTCTAATGAAATGAAACTCCTGATAGGCAAATTCCACTCATTTCAATCGGCGGTCAGGTATTACAACATGCAATACGGACAAAAAATACACCTTCCCGAATCTGCACAAGGAACCGTTTTAGGACTGCAGGGCGGACGCGAAATCGTACTACGCCGATTGCACGAAATCATCAAATCCGGAAATCCCGTTTCGGCCCTCTGGATTCAGGATTGGTGTGGAAAACGCGTTACTCCATTTGGTGAGCAGCTCTGGTGGAAGTGGCAACCCGACCCACTTATGTATCCAAGTTTAAAACAGATGTGCGATTCGCTGCAAAGAGAAAATATCGCCGTTTGGGGGTACATCAATCCCTATTTCGCTGATGAAGGCCCACTTTATGAAGAGTTTAGAGATAAAGGATATTTTGTAAAAAACAAACAGGGTAAAGACTACAAACAAAACATGCCGGGTTTTCCCTTTTATACGGTTGATTTAACTCATCCCGAAGCCCGAAACAGAATGAAAGAAATTATCCGCGAAAACATGCTGGGCAGCGGACTCCGCGGATGGATGGCTGATTTTGGTGAATGGCTCCCATTAGACGCCGTGTTGTATGATAAAAGTTCGGCCTACGCATTTCATAACCGGTTTCCGGAAGAATGGGCTAAGCTGAACCGCGAAGCCATTCAGGAAGCCGGACACGAAAAGGAAGTCGTATTCTTTTGCCGCTCAGGGTACACCGAATCGGCAAAGTACGCCCCCCTGTTCTGGATGGGCGACCAAACCGTAAATTTTGGACGCCATGACGGGATTAAAAGTACACTTCCGGCCCTGCTTTCTTCTTCAATCAGTGGTATGCCCCTTAACCACAGTGATATCGGCGGATATACCTCGAATACATTTCCCATAATCCGTTCCATCCGTAATCCCAATCTATTGTACAAATGGACAGAACTCAATGCATTTACGCCTGTATTCAGAACGCATGAAGGATTAAAAGCCATTAAAAACCATCAGGTGTATAGTGATGCCAAATCGATATTTCACTTTGCCCAGATGGGCAGAATACATGCAACGTTAAAACCTTATTTTGAAAACCTTTATAAAGAATATGCCCAACAGGGAAATCCACCGATAAGACCTCTGAATTTTGCTTTTGGTGTTGACGGTAAGTTTTTGAAACATGTAAACGAATCGTTTATGCTGGGAGATGGAATCTGGATAGTTCCCAACCTGAAAAAACACAAAAAACGATTTGTGATGCATTTACCCCCGGGAAGGTGGATAAACCCATACAGCAAGGAATGGAAAGTAGGTAAAACGACATGGAAATATACACCGGGTAAACCGATTGTCTATTTTTCAGAATCCTTTTACACAACTCCCGAGAATCGCAACATAGCGCAGGAAATCCAAAAAATTTTAGAAAGAGTCTGGTAAAAAAAACACCCTCCGGAGAAGGTGTTTTTATGTGTATTTCGATTTTGATTATCTCTCGGCAATATTCACATAATCGCGAGTAGTAGCGCCTGTGTAAATCTGACGCGGACGACCGATAGGTTCTTTGTTGTCCACCATCTCTCTCCACTGGGCAATCCATCCCGGTAAGCGGCCTAAGGCAAACATTACCGTGAACATGTCTACGGGGATTCCGATGGCGCGATAAATAATACCCGAGTAGAAATCCACATTCGGGTACAATTTGCGCTCTACGAAGTACTCATCGGTAAGTGCAGCCTCTTCCAATTGTTTGGCAATATCAAGAACAGGGTCATGAATCCCGAGTTTATTCAACACATCATCACATGCTTTTTTGATGATTTTGGCCCGTGGGTCAAAGTTTTTGTATACACGATGTCCGAAGCCCATCAAACGGAACGGATCGTTTTTATCTTTTGCTTTCGCCACCCATTTTGAAACATCGCCACCATCCTGTTTGATGAGGTCGAGCATTTCAATCACGGCCTGATTGGCACCCCCGTGAAGCGGACCCCAAAGAGCAATACAACCGGCGGCGATAGAACCATACAGGTTTGCCTGTGAAGAACCAACGATACGAACCGTGCTGGTAGAACAGTTTTGCTCGTGATCGGCATGAAGAATCAATAATTTGTCCAATGCACTGGTAACTACCGGATCTACTTCGTAATCCTGAGAAGGCAGTGAAAACATCATGGAAAGGAAATTGTCCACATAGCCCAGTGAGTTTTTGGGATATTGAACAGGATGCCCCACGCTGTTTTTGTATGCCCAGGCTGCAATGGTAGGGAATTTAGCCAACAAACGGGTGATGGTTAAATCCACCTTATCGCGTGAGCGGTTCGGATTTAATGAACCCGGATAAAAAGTAGATAATGAACAGGTAATGGAGGCCACCACGCCCATCGGGTGAGCATAAGTCGGATACGCTTCATAAAAACGTTTCATGTCTTCATGAATGAGCGTATGCATTTTAATTTTTTCAGAAAATGCATCCAATTCATTTTTAGTGGGCAATTCTCCATTAATGAGCAGATATGCCACCTCTAAAAAGTTGGAACGCTCTGCCAGTTGTTCAATGGGATATCCGCGATAGCGCAGAATTCCTTCTTCGCCATCCAGAAATGTTATTTTACTTGTAGTCGCTCCCGTGTTTTTAAATCCGGAATCTAACGTAACATACCCCGTCTCCTGACGAAGGTTGTTGATATCAATTGCTTTTTCGTTTTCTGTTCCTGTAATTACAGGCAACTCGTACTTTTTCCCTTCAAGGATGATTTCTGCTTTTTCAGACATGGTTTTTATATTTTTCCTGATCCAAATTTCAGTGGCGAAAAGTAAATAAAATTTACTACTCCCAAACCTTGAAATGGAAATATTTGTTCACGAATCAGACAGATTTTATCCGCCTTAAATCAATCCTTACACACAACTCCATTTTATATACATGATTTTCAATATATTAAACCTATTTTTACCTTAAAATCTTCACTTCAAAAATGTATTTGCAGATTGAATTATTCCGGCTATATTTGCGCCCTTAATTAATAATAGCAAAAAGGAGAACTCACATGTACCTGACTGCAGAAACAAAAAAAGAAATTTTCAAAAAACACGGCGGCTCTGAGACCAATACTGGTTCAGCCGAAGGCCAGATTGCCTTATTCACATTCCGTATCGAGCACCTTTCAAACCATTTGAAAGAGCACAAACACGATTTTAACACCGAACGTTCGTTGGTAAATCTGGTAGGTAAAAGAAAAAAACTTCTCAACTACCTCAAAAATACTGATATTGAGCGCTACAGAGCAATTCTGAAAGAATTGAATCTGCGTAAGTAATTTTAAACCAAGGGAAAGGCAATTTAAATTGCCTTTTCTTTTTTTACAGTAAATACATGAACTTAGAAGCTATTTCACACACATTCAGCACCACGCCGGATGTGAACATTACCCTGGAAACGGGTAAAATGGCCCGTCAGGCAGACGGGTCTGTTTTATTAAAACAAGGCAATACCATGATTTTGGCTACCGTGGTAGCCACTCACGAAGCCAAAGAAGGACAAAACTTTTTTCCACTCAGCGTAGAATACCGCGAAAAATTTGCGGCAGCCGGTAGAATTCCCGGGAGTTTTCTTCGCCGTGAGGCCCGTCCGTCGGACAATGAAATTCTTATTTCGCGTTTGATTGACCGTGCCCTCAGACCATTATTTCCTGAAGATTACTTCTGCGAAGTACAGATTATCGTTACCCTGGTTTCGGCCGATGCCAATACACAGCCCGATGCCTTAGCCTGTTTGGCGGCATCCGCAGCCCTTATGGTTTCTGATATCCCATTCAGCGGTCCCGTATCAGAAGTACGAATCGGAAAAGTGAACGGGCAAATGATTATAAACCCCACCACGGCTCAGTTAAAAGAGTCAACCATTGACATGATTGTGGCTGCCACAGACAAAAACATCATGATGGTGGAAGGGGAAATGAAGGAAATCAGCGAGGCTGAAATGGTAGAAGCCATTGCTTTAGCCCACGATGCCATCAGAATTCAGTGCAACGCACAGATTGAACTGGCCTCCAAAGTGGAAAAAGCAGCCGTAAAAAGAGAAATTGCACCACAACCTCAGGATGAAGAACTGTTGGCTAAAATGAAATCAGAGGTTTATCCTAAAATCTACAATCTGATTTCACAGACCATTAAAGACAAAAAAATCCGCAGAGAATCCATAGGAGCAATCAAAGATGAATTTGTTGCCCAGTTTACTGAAGAAGAACTGGAAGAAAAAGGATCTTTCATCAGCAAATATTTTTCGGATTTAGAATGGGAAGCTTCACGCCGTTTGGTGTTGGATGACCGTAAACGTCTTGATGGAAGAGCTACCGACGAAATCCGTCCGATATGGATTGAAACCGATTATCTGCCTTCGGCACACGGTTCAGCCCTGTTTACCCGTGGCGAAACCCAATCGCTTACTACCGTAACCTTGGGAACCAAAATGGATGAGCAGCTTATCGATCAGCCTTTGCTTCAGGATACTGAGCGTTTCATGCTTCATTATAACTTCCCTCCGTTCTGTACGGGCGAAGTAAAAAGAATGACCGGTTTATCGCGCCGCGAAGTCGGACACGGAAACCTGGCCTGGAGAGCATTGAAAAATGCCGTAAAAGGATTAAAAGACAATGCCTATACCATCCGTATTGTTTCGGATATTTTAGAATCAAACGGTTCATCTTCAATGGCCACGGTTTGTGCAGGTTCCCTGTCGCTGATGGATTCCGGTATTCCGATTCCTGAGCATATTTCAGGTATCGCCATGGGGCTCATAACCGATGATACCGGCAAATACGCAATTTTATCCGACATTCTGGGTGATGAAGATCACCTGGGCGATATGGACTTTAAAGTGTGCGGTACTTCTAAAGGAATTACTGCATGTCAGATGGACATTAAAATTGACGGGTTATCCAAAGAAATTCTGACTGAAGCTCTTGAGCAGGCACGCAAAGGCCGTCTGCACATTTTATCAAAAATGAATGAGGCCATTCCTGCGCCACGCGCAGATTACAAACCTTTTGTACCCAGAATCGTGAAACTGGTAATTCCTCAGGAATTTATTGGTGCGGTTATTGGTCCGGGCGGTAAAGTGATTCAGGAAATCCAAAAAACTACGGGAACTACCATCAGCATTGAAGAAGTGGACAACAAAGGAATTGTTGAAATTGCTTCGAACAATGAGGATAGCATGAAAGCTGCCGTGATGCGCATCAAAGGCATTACAGCTACCCCTGAGGTTGGCGAAGTGTACACGGGTAAAGTAGTTTCTAATGTGGCCTTCGGTTCATTTGTTGAATTCCTCCCAGGTCGTCAGGGTCTTCTTCACGTGTCTGAAATAGACTGGAAACGTGTAGAGAACGTAGATGAATATCTGAAACCCGGCGATATGGTTGAAATCAAACTGATCGGTATTGACGAAAAAACAGGTAAATTCAAGCTGTCGCGCAAGGTGCTTCTTCCCAAACCCGAGAGAGAAGAAAAACCCAAAGCAGATACCGCAGGATAATCGCTGAAATAACACTCAAAAACAGGTTACATATCGTAGCCTGTTTTTTTTTGCCTTGATTTCATGTACCAAAAACAGGGTTTCATTTAGTCAAAAGCCCCTTTGGTTGAATGAAGGCATATCCGGAAGAACAATCCACTACATTTGTGAATTAAGCCGATCATTACGTTGAAACGTCTTCTGTTCTTCTTGCTCCTTTTTACCACCCGGGCTTTTGCACAGGATCCGTTTTATATTTCCATCAATCAATCTTCGGGACTACCTTCCAATTCGGTGTATGATATCATCCAAGACAGCAGAGGATATATCTGGATAGCAAGCGATGAGGGAATCAGCCGCTACGACGGGTTTGAATTTAAAACCTATTATTCGCCAAGTCAGACCACCACGGCCGGTTCTGCCCTTTCTGAAGATAAATACGGACGGATTTGGTATGAAAATTTTGACGGATTTATCTTTTTTGTAGAAAATGAAAAACTGAAGCCTCTATCTCATAATTCACCCTTGTATTTTGTTACATACGGAATATTGGACGATGAACTTTTTGTGGTACAGAAAAAGGGAATAGACGTTTTCGACTTAAAAACCCTATCCCTTAAAAAGCAAATCCCGGTAAACCTGACTAATATTCAAAATGCAGGTAGCGACGAACAATTCTACTACCTGATTGCCGATAATAATCTAAGAGTTATCAATAAAAAACATAACGTATTTACATACGCATTACCGGCAGGTAATGCGTTTAATGATTTTAAAATTTACACTGTAAACAATAAAAAAAATGTATTGGCCCCCAAGACCAATAAATCCCATCAACTATATACCTTCAAAGATGGGCTCATAATGCCGTTGTTTGAGGCCCGATCACCTTCCTTTATTCAGATGGTATCTTTTACCGATGAAGGGTATTGGCTATGCTCTCCCGAAGGCGTGGTGGGTATAACACCCAACGGAATTATGAAAAATGACGGTTTGCCCTATTTCAAAGGGAAAAATGTGTCGAAAGTGATAAAAGACAGGCAGGGTAATATTTGGGTAAGTACACAAAGCGAGGGTTTGCTGTTAATTACAGATTGGACAACCAAAAAACATAGCCTGCCCGAATATCGGTTTTCGAGTATTGTAACGTGTGCAGATGGTTTTTATTTAGGAACACAAAATGGAGAAGTGTTATGGATATCTGAATTCATGACGGATAAAAAAACCATTTTTCAAGACCCCTCAGGACATGCAATCAGTAAACTGTATTATGATGAACAATACAAGAGTTTAATCATCTGCGGGAACAAAGTTACCGTACTGAACGAACGCAATCATAACCCAACATATGAAATGATGGGAGCGGTAAAATCTATCAGCCGAATTGATGAAAAATATTATGCCATAGCCGCATCCGGTTATTGCGGTTTATTATTAAATCCATACACGACATCCTCTTCCATAAACTCATGGGATAATGCATTTGAGAAAAATAAAATAATCAATTCCACAGTAACGATTTCCCGTTTGATAAAAAGCACCCGGGGAAAATCAACAGCATATAATCCCAACGGCGAAATTTATTTTGCCACCAATTCCGGCATTGTAAAGTGCACTCCCGACGGAAAGAATGAGGAAATCCGAATTAATAATCAGCCCGTATATGCGACAAACCTCAGTTATAAAAATGGATATCTCTATGCACTCACCAATCAAAAAGTGCTGATTCGCAGTAAAAACTTTAAAGTATGGGAAAACCTGAACGAAAAACTCAATCTGAAGGAAAATGATGTTCAAAAAATCTTCAGCGATGAAACACATTTGTTTCTCGTTACCTCCAATTCAATTATTGAATTAAACACAGAAAAAGAAGCACTTAACAAAAGCGTCTACAAAATTCCCTCGGGTAATATTTCGGATATCACCATGTTTGAAAACAAACTGTATCTGATTAAAGACAATAAAATCATTTCAGGCATTCAACCCGACAACAAATCAGAAAACAAGGTTACTCCCCTATTTTGGATCAACAGCTTATACGTGAATGGTGTAATACAGGATTCTGTGAAAAACTTAACCTTTGATTATGCCCACAATAATATTGAAATCAACTATTCCTTGCTGGATTTTGGAAACAACTCGCTGCATTACGTTTATTACAACATAAACGAGGGACCCTGGCAGCAATTAAGCAATAAATCCAGAACCTTACGATTTCCGGAACTCCCACCCGGAAAATATAAAATATCGCTGGGAATCAGTGACACGGGGAAACCCTTTGCAATGGATTATGTGTTTTTCCGGATTACACCTCCTTTTTGGAAAACCTATTGGTTTTTCGGTCTGATATTATTCCTTTTTTTAATTCTGGGTTATCTGATTTTTTTCTTGAAAACGAAGGAATTAAATAGAAAAAACAAAGCGGCCAGAGAAAAAATGCAGCTTGAAAAAGAACTGAGTAAATCCATGCTGACATCTATCAAATCACAGATGAATCCGCACTTTTTTTACAATGCACTGAATACGGTTCAATCCTTTATTTTTTCTGATGATAAACGAAATGCAGGTAATTATCTGGCAAAATTTTCAAAGCTCACCCGGATGATTTTAGAAATGTCGGAACGGGAACTGATTTTTCTTTCGGAAGAAATAACGGCATTAACGTTATATCTGGATTTAGAAAAAATGCGGTTTGGAAATGATTTCACCTATTCCATAAATCTTTCGGAAAACATTGAGCAGGAGAACATCAAATTTCCGCCCATGCTCATTCAGCCTTATGTTGAAAATGCGCTCAAACACGGCCTGCTGCACAAAGAAGGAGAAAAAACACTCCACATTCAATTTACGTTAAGCAACAATGTGTTGCAGGTGATTATAGAAGACAACGGAATCGGAAGAAAAAAGTCGGAAGAACTGAATAAAATCCGGAAAGACAAACACAATTCATTTGCCAGCAAAGCCAACGCCACCCGCTTAGAAATACTAAACCGGGGGGGTCAGGAAAACAAAGTAGGTGTTGTTATAGAAGACTTATACTCTGCCGCCGGGAATCCCACCGGAACCCGTGTTATCATTCAAATACCAAATCATTTATGAGTTATACAGCGATAATTATTGACGACGAACCCCATGCAAGGGCATTATTGAACAATATGCTGAAAACCTATTGCCCCGAAATAACGGTGCTGGATGAATGTAAAGATTTGCCGAACGGAGTAAAATCAATCCGAAAACATAATCCCAATCTTGTTTTTCTGGATATTGAAATGCCGGGACACAGCGGTCTCGAACTGCTCGACTTTTTCAATGACGATGAAGTGGAGTTTTCCATCATCTTCACCACGGCGTATAACCATTATGCCATTCAGGCTTTTAAACTTTCGGCTATTGATTATCTGCTCAAACCGATTGAACCCGAAGAATTGGAAAATGCGGTAAAACGTTTTATGAAGCAGGAAATCAAACATGATTTTAAAGAACTTAAGAACAACCTGAATCCGAATACTCCAACAAAAATTGCCCTTCCCACCAACAACCTGATCAAATTTGTGGATTTGAACCAAATCATGTATTTCAAGGCCGACGGCTCATACACACATGTTCACCTTGCCGATAATTCTTCGATAACCGTTTGCAAAACGCTCAAGAACTTTGAAGACATGGTATCCATCCCCGGCAGCAAATTTTTCAGATGCCACAAATCCTTTCTGGTAAATGTAGATTATATCACCGATATGATTAAATCTGACGGAGGTTCACTTATCATTAACAATACCCATCAGATTTCACTTTCTTCAGAACGCTCGGCAGAACTTTTGAATTTGCTGAACGTGGTAAAGAAAAATTAAAAATCGATGATAAAGCCCAGCGTTGGAATGATGGTTCCGTTTCGGTTCGGCAAAAACTTAGGCACATAACTTCCCGGATTTTCCGGATCCTGAATACCATTTCCTGCGGCATCCCGCTCTATAGTCAGAAAATCCTGGCCTTTAAACTTGAAGTTATATACGTTTTGGATATCGAGATACAGATTCAGACTCCATTTCTTGAAGAAGAACGATTTATCTATACGAATATCCAGCTGATGGAAAGACCCGGAACGGCCGGTATTCAGACGGTTGATATCGGGAATTCCTGAACCGGTAATGTTAAATACCGGAATAATTACCGAAACGGCTGTATCAATCGGCGTGAAAGGCTGTCCGGCCACATATCGCCAACGGGCACCAAATTCCCAATTTCCTTTGATTTTGTAACCCGCCGTAAGCGTGAGGATGTGGCGGTTATCCCACGATGAAGGTACATAACGGCCGTTTTTATCCGTAAACTCACTGATTACATACGTGTACGCTAAAATCCCGTAAAAGCCTTTATACAATTTCTGCTGAACCAATAATTCGGCCCCATAAGCCCTTCCTTTGCCACGGCTATCGGCAGGTACATTTCCCACCACCCCAAAATTGGCGCCCACATTGGCCAGCGAAATACTATCGCGCAAATCAAACGGATAATTGGCATATACTTTATAAAATCCTTCTGCCGTAATGCGGGTATTCACCGTAGGTAAAAACTCCAGTCCCGCCACCACATGATCGGCACGTATGTATTTCAGGTTATTGGCTTTGTTGGCCAATGCACCCGTTTCATCCCGGAAGCCCATCAACGTGTATTGCGGACGCTGATAATACCTTCCGATGTTGGCATTGATATTCATCCATTCCACCACTTTTACACTCGCACTGAAGCGCGGCGAAATCTGATTCAGCGGATTGCCCATGGATGCATTAAAACTGTTGAAATCGGTGCGTGCTCCCAAAGATAAGGTCAACCGTTCTTTGAATAACGTTTTGGATACCTGGGCAAACACGGCGCCAGAATACAAATCCAGATTGCTGTTAAATTCAATGCTGTCAACCCCGGCAAAAGTGTTAAACTTACTAAAGGTATAATTGGTATAACGGGCATATTCAAACCCCGAACCTGCCGAAATTTTCCAGGTTCCTATGCGGTAATTGTATTCATAACGGAGTTTATTTTCAATCTCACGCGAACGATAATCCAATAGTTTTCCGGCCTCATTGCTTTCATCATTATTGGCGTATTTAAATGCGCGGTTATCCAACATATTCCGGCTTGCCACCAATAAATGATTTCCCTTGTCGCCAAAATGACGGTAAGCCAAACCAATCGTGTAATTCCACTGGTTATTTACAGGGAGTATATTCAACTGATAACGTTGCAGCTCAGTTTCGTTATCCTTCAAATTGAGTTTAAAACGGTCGAGCGCCCCGAGGCTGATGATGGAAAGTTCGTTTTTTGCATCAAACTTAATTTTCCACTTGAACTGATAATCATAATACGTGGGCAAAAAAGGAAGACGCAATGCCTGGAAAAGCCATTGCAGATAAGAGGCCCTTACCGAACCGATGAATGTGGTCTTTTTACCCACGGGCCCCTGCGCCGTGAAACCCGCATCGCTGGAGCCCAGAGCCACTCTGTATTTCCATTTGTCATTACTGCCGTCCACCTGATTAAACTCCAACACTGAACTCAAGGCATTTCCGCGGGTGGATGGAAACGCTCCCGAATAAAAATTCACTTCGCGAATCAGGTTCACGTTGATGATACCCACCGGTCCGCCCGATGCGCCCTGGGTTTGAAAGTGGTTAATCACGGGTACTTCAATTCCATCCAGAAAAAAACGGTTTTCGTTGGGAGCTCCGCCCCGGATAATGATATCATTGCGGAATGCAGGCGTACTGGCCACGCCCGGAAAGGATTTCAACACGTTGGAAATATCCCGGTTACCGCCCGGATTCCGTTCAATTTCGGCAATACCCACCGTGCGCAGTGAAATGGGACTTTCTTCGGTTTTGTTGAACGGCGACGCTTCAATCACCACTTCGTTTATCTGACTGGCCGAAGGCTCAAGCAGCACCTGCACCGTGGCCGGTTTGGCATTGGTTACCTGAATATCCCGATAGGTTTGGGTTTTAAACCCGAGGGAAGAGATGGAGATATTGGTAAATCCCGGCACCACATTTTTCAATTCAAAGTTTCCGTTCAGGTCGGTAGACGTTCCGTTTGATGTACCGGAAACCACCACATTGGCAAACGGCACCGGTTCATTGGTTTCAGAGTTAATAACCTTTCCTTTAATGATGCCGTTCTGTGCAAACGAGACCACAGGAATCATCAAAAATACGAGGCAAATCAGGTGTTTTAAATTCATGGTTTAAATATAAGACTAAGCCTAAACAAGAATCCCCTGATTTAGTTTAAAAAATCAACATAAAACTTTGTAAAAAAGTAAACAAAATGAATGGCTTTGATTTTAGCATGGGATTAAAACCCGATTAAATCCTCGGTTTTAACACCCTCCGGTTGCTGATATTTCGGACAAAAATCAATAGATTTGTCTGAAATCAATCAATTTAACACCATGAAGAGAAGTGTATCCTTTTTTTTAATGGCCATTCTGTTTACTTTGAACGGAATAGCCCAAAATCCTTGCAGTATCTGGTATGTATCCCCTACGGGAACCGGAACGGAAGGAACCCAAAATGCCCCCGTATCCTTAGAGTATGCGGTAATTAACTCCACCCCGCAACGCAACATTATTCGTTGTCTGGCAGGAAATTACCAGGTAGACACCGTGCTGCACCTGCAGGATAATATGATTATTGAAGGTGCCTATGTGCTTTCGGCGGGCAAATGGATTAAAAAAACCAATGCAGTTACCCAAATCTCCATGTCAGGATTTGAAAGCATCAGCTCGGATATTGAGCATGTAATCGGCTTTAAAGCCGATTCGGTAAGCAACTGGAAAATCTTAGACTTAACCATTTTAACGGCCAATGCAAGCGGGCAGACTCCCTCCGGAGTAGGCCGTTCGGTGTATGGCATTTGGGCCAGAAACGCACAAAATATGCTCATTTCCCGCGTGAAAATTACGACAGGAAACGGTAGCGACGGAGCCAATGCAGCCCCTGTAACCGGCACCGGCGGCGGTAATGCCGGCGGAAGCGGCGGAAACGGCGGAAACCATGGAAACGATTGCAGCAACGGAAACGCCGGAACTGCCGGTGGAACAGGAACTACCGGTATTGCCGGGGGTACAGCCGGAGCCGCCGGAACCAGTGGAGGTTGCAACATTTTCAATTGCGATAAAGTACCCGCTAACGGCGGAAATGGCGGAAACGGAACCGACGGTTCTGTCGGAGCCGGATTTACACCCGGCGACAGACCAGCCGCACCGGCCGCATCCGGCGATTATTTCACTCCTTTGTTCACCGCAGATAATGGCTCAGCCGGAAACGGCGGCGGCGGCGGTGGCGGCGGCGGCGGTGCTGCACGCGGAACCTGTTGTACCTGTAGCTGCGGAAGTTCTGGAACGGCCGGAAACGGTGGTGCAGGTGGCGCAGGCGGTGCAGGTGGATTAGGCGGAAACGGCGGCTTTGGCGGCGGCGGTTCTTTTGCCATCTACATTGCCGGAAACAGCTCAGGCGACGTGAACAACAGCGAATTAATTTCAGGTAATGCCGGACTGGGCGGAAACGGTTCCGACGGACAGGCAGGCTCAGCCGGCGCGCAAGGCAGCTTAGGACAAACCGGAAATCGTTGTGGAGTTAACTACACAGGCGGTTTAGGCGGTAATGGCGGTAACGGCGGTAACGGCGGACGCGGACGCGACGGAGCCAACGGATTATCCGAAGGAGTTGTGGCCGTTTCTCCGGCTGCCATCAATATCAACGGTTCTACCGTAGCCAGCGGAACCGAGTTTGGCGTGGATTTCTTCAATGCAGCCTGTACCCGTTCCGAAATCAACATTACCAAATTCACCGGAACCTGGGGACTTCCCTCCGGAGCGCAGTATCTGAACAATACCGGACCTACCACTTCTTCATTCACGAATGCGAGCAACAATGCCATCATTATGTTTACCCAAACCGGTTCGTATGCTTTGACTGACCAAACCACCAATGCCTCTGATTTCATTCAAATTACGGAGGACAGACCGGCAGCAGTAATCAATACCATTCCGGCGGCTTTGTGCGAAGGATATGGAGTAAACCTGGGTACAGCCACTACGGGAACGGAATACGACTGGATTGTATATTCGGGCACCGTGGCCAATATTGTATACAGCTCAAACCAGCAGAATCCGGGTGTTTCTACGCCGCTTACCACACAAGGCAATTATGCGGTTCGTTTGCGGGTGAAAGATGCCTGCTGCGGATGGTCGGCGCCGGTGTATCAGGCATTCACGGTTACTTCGGCGGAAGCCTGTGCGGGAATTGAAGAATTATTTGCCGAAAACATTTTGGTATATCCCAATCCCATGACCCAGCAGATTACCATTCAGTTCAACAAAAACTTTGCGGAGCAGCCGTTACTGACCCTTACCGACTCGTACGGAAGAGTGATCGAAAAACGCCGTTTACCTTCAGAACAGGGATTATTGACCATTCCGGTAGATCACCTGGCCAACGGCATTTACTATTTAGAAATTAAAGGTACCGAAGGGATTTACTCACAAAAACTGATTAAACAATAACCCAAAGTTTATTGCTTTACATAACGAAAAGCCTCCTGCTTGCAGGGGGCTTTTTTATGGGGAATAACGGATGGGAAGTCGTTGCCCCCGGTAGGTGTTTTCACCGACCGGGATTTTACAGCAGCAAATGTATGGTTACAATATGTTGCAAATATGAGTCCGGTCGGTTAAATTTGATACCCACAGAAAACTAAATAAAAGGAATCCCTGTTGCGCCAATCCACCCAAAAATGGAGAGATAAGCGAAACTTTATAGCGCATATAAACAAGTTATAAGCCATTTTAAAGCGACAGAAAACAAGCGATTTGACCTAACTTTTTTGTAAATTTGAAAACATTTAAGACTGAAAAAGATGTTCAATACGATAGAAATAGACAGAAGCAATCTAACAATAATGGGAGTTAAGTTTTCGGACTTAAAAACCTTAGAAAGCACAGCAAATGCCTTGGGGAGCAATATGTTTGAAGGTTTTAAACCGACACCAAAAGGTATTGAAATCATAAGGGACTATGTGACAGGAAAAATATCTCTAACAGAACTTGTGGCGTTTGCCAAACAAAAAGCCTATGTCTAATTCCTACAAATACATAGACCCTGACTTCACATACACGGACCCGAAGACAGGACTTTTAAGAAATTTACAGGACATAACGGACCCCGATGTATTGCTCTTCGTTGAGAGTGGTGCAGTAACAAAACGACTTCAAGAACTTTACGAAAACCCCATAAAAATCAAGAGTATTGACAGCCTTTTTGAAATTCACAGACATTTATTTCAAGACATATACGTTTGGGCAGGCAAAAAGCGGACAGTTGAAATTAGCAAAGACGGTAAGCAGTTCTTCCCTACTTCGCACTTTGACAACGCTTTTAGATACATTAACCAATTAATTGCCGACTTCAAGAAAATTCCGAAAGACAACAAACAACTGCTAGCTGAGAAATTAGCTGAAATTCTAGATAACGTCAACTATTTACACCCATTCAGAGAAGGAAACGGACGAACACAAAGAGAGTTTTTAAGATTGTTGGCAGTAGAAAAAGGCTTGACACTTAATCTCAACCCGCCAGACAACAAAAGTGTTTATGAACGATATATGAAAGGCACTATTGAAAGTGACTTGCAGACTTTAACAGAACTAATTTTTGAACTAATTGACACGAATGACAAATAAAAAAACGGCTTATAACAGGCGTTTGGCTCAATGGCGGGTGACGTGGTTAATTGAACATTCTACTTCGCATCAACTTTTGTGGTGTATTGACAGTTTTGTGCTCCGAAATCCGCCACTGCGCCAAGCGCCAAAACGTTATAGGTAAGCTGGCGGACAGACCTCGAAATAAAAAACAGTTGAACGGCTTTAAAATAAATATTCCAAAAATAATCCTCGACAAGGACGTTTTAAACGGTAACGAATTTGGTTGCAGACAACAGGACTTTGCGGACATTATTGAAACGGCTCGACAAAACTCTTTAGCAATTTCAGGGGGACAAGTGCAATATGCTTTACCGGACGGGACTTGTGAATTATATTGGTTATCCTACGACACCGCAGACAAAAAAGCTGACGAGACGTGGAAAACATATTGCGACCGAACCGCTAAAGAGTGTCTAGAGAAATTCAATTCCCTCATTCAGGCAATTGACATTGAAAAAGAAGCCTTAAACAGTTTCAAATTCCTTCAAGACAAAAAACATTCTGGCGTAGACATAAATAAGTACAGGACATTTATCTTGTATTTCGACAGCGAGACGTAAACTGTGTGCGCCAGCCAACCTATAACAGCAAATAAACCCAAGCTGGCGGACCGGCACATCGCTCGGTGCGAAATAGTTGCCGCTTCGCGTGTTTTATTTTGCACCTCGCTAATAATCATTTATCTTTAAATAAACATTTCGGTTTATAGTCACAGGATGTTTCAAAAGCCCGCCTGGGTCTATTTGCCAAACGTTATCGGCAACCCTAACCGACCACCGTGCAGACATCAACCGACCGACCAAAACCCGACAACACACCGACCGACATTTCCGACACGACAACCGACACTTTTGTATTTTTATTTTTCCCAACGCACAAAAAAAATGAAGTTTTAAGCCAACGCACATTGGCACATTTGCAAACCGCACCAAGCCCACCCACCACCCAAAGTTTGCAAAAGAGCCAATCCCAACGCAACTTTTACGGACATTCTAAATTTCTTCAAAATTCAAATTGTAAATTTGGCGAATGAAAATCTTGATTGTAGAAGATGAAAAAGAACTTGCACAGGACATTGTAAAATACTTGTCGGGACAAAACTATGTGTGTGAAGTTGCTGAAAACTACAATCAAGCAACTGATAAAATTGCTGTTTATCAATACGACTGTATTTTATTGGATTTAATGCTTCCTGACGGAAACGGACTTGCTTTGTTAGAACAGTTAAAACGAGAAAACAAGCAAGACGGAGTAATTATTATTTCCGCAAAAAATTCTATTGAGGACAAAGTAAAAGGTTTACAAATTGGTGCGGACGATTATTTGGCAAAGCCTTTTCATCATTCGGAACTTTCGGCAAGAATACATTCTCTTATTCGCAGGAAACAATTCAACAGTTCAAACATTGTTCAACAAAACGAAATAACGATTGACTTGTTAGGCAAGACCGTAAAAGTGAATGACATTGAAATTTCATTGACAAAAAAGGAAATTGATTTATTGCTTTTTTTCATCGGAAACAAAAATCGTGTTATTTCAAAAAGTGCATTGGCAGAGCATTTGTCGGGCGACATTGCCGATATGTTTGACAATCACGATTTCGTTTATGCTCACGTTAAAAACCTGAAAAAGAAATTGACAGAAGCGGGTTACAACAACTACATAAAAACAATTTACGGAACAGGTTACAAATGGGAAATATGAGCAAGCTGTTACACAAACCATTCAAAGCATTTACGATTTATGCCTTAATTATTTTAGCGTGTAGCATACCTGTTTATTATTTGGTAGTAGATTTTATTTGGCTTGATGAATTGGACGAACACAACCATATTGTTAAGGAACGAATTGAATACAGTTTTAATAATGCTCAAATAGAAGAAAGCGAATTGAATAGTTTGCTTAAAAATTGGGACAAGTTACAACCCAGCACCATACTAACACCAAGCGATTTATCCGTTCCAAAGCCTGACAGCACCTATACTATTACAAAACAAAACAGATATGTTGAACATAACGAGATTGACCGTTTTAGGGTGCTTTCATCTTACATCAACATTAACGGAAAACTATATCATTTACAAATTGAAACCAATGTAGAAGAAACAGACGAAACAATGTTGGCGATTGCGGTTGTAACACTTTTATTTTTTGCATTGTTGGTTATCGGTTTTATACTTCTAAACAGACAGATAGCCAAACAAATTTGGCGACCTTTCCGCAACACACTTGAAAAATTAAAATCGTTTGATTTGACTACACAGCAAACCGTTTCATTTGACAAGACAGATATTGAAGAATTTGCGGAACTCAATCAGTCGTTGCAAAAATTGATTGATAAAAACATTTCTGTTTACAGCCAACAAAAAACATTTATTGAAAATGCTTCTCACGAATTACAAACACCTTTGGCAGTTCTAAAATCAAAGTTGAATTTGTTGTTGTGTCTTAGACCCCTAAATTACCGGATAAATTTTTAAAAACAGATTAGGTCTGCTT
>JAKRSD010000001.1 GCA_022402535.1 Flavobacteriales bacterium | reverse complement strand
GAAATAGACCTAAACTCTTCGAACGGTTTTATCCAAAAAATAGGGGTCTAAGACACTTTCAACTCCTTCGGAGTTTTTTCTTCTTGTCCCGTTCATCCCCTTCCCCATTTCCAGTACAATGATTTTCTTTACTTGAAATCCGGGGATATCATGAAAAAAGTATTCTTCGGTCATTGGGTTTCGGTGTTGTTGTTTTTTTCTAACTGATAAAACACACACATATAATTTAAAATCATACATTTACCATGCTTACATGAAAGATGCGAATTATACATCAAAACAGCGTACGGAAAAGAAAAAACTTCCCGTACATTCTCTTGAGCATGATTCCAAGCAAATCAATATTTTACCGTTGGATCACACAAATCCCTACGATTTTAAAAGAGAACACAGGCATACTTATTTCGAAATCATGCTGATTGAAGTCGGCGGGTGTAACCAACTTATTGATTTTAAAAATTATGCAGGACATAACCACAGCTGTTATATTATTTGTCCGCAGCAGATTCACTTAATGAACAGGAATAACTCCTCAGGCACCGTTGTTCAATTTACTGAAGACCGGATCAGCTCCGCTGAACTGCGGTCCATACTAAGACAGCTCCTTTTTTATGATAACCCGGCAATAATTTTTGAAAATCGTCCCGATTTATTTGAAGAACTACAGTCACTTCTGGATATTTTGAGCAAACACCTCAGTAAAAACGATGCAACAAACAATCTGGTTGTAACCCACCTCTTACAGGCTTTTATTTCTTTAGTTATTGAAAACAGCCGATTAAAAGATAATTCAACAAAGGCTTCAGATAAAAGGTTATTAATCGATTTCTACCAATTATTGGAACTTCATTACACCAATAATTTGGGGGTCAGGTATTATATTGAAAAGCTCGGAACCACTGAAAAAAAACTTTCTGAATCCACTAAAAAACATACCGGATTAAGCCCTCTTCAGGTCATCCACTCCAGAATTTTACTCGAAGCAAAACGCATGTTGCTTTTTGAAGAATTGTCGCATAAAGAGATAGCATACCAACTCGGTTTTGATTCTCCCGCTTCATTTTCAAGTTTTATTAAAGCCAAAACGGGGCAGCCTCCTTCAGAATTAACTAAACAATTGGCTGAAATTCATAAGTAATTGACGGTTTTTCATAACATCCGCCGCAAATGGTGGATGTACATTTGTCTTAACTAAAAGGCAAATGGAAAGCCTTAGAATTTCCAGATTATAAATTAAAAATAAACGTTTATGAAATCTAAATCATTTTTTGTGACCGCCTTTACCGTTGTCGTATTTACCGTTAAACTAATGGCGCAGCCTGTTACCTGTTCTGATTTTTCAATTACAGGAATAAGTCCGGATTCTTTAAATTCAAATGGGTATAATATCAGTATCCTGTTTTCTGCTGATTCAGCCACATTTATAAACTATCCTTATGTTTCTGCGGTGCTTGATTGTAATGGAGATACTGTTGCTACAGGTACCATGAACTTCTTCGGACAATTTGGACAAAGCACGTTTGATTATCCGGTGACTGTAAATGGATCTTTTACCTGTCAGCCATTAACAGCGGTTTTTATATACGGTAATGAATCCTTCACTAACGACACCTGTTTACTTACTTTCGGAGCAAACAGCGGATTTTTCAATTCCCCTGAAACAGAAAAAGTATTTTCTGTTTTCCCCAATCCCGCAAAAAGTCAAGTTACCATTCAAAACGATGTAAATCTGATTGGCACCCGATACGTCGTTTATGATTATAGTGGAAAACTTATATTAACGGGAAAAATCCTTTCAGAAAACACGACCTTGGATATCAGTAACTTACGGGATGGTCTCTATTTATTTCAAATGGGGAATAATTTAGAACATACATGTAAAGTGATAAAGCAATAAAAAGCCCTCAAAAAACGGTTGTCCAGTTTTTATTTCGTGCCCCCGGTTGCAATCGGGGGCCGTGCTTTGTATAACACTGAAGCCTTTAACTGCAGAATGCCATTCCGCAAATCGTAAGTACAATCTTACCCTCTCCCCTTCCCCATTTCCGATAAAATGATTTTCTTTACTTCAAATCTGGGTAAATCATGAAAAAAGTATTCTTCGGTCTTTCGGTTTCGGTGCTGTTATTTTCCTGCGGTTCCAAAAACAATACAGAAGCTTATCAACAAGAAATTCAGGCGAAGTTAGACGCCTATAACACCACGTGGCAATCGCTGCTCAAAGCCTCGGCAGAAGCCGAATGGGCCTTGAACACCCAAATTGTGGAAGGCGATACGGTTACAGGCAAAAAAGCCGAAGAAGCCAACAAGGCCTTTGCCGAGTTTACGGGCAGTGCCGAAAACATTGCTTTTGCCCAAAATGCCCTGAAACAAAAAGACAAACTGAAACCCCTTCAGGTGAAACAGCTGGAGGCCATTTTATTCATGGCCGGCGGTAACCCCGCCACGGCCGGCGAGTTGATTGATAAACGCATTGCCGCCGAAACGGAACAGACCCGCACCCTGTTCGGCTACGATTTCAAACTGAACGACAAATCGGTGACCACCAACGAACTGGACGAAATCCTGAAAAGTTCCACCAACCTGGCCGAACGCCAACAGGCCTGGGAGGTTTCCAAAGAGGTGGGCAAAGCCCTGAAACCGGGGCTGGTTACCCTGCGCGAACTGCGCAACGGTGTGGTGAAACCTTTGGGCTACAGCGATTATTTTGCCTATCAGGTGTCGGAATACGGCATGACTTCGGATGAAATGGTACAGACCTGCCGCGACATGATTAATGATGTATGGCCCGTGTACCGCGAACTGCATACCTGGGCACGTTATACCCTGGCCGAAAAATATAAACAGCCCGTGCCCGATATGCTGCCCGCCCACTGGGTGCCTAACCGCTGGGGACAGGACTGGACCGCCATGATTGAGGTGCAGGGTTTTGACCCCGACAAAGAACTGCGCAAAAAATCGGCCGAATGGATTATGATAGAAGGCGAAAAATTCTACATCAGCCTGGGTTTCGACAGTCTGCCTAAATCGTTTTACGAAAAATCGAGCCTGTATCCGCTTCCTCCCGATGCGGGCTACAAAAAGAATAACCACGCATCGGCCTGGCACATGGATAACGACAAAGATGTGCGCTCGCTCATGAGTGTGGAACCCAACGCCGAATGGTGGGAAACCGTGCTGCACGAACTGGGGCATATTTATTACTACATGACCTACAGCAATCCCGATGTGCCGATTATTCTGCGGGGCGGAGCCAACCGCGCTTACCACGAAGCTATGGGCACACTGATCGGGCTGGCCTCCATGCAAAAACCGTTTTTGGAACAGTACGGACTGGTGCCTGCCGATGTGGAAGTGGACATGACCCAGGTGCTGATGAAAGAAGCCCTGAACTATGTGGTGATGCTGCCCTGGGCGGCCGGCGTAATGACCGAATTTGAATATGAACTGTACGGCAAAAACCTGCCCGAAAACGAATACAACAAACGCTGGTGGGAACTGGTGGCCAAATACCAGGGAATTGTGCCTCCTTCGGCAAGAGGCGAAGAGTATTGCGATGCGGCCTCCAAAACGCACATCAACAACGATGCGGCCCAATACTACGACTATGCCTTATCTACAGTGTTGTTATTCCAGTTTCACGACCATATCTGCACCAAAATCCTGAAACAGGATACCCATGCGGCCAACTACTTCGGCAGCAAAGAAACCGGCGATTTCCTGAAAAAACTGATGTATCCGGGAGCCAGCGTAGATTGGCGCGAACACCTGAAAGAAACACTGGGCAGCGAAATGAGCGCCAAACCCATGACAGATTATTTTGCACCCCTGACGGATTACCTCAAAAAAGCAAACGAAGGAAGAACCTACACCCTGCCTGAAAAGTTGTAAATTGCTCCATCAAAAGACAGTAAACGGATGACAATTCTGCAAAGCGAACAGGACAACAAAGGTAAATTCTACATAGAAAAAGAGGGGCGCGAACTGGCCCACATGACCTATGTTTGGGCAGGCACCGCGCGAATCATCATAGACCACACCGAAGTGGATGATGCCCTGCGCGGAACGGGAGCCGGTAAAAAAATGGTGTTCGCTGCGGTAGATTTTGCCCGTCAGAAAGGCATCAAAATTTTACCCTTATGTCCGTTTGCCAAAAGCGTGTTCGACAAAGAATCGGCCATTCAAGACGTACTTTAACACATTCAATTATGGACAAGAACAACCTGACCAAAGAATACAGCAACGGTGAAATCACCG
This sequence comes from Flavobacteriales bacterium, assembly GCA_022402535.1. GTDB lineage: Bacteria > Bacteroidota > Bacteroidia > CAIKAF01 > CAIKAF01 > JAKRSD01. Next base: position 57,745 of record JAKRSD010000001.1, on the reverse strand, counting down.
TGGTATGGCAATCGGGCAAATGCATCCACTCGGGCAATTGCGTGCGCAACAATCCGGCGGTGTTTAAACCCAAAGAAAAACCATGGATTCACATGGATGCTTCGGAAACACAAAAAATTAAGGATGCCATTGATAAATGTCCTTCCGGCGCCTTATCGTATCGCACAAATAAATCAGAAGAATAAAGGCAGTTAACGTCTTTTGCCGCCCGGATTGATTTTATCCTCCACAATGTAACTGTTGGGGAATTCGGCCTGTATCTGTTTCCAGAACATGGCGGCTTCGAACTTGGTGCGGTAATCGCCCACACGGATTTTGAAATTGGGGGCTTCCCAAACCAGATAAGAATTCACGTCTTTGTAATTTGACATGAATCGGGCTTTCACTTCGTTGGCCCGGGCCTGCGAACCCTGTCCGCTTTCGCTGGTAAGCTGTACACGGAAACCCGTGGGCGTGTAAGTGGATGATTTCATGTTGTTCATAAATTCCTCCACCGCCGAAGGCACAATCATCGACACTTTTCCCTGCCCCACACGCTCATACGAAGCCAGGGTATCGGCAGGAGCCACCTGCGCATAAAGAGAAGTCAGACCGGTGAGGCTGAGAAAGAAGAAAAACAGAAAACGGACCACCATGAACTTTTTTTGCAAAAATACCATTTTAGAAGGAAGTAACGTTTAATTCCCATATTTTCGTGCCGGAAGCAAAATATAGTTCAACGCGATAATTGCCCTGAAGTGTCTGACGCATTAATCATCATACCCACCTACAACGAGAAAGAGAACATTGAACGCATGGTGCGTAAGGTGTTCAGCCTGCCGGCCGATTTTCATCTGCTCATTGTGGACGACGGCTCGCCTGACGGAACGGGAAACATCGTAAAAACACTTCAACACGAATTTGGCGCAAAACTGCATCTGTTGGAACGCGCCGGAAAAAACGGACTGGGTACGGCCTATATTGCCGGTTTTGGGTATGCCCTGCAAAAAGGCTACGACTATATTTTTGAAATGGACTGTGATTTTTCGCACAATCCCGATGATTTACTGAAACTCTACGAAGCCTGTAAAACTGATGCCGACCTCGCTATCGGTTCGCGTTATTTAACGGGCGTGAATGTGGTGAACTGGCCCATGAGCCGTGTGCTGCTCTCTTACTTTGCTTCGGTGTATGTGCGCTGGGTTACCCGCATGCCCATTCGCGATGCCACCGCCGGGTTCAAATGTTACCGCAGAAATGTGTTGGAAACCATAGATTTAGACCGTATCAAATTCAAAGGATATGCGTTTCAGATTGAAATGAAATTTGTGGCGTGGAAACTCGGTTTCAAACTGAAAGAAGTGCCCATCATTTTCACCGAAAGGCTGGAAGGAACCTCCAAAATGTCGGGCGGAATTATCCGCGAAGCGGCCTTTGGGGTGATTGACATGGTGCTGAGGGGCTGGTTCGGAAAAATAAAGCCCCGCAAATAGTTCGCTTTTATTTAATATCATCCATATGGCTTATCTCATCCAAAACGCACTGCTGATTAACGAAGGCCGACGTTATCAGGCGGATGTGCGCATCCGCGGCAACAAAATTGAACAAATTTCAGAGCAGGGACTTATCCCTGAAAAGGGCGAATCTTTAATAAACGCAAAGGGAAAGCTCCTGATTCCGGGAGCTATTGACGATCAGGTGCATTTTCGGGAGCCGGGCCTTACCCATAAAGCCGATTTATACACCGAAAGCCGGGCCGCCGTGGCGGGAGGCATCACCTCTTTCATGGAAATGCCCAATACCAGTCCTCCGGCATTGACACAGGAACTGTTGGCTGAAAAATATGCCATAGGCGCCGAAAAATCCTTGGCCAATTATTCGTTTTTTATGGGTTCTTCCAACGATAATCTGGAAGAAGTACTGAAAACCGACCCCAAAACGGTATGTGGGGTAAAAATATTCATGGGTTCTTCCACCGGAAATATGCTGGTGGATAATGCCGCCACGCTGGACGGCATTTTCAAAGAATGTCCCATGCTCATTGCGCTGCATTGCGAAAAAGAAGAAATCGTACGTGCCAACCTGGCCCGTTACCAAAGCCTGCATCCCGAAGGGATTCCCGTAACGGCGCATCCGATTATCCGCAACGTGGAAGCCTGTTATGCCTCCTCTTCGGCAGCTGTGGAACTGGCCACCAAATACAATACCCGCATCCATATTCTGCACATCAGTACCGCCAAAGAAACATCGCTTTTCCGGAATGATATTCCCCTGTCCGAAAAGCGCATCACGGCAGAAGCCTGTGTGCACCATTTGTGGTTTACCGATGCCGATTACCTTATGAAAGGAAATTTCATCAAATGGAATCCTGCGGTGAAATCGCTGCAGGACCGCGAAGAAATCCGCAAAGCCCTGATGGACGGAAGAATTGACGTACTCGCCACGGATCATGCTCCGCATACCCTGGAAGAAAAAGCCATGGATTATTCCAAAGCACCCAGCGGAGGCCCCCTGGTGCAACATGCCATTCCCGCATTGATGGAACTGGTGGCGCAGGGCGTGTTTTCGTACGAACTGATTGTACAGAAATTTGCACATAACGTGGCCGATTTATTCCAGATTGACCGCCGGGGGTATATCCGCGAAGGGTATTTTGCCGATCTGGTGTTGATAGACCCCGAAAAAAACGAAACCGTTACCCGGAATAATGTGCTGTACAAATGCGGCTGGAGCCCGTTTGAAGGCGATACCTTTTCGCACGGCATTACCCATACGTTCGTAAATGGTAATCTGGTGTATGAAAACGGTATATTTGATGAACGTACGCGCGGAGAACGCTTACTTTTTAACCGATAACACATGAACGCAATGAAATCTGCAGCACCGATTGCTAATTGGCTTTTCAGGGTATCCTTTCTGTTGTATGGGGTTTTGGCCAATTACCAGACCTTTTCATCGTTTGATTTCACCTCCAAAGCATTTGTACTGGGCACCCTGTTTATGGTACTTTCCGTATTGCTTTTTGTGGGCGGATTTTTCAAAACCGATACCATGACCGTGCTTTCGGCATTGGGATTGGTCTGCCTGTCTGTTTCGCAGATTATTATTTCTTGGAACGGAGATATTACGCAGGTTTTGGCAGTTCAACTGCTGATTGTAAGTGTGGCGTTTTATTTTCTGGCAGGAGGCAATAACGGGTGATGACCGGCCCATGAAAAAAGCATTCCTTTTCGCGCTGCCGATGTTTTGGGGCGCATTCGTTTTTGGACAAAATCCCCTGCAGGATTTTCAGGAATTTTCTTTCAAAAACATCCAATTCACCGAACATAAAAACACGTTTAATGCCGGTCTTTCCGTGCGTTTTGATGTGGAAGGACGCTACCTGCATAGCGAATTGAAAAAAAACGGCAACTCCCTGTTTCCTCCCGATTATAATTTATATCTCTGGCTGGCCGACAAACAGGGCGATACCCTGGCGATTGCGGACGCCAATCCTTCGTTTTTTCTCCACCTGAGCGGTATGAAGGGTAATGAATACGGACTCAGGGCCCATTTTCCGTATTATGCCTTTGCCAAAACAGGAAAACAGGAATTTACCCTGATGGGGCGGGCCGTACATAAACTCAACGGAACCGCGCTACCGCCCTTTGCCGGAAGCCGTTATACTGCCCAGGTGTTGCAGCAGATTCCGATTGAAAAGTAAGAGGTGCAAGTAGGTGAAATCCGTATTCTGCCCGATTCCGAAGTGAAATCAGCAAAAGGCATTTTGTTCCGTTTTCCGGCGAGCTATTCTTACTCCGAAAATGAGCTGTTCAGCACCACCGAAAAATCAGGAACCATAAGTTATCGATTGGTTCTCACCCATCCTACAGGATATGATGTGTATTTTCCATTGGACAATATGCCCCGAAAACAGGCCGAAATCACGGATAATCCCGTAAAAAACGCCACGGCCAGTTTATCCATTTTTGTGCCGTATACCCTGCTCAGTTTATCCGAAGGAATGCATGAAATGCAATACCGGTTAGATGCTCAAACCCTGGACGGCAGCGTTACATGGCCCCGACTCCGCGAAGGAAATTTCCGTTTTTCCATGCCAAGGTTGTATCTTACCCAAGCCCGTGTAGACAGCATTTCCGTGGCCCAGGGCACCTATGATGTGGCAGCGAAAGATATTCCCCTCGTAAATTTGTTTGTAGGCCGAAAAAGCAAAGCCGGTAAAGGGTTACCCGATTTATTTTGGGTTTTAAAAAGCAATGGATTGGAAGTATTGAGAACTTCCGTTGCACAAAATTCACTTTACGCTCCTGACAAATCGGGAAATTTTCAGATGATGGAAGACGAAATCCTTGCGCTTACTGTATATGACCATGATCTGATATCGCGCAATGATGTTATGGGAAGTTTTGAATTTCCGAAATTACAAGGAGAAACCCGATGGACGAAAAGTGGGCTGACATCCCAATACGTAAAATCCGGACGTATAGAAGTGATGCGGAAAGTTCGGCCCGATTGTCCGGATTTACAATTTAGTATAGAAAGCCTAAAACAAGAGGGCATAACGGGGTATCTTGTTCAACTCTCCCCGCCTGAATCGCGAAATGCGGAAGTAAAGAACATACATATTCTTTCCGCTGAAGGTTTGGTGCATAAAACTGTTCCGCTTAGGGATTTTCAGGCAAATGCGCAAAACAGGCTGCACTATTTTATGCCTGCCTGGGAATGGCCTGCAAATGCCCAAACAACCGTTACTATAACAGACACCGAATGGAATATACCCATTTGCGGATTTACAGCTTTCCCCGAAAAAAATATAACACAAACCGACGATATCACTTTACACTGGAAAAAGCCTCAGGAAGTGGAACAAAACGGCGTGTATGGCCTACAAATAGAAGTATGGACCGAGTATGGTTTTGACCCCAAATACCTGAACGACATGCGATTCGAATGTCAAATGTCCGATAAAAACAAAACCTATTTTTCCACATCCGGCGCATTGAATCAATGGGTGAATACTTCAAATCTACAGCAACCCAACACGTTTTTCATTCCCTACCGGGCTTTTGAAAACAAAGAAAATACCACTACACGACTAAAGGTGAATTTGAATACAACCCATTCCCAAAGTGGATTTATCACCGGTACATTGACCGATTCTGCCGAAGTGCAATTAGAAGCGTTGCAAGAAGTTCCGGAGCTGGAATTTACTGCATTAGCCAAATTTAAAAAAGGCATGAAAAGCCTGAAAATGATTACGGTCCAGGGAAGCATGGGGGAAGAAAAAATACGTGAAATTCCTGCAGATGTAAACATTCATCAAACCCTCCGTTTTCCGGTGGAACGGATACATGCAAAGGATGAACTCAGCGTACGTTTTGTGGCAGAATACACAAACGGAAAAACATTGCAGGGCGGCGTTTCTTTTACCTTAAAAGATCTGGAAAAAACCGGAGAAAAATCAATGGCTAAAGCTGGATTGCTAAAGAAAGTAGTTATCCGAAGGAAGTAATAATCCTAAAAACCCAACGAGTCTTTTTCCTGTGCTTTCAATTTTTCGAAATAGGCATCCGTTTCCAATTTTCCGTTTTTGTATGCCTCTACGGCCAGTTCATCGCAGCGGTTGTTGTAGGCATTATCGGCATGGCCCTTTACCCATACAAAGCGGGGCTTATGTCTGCGGTAAAGCGGCAAGAAACGGGCCCATAAATCGGGATTTGCTTTTTTGGCAAACTGCTTTCGCTCCCAATCAAACAGCCACCCTTTGTTGATGGCATCCACCACATATTTAGAATCGGAATACACCACCGTGGGGTGTTTTTCGGTTTTGAGGGCTTCGAGCGCCAGGATCACGGCAAGCAGCTCCATGCGGTTGTTGGTGGTCAGGCGGAACCCGCGGGCCATTTCCTTTTTTTTATTTCCGAAAAGCATCACGATTCCCAGTCCGCCGGGACCCGGATTTCCGGAGGCGGCACCGTCGGTAAATATGTGAACGGTTTCTTCCATTGCCGCAAAAGTAGGCAATTTGCGCGGCGTTCCCTTTTTCGGCAAAAATCGCTTTATTTGTCATGATTAATCATGGGTATGAAAGAACTTGTAGATGCATTTCCCGCACAACTGAGGGAAGCATTGGAAATTAGCAGCAGATACGACTTTCGGGCATTATCGGGCAATATCAACAATGTGGTTTTGAGCGGTTTGGGCGGAAGCGGAATCGGTGCTTCCCTCATTGCCGAACTTTCTAAAAAAGAATGTCCCATACCCGTGTATGTAAACAAAGACTATTTCTGCCCGGCTTTTGTAGATTCCCAAACTTTATTTGTAGCCTGCTCCTACTCGGGTAATACCGAAGAAACCCTTTCGGCGGTGTACGAAGCCGAAAAAAAAGGGGCCAAAATGATTGCCGTTACCTCGGGTGGAAAACTCGGAAAACTCTTCCGCGAAAAGGGGTACGGTTTGATTGAAATACCGGGCGGTATGCCTCCGCGGTCGTGTATCGGCTATTCCCTGGGGCAGCTTTATCATATTTTTTCGCAGGCAGGACTTATTTCCGAGGAATACAAAGCCCAATGGATACAGACTGCCGAAACCCTGGAAAAAGAAGGCGAATCCATACGGAAAGAAGCGGAATTATTTGCCGAAGCCGTGTATAACACATTCCCCATCTTTTATTCCGAAAGCGGATACGAAGCTTTGGCCGTTCGTATTTGTCAGCAATTGAGCGAAAATGCGAAAATGGTGTGCAGCAACCGGGTAATTCCCGAGATGAACCATAACGAACTGGTGGGTTGGCGTAAAAAACATCCCGACACGTCGGTGGTGTTTATTGAAACCGGCTTGGAATATTCGCGCAATGCAGTGAGAATGCAGTTTACCCGCGATGTGGTTTCGCAATACACCGGCAAGGTGTTCACCCTGAAATCGAAAGGGGCCAGCCCGCTTGAAAGTGTGTTGTATCTGATTCAACTTACCGACATCGCCAGTTGTATACTAGCCGAAAAAGGAGGATACGATCCTTCGGAAATTGATGTTATCATCAAGCTCAAAAACATGCTGGATCAACTGGCCTGAGTATAAAAAACTTTCCCTTCGGGAAATAAAATATAATGCCATGGATTTAAACGAATTTGTACGCCTCGTATTGCAAGAAGATGTAGGCCCGGGTGATTATACCACGCTGGCTACCGTACCCCGATCCACACAAGGAAAATCGGTGTTATTGGTAAAAGAAAAAGGCGTATTGGCGGGCATGCGGGTAGCCCAAGAAATTGTACACATGTACGACCCCGAACTGGAATTTGATGCGATGCTCAATGATGGCGACACTATTGAAAAAGGACAGAAAGCCTTCTACCTGAAAGGTTCGGCTGCCAGTATGCTCACCATTGAACGGACCCTGCTTAATGTGATGCAGCGTATGAGCGGAATAGCCACCAAAACACGAAGCATTGTTTCTACCATAGAAAGTACACAGGCTAAATTACTTGATACCCGGAAAACGACTCCGCTGATGCGGTTTCTGGAGAAGGAAGCCGTGCGTATCGGCGGGGGATATAACCACCGTTTCGGCCTGTATGACATGATTATGATTAAAGACAATCATGTAGATTTTGCCGGCGGAATTAAAGAAGCCATTCAAAAAACAACTGCCTATCTGAAAAAGCACAAACTCGATCTGAAAATAGAAATTGAAGTGCGCAGCATGGATGAACTGGAGCAGGTACTGGAAGTGGGCGGAGTGCATCGGATCATGTTGGATAATTTCAGCCCGGAAAGACTGGAAAAAGCGGTGATACGCATTAACAGGCAATACGAAACCGAGGCTTCGGGCGGCATTACGGAAGACAATGTACTGGAATATGCCCTCACGGGCGTTGATTTTATTTCGAGCGGAGCCCTCACCCACAGTGTTAAAAGTTTAGACCTGAGCCTGAAGGCCCTATGATATATGCCGATAAAATAAAAAAATGGATTAAAGAATTTCCGCCTGTAAGAGCGCTTCTGTTATGGTCGCGCAAGCATTCCCTGCCCGGTTTCAGGGGCATTCCGATTTATTTTGTTACCGAATATTTTGTATACGGATTAACCAAACACAGTCCGTTTGACCGCGCCGCCGCCATGACGTTCAAATTTTTCATGGCTTTATTTCCCGCCATTTTATTTTTATGTACGCTCATTCCTGTGGTGCCTATTGAAGGATTTCAGGATATGCTGCTGAAGAACTACGAAGAACTGATGCCGCCGCAGGTAAGTTCGTTACTGAGGCAAACCGTGGAACAGGTGGTAAATTCGTCAAATACCGGGTTGATGTCCGTGAGTTTTTTGGCGGCGTTTTTCTTTTCTACCAACGGCATTGTAGGTATGATACGCGCCATGAATGCTTCGGCACACATTACCGAACCGGGAGGCAAAATGCGGCTGAAAGCCCTGGGAATTTTGGTGTTTGTTTTTATCATCACGGTGGGGTCTATATTTGGGTTAATTGTAATCGGTAATCTGATAAAGTCTATGGCCGCCCGCACAGGCTGGGCCGAATACGCCGGCACGGTAACCTACATCGTACGATTAATCAGTTTGTATATCATCATTCTGTTGATTATCAGTCTGGTTTATTTTTTGGCTCCAGCCCGTCAATTCCGCCTCGGATTTATTTCACCCGGCGCCTTTTCTGCTTGTAATCTGTCTATTATTTCGTCTGTGGCCGTAGCCGAATTTTTCGCCAATTTCGACCGCTACAACACCCTTTACGGAACGCTGGGTTCCATTCCGGTGTTTTTGATCTGGATATTTATCAACTGCCTTGTACTGCTCACGGGATTTGAGCTGAATGCAGGAATTGCCGCAGGAAAACTGGCCGGTGTTAAAACCCTTCCCAAAAAATCATGAAAAGGCAACTCCCCTACCTCACGCGCTATCTGCTGTTATTTGTCATAGCCGTTTTAGCGTTTTGGCAGGTAGCTTTCATGGTGTATCCGGTAAAATACGACATGCCCGATTGTTATTATCCCTGGCGTTTTCTGGTGGGCGAAATACTTCAATCCGGCGAGCTGCCCCTTTGGAATTATTATCAACTGTTCGGTTCGCCTATACACGCCGACCCTTCGTCGGGTGCCTGGTATCCGGTGGTGTGGATTATCGGTTTTTTGAAAGGCTACACATTACATTCCTTGGCGTTGGAATTGGTATTCCATATCGGATTGGCCGGAATCGGTTTTTTCAAGCTGGCGCGTGTTTTTAACCTTACCAAAAACACATCCCTGCTGCTCGCCATTGCCTATATGTTATCCGGCTTTTTTGCGGGAAATGCCCAACACATCACCTATATCATTTCGGCCTGTTGGATTCCCTTTGTGTTGTTATATTTTATCAAACTGCAACGCACGTTAACGATTCAATATGCAGCTAAAACGGCCTTAGCACTCTTTATGCTCATCACGGGCGGATATCCCGCTTTTACTGTAATTCTGGTTTATTTTCTGGCGGTTTTGTTTCTCTATTTTCTTATCGGAGATGCTAAGGAAAAACAGTATCATCAATTGAGGATGCGAATTGGCATGAACCTGCTGTTGGCACTGTTTTATATCGCGGCAGCCTCCGTGATGCTGGTTTCTGTTTATGGAGCCTTACCATACATTACCCGGGCCAACAGTTTTCAATTACAAAATGCCTTGTACGGTCCTTTTTCCGTACAATCTTTTCTATCGTTTGTATTTCCTTTTACTTCGGTCGATAACGATTTTATTCAGACCGATATGTCCATGAGTAATGCCTATTTCGGCGTGCTTATGGTGCCTGTGTTTTTACTGGCGCTTATCCGAAAAAAAACACCGCTGCAAAAGGTGTTTTTAGGCTTTGGACTTTTTGCGCTGGCTGCGGCCGTGGGCAATGCGTTACCCGTGAGAGCCTGGCTTTTTGAGTATTTCCCGGCCATGAATATTTTTCGTTTTCCCAGTGTGTTCCGTATTTATGTCATCCTTTCGTTTTTGCTCGTTTCGGGTTATATGCTGCAGGAAATCCTGTTGGATAAATATCCGCTCAAAAAAATCGCTGAATTCCTTTTATTAATTACTGCTGTTGTTGTTATATCCTTGGGGCTATTCGCTTATTTTTCCGATCCGTTTTCACTTTCCGAATTTTATCAAACCCGTTTATTTATCCGCCTAGAAGACCCCGTGATGTGGAACAACATGGTCATTCAGGCCATTCCTGCAGGATTGTTTTTACTATTGGCTTTCGGCATGTTAAAACTGAATATATCCACACAAAAACGGGTGGTTATATGGGGTTTATTTTTGACGGCGGATTTACTATTAGCCGTTCAGCTCAATAGTCCATACACGGTTTTTTACAAAGAATTCACGGGAACGGAATCAAAAGCAGGAGAACAAGGTTTCACAAAAGGGTTTCCCATTCCCACACTGGAACCCATAGGCAACAAAGCTCCCGAACTGGTGAGCGGACCTTTCTGGAAAAACCTCAACATCTTCAAAAAACAACCTTCGTCTGATGGAATGAATAATTTCATTTTCACATCCACCCTAAATCTGATTGATTTATATCCGGATGAACTGGAAAAAATAAATACGCTGCCGCTGGTGTATGTAAGCCGTGATATACGCAGCTTCAAACAGTTTAACACAGACCGGGAAGCCGGCAATATCCAACCTACAAGTCTATATGTTGAGGAAGACATTTTTGTGAATTATAACAGTATTTCAACGGACTCCATTTTACAGAATGAAATGGTAAAAATCAAGGACATTTCGCCTTCGTCCATCACCCTTCAAACTGAAACATCACAAGCGTATTTCCTTACCCTGCTTCAATCTGAATACACCGGCTGGGCGGCTTTAGTAGATGGGAAAGAAACGGAAATCATTCAAAGTAATTCGTTATTCATGTCCGTTCCCGTTTCAAGCGGCAAACATACGGTTGAATTTGTCTATAAAAACAAAGCCGTAAACCGGGCTTTTTACGTAAGTGCAATAACTGTTCTGGTATTGCTGTTCATCGGTTTTATCCCAATAAAAAGATCAACTATTTAAGGGCAAATTCGGCTTCAAAAATGCCTAATCTGATTTTCACATCGCGGGTACCTGATTTCTCCTTTTTGCGTGATGTGATGAAGGGTTTATCGGCATTTTTAAAGGGAAGAGCCGCCACATCCATCATATCTCCCGCCGTTATTTTTCGTTGTTCTTTCAGCCCATCCGATAGGCCGTTTTCGCCCACACCGGTTTCTAAAATCACCCCGGCCACTTCTTTGAGCGAAGCATATTCTTTCTCTTCCAAAACCGGTTTCATATTCATGGGGTTAGCTTTTACACTCGTATTGTAATCCACTTGAGCCAATGGGGTAAGGGAAACCGGTTCTACCGAAACCATCTGTATTTCCTTTTGAATCATCAATTCTTCCCTTACCCGATTCGTTTTCTCAACTTGTATAGAAGGGAACGTTTCATCAGGCAAATTTTTATTCACTATATCCACGGAAGGATATGCCGGGTTAACGGAAACCGAATATAAAGTACGCGTGGTGCTCCCTTCCTTTTCGGTATTCCAAAAACGGAAAACGCCCACGAATAATAATACAGACGCCGCCACCGCCGAGATTCGGATGAAAAGCGGAATTACGGGTGTATGCTTCAGGGCCGATTTATTGGGATATATTTCGCCGCTGTGGGTCACTCTTATTTTTGAAAAAGCATCGGCTTCTCTTTGTAGAAAAGTGTTTAGAGCCAAAAATTCGTTTACCGATCTTATCTCTGAAACTGATAAATCGCCTTCATGCAGGGCAATGAAAGAGTCTTCATAATTCGATTCATTCAAATCACCTGCAGGTACAATTTTCTTTTTCAGGGATTGAAAAGGAGGAGTATTTTCAGAAGCAACAAGCCGTTCCACATCCGAAACCGCTTCCAATTCTTCAGCTAAATCAGGATTTTCAAGCAAAAACAGACGAAGCGATTTCTGCTCTTCGGCAGAAAGAGTTCCGTCTAAATAAGACACAAACCAAGCTTCATAATTTGTTCTGTTTATCATACCAACACCTCCCGACTTACCAAAAACTTTTTCATGGCCAATCGGGCCCTGTATATATAAACCTTCACCTGCGATTCATTGAGTCCGGTAATTTCTCCGATTTCTTCATACGAATAGCCTTCCAAATCACGCAGGGTTATCACCACCCGTTGATCTTCGGGCAGCGTATCCAAGGCTTTATCAATCATTTCGCGCAGGTCAATATTAAAATCAGATTCCGATTCCCAATGGACTAATTTCTCATCCGAAACCTGGTTTTTTCTGCGGCGGGTATAATCCACCAAGGTTCTGTAGGCCGCAGTGAATAGATACGATTTGGCTTTGGGGGCATCAATGCCGTCGCGCAGGCGCCACATTTTTTCAAACGTGTCCTGTACAATGTCTTTGGCCGCTTCGGTATCGCGTATGTTTTTCAACACAAATCGGTACACTCCGTCGGCAAATTCATCTACACACCGGTTATATTCTGATGCCGTCAAACTTTTCCAAAATTACAGATAAGACGCCCTACTCTACAAAAAGTTACAGAGAAACTCATTTTTCGTTATCAATTGCGGATGAATCCGTATTATACGGTGAAAAATATTCGTGTAAGTTTGCGAAATGAGCACATTTTATAAATCCATTTTCCTTGTCATGGTTTCGGCCATGCTTATTTCTTCGGCAAGTTTTGCCCACCCTAACAACGGTTTAATCAAAGAAGAAAAAGAACTGCGGGTACTTTCTTACAACATACAGATGTTGCCCCGTTGGATTGCCCACCTGAAACATGGTCCCGTAAAAAGAGCAAGGCTTATTCCCGAAAAACTGATTGCGGATAATATTGATATCATCGTATTTCAGGAAGCGTTTGATAAGCACTGCATGCGAATCATCAGCAAACAGTTGGCTCCGCATTATCCATATACGGCAGGACCCGCAAACGATAAAAAATGTGGAATTAAACTGAACAGCGGGGTGATGATTTTCAGCAAAACACCTTTAAAAACCTTGGATAGTATAGATTTTACGGAATGTGAAAAGGAAGATTGTTTTGCCCGAAAAGGTGCCTTATTGGTTGAAACCGAATGGAACGGGCAAACCCTTCAGATTATGGGCACACATATGGAAGCCGGAGGAACCCTTGTGTTAAAAACCGGGCAGTATTTAGAAATTGTGGCCATGATGAGAAAACATGCCAAACAGGGCGTTCCACAGCTTATGGCGGGAGATTTTAATATCCGAAAGGGAACCGATATTTATACTTCCATGTTGGCCACTTTTGAAATGGAAGACGGTGATTTAACGGGGGAATTGCAATACACCAGCGACCATTTATTGAATGATATGGGCGGATATAATCCGGAAAGCCGGAAAGTGATTGATTTTGTATTTTACAAAGCCAATGGGGTAAAACCTTCTTTTATGCAGCGGGAAGTAAAACGTTACATGCAAAGATGGAGCCCCCAAAATGAAGACCTTTCCGACCATTTTTCGGTGTTGATGACCTTGCGTTTTTAAATAAAAAAAAGGCTTCTCAAATGAGAAGCCTTTTTTAATAAGATTTGTTTGTCGATTATTTAGAAACAATCATACGTCCTTTTACAGACTTGTTGTTGCAGCTCACTTCGTAAACATAAGTACCGGCAGAAAGCTCAGTAACATTGATATTGCGGGTATAAATACCTGCTTCTCTGTTTCCTTCGTTGATTACCATTACCACTTTTCCGGAAAGATCGGTAATACGAATAACCACGTTACCGTTTTCTTTGGTTTGATAACCTAACAGCGTATAATCTACTGAAGGGTTTGGCGCAATACCGGCAGCAGGCATATTGGCATCTTCGATACCGGCAGCGCGGTCAACGATTACACCCATACCTAAATCGAAATCAGCATCCCAAGCTGAAACTACGGTATGCCAAGTGTTGTCTTCCCATTTTTCAACAGACTGAGCACCGCCGCAATCTAATTCTGTAGAGAAAAAGGCTAAGGTATCTCCTGCAGTAATAGAAGGACCACCTACAACTGTTGTAATGGCAAAATCACCGGCTTCAACAAATACGGTAGGATTGAACGCCCATACCATAATATTGTTTTGAACAGCAGCAGCAGGAGTAGGCGCACTGGCTCCTAAAAGCTGGGAAGGTACGCCGGCAGCTGTGTTGTAAACTTTAGCCGCATAGTTACCGGCTCCAGCTACATAAACAAAACCGAAAGCTACGGAAACATACCCTGTCGCTGTATTAGTAAAAATTTGACCTTTTTCTACGTCATCAAACGAGTTGGTACCCAATACAAAACCGGTGTTTCCATTACCCAAATTACCACCGTACAGGAATAAATCATCTGTACAACCGGTGCGAACGGGTGGAAGCAGCGTGTCAAAAGGAGCTTTGTCCATAGATACAGAGAACGGATGAGCCATTGACTGAAGAGGTTGTCCAATTTCTCTCTGGGCAGTGGCCGAAGCTGCCAATAATACAACGGCCGAGCTAATTGTAAATAATTTTTTCATGTGTATGTTGTTTAATAATTGCAAAAGTAAATTTAATATGCAATTTAGCTAAAATCAACTACACTTTAACATTCGTTCAGAACTATTCTTCAATGCCCAAATGAAATAATGCATCGCCCCGATGCACTAACGATATGTTGTTATGCCCCAGAATATGACCGCTTTTTGGCGCTTTTACCAACGCTTCATACGCATTAAACGGGTCGTTGATAATTCCCATCGTTTCACCGGCTGCTACAGCATCCCCGGAAGACTTAAAAGGCCTGAACATACCCGATTTGGGCGCCCGTATCCATGAAGAACCTGACAAACGGTAACTTTTATCCGGTAAGGTTACCGGATGCATGGTCATGTTAAGTCCGGACATGAGCCGCAGAACGCCGTTTATGCCTTCTTCAATTACGTGCTCATCATTGCGCATGGACTCCCCTCCTTCATACACAAGAACCGATTTACCTAAACTGCCGGCATACCAGCGCAAAGAACCTTTTATGGGAGCAGAAGGCAATGATAGCGGAGCGGCAAACAGATGAGAAAGCTCCTTGGATTTTTCATCTCCGGTGGTAAATCGCACCTGAGGATAATTGGTTCTGCTGGCCCCTCCGGTATGAAAATCGACAATATAATCTACCGCAGGAATAATTTTCTGTGCGAGATTCCAGGCCGTTAACGAGGCCAATGAACCCGATCTTCTGCCCGGAAAACTTCTGTTTACGTCTTTTCCATCCGGAACCGAACGGGAAAAATTCAGGAATCCGAATACATTCATAATAGGAACCGCCACCACGCTTCCACACTCCAAATCGCTTAGGTACCTGGATTTAATCAATCGCCTGACGATTTCGATTCCGTTGGTTTCATCGCCATGCAAACCACCCGAAAGCAATATTTTGGGACCGGGTTTATGTGAACGAAATACATAAATCGGCATTTTTATTCTTGTGCCGGAGGGAAGACGAGCAATTTTTAATTCCCATACCGCCGATTCGCCGGGACTTACCAGGTAATCGCCCAGATATAATGTATTCTCATCCAGATTGCCTTCTTCCATAAAACTGATATTGTGGAAGCCAAATCTAACAAATTACACCGCAAAACAAGCCATTGCGGAAAAGTAGGCTGAAAGAGAGAATCAATTACCTTTGCCCAAACATCCAAAACATTATGGCATACGGAGCACTTAAATCATACCTGCAAAATGAACTTCAATCCATTCAGGAAGCAGGACTTTATAAAAAAGAACGCATCATCACTTCGCCTCAGGGAGCCGAAATTACCGTAAACGGTAAAACGGTTCTGAATTTTTGCGCGAACAATTATCTGGGTCTTTCTTCTCATCCGAGGGTGATTGAAGCAGCAAAAAAATCATTGGATACTCACGGCTTCGGGATGAGCAGTGTACGTTTTATCTGCGGAACCCAGGATATTCATAAAGAACTGGAACGTAAGATTGCCGATTTTTACGGCACGGAAGACACCATTCTTTATGCAGCGGCGTTTGATGCCAACGGAGGGGTTTTTGAACCCCTGCTGAATGAAATGGACTGTATCATTTCCGATGAATTGAATCATGCTTCCATCATAGATGGGGTAAGGCTTTGCAAAGCGGTCCGCTATCGTTATAAAAACAACGATATGCAAGATCTGGAAGCTCAGCTGAAAGCCGCAAAGGAAGCCGGCCATCGCTTTAAACTGATTGTGACGGATGGCGTTTTTTCGATGGACGGATATGTTGCCCAAATGGATAAAATCTGTGATTTGGCCGATCAATACGATGCTTTGGTGATGACTGATGAATGCCATTCTGCCGGATTTATCGGCAAAACAGGACGTGGAGTTCCCGAACTCTGTGGAGTAATGGATCGCGTGGATATAGTAACCGGTACATTAGGGAAAGCCTTGGGAGGCGCCATGGGCGGATATACTACCGGAAGAAAAGAAATTATTGAAATGCTCCGGCAACGTTCGCGTCCTTATCTTTTCAGTAATTCATTGGCTCCTTCCATAGTGGGAGCTTCGATTGAGGTGTTTAACCTGCTTTCATCCACCACGGAACTGAGAGATACACTTGAAAACAATGTGAATTATTTCAAAAAGGGAATACGCGAAGCGGGATTTGATATAAAAGACGGGGCATCGGCTATTGTACCGGTAATGCTTTACGATGCAAAACTATCCCAGGTAATGGCAGACAAATTATTGGAAGAAGGCATTTATGTAATCGGTTTCTTTTATCCGGTGGTACCCAAAGGTCAGGCAAGAATCCGGGTACAGATTTCGGCGGCACATACGCGGGAACACTTAGATAAAGCCCTGGCGGGATTTACCAAAGTAGGAAAAGAACTCAACATCATTAAATAAAAAAAGGTCCGGCAAAATGTCGGACCTTTTTCGATATATAAAATTCAGGATTACAACTTGAATGTCAAACCACCGCTGATGAATGATTTTCCGTAACCCGCTTCAAGCCCTAAGCCTAAATTAGGCTTTACGAAATATCGGGCTCCTGCATGAGGACCAACAAAGAACATCGGAGTTACCCAATTCGGTCTCGGATAAAACGCTATCCCCGAACCCAGACTCAAACCTGCATACACATCCAGTTTATCTGCATGAATATTTTTTCCGGTTTTATCGGCAATTAACTGATAAAAGTGAAAATTGGTTACTACTCCCGCAGGAACCGAAAGCAATCCGTAAGACCATCCTGTGCCTGTTCCCGGTATAAACCAACCATATGAGGTTACACCGCCTTGGATTCCGGTATAAAACCCTAATCCTACATATTCATGAATTCCCCACTCCATCTGAACCGTTACGCCTCCAACATTCGGGCTTCTCCAGCTTCCGGGCCAGTTGTTTTGGACATCAATGTTCCAGTAATTACTGCCGGTTAAGTGCAGATTCAGGTATTTTCCGCCTTTTTCAAAAGCCTGTGCATGTGCCTGTTTTGTTATCCATGCTGATACTGCAATCAATGCAGCCAAAGCCATCATTTTTGTTTTCATAAATTTCAGAATTAGTTTCTCGCTTGGCGCAAAGATAATGCCAAAAGAGTATCTTTGACCCGCATTTGGTTTCATGAAGGGTATTCATGAATGAAAAGGGAATCCTGTGAAAATCGGGAACAGTACCCGCTGCTGTAAGCCCCGTTCCTAAGAGGAACAAGGTTTGGAAAACTGCCACTGTGGCTAACACGGGAAGGCTCCAAAACCGGGGTAAGTCAGAAGACCTGCCGGATGCGACATATTGGCCGGGCTTCGGGAAAAAAGCCTCAGGTACTTGCAGTTTGGCGTAAATCCATTCCGCCTGCACCGGATTTTCCGTTCCGGCCTGTTTTTAACTTATAACAGGTGCTGAAAAAACAAATTCATATTCCGCTTTTTGTGTTTGCCCTTCTGAAGGGTTATTCCTGTTATTCGCAATCCGATTCTTTGCCTGTTCATTATCACAAGTTGTCCCAATTCACTTATTCTGAAACCCATAAAGTGTTATTCGACCCCGCGTTACGGGTTAGAACCGAAGCCACCGATACCTTCAGAACTCTAGCCCAATTACTTCAGCATCGTAATGTGGTGTTTGTAAAATCTTACGGTCCCGGATTACTATCATCCCTTTCACTACGCGGTACCGAAGCGGTTCATACTCCGATTATATGGCGGGGATTCACCTTACAAAACACAGTGAATGCCACGCCCGATCCGGGCATGGAATCGGTTCCTGAGAATTACAAAATGTCCCTGCTTCCGGGCGGACAAAGCGGATTATTTGGTTCGGGTGCGATTGGCGGAACTTTACAGGTGAATCCCGTTGCTCCCAAAGAAAAGGGAATACATGGTGGTGCCGGATTAGAATTTGGGTCTTTTAACCGGAACAATCAATTTTTTCATCTGGCTTATAAAGGCAACCGCGATGTTTTTTCAGCCGGAGTGAGGCTTTACTCTACTTTGAACAACTTTCCATACGTAAACCGCACGCTCATCAACCGACCTTTAGAACGCCTTGAAAATGCGGCGGCAAGAGGATATTCATTAAATGCCGATTATACCCATCAACTAAAAAAATATGGAGAAATTACTACCTCCATCTGGTATCAGGTTAATAAGAGGCAAATCCCCGGCACTATGATTACGGGAAACGGAAAGGCCAAACAGATTGATAAAAATCTGCGAAGCATGATCGGATGGAAACATACCTTCCGCGAAAAGCACAGCCTGAGCCTGAAAACCGCCTTTTTGTACGATTATCTTTTCTACAATGAACATTCGCTGCCGAATCCGTCTTTCATGATTCAATATGCGTCGCTATCACAGGCCGAGTATGTGTATTCCATACACAAAAATCACTCATTGATGGCGGGAGTGAATCACGCCTACTATAAAGTGTTCATGTCCGAATATCAGGCACTCAGCCCTCAAAGAAACCAAACGTCTTTATTCCTGGGGTATCGATATCTGCTGCCCAAACAATTGGGCGAAGCGGCCATACAGGCCGTAGAAGAAATTACCGATGGCCAATGGACGCCCTTTTGTCCTTCGCTGAGTGTGCGTCTGGAACCGGTTAAGTCTTTTTCACTGCGGATGCGAATCAACCGAAATTACAGACAACCTTCTTTTAATGATTTATACTGGTTTCCGGGCGGAAATCCGAATTTAAAACCCGAAACGGGATTGGCTCAGGAACTCGGCGCCCAATTCGAAAAAAACATAGAAAGTAAAAATGGTAGAAAATTCTCCATTTTCATTTCATCCACCGGATTTCATCAAACCATACAAAACCGTATAGTCTGGATTCCCGGACCCCTTTTTTGGACGCCCGAAAACATTGACCGCACAAGGGGTTTCGGAAACGAAAGTGATATCAAATTGGGTATGTACAAGAATAACCGGTCATTTGTGCTGGAAGGACATTACAGTTATACAAAGGCGGTACGCGCCAAACCCCGCTTTGAAGGGGACCCCGCATTCGGCAAACAACTTCCCAATATTCCGATGCATTTAGGTTCCGTTTCGGCCACATTCAGTATAAAAAGAACCACACTGTATTACGCCCACCGATTCACCGGATTGCGTTATACGTTGGCCGATAATTCGGCATTTATCCCCTCATTTCATACGGGAGCCGTGGGGATCAGACAGGCGGTGTATTTTTTAGGCTTCAAACTGAATGCATGGTTTGAATTAGACAATATAACCAATACACGATACGAAATCATCGAATTCCGCCCCATGCCCGGCCGGAATTTCCGGGTGGGAATCAGTCTCGGTTTTCATAAAATTTTACCAGAAAAAAAAAGATAAATAACACATACTTATGCTGAAGAACAACATTCAAAGAGCTGCGGCCCTACTGCTTTTATCTACCACGCTTTTTACAGCCTGTAAAAAAGAAAATACAGATCCAGAAAATACCTTTTCGGGGAATGGTACATTTATTCTCTGTGAAGGCGCATTTTTACAGGGAAATTCAAGAATAGATTTTTATAAATCAGAAAATGGCGAATTGGTAACCAACATTTTTGAAACAGCAAACGGCATTCCACTGGGCGATGTGCTGCAAAGCATGATTGTTTATAATAACACCGCCTACATAGTAGTGAATAATTCAGGCAAAATTGAAACGGTAAATCCTACCGATTTTAAAAGCAAAGGGACCCTTTCGGGCTTTACTTCGCCGCGATACGTATGTGTAACCGAGCCCGGGAAAGCCTATGTTTCGGATTTATTTTCGGGTGCCGTTTCTATTGTAAACCTAAATTCTATGAGCATTACAGGTACTATTTCCCTGCCGGGATGGACCGAAGAAATGCTGAAAACAGAAAACGGCGTATGGGTTACCAACGGCATGCGCGAATACACGTATATTTTAGAAAATGATGCCGTAGCAGACAGTGTTTTGGTGGGTTATGGCAGCACCTCCATCCGCAAAGATGCCAATGGAAAAATTTGGATTCTCACGGGCGGAAATTATATGGATAATACCCCTTCAAAACTGGTCAGAGTGAATGAATCAACCCGCAATGTTGAATGGGAATATGTACTACCGGATTATGGAGCTTCAAAACTTCGCATGAATGCACAGCAGAATATGTTATATTTTTTGTACAGCGGAAAAGTATATCGCAAATCAATGGATGATGTTTCCAATCCGGAACAGTTTATTTCTTTACCCGGAAAATACTTTTATGGTATCGGCATTCATCCCGAAAATGGGCAGGTATGGCTTGGTGACGCCGGCGATTTCAGCTCTGCGGGAAGCGTGTATATTTTCAGTTCGGGCGGGGGATTATTAAAAAACTTCACCACCGGCGTAGCACCCACCGATTTCGTTTTCTAGCCGATTTACTTTTTGATTTTGAGTTTTTGGCCTATCTGAATGTTATCCGATCGTAACTTATTCCACTCCTTGATTTTAGTATAAGCCACTCCGTATTTCTTCCCGATGGAATATAAGGTATCGCCTGACTTCACGGTGTAATACGCCCATGCTTCTTTGGGCTGTACTTTGGGCTGAGGTTTAGGAGCTTCAGGAGTTTTTGGCGTTATTTCAGCCGGCGGCTCTTGGTTTACTTTGTTTTCTTCCTCCTCTTTTTTCACCTGCTCAATGACCACGTTTTCTCTTACCGTTTTATCCTCCTGTGGAGCAATAATGGGTTTACGGACGGTTTGTCGAACAATCAGTTTTTGGCCCGCACGGATATGACTGGATTTTAAATTATTCCACTTTTTTATGGATGAAATGCTCACCTTATATTTTCCGGAAATGTGTGAAAGGGTTTCACCCGATTTTACCACATGGTATTTTTTTTCCGTGGTGGTTACCGTAGTCGTAGCCTGGTTAGCTGGCGAATCTCTGTCAACCACAATGGGCCTGACTTGATTCTTCGAGAAGTATAACGTGTCTTTGTAAGAAGCAATCGAGTTTGCTAAGGTTTGAAATTCGGCTCCTTTTCCTTTGGGTAACCAAATGAATTCCTGTTTTTGGGCAATGCTGTTTTTAAGTGCCGGATTCAACTCATTCAATTCCGAAACGGGAATCTCCATCACTTCAGCAATTTGCCCCAAATGGATTTTGTTGGGCGCCTTCACTCGTTCAGCCGGCATAAATACGGAAGGCGAAAAGCGGGTCAGATTATCCATATTAAACGATTTCCAAAGAAAAACCCACGAAGAAAATAAAGGGCGGCTATGTCTGAGATAGCCCGGTAGATTCGCCCTCACTACTTCTAACTGAACGGATCGTGCTCTGGCATAAGCCCTTTTCACTTCTGCAGGACTCGAAATATAAACCCACAGCAACTCTTCCGACGATTTATACTGATTCATTAAATCGCGCAGATAACTCGCCGCTGCTGTTGCAGACAGAATGGGATCATCCCGATCATCGCGGGTTTCAGAAACGATTAAGCCATAGCGTACAGCCGTAACCACATCCAACTGCCAAACGCCTCTTTTGCCTTCGGGTCCCATATATTGTGCATTCATTCCCGACAACATGGGGGCCAGTAAAGCATACTCGGCAGGCACACCCCGCGAAGTAAATTCCGATACAATCAACGAATCTAATTCGGCAAAAATACCAAGGGCATCAAATACAGGGTTGGCATAAGAACCTGTGAGGCGTTTCAAATGATATTGCACCTGCTCATCAAAAGGCATTCCCGGTATTTTTTTCAGTTTATCAGCAAACTGCAGGGCATTGAAAGGGAAAATTTCATCAGAATTTACGGGAGAGATTTTATCGCGGGACTGGAGTAAGGGATTTTTCGACAGTTTATCCAATGGCTCATAAAACCTTTCTACATCGGCAGGGCCGGAAGCCATAGCAACCGTAAACACCAGAAAGCAAAACCATATATTGATAAACCGTAAAACCATATTTTGCAATGTTACTTTAAAGCAAAACAACCGCTGTTTATTTTTAAAAAGTTTAACACCTTTATTTCCCTACCTGCAATTCTTTCCATTCTTTTTGAATCCGTTGCTTTATTTTATTTTTCCAAAGCAGATACCCTGCCGCATTCAGGTGCAATTTATCGCTTTTGAATATTTCCGGTTTGGGGTTTCCTTCGCCATTCAGCATGGCAGGAACCACATCAATATATTCCCATTGCGGTTCGGCTTCACAAATGGCTTTAAAACGGGCATTGGCCTGGGTGAATTTTTCCTGAAAACCCCACCGTGCGGGCGAAGGTTTCACACTCACAAAAAAACATCGTGTATTAGGTAAATGAAGGCTGACGCTATCCCGAAAAGCGTTAAAATCAAGCGCTACGGAATCTATACTGACATCCGGATTAAATAAATCATTTTCACCCACATACAGCACCAAAATTCGAGGCTTATGCAATGAAACTATCCGATGAAAATAATAATTGACTTCAGCGGTAACTGCCCCGCCAAATCCACGGTTTATGACCGGCATCGGAGCCATATCCTCTGTGAGGGTTTTCCAAAAGCGGATACTGGAACTGCCTACGAAAAGGACCGCTTGCTGAGGCTTTGGGTCAACCCGGTCGCCTTCTTCCATTTTTTTTATTTCACCCTCAAATCGGGCCAGGTTTCGCACTTTTTTAGGTAATGTGTCCACTACAGAAATCGAATCTTGTGCCTGTTTAGAGGGGGCGGGAGGTGGTGCTATTCCCTGTCCGCAGGAAATAAAAGGAAAACACAAAAACAGAATGACGTATAGCCCGTTGAGATTCATACCCCAAAATAACGGAAAACAATGCCCTTTGATATATTGCACTATGGCTTTCTATCAACGGACTGTTGTGAACGGCTAAAATTTCGCCACTTCAAATGTAGGGTATCCGCGTTCGCCTAAATCGTTGGTAAAACTCACAAAACGCATTTTCCAAAATTCGCCGCTGCGATCACGAATCAAATAGGTATTTTGAAGGAGCACGGTATAAACACCGGCATCAATATCGTAGCTTTTCCAGTCGTAGCCAATAAAATCACGCTGTGTTGAAAATGTAAATCCGGACAAATCCGCATAGGTAATTCCCGAAAAATTATCGGTACTGTCCACAGCAACAGCTACTCCATCGGGATTAAGCAACGTACCGTTCACCAGATACCATTCAAATTCAGTTGTGCTGCCTTCGTAGAAAACACGAGTGGTATAATGGGTAAAGTATAAGTCGTAAGTGTTTTTTGCCGGTTCAGGAAAAACGGATTGTCCTCCATTTTTAAAACTGAAGTACACAAAGTTATAATCGCTGTTTTTAGTAAGAGAGCCTGCTTGCACATTATTCCCGGACAAATCGGCAAATTCAAACGAAAGCGTTTGTTCCGTTACCTGCGTGAATCGGATTTTGCGATATCCTAAAGACGAACCCAATGTTGATAATCCCAAATCCAACACATAAATACGATTAAGCTGAAAGCCATAAAACGCCGTATTTTCAGGCTCTCCGGTGCTTTCGTCAAACTTCCATTCCAACGTGGGATTACTCACGGTTACGGCTACCTGCCAATCTTCGCTTTGAGTATCGTGTACGCGCATTCTTTTGGCAGAATTAAGATAAATGGCCGAAATACCCACACGGCATAAAAAGGAAATATCCCAGTCTTCGCGGTGGTTGGATGACACAAACGAATTGGTAGCCAAATCGTAATACGTCTGCATGGAATAATCGGGTTTGGTTTCGGCCTGTGCCGTAATCACTCCCGGAGGGGAAACATAAGGCGGCACGGGATCGTCTTCTTTAAAACATCCGGAAAATACCAGTGCTAAAACAAGAATATATATACTACTGATTCTTTTCATTTTTCTTTTTTGTCCAAGAGAAATTATAACTCACAGCCAAAGCAAAAGTTCTACCCCATGCGGCAGAAACAGGTCCGGCGGATGAAGAATGTGCGCCTCCATTCGGTGCAATCCCATTTTGCAAGAGATTTCTGACGTTAAGCAGGTTTTTGCCCAATGCGGTAATCCGCAATGCTTTTTTAAAAAAATGTTTGGTAACCCCCACATCCAAAGTATGAAAACCCTGAATACTTCCCCGGATCAACTCCTCATTTTCATCCGTAAAAAGGAAAGGTTGGGTGCCGTTATATTTATAAAACAGATTTCCCGATATATTCCAACGGGTATAGGTATAAGTCAGGTTGGTACGCACTTCAGGATAAAAAAGGAATTCTGCGTTTTGTATGTTTTGGTTATTAAAGGTTTGGGCAATTCCCGTGTACGAAAAACCGGAATTCAACTGCAACCCTTTATATGCGAACGTTAAATTCACATTGGCTCCCGTACTTTGGAATCGTCCGATGTTCCGGTTGGTGTACACCGGAATTCCGTTAGCCGATAAATCGCCGGTGTAAACCAGGGTTATGCGGTTATTGATATCGTTATAAAAACCTGAAGGTTCTATGCTGAAGGCATAGTCTTTTTTATTCATTTTAAAAGTAAGTGATGCCGTCACATTATGCGATGTTTCTGCATTCAGGTTTTCGTTACCCACAATATTGTGGTTTACATCAATAAATTCAAAATATAATTCTTTCAAATCAGGCGCTCTGAAGCCTCGGGAATACGCCGCCCGGAGCTGGAGATATTTATGTGCCTGAATTTTCAGGGCAAATGCAGGGATTACGGGCATCCGGAAGCGGCTGTTGTAGCCATATCGGAAGCTGGGTTTAAGGGTAAGCCTTTTCCATGCGGTATATTCTGCCGATAAAAATCCGGCATAATCGCCCATACTCTGGGTACCCGTTTTAATTCGCGGACCGGTACCGGTTTCCACATTAATATCGTAACCCGCCTGAACCAACAATTTCTCGGAAGCGCCCGTGTAGCTGTAAATACCACGCGACATAATCAGGTTGAAGCGGTCGGTGTTTTTTTCGAGCAGGTTTTTATCAAGCGTTACCAGATCCTTAAAAATCACTTCTACATTACGCACAAAAAGCGAATAATTTGCCGTAACATCCAAATGATGCCTTGGCTTCAGGAAACCTGTAAACGAAAGGGTATTGGAAATTCTATCGGTGATGTAATAATTATCTCGTGCCGAAACACCAAAAGGAGCCAGGGGACGTCCTTTGTTTTCAATTTTTTCATTGAAGTAAGAACCCAAATACCTGAGCGAAACTTCTTTTATTTTCCAGATATACTGCACATCACCGAAGGCCTGACGTTTGGGTTTCCATTGCATAAACCGGGTGCTGTCGGGCTGACTGTTGAACCCATCAAAAAAATAACGGCCACCCGAAAAACGCAGGCTATGATTTTTTACCCGGAATGAAGCATTGGCATCCACGTTATAATTTCCTACCGTTTCGTAATACCCCGTAACGCCCGCTTCCACAGTAGTGGTGATGTCTTTTTTGGTGATAAGGTTGATAATCCCGCCCAGTGCATTGGTTCCATAAGCCGCCGAAGCCGGACCCTGAATGATTTCAACCCGTTCAATATTGTTGAGATTGATCTGACCCAAATCGATATTGCCATCCAAACGGCCAATCACGGGCACACCGTCAATCATGATTTTTACATTTTCGCCACCTATGCCCTGCATAGAAAGTGATGAACCCAAAATATTATCGTTGGCAATGCGGATATTGAGGTTATTGGTAAGCAGATCGCGCAAATTTTGAGCTCCCTGATTTTCTATCCGTTCCCGGTTTATCACGGTAATCTGCTGTACTACGGCATCCTCACCCCGTGGAATAAAATCAGAAACCAGTTCTACAGGCTTTAAAATATTTTTGAGCGGATACAGGGTAAGCGTATGCGAACCACCCGTCAACAATGTATCTATGGATTTATACCCAAGATACGTAACCGATATTTTTACTTTCCCGGTGAAAGGAATTTCCACCTTTCCCGAATTATCGGAAATGTCGAATTTGTATCGTTCTTTATTTTCAGGATCCGAAAATTTTATGTGGGCTCCAAACAAATCGGAACCCGTTTCTGCCTCTTTCAGATGCAAAAAGCTTTGAGCGGATACAGTACCCGCCCAAAGCAAACAAAATATCACTGAAAATACTCTTCCGGTCACTGTTTATCGAACAACCAGTTTGGTAGATTTTACGGTTTCTCCGGCATGGATTTGCAACACATACACACCCGATGCCAGGTTTTTGCCCTGTAATGAAAGTGTGTGCTGGTTGATACCCACCTGTGAAGTGATGTTTTCCGTTACGCGTACTTTTCCTGATAAATCAATCAAAGAAATACGCACAGGACTTGCTGTTTTGGCAGAGAATACAACCTGCGCATAATCCGAAGTAGGATTTGGAAATACATTCCACGCACCCACGGTTACGCTTTCTTCCACGGAAGCAAAAGCTACTTTGCGTTTTTCGAAACGGTATTTTCCGGTAGAAGTACCCAAAAATCCGGTGAAGCGGATCTGCCAGATATTGCCGGGTACATCCTGCACAAAATAGCTGAGCGAATCAGCTAACACAAACTGGAAAGTCTGCATATTCAGCGTTTTCCAATCATGACCGATACCGTAAATGTCCGTTTCCAAAGTATAATCCGTATAAACGGCGTCGTTGGCAGGAATGCCCTGTACACGGGCCACGAAAACCCCATTGTTGTTTTCTACTCCGGTAACCGCCTGTATTGAAGTTCCTCCCATAAATGAATATTCATCTTCGAATTTGGTGAAGATTAAATCAAACGAATTTGCGGCAGGCTCATCGTTATATACTTCGTTGGTAGCAAAACTGTAATAAATGAAACTTTTATTAGTAACCCCTTCTTTACTGATGGTTATCGTTTGTTGATTTCCGCCGTCTAAATCAGCGGCCCAGATGATAAATTCTCTGGGGGATGCACTCAGTTCTTTAATCCATATTTTTTTCCATTGGGCAGAATTGGGGGTTCCGTTTCCAACCGTTTTATAAACAAACAGACTGTTACCAGTTACTACGTGCGTAATTTGATTATAATCTCCCCATCCGTAATTAGGATGGCCGGTTTCGCCATATTCAAATGCGGAAGGAGCTAACGATTGCCTGTCGTCGCGGGCACGCACCCAGCCGTTACCGGCTTTTAATCCTGTCGTATCCAAAGTAGCCCAATCGGCTGTATCATCGGCGGTGTATTTGTAACACTCCGCAAAAAATCCTCCGTTGATACGAATGGTAGCCGAATATACCGCGCTTACATCGATCATCCAGTCGCGGGTATTGAAAGGCACCGAGCCCACATTCCCATTCTCCAGACTGTAAAAACCACGGTTAGTATACCCCGGACCAAGCACAACCGAATCGGGAATCCAATTCTGCGCCTGTGTTTGTAAAGCAGCCGAAGCCAAAATCAATAAAAAGAAAAACTTCTTCATCCTCTATATTATTACTTATTAAATTCGGGGACAAAGCTATACTGCGACCGGAGGCCTTAC
This sequence comes from Flavobacteriales bacterium, assembly GCA_022402535.1. Lineage (GTDB taxonomy): Bacteria > Bacteroidota > Bacteroidia > CAIKAF01 > CAIKAF01 > JAKRSD01. The sequence continues at coordinate 29,861 of JAKRSD010000001.1, read as the reverse complement.
AATCGCATTTTTGGGTAATTTATTGGTAAATATACTACCTAATCGTAGGTAACCTAAACAGGGGATATGTACTGTTTTCTTATGCTTCCGTAGGGAGTATTCAAATGAAAATATTCGTTTTCAAAGTATGCAGAAAAAATGGATAAGGATTTCAGGCTAGAGGGATTCAAGCCCGGCAAAGGTGTGCGGTTTTCCCATCTGCCGTCCAAATCGCTTATTACTAAATCTACTTCATCTGAAGTGTTGGGCGCTAAGTGAGCCACACAATTCCCTTCAGCATTAAGCGCCAGGGCATATTCTGTAATGTGGATGGTATTGGGAGAAATAATAACCAAAGTATCAGGCTTATGAGGAATAATAAAAGACAACGCCAAACGGTTTTCATGCAATGGCGCTAATCCTCTTACGCCCGAATAACCCGCTGCTTCGGGAACGGAAAATTGGAAACTGCCGGCAGGAAATCGAAAATCTACTTCAGGAAAGTTTTGCCCATTTCTGAATATTTCAAAAGTGGCCAAACCATTTTCCACTTGTAAAGTATGAAACATTGTTTCGGTTTCTCCGCCATTTTCAAAAGGTTTATGATGAATTAAAGTAAACACAGAGAGGGTTCCCCAAACGCAGAGAACCATGAAAACGAGGATTTTTTTCGGTGTACTCATCGGTCATTTTTTACAAATCTATTTTTAAGACCGAAAGAATGGGGTTAAGACACCGTTAATTTTGCTCTCGAACATTCGTTTTCTCAAAGGGTTTCTGCATCAGCACAAACAGGATTCCCCCTGCTCCGTATGCCAACATATCCCATGGATCGGCAGTGAAAGCATTGTTTTTTAGGGGCAACCACACTTCGAAATAGACTGAAAAAAAAGCCCAGGTGAGAATAATATACATGTATGGAATGGTGTAGTTTTTTCCTTTGAAAATAACCATTCTGAACAGCAACAAAATTGAAAATAAAATTAAAGGAAGCGCCAAAAAGTCATCTAAATATCCGTGAACCCAAGAGGATATAAACACATCAAATTTTATGGTCGCCTGATGCAGAATATATAACAAGGCCAATAGGCCATATAACAGGTAGGCAATTGACTTTTTCAGGTTACCACAAAGGTTATGAACCATACAATAAAACTCACGATTGCCGTGAAAATCACATGGATGGTGTTGATACTATACTTACCCATTTTTATGAGGACGGCGTCATGTTCTTTCACCGGAAAAAGGCCTTTGGGATAGCTTTTCATTCTTTCGGCACGGGCTTCTTTTTCTTTTAAATGGGTAGACAATTCGGCGCCGCAATGCTCACAAACATCATCCTGCTGACGAGACCATCGGGTCCATTTTCCGCAGGATGCACATTTTTTTTCGGATTGATTTTCCGGGACCGATTTTGTTTCAGATTCCGCGTTCATACACAATGTGTTTCATGGTTTGGTAACCACAAAGGTATAACTCTGTCCCTAAATGCGTTTTATTAATTATTTACCTTATCCGTGTAGCCGAAAATATGCTTCTCCTTAATGATATTGGCCACATACACCGGAACAAATTTTTCCCATTCGGGATTTCCCTCATGAATCATCCTGAGCACATCATCGGCAAAAATGCCCAACACATCCGGATTAAAGTTAGCGATGTCGGCCATTTTGTTGTTTTGTATCAGGTAGTCAAACAAGGGTTTCACCCCTTCTGGGCAATCAAAATCTTTGAGTTTCAAAATTTGACCGTTTTCACCGAGCATCGGATATACATACATTTTTACCTGATTGGTGAACATTCGCGACATGGCTTCTAAAATCCCTCCCGGCAAGGCATCGTAAACTTTTTCGTCGAATAATCCGGTAAGATTGGGCAAACCAAGCACCAGTCCCACTTTTTTGCGGGTATAAAAACGGGTAATGTATTTCGAAAGAATATGGTATTCTTTGAATTGAGAAATCATTACCGTATGGCCCAAAGCGCATAAGGTATCTGCTCTATCCAGAAAATCGCGTTCATCTATTTCGCGGTCCGTCATTCTCAGGTGATTGAGCGACAATTCGCTTACCACCACCGTTTCGTCGGGGTTTACATCAGGTTCTGAAGTGAAATCCCGGATGGCATTTTTCAGCATATCGATACCGGTGAGGGTAATCGGTTTAAAACGGCTGCGTAGCACCAGTACATTCTTTTTATAGAGTAAATCGGCCGGCTGAATCATATCCCCGTCAGGCAGAAACATGGTGGCATCGGTAAGGCCGTGTTTTACCATTTTCAGACTCATAAGCCGGTTGTCCACATGCTCAAAATCAGGTCCCGTCAGGCTGAAATAATCCACCTCAAGTTTATCCCACGACAGATTATCCATCAACGAAAGCATAATCGCCAACGGATCTTCGCGCAGAAAACGACAGGCATAAATCAGGTTGGTTCCCACCACGCCCAGGGTTTTATGCTGAAGGAGTTTTTCGGGCTCTTTGAGCCTGACGTGAATCACCAGTTCATTGGGTTCAGTTTCGGGTGAACATTGAAAACGGCATCCGAGCCATCCGTGACCGGGTCTGGTTTTATGAAAATTGATGGTAGCTACCGTATTAGCAAATGCAAAAAAGCAGGTATCCTTTTTACGTTCGGGCAAACGCTCTTCTAACAGGTCGTATTCGTGGTCGAGCATTTTAATTACCCGACTTTGCGACACATAACGCCCGTCTGCTTCTACCCCATAAATACTATCGCTGAATGCCATATCGTAAGCACTCATGGTTTTGGCCACTGTCTGACTTGCCCCCCCTGCTTCAAAAAAGATGTTCGCCACATCCTGCCCTGCTCCGATTTCGGCAAAAGAACCATAAAATGCAGGGTCCAGATTTACACGGAGCGCTTTTCGGGCGGTAGACAATATTTCTCTTTCAGGGGTTTGATTTTCAGCAGTACTCATGGAGTGCAAAGGTAACACAATGCATGTAAAAAGGGAATTTATTACCCCGTCCCTAAGAAAGAATTTCAGTTTCGGAAGTATATTAATTTTACATTTATCCCATGTTTGAACAACCCGTACAAATCGGTCCGCTCAGGCTCAGAAACCGCACCATTCGCGCAGCGGCATTCGAAGGTATGAGCCGGAACCACGGCGTAACCGATGAACTTATTCAATACCACACTTCGGTAGCCCGCGGAGGAATTGGCATGACCACCGTGGCTTATGCCGCCGTGTGTAAAAGCGGACTTTCGTTTCCGCATCAGCTCTGGATGCGCCGCGAAATTCTTCCGGAATTAAAAAAACTCACCGATGCCATTCATGCCGAAAATGCGGCCGCTTCCATCCAACTCGGACATTGTGGCAATATGGCCAAACGTTCGGTTATCGGCAGCCGACCGCTGAGCGCTTCCACCCATATCAATTTATATGCGCCTTCATTTCCCAAAAAAATGAGCCATAAAGAGATTGAGCAGGTGGCCACTGATTTTGGAAACGCGGTACTTCTGGCAAGGGAAGCCGGTTTTGATGCCGTGGAAATTCATGCAGGACACGGCTATCTGATCAGTCAGTTTTTATCGCCGCATATCAACAAAAGGAAAGACGAATATGGAGGTTCGCTCGAAAACCGAATGCGTTTTCTGGAAAAGGTGCTTACTAAAGTGATGGAAGCCGCTCAGGATAAAACAGCCGTGCTGGTGAAAATGAATCTGCGTGACGGATTCAAAGGAGGCGTGGAAATGGAAGAATCCTTGCAGGTGGCCCAAAAAATTCAGGAACTGGGTGCCCATGCGCTGGTGCTGAGTGGAGGGTATGTGAGCAAAGCCCCCATGTATGTGATGCGCGGCAAAATGCCTTTGAAAACCCTGGCCCGCGGAATGAATAACCCGCTGATGGGTCTGTTTGTGCGCCTCTTTGGCAATCTGTTGATTCCGGATGTACCATTCAAGGAAAATTACTTCATGGAAGATGCCCGCATTTTCCGTAAAAACCTCAAGATGCCGTTGGTGTATGTAGGCGGCATTTTATCCAAAGAAAATATTGAAGAAGCCATGCACGAAGGATTTGATGCCGTAGCCATAGCGAGGGCGTTAATCCGCGATCCGGATTTTGTAAACCGCATTCTGGAAGAAAAAATGGTACATAGTTCCTGCGATACCTGCAACCACTGCATAGCCGTCATGTACAACGGTCCGTTTAAATGCATTCAGCACACTCAGGCATGAAAAGACAAAGAGCACTCATCACCGGAGGGACATCGGGTATAGGATACGCCCTGGCACATGAGTTGGCGGGAAAAGGCATTGATTTGGTTTTGGTAAGCAATCAGGTGGATTTATTACCTGTATGTACAGACGAAATTCAACGTAAATATACAGTGGCATGTATTCCCTTTTATTGTGATTTGAGCCGTGAAGAATCAGCCGCGGAAGTATTTGCTTTCTGCGAAAACGAAAAACTGGATATTGACATTTTAATCAACAATGCCGGTATGCTCTTATTTTCGGAAGTAACAGCGGCTCCGGTAGAAAAAGTGAGAACCATTCTTCAATTGCACATGAACACCCCCGTGATGCTTTGCCGCCTTTTCGGTGAAAAAATGAAAACCGCAGGAAACGGATATATATTGAATGTTTCATCAATTTCGTCGGTTATGCCCTACCCGGGAATATCTTTGTACGGCCCATCAAAAACTTTTATGCGTTATTTTACCCGCGCACTCCGCAACGAAATGAAACATACCGGCATCAAAATAACCTGTCTGATTCCGGGAGCCACCGCCACAGGCTTGTATGACCCCAACAAGGTGAACCTGAAATTGGCCAAGAACACCGGCATCATGCAAAACGCCGATTTTGTTGCCCGAAAAGCTCTGCACGCTTTATTTTGTAACAAAGCAGAGTGTATTCCCGGGATACTCAACAAGCTGACCGTATGGCTCTTACCGCTGATTCCACATGCCTTTATTCAATTCACCCACAAAAAAACAGGCTGGGTAAAATTGGGCAACAACGCACTTAATCCATAATTTTTAATCATATGCATATCAAACAATTAAAAACAACAGCAACGATATTTTTACTTTTCATTTTTATAGGGGTACATGCTCAGAAAAGCAAATCAAAATGGGCTACATACAAAGACAAAGAATGGGCATTTTCCATGAAGTATCCGGCAAACTGGGAAAAAAAATTAGCCTTCAGGGGCACTCAAATAGCAGTGGTATCTCCTAAAGAAACGCCACAGGACGATTTTAATGAAAACTTCAACCTGGTTATAAATCCTAACACTGACATTTCATTGAAAGATGTCGTGCAATTGACCCTTGATCAAGTTCCTCAGTCATTTGAGGAGGGTAAAACAGTTTCTTCGGAAATATTGAATGGAAAAGGAGGCGAATATGGAGAAATTATTTTTTCAGGCATGATGAACGATAAAAAGCTGATTTGGTATCAGCGAATTCTGAAAAAAGGAAATACCTTGTTCATACTCACCTTTACCATGGCCGAAGAAGCTTATGGAAAATACCGGCCTACGGCCTCGTTAATTTTCGATTCATTCAAGGTCTCCAAAAAGAACTAATGTAATTCTCTACTGGCATGCAAATCGGGGATATCAATATCCCGAAATCCGGCTTCCTGCAATCTTTCCCGGAAAATAATCTGTTCTTCGTATTCTCCGTGCACCAAAAAAACGGTTTTTACTTCACGGGGATCCTGACAGGATAAAAACCGGATCATATCCTTATAATCGCCGTGGGCACTGATGCTTTTCATCACCTTCACAGAACAGTTTACGTGATACTCTTCGCCAAAAATTTTCACCTCACGGGCTCCGCGCATCAGTCTTCCGCCTAAAGAATCGGGTTCACAATAGCCCACAATCAAAATGGTGGTTTCAGGTTTACCGATATTATTGGCAATATGATGTTTTACCCGTCCGGCATCTGCCATTCCAGAAGCTGATATAATCACACAAGGCTCGTTGGAACTGTTCAAGGCTTTGGATTCTTCCGCATCATTTATAAAGGTAAGGTAAGGAAAATCAAACGGGTCATCGTCGCGCTGCATCAGTTTTTTCACCTCTTTGTTGTAGAGGTTGGTGTGATCACGCATCACCTGGGTGGCCTTTCGCGACAGCGGACTATCCACAAAATAATTGATATGCGGAAGCCGGCGCTCCAAAAAAAGATGATTCAGCTTATACAACAACTCTTGCGTTCTGCCCACACTGAATGCCGGAATGATTAATTTACCGGCATTTCGGATGCAGGTTTCTTCTATATGCTGCAAAAGGTCTTCATCCGGATTATCATTGGCAACATGCAGTTCATTCCCGTATGTGCTTTCGCATAAAATATAATCGGCCTGACCGAAAGGTTGCGGGTCTCTCAGGATTTCCTGACCGTAACGGCCAATATCTCCCGAAAACGTAATCCGGGTTTCTTTTCCGTTTTCGGTTATTGCCACATGTACGGCCGCACTGCCTACAATGTGTCCCACATCGGTAAACATAAACCGGCAGCCTTTAAACAGTTCGGTTTCGGTATCATAGTGTACTTCGCGCACCAGTTTCATGGCCTGCACCACGTTTTCTTCCATGTATAGTGGGGCAAGAGGTGTTTTGCCTTGTTTTTTCCTCCTTTTATTCAGGTATTTAATGTCCGATTCCTGAATACCGGCACTGTCTAAGAGCATAATTTCCATCAGGTCTCGGGTGGCGGGGGTGCAATAAATATCACCCCGAAAACCTTGTTTCACCAAGAGTGGAATCAGACCCGAATGATCGATATGGGCATGCGAAACCAGAAGCACATCCACCGAAGCCGGATCAAAACCAAAATGACGGTTCAAACGATCGGCATCAGTGCCATGTCCCTGAAACATTCCGCAATCCAGTAATATCTGCTTACCCGATTCGGTTTCAATCAAATGTTTAGAACCGGTTACTGTTCTTGCTGCGCCGTGGAAAGAAATTTTCATGCCTCAAAATAAGGCATAAAAATCAAACACAACCTATTTCACTATGGATTCAACGCTGGAAAAATCATACTCATTTCTCATTTCATAAACATTAGGGCATTCGTTCAAAAAACGTACTTTTGCCGCGCTTAAGCAAAATCATTTTGGCGAAAACAATACATACTTCAGAAGCCGGAACCCTCTCCAAAAAAAGCGGCAAATTCAATGACTATCTGACACTCACAAAATTCAGACTGGCCGCATTGGTGATAGTTTCTGCTGTTTTGGGGTATTTAATCGGTGCAGAAGGCAATATTGATACCTTATCCTTAATCGCAGTAACCATCGGAGGTTCGTTTATTACCGGTTCAGCCAATGGATTAAACCAGGTGTTTGAAAGAAATTCGGACCAACTGATGGACCGCACCAAAAACCGTCCGTTGGCCGCAGGAAGAATGGACCCAACAGAGGGAATGGCCGTTTCGCTGATTACAGGCGTTTTAGGCACCCTGATTTTATGGTTTGGCACCAATCCTACAGCCACCGCCATGAGTGTGGGCGCTTTACTCATATATGCTTTTATTTATACACCGCTTAAAAAAGTGACGCCCATCGCTGTTTTTGTAGGGGCAATTCCTGGAGCGCTTCCCCCTCTTTTAGGATGGGTAGCGGCCAAAGGCAGCCTCGGATTCGAAGCCTGGGTGTTATTTTTCATTCAGTTCATGTGGCAGTTTCCGCATTTTTGGGCGATTGCCTGGCGGATGCACCACGACTATCAGAAAGCGGGTTTTTGGCTTTTACCGTTAAAAAGCGGACACAGTAAAGAAAATGCCGCCATCATCTTTTTTTACACAGCTATGCTCATTCCAACCGTGGCCACTCCGTATGCATTCGGATTTTGCAATATGGGCACCTTAATTGCGATGGAAGTTTTTTCCGTAGCCTTCACATACTCTGCATTCAGACTTTATAAAACATGCAGTATGGAAGACGCCAAATTGGTGATGTTCGGCTCTTTTTTTTACCTTCCGGTGATTCAGTTGTTATTGTACATAAACTTTTAAATTATGCAGGAATCTATTCAACCGCTCACCGAAAAAGAAATCACGGAACTCAAAGACAAAGAGCGCAATTCCAAATTTATACTCTGGCTGGGCATTGCTTCCATGGCCATGATATTTGCGGCACTCACGAGTGCCTTCATCGTACGCGAAGGACAGAAAAAATGGTTCGATTTTGAGCTGCCCATGATTTTTTGGTATTCAACGGCCGTTTTGCTGGTCAGCAGCATTACGGTAAATCTGGCCCGCACTTCGGTAAAAAACAACAACATAAAAGCAGGCGCCAACTACCTGTTGATTACGCTGGCTTTAGGCGCCGTGTTTTGCATAATGCAGATTGTCGGCTGGGGCGAACTGGCCGAAAACGGAATCCGCTTTGTGGATCCGAATAACCTGTCGGGTTCATTTTTTATCGTGATTACCGGCACCCACCTTGCCCACCTTGCCGGCGGATTAATTTCTCTTTTTTACACGTGGATTCAGGCATTGCGCGGAAAGTATTCGCCACAGAATCACCTGGGTATCAAATTAACAGCCATTTTCTGGCATTTCCTTGATTTCCTGTGGCTCTACCTGTTTGTCTTTCTCGTTATTAAGAGTTGATAAAAATAGAGGTGTTTTTTTTAACATTTCCTTCGCATTTTTGAAAAAACTGATTTTATTTGCAGTCTAAACAAGGATAACAAAGAATTATGGCACATACAGCTAGTGTTCCTTCAGAAAAAGGTGTTTGGGGCGGTGGTGTAGCTCCGTTTAATGTAAGCTATGGCAAAATGATGATGTGGTTTTTCCTCATCTCCGATGCGTTCACTTTCTCCTCTCTTCTTATTTCTTACGGAGTGATGAGAAACAAGGCGGAAAACGGTTACTGGCCTGCTCCCGACGAAGTATTTAATCACTTCCCTTTTTACGATGGACACATCAAACTGGCTTTCGTTTCTTTGATGACTTTCATCCTCATTATGTCTTCGGTAACTATGGTATTGGCTGTGGAAGCTGGTCACCGTTTCGATAAAAAAGCCGTGGTAAAATGGATGATTTGGACCATTATCGGCGGTTTTGCCTTCTTAGGCTCACAGGCTTGGGAATGGTATCATTTCATTTCCGGTACAGATGCCGGAAGAGCAACAGGTCTTTTATTGGCTGACGGTTCGGAATATATCGTACATGGTGCCAATATGCATTACAATGAATATGGAGCGCAGTTATTTGCCAACTTTTTCTTCTTTATCACGGGTTTTCATGGTTCTCACGTATTCAGCGGAGTGGTGTTAAACATCATTGTGTTGGGTATGGTTCTGCGTGGAGTGATGGAGAAAAGAGGCCATTACGAAATGGTTGAAAAAGTGGGACTTTACTGGCACTTTGTAGATTTAGTCTGGGTATTCGTATTCACCTTCTTCTATCTCATCTAGTTCGCATTTCATTTATTCACAAACGATAAAATTTTAGACGCATGGCAGGATTTCAAATGGACCATTACCACATGCACACGTATGTGCCCGGTCAGGAAATTGAAAAACCAAAAACCAAATGGATTTGGAAAGTATTCTGGATTCTATTAGCCGTTACTACCGTTGAAGTAGGATTTGCCTTCTTAAATGACTTAGGCGGTGGTGAAAAAAGATTGATGTCTGCCGTGGGTGAAAAATGGTTCTTCATTACGCTTACTTTAGTTAAAGCTTACTACATCGTATTTTCATTCATGCACTTGGGTGATGAAAAGTTTAACTTCAAACTGACGGTTTCACTTACCACAACCTTTTTAATTTATTTTATTGCCCTTATGATGTTTGAAGGGTATGCTCTCCGCGACAATCAGCTGGTGCGCCCTGATTTCTTCAAACGGGTTTATCATGAAGGCCATGCCACAGAAGGCCACCATGATGACGGAGGCGGAAAACACGGTGCAGAAGAGTCGCATCACTAAAAACAATATTCAAAACGAAAGCCCTCTTAACACAAAGAGGGCTTTTTTTTAATGTATTATGGCGCAAAAGAAATTAAACAAAACTACCAAAGCCGCTTTACTGCTGCTTTTATTTATAGGTCCTGCAGCCGTTTTTTACTTCCTGATTTATGCAGGCGTACACAAAGTAAACCGGCTAAAATTTTACGGTCCCAAAATCACGGAAACTAAAACCGTACGAGGCGGTACCGTTACTGACACAATTTATCATCAGATTCCGAAGTTTACGCTCACAGCGATTCCATCCGATCTCAACTTCAACTCCAAAAATTTGGAAGGACGTTTATATCTGGGTCATTTTTTGGATGCTGCTTTATTGAATGAAGTGCCCAAAGAAGTGGTGTATGCAGCCTCAGAAATCCTCCCCGAGTTTCCGGAATTATATTGGATTACCTTTTGGAAACATGCAGACTCGAGTAAAATCCAATATATCCTTCCATCTGAAAAGACCCGTAAACTTAACGGGGCGGATGCCCGCTGGATTGAACTCTATGGAAACGATTCGCTGATACAGTCGCTTCAGACCGAAGGATTCTTCAAAACAGATCCGAATTACCCGGAACCATTTGACCCTTCTTCCGTGGTGTTGATAGATAAAGAAGGACGCATCCGTTCCTATTTTAACCCGGTGAAACAGGGCGAAATTTCCAATATCAAAAAAGAAATTCTGCTGCTCTACAAAGAATATGAACTGGCCTATAAAACCCACCGTTTTATTGAATTTAACTGATAAAAAATGAAACGTACATTTACCATCATATTATTTATTTCTCTTGGATTTGGCTGCGGTTCCAAAGAGAACAAACAGGAAATCAACGATGCCGAAAACATTGTAAAAACACTTCCTTTTTTGGGCGAACCCGTGATTACATTTCGTGAGGAAAATGGGGTATCCTTTTCGGATACCGTTCAGCATCAAATTCCCGCATTTTCGTTTACCGACCAAGACGGAAATATAGTAACCGAAAAAACGGTGGAGGGCAAAGTATATGTGGCCGATTTTATTTTCACTACCTGCCCTTCTATCTGCCCCATCATGACGGGTAACCTGAAAAAAGTACAGGATGAATTTGCTTCACGTTCTGATTTTATGATTTTGTCGCATTCTATTGACCCCGATTATGACCAACCTGCCGTGTTGCGCAAATATGCCGATGAAAAAGGCGCAGATACCCGTATCTGGAAATTTTTGACCGGAGACCGGGATTCCATTTACTCCATATGCGAAAACCAGTATATGGCTTTTGCCCAAAAAGATGACAAAGCGCCTGGGGGATACATTCACAGTGGTTTTTTGGTGTTGATTGATAAAAACAGACACATCCGCGGAGCCTACGACGGAACCGAAGAAGGAAAAACCGAAGACCTTATCCGCGATATCCGAATTTTACTTCAAGAATAATGAGAAGCACTGCGGTTTCCTTAGTACCTTTGAGCCGAAATTAAGTATATGTTATCTCCCGTAATTCAAAAAAACGATATGAAAGCCGGCATCCTCATCGTGGGATTATCTGTAGTGGTTTTTGTTGCCGTGGCCTTTTTATCACGCATTAAAGTCGAAGCCGATTTAGGATTTGATGTACATGTATTTGCCACCCTGAATGCCTCTATCAACTTCACGGTTTCGGTATTATTGGTATTGGCGCTGGTGGCTGTGAAGAAAAAAATGTACGAAGCCCATAAACGCCTGATGGGTGCCTCCATGGTGCTTTCAGGATTGTTTCTGGTTTCCTATATCGCCCATCACCTGCTGAGCGATTCTACTTCGTACGGTGGCGATGGCCCTTTGAAAACGATATACTATATCATTTTAATCAGCCATATTTTTCTGGCAGCAATCATTCTACCATTTATTCTGTACACGGCTTACCGGGGGTTAACTGCCGAGTTTGCCCGACATAAAAAAATCGCCAAACTTACCTGGCCCATCTGGTTTTATGTGTCGGTTTCAGGCGTGTTGGTGTATTTACTCATTTCGCCTTATTATCAATGATTTCAAATGCATTATACATCATGAAAAAAGGATTCTTAAAAATTGTATTGAGCCTGACGATGATTTTCAGCTTTGCCCAATACACCTTGGCGCAATGCGTGATGTGCCGTTCGGCCATTGAAGACGATAAAGAGGCTGCTGAAGGTTTTAACAGCGGGATTTTGTATCTGATGGTCATTCCTTACATTATTCTGGCGGGTACGTTGTATTTTATCATTAAACACCGCCGCGAAAGAAGAGCGCAAGGAAAAGAGTAATACGATTCATTTTATGATAAACCCTTTCAATCCCTGGCATAACATAAAGCCACACACCGAAAAAAATAACGTGGTGAAATGCCTGATTGAAATTCCCAAAGGCAGCAAGGTTAAATATGAACTGGATAAAGAAACCGGGCTGTTGAAAATGGACCGTGTGCTTTATTCCTCGGTTATGTATCCTGCCAATTATGGGTTTATACCGCAAACTTTGGATGGCGACGGAGACCCGCTGGATATTTTGGTAATCTGCTCCGAAAAAGTGGAACCGCTCTGCCTGATGCAAGCCCGTATTATCGGGTATATGCACATGATCGACTCGGGCGAAACCGACCGCAAAATCATAGCCGTGGCCGAAAACGACATTTCGGTCAACTTTATTTCTGAAATTGCCGATTTACCACCCCACACGATGGTTGAAATCAAACGATTTTTTCAGGATTACAAAACCCTGGAAAACAAAACGGTACTGATTGAAGAATTCGGTGATGCCACTGCCGCCATCAAAGTGTTTCACGAGTGTGTGGAGAATTACGCACATTCAGAAAAGAAATAAAAGTTCTATAAGAGCTTTATTACTAAAAAAATACTTCTTTCGATGCATAGCCCTGAAATGGCGTAATGTACCAAGGCAGGATGAAGTCCAGCCGGCGATGGATAAGGAAAACACACTACAAGCTCAGCCCTGTAAGGGCGTAATACCCGCTTTCCTTGTAAAAAATTCCAGCTTTCACCCTAAAATCTGAAGTACAGACTCGGTTTTATGTGAAAACGTCTTACTCCCGGCGTATCAATCGGGCCCACACGCCATAAAAAATCCACACGGATTACCTTAAATATATTTTCAATACCAAATCCTGTTTCCCAAAAGGGCTGGCGTAGGGCACTTAATCCACCAGGATATACCAAAGGCCCGTTGCGGTTCTGAGTGCTCAATCCGCCCACCAGCACTTTGTTTACCAGAAACTCCCGCCACTTCAGCTTTTTGAAAAGCGGAATGCGGTTAAAGAAAAATCCTTCAAAATGGTTTTCTACATGCAGACTCACATACCGGTCACTTACAAACTCAAAAAAACGCATGGTGTTGAACGCTGCATCGTCGTTGATAAAAGTTTGGTTTCCGTTGTGCACCTCTAACAGGTGATAAGGCAGATTACCCCAAATTTTTCCACCTTCCAGCATATAATCCATATACCCAAGTTTGCCCATTTTCTGGCGGTGAGAAACGCTCAGTTTCACACGCCAGTAATTATAATCGCTACCAAAAACACCCTTAAATCCTTTGGCCGCTTCAAACGAAATAACGGGATATTTATTTACGAAAACACGGCGGGTAAACGTAGCTGAAAGACGACGGTCTTTGTAGGCAAAACGGGTATTAAACTTCAGTTCGGTATTAGTGATTTCGCGCAGGTTGTTCGTGGTTCCGTCACTATGAATTTCCGTGAAGACAAATCCTCCACGGGGAATGACCTGCCTGTATATGGCCGATAAACGGGTTACAAACCCATCGAACCAATCGTGTTCGTAATGTATGATTCCTTCGCGTACGAGAGTGAGTCGTGTAAGCGGAGAAGTGCGGCTGATGCTGGTAAATACGTTATCGAGCGGCATGGCATTATCACTCATACCGATCTGCTGCATATCCGACATGGCTTTCACTCCCACATGATGCCTGCGCCCAAAAATACCCATGGGATAATACGAAGCTTCAAACCCGCCTTTGAACATTCTGTCGCGGAAGCCATAAGCTGCCCAATATTTGGACAAAAACTTTTTGGTTAAAAAACGGTTGGTACGGAAACCCAGTTTCACTCTCGGACCTTCCACCTGATTCCAGCTGAAAAAAGTCTGCACATCGCCCACATCTATTTTCCCGGCACGGATATATCCTCCACCTATGGCTCCCACCACGCCTTTCAGTATTCTGAATTTTGAATTTTTCCGCAGGGAATCTACCGACTGATAAATGCCGGCTTCTTTTTTTTCCAGTTCCTCCGGGCGTTTAGATTCCCAAAAATCATCCTTTCGTTCTAGGGCTTCTTCGGGCATTTCGAGTTTGTTTTCACCTCTGAAAATCCGTAAATCGGCAGGAGGCGTAAACTGCGGATGTGTATAAATTCCAGTTTTGGTAATGAGCACGCCGGGAATTTCTTTGTTGCGCTCCAACAGCGATAAATCTGCCCGAAAAACCTGCCGGTCCTGAAACCAGATGCCTTCGGGTGTTCGTGCATAATGCAGTTTAATATCCAAAGAGCGGATAAAATTGACATTGCCCTCGGCAGTATATAACAGGTGGGTTTCCACTACGGCATAATCTTCACCCTGAATAATCATATATCCCGAAAAAGCAGGATCAGCGGGATTTTTCGGTAAAAAATTAATGAGATAATGTTGCACGCCATCCACATAAAAGCTGTCGTCCAGATAGTAGCGGTAGGTTACTTTAAAATTATCGTTGAGCGGCGAAGGAAAGTTTTTATTGAAGATGTAAAGGTATTCCTCATAAAAATTCACTTTGTTATCGGCATCCGTAACCATGCGGCTCACATCAGGATTTTGAAATCCAGAGGCTTTGGAACCCGTTACATATTCCTTTTCGGAACGGGGATTTTTCCGAAAATAATAATCAGCGGCCGTTTCACTAAAAAATACGGGAAGCCGGGTGCGGTTCGAATCTGTGGTATCAATGTTGTTCCACATGAACGAAAAATCTTTAAGCAGCCCTTTTGGAGGAGGCGTTTTGGGCATATTCAAAAAATCAATCTGCACTTTGCTGTAGGAATCACAGCGGTAGTAGTCTCTATATTCGGGATTATTTTGGGGTTTACGTGCCAACACTTTTCGCAGAAGCAGAATAGCCGGATTTTCGCCCGCTTTAATTTCCACCGAGCCGATTTGTTTGGTATCCCACTGAAGAAAAACACGAAGTGTGTCTTTAGAAAAAGCCACCGTTTGGGAGATATACCCTACAGCCGAAATTCGCAGGCTATCCGATTCATTGAATTTTCCTTTCAATATAAAAACACCCGAGGTATCGGTTACGGTTCCCTGCAGGGAACCTTTTTTAATGACGTTAGCAAAAGGAATCGGGATTCCGGTAGAAAGTTCTGTAACCTTACCCACCACAGGAGTTTGCCCAGCTATTTTTTTATTGAAAAATAATACCGCCATGAAGGTCAGAAGAAAAAAAAGAAGGCGGCTCATGCGTTCAAATGTAAAACAGAGAATGTGTTTTCACAAATGGTATTACGACTTTTGCTGAATGATTTTCAGGCTGAATAAAGAGTTAGTATTTCCGGATCCGGCACTGGCCGAAGAAGACGGACTGCTCGCTGTTGGCGGAGATTTACAGCCTGAGCGACTGAAATTGGCCTATCAAAACGGTATATTTCCCTGGTATTCGGAAGGAGAACCGATTTTGTGGTATTCGCCCCACGAGCGTTTTGTGCTGTTTCCTGAAGATGTGAACATTTCGCGCAGCGTAAAGAAATTTTTAAAGCGGGAGGATGTGGAAATTAAAATGAATTCCTGTTTTGAAGAAGTAATATCAGCCTGTAAAAACATTTCGCGCAAAGATCAGACAGGCACCTGGATTACCCCCGAAATGCGAAGAGCCTACATCCGGCTGCATCATTTGGGTATGGCCCACAGCGTGGAAGTATTTGTAAAAGGAAAATTGTCCGGCGGACTCTACGGCGTGGATTGCGGTCAGGTATTTTGTGGCGAAAGTATGTTCAGTAAAGTTTCGGATGCGTCTAAAAGTGCCTTGGTATGGCTTTGTCAACACTCCCAATATCAAATCATCGACTGCCAGGTTTATACTTCGCATTTGGAGAGTATGGGAGCCCGTTTTATTTCACGGAATACGTATCTGGATTATCTACAGAAAAAATAAATCACCCTGAGCTGCGGATTTTATTAAGCAGGTATTCATTACCCAATATTTCGCCTGCCGTAATCACCGAAGAAATAGTTACCCCCACTATGCCATGCAAATTGAGGTTTTGGCCGGTCATAAACACATTAGAAATTTTGGTGCGTGGCGAAAAAACGGATGCATACGGTGAGCGGGCATCTTTGCGGATACCGTACATACTGCCTTCCGGCGAACCGATATAATCGCGGTAACTCAAGGGCGTGGAAGCATACACCGACTGCACGGAATCTTTAAAACCGGGCATACATTCATTGGCCAGATTGAGAATTTTTTCAATTTTTTGGGCTTTCCATTCTTCATAATCCTCTCCTCTGGAATCGGAAAAATGCGGATAAGTTCTGAACGATTTTGACCAAGGTTCCACTTCTTCAAAGCGCATCAGCGTCATCAGATTGGCACACTCCGTAAACGACGAATCGGCCCTGCGCGAAAAAAAAGCAGCAAAAGAACGGGGCCAATCATTTGTGGTGTATTGCGAAGCATTCCACACATCGGGTTGTGTGAATCCGTATACATTATGCCTGCGGTATGCAAACTGTCCGGGTTTCATGATACAATGTGCCGTAAAAGTGCCCAAGGAATTAGGAAGCGTTTTAATTCGGGATGCATAGCCTTTGCGAACCATACCCTCCGGAAACATATCCAACATGAGAAAAGGATGAATATTGAAGATAAATTTTTTCCCTTCAAATTCTTCTCCCTGCCGGGTGATGGCAGTTGTAATTTCACCATTTTTTCCCCTGAGGCCGGCTACTTCAGTATAATTCCTGAATTCGCCGCCGTGTTTTTTGATTTCATCCACCAGATATTTGGCCAACTGACCGCCTCCATCCACCATGCGCCAAGCACTTTTAATGTAGGATGCGACCGTCATGGCGTGCACATAAGCCGGTGTAGATTCCGGATTACCTTCATAGAGCATATGCGTTCCTGCCAATACCTGCCTGAGTATCGGATCGTTCACAAAACCGGCAATCCAATCTTTGGCCGTAACCTGCATCCATTTATTTTCCACAGGATTCACCAAACCCGGTTCAACCCTGTACACCGGAAAATGTCCGATAACTTCCTCCAGGGCATGCACATACTTCTTCAGGCCATCTTTTTCTTTCGGAAAATAAGTGGAAAGCGTTTCGGCATATTGATGAAAACCCTGTGCATACGGATACTCTCCCGAAGGCAGCAATACCCTGTCGAAACCCGAATCATCAAGTTTTTCGAGTTTCAGCTTGTCATAAATATTGAAGTATGAAAAATAACGTTCGAGGACCTCGCCTTTGCCAAGGCTTCCTAAATAGTGAACTCCGGTATCGATAATCGCTTTATCGCGGGAGAAAATTTGCAGTGCTCCACCCGGTTGCCGATTCTTTTCGAGTACAATTACCCGCATTCCTTCTTTAGCAAGAATAAGTGCTGTGGCTAATCCGCCCAAACCGCTTCCGACAATCACTGCATCATATACCGCCATGCACAAGTTTACGGTTTTTTGCTTTACCGCTTTTTAGGTTATCGTAATAAGGTAACATGTCCTATTAAATTCCCTTCCCTACCCGATGTTTCCCGGTATCGGATTTTCCACACATAAACCCCCAAAGGACAGAGTTTCCCTTTGTATGTTCCATCCCATCCATCATGTTTATCCTGAGTAGAAAACAACAATTCGCCCCAACGGTTAAAAATCATCATTTCTACCGATTCAATATCCCGGCCTAAACTGAAAAACAAGTCATTGAGACCATTTACGTCGCCGGGTGTAAATACATTGGGAACCCATAAGTCTCCCGTCACAAAAACGGTAACCGTATCATAAAAGCTACATCCGTTATCATCGGTCAGCGTAAGTGTATAACCGGTAGTTTGGGTGGGTGTAACCGTAGGATTAGGACAGGTGGTGCAGGATAAAAAATCAGGGGGACTCCATGTGTAATTGCCATTACCTCCCGATGCGGTAAGGGTTTCGCTTTGGCCGAATTCAATCAACAAATCAGGTCCCGCAGACGGATATTGATAAGGATAAATATATACCTGAACCGTATCGTATGCCACGCAGCCGATGGAATCAGTAACTTCTACCGTGTAAGTGATGTTACTCAGAGGCCTGGCAACCGGAAATTGAACATTGGCATTATTCAAATAGGCAGAAGGACTCCAACGATAGGTTTCTCCGCCATAGGCATACAATTGAACCTGAGTACCCGGGCAGATTACCGTATCGGGACCGGCAACAGGGAATACCTGCTGTACATTCACCACAAGGGTATCGGAACTAAAACCACAGCTGTTGGAACCCACCACCACATATTGGGTATTCACGACGGGCGACGCCACCGGATTGGAAATATTGGGATTACTAAGCCCCGTAGGCGGACTCCACGTGAAGAAAGTACCACCTGTGGCTTGCAACTGAATAGATTGACCCAGACAAATCAATACATCGGGGCCGGCATTAGTAACAGGAAACACATCCACCTGAATGCGGACGGTATCCATCAACACACATCCTTCCGGGCTGGTAACAGTAACCACGTAGTTTGTAGTTTGATCGGGACTTGCCAAAGGGTTGGCTACATTCGGATTACTTAATCCCGTGGCTGGCGACCACTGATAACCTGTTCCTCCGGAAGCCCACAATTGAATATCGGCGCCCACGCAAATGGTATCATCGGGACTCGCCTGAATACTGAAATCTACCACCGGAACGGTAATTTGAGTCGTATCCGATCCACACTGACCAAAAGCAATCACCGTGTAGGTTGTGGTGGTCATAGGCGTAACGGTTGGATTGGATAGATTAGCCTGATTAGCGGGTAAACCGGGGGAACTTAACCATTGATATGAATTTCCGCCCGAAGCGGTAAGTTCGACGGAATCGCCGGGACAGATGATATTTACCGGCTGAACGGTTACTTCCGGTGGAGGTACAATCGTAATTTCGGCAAAGGCGGTATCGGATGGAATACAGGCTGCTTCCTGTGTGGCTATTAGCATTACGGTGTAATCTCCGGGAGTGGTGTACGTATGCTGCGCATTATACGTGGTTGCCGAATTGCCATCGCCAAACAGCCATAAAAACTGGGTTCCACCCGTACTTTGATTGGTAAATGTAACATTGGTATTCACGCAAACCTGTGGGGGCACATCGGGCGCGATAATGGCTGTATAATCCGAAACATCGAATTTGATGAGCGCCAGATTACAATTGGTAGAATTGTTTGTATTACTGTATACACCGGGTGTGGTAGGCACCAGACTATTTCCTCCGCAGCCGGCACAAATAGCCTGATACACGATACCGTCTTTATCAAAGCGGCTGGTACCACCGTCCACATGTTCGGCGGGCACACCTCCAAAAAAGGTGGCATAGTGAATGCCTTCAGCATTTTCGCGGAAAACAATCAGATAGAAATCGCTGCCATTGGTGTTCATCTGGTATGCATTCGGGGTAACGGGCAAACCCTGAGTATTTCCGCCCGAAGTATTTACCGTGCCACCCCAGCCGGCTATATAAATATAATTACACACATCTACCAGAAAGGCCGAAGGAACCAGATTAAACGTGGCGCCGATATTGGCCCCAAACGATGTGGACATAATGGTGGTGGTAAGCGCAGGATTCATTTTGTGAATAAACTGCCCCGTATTGGGAACTGAATACACTGAGCCGGAAGGCCCTGCCTGTATGGGGTATCCGCCAATACTCTGGCCGGTTACATACACATTATCCAATTCATCAATTTGTACAAAATAGGTTTGATTATAGTTAGGCGTACCAATGTAAGTACAGGCGGCTATAGTATTTCCCACCTGATTCAGCCTTACCAAAAAACCGTCCACCAAACCGCCATAATTGGGTTTAACCACGCCGGGAGTTACAGGTAGATTAGAGCTTTTGGTTCCTCCGCAAAAGTAAGCCTGTCCGGATGAATTAATCTGAATCCCATATCCCGAATCATCATCAATTCCTCCAAAGTAACTGCTGAACATCATGGTGGTTAACGTCGGATTCAACTTGAATATACAGGCATCCGTGCTTCCGCCTGCAAAAGCAGGCTGAAAAGGCAATACCGTAGGAAAATTGACACTTTGCGTTGAACTGACCACCAAAATATTATCCTGATCGTCCACAATCACTTCTCCACGGAATTCGTCGCTGTAATTGAATTTTAAATCATTCCCTAAGTTCAGTCCATCATTACCAGAGCCACCAACGTAAGTGCTCCCCAAAAGAGCCGTTCCCGTGGGATTTAACTTAGCCACCACGATATCCGTACCGTTCGGATAATTCGCCAGTCCCGTCCAAAAACTAATGTTGTTCCCGCCATTGAACGTATTATCGTACGTGCCGGCTGATACGGGAAAGTTGGTTGAACCCGAATGACCCATCACCACCAGTTCATTCTGTGAATTAATCACCATAGAATGAGGCATATCTGGTCCGTTTCCGCCCAAAAAAGTGGAGAATAACAATGCGGAACCATTCGCACTGAATTTACTGATGGTCATATCCAGATTACCGCCTCCAAAAGCCGTCTGAAAAGCACCTACAGAGAGCGGATATCCCATTCCGAATACAATTCCGCCGGCATAGCCGTTTCCATCGTTATCATACGTGGCCGTAAATCCCCAATTATCAGATGTGGCGCCCGTAAATGTGGAAAAAATCAACACCGGATCGATTACCAATTCCTTGTTTTTGTCAAATCCCTCAGGAAATTCAAAACCCACTTCCCCCTTTTTGAGTACATAACTGCAGGGAATTTCTTTTTTTCCTTCCTCACCTTCCTGATAGGCATAAGGTTTCAGCTCGAGTACCTTGCCTAACGACGTTTCCAGTTCCAACTGATTTTGGTTGAGTTTAAGGGATGATATGCCTTCATACGCCCAGCGGATTTTCCGGAAATCGGCCCCGGGTTTTACGATTAAATCATACTTGATATTCTGGCCATGTTTTTTGATTTTCAAATCTATCCGTGGATATAATTCACGGATTATCACCGTTTCATATTCTTTTACGTTGGATTTCCAGTATGCCGGATTATCGCCCAGATAATAATTGTAATAGTGCGCGGAAGGATGTAATTTTTCAACAAATGAACCGGAAGATGCACCTAAAAAACGCATCCGATAAGCATGATTCAGTAATTGGGGATCGCCCGTGTAGGGTTTTCTGTCGTGCGCTGCTTCCAAAAATTCGGCATACGATTCCCCATCCCACATATGGAAAGTCAACGCATTTTTTTCAATAAAAACCTGCGAAGCCCTTCCAGAACTTTTAAAGTAAAAAGGCTCATCCCACTGACCCAAATTTTCCACAAAGCCCTGCGACCATAGGTCCGAAACACCCCATACACAGAGCATTACAGATAGCATGACTTTATATGTGAATATTTTGAAGCGCAACTCTTTAAGGCTTTTTAACGAATAAATGTACGCCAAATCAACAGGAAAACAAAAAAATGGTTTTTCGCTGACGAAATACGGAAAGGATTACTGTTTAAAAATCTCTACCCATTCGGCAAAAGTCATCTTTTTCATGGGCAAATCTTTTTTATCAAACGGTGATAAAACTGTTGATTTCTCCTCTATTTCGGAAGTATTCAATGGGGTTTCTATCTTTTCCTGTTCTGTTGCATCCAACACAACTTCTTCAGGTGCAGATTCCTGAATAATTTCATCTACCGGTTCTTCGGGTGTTTCTGAATTTTCAATTACTTCCACCACTTCTTCCGGCTGTTGCTCTTCAACGGTAGGACTTTCTGTTTTAACCGCAGAAACCTCTCCCACTTTGGGAAGAACGATGGATGGCCCCTCAGGATTTTGCTTTTTTATTTCTGCCATCCGTTGTCTGATTTCAGCCAGCTTTTCTTCCAGACTCATTTCCTTTGAAGGACTTGATTTGGGCAATTCAACCGGTTGGGCCTTTTCTTCCTGTTTCAATTCGGGTTCGGGCGCTTTTACGGGCTCGGGTATTGACTGAACTACTACAGGAGTGGCTGTTTCGGGCTTAACTTCAGCAACGGACGTTTCTACTTTTTGAGGAATAATAACCGGCTCAGGAGTGTTAATTTCTTTCGGTTTGTACTGTTCTTCTTTTGTGGGTTCTTCTACAGGCCGCATCATGGCTTCTGCTGCCCGTTTAGCTGCTTTATTTCGGCGGACAAGTACTAAAACCAGCAACAAAATCATGGCCAATACGATCAGCACAATCAACCCACCGATTCCGAATATAAGAATCTGCTGGTCTTTTTCTAAATCACCTGTAATGGATATTCCTTTCATTATTCGCCAAAAATAACGCAACAAAATGAATTTAACGAAACCGATTTCAGTAACGGCATTTTCAGATTCCGTAAAAAAAAGAAAGCCCCTGAATAAGGGGCTTTACAATGCGTATTTGTGAAAAATTATTTTACAATCAGTTTTTTGGAAACTACCCGTTTGTTTCCGGCCTGAACCGAGTACACATAAACACCGGGACGTAAATCGCTGATATCTAAAAGCAACGTATTATTGGCAGGATTCAGTTTTACATTTTTCACTTGTTTTCCGGTAAGATCCGTAACCAAAAGACGGGCCTCAACACCCAGATTATACTTGATGTTTACACTTCCGTTTGCCGGATTCGGGAATGCCGAAAGCATTACATTTTCCGCGGTTACCGCCTCCCCGATGGAAGCCGTAAGGCATGTACCGTAATAAGCTCTGACCGTTACAAACTGCGACTCATCGGCAGAATTGAAAATGATATACGTTACACACAAATCACCGGTGGTGCCTGAAGGATTATTGAATGTTCCATAAAAAGAAGAATCGGTTACTCCGGCCCCTAAATTGAAGGGAATCTGCGATTCATCGTTTGCGGCAGGATAACAAAATCCATCAATGCAGATGGTATTATTGAAGCCGGAAGGCATTTGCACATTCTCGCGTCGTACACGAATCTCGACATCCGAAGCTCCGTTGTTTTTAATTTTGAATTTGATGTCTGTATATCCGCCTTGTGAACCATCAATACCGGGAACGGCATAGGTTCCGTTGGTTACATCGTTATTATTGGGATCTAATATCTGTATATTAAAACTTTGGGCTCTTACAGCGGCACTCACTGCCAAAACAGCCATAAACAGGAAAACTTTTTTCATATTCTTTCGCTAAATTATTGTCCAAATGTAGCAAATGCTTTGCCAAACTTCCTAATCTTTAACCTTTTTTTGAGGAGGCTTAAAAGCAAACGTTCCACTTGCCGTGTGTTTGATTTACGTTTGATATTTTTCTACATTTGGGAATCTAATCACATTGATATATGAACCTTCGCTGGAATAACGCTAAATACCTCATCAGTTTTCTGCTGCCCGTGTCGGCTTTTGTGGCCATTTATTTTGCGGGGTGGTCTTCGTGGACTACGGTCATCATTGCTTTTGTGGTGATTCCTCTATTGGAATTGGTTTTTCCGGGAACGGATGCCAACTACGACGAAGCCACCGAAATGAAACTCTCCGAAAAACGGTTTTTCGATATTCTGCTTTATCTTAATGTGCCCTTACTCTATGCCATTTTGTTTTATTTTCTGTGGACCATAAGCCACACCGGCTTACAAATTCATGAATACCTGGGGCTCACCTTTTCTGTAGGTATCTGCCTGGGGGTTATGGGTATTAATGTGGCCCATGAACTGGGACACCGCCAAAATGCGTTTGAACGCATACTGGCCAAAATGCTGCTGCTTCCCAATAATTACATGCATTTTATCATTGAGCATAACCGCGGCCACCACAAAAATGTATCGACTCCGCTGGACCCCGCTTCTTCCAAAAAAAATGAAATCATTTATCTTTTTTACTTCCGCACCATTATTTACTCATACCTCTCAGCATGGGAATTGGAAAAAATCCGTCTGGAAAGATCAGGTAAAAAAATAATCAGTCCCGAAAATGAAATGATTCGTTTTGCCCTGTTTCAGGGCCTGTTTGCCGCCGGTATATTTTTATTGTTCGGGGCCAAAGCCCTTGTTTTTTACTTTGCGGTATCGCTCTTGGGCATTCTACTACTGGAAACCGTAAATTATGTGGAGCATTACGGACTGCGCCGCAAGGAGGTGGCACCGGGCATTTACGAAAAAGTGAAACCCACCCACTCCTGGAACAGCGACCACGAACTGGGACGCATCTTCCTTTACGAACTCACCCGCCACAGCGACCATCATTATAAAGCACAACGCAAATACCAGATTCTTCGACATTTTGATGAAAGTCCGCAGTTACCCACGGGGTATCCGGGATGTATGATTATGGCGCTTGTTCCGCCGCTGTGGTTTGCCGTAATGAATCCACGTATTGAAAAATTGGGAAGTTCTGAAAATGAAACCGTTTCCATTCAACCGGCTTAATAGTTATCATTTATTACTGACAGCACAACCATAACTAGGTCTAAATTGCGATACTTGCAGCATAAATACTGAGGGTTGAAATTTGCCGCTATAGACATAGGTTCCAATGCCATCCGCATTTTGTTTTACAATGTTTTTGAAGACGGGGAAGTTCCTGTATTTAAAAAGATTTCATTGACCAGACTGCCCATTCGGTTGGGTGAAGACGTTTTTTCTGACGGACGCATATCTGAGCGGAAAATCCAGAAATTAATCCGAAGCATGAGTGCTTTTAAAGCCCTGATGGATGTACACGAAGTAAACGGATACAGAGCCTATGCCACCAGTGCCATGCGCGAAGCCGAAAACGGTCTCGAGGTAATTCAGAAGATTTACTTCGAAACCGGTATGGTCATTAACATCATTGACGGAAAAACCGAAGCCGATGTAATTTTCAGCAATAAAATAACCGAAGCACCCGACCCCAAAAAATCGTACCTGTTTATTGATGTGGGAGGCGGTAGCACCGAAATCACGCTGTTTTCCAAAAACAAAAAAATCCTTTCTTCTTCATTCAACATCGGCACCGTAAGAATGCTTACCGGAAAAGTGATGGAAGAGGACCGCAAGCGGATGAAACTTTTTCTGAAAGAAATTAAAGAAAAATGCCCCGAAGATTTGCATGGTATCGGCTCGGGAGGAAACATAAACCGGCTACATAAACTGGCGGCGCTCAAGGAAGGAAAACCCCTTTCGGTGAAGAAGCTCAAAGACATGTACAACACCCTGAAAGCCATGAGTTACCACGACCGTACACATATATTGGGGTTGAATACCGATCGGGCCGACGTAATCATACCTGCCTGTGAAATCTTTTTATACATCTGCAAATTCTGCAACGTGAAACAGATTATCGTGCCTAAAATCGGACTGAGCGACGGCATCATCAAAGAATTATACCTGGAACACAAAACCGCCACCGAAGAACCGGCTTGATGTGCTGATGAATCGTTGTGCTGATGATGTTTACTATTGCCTTTTGCCTCCTGCCTAATAACCGATAACAAAAAGAACAACCGAACACAAAAACATTAAAACAACTAAACAAACCCTCCCGCTTAACGGGGCGAATCGAACGTAAGCGTTCCCAGTTTTACGTAATTATTCTTGGGCACGGCCGAAATAATCATTTCTCCTTCTTTCACCTGTCCGCTGAATTTCGGGCGCAAAATCAACTTTTCATCCTTATTACTGAACAACGGTTCTTTGATGAAGGTTCCATCAGGATTTACCGTTACATGAATAGCCTGCGAGGTAGAAGGGCGGGTCATGATTTTATACTCCGCCATTTTCTGAATCTGAATATTTTTGGGATGGTCGTTATAAATAAAATGAAGCCTGTCGCCCGTTACCGCCAACGAAAACGAGGAGTAAAAACCTTCGTCATTGATGGAAAACTGATATTTGGGCACTACGGTATTCCATAAAATTTCGCCCGATTCCGAAATACGGAAAACCACCAGGCTGTTATAATAATAGTAGTAGTTGCAGTTTAAAAAGCCCCTTCCGTCTCTTCCGCATACTTCGCTCATGTAGTATTGTTCCGAAACCACATACAAACCACCCGTGGATATGGGAATGGTGTAATTGATATTAAAACCGGGCAGGCCCATACCTTTATTATATTTCCGTTCGTTAATAAAATCGAGCAGCAGGCTCTTCTCAAACGATTTCACGGCAGACGATTTTACTTTGTGTTCCCGGCGGTCTATCGACATAAAAAAAGTACCCTGAACGCCTTCCTTACCGGGAAGAGTGTAAAAACCGGGAATGAGAATTTCATCGTTATTACTGAGGATAAAATCCAAATCGGCCAGAATCCTGTTTTCTGAGCTCAGCTCATATTCAAACACACCGGAAGTATCCTCGGGCGAAAATTCAATCAGCGAAAAATAATGCCCCGGATCGGCAATCAGAAACTCTTTGTTTTCTTTTTCGATGCGGGCCAAAAGCACCACATTTCCCTGATTATCGAGGGCATGGCGTTTTATTTCAAAGTTTTTCTCCTTGTAGGGCAGCAATACCGATTTGGAATGAATCAATTCAAAACGGGAATCTAAAATTTTAAAATCGAGGCGGGCATTTTCCTTTTTCTGAAAAGGCCGTTTGCGGATAATCATCAGTTTCTGTGCATCGGGAGAAAGCACAAATTCAAACCCTCCGGTGTTATAGCGCTTTGCATTCACTATCCGGTCCAACTCAATAAGTCCCGTCTGAAAATGATTTTTATCAAACGTGGCCACAAACGCAATATTATTGTCGGAAGCTTTATCGTACGCGGTAAGAAAAACGGCCAGTTCACCGTTAATCATCATGGCTTTTTCAAACGACGGAACCAGTTCGCGCCCCTCCGATTCAATACGGGCATTGCGCAGCAGGATGGGATAAGTGTTTTTAAAATTCAGGGTGCCGGCGTCAAACTTATCCAGATAAAAACCATCGTTAAAAAACACTTCTGTTCTGAGTTTCAGCAGATACAGCGAACTATCCATTTCGGATATGATTCCCGAATAAAAATCGCCCCCCTTTAATTTCACTTCATTGCCCCACTTCACGGAAGTCTGGGCGAAACAGAACGTGGAAAAAAGAACCCCGATTACCCCTGTGATTATCGATTTTAAAGACTTTGTCATACAGCAGGCCATCCGGCCCTATTCATTTGCTTATCCGGTAAAGTTATACTAAAAAACACACATGTCTACAGCAGAAATATATTTTATGGGAAAAAGCGAAAAGACGACAAAAGTCATTTGTAGGGATAGCATTTTCTAAGTACTTTCATGCCCTGTAAGCATAATAGTACCATGATTTACAACTTAGGAGAGCGCAACTCTATTTTTAATCAGTTTGTTTCTGAATTACGAAACGTTTCTGTGCACAACGACAGAATGCGTTTTCGCAGAAATCTGGAGCGCATTGGCGAAATTTCGGCCTATGAAATCAGTAAAAAACTCAACTACGAAACCCGCCACATAGAAACCCCGCTGGGCATGTCGGAAATGAACCTGCCTTCGGATGACATTGTGGTAGGCACCATATTGCGGGCGGGGCTTCCGCTGCATCAGGGTGTATTAAACTACTTTGACGGTGCCGAAAATGCGTTCATTTCGGCTTACCGAAAGCATCATAAAGACAGTACGTTCGAAATCAAAATTGAGTATATGAGCAGTCCTTCCATTAACGAAAAGGTGCTCATACTCTGCGATCCGATGTTGGCCACCGGGCAATCTATCGTACTTACCTGGCAGGCACTCGTGGAACATATGGGCCGACCTAAACATACACATATTCTGGCGGCATTAGCCAGCGAAGAAGGGCTGGAATACACACGCAGACATATGCCCGAGAACACCACCATCTGGGTGGGGGCTATTGACCCGGAACTGAATGCCAAATCGTATATCGTACCCGGTTTGGGCGATGCGGGCGATCTGGCTTACGGACCCAAAATGTAATTGAGGTGGATAAAATCGGCGGTTTACTTGCAGGACTTTTACTCTGTTCGGTGAAGTTCGGGATGGCTTTTTTGCCTACCATACGGCTGCACGGATTCAGCTTTGGCGAGTCGGTGCTGTTTGGGATTACGGCGGGTTTACTGGGCAATCTGGTGTTTATTTATGCCGGGGATTTAATCAACCGGCTGATAGAAAGAATTGCTGAACGTCTCCGAAAAAACAAACCCAAAAAATTCAAAAAGAAAATCACCAAAAGCAGCCGTCGCATGGTTCTCATAAAAGCTAAATATGGTCTGCCCGGTATTGCATTTTTAACCCCGCTTTTTTTGAGCATTCCGGTGGGCAACTTTTTGGCAGTCCGCTATTTTAAAAACAAAAAACTGATTCTGGTGTATATGATGGCATCCGTAACGGCATGGACGGTTTTCTTTTCGGCAATCAATGAACTCATCCGATGATATTTACAGACGTACGACATATTTTTTTCGACTTGGATAAAACCCTTTGGGATTTTGAAAAAAACTCTTCCGAAGCCCTTTCCGAAATTTTTGAACGTCACCGGCTCGAAAATTTCAACATCCGTAAAGAGGATTTTATTGAAGTGTACATCAAAAAAAACGAGTATTGCTGGGATTTGTACCGAAAAAACCAAATTCAAAAAACGGAGTTGAGGTTTACCCGTTTTTTAATGGCTCTGAACGAATTCGGCATCAACAATCAAGCATTAGCCGAGGCACTGGGAGATGATTATATTCACTCTGCCCCCTACAAAACGCATTTAATACCCGGTGCAAAAGAAGTACTTGAATACCTTTCCCCAAAATACACCCTACATATCATCACCAATGGGTTTGAAGAAGTACAACATATTAAACTCGAAAAGTGTGGCATTGAAAAATACTTTAAAACCGTTACCACCAGCGAAAAAGCCGGATGCAAAAAACCCGATGCCGGCATTTTTAAATTCGCCCTTGCCTGCGGAAATGCCTATGCTTACGAAAGCCTGATGATTGGCGATGACCCCGTGGTGGATGTGGAAGGAGCCAGACTGGTGGGCATGAAAGCCATACATTTTAATCAGGAAAGGGAGCAAACAAATGAAATCTGCCCGAGTACGATTCAATCCCTTGGTGAACTCTATTCATTATTGTAAAAAATAGAACTCTGTTGTGCTATGGTATAGGCACATAAGGTTGGCGAATAAAACCAACCTTATTTAAAACGGGAGTCGCTGTTATTCAGCCCTATAAAACCATTTCTGTTATAATTAGGGGCTGTACTACATTTGCATTTACATGCATACGCTCAACACTGTTGGTAAATAATTTCAGCGGCTGGTTTTCCTGCTGCCTGATTTCTGTCGTACCTGTGTTTAATACACCTATAGGTAAACCATCGGCAGCGAGCATTCCCGTGCCGGTTTGGTTAGAAAGTTGAAACCAGGTGCTCACGGCATTTTCTCCGTTTATGTGCAGTTGGCTCTGCGGCTGGGCCGCATTGCTGAACCTTGGTCCCATGCCCACGTTGCCTGTAGCCGTAAGGCGCATAATTTCGCGGCCATTGGGTGCAGTACCGTCAAGGTCTGCACCGGGAACAGTATTATCTCCAAAACCTGCCGTAAAGGCAAAAAGCAGATTATCCGGTCCTAAACTACCCGTCTGGGAATTATCTCCCCATACAAACATGGCATCCGTTCTGTCTAAGGCATTGGCTCTGGGCCCCATGTACATAATATCATCGTTGGCGGTAATGGTAATGCCGCTGCGCATCCAATTCCGAAAACCACCCGTTCCCATGGTGTTACTTTCATAGCCATTTAAGTGAAGGAGCGAAAGCGGCC